>NZ_JACAFP010000004.1:103496-304159 GCF_015354505.1 Microbacterium sp. UFMG61 | reverse complement strand
CCCCGGCCGCGAACGCCGCCCGCGTCGCCGGCAGAGTCAGCGACAACGTACGCGCGTCGGTGAACGCATACTCCACCGACCCCGTCGTCACCCGGCCCGCCGCCGCATACTCCGCGACCATCGACCGGTCGATCGCATCCCGGTGAAACGGGTGCTCGGACACATCGGTTTCGCGGACCGCGATCCTCTGGACCAGCAGCTCGCTCGCTTCCGCCTCAAGCGCCGCGATCCGACGCCGGACCTCGGTCCACTCATCGAGCAAGCGGCACCGCTCCTCAAGATCGAGGTCGAGATCGGTNCGGTGAGCCATACNTCTAGATTAGAACAAAGATACGAATATGAGCAGCGCTACTCCGGAAACATTCCGGCATCCCCAGATGCTCGTCCGCGCAGCCGATCGATGTCGCGCCGCTCGCGCTTGGTGGGTCGACCGGCTCCACGATCACGAAGGCCAAGAGCAGCCTGCGGCTCGCGCTCCGGAGTGCGATCCTCGTACGCGAGCGCCGCCAAGGGCGCTCCGACGCGCTTGACCAGCAATTGACGCACGATCAGGATGCGATCGAATCCGGCGATACGCACGCGCAGTTCGTCGCCGATGCGCACATGCTGTGCCGCTTTCACCTTGTCACCGTTCACGCGCACATGCCCCGCGCGGCATGCGGTCGTCGCCGCGGAGCGCGTCTTGTAGATGCGGATGGCCCAGAGCCAGCTGTCGACACGTGCCGCATCGGCCATCAAGATCCTCGCTTCCGCAGTGTGATCAGGGCCCCGGCGACGATCAGCCCCTGACCGATCGTATAGGTCAGCATGATCGTCGGGCTGCTCCAGGAGGGGAGCGAATCCGGGAGGAAGAGCCGCAGTGCGAGCAGGGTGTCGCTGGCGAGGAAGAGCACTCCGCCCGTCGCGACCACGGGGTGGCAGCGCGTCGAGAGTGCTGCTGTGGAGCCGAGTACCAACCCGTAGACCGCGACCGCGATCAGCAGACTGCCTGTGTGCGGGCCGAGGCCGACCAGCATCGCGACCCACCATGCGGCATAGGCGACCGCCCACCAGGGCATCCGTCGTCGAGTGAGGTAGCGGACGAAGAGGGTGATGTATGCCATGTGAGCGACACCGAAGAAGAGCAGCATGAGCGGCATTTCAGGCGCGGCTGGGAAGAAGATGCCGGCGCCGTCGCCGAGCCAGGAGAAGAAGAGCGCCGCGAAGATGAGAGCACGTGCTCCTCGTGCGGCGATCTGCCGGAGCGACACCAGCACCGGAAGAGCGAGCATCGGCATCAGCAGGAGTTTCGTCGGCCCGGCGACTGCGTCACCTATGGCGAGAAGCGCCACATGAGTCGCCGAGATCGCGACGTACGGCAGGAATGCCCACGCGAGAAGACGGAGCGGAGTGCGGCGTCGCATCCCCTCATCGTAGGGCGGCATCATCGAACCGAGCGGGTCAGGACTCCACAGTCACCTGAGTGATCTGGCCGTCGGTGGCGAGATGCACGGCGGGCCAGTAACCCTCAGGGAAATGCTGCCCACAGGTGTCGATGAGATGCAGCACGATGGTGCCGTCGGCTGAGGCCTCCAGGGTCTCGAGGTTCAGGTCGGTCGCGGCGTCGTCGAGCTCGTACTGCTCGGGCGTTCCGGTGCTGAAGGCCGTGACCACGGCATCCGACGCTAGCCGTCGCAGCGCCCCGAGCGCTGCCACGGTCTCGTGTACGTGGGGGAGCAGGCCGCGCGCCTCCTCGGCGTTCGTTCCCTCGATCATGAGGTCGAGGGGTGCACCATCGACGACCGTGCCGCCCGCGTACCAGTCGTGAGTGAGGACCGTCCCATCGCCGAGCTCGGTCGTCGCACGGACGAGGGGGCCGAGTTCGGCGTCTTCGATGATCGGATGCTCGTCGCTCATGTCATCCACGCTAGTGGTCCGTTCAGGGCGAGAGTCGCTTGCCTGCGGCTTCGAGGTGCTCCCGAAGGATGCGGATGGCCTTGGGCCCCACGCCGTGTATCGAGAGGAGGTGCTTCTCGGAGGCTCCGTCGAACTGGTCCAGCCTGGTCAGGCCCTGCAGAGCGAGCTCGCGCCGGGACACCCGTCCCATGGATGCGGGAAGTTCGGACTCCTCCGTCATGAGGCGAGATCTCTTGTGACCAGCGTGCGACCGGGCTTCATTTCGGCAGCCTCCGTGAACCCGGCGGCAAGGAACGTCCCGAGAGTGCCGTGGAAGAGGTCGTTCGTGCGCTTCTTCTCGCCGCGAGTGTCGACGGGGTATCCCTCGATGAGTCGTGCGCCGGATGCGCGGGCGTAGTCGACGGCGGCTCGCAGCATCTGAAGGTTCAGGCCCGACCCGCGGTGCTCGCGGCGGACAACGAAGCAGCTCACCGCCCACACGGAATCGTCGTCGAAAGGCTCATCGGATGCTGCGGCGATCATGCGCGTGCGCGGGATGCGCTCCTGCACCGTACGTGGACCGATGCGGATCCACCCGGCAGCCTCGCCATCGACATAGACGATGAGCCCCGGAGGGGGACCTTCGGTGATCTCCGCGCGCAGCATCTCGGTGCGCTGCTGAGTGGTTGTCTCGCTCCAGTCCCTGTTGCTCAGCATCGGCCAGATGCACTGGCAGCTCGCCCCTTCACTGCCACCGGTGAGAGCGTGCTGCACGTCATCCCAGTGGGCCGATGTCGCCACCTCGGTCGTGATCGTCGTCATACACGTGACGGTACGCCTGGCCTCCGACACCCGCAACGCCCGGCGCGCGCTCGGTTCGCGGAGCGCGGTCGAGTGGGGCTAAGATGGGGGAGTTGCCTGCGCGAGAGTGCAGAACAACGGGCTGTGGCGCAGCTTGGTAGCGCACTTGACTGGGGGTCAAGGGGTCGCAGGTTCAAATCCTGTCAGCCCGACCACAAGGGCTGTTGGCAATACTGATTGCAGAACAGCGAGAGAAAAGGGAAGGGCACCTGCTTCGAGCAGGTGCCCTTCCCTTTTTCGTCCCGGCGGAGTGAGGTTCCGATTCGGGTAAGCCTTGTAGAGCGATTCTGGTCGTGAAAACACGAACGCGCCCGGTTTTCGGGCGCGTTCGATTGTCTTGGTGTAGCGGGGAGCGTGCCAGCGTGCCGCCGGCGGGCCTCGTCAGTGAGCGGAGCCGCTCAGGTACGCATCGGTGTCAGCGCGAGCTGATCCCGTTGGTCAGGCGGCGTGGTCGTCGAAGACGATGTTCGACGGCCTCGAGGGATGCTGAGGTCACCGTTGCCCGTGGTGTTCGTGTACCGGTTCGCCCAGACGCGGTCACGGCGGCGGAGCGTGTCCACGCGTGGGGCTGTACCCTCATCCGATCCGCATGAAAGACGTCCCGATGCCTCCTCCCACAGGACCGGTCGCGGGACGATGACGTCGGCTTCGAAAACGAAGTGTCAGAGGGGAGATTCGAATGCAACGGCCTTTGCAGGGGCTGCGCCACGCGAGCATAGTCCGTGAGTCGCTGGCCGGTCTCACGCTGCTCGCCATTGCCGTGCCGTTGAACATCGGGTACGCGCAGATAGCCGGCCTACCCGTCACCGCTGGCCTGTACGCGCTCATCGTTCCCACACTCGTCTACGTCTTTCTCGTGTCCTCCCGCCAGGTGGTCGCCTCTCCGGACGCGGCCGCCGCAGCACTCGTCTTCTCGTCTCTCGTCGGTCTCGGCGTGGGCGAGGACGACTTCGCCGAGATGGCAGCGGCTCAAGCGATCCTGTGCGGGCTCGCCCTGCTCATCGCTGCAGTGCTGCGATGGGGGTTCCTGGCGAACTTCCTCTCGCACCCGATCCTGATCGGGTTCGTCGCGGGCCTCGCACTCGAGGTGCTCGTCAGCCAGGTGCGCAAGATGCTGGGCGTATCCGCGGGGGACGCCGACGGCTTCTTCCGTGAGATCGTCGAACTCATCGCCCGCGTCCCCGAGGCATCCGTGCCGTCCGTCCTTCTCAGCGTGTGTGCACTCGTCATCCTCGTCGGAGGGCGACGGCTGCTCCCCAAAGCCCCGTGGGCATTGCTGGTGCTCATCCTCGCCACCCTCCTCACCTCCGTGTTCCACCTCGATCAGGTGGGGGTGGCGGTTCTGGGCGAGGTGGACGCGGGGCCTCCGCAGTTCGCGTTCCCCACGCTGAGCTTCAGCCAATGGGCGTCGCTGATCCCGTCCGCTCTCGCTCTCGCCCTCATCACGATGGCGGAGGGGGTTCTGCTCTCCCGCTCGTACGGAGAACAGCGCGGGTACCGCACGGACAGCGACCTAGACCTGCTCGCCTTCGGCGCCGCGAACGTGGCCGCCGGCCTGTCGATGTCGTTCGCAGTGGGGTCGTCGACATCACGGACGGCCGCGATGGATCAACTCGGTTCCCGCACGCAACTTCCGAGCATCATCATGGCGGCGGGCGCCGTCCTGTTGCTTCTGTTCGGCACTAGCGTCCTCGCGCAGATCCCCACACCGGTGATCGGAGCCGTGGTCGCGGTCGCTGTCCTCAACCTCCTCGGCGTACGCGACTTCATCCAACTCGCGCGCACATCGCCGTACGAGTTCGGGATCGGAGCAGTCTGTCTCCTCGGCGTCCTCATCCTCGGACCGCTCCAAGGACTCGCCATCGCGTTCATCCTGTCGCTGGTAAATCTCGCCCGACGCGCTGCGACTCCGCAGGTCGATGCCCTCGCCTCCGGTGACGCGGACGCCTTCACCGAGATCATCGAAACGCCTGAACCAGGGGAAACCCTGGTCATCCGCCTGGCAGGCCAGGTCTTCTTCGCCAACGCCGCCGCCATCGCAGAACAGGTGACGGCCCTCGTCGACGCGGCCGGACCTGAGACGACGGGGCTGGTCCTCGACGCAGAGGGCATCAGCGACGTCGATGCGACCGGGGCAGGAGACCTACGGCGCCTCCTGAATGCGCTCGAAGGCAGAGGGATACGCGTGGTCTTCGCCAGTGTCCGACCTCGGCTGCGTGAACGACTCGAGACGTTTGGACTGCTGGACGGGATCGGGCAGTTCCCCACCAACAGGGATGCAGCGAAGGCGCTCGCCGCCCCGCCGAGCGGCGGAGCGTCCCATGAGACGCGACGAGGAGATTTCGCATGATCGAGCTCGGGTGGGAACTGATCCCGGCGGTCCTCGGCATCGTCGCCAGCCCTCTCGCGATCATGGGTCTGATCGCGACCCTCCTCTCGCGCCGAGCACGAGAGAATGCAGTCAGCTTCCTCTTCGGCCGGATCGGCGCGGTCCGGGCTGCTGTCGCCGTGGTGTTCGGCCCGGACGATGGTGCCTTCCGTGCCGAACATGTCGACCGCGCGACTTCGCCCCTGGTCGGGATCATCCCAGTCGAGAAGGCGATCCAGGTATGGGTCTGACCGCCGAAGTAGCCCGGGCAGTCCTCCGCCGTTACCTGCGCCGTTTCGGCACTCGGGGCACGGCCGGTGCAGACATCAAGGCCGGCATCGTCTTGGGTGTGGAGAGCGTCCCCGACGGGCTCGCCGCGGGAATGCTGGCGGGCCTCAACCCACTTCACGGTCTGTACGCCTACCTCTTCGGCACGTTCGCGGGGGCTCTCGCCACAGGTTCGGTGTTCATGTCCGTACAGGCCACCGGCGCGATGGCCGTGGTCGTCTCCGATGTCGACGCAGGGATGCCCGAGGGACTCTCGGCATCCGGTTTGGCGATGCTCGTGCTGCTTGCGGGAGCGGTGATGCTCGTCCTGGGAATCGCGCGGCTCGGAACGCTCGTCCGCTTCATTCCGACGGCGGTGCTGGTGGGCTTCATCAACGCCGTCGCAGTGAACATCGTGCTCGGGCAGTTGGACAACGCCACGGGCAGAGTCGCCGAGGGGGACAACCGGGTGCTTCGCGCACTGGACTCCATCGTCCATGTCCCGCAGTGGAATCTGCCGACGGTTCTCGTGACTGTGCTCACAGTTGCGCTGATCCTCGTGCTCGAGCGGACCCGCATCGGAACGTTGGGGATGGTCGTCGCCGTCGTGATCGGGTCTGTCGCGGCATGGTGGATCAACATCCTGACCACCGGGTCCGTGGCGACCATCGGAGACCTCATTGACGTGCCGCGCACCTTGCCGGGTATGGAGATTCCCGACCTGTCGCTGATCCCCGCCCTCGTCGTGCCCGCATGCTCGTTGGCGCTGGTCGGCCTCGTCCAGGGGGCCGCCATCAGCGGCTCGATCCCGAACCCCGATGGGAAGTTCGCCGATGCATCGGCGGATTTCCGTGGCCAGGGCATCGCGAACATCGCGTCGGGCTTCTTCCAGGGAATGCCCGTCGGTGGGTCGATGTCCGCCACGGCGCTCGTGCGCACCGCGGGCGCTCGATCCGCGCTCGCGAACCTCTGCGCGGCCGTCGTGATGGCCCTGGCGATCCTCGCCGCCGGTCCGGTCTTCGAATACGTCGCCATGCCCTCTTTGGCAGGGCTGTTGATCCTCGTCGGCATCCGTACGTTCAAGATCCGCCAGATCCTCTTGGTGTGGCGCACCGGGTCCGTGCAGGCGACGGTACTGTCCGTGACCTTCCTGCTGACGCTCGTCGTCCCGCTGCAGTATGCGGCACTGTCCGGTGTCGGGCTCGCCGTCATCCTGTACGTGATCAGACAGTCGAATCGGGTCGTGGTGAAGCAGTGGGTGTTCGATGACGGCGAGCAGATGCCGCGGGAGACGGCCGCACCCGAGGTCCTACAAGGCGGACAGACGTGCGTTCTCGTCCCGTACGGAAGCCTCTTCTTCGCAGCAGCCCCCGTGATGGAGGGCCAGTTGCCGGAGGTTCCCCCGAACGCAGCCGGCGCCGTCGTCATCATCCGCCTGCGAGGCAAGGACGAGATCGGCAGCACCTTCCTCAAGGTCTTGGAAGGATACTCGGTTCGCGTGACGGCAGCCGGCGGAACCGTCATGGTCGCGGGGGTCACTTCCTCCGTCCTCCAACAGCTTCGCGCCACGGGAGCGCTGGGGCGGCTCGGAGAAGGCCGCGTGTTCCCGGAACGTCCGCGCGTCGGGGACTCGATCCGGGAAGCGCTCGACGCTGCGGATCGGTGGCGCGAAGATGGCACTCATACACAGTGAACGAAATCCCCGGTCGACCTCCGGCAGCGTGACCCGCCGACAATAGGCTCGCTGCGTCCGGCCGAAAGCGAGTCGGACGTGAACGCTCGGAGACGCCGAGCCGGTGAAAGGTGCTGTGTTGAACATTCTGGAATCCCTGTGGGACGTCCTGGTCCTCTTCTTCTTCGCTTTCGTCCTCCTGGGTTCGCTGATCGCCGTCGTGATGGTGCTCTCGGACCTTTTCCGTGATCGCGCGCTCAACGGCTGGGCGAAGGCCGCGTGGATCGTGTTTCTCGTCTTCGTCCCGTTGCTCACGTCGCTCGTGTACCTGATCGCTCGCGGTGGCAGCATGCCTGACCGCATCAACGACCAGGCGCGTGAAGCGCGCGACGCGACCGACGCGTACATTCGCGACGTGGCCGGATCCAGCCCCGCGGATGAGGTCGCCAAGGCTAAGGCCCTCCTCGACGCGGGGACCATCACGCCGGACGAGTTCGCCGCGATGAAGGCGCGCACGATCTCTGGCGAAACGGTAGCCGCAGCCTGAATCCTCCGAGTGAGGGCGCAGCGACCGTTGCGCTCTCACACCCGCGTTCGGCCAGAGAGGTCATGCCGAGGCGACGCCGTCAGGACAACAGCCCCAGCCCTTGTGCTGCAGCTACCGCGGCTCCGCGGCGCTCAGCCCCCAGCTTCCTGTAGATGGAGGAAGCCTGAGTACTGATCGTCGCACGCGACAGGAACAGGCGCTTGCCGATCTCCTGGAGTGTGAGATGCGTCTGAAGGTAGGGCAGGAGGCGCATCTCCGCCGGGGTCAGAACGACCGTCGGTGTCGCCGCCTGGTCCGCCGATCTGCGCCCCACCAGGAATTCCTCCAGCTGCCGTCCGAGCACACCCATGCGCGGTCTACGCCTCATCAGGAAGACACCTTCGCGTGCCAACTGAATCGCCGCGTCCTCGTCGCCCAGGAGTCTGAACGCCGACGCGAGCTGAAGACGCGCGCGAATCGCGACATGCGGGAATGTGTGGGTGGACTGCACCCGAGCGCGCATTGCGCGGGACACCAGCGGTCGTGCCTGGTCGTCGGCCCGCTGCGCGGCGACGCGGGCTGCAGAGGCGAGCGCGAGCACAATCGTCGGGTAGCCCTCGAACGCGGACTCATCGAGGATGCGCAGGCTGTCCGACGCGAGCTCGGCCGCGCGATCCCAGTCTTCCCGGTCGGCGGCGAGGACGGTCAGGTTCGCGACGGCGAGCAACAATGCAGTGGAGTTGCCGTGCGCAGCCGAGGCGTCGTACGCCTTGACGAAGTCTCGTTCAGCACTCGGCAGGTCGGCGTTGAGTAGGCGTGCTTCTCCGCGCAAGTACAGGGCAGGGCCGTTCCACAGAGTCCCCTCCGGGGCCTGTTGTACGGCGAACTCGGTGTTGCGCAGCATGTCTTCCGGGCCGTTCGCGCACAGGGACGCCCTGACCAGCGCGCGTCCTGCCTCGAAGGACGCTCTCATCGGCTGCGTGAGCAGCGTGGAGTCGATGCGTTCGAGCGCCGCGGCGTCGTTCTCTGCGCGCGGGCTCTCGCCGAACATCGCGGACTTCCATGCAGACATCACCGCCATCGGTGGGCAGGAGTGAACCACAGCATCGCCGAGGGTGTTCCGCCAACGGTCGAGGGTTGAGACCTCACCCCGCTGGAACATCGTCAGTGAGATCCGCGCGGCGCCGTTCACCGCGCGAGCGTCCTCGCCGCCTTCGATGAGATGCTCGATGGATTGCGGTGCGACACCGTGTGCCTCATACCAGTTGCCGGCTCGGAGATGGAGGGCACGCATGCGGCGACGGTCACGTCGTTCACCCTCCCGAATGAGGAACTCGCGGAAGAGCGCGTGGTACCTGTACCAGTCCTCACGGTTCCCAAGCCGCGTCAGGAACAGACCCAGAGAAAGGGCGCTGTGCAACAGGTCATGCGAGGTGTTCGTTTCTCGAATGTGATCACAGAGCTCAGGCGTGAGCTCGTGCAGAATGGCGGTGTCGAGAAGGAAATCCCGCAGCTCGGGGCGCAGACCGGCGAGGCACTCACGATAGAGGTAATCGGCGATGGTGCCGCTGCCCCCGGACACCGCCACCTTCGCGGCGTCGTTGAAGGTCAGCGCCGACATGAAGATCCCGGCTGGCCATCCTTCGCTCCGTTCGACAGCGGCGGCGATGATGTCGGCAGGAGCGGTCTTGGTCGCCGAAGCGAAGATCTTCTCCGCTTGGCCCTGATCCATGCGGAGGTCGAGCGCGTTGACGTCGGCGACGGCGCCGCTCACGCGCATGCGTGCGAGGTGCGGCTGAGTCTCTCTGCTGGCGACGACGACGAGCGAGCCTTCCGGGATGCCCTGCAGCGCAACCACGAACGCGTCGAGGCAGTCGGGTGAAGACGCGAGATGGAAGTCGTCGATGAAGAGGGCGAACGGTTCTGGCGCTGAGCTCCAGGTACGGGCGAGGAGCGGCGCGGAGCGCGCGAGGAGGGTTGTGCTCGTGCCCCTCATCTTGGAAGCGAGACTCGCGCCACTCGGGGTGATGTGCTGAGTCGCGGTCGCCAGGAGCGTGAGCAAGGCACCGGGGTCGTTGTCGAAACGATCCACTGTCGCCCAGCACGTGACGCGCTGCTCGGCAGCTGCCCACTCGGCGAGCAGCGTCGACTTGCCATAGCCGGCGGGCGCTGTGATCGCCACGACACGGTGCGGGCCGCCTCCTGCCCTCTCGATCAGAGCACGTCTGCTGACCAACCCTTGCGGGGCGGCAGCGGCGGTTGTCTTGCTTTCGAGGAGGACCTGCTCGATCTCCGGCAGCGGATACGGGGTGGCGGTATCCGCAACAGTCACATTCGGATCGTACGCCAAGTGACGATCTGCACTCAACGATGTGACCACCGGCGTCACTCGTGGCGCGCGGCGAGGACCACAGCAAGCCGACGCCGCTGAGGATGACGGCGATGCCCAGCACGCCCAGCACCATGCCCGTGGTTCATGCATTGCGGATGAATCACTCCGTCATCTCTGGATCGCCCGCTTCGTCTCCCGCACAGTGAAAGTGTCCACGCAGGATCGAACAGAAGAAAAGGCGACCATGAAAAAGAACCTGAAGTACGCGGGAGTCATCGTGACTCTCAGCGCGTTGAGCGTCATGACTCTCGCAGGGTGCACAGCGCCTGCGGCGACCGATGAAGAGAACGTGACGGCGGCATGCGTCGCGCTCGATGACTTCGAGGCGGCACTGACCACGGCGGAGTCCGATCTCGGAGAGGCAGAGACCGTCGGAGACCTGCGGACGATCCGGGAGAGTGTGGCGGCTGCGTACGACGAGGCGGACAGCGCGCTGGACGCAGTGGCAGCGGACCGCGCGCAGGCCCTGACCGACAGCTGGGAGAAGTTCCTCGACTCAGCGACCGCCATCGACAGCGACACGTCACTCGCCGATGCGCGCGACTCTCTCGTTGAGGAGGCACGCGATGTCGCCCAGACCAGGCAGGACACGGCGACCGACCTGGAGTGCGAGTAGCCACCTCGAGCGAGAAGGGCTGGTCCGGCGGTACCTGCGGACCAGCCCTTCTCATCGCCATCCGTCGCCGTGAGGTCAGTGCACGAACGCTTTCAGGATCACGAAGACGACGCCGAAGGACGCCGTTCCCACCGCGCCGAGGATTCTTGCCCATAATCCGCTTCCACGGCGAAGGAACGCCACGTATCCGAGGAAAGCAAGGATCACCGTACCCGACCACAGTGCCACCTCGTTCGCGGCATCGTCCGGGATCAGACGGGTGGTCCCCGCCAGCAGGATCAATGCGGGGACTCCCGCAGAACTGAGCATCCCCAGCGAATGACGCACTGAACGGCGGATCGCCGTGCGCACCCCGATGTGCTCCGCTCCTTCATCCCCGAGACGGGCGACGGTACCGGCGTAGACGTGTGCCGCCCAGAAGACCACCACGGTCACCCCCACCGTGATCAGCACGACCGCGGATGTCTCGCCGTGGGCGGAGGACACCGCGATGAGGCCGCTCACGAGAATCGTTCCGTACACTGCGGCTTCTGTACCGAAGCCCGGTCGGAGCGCTCGATGCGTGCGGAGGATCGGATGCTGGTCAGCGGGAGTCGCACTCATGTTGCTGAGCGTAGACGGACGTCACCCGAACATCCCGAGTCCCTTGCCGATGACGTTGAACCCGATCACCGTGAGAAGGACCGTCATGATGGTCGCGTTGTTGTCGGTCAGCCAGCTCCGGATCGCGTCGAGGGCACTCGCGGCGACGCGAGGGACGATCAGCATCGTGAGCACAGGGAGCAGCACGCTCAGCGCCGCAACGCCGGAGAACACTGCCACCACGGCGATGAACTCGCCTGCGGGGAGCTCGCTGCGACCGATGACGGCGCCCGCCGATGCCGCGACGAGGAGGTTCTTCGGATTGACGGCCGCGAGCGCGAACCCGAGGCCGAATGCTGCCGGAGTGCGCAGGCCATCGATCTTCGTCATCCACGCCGGCAGCTCAGCTGTCTCGGACGGCCCGGGGCGGGACCGCCATTGCCGCCAACCCAGGAACAGAAGCCCCGCACCGATCACCAGCATGATCGCGCCGAGAACGGGCTGTGATTCATTCATCGATGGTTCGGGCAGCACACCGGACAAGAGCGCCGCGACTGTCGTCGCGAGGACGATGCCGAGGAACCATGCCACCAGGAATGACACCCCGAGTCGTGTCGCGCGCGGGGTCATCAGCATCAGGATCACCGCGATGATCGGTATCGGACTGATGGCGATGGCGACCGCGCTGGTGAGGGTGCTGCTGATGACGTCAAGCATCGAGGGTACTTTCGGGTGTGGAGAGGGCGGTGGGGTCGGGAAGCGATTCCACCGGACGGCGGATGAACTGGGTGGCGAGCACGAGGAGCGTGCTCACCACGGAGGTGCAGATGATCATCGCGGGCGACAACGGACGCAACAACAGAATGGCTGCGGCAGCTGCGACTCCGACCGCCACGAGCGCGATTCGGTGATGGCGGTCGAGCCACAGCCCGAGACGTCCGGAGCTGAGCCCTCGCTTCTCCGCGCGCTGCTGGACACTCCGACCGGCGGAGGCGATGCCCGTGCGCACTGCCACAGCCGCCGCGGAAGGCCCCGACAACCATGCAACGAGCGCGACTGCGACGGCGAGCGTCGCAATGGCGACGCTCATCTGAGACATCATCCTGGTCGCTGCGTCATACACATGTTGCGCAGCGGTGCCTGTGATGACGCCAGGGCTGCGACTCGCGGCGCGGACGAGGATCCCTCCCGCAAACGTGAGAGCGATGGCGACCGAGGTCATCATCACCGCAGTCGTGACCGATGCACCGATCAGTGCCCGCTGCCGGTGCCGAGCGGTGAGGATGCCTACCACGATGAGGACCAGGGATGCCCAAGGCAGCCAGCTTCCCGCCACATCGACCGCGTTGACCACGGCACGGATCTGCTCGGATGACTCTCCCTCGACGAGGTCGATGCTGCGGTCGACGGCGGGAATCGACTCCGCCAGCGTGATGCCGCGGGCCAGCAAGCGCTCCTTCGCCTCGGCTACGAGCGGTCCGATCTGCAGCTGGAGCACGCCATCGGAGAGGGTGACGGCTGCGGCGTCGTCGCCGCGAACGGTTGCCATCATCTGCGTGTGCGAGATGCGCAGCATCTGTTCCCAGGTTGTCGAGAACGCATCTGACGCGACAATCGCGGCGACACTGGAATCGACGAGACCCTGCAGACCCTGTGCCGCCGGAGCCTCCAGCAGCTCGAGGGCGAGGCCAGCTCGCGGGGGAAGATCGAGTTCCCGAATACCGCTGATGACGTCAGCGGTGAGGGCAGGGATGTCGACAGCGTCGTCGATGGCGGAGAGAATCGCGTCGGCAGCCACGTCCTGAACTGCACTGTCTGTGGCTAGGGGCGCGAAGGTGGCGACGAAGTTCGTCGTGTCGAGAAGCTGCTGTTTCGCGTACGAACTGACCAACCCAGCGCTCCCGACGACGACGCCGAGAGCGATGAGGACGAACGAGAGGATCGACCGTCCGGCTGCGTGCCGTGCTCTCCTGTGTGCAACCGCGGGGGCCCGGAGTTCTTCGTTCTCCCGTTCGAGTGCGGCGACCCGCATCCGCAGCGCCTCTACGGAATCCGAGGAGGCGCTGCGACCATTACGATCAACCATTCAGCAGCCGCTGCTTCGCCAGAGCGAACTCCTCGTCGGTGAGGACACCCTGCTGATGCAGCGTCGCGAGCTTCTCCACCTGAGCGAAGAAGTCGTCGCCGGCGGCGACAGGCGCCGCCGCGGGCGGGGTGACGACCGGCGTGGGAGCCGGCGGAACCGGCGTCTGCTGGACTCGTGCCTGCTGCTCAGCGGCTCGTCGCTGCTGGTTTCGAGCGACAGCGCCGCTGACCGCGGTCGCCGTTCCTGCGACGACCGCGGTTCGGGCGGCCATGCCGAGCAGACCCGGGCGTCCGCCACGTGCGATGAAGGGCATGATCAGTTCTCTCCGTTCGACGAGGCCAGCAGACTTCCACTGACGAGCTCGTTCACCACGGGCCCGGGGACGAGGGCGATGTGGGCGACGTGCCCTCCCGCCGCGGCCAACGTCGACGACAGGTTCGCCGCCCAGCGCATCTCCATCGCGGCCAATGCGATGCCCGATCCCGGCGGTACCGCCTCGACGGCATCGTCGATGTCCTCTTCTCCGATGAGCCCCTCTGCGACGAGATCGACCGCTCCGGAAAGATCGACGGGCAGGTCCGCCAACTCGCTGACCCTGACAGAGCCGTCGGCGAGGCGGACCGCGATGACCAGGTCGACGAGGCGGACCGAAGTGCCGTCTCCCAGACTCTTGAGTGCCGAGAGGACGCCTGTGTCCGGAGTGACGCCGTCGAAGGTGACGACGAAGAGCTCGAGCGGGCCGAACGTCGTCTCGGCCGGACCGTCAGCGGTCATCGTGCACCCTCGATCGACGGGAAGGTCCACGAGCCGTCGAGGACTTCCGGGCGGGGACGGTAGAGCCTGACGAGGTAGTTCCACCCCTCTGTGAGCGGAAGCGCGTTCGGCGCGGACGTGTCGCCGCCGAACCGCACGGTGATGCTTCCGTCGGCACCGCGAACACCGGTGACGTTGTTCACGCTGTAGCGGCCGGCGTCGTTGGGCTCGAAGTAGCCCTCGGCGTTGTACATCGAGATCGACCAGAAGCCGTCGACGGGCACCTCTCCGACCGTGAGTTCGTACTCGCCGACGGGAAGTCCGGGCTCGACGTTGACGTAGAACGCCTCGTCGTCGGGCAGGCCGCCCCATCCGGAAGCGGTTCCCAGCAGATGACGGACGGGATCGACCTGGTCCGCGGGGCCGAACGCGTGCTCGAAGCTGGCGAGTCCCTTCGCGAGGGTGAGGACGGCATCGCGGGTCTGGGCGAACGAGTCGGCGTCGTAGTCGAGTGCCGGCAGCTCGCGACCTCCCACGGACGTCAGGGAGAACTGATCCTGGAGGGCATCGACCGTTGCGACGTCATCGGGATCGTCCGAGTCCACGAGGATGCGTGCCGCGGCGAGGACGAACTCCGACCCGAGCTCCGCAGCAGTCAGGCGGTGTTCGCCTGCCTCGTGGATGACTCGATTGATGAAGTGATCTTCGCTGACGAGCATGACGGACACGTAGCGCCCGCCCGTCTCCGGGATCGTGATCGTCGCGCCTTCGGAGACGTCGATGATCGCCGCGCTGTAAAGCGTGTCGCGGTTCATCCGGATGATGGTCTGCTGATCGATGGGGGTGGGGACGCGGTAGTGGTTCCACCGATTCGCGCCGCCGGCGTTCGCGCTGATCGCGGCGAACATCCGCAACGTCTCGATGCGCGCGAAGTTCGCGTACGTGACGACGGGGGAGGAGTCGGTCATGGTCATGCCTCTCAGGTTGTGGCGTGCGAGGCAATCGTCGCGCGCGGCGACCGCCGCGCGCATCATCCGCAACGCATGAACTCTTCGTCCTGGCGGCGAGATCAGGTGCCGCACGGTGCCGCATGCGGCATTGTGGTGCCACAACTGATCCGGAGGATGCCATGACCATGTTGCAGATCGGAACCGGGCTCGACAGCCCGACAGCGGCCGCGGAACTGGACGCGCGTCGGTTCAATCGCCACACCTTCTGGTGCGGGCAGAGCGGCAGCGGGAAAACGTACGCACTGGGCGTCGTCCTCGAACAGCTCCTCCTTCATACCGAGCTGCCGTTGCTGATCCTCGATCCGAACGCGGACTTCGTGCGGTTGCAGGAGACCCGCGACTCCGCTGCGACGACGTCGGCCGAGATGATCGCCGGTCTCGACACTCGGGTGTTCCGTTCAGGTCCGGGCAGGGACGATCCGCTCCACGTCCGCTATGTCGACCTGTCTCCGTCGACGAAGGCCGCAGTGCTGCAGATGGACCCGATCCGCGATGCCGAGGAGTACAACGTTCTCCTGCACAGTGAGGCGGACGCGAAGCAGTTCGACGCTGCGGAACTTGTGAAGGCCTTCCGTGCCAGTGGCGAACCAGCACGAGTGCGGTTGGCCAATCGGATGGAGAACCTCCAGGTGCTCAACTGGGACTTGTGGTCGCGAGGTACGAGTTCCGTCGTCGACGCCATCGACGAGCGTCCCCGAGCAACCGTCCTGGACCTCGGTGGGTTCGATCATCCCGCGGAACCGAAGGTCGCAGCTCTTGCCGTGCTCGAGCACCTGTGGGCGCGCCGGCAAGAGCGCCGCCCCGTCCTCATCGTCATCGACGAAGCGCACAACCTGTGTTCTCCCGATCCGAGCACAGAAGTCGAGCGGGCACTCACCGCGCAGCTCGTTCAGATCGCGGCGGAAGGGCGGAAGTTCGGCCTCTGGCTGTTCCTGTCGACCCAACGGCCGACGAAGATTCACCCGAACGTGCTGTCGCAGTGCGACAACCTCGGCCTGATGCGGGTCAACGCACCCCGGGACCTTGCCGAACTCGCCGAGGTGTTCGGGTTCGCGCCCGAAGAAGCGATCCGCCGAGCGAAGAGCTTCCGACAAGGTCAGGCATTGTTCGCCGGAGGGTTTATCGCCGAGCCCACGTTCGTCCAGATGGGTGAACGCCTCACCGAGGAAGCCGGCGGTGATGTGCGAGTGCCGATGCGCGCCATCTGACGGTGCGTTGACAGAAACGTCGAGCCAGTGTTGATGCGCCGTGGCAGTCTCGCCAACCAGAGAAACGAAACTCGCCGGTGCCGAGGGCGAACCCTGCCCCATCTGATCCGCTCATGCGCAAAGCAGGAAAATACAGACGCGGCAACAGGGTATACAGGAAGACAGCAGGGTGCTGAGCGGCGCAATGAGTAGTTGTGCCAACAGCCCCACCACAACAACGAAAAGCCCCGACGAGATCACTCTCGTCGGGGCTTCGTCGTTCTCGCCGCCATGCCGGCCGGATGCCGGTGAGGCGTGTGTCGGCATCCGCCCCACGTCAACCCCCTCTGTCGATCCGCCCCGTGCGCGTAGCGTCGCCGGTCCGACCGAAGGAGATGGCGTATGAGCGATCTGCAGAACACCCAGGGAACGTCCGACGGAGATGAAGCGGCCGACACGGCATCCGGCGGCGCCCCCGATGAGACGACGTCGTCGAGCACCGACAAGAGCACCGACGAGATCCTCGAGGACGAGACGACGGACGAGAACGGGAAGCCGCTCGAGAACCCGTCGGGAGGCTGATCTGCTCGCGGACGCGAGCGCGAGATCGCCGCTCACCGGGGAACCGGTGAGCGGCGATCTCCGTCTGTGAGGCGGTCGGCGACGGCGCTCGTGATCTCGGCCAGCGCGTCCAACTGAGCCGGTGTCAGTGCGTCGATCACGAGCCGTCGGGCCGTCTCGATGTGACCGGGCATCGCGTGGATCAGCACACGCCGTCCCTCGGCGGTGAGCCTGACGTTCGTGGCGCGGCGGTCCTCGGGGTAGGGGAATCGGTCGACGATGTCCCTCTTCTCGAGGCGCGCGCAGACGTGCGACAGTCGGGGAAGGGTCGCGTTGGTCGACGCGGCGAGCTCCGTCATCCGCATCGTGCTCTCGGTGGCGAAGCGCAGCGACGTGAGCACCAGGAACTCGAAGTGCGTCAGCTGTGAGTCGCGCTGCAACTGCGAATCCAACGCCGCCGGGAGAAGCTGAGCGACGGTGATCAGGCCGAGCCAGGCGCGGGATTCGCGCTCATCCATCCGAGGAACCTGGAATACCATGAGCTCATCGTACGTTACTTGTAGCGACAACCAATGAGACGCACTCGACGATCATGCCGAGCGAGTCGACGACAACCCGACCTCGGGCGGAACGGAGCGGATCATGACCTCGATCAGCATCATCGGAGCAGGCAACCTCGGCGCGGCGATCGCCGGCATCGCGGCGAAGGCAGGAGCGGACGTTCAGGTGCTCGCACGCGACCCTGAGAAGGCCGCCACCGTCGCGGCCCCGCTCGGAGCAGCGTCGGGTCGACTCGGCGACGCCCTCACCGGTGAGATCGTCGTGCTCGCGATTCCGTACCCGGCGGTCGACGACGTGCTCCGCACCTACTCGGCAGCGCTCGCGGGCAGGACGATCGTCGACGTGACGAACCCCGTCGATTTCGACACCTTCGACGGCCTGGCTGTTCCCGCCGACTCGTCGGCGGCCCGCATCATCCAGGACGCCGTGCCGGGAGCATCCGTGGTGAAGGCCTTCAACACGAACTTCGGCGCGACTCTGGCGACGGGCGTCGCCGGTACCCTGCCGACAACGGTCCTCGTCGCCGGTGACAGCGCCGCCGCCACGCAGTCGGTCGTCGACTTCGTGGTCGCCGGCGGTCTGCGGGCGGTCGACGCGGGCTCGCTCTCGCGTGCCCGTGAGCTCGAGGCGCTCGGATTCCTGCAGATCACGCTCGCCGCCGCGGAGAAGACTCCGTGGACCGGCGGATTCGCCCTCATCGGCTGAGCTCGCGCCATGACTCCTTCGTCTTCTTCGTCAGACTTCGACTGGCGCGCACCTGCGGTCTCCACCGCCGGTGCGGCGCCGGACGGCGCCCGCATGAGCGCGGTCGAACTGCTCGTCCGCGATCTCGACGCGATGACCGCCTACTACCAGCAGGCCGTGACCCTCGACATCCTCGATCAGTCCGGCGCCACAGCGACGCTGGGGCGTGCGGGTGAGCCGATCATGCGACTGCGGCAGGAGAAGGACCTGCCGCCCGCGAACCCCCACGCGGCGGGGCTGTATCACACGGCCATCCTCTTCCAGGATGAAGCGCGGTTGGCGTCTGCGCTGCTGTCGGTGGCGCAGCAGGCGCCGCAGAGCTTCACCGGCTCCGCAGACCATCTCGTCAGCGAGGCGTTCTACTTCACCGACCCCGAGGGCAACGGACTCGAGCTGTACCATGACCGTCCGCGAGACCGGTGGCAGGTGACACCTGACGGATCGGTGCACATGGATTCGCTCGCGCTCGATCCGAACCGTTTCCTTCAGCGGTGGCTGGCGCCGCATGCCGACGATGAGGGGCAGACGGCGACCATCGGCCATGTGCATCTGCAGGTCGGCGACATCCCGACGGCTCGCCGGTTCTACTCGGACATCCTCGGATTCGACGTCACCGCGGCACTCGGGAACACGGCCCTCTTCGTCTCCGCCGGCGGCTACCACCACCACATCGGAATGAACACGTGGCAGAGCGCAGGCGCAGGACCGCGGGCCGCCTCGCTCGGACTCGGAGACGTCCGCGTGACCGTGCCCGCACGTGCCGACATCGACGCGCTGGCCGACCGGCTCGCGTTCCATCACGTGCCGGTGGAGGACGACGGACTCACCCTGCGTCTGAGCGACCCATGGGGGACGCGGCTCGCGCTCACGCCGGAGAGCTGAACCCGGACACCGGCCTCCGCCCAGGAGAGAGGGCGTACGCTGAGCACAACAGCGTCGACGGTCCGTGGAGCGGATCGTTCGTCGATGACCGGATCTCCTGCGGGTGGTTCCGCGGGAGGTGCCGATCGGCAGACGTCTCGTCGTCGGATCGGGCCGGTACCCGATCCATCGCGGATGGATGCGCATCATGACGCTTTTCGGCTTTCTCAGTACCTATCCGCCCACGCGCTGCGGACTCGCGACGTTCACGGAGGCACTCGCATCGGCGATAGCCACGGGTGACAGCGATCGCTGCGTCGTGGTCCGTGTCGACGATGGCGTTCCCGCCGACGCCGCCGTGTCGTCGGCACGCCTCCGTGTCGACGATCGGATGCTGCAGCCGGGCGACCCCGCCGGCCGCGCCACCGCAGCGGAGACTCTCGCTGTCTGCGACATCGTGGTCGTCCAGCACGAGTACGGAATCTACGGCGGCGCCGACGGCGACGAGGTCATCGACCTTCTGCAGCGGCTGCACGTTCCGCGGGTCGTCGTGATGCACACGGTCCTTCCTGCGCCCACCGCGCATCAGCGGAGGGTGACGGAGCAGATCATCGAGAACTCCGAGATCGTCGTGGCGATGACCTCCACCGCCGCGGATCTTCTCTCGGAGCTGTACGGCGTGCCCGAGGAACGATTGCGTCTCATACCGCACGGAGTCGAGGAATGGACGGCCCAGCCCGACATCGTGCACTCCGAGCGCCCGGTGCTCCTCACCTGGGGTCTGCTCGGACCCGGCAAGGGAATCGAGTGGGTCATCAGGGCCCTGGCGACGATGAAGGATCTGGACCCGCAGCCCCTGTACCGGGTGCTCGGCCAGACGCACCCGAAGGTGCTGCTCGAGAACGGAGAGCAGTACCGACGCTCCCTCTGGGCGCTCGCCGACGAACTCGGCGTCATCGCATCCGTCGAGATCGATGCGCGATACCAGCAACCCGATGAACTCGCGCGGGAGGTGGCCGGAGCGGACGTCGTGATGCTTCCGTACGACTCGCACGACCAGGCGACATCAGGCGTCCTCGTCGAGGCGGTCGCGGCGGGCAGACCGGTCGTCGCGACCCGGTTCCCCCACGCGATCGAACTCCTCTCCGACGGAGGGGGAGCACTCGTCGCGCATCGGAGTCCCGACGAGGTGGCGGCGGCCGTGAGGATGCTGCTGGCGGATCCCGCGCACGCCCTGGCCGACGCGGAGCTCGCTCGTTCGCTCGGATCGGTGATCAGCTGGCACAGCATCGCGGAGCGGTATCGCGAGCTCGCCGCCGAACTGGCCCTCGTCGGCGGCCTGCGATCATGAGCGCTGTGGAGGCGCCTGCGGTCGTGCCGCTCTCCTTCGACCATCTCGCAACCATGACGACGCCGAAAGGCGTGCACGAGCACGCACTGCTGCGGGAGCCGCGCCTCGAACACGGGTACTGCACCGATGATGCCGCGCGAGCACTCACCGCCGTGGTGCGGGAACCGACCCGTCCACCGGGGTCCGGCCGGCTGGAGTCTGCCTACGTCGATCTGCTGGAATCCGCAGTGTCGACGAACGGCGCGGTGCGTAATCGGCGCACGGAGGCGGGCGCCTGGAGCGACGAGCCGGCGACCGGAGACTGGTGGGGTCGTGCGATCGGCGGACTCGGGGCGACCATCAGGTACTCGCGCGATCTCGGTCACAGGTCGCGGGCGCTGCGAGCGTTCCTCCGAGCATCGGTGCGGTCGTCCGACGACGTGAGAGCCAGCGCGTTCGCGGCCATCGGTGCGGCCGATGCCCTGTGTGCTCTGCCCGATGCGACGGCGGCGCGTGTGCTGTTGATCGACTGCCTCGCGCGGATCCCTCGTGTGGCCGACGGCGGTCACGGCTGGCCTGAGCCGACTCTCAGATACGCGAACGCAGCTCTCTGCGAGGCGCTCATCGCCGGTGGGAACGCACTCGGACGACGGGAGACCCTCGACGAAGGCCTTCGCATGCTCACGGGCCTCATCGCTGTCGAGACCTCGCCGCGCGGACACCTGTCGGTCACCGGTTCGGCGGGGAGATCGACGGGTGAGACCGGGCCGCTCTGGGACCAGCAGCCGATCGAGCCGGCGGCGATCGCCGACGCCTGTGTGCGCGCGCTCGAGGTCACCGGAGACCGCGGGTGGGCGCGGGAGGTCCTGCGCGCCTGGGCATGGTTCGAGGGTGACAACGACAACGGGATCCGAATGCTCGACGAGACGACAGGTGCCGGTTTCGACGGCCTCGTGCCCGGCGGCCGCAATGAGAACTGCGGGGCGGAGTCCACGATCGCGGCGATCAGGACGAATCAGAACGCCCGTATCGCCGCACGGTGGCTGTCGTGAGCGCACTGGCGGTCGATGCGGGCGTCGAGCTCTCAGCACGTCCCGAGCGGGTCGTGCTTCGTCTGTTCCTTCCGGGAGAGAGCACTCCGGGCGGAGACACCAGGACCGAGGCTGTGCTGCGGCGAGTCTCCGCGATGCGTCCGAGCGACATCGCCGCCGAGGCGATGGCCATACTCGATCGCTTCAGCCCGCGTCATCCCGATCTGACCGCGATGCTGCGCGCCAATGCCGAGGTCGTCCTCCCGGCCGACGCGCCTCCTCTCGACGACCACCGCGCCACCGTGATCGGGGCGGTGTTCTCGGCCGAGTACGCCGTCGAAGCAGCGGCGCTCTGCAATCCGAGCATCGTGGAGCACCCTGACCAGTCGTCGCTGTCACCCGGGGAGTTCCGGGTGCTCCTCAGTCTGCGATCGATCGGAGAAGGGCACATCTCGTCGATCCAGTTCTGCGAGGCGATCATCGGCCCCGATCGCACCTGGAGCTTTCTGCCCCGGAGTGAGACGCTCAGCTCGCCGGTCATCGGCGAGGCGATATGGACGGTAGAGCACTTCGCCCGCGCTCTTCGGCACAGCGGTGGGACGGGGGAGACCACTCGCGCGGTCGTCCAGTCCCTGCCCCGGACATTCTCGGCCTCGATGTTCGAAGATGCAGTGCACGGGCTGCGATCGCCGCTGCTGCACCAGGAGGGGGCGCGCGATGAGCTCAATCGCATGCGGATCGCTGTCGACTCGGCGTACGGCGTCGAGTTCTCACCCGCTGATCCGCTGAGCGGTCGCGTGCTCTTTCCGGTCGCGGATGAGGAGCGGCGGGGGATGGAAGACGTCCGGCTCGTCGAGATCTCCGACGCGGACGGACCACGCTACCGGGGCACTTTCACCGCCTATGACGGCCACTCCATTGCCTCGCGGGTGTTCACGACCGATGACTTCCGACGTTTCGAGGTACACCGGTTGACCGGCGAACCGGCTCGCACCAAGGGCATGGCGCTCTTCCCGAGGCGATTCGACGGCGAATGGCTGGCACTCAGCCGTGCGGACGGCGAATCGACAGGCATCGCCCGTTCTGCCAACGGGCTCGATTGGTCGCGTCAGACGGCGATCCACAGCCCGTCAGAGCTGTGGGAGGTGGTGCAGACGGGGAACTGCGGGTCGCCTCTGGAGACGCCGGCGGGCTGGCTGGTGCTCACGCATGGAGTCGGACCGATGCGGTCATACAGCATCGGAGCGATCCTGCTCGACCTCGAAGATCCGACACGAGTCATCGGGATGCTGGATCGGCCACTCATCGAGCCGACCGACGCGATCGGGGGGTATGTCCCGAACGTGGTCTACACCTGTGGAGGGATCATCCATGAGGGCGTGCTCTGGATCCCGCACGGCGTCGCTGACCAGAGGATCCGAGTGGCATCGGTGATGCTCGCGCCCCTGCTCGCCGAGATGACCGGATAGTCGGTCGGGGTTGGTTGCCCTCCCGAGTCACCCACCCCAGATGGATCGCTCGAGAGGGCTCACCGTCCATCCCGGACGGTAGGGGAGGCGGCGAAAACTCTCGCTGCTCTCATCGGCTGAATCCCCATTCCCCAGCCGGTAGCCCCCGCTACTGAATGCAGAATATCGCGAAATCGGCTTGTCCGCCATTTGGGGGACAAAGAAATCTACGAATGTTTCTTCCGAGTTCCGGGGTTGTCCTGAGAGCGCCGACTCATAGAGTGGGGTCATGGACAGAAAGCTCGTGCTGGATGCGCAGCTCGCCATCGCGA
Organism: Microbacterium sp. UFMG61; assembly: GCF_015354505.1. Classification (GTDB taxonomy): domain Bacteria; phylum Actinomycetota; class Actinomycetes; order Actinomycetales; family Microbacteriaceae; genus Microbacterium. The sequence goes on along the minus strand of NZ_JACAFP010000004.1, from coordinate 281,096 downwards.
TCGGTCATCGGATCGAGGTGACCGAGCACATCGTCGAGGCGACGGGTGAGCCGGCGGTGCTCCTGATCGTCGACCTCGAGACAGGCATCAGATATCGCCGGGAGGGTGCCCCGAGGGGCGAACTCGTGCGCTGGTTCGGGCGGGTCGTCGACTGCACCGTGACGATCGGCGGGCGCACCACGTACACGGCGCTCGCCGTCGACACGGATGGCGACGGCAGCGGGGCAGCAGGTGCGGAGGCTGCGCTGCTCGGCGCGGATGCCGCGGTCGAGTCGGCGAAGGCGCAGGCCGCGCGCTGGGGCGGCAGTGACCGCGTACCCGCTCCCGAGCCCGAACGCTTCTGGTGACGTCCTCTCACCGGAAGTCGCGCGAACGGTGCATGACTCCGGTACGGAGATCTTCGAAGGCATCGGCGAGGACGTTCACGACGCCCTCAGCTGACCGCTCGAGGATGCCACGGATGATGAGCGCCGGCGAATCACGGGCGACCCGGCGATAGCGCGCCCATACCCCGGTCGAACAGATCACATTGACGAGGCCGCTCTCGTCCTCGAGGTTGAGGAAAGTGACACCCGCCGCCGTCGCCGGACGCTGTCGGTGCGTGACGAGTCCCGCGACCTCCACTCGCCGCCCGACCTCGTGGTGCTGCAGATCTGCTGAGGAGAGGACCCCGCGCTCGCGCAGCGGACCGCGGAAGTGAGACATCGGGTGGTCGTCGGTCGAGACGCCGGTCGACCACAGATCGGCGGAGAGGCGCTCATAGCTGGACTGGTCGCTGAACAGCGGGGGCTGCACGGCCACGGTCGTCCCCGGGAGATACTGTGCGCGGTCCTCTGCTGCCGCGCCGGCGAGCCAGATCGCCTCTCTGCGCTGGAGGCCCAGGCACTCGAAGGCGCCGGCCGTCGCCAGGGCCTCCAGCTGCGCGGCCGTGGCGTCGGTCCGCCGGACCAGATCATGCAGATCGCGGTAGGGCCCTTCAGCTTCCCGTGCGGACACGATCCGCCTGGCCAGGGGCATGCCGATCCCGCGCACGCCGCTGAGCCCGAGGCGCACCGCGTAGGCGCCGTCTCTGCGGTGCTGCGCAGAGTCGTCCGGGCGGGAGCGATCGAACCGTGGGACACGCGGCTGCGACGCATCAGCGCAGGAGTCGAGCCCCGTCGGCATCCGCAACGGCGTCCCGCCGTCGAGAGGTTCGAGGGTCTCCGTCGCGCCGGAGGCATGCAGATCGGGTCGACGCACCTCGACACCGTGCCGCCGAGCATCTGCGGTCAGGGTCGAGGCGGAGTAGAAGCCCATGGGCTGCGATCGCAGGAGTCCGGCGAGGAACGCTGCGGGATAGTGCAGCTTGATCCAGGAGCTCGCATAGACGAGGAGCGCGAAGGACAGCGAGTGCGACTCGGCGAAACCGAAGTTCGAGAACGCCTGGATCTGCGAGTAGATGCGGTCGGACTGCTCGGAGGTCAGACCGCGTCGGGACATTCCCGCATAGAGCTTGTCGCGTACCTTCTCGATCTTCTCGAGACCGCGCTTCGAGCCCATGGCCCGTCGCAGCAGATCGGCCTCATCAGCGGTGCAGTCGCCGATGGCCGTCGCCATCTGGATCAGCTGCTCCTGGAAGATCGGGATGCCCAGCGTCCGCTTCAGGATCGGCTCGAGATCGCTGTGGGGGTAGGGGATCTCGAGCACCACCGGGTCTTCGCCGCGAGCGGCTCGTGCACGGTTCTCCTCGTCGAGGGCATCCTTCGCGATCTTCCGGCGGACGAACGGATGCACGGCCCCGCCCTGGATGGGACCCGGCCTAATCAGGGCGATCTGGATCGCGAGGTCGTAGAAGGCACGGGGCTGCAGGCGGGGGAGCAGGCCGATCTGTGCGCGGGACTCGACCTGGAACACCCCGATCGAATCCGCTCTGCACAGCATGTCGTAGACGGCGGCCTCTTCCTTCGGAAGGGTCTCCAGCGTCCAGTCCTCACCTGTCGCCCCACGGATGAGGTCGAAGGAGTGCTGCAACGCCGCCAGCATCCCGAGCCCCAGCAGGTCGAACTTCACCAGTCCCATCCAGGCCGCATCGTCTTTGTCCCACTGGATCACCGTGCGGTTCTCCATGCGTGCATGCTCGACGGGGACGACCTCACCGACGGGTCTCGCCGTGAGGACCATGCCTCCCGAGTGGATGCCGAGGTGCCGTGGCGCCTTCAGCAGCTCACCCGCGTACTCGACGACGTTCTGCGGGATGTCGTGCTCCTCGGCCATCTCCAGCCCTGAGCTCCAGCCGTCGACCTGCCGCGACCATGCGTCCTGCTGACCCGGTGAGTACCCGAGCGCCCTCGCCATATCGCGGACGGCGTTCTTCGGGCGGTACTGGATGACGTTCGCCACCTGCGCCGCGCGCTCGCGCCCGTACTCCCCGTACACCCACTGGATGATCTCCTCGCGGCGGTCGGAATCGAAGTCGACATCGATGTCAGGCTCTTCCTGACGGGTGGTGGCGAGGAACCGCTCGAACGGCAGTCGGTACAGGATCGGATCGACCGCGGTGATCCCGAGCAGATAGCAGACCGCGCTCGCCGCAGCGGACCCGCGCCCCTGGCAGAGGATGCGGCGGCGCTTCGCCTCGGCGACGATGCCGTGCACGATGAGGAAGTAGCCGGGGAAGTCCTTCTCTTCGATCACATCGAGCTCGCGTTCGATCCGGCGATGACCGTCGTCATCCAGGTTCGGGTACTTCGCCGGTACGGCTTGCCACACCAGGTGCCTCAGCCAGCTCATCGGCGTGTGGCCGTCGGGAACCTTCTGCTTCGGCAGCGCAGGGCGTGCACGGCGAAGGGGGAAGGCGGATGCTTCTGCGATCTCGAGTCCGTGGGAGATGGCTCCGGGATATCGACGGAAGCGCGCGGCCATCTCCGCTCCGCTGCGCAGGTGCGCACCGCCGTGCGAGGGGAGCCAGCCGTCGAGATCGTCCATGCTCCGCACCGCTCGCACCGCGGCCACCGCTTCGGCCAGCGACGCGCGCTCGGGGGCGGCGTAGTGCACGTTGTTGGTGGCCACGACGGGAAGGTGCAGTCGCCGGGCGAGACCAGCCAGGGCATCGTTGCGACGGGTGTCCAGGGGGTCGCCGTGGTCGAACAGCTCGACGGCGACATGATCCTGTCCGAACAGATCGACGAGCCGACGCAGGGGCGTGAGGGCATCTCCGGATTCGAGACCGCGACGGACGGCGCCCTTGCGGCAGCCCGTGAGGATCGTCCACTGTCCGCCGGCCGTGGCGGCCAGCTCATCGAGGTCGTAGACGGGGCGACCCTTCTCTCCTCCGCGCAGGTGGGCTGTGGTCATGGCCCCCGAGAGCCGGTGATACCCCTCCAACCCGTCGGCGATCACGAGCAGATGATCGCCGATCGGGTCCGCGGAGCCGCGCTGAGGCGCATCGAGTCCGAGCGAGAGCTCGGCGCCGAACACCGTCTGCACCTCGACCTGCATGAGCTCGGCGACCTCGGCGAAACGTGCCGCCCCGTAGAAACCGTCGTGGTCGGTGAGCGCCAGGGCGGTGAGGCCGAGCCGTTCTGCTTCGGCCAGCAGATCTTCGGGGGAGGACGCCCCGTCGAGGAAGGAGTATGAGGAGTGGGCGTGCAGTTCGGCATAGGGCACGGCATCGCCGGGCCGGTCCTTCGCCGTCGGTGGAGTGCGTGTGCGACGGGTGCTGATGGGACCCGGGTCGGGGCGGATGGTCGGAGGTTCCCCGCCGATCGGGTGGGGTGACTCCTCGCCGCTCAGAGCGCGTTCCAACTCGTTCCAGGTCATCGGAGGGTTGTGCCAGCCCATCAGCGGTACCTCCCTTCCGCCCACCAGCGGCCTCCGGCGCAGAAGACGAGCCAGGCGCGATCGTGACCGTCGACGATCTGAAGGCGATGCCCCCTCTTGCCGCCCGATGAGTCCCAGCGTCGCTCATGGATCGGCCAGGGGCCCGCCCATGCTCGCACGGCGTCACCGTCGATATGCGCCGGGGCTGCAGACAGCGCGCCCCGGTCGTCGACGCCCACCGTCTCTCCTCCCTCTGATCGGACTCCGATCGGTCGAGGGGGCAGGAACACCTCCGCGGGCAGTGGATCGGGAAGGCTGCCGGGCCAGGGGCGCTCCGGATCGCGGGGAGCGACAGCCCGTTCTCCCCACGGGGTGAGGACCTGGCGATCGGCGAGCCAGCGACCGCCCGAGAGCGCGGCGGTGACCACTCCCTGATGGCCGAGCATGGTCTGCACGCGGGACACGGCATGGTGCAGACGCTCGTCGGTGCCGGAGCCGAAGAGTCCCGGCTGGTGGTGGGCGGCATCGTCGACCGCCACGGGCACGATGCGCACCAGGCTGATGCCCCCGAAAGCCCTCGCCTCGTCCACCGGAACCTTCGCGGATTCCGCGGCCAGAGCCTCCAGCTGCCAGCGGACCCTGTCGACGAGGTCGGCGGCATCGAAGCAGGTGGGGTGCAGCCAGGGGCGGGAGAACACCGTGCCGTTGTCATCGGTCAGGTCGATGCGCACCTCGGTGCAGACGACCGAGGCCTCGCCGAGGGCGAGCATCACGGAATCCGCCGTCTGCCGCACCGCGAACGCGACCTGATCGGCTCCGGCGAGAGGCGACTCGAACTCGATCGAACGCACCAGCTCCGGATCGGGCGGGCGGGGGACCACCCCTCGGGAGTCGGCTCCGGCGGCGAGGGAATGCAGGCGGGCGCCGCGCTCGCCGAATCGGTCGCGTACCTCGACCTCATCGAGCGCGGCGAATTCGCCGAGTGTGCGAACGCCGAGTCGCACCAGCAGACCCGTGAGCTGTTCGTCTCGCAGCACCTGTACCGGGAGGGGGTGGAGGAAGTCCTCGGCGCGGCCGGCCGGTACCACTGTGCAGGCCGTGGGTCCTCTGGCTGCGAGCTCAGCGGTGAACGGTCCGTCGGCGATGCCCACGCGCACCTCGGGAAATCCGGCCTCGGTCAGCATGCTGATCAGGTTCTCTCCGGCTGCGCTCTCGCCGTCGTGATAGCGGGAGATGCCCCGGGCGCGCACGGCGGCGAGTCCCGGTCGCAGCAGCGCCGCACCGGGGGCGTGCTTCTCGATGAGCTGGAGCACCGGCAGGAACGCCCGCTCGTCACGGGCCGGATCATGGGGCAGCACCCGCAGCGACGAGAGATGGCCCTGCGCGACTCTGCGGCGCTGTCCTGCGCGAACCCCGTGTTCGCGTGCTGACGCCGTGCAGGCGACCACGGTGTTCGCGTGCATCAGAGCGGTCGGTGCATGGGGTGGTGGCCCCCCCAGTGCTGCGCGCAGCGGCCAATCGGGGAACCACAGCACGAGCACGCGCAGAGGGGCGGTCATCCTGCCACCGCCAGAGGTCGATACTCACGACCGGAGTCGTCGTGATCGCGCAGAGTGGGCAATGCGGTCAACTCGGCCCTCGTCTCGGCGGTCGTGCTCTCTGCGGGAAGCTCTTCGATGGCGCCCAGGGGGCCGGGCAGCCGCACGCGCACACTCGCGGGCAGAGGACTGTGTCGCGTGGTCGCGGTCACCGTGGCCGTGGATCCCTCGATCAGCCCCCATCCTTCGCCGATGCCCTCCCAGTGCTGGTCGTGGAGGCGGATCGTGCCCTCGCTCTGCGGCCAGGCCCCCGTCGAGGTCGATTCGGTCACGAGAAGCGTGCCGCCGCGATCCCGCAGCCGGGCGCTCAGACGCGACACATCGGCATCGCGAGCCCGGCTGCCCGGCTGCACGGCGATGAGCGGGACCACCTCGGCCAGTGCGGAGGTCGCGGCGAGCCAGCGGTCGCCCGGCTCGGGGACGAGGATCAGTCGGGGCAGTGCGATGCCGAACGCCGCAGCCGCCTCGACGCCCAGCGTGGGCATGCCGACCACCGCGCACCACAGTCCACGGCGCGAGGCGGCGCTGAGGAGCGCGAGCACCAGGCTCGGTGAGGGGGAGACCGTGTAGGAGGTTCCGGCCTGGAGCCCCTGCTCTGGCAGCAGGGAAGAGAAGGCGGGGTCGAGGGGGAGCAGCGGCAGATCGCTGCGTCGCCGCTGCATGCGGCTGATCTCCCGGCGCAGCCTCAACACCTCTCCGGCGCGGGAGTCGCCGACCGGAGAGAGCGCGGTCACCGCTTCGAGCCCGATCCCCATGCATCCATCCTCGAATATATGTACGAATAAATCAACTGGAGATGATGACTCTAGTTCGAACGTCAGACATCCGCGGAACGGTGCGGATCTTCGCCGTAGGGTGGCGATCGGTCGTTATCCACAGCGCTTTCCGCGGGTGACCACGCATCTCCTACTCTTCCCGCATGGATCCCCGTGCCCTGGCCCTGATCGTCATCCACCTCGCCCTGTTCGCGGTGGGATGCGTGCTCCTGGTCATAGACATCCGCACGCACCGACTGCCCGACCGCATCGTGCTGCCCACGCTCGCGACACTCCTCGGGCTGGTGATCCTCGACGCGCTTCTGGCGGGTGAGACCGCTCGATCGGTGCGAGCCGTCGCAGGGCTGCTGATCCTGGGCGGCTTCTATGCGCTGCTGCGGCTGATCAGCAGCGAGGGCATGGGAGGAGGCGACGTGAAGCTCGCCGCCGTGATCGGACTCGTGCTCGGCTGGCACGGGTGGCAGGCGCTCGCCGTGGGCGCAGCTTCGGCGTTCGTTCTCGGGGCGCTGCATGCCACGGTGCTGATGTCGCTGCGCAGGGCCGATCGCTCGACGCGCATCGCCTTCGGTCCCTGGATGATCGTCGGGGCGTCGCTCGGCATCCTCGTGGCGTGAGCTCCGTTCGGTCGGACGGGGCTAGGGTGAAGGGCATGGCACTCGCACGACTCCACGGAGGCCCGCTCGACGGGCAGATCATTCCCCTCGACGACGCGGACGACAAGCTGATCGTCCCTTACAGCGAGACGCAGGTGGTGTACAACCGCCGCGGTGACGAGCAGAACACCGGCGACAGCGACGGTCCCACCGAGATCGACTACTGGTTCGACGAGTCGCTCGAGGATCTCACCTCGTCGGATGACTGAAGCCCCGACCGGTTCCGAGCCCTCGAGGACCGTCGAGGTCGAGCGCAAGTACGACGTCGATGACGCCACCTCGCTTCCTGACTGGCGGGGCATCGCCGGGGTGGACGCCGTCTCGGACGGCGAGCTGCGCGAACTCGATGCGCGATACCTCGACACCGCCGACGTGACCCTGTCACGTGCCGGCGTCGCCGTGCGTCGCCGCACAGGCGGTCCCGACGCCGGATGGCACATCAAAGGCCCGCGCGAGGGCGACGGCCGCCTGGAGATCGGGTGGCCGCTCGGCGACGGAGACGGCGTACCGGCTGCGATCGTCGAGGCCCTGGCTCGTTGGACGACCGAGGATCTCACGCCCCTCGCGCGCATCGAGAACACCCGTGTCGCCTATCTGCTCACCGGACCCGCCGGCGTGGTCGCCGAGTTCGTCGATGATCGGGTCCGGGCGACCGACCTGCGTCAGGGCGTGGAGCGGGAATGGCGGGAGTGGGAGTTCGAGCTCGGTCCCGCGGCGCCCGCCGACGCCGATGGCCGGGAGTCCCTCTTCGCAGCCGCCGAGGCCGCCATCTTCGCGGCGGGCGGACGCGACGCGGCATCCGGGTCGAAGCTCGCGCGAGCCCTCGGCTTCTGACGCGGTCGTGAGAGTCGGTATCGCTCGTGGAACCCGCCACAGTGCGCAAGCCCCTTCCGCGCCGACGCGCGCTCATGCTTGAGTGACAGGCATGAGCCGCTCCGTCGTCCTCCGCTCGCTGCGGACGATCGTCCCCGACACAGTTCTCGCGCAGCCGGAGATACGCGACATCTTCGCGGCGCAGCCCGATGTCGGCAGGCTGGGGCAGCGGATCATCGGCGCCTCGTTCAACGGCTCGGGCATCGACACCCGCCATACGGTGATCGAGGAACTGTCTCCCACGGCACATGTCGATGAGGCGGTCTTCTACGATCGCGGGACCGGGCTTCTCCGGTCACCCGGCACGAAGGTCAGGAACGATCTCTACACGAGCGAGGCATCGCGGCTCTTCGTCGACGTCGCTCGGCGCGCTCTCGACGCGGACCCCGATCTGAACGCATCCGACGTCACCCACGTCGTCACCGTGTCGTGCACCGGTTTCCATGCGCCGGGTCCTGACTACGAGATCGTGCGGGCGCTGGGTCTCTCCGACGCCGTGCAGCGCTACCATCTCGGCTTCATGGGCTGCTACGCCGCGATGCCGGCCCTCCGCGCCGCGAGTCAGTTCTGCACCGCCGACCCCGGTGCCGTGGTCCTTGTCGTCAGCGTGGAGCTGTGCACGCTGCACCTCAGGTCGTCCGAGGATCCTGACCTCATCGTCGCCAACTCGCTCTTCGCCGATGGTGCCGCAGCGTGCATCGTCACGGCCCGTGACCTGACGACTCCTGTTCCCTCGGTGCGTCTCGACGGCTTCCACACGGCGATCGCCGCCGAGGGCGAGAAGGACATGGCCTGGACGATCGGAGACAACGGATTCGAGATGATCCTCTCCACAGCCGTTCCTCAGATCATCGGCGAGACGATCATCGGCGCGATACGGCCGCTCTATGCCCGCGAGGGCGAGCTCGCAGCGGCATTCGACGAGGGACGCGTGGGGGAGCGGGTGGAGCACTGGGCGATCCATCCCGGCGGTCGCAGCATCCTCGATCGCATCCAGGAGCGGCTGCACCTCACCGATGCCCAGATGCGGCCTGCGCGCGAGACACTGCGCGAGAACGGCAACATGTCGAGCGCGACGATCCTGTTCGTCATCAAGAGGATCCTCGATGACGGGGCCGCCGGGGGATCCCGTGTCGCCGCCATGGCCTTCGGCCCGGGGCTGACGGCCGAGAGTGCCCTCATGACCGTCGTCGCCGGCGTCGTATGAGACACGACCTCTCGGTCCGAGCCGTCGATGTGCGCGAGCTCATGGACGATCCGGATGCGGATATCGCGATGCTCGAGCGCACCTACGAGCGCTTCCGCCTCGTGAACGCGCTCGTCTCGAGCCCAGGCCTGTTCTACCGCCGGGACATCCGACCCCGCGCTCGTCGCGGCCGCATCCGCATCCTCGATGTCGGAGCCGGAGGAGGCGATGTCTGCCGGATGCTCGCGGCGAGACTGCGGCGCGACGGTCTGTCTGCCGAGATCACGGCGCTCGATGCCGATGAGCGCGCCGTCCGCTGGGCGGCTCGCCACGACGACGGTTCGGGCGTCCGATACCGCTGCGCATTCGCGGAGGAACTCCTCGCGGCGGGGGAGAAGTATGACGTGGTCTTCTCGAACCACGTCATGCATCACCTCGAGCCGCAGGAGTTTCAGGGCCTGCTGCGCGACTCCGCCGGTCTCGTCGGGGAGAGCGGGGTCGTCGTGCACCGCGACATCGCTCGAAGCAGGACTGCCTACGCGCTGTACGGCACCCTGACCGGACTCCTGTCCTCGACCGTGTTCCGCGGCTCGTTCATCCGCGAGGACGGCCTCATCAGCATCCGACGCTCGTACACGACCGGCGAGCTCGCATCGGTTGCGCCGTCCGGGTGGACAGTGCGGTTCGGACTTCCCTCGCGACTGGAGCTGCGGTGGGAGAAGACCACCGCTCGGTAGCCGGCGCACCTGGACGCGCTGCGCCGTGACACACGAAGGCCCGGCCACGCGCGAGCGTGCCGGGCCTTCGAGGCGATCCGGGCGGGATCAGAAGTTGATCATGTGACCCGCGAGGCCGTGGAAGCCCTCCTGCAGTGCCTCCGACAGCGTCGGGTGGGTGTGCACGTTGCGGGCCAGCTCGAGGGCCGTGAGGTCCCACTTCTGCGCGAGCGTCAGCTCGGGCAGAAGCTCGGAGACGTCGGGGCCGATCATGTGAGCGCCGATGAGCTCGAGGTGCTCGGCGTCGGCGATCAGCTTGACGAAGCCGACGGGCTCGCCGAGTCCGTGCGCCTTGCCGTTGGCCATGAACGGGAACGTCGCGACCTTGATCTCGCGTCCCTCGTCCTTCGCCTGCTGCTCGGTGAGGCCGAACGACGCCACCTGCGGCGAGCAGAACGTCGCGCGGGGCATCATGCGGTAGTCGCCGAGCGTCTGGGTCTCGGCGCCGCCGATGGTCTCGGCCGCGACGACACCCTGCGCCTCGGCCACATGGGCGAGCTGCAGCTTGGCCGTGACGTCACCGATGGCGTAGATGCCCTCGACGTTGGTGCGCATGTGGTCGTCGATGTCGATCGCGCCGCGCTCGGTGAGCTTCACGCCGGTGGCCTCGAGTCCGAAGCCCTCGATGTTGGGGGCGAAGCCGACCGACATCAGGACCTTGTCGGCCTCGATCGAGCTCTGCTGGCCGTCCTTGCCGGTGTACGACACGGTGACGGAGGAGCCGTTGTCGACGACCGACTCGACCTTGGTGGAGGTGAGGATGTCGACGCCGTAGTTCTTGTACTGCTTGGCGATCTCCTTCGACACGTCGGCATCCTCGTTGGGCAGTGCGCGGTCGAGGAACTCGATGATCGTGACCTTGACGCCGTAGTTCGTCATCACGTAGGCGAACTCCATACCGATGGCGCCGGCTCCGACGATGACGATCGACTTCGGGAGTTCGCGGCTGAGGATCTGCTCCTCGTAGGTCACCACGTTGTCGCTGAGCTGCACGCCGGGGAGCAGGCGGACCTTCGAACCGGTAGCGATGATCGCGTTGTCGAAGGTGACCTCTTCGGTGGTGCCGTCGGACTTGGCGACCGAGATCGCCTTGGGACCCGTGAAGGTGCCGCGGCCGTCGTACTCGGTGACCTTGTTCTTCTTCATCAGGAAGTGGATGCCCTTGACGCGCCCGTCGGCCACGACGCGGCTGCGGTCGAACGCCTTGCCGTAGTCGATCGTGAACTCACCCGAGATGCCGAAGAAGTCGGCCTTGTGGTTGAGCGTGTGCGCGAGCTCCGCGTTCTTCAGAAGAGCCTTGGAGGGGATGCAGCCGACGTTGAGGCACACACCGCCCCAGTACTTCTCCTCGATGATGGCGGTGGAGAGACCGAGCTGCGCGCTGCGAACCGCAGCGACGTATCCGCCAGGACCTGCACCAAGGATGACGACGTCGTAGTGTGGCATGCCTTAAGCCTATCGCTCCGAGGGTGCGTCGGAGTCTGCGGCGGACGGGCCTGTGGAGCGCTCGGATGCGCTCGAGCCCCGTCCCCTCAGAGCGAACGCGATGACCACGGCGACGATGACGACGAGGATGCCGGCGATCGCGAGGATCCAGATCCAGGCGGCGGACGCGGAGGACTCCTCCGCCGCGGTCGACCCGTCGGTGGGTTCGGAGGTGGGGGCGGGGGCGGCCGTCTGCACGGACTCCGTCGGCTCGGACGTCTCCGGTGCAGCGGTCTCGGGCGTGGCGGTGGGGGCGGAGAGGGTCGAGGTGGCGACGGTGAACCCGAACTCCTCGGAGATCGGGTGGCCGTCGCTGGAGACGACTCTCCAGAGGACCGTGTAAGCCCCGGCCGCGGCCTCGGCGATGAGCGGCTGGGTGACGACGGCGCCGTTCACCGTCGCAGGGCCGTCCGTGACGGATGCGCCCGAGGCATCGGTCACGACCACCTCCGTGGCTCCCTCGCCGTCGATCAGCTTCGCGCTGAAGGTGAGCGTCAGCTCCGCAGGCAGTGTCTCGACCGTGCTGCCCGCCTCGGGAGAGGATGCGGTCAGGGTGTCGTGCGCCGACGCCGACAGCGGCGCGACCAGAACGAGGAAGACCGCCAGCAGGGCGGCGGCGAGGGCGAGCGGAGCGGTGGGGAGGCGTCGGGCGTCTGTCTTCACCCGTCCAGCTTAGGAACTCGCGATATGCGGGGACTGAGCGTGAACCCGCACACCGCGAGGCGGTCAGGATCCGTTAGTCTGGAGGACTAGGAGGGCAGAAGTGACAGACAGCGAAGGCCGACAGGCCGGTGATGCCGCGATCCACCGTTCCGGCGAGCAGCGACACGATGTGACGCAGACGTTCGGACACGACTCGGATCTCTCATTCGTGCCCTTCGGGGTCGAGTTGACGGACGTCGAGCAGAGTGCCATCGCCGCACTCCCCTCGGGATCGGCTCTTCTGCTGATGCGCTCCGGCGCACTCGCAGGTGCCCGATACCTCCTCGACACCGACGTGACCACGGTCGGACGCCACCCCGAGGCGGACATCTTCTTCGACGACGTGACCGTGTCGCGTCGTCACGCGGAGATCACCCGTTCGGGTGCGTCGTTCGAGATCATCGACCAGCGATCCCTCAACGGCACCTACGTGAACGGCGAGCGCGTCGATCGCAGCGCCCTCGTCGACGGTTCCGAGCTGCGGGTGGGCAAGTTCCGGCTGAACTTCTTCGCGTCGCCCGCCGATCGTGGCGCGGCGAACGCCTGATGGCGGCATCCTCCGCCCGTGAACGCTCCGCGTCAGCGGGCCTCCTGAGCATCGGCCAGGTTCTGGCGCGACTCACTCCCGAATTCCCTGAACTCACCTCCAGCAAGCTGCGCTTCCTCGAGGTCCAGGGGATCGTCTCGCCCTCGCGTACCGAGTCCGGATACCGCAAGTTCTCTCCGGCCGACATCGAGCGCCTCCGCCTCGGACTCTCCCTGCAGCGTGACCACTATCTTCCGCTCAGCGTCATCCGAGAGCAGCTCGACGAGGCGGACGCCAACGGCGACTCGGCTGCCTTCACACCTCCGCCCTCGATCACCCCGGCGCCCCGTCGGTATCGTCGCGATGAGCTCCTCTCGGCGGCCGGGGCGGGACCTCAGCTCCTGAACGACGCGATCAGCACGGGCGTGATCATCGCCCAGGAGACCTACTCGGAGTCGACCGTCACGCTGCTGCGCGGACTGGTCGCGCTCGACCGCCATGGCATCGAGCCGCGACACCTGCGTTCGCTGCGTCAGGGGGCCGAGCGAGAGGTCGCTCTGATCGAATCGGCGATGTCGGCGCTGCTGCGACGGACCGACGCTCCGTCGCGGGCCAAAGCCAGCGAGATGGCTCCGTCGCTCGCCTCGAAGATCGACGAGGTGCGCTCGCTCTTCGTCAAGGAAGCACTCTCTCGGCTGCTTTCGTAACGAACTGATTGCGACACACCTTCGACGTCGCACGTATGTCATTGCCGGTGCCCGAGGGCTGCTCTAGCGTGGAGGTAACAGCTCCAGGGAGGATTTCCAGATGAATGCGGATGAGCGTGCAGGCGACCCGCGGTTCGTACCCGAACTCCTCTTCACCGACGGTCTGCCGGCGATGGATGACGAGGTCGGCTACCGCGGAGCGGTTGCCGCTCGGGCCGCCGGGATCACCTATCGCCAGCTCGACTACTGGGCTCGTACCGAGCTCGTCGTGCCCACCGTTCGCGGCGCGAGCGGTTCCGGGTCGCAGCGGCTCTACGGCTTCCGTGACATCCTGGTGCTCAAGCTCGTGAAGAGCCTGCTCGACACGGGCATCTCGCTGCAGCAGATCCGCACCGCCGTCGATGAGCTTCGTCGTGCAGGCATCCGCGACCTCGCCGGGACCACGCTCATGAGCGACGGCGCCTCGGTCTATCTGTGCACCTCGAACGATGAAGTCATCGACCTCGTGAGCCGCGGCCAGGGCGTCTTCGGCATCGCAGTCGGGAAGGTCCTGCGTGAGGTGGAGTCCACCCTCGTGGCGTTCGACTCCGCGGCACCCGACCCCGTCGACGAGCTCTCGGCGCGTCGCTCCCAGCGCTCGGCCTGAGCAGTCCAGTCCGACTCCGCTCGGCGGAACGACAACGAAGAACGGCCACCCTCTCGCGAGGATGGCCGTTTCTGTGTCTGCCGGCGGTCAGGCCTGGGGTCCGGTCTCCGGAACCGGTACGCGCCCGGTACGGATGATGCGGTCGAGCAGCGAGTCGAAGTCGGCGGCGAGCTCCTGCGCGGAATCGCCGGGCCAGATGTGCAGAGGCTTCGCGGCCCCCTGCGCCTGCTGAAGCGACGTGCGCTCGGGAAGCTGGGGCGAGAGCACGAGGGGACCGAACATGTCGCGCAGCTCCTTGATGCGGAACTGGTGCTCGATCGACTGCGGACGCACGCGGTTCACCACGATGCCGAGAGGCTGGAGGCGGGGAGAGAGCCCGCGACGGATCTCCTCGATCGCGCGCAGCGCGCGGTCCGCGGCTGCCACGGAGAAGAGACCGGGCTCGGTGACGACCATCACGCGGTCGCTCGCCGCCCAGGCGGTACGGGTGAGAGCGTTGAGCGACGGGGCGCAGTCGATCAGGACGAGGTCGTAGTCGGCCTCGACGGCGGCCAGCGCCTCTTCGAGCTTCCAGACGTCGCGCACGCTGGGGTGGGGGCCGTCGAAGTTGATCGCCGAAGGGCTGCCGATCAGGACGTCGATGGTTCCGGGGTGCACCTTCGCCCAGCCGCTCGCGGTGATCGCCTGGCGGACGACCTTCTCCTTGGGGTTGGCCAGGACATCGGCGACGTTGAGTCGACCGGCCACCTGGATGTCCATCCCGGTGGACACATCGGACTGCGGGTCGAGGTCGACGACGAGCGTTCGGACACCACGGGCGAAGGCCGCTGAGGCCAGGCCGAGGGTCACGGTCGTCTTGCCGACGCCTCCCTTGAGAGAGCTGACGCTGAGTACGTGCACGAACACCACGTTACCTTCCCCTAGGCTGGGTGCACACTCAGCCCCGCCCCATGCGCGCCGAATACGTCGTGCATCGAGCTTCCAGAGGTGTGCATGTTCCAGAAGATCCTTGTGGCGAACCGCGGCGAGATCGCGATCCGTGCCTTCCGAGCGGCCTACGAGGTCGGAGCGAGAACCGTCGCGGTCTTCCCGCATGAGGATCGCGGCTCCGTCCACCGGTTGAAGGCCGACGAGGCCTACGAGATCGGCGAACGCGGGCATCCTGTGCGTGCCTACCTCGACGTCGACGAGATCATCAGAGTCGCGAAGCAGGCCGGCGCGGATGCGATCTACCCGGGCTACGGGTTCCTCTCGGAGAATCCCGAGCTCGCAGAGAAGGCGGCCGCCAACGGCATCGTCTTCATCGGGCCTCCGGCGAAGGTGCTCGAGATGGCGGGCAACAAGGTCGAGGCGAAGCGTCACGCGATCGAGGCCGGGGTGCCCGTACTGCGCTCCACCGAAGCATCCGATGATGTCGAGGCGCTCGTCGCGCAGGCCGACGACATCGGCTTCCCGCTGTTCGCCAAGGCCGTCGCGGGTGGTGGCGGCCGCGGAATGCGTCGCGTCGAGAAGCCTGCGGAACTCGCGCCCGCACTCGCCGAGGCGATGCGCGAGGCCGCGAGCGCCTTCGGCGATCCGAGGATGTTCCTCGAGCAGGCCGTCGTGCGCCCCCGTCACATCGAGGTGCAGATCCTCGCGGACAAGACCGGTGAGACCGTGCACCTGTTCGAGCGCGACTGCTCGGTGCAGCGTCGCCACCAGAAGGTCGTGGAGATCGCTCCCGCGCCCAATCTGGACGATGGCATCCGCACCGCGCTGCACGGGTACGCGGTGGCCTTCGCCCGCTCCATCGGGTACGAGAACGCCGGCACGGTCGAGTTCCTCCTCGAGACCGCGGGGGAGCGGTCGGGAGAGGTCGTCTTCATCGAGATGAATCCCCGCATCCAGGTGGAGCACACGGTGACCGAGGAGGTCACCGACGTCGACCTCGTGCAGAGCCAGATGCGGATCGCCTCCGGTCAGACCCTCGCCGACCTCGGGCTGCAGCAGGAGAACCTGCACGTCCGCGGCGCGGCGCTGCAGTGCCGCATCACGACGGAAGACCCGACGCAGGGATTCCGTCCCGACACCGGCAAGATCACCACGTACCGGTCGCCGGGCGGCGCGGGCATCCGCCTCGACGGCGGGACAGTGCATCAGGGCGCGCAGATCAGCCCGCACTTCGACTCCATGCTCGCCAAACTGACCTGCCGGGGGAGGGACTACCCGGCAGCCGTCGCCCGTGCCCGTCGCGCGCTGGCGGAGTTCCGCATCCGGGGAGTGTCGACCAACATCCCGTTCCTGCAGGCGCTGCTCGACGACGAGGCGTTCGTCGCCGGTGATGTGAGCACATCCTTCATCGATGAGCGCCCGGAGCTGCTCAAAGGGCGTGAGTCGAAGGACCGCGGCACGAGGATCCTCAACTGGCTGGTCGACGTCACCGTCAACAAGCCCCACGGATCCCACCCCGGAGCGATCGATCCCCGTACCAAGCTGCCGACGATCGATCTGACTGCAGATCCCGCGCCCGGGTCTCGCCAGCGGCTGCTCGAGCTCGGTCCCGAGGGTTTCGCTCGGAGTCTGCGCGAGCAGACGGCTCTCGCGATCACCGACACCACGTTCCGCGACGCCCACCAGTCGCTGCTGGCGACGCGCGTGCGCACCAAGGACCTTGCCGCTGTCGCGCCGTACATCTCCCGCCTCACGCCGGGGCTGCTCTCTGTCGAGGCCTGGGGCGGCGCGACCTACGATGTGGCGCTGCGCTTCCTCGGCGAGGACCCCTGGGAGCGCCTCGACAAGCTTCGCGCCTCGCTGCCGAACGTCGCGATCCAGATGCTCCTCCGAGGTCGGAACACGGTGGGGTACACGCCGTATCCGACAGCGGTGACGGAGGCGTTCGTCCGCGAGGCCGCGGAGAGCGGTGTCGACATCTTCCGCATCTTCGACGCGCTCAACGACGTCGAGCAGATGCGCCCGGCCATCGACGCGGTGCGTGCGACGGGGACGGCGGTCGCCGAGGTCGCGCTCTGCTACACCGGTGACCTGCTCGACCCTGCGGAGAACCTCTACACGCTCGACTACTACCTGCATCTCGCCGATCAGATCGTCGCAGCGGGAGCGCACATCATCGCCATCAAGGACATGGCGGGTCTGCTGCGCCCCGCCGCAGCCGCGAAGCTCGTCAGCGCACTGCGTGAGCGCTTCGATCTGCCCGTGCATCTGCACACGCACGACACCCCGGGCGGTCAGCTCGCGACGCTGCTCGCGGCGAGTGCCGTGGGGGTCGATGCGGTGGATGCCGCATCGGCGCCCCTGTCCGGGACCACCAGCCAGCCGTCGTTGTCGTCGCTCGTCGCCGCGCTCGCGCACACCGACCGCGACAGCGGCATCGATCTGAGTGCCGTCTCGGACCTCGAGCCCTACTGGGAGGCGGTGCGGCGCCAGTACGCACCCTTCGAATCGGGTCTTCCCGGCCCCACGGGGCGCGTCTACCGCCATGAGATCCCCGGCGGTCAGCTGTCCAACCTCCGCCAGCAGGCGAAGGCGCTGGGACTCGCTGACGACTTCGAGCTGATCGAGGACCTGTACGCCGAGGCGGACCGCATCCTCGGGCGTGTGCCGAAGGTGACCCCGTCGTCGAAGGTCGTGGGGGACCTTGCCCTCCATCTCGCTGCGGTCAAGGCAGACCCTGCCGATTTCGAGGCCAACCCGGAGAAGTACGACGTACCCGATTCCGTCGTCGGCTTCATGGCGGGCGAACTCGGAGACCTGCCCGGCGGATGGCCTGAGCCGTTCCGCTCGAAGGTCCTGGCGGGACGCATCGTGCGCACGGGACTCACCGAGATCTCGACCGAAGACGAACATGCACTCGCGGGTGACAGCGCGAGCCGCCGGGCGCGCCTGAATGCGCTCCTCTTCCCGGCGCCCACGCGGGAGTTCACGCAGACGCGCGAGCAGTTCGGCGACCTGTCGGTCTTGGACACCAGCGACTACCTGTACGGGCTCGTGCAGGGGCAGGAGCACCTCGTCGAGATCGACCGCGGCGTGCAGCTGTACGTGGGTCTCGAGGCCATCGGCGACGCGGATGACAAGGGCATCCGCACCGTCATGACCACCCTCAACGGTCAGCTGAGGCCGGTGTTCGTCCGCGATCGTTCCGTCGCAGTCGATGCGCATGAGGTCGAGAAGGCCGACACCTCGGTGGCGGGACAGGTCGCCGCCCCGTTCTCCGGCGTGGTGACGCTCAAGGTCGAGGTCGGATCCACCGTCAGGGCGGGGGAACCGGTCGCGTCGATCGAGGCGATGAAGATGGAAGCGGCCATCACCGCTCCCGTCGACGGCGTCATCGAGAGGCTCGCGATCGGCGCCACTCAGCAGGTCGACGCAGGAGACCTTTTGGTCGTCATCAGCCAGGCGCAGTAATCTTGGGCGGGCGTGGGCCGCGCATCCTTCGATGTGCACCCGAGGCTCGCACAGGCTTGGAGTGACGAAGTGACCCCGAAGAAGAGAGCAGAATCGCCGGACGAGGAGTCCCGCGGAATGCTCGACGACGCCGCGTCCATGGACACGGCGGTCATCGGCATCCTCAGCGGCACCGCGCAGGTCAGCGTGCAGTTGCCGAAGGACGACGAGGACGATCTCGCCGACGACGGCATCGTCGAGGGCGAGGTCATCGCCGACCTCGTCATCGACGAGCCTGTCTCGGCCGCGAAGGCGGCCGAGACAGTCATCGCGGCGGATATGCCGAGCATCCCGATGGCGCCGATCATCATCGAGCTGCCGCCGGAGCCGATCGCTGCCGCTGAGGCTGAGGTCGACGCGGAGGCTGAGGTTGAGGCGGACGCGGAGGTCGGGGCGGACGCGGAGGCTGAGGTCGCCCCTGAGCCTGAGCCTGAGGTCGCCCCTGAGCCTGAGCCTGAGCCTGAGCCTGAGCCCGCCCCTGAGGTCGCCCCTGAGCCTGAGGTCGCCCCTGAGCCTGCCCCCAAGTCGGAGCTTGAGGTCGAGCCCGAGTCTGAGCCCGCCCCNGAGCCTGAGCCTGAGCCTGAGCCTGAGGTCGAGCCCGAGCCTGAGCCCGAGCCCGAGCCCGAGGTCGAGCCCGAGCCCGAGCCCGAGCCCGAGCCCGAGGTCGAGCCTGAGCCTGAGCCCGAGGTGGTCACGCCGGCGCCCACAGCATTGATCGAGGCCGATGCGGCCGCCGAAGAGGCGGCCGTGGCTGCGGCGTTCGTCGCCCGGGCGAAGGCCGATGTCAGAACCCGAGCATCCCTGCGCACCGGGGCGATCCCGACGGTGCCCGCCGGGCGCTCGATGCCCGAGAAGACGGAGATCCCTGCCATGGACACGCCGAAGCCCGCCAGGCCGACCACACCGGCGCCGACCCGCGCCGCGCGCACTGACGTGCAGCTGTCATCGAAGCGTCTGGACGATCTCGGCGACTCCTCGCGCGAGACCGCCGACCTGCTCACGGCCGACCGTCTGCTCGACCCCCATCAGATCACGAAGCCGGAACCCGAGGGGGCCTGGAGTCACTTCCTGTACACGGTCTCCGGTCGTCGTATCAACATCGGCGACGGCAAGAAGGCTCGGCAGCGCAAAGCTCTCTCGGCGCGCATCTCGGCCCCGCTCGTCGGCGGGGCGCGCTTCGTCCCGGTGCTCTCGCGCAAGGGTGGCGTGGGGAAGACCACCATCACGGCTCTGCTCGGCATGGCACTCGCCGACGCGCGTGACGACCGTGTGATCGCGGTGGATGCGAATCCGGACCGCGGCACGCTCGCCGATCGCGTAGAGCGACCGCAGCACTCCCGATCGGTGCGCGACCTCGTCCGCATCCACGACGAGGTGCGGGGGTACCACGACATCTCCGCGATCGTCGCGCGCGACGCGACCCGGCTCGACGTGCTCGCGTCCGACCCGGACCCTCGCATCGCCGAGGCGTTCAGCGACAGCGACTATCGCGACGTCGCCGGCGTCGCCGCCCACTATTACTCGCTCGTCCTCACGGACACGGGCACGGGTATCGTCCACTCGGTGATGTCGGCCACACTCGACCTGGCCGATCAGATCGTGATCGTCTCGGGACTCAGCGTCGACGAGGCGCGACTCGCGTCCGAGACGCTGACCTGGCTGGAGACGAACGGATACGCCGAGCAGGCGCGCGAAGCGGTCATCGTGCTCAACCAGTCGACGCCCGGTGCACCTCTCGTGCGCCTGAATGAGCTCGAGGCGCACTTCCGGACGCGCGCTGCGCACGTCGTGCGGATGCCGTATGACTCTCAGATCGCGGGAGGCGGCACGATCGTCTTCGCGAACCTCCAGCCGGAGACGCGGGTCGCGGCGCGCGAGCTCGCCGCGCTGCTCGTCGAGGGCCTCCGGGCGAAGGGCGCCTGATGACGGTTCGTGAGATCCGGGTGTTCGGCGACCCGGTGCTGCGCACCGTGTGCGCCCCGATCGAGAACATCGACGACGGCGTCCGCGCCCTCATCGCCGATCTCGTCGACACCGTGGAGCTGCCCGGCCGCGCCGGCGTCGCCGCACCCCAGATCGGTGTGGGACTGCGTGCCTTCAGCTATAACATCGACGGCGACATCGGCTACGTCATCAACCCCGTGCTGACCGAGGTCCGCGGGGAGGCCGTGCCGACCGGGGAGGGATGTCTGTCCGTGCCGGGGCTGTGGCACGACGCACTCCGCCACCCGTGGGCGCGCGTCGAAGGGATCGATCTCGATGGAGCACCGGTGATCCTGGAAGGGGACGGCCTCCTCGCACAGGCTCTGCAGCACGAGACCGATCATCTGGACGGGAAGCTGTACCTGACGCGGCTCGATCCGGAGACCCGGAAGCGTGCGATGCGCGAGGTGCGCGAGAGCTCCTGGTTCTGATCGCCACGCGCACCATACAGCAGAAGGGCCCCGCCGAGGCGGGGCCCTTCTGCTGTCTTCCCTGCGGGGATCAGCCGCCGATGGCGACGTTGGTGGTCGACACGGGCTCGTCGTAGATCGCGGCGATCTCATCGGCGAAGTCGCTCATGATCACGGTGCGCTTGATCGACAGCTTGGGGGTCAGGTGACCCGATGCCTCGGTCCACTCGGTGTCGAGGATCGTGAACTTGCGGATCGACTCGGCCCGGGAGACGCGGGTGTTGGCCGCATCCACCGCCTTCTGGATCTCGGCGCGCACCGCATCGTTCTTCGCCGCCTGCGTCAGCGACATGTCCTTGTCGAGACCGTTGTTCGCGAGCCACGTCGGCAGCATCTCGGGGTCCAGCGTCACGAGGGCCGAGATGAACGGGCGCTGGTCGCCGACGACCACGACCTGACCGATGATCGGGTTCGCGCGGATCGGGTCCTCGAGCGCGGCGGGGGCGACGTTCTTGCCACCCGCGGTCACGATGATCTCCTTCTTGCGCCCGGTGATCGTGAGGAACCCTTCGGAGTCGAAGCTGCCGATGTCGCCTGTGTGGAACCAGCCCCCGTCGCTGAAGGCCTCAGCCGTGGCTTCGGGGTTGTTCCAGTACTCCCGGAAGACGTTGATGCCGCGCACCTCGATCTCGCCGTCGTCGGCGAGCCGCACACCCACGCCTGGGAGAGCCGGCCCGACCGTGCCGATCTTGGACTTGTCCGCGAGGTTCACCGTAGCCGGGGCGGTCGTCTCCGTCAGGCCGTAGCCCTCGAGGATCACGACGCCGAGGCTGTGGAAGAAATGGCCGAGTCGTGCGCCGAGCGGGGCGGAACCCGACACGGCGTAGACGATCCTGCCGCCCATCGCCTCGCGCAGCTTTCCGTAGACAAGCTTGTTGAACAGGGCGAACTTGAGCTTCATCCCGAACGGGATGCTCTTGCCCTCTTCGATCAGCTTCGAGTGCTGGATGGCCACATCCGCGGCTGCGCGGAAGATCTTGCCCTTGCCGCCCGCCTCGGCCTTCTGCTCGGCCGAGTTGTACACCTTCTCGAAGACCCGCGGCACGGCCAGCAGGAAGGTCGGCTTGAACGAACCGAGCGCGGGGAGGAGCTGACGGGTGTCCGGCTGGTGGCCGGTGCGCACGCCCGCATGCACGTTGAGGATCGAGATGAAGCGGGCGAACACGTGTGCGGTCGTGATGAAGAGCAGCGTCGACGAGCCGGGCGTCTGCACCACCGCGTCGAGCGCCTTGGCGGAGTTGCGCGACAGCTCGACGAAGTTGCTGTGCGTGAGCACGCACCCCTTGGGGCGTCCGGTGGAACCCGACGTGTAGATGAGCGTGGCGATGTCGGAGCCCACGGCGATGCTGCGGAGCCGTTCGATCTCTGCGTCGGGGATCGAGGCGCCTTGCGCCGTGAGCGCGCTGATCGCGCCGAGGTGGAGCTGCCAGACCTCGCGGATGAGGGGGAGGTCGCCGCGCACCTCGTCGAGACGCGCGAAGTGCTCGGGTGATTCGACGAGAAGGGCGATCGCGCCGGAGTCCTCGAGGATCCACTGGATCTGCGACGGGGAGCTGGTCTCGTAGATCGGCACCATGACCGCGCCGGCATAGAAGAGCGCGAAGTCGACCAGCGTCCAGTCGTAGGTGGTTCGTGCGAGGAAGCCGACCTTCTCGCCGGGCTGGATGCCGGCGGCGACGAAGCCCTTCGCCAGGGCGATCACGGCGGTCTGGAAGTCCGCGGCCGAGATGTCGCGCCACTCGTCGCCCTCGGGGACGGAGAACAGAGCACGATCGGGCGTGGCTTCCACGCGCTTCACGAGCAGATCGGCGATGTTTCCTTCGGGATCGGCGGGGACGACGGCGGGGACTTCAAACTGGACCACGGCAGCTCCTTCGGTACCGGTCGGGCACGGTGTTGCACACGAGTCTAGAGCATGGGACCCGGTCGCACGATGGATGAAACTGAGTCGCGCACGCCTGGTGTTCGTCGCGAGGCGCTGGCGGATGCTCGCCGCGGGGATAGACTTCACCTCGATGTTCTACTGGCTGATGAAGTACGTCGTGATCGGCCCCGTGGTCAAGGCGATCTTCCGTCCCTGGGTCGTGGGGCGCGCGAACGTGCCCGCGAGCGGCGCGGCGATCCTCGCCAGCAACCATCTGTCGTTCGCCGATTCGATCTTCCTGCCCCTGATGATCGACCGCTCGATGTCGTTCCTCGCCAAGAGCGACTACTTCACCGGCCGCGGCATCAAGGGCTGGGCGACGAAGTTCTTCATGAAGGCGACGGGTCAGATCCCGATCGACCGGTCCGGGGGCAAGGCCTCCGAAGCGTCGCTCAACACCGGGCTGCAGGTGCTCGGCGGCGGAGACCTGCTCGGCATCTACCCCGAGGGCACCCGCAGCCCCGACGGCAAGCTGTATCGCGGACGCACCGGCCTCGCGCGCATGGCGCTCGAGGCCAAGGTCCCGGTCATCCCGGTGATCATGGTCGACACCGACACCGCGATGCCGATCGGTCAACGACTGCCGCGCGTGGTGCGCGTGGGAATCGTCATCGGCGAGCCGCTCGACTTCTCGCGCTACGCGGGAATGGAGAACGACCGGTACATCCTCCGATCCGTCACGGACGAGATCATGGTGGCGTTGCAGCGACTGGGGGAGCAGGAGTACGACGACGTCTACGCGTCGACCGTGAAGGACCGGCTGCCGACCCGCGTCACACGGCGCTCATAGGGCGTCCGGCGCGATCCGCGCGCACTAGGCTGGAGTCATGCTCCAGCACCACATCGACGCGCTTGACGCGTGGCGCTCGCTCCCGATCAAGCAGCAGCCTCAGTGGGGCGACGCCGAGCGCGTCGCCGAGGTCTCTGCGCAGATCGCAGCGCTCCCGCCCCTGGTGTTCGCCGGCGAGGTCGACAACCTCCGTGATCGTCTGGCACGCGCGGCATCCGGGCAGGCCTTCCTGCTCCAGGGTGGCGACTGCGCCGAGACGTTCGCCGGCGCCACCGCCGACCAGATCCGTAACCGGATCAAGACCGTCCTGCAGATGGCGGTCGTGCTGACGTATGGCGCCTCGATGCCCATCGTGAAGATGGGCCGTATGGCGGGGCAGTTCGCGAAGCCCCGCTCGAGCGACACCGAGACACGCGGCGATGTCACCCTGCCGGCCTACCGCGGCGACATCGTGAACGGCTACGACTTCACCGAGGGGTCGCGCCGTGCCGATCCGGGTCGCCTGCTGCAGGGATACCACACGGCGGCCTCGACACTGAATCTCATCCGAGCCTTCACGCAGGGCGGCTTCGCGGATCTCCGCGAGGTGCACTCCTGGAACAAGGGCTTCGCGCAGAACCCGGCGAACCAGCGCTACGAGCGCATGGCGGCCGAGATCGACCGGGCCATCAAGTTCATGGAGGCCGCCGGTGCGGACTTCGACGAACTCAAGCGCGTCGAGTTCTTCACGGGCCACGAGGGTCTGCTCATGGACTACGAGCGCCCCATGACCCGCATCGACTCGCGGACGGACACGCCGTTCAACACGTCCGCGCACTTCCTGTGGATCGGTGAGCGCACGCGCGATCTCGACGGGGCCCACGTCGACTACTTCTCGAAGATCAGGAACCCGATCGGCGTCAAGCTGGGGCCGACCACGACGCCCGAGACGGCGCTCGAGCTGATCGACAAGCTCGACCCGAACCGTGAGCCCGGACGTCTGACGTTCATCACGCGCATGGGTGCAGGGAAGATCCGCGACGCGCTTCCTCCGCTGCTCGAGGCCGTGCGCGATTCCGGTGCGCAGCCGCTCTGGGTCACCGACCCGATGCACGGCAACGGGATCACGACCCCGACCGGCTACAAGACCCGTCGCTTCGACGATGTGGTCGACGAGGTCCGGGGATTCTTCGAAGCTCACCGCGTCGCCGGAACCTTCCCCGGCGGAATCCATGTCGAGCTCACGGGTGACGACGTCACCGAGTGCCTCGGCGGATCCGAGCACATCGACGAGGCAGCGCTCGCGACGCGCTACGAGAGCCTGTGCGATCCTCGCCTGAACCACATGCAGTCGCTCGAGCTGGCGTTCCTCGTGGCCGAGGAGCTCGAGAAGCGCTGATCACCTCTCGCTGACGAACACAGAGCCGCCCTCCCCGATCGGGGAGGGCGGCTCTGTGTTCACGACCGGGCGCGTCGGGATCACCCGACTGCCTGCAGCAGGAGAGGTGGACGGAGATCTCAGCCCGAGAGCTGGATCGAGAGCTTGACGTTTCCGCCGCGAGGGAGCTGCTTGCCTGCGCCGGGGTCCTGTCCGGTCACTCGGGCGAGCTCCGCGAAACCGGGCAGATCGCCCCACGCCGCGTAGCTCGCGGTGAAGCCTGCATCCTCGAGGATGCTCTTCGCGTCGATCAGGGTGCGGTTGGAGACATCCGGCACGGGGAACAGCTCAGGCCCCTTCGAGACGATGAGCGTCACGGTCTCACCCGGTCGGCGGTTTCCCTCTTCGGCGCGGTCCTGCACGCCCATCACGATGTCCTTCTCGACGTCATCGCTGAAGCGGTAGTCGATCTCGCCCGAGACGATGACCTGCTTGTCGGTGAGGGTCCGGGTCGCCTCGTCGACCGACATCCCCGACACGTCCGGGAACGTGCCGGCCGAGACGTACAGCTCGACGGAGTCGTCTTCGAGCAGATCGCAGCCGTCGCCGCACCCGTAGACCTCGGCGCCGTCGCGAGGGGTCACGAACGCATTGATCACACGCCCCGCCTCGGCATCGGAGAACAGGATCAGCGGGGCCTCCGCCACGTTGACCTCGATGTCGGCGAGATAGTCCCTCGCTTCCTGCTCGGTCTTGCCGTTCAGCGCCTCGACGGTGTGCGACGCGGGACCCACCGATACGAACACGGTGACCTCCGTGCCCTTGTCGAGTCGCGAGCCCTCGTCGGGGTCTGTACGGATCGTCACGTCCCGCGCGATCTCGATGGAGTTCTCCTCGCCGCGGACGGGGACGAACCCCTCGGCTGTCAGCGCTGCGGCGGCCTCGTCATAGGTCTGTCCCGCGACCCCGGGGACGGCGATCAGCGAGCCCGGGCCTGATCCGAACCACCATCCGACTCCACCCGCGACCATCGCCAGCAGGAGCACGAGAGTCAGCAGGAAGGCTCCGCGCGCACGACGTTTCGCGGACCGTCGCCGGAGCAGCGTCGCGTTGTCGACCACTTCGGACGCGGCGGTGACGTCGGCCGGGCTCGGCATCACCATCGTGTTGGGCATGACCTTCGTGAGGTCGGCCGAGTCGGACTGCGCCCGCTGAGGGGTGGTGGCCGCCGCGACCGCCGGAGCGATTCCGAGACCGCGTTCGATCTCGCGCAGGCGCTCGAGCATCTGCTGGGCATCGTCCGGACGCTCATCGGGAGACTTCTCGGTGGCCCAGAGCACCAGCTCGTCGAGCTGCTCGGGGACCCCGGGGTTGCGGACACTGGGACGGGGGACCGACTCGGTCGCGTGCTGGAACGCGATCTGCATCGGCTGTTCGCCCTTGTACGGCTGTTCGCCGACGAGCATCTCGTAGAGCATGATGCCGAGCGCGTAGATGTCGCTGCGGGCATCAGCGGTGCCTCGGGTGACGAGTTCGGGCGCGAGGTAGGCGATGGTTCCGAGCAGCTGCTGTCCGGTCGCCGTGTTCGCGGTCGTGGCGCGCGCGAGGCCGAAGTCGCCGATCTTGATGCGCCCGTCCTCGGCCAGCAGCACGTTCTCGGGCTTCACGTCGCGATGGACGATGCCGGCGCGGTGCGCGGCCGAGAGCCCGGCGAGCACGGCATCCATGATCGTGATCGTCTGCGGCACGGTCAGCCGTTTCTGCTCGCGCAGGAGCTCGCGCAGCGTGATGCCGGGCAGATACTCCATGACGAGGTACGCGAGCTCGCCGTCCTGGCCCTGGTCGAACACGTTGACGACGTGCGGGTCCGCGAGCCGTGCGGCGGCGCGAGCCTCTTGGATGAACCTGCTCTGGAAGGCCGAGTCGTCGCTGAGGTGCGCATGCATCACCTTGAGTGCGATGCGGCGCTCGAGGCGGAGGTCGGTGGCGACGTAGACCGTGGCCATCCCGCCACGTGCGATGCGGGCACGTACCCGGTATCGACCGTCGACGAGCCGCCCGATGAGGGGGTCGGCCTGCTGATTGGTCGTCACGTCAAGATTCTATTGATGACTGCCTGAAAGCTCCGGGAGCGGCTCGCCCCTCGACCCTGCACGTTTACCCGGAAGCGCATCACCCGTGCTGGGCGAGCCACTGGTACGCCTGTGTCTCCCACTGGCCGTACCGGTCGGGATACGCAGAGATCTGCACCGCCTGGGCGGCATCGGTGAACGACATCTGCTCCCATCCGCCGATGTCGAGAAGGCCGCGCGTGCTGTGCCCGTTGGGGTCGCCCGCACCCCCGAAGAACACCCGGGTGCTTCGTACGGCATCGACGACCTGCTCGGGTGTACCCCAGCCGGTGCTGGGTCGCTGCTGGAACAGCCCGAGCGAATCGCGGTCACCGTAGTTCACGTTCCGAAGGCTGGACTCGACCATCGCGGTCGCGAGCGCGGTGGCGACCGCGCGATCCGATACACCGAGGTCCCGGCCCACCGAGATGATCAGGTGCGCGTTGGATGCCTGCTCGGCATCGAGGTTCGCGAACAGCTGCGGCGGGGGACCCGCCGATTCCACGGCGGCAGGTGCGGGTGCCGGGGCGGGCGCAGCGGCGACGAGGATGCTCTGGCCCGGGTAGATGATCGCGTCGGCGCTGAGCCCGTTGAGCGCCAGCAGGATGCCGGTCGTCGTCCCGTAACGCTGAGCGATGGCGAAGAGCGTGTCACCCGCGGAGACGGCATGCGCGGTTCCGGCGGTCGCAGCGGGTGCGGGTGCGGGTGCGGGCGCGGCGGCGGGGGCTGCGGTCGGCATCGAGGCGGGTGAGCCGGAGAGGGCGAGCGTCTGACCGGGGTAGATGACCGATGACCGGTCGAGGCCGTTGGCCGCGAGCACGGCGTCGACGGTCGTGCCGTACTTCTGCGCTATCCCGAACACCGTGTCTCCGGCGACGACCGCGTGAGAGGCGACGGCCGCCGGCGCCGGTGCTGCGGATGAGCCGCCGGTCAGTGCCAGCGTCTGCCCCGGGTGGATCACCGACCTCCAGGAGAGTCCGTTCCACGCGAGCACGTCAGAGGTGCGGAGAGAGAACCGGGTGGCGATCGTGAAGACGGTATCACCGGGCTGCACCGTGTACGAGGCGGGAGCGGCTTCGGTGGCGACCGCACGCATCGGAAGCGGACCGGGTGAGTGCACCGTCGGAGCGCTGTCTGCGGCGGCGGGGGGCGGAGCTGCGGCGAGGGCCCCCGAGAGCGTCCCCAGGACGGCAGCGGGCACTCCGAGTCTCAGATAGCGCGTTCGACGCGCGGCGGTGTGCGTTGTCAAGGTGTCTCCCTTGGTCGACGTCCGCCCACGCTGTCACGTCTGTATACGGAAGTCAACAGAAGTGACTCATGGTGACAGCGTGACAGGAGTGAAGAATGTGCGGCGCGCGCTCTGAGGTGAGATAGTTGCTGTGTGTCTGCGCCGTCTGAGAACCACCCCGCCGAGAGCCTGTCGTCCGCCGAGCAGATCGGCGATGCGGCGGTGACCCCCACCGACTGGCTCACGATGCCCGATCTCGTCGAGGTCCTCGACGAGCCCCTCGGTCGAGTCCGCAGACTCATCGACGAGCACTACCTGGTGGGCTCGCGCCGCTCCGGCGTGTTCGCGGTCCCGTCCGTGTTCATCGTCGACGGCCACCCGCTGCCCTCTCTGCGAGGCACCATCATCGTGCTCCAGGACGCGGGCTTCTCAGACGATGAGGTCGTCGACTGGCTCCTGGCCGACGAGGAGACGCTCGGCCGGTCACCGATCGCCGCACTGCTCGCCGGTCACAAGAGCGAGGTCCGTCGCCTCGCCCGCACGCTCGCCTGATCCTCGCCGCCGCGGAGCCTCGGGCCCGCAGTCGCACGATCCCGTCTCACGCTGCTCGACCGCGATCGTGACTCAGGCGGCTCGTACCGTCGCGGCACGGGCGAGATCGCGCAGGTCGCCGACGGCGGCGTTGTCGAGGCGTGCTCCGGAGAGAGCCCGATCCGCCTCGATCGCATAGTCGGAGATCATCGTCTCCACCTGCTCGAGGGCGCCCGACGCCGAGATCGTCGCCTGCAGGAACGCGATCTGCTCGGCGGTGAGCTCCGGGTCGCCGAGCATCTCATCGAAGAGGGTGCGCGTCGACGTCTCGAGAGTCTGACGGGTGAGGGCCACCAGTACGGTGCGCTTGCCCTCGCGAAGGTCGTCGCCTGCGGGCTTGCCGGTGACGGACGCATCGCCGAAGACTCCGAGCACGTCGTCGCGCAGTTGGAAGGCCATGCCGACCGGATGGCCGAAGCGCCGCAGTGCGAGGACCTGGTCGTCCGCGGCGCCGGCCATCGCCGCGCCGAGCACGAGCGGCTGCTCGATGCTGTAGCGCGCCGACTTGAGCGAGACGACCCGGAGTGCGCGTTCGACGTGCGAATCCGTCGCGTTCACGCTCCACGCCGATTCCTCGGCGATGTCGAGGAACTGCCCGACGGTGACATCGCGTCGCATGCGCGCGTACTCGCGGCGTACGGACGCCGCGTGGGGGAGCGCCGCGACGGCATCCTCGAACAGATCGTCGCTCCAGGCGACGAGAAGGTCTCCGAGCAGGATCGCCGAGGAACGGCCGAACGTGGCGGCGTCGCCCCACCACCCGGCGTCGCGATGGGAGCGCTCGAGAGCGCGATGTGCGGCAGGGCGACCTCGTCGGGTGTCGGAGTTGTCGATGAGATCGTCGTGCACGAGGGCTGCTGACTGGAAGATCTCGAGAGAGGCGCAGACATCCCACAGAGCGATCGATTCGACGGCCGAGCGGTCGGCGAATCGAGCAACGCCCCGCCACCCGGCGTGGCAGAAGCGGGCGCGCAGACGCTTGCCGCCGACGAGGGTGTCGGCGGCGGAATCGATCAGCGCGGATGCGTCGGGGCCGTACTCGGCGGATTCGACTCGCATCCTCTCGAGGAAGGAACTCAGGCGTTCGGCGACGGCGTCGGAGACGAGTGTGGGGGACGGCACGACTCCCAGCATACGTAAAGCCAATCCGGGGTCCGACAGCTAGCCTCGGGCGACATACCGCGCGTAGAATGGACGGACGATACCCGAGGGGGACGAAATGCCACTCTCCGAACAGGAGCAGCGTCTGCTCGACGAGATGGAACGCCATCTCCTCCACAACGACGCCGATGTCGTGAGCGCGCCGTCAGGCGACCGAGCTCTCAGCTACCGGAATCTGGTCTATGGGGCTCTTCTGCTCCTCGCCGGCGTCGGTGGCCTGATCGTCGGCGTGGTGCTCGGCGATGTCTGGGGGGTCGTGGTCGGCGTCATCGGCTTCGCCGCGATGCTGGGCGGCGTGATGCTCGCAGTGACTCCCGTGCGCAAGCCGCTGTCGGCGGTGCCGCGCGAGCGGGCGCCCAAGCAGCACAGTTCCGCGTCCTTCATGGACCGCATGAACGATCGATGGGATCGGCGGCAGGACGGTCACTGACCCTCCTCCACATCTTCTTCCGAAGGCCCGGATGCTCTGAGCATCCGGGCCTTCGTCGTTCCCGGATGCGATCGTCTGCGCCGTCGCGCTTTCCGGGAACGTGAAAGTGCTCCACTGGTCCTCCACCGGCCCTCCACTGGCGCTCCACCTGCCTCCACCGCGTGATCTCGCGGTTCACGTATGCGCGCTTGACGGCCAGGGGAGGATTTCTGCCAATTGACCGTAGGTTTGTGGAGGAAAGTGGAGTAAAGTGGGGCGCACCTCGAGTTGGCCGGACGGAGAGGGGGTGATGGCTGATGTTGCTGGGAACGCATTCTCCGAAGCTGGACGACAAGGGCAGGGTCATCCTCCCCGCGAAGTTCCGCGAAGACCTCGGTGGCGGCATCGTCGTCACCCGTGGACAGGAACGCTGCCTCTACGTGTTCAGCACGGCCGAGTTCGAGGCGATGCACGAGCGGATCCGTCAGGCGCCGCTCGCGAACAAACAGGCGCGTGACTTCATGCGCCTGTTCCTCTCCGGAGCGAGTGCGGAGATGCCCGACAGCCAGAACCGCATCACCATCCCCGCGCACCTGCGTCAGTACGCGGGTCTGCAGAAGGAGCTCATCGTCACCGGAGTCGGCGCGCACGCCGAGATCTGGGATGCCGAGAGCTGGAACACCTACCTCGCAGCCGGCGAGGAGTCGTACTCCGAACTCGAGCAGGAGGTGATCCCGGGACTGTTCTGACCACGGCTGTGATGCCCCGCCGCTCCCGCCCCGACACACTTCCCCGGTGCCGGGTCGAGAAGCGGAGGGGGATCAGGGCCCTGGTCACCGAGATACAGAGATCACCCGAGAGAGATCATGAGCCTCCGCGACATCCACACCCCCGTACTGCTCGAGCGCTGCGTCGAACTGCTCGCTCCCGCGCTCCAGCACGACGGAGCGGTGCTGGTCGATGCCACGCTCGGCATGGGCGGGCATTCCGAGGCGCTGCTCGAGCGTTTCCCGAACATCCGTCTCGTCGGGCTCGACCGTGACACCGATGCGCTGCGGATCGCGGGGGAGCGTCTCTCGCGCTTCGCCGATCGGATCACGCTCGTGCACACGGTGTACGACGAGATCGGTCTGCACGCACAGGGAGCATCCGGCATCCTCTTCGACCTCGGGGTGTCGTCGCTACAGCTCGACGAGGCGGAGCGCGGGTTCGCGTACTCGAAGGATGCTCCGCTCGACATGCGCATGGACCAGACGAAGGGCGTCACCGCGGCTGAGGTCATCTCCACCTACAGCGAGGGCAACCTGCGACGCATCTTCGAGCGTTACGGCGAGGAGAAGCTGGCGGGGCGCTACGCGCGCTTCATCATCGCCGCTCGCGAGAAGCAGCCGATCACGCGCTCGGGTGAACTCGTCGAGATCCTCATCGCAGCGACGCCGGCCGCGGCGCAGCGCGCCGGCCACCCGGCCAAGCGCGTGTTCCAGGCGCTGCGCATCGAGGTGAACGCCGAACTCAACGTCCTCGCCGATGCGATTCCCTCCGCGATGGATGCACTCGCTGTGGGGGGACGCATCGTCGTGATGTCGTACCAGTCGCTGGAGGACCGCCTCGTCAAGCAGGCCTTCGCGGCAGGGGCCGCGTCCACCGCTCCGAAGGGGCTCCCGGTCGAGCTCCCCGAGCACGCGCCGCGCTTCACGATCATCACGCGCGGCGCCGAACTCGCCGATGACGAGGAGCGGGCGCGCAACCCGCGCGCCATCCCCGTACGTCTGCGCGCAGCCGAGAAGGTCAGGGAGAGCGCATGAGTCTCAACGCCGCCGTCCGCAAGCCGCGTGCACTGCCCGCATCGCCGGACCGCTCGAGCGACCGTACTCCGAACCGTCGGCTCCAGCCGGTCACCGGCACGCCGGTGCGCCGCAAGCCGAAGCTCGCCTACGCGCTCGTCGCGGTGGCGGGAGCGATGGCGATAGGCGCCGCGCAGATCGGCCTCTCCCTGGCGATCACGCAGGACTCCTTCGTCCTCGCCGGCCTCTCCTCGCAGCAGCACGAGCTCGATCTGCGCACGGATGCTCTTCAGGAGGATCTGACGGGGATGAGCTCGCCGCAGTCCCTCGCCACCAGCGCCGCCGGACTCGGGATGATCGTCGCCGGATCGCCCTCCTATCTCCGACTCAGTGACGGCGCCGTGTTCGGCGCCGTCACCGGTGCGGGGGGAGTGTCGACGATCAACCCCAACGGTGCCGGGGCGGTGAGCAACGCCCTGTTGCAGCACCCGGTGGTCGCTCCGACCACGGGCGATGACGGCGACTCGGCGGACGCCGCGCTGCCGCCCGCGCAGGAGCTGCCGCCCGCCATCACCGACGGACTTCCGAGCCCCACGACCCGCTGACACATCCACGACCATCACGAACTGACGGAGACAGTCCATGACGACACGAGCCACCCGGAGCCCCCGGCGACGCACGGTCGTCGCGCTGGCAGTGATCCTCGCGATCCTCGCCGCGTTCGTCGTGCGCCTGATCGACATCCAGGTCGTCAAGGCCGATGAGCACGTCAGCGAATCGCTCAAGTACATCTCGGTGGGGACACCCCTTCCGGGGCAGCGCGGATCGATCGTCGACGCCGGTGGGACGGTTCTCGCGGAGAGCGTCACCGTCTACGACTGGAGCATCGATCCGCAGGTGGTCTTCCTGCTCGAGGACGACGAGAAGAACCCGCCGGAGATCCCCTGGGCCGAGGCCGCGCAGCGCATCGCAGCGATCACGGGTCTCGACCCGGAGACCCTGCGCACCGAGGTCGAGTCCCAGCACGCTGCCGATCCCGATTCTCGCTGGTATCAGGTGAAGAAGGGGCTCAGCACCGAGCAGCACATCGAGCTCAAGGACCTCAAGGCGCAGGGGCTGCCCTACATGCACTTCACCGCGCGGGAGACGCGCGTGTACCCGAACGGCGCCGTCGCCGGCAACGTCATCGGCTACCTGGACGGCGAGGGGGAGGCGCAGGCGGGCGTCGAGAAGATGGACAGCCAGTGCCTGGCCCCCACCGACGGCGAGGAGAGCTACCGCACGGGCAAGGACGGCGTGATCATCCCGGGCAGCGAGACCAGGGTCGACGCGATCGACGGCGGCTCCGTGCAGCTGACGATCAACAGCGACCTGCAGTGGTACATGCAGCAGATGATCGCGGAAGAGGCCCAGGCGCAGGGCGCCAAAGGCGGCACCGTGACCGTCGTCGAGGTGAAGACCGGCAAGATCCGTGCGGCCGCGGAGTGGCCGACCATGGATCCCAACGACCTCGACGCCTCAGGCTCCGACACGTGGGGAAGCATGCTGTTCTCCCGCACCTTCGAGCCGGGATCGACGTTCAAGGCCGTCACGGCCGCTGCCGTGATGGAGAACGCCGGCGTGACGATGTCCAGCCCGACGGTGACCGCTGCCTCGCACGAGAAGTTCGAGAACGGCGCCGTGATCAACGATGCGTTCGTGCACCCGGCCTTCCAGTACACCCTGGCGGGCGCCCTGATCGACTCGTCGAACGTGGCGCTGTCGAAGTTCGGCACGATGGTGAGCCCCGACGTGCGCTACGACTACCTGCAGCGTTTCGGGGTCGGCCAGACGACCGTCGGCTTCCCGAATGAGCAGGGCGGCGAACTCCATCCGACCGCCGATTGGGACAACCAGTCGCTGTACACCACGACGTTCGGTCAGTACTTCACCGTCACGGCTCCCCAGGTCGCCGGCGCCTACCAGGCCATCGCGAACGGCGGCGAGAAGATCGACCTCTCCCTCATCGAGTCGTGCACCGCGGCCGACGGCACGGTCGTGACGCCGGAGGCTCCGGAGCACAATCAGATCATTGCGCCGCAGACGGCCGCAGACCTCACGCGGATGCTCGAGAACGTCGCCGTGCAGGGCGGCAACGCCGAGCGCATCCAGGTCCCGGGGTACCGGGTCACCAGCAAGACCGGTACTGCGCAGGTGCCGGACGGCAACGGCGGGTACAAGCAGGGCATCTACTACACCAGCATGGTGGGCTTCGCGCCGGTCGACGACCCGCAGTACGTCGTCGTGGTGACACTCGACGAGCCGACTAGAATTACATCGTCTGCCGCTACCGCCCCGGCCTTCCAGAAGGCGATGACCCAGACCATGAAGACCTATCGCGTGATGCCATCCTCCACTCCGATGGACGCGCTGCTTCCCAAGTTCGAATAGTCGGCGCTTCCGCGCCTGGAGACGTCATGATCGCCCTGTCGCTTGCTGAGATCGCCGCCGTCCTCGGGGGTGAACTCAGGCTCGCCGGACCCGTCACCGCAGAGACCGTCGTCGACGGTGTCGTGGACACCGACTCGCGGAAGATGGCGCCGGGGTCGATCTTCGTCGCCAAGCCGGGGGCCGAGACCGACGGACATCGTTTCGTCGGTGCCGCGCTCGACGCGGGTGCGGCGCTCGCGATCGTCGAGCATCCGGTCGACGACGAGATCACACAGATCATCGTCGCGGATGCCGTCGCAGCCCTCGCCGATCTCGCCCGCGAGGTCGTCGCGCGCGTGCGCGCCGGCGGTGCGCTCAAGATCGTCGGGATCACGGGCTCGAACGGCAAGACGACCACCAAGAACTTCCTGGCCCGCATCCTCTCGGACGAGGGGGAGACGGTCTCTCCCATCGCCTCGTACAACAACGAGGTCGGTGCGCCGGTCACGATGCTCCGCGTCACCCACGGCACGCGTTTCCTCGTCAGCGAGTTCGGTGCGGACGCGCCGGGCAGCATCGCTCGTCTCGCCGGCCTCGTCGAGCCCGACGTCGCCGTCGTCCTCATGGTCGGCATGGCCCATGCCGGCGGGTTCGGAGGCATCGAGGCGACGGCGAAGGCCAAGTCCGAACTCGTCTCCGCCGCGATCGCGAGCGGAACGGCCGTGCTCAACGTCGACGACCCCCGCGTCTCCGCGATGCGGGGGCTGGCCGAGTCGCGTGGCATGACGGTGGTCGGCTTCGGTCAGAGCGATGCCGCAGATGTCCGCGCTCGCGACCTCGAGGTCACCGCATCCGGAACGTCCTGCGTGATCGAGACCGGCGGAGAGCAGCTTCCGCTCCGGCTGCGTGTGCTCGGCGCTCACCATGTGAACAACGCCCTCGCCGCGATCGCGACGGCGGGCGTGCTCGGGGTGTCCGCCGCCGATGCCATCGCTCGCCTCGAGACGGTCGAGATCGCCGAGCGCTGGCGCATGCAGCCACTCGGAAGCGACCGCGTGCGCATCATCAACGACGCGTACAACGCGAGCCCCGACTCGATGGCCGCTGCACTGCGCACGCTCGCGCAGATCACCGGTCCGGACGAGCGCACGGTCGCGGTGCTCGGGGCCATGAGCGAACTCGGCGAGACGGCGGGAGAGGAACACGACCGGATCGGTCTGCTCGCGGTTCGGCTCAACATCCAGCGCATCGTGGTGGTAGGGCCGGAGGCGCGCAGACTCTTCATCTCGGCGATCGGCGAGGGGTCCTGGGACAGCGAGGCCGTCTTCTTCCCCGACCAGGACGCGGCGTACGAGTATCTCCGCAGCGAGCTCCGCGACGGCGATCGCGTGCTCGTGAAGTCCTCCAACTCCGTGGGCCTCCGGCATCTCGGCGATCGTCTGGGAGAATTGTTCTCGTGAGGTCACTCATCATGGCGGCGGC
Organism: Microbacterium sp. UFMG61; assembly: GCF_015354505.1. Taxonomy (GTDB): domain Bacteria; phylum Actinomycetota; class Actinomycetes; order Actinomycetales; family Microbacteriaceae; genus Microbacterium. The sequence continues at coordinate 245,231 of NZ_JACAFP010000004.1, read as the reverse complement.
CATCTCGCTCGCCTTCACGCTCTTCCTGACTCCTGTCTTCCTTCGGCTCTTCCGCAAGTGGGGCTGGGGGCAGGTCATCCGCACGCCCGAGGCGATCGAGAATCCGAGCCACGAGGCGAAGCGCGGAACCCCGACGATGGGCGGCGTGATCTTCATCGTCGGCACGATGGTCGGGTACTTCACCGGAGTCTTCGTCGGTGGAGGGACTCCTGCGCTCTCGGCGCTGCTGGTGATCTGGCTCATGGTGGGCTTCGGCGTGGTCGGCTTCATCGACGACTACATGAAGGTTCGCAGCCAGCGCAGTCTCGGTCTCTCCGGATGGCGCAAGGTCATCGGTCAGCTGATCGTCATCATCCCGTTCGGGATCGTCGCGTTGAACTTCCCGAATCAGTTCGATCAGACGCCGGCATCCGGGTCGATCTCGCTGTTCCGTGACATCCCCTGGCTCAATCTCTTCGCCTTCACCGCGGTCCTCGGCTGGGCCCTCTATCTGCTGTGGATCTCGGTCATCGGTGTCGCGACCTCGAACAGCGTGAACCTCACCGACGGTCTCGACGGCCTCGCGGCCGGTGCCGGTGTGCTCGTCGTCAGCGCCTACAGCCTGATCGCCTTCTGGCAGTTCAAGCAGTCCTGTGTCGGTGAGGGCGTCGACACGACGGCGATCACCGGGTGCTACGAGGTACGCGATCCGTTCAGCCTCGCGATCATCGCGGCATCCTTCGGCGCGAGCCTCATCGGATTCCTCTGGTGGAATGCACCGAAGGCCAAGGTCTTCATGGGCGACGTGGGCTCGATGGCCATCGGCGGCGTCATCACCGCGATGGCGATCCTCACCCGCACCGAGCTGCTCCTCTTCGTGATCGCCGGTGTCTTCGTGCTCGCCTCGGGATCGGTGATCCTGCAGCGCGCCTACTTCAAGATCACGCGTGGCAAGCGTCTGTTCCTGATGAGCCCCTTCCACCACCACCTCGAGATGCGCGGGTGGTCGGAGGTCACGATCGTCGTGCGCATGTGGATCATCGCCGGCCTGCTCGCGGTGTCTGCGGTCGGTCTGTTCTACGTCGAGTGGTTGACCCGTGTCGGCTGAGTCGACGTCATCGGCCGCGTCCCGACTGTCGACGCTGACGAGCTGGAACGCGGACTGGTCCGGCCTGCGGGTCGCCGTGCTGGGGCTGTCGATGACCGGGTTCTCGGTCGCCGACACGCTCGCCGAACTCGGTGCCGACGTGCTGGTGTTCAGCGAGTCCGCCGAGGAGGAATACGCCCGGCTCCTTCCGGTGATCGGTGCACGTCTCGAGCTGGGCACACTCCAGACCGTTCCCACGGCACTCAGCGATTTCGCGCCCGAGGTCGTCATCGCGTCTCCCGGCTTCTCGCCCACGCATCCGGTGATCCGATGGGCGCAGGACGAGGGCATCGCGCTCTGGGGCGACGTCGAGCTCGCCTGGCGAGTCCGCGACAAGGTCGTCCGCCCGGACGGCACTCCCGCCGACTGGGTGCTCATCACGGGCACGAACGGCAAGACCACGACCACCCAGCTGACGGCTTCGCTGCTCGTCGCCGGCGGCCTTCGGGCGGCACCCTGCGGCAACATCGGCGTGCCGGTGCTCGACGCGGTCCGAGACCCCGCCGGTTTCGACGTCTTCGTGGTCGAACTGTCCAGCCACCAGCTCTGGTACCTGGGCCTCTCGCGGCCCGAGGGAGAGCCGTCGCCCTACGCCTCGGTCTGCCTCAATCTCGCCGACGACCACCTGGTGTGGCACGGAAGCGCCGCCGCGTACCGTGACGCCAAGGCGCTGGTCTACCGCAACACCCGTGTCGCGTGCGTGTACAACAAGGCAGACAAGGCCACACGTCGCATGGTCGAGGACGCCGAGGTCGTCGATGGCGCTCGTGCGATCGGCTTCGACCTCGGCACCCCCGGCCCCAGCGACCTCGGAGTCGTCGAGGGACTGCTCGTCGATCGAGCCTTCCTCGATGACCGCGCACGCAGCGCGCTCGAACTCACGACGGTCGCCGATCTGCAGGAGGCGGGGCTCGCCGCTCCGCACATCGTTCAGAACATCCTCGCTGCCAGTGCCCTCGCCCGGTCACTCGGCGTCGAACCCGAGGCGATCCGGTCCGCGCTGCAGGACTTCCGCCTCGACGCGCATCGCATCCAGATCATCGCCCGCCACCGCGGCATCACCTGGATCGACGACTCCAAGGCCACCAACCCGCATGCGGCCGCCTCGTCTCTGCGTGCGTACCCCGGATCCGTCTGGGTCGTCGGCGGAGACCTCAAGGGTGTCGACATCGCGGATCTCGTCGCCACGGTCGGCACGACCGCGCGGGCCGCCGTCGTCATCGGGATCGAGCGTGGCGACGTCGTCGCGGCATTCGAGCGACACGCGCCGACGGTGCCGGTGTTCGAGGTGGATGCTGGCGAGACTGGACAGGTCATGAACCGTGTCGTGGAGATCGCGGCGGGGATCGTCGACGGTGAGGGAACAGTGCTCCTGGCTCCCGCCGCGGCATCCTTCGATCAGTTCTCCAGCTATGCGGATCGCGGACACCGTTTCGCCGAAGCGGTGCGGGACTGGATAGACCGGGGGAGCGCCGATGACGCAGATCGCACGCCCCCCTCGCTCTGAGTCCGAGGGCTCAGGTCGCGGCCTCGCAGCCAGGGTCTCGCTCGGGCGTCGGTTCACCCCCGTCTCCACCGAGTTCCTGATGATCGCCTCGGCGGCTCTGATGCTGACGATCTTCGGACTCGTGATGGTTCTGTCCGCGACCAGCGCGACGGCCGTCTCGCGCGGGGAGAATCCGATGGACGGTGCGCTGCGTCAGGGCATCTTCGCGGTGCTCGGCATCCCGCTCATGTTCCTCATCTCGCGTGCGCCCATCGCCTTCCTCAAGAAGATGGCGTGGCCGGCGCTGTTCGGAGCCATCGCGCTCCAGCTGCTCGTCTTCACCCCCCTCGGCATCGAGGACGGCGGCAACCGCAACTGGATCAAGATCGCCGGATTCACGCTCCAGCCTTCGGAGTTCCTGAAGCTGGCGCTGGCCGTCTGGATCGGCTACGTGCTCATGCGCAAGCGCACCATGCTCGGCACGTGGCATCAGGTGTTCATCCCCGTCGTGCCGGTCGGCGCCCTGGACATCGGGACCGTGCTCGCCGGCAAGGACCTCGGTACTGCGATGGTTCTCGTGCTGGTCCTGCTCGGGTGTCTCTTCTTCTCGGGAGTGAAGCTCCGTCTCTTCATCCTCCCCGTGCTCCTCGGCATCGCGGCGGTCATCGCTCTGGCCGTGACGAGTCCCGACCGGATGCGTCGCATCACGGCCACGTGCTCGGATATGTCGGCCTACACCGGCGACTGCTATCAATCGATCCACGGCGTCTGGGGCATGGCCTCGGGCGGGATCTTCGGGGTGGGCCTCGGCAACTCCCAGGAGAAGTACGGGTGGCTTCCCGCTGCGGGCAACGACTTCATCTTCGCGATCGTGGGGGAGGAGCTCGGCCTGATCGGCTGCATCGTCGTGCTCGCCCTGTTCACCCTCTTCACGGTCGGCGCATTCCATGTCATCCGCAAGACCGCCGATCCCTTCATCCGCGTCGCGGCCGGCGGCATCACGGTCTGGATCACCGGTCAGGCCGTGCTCAACATCGGCGTCGTGATCGGCGTCTTCCCGGTCATGGGCGTGCCGCTGCCGTTCATGTCGCAGGGCGGCACCGCGCTTCTCGCCGTCCTCATCGCATGCGGTGTGCTCCTGGCCTTCGCGCGGACGCTTCCCGTGCCCGAGGCGCGGGCGGCTGCGCGGGCGTCCTCGGCTGGGCGGGCGTCCTCGGCAGGGCGGGGTAAGGTCACACGGTGACCACGTACCTTCTCGCCGGCGGGGGAACCGCCGGCCACGTCAACCCGTTGCTCGCCGTCGCCGACGGACTCCGATCCCGCGACCCGGAAGCGACGGTGCTGGTCCTCGGCACCGCCGAAGGACTCGAGTCCCGTCTCGTGCCCGAACGCGGCTACGAGCTGCTCATCGTCGACAAGGTGCCGTTCCCCCGTCGACCGAACGCCCAGGCCGCGGCGTTCCCCGGTCGCTTCCGCCGCGCGATCGCCCAGGTGCGCGATCACATCCGCGCACACGGCGTCGAGGTCGTGGTCGGATTCGGAGGCTACGCCTCCGCCCCCGCATACGTCGCCGCAGGCCGCGAAGGCATCCCGTTCGTCGTGCACGAGGCGAACGCGAAGCCGGGACTCGCGAACGTCCTCGGCGCACGGCGTGCGGCAGCCACCGGCGTCGCCTTCGCGGGGACCAGGCTGAGGGGCGGAGAGGTCGTCGGGATGCCGCTGCGGCGCGAGGTCATCGAACTCGACCGCGTCGCCATGCGAGATGAGGCGGCGACCTACTTCGGTCTCGATCCCGCGCGTCCCGTGCTGTTGGTCTTCGGCGGGTCCCTGGGGGCTCAGCGGCTGAACGAGGCTCTGGCCGATTCGTGGGCCGACGTGCTCGCGGCCGACTGGCAGCTGCTGCATGTCACCGGGGAGCGGAGCGAGCTGGCGGATCCGGAGGTTCCCGGCTACGCCCTGCGACGCTACGTCGATCGGATGGACCTGGCGTTCGCCGTCGCCGACCTGATCGTCTCGCGTTCGGGGGCCGCGACCGTCAGCGAGATCAGCGCGCTGGGGCTGCCCGCCCTCTACGTGCCCTACTCGGTCGGCAACGGCGAACAGCGTCTGAACGCGGCGTCCGCTGTCGCGGCGGGTGCGGCGAGGCTGCTCGACGACGCGTCGTTCGACGGCGACGCGGTGCGTCGCCTCGTCATCCCGCTCCTGAAAGATCCGCAGCGCATCGCCTCCATGGCGGAGGCCGCCGAGAAGGTCGGCACCCGTACGGGCACCGACAACGTCATCGCCCTCGTCGATCGCGCACTCGCGTCATCCTGACGCGTCATCACGACACCGTCGTCGACCTCATCTCCACGACGAAACGTCCCCAGCGAAAAGTAGACTGAACCCGACATGATCAGACCTGACCTCTCCCTTCCGATCCCCGAGTCGATCACCGCCGCGCACTTCATCGGAATCGGCGGATCCGGCATGAGCGGCCTCGCGAAGATGTTCCTCGACGCGGGGATCCGCGTCTCCGGAAGCGACCGCGCCGACAGCGACAACCTGCGTGCTCTCGCCGCCGGCGGCGCCACCGTGCACGTCGGTCACGACGCCGCGCACCTGGGCGATGCCGACACGGTGGTGCACACGGGTGCCATCTGGCCGGAGAATCCCGAGTTCCTGCTCGCCAAGGAACGTGGTCTGCACGTCATCCACCGTTCGCAGGCGCTGCACTGGCTGATCGGCTCGCGTCGCCTGGTGTCGGTCGCCGGTGCGCACGGCAAGACGACCTCGACCGGAATGATCGTCACCGCTCTGCAGGCGCTGGATGCGGATCCGAACTTCGTCAACGGCGGCGTGATCGAGCAGCTGGGTGTGTCGAGTGCCACGGGTACCGGCGACCTCTTCGTGATCGAGGCCGACGAGTCCGACGGCACCTTCCTGCTCTATGACACGGCTGTCGCTCTGATCACGAACGTCGACCCCGACCACCTCGATCACTACGGATCCGACGAGGCGTTCCACGATGCGTTCGTGCGATTCGCCGACGCGGCATCCGAGGCGGTCGTGATCTCCAGTGACGATCCGGGCGCGCTGCGCGTCGGTGCGGGCCTGTCCCACCCGAACGTGATCACGTTCGGACAGGCCGAGGGCGCGGACGTGCGCGTGACGGATGTCGTCGCGGCAGGCCCGGTCGCCGCGACCATCACCCGCGGCGACGAGAGCGTGCGACTGCAGCTCGCCGTGCCGGGCGTGCACAACGCGATCAACGCCGCGGGCGCCATCACCGTGCTCCTCTCGCTGGGGCACGGTCTCGAGGAGTCCGCGCGCGCCGTCGAGGGATTCGCGGGTACCGTGCGTCGCCTCGAGCAGCACGGTGTGGAACGCGGCGTCACGGTCTACGACGACTACTCCCACCACCCCACCGAGGTGCGCGCGGCGCTCGAGGCCATGCGCTCCATCGCCGGGGGCGGCCGCATCATCGCCATTCAGCAGCCGCACACCTACTCGCGCACGCAGCACATGTTCCAGGAGTTCGCCGATGTGCTCGAGGAGTTCGCCGATCACACCGTGATGCTCGATGTGTACGGCGCTCGTGAGGATCCGGTGCCCGGTGTCACGGGTGAGCTCGTCAGCGGGGCCTTCCGCGATCAGGACAACGTGCATTTCGTGGCCGATTGGCAGCAGGCCGCCGACTACACCGCCGCCGTCGCTCGAGAGGGCGACTTCGTGGTCACCCTGGGCTGCGGCAACGTGTACCAGATCATCCCGCAGGTGCTCGAGTCGCTGCGGTCCACCGAGGCGTAGTCGATGCGTCGCCCACCTCCGCCGCCGGTCGCGCCCGAGGGTGTCACCGGGGGAGAAGCCCGCGACGCCTCGCGCACGCGCGGGCGTGCGCGCAGACCCGTCGGTGATCCGGCGTCGGGTCGGATCGCGAACGGTGACGACGCCTCGAACCTCGATGACTCGGGGACGGATGCCGTCGATCGCCCGACGTCGAGCATGGACGTCTGGCGTGCCGCGCGGGCGAGGAGGAAGGCGCTGCGCGCCGAGATCCGCCGCTTCACCCAGCGATCCCGTCGGCGTCGCATCATCTGGCTGAGTGCGATCGGCGCAGTTGTGCTGCTCGTCGGCGGCAGCGCTGCGGCGGCGTACAGTCCTCTGTTCGCGGTCGAGCGGATCACGGTCGTCGGCGCCTCCACCCTCGACCCTGCGGCAGTGGAGGGCGCCCTCTCGGGGCAGATCGGCACCCCACTCGCCCTGGTCGACGCGAGCGAGGTCAAGGCGGCTCTCCTGACCTTTCCGCTGATCGAGACATACTCTCTCGAAGCGAAGCCTCCGCACGACCTCACCGTGCGCATCGTCGAGCGCACGCCGGTGGGCGTGATCCGGTCGGATGCCGGCTACACACTCGTCGATGCGGCAGGCGTCGCGCTGTCGACGACCTCCGACCAGCCGGCGGGGCAGCCGCTGCTCGAGATCGACGGCGGCACCGATTCGGACGCCTTCGAGAGCGCGGGCCTCGTCATCCGCTCGCTCCCGGCCGATGTGCGGGCGGGGCTCACGGGCGTGCGGGCGTCGACACGCGACGACGTCACGCTGACCGTGAGCTCGGGGCTCATCGTCGTGTGGGGCAGTTCCGAGAACTCGCCTCTCAAGAGCGAGGCGCTCGCTAAGGCGCTCATCGCGAAGCCCGATGCCTCGTCGATCGACGTCACATCGCCGCACGCGGTCGTCATCGGCTGAGGATTCGACGGCAAACGGGCGACACGCCCGTGTCGGTGCATGCGCGCGCAGGCGCGGCGCTTACCGTCGAACAAGAGAAACCAATACCGGGAAATACTTTACACCTCTAGTTGAGGTTTAAGGTTCAATCCCACGGTTTCCCGCACACATACAACAGGCTCGATTATTCGGAGGCCGGCCATGAGCCAGAACCAGAACTACCTCGCCGTGATCAAGGTCGTCGGCGTCGGCGGTGGCGGCGTCAACGCCGTCAACCGCATGATCGAGCTCGGTCTCCGCGGAGTCGAGTTCATCGCTGTCAACACGGACGCCCAGGCGCTGCTCATGAGCGACGCCGACGTCAAGCTCGACGTCGGTCGCGAGCTCACCCGCGGCCTCGGCGCCGGCGCCGACCCCGAGGTGGGTCGCCGCGCGGCTGAGGATCACGCGGAGGAGATCGAGCAGGCGCTGACCGGCGCAGACATGGTCTTCGTCACCGCCGGAGAGGGTGGCGGCACGGGTACCGGTGGTGCTCCTGTCGTCGCACGGATCGCGAAGTCGATCGGCGCGCTGACCATCGGTGTCGTGACCAAGCCGTTCTCGTTCGAGGGGCGTCGTCGCCAGAGTCAGGCGGAGGCCGGCGTCTCGAAGCTGAAGGAAGAGGTCGACACCCTCATCGTGGTGCCGAACGACCGTCTGCTCGAGATCAGCGACCGTGGCATCTCGATGATCGAGGCCTTCGCGACCGCCGACCAGGTGCTGCTCGCCGGTGTCCAGGGCATCACGGACCTCATCACGACGCCGGGTCTGATCAACCTCGACTTCGCCGACGTCAAGTCGGTCATGCAGGGTGCAGGCTCCGCGCTCATGGGCATCGGTTCCGCGCGCGGCGCCGATCGGGCGATCAAGGCCGCTGAGCTCGCGGTCGAGTCGCCGCTGCTCGAAGCCAGCATCGAAGGCGCGCACGGCGTGCTGCTCTCGATCCAGGGCGGCTCGAACCTCGGGATCTTCGAGATCCACGACGCCGCCGACCTCGTCAAGGAGGCCGCGCACCCCGAGGCGAACATCATCTTCGGTACGGTCATCGACGACACCCTCGGCGACGAGGTGCGCGTGACCGTGATCGCGGCCGGATTCGACAGCGGCGAGCCGACTCTCCGTCTCGACCCGATGGTCGTCAGCCGGCCGGCGGCGGCGGCCACGCTGCCCGAGGTCGCTCTGCCGAGTGACGAGGAGACCGCACCGGCGGCCGAGAAGCGCGACCCGGAACCCGTCCAGCAGCGCGCGACGCAGACGAGCATCGAGCCCGCCTTCGCCGACGACGACATCGACATCCCCGAATTCCTCAAGTGAGCGAACTGGCCGCGCGGCTGTCGGCGATCGATCTCCGCATCGCCGACGCCGCGCGTGCCGCGGGGCGTGATCCCGAGGATCTGACCAGGATCGTCGTCACCAAGTTCCACCCCGCCCCGCTCGTGGCGGAGCTGCACGCTCTGGGCGTGCGCGACGTGGGGGAGAACCGCCAGCAGGAGCTGTCCGCGAAGCGCGAAGAGCTCGCGTCCCTCGACGACGTGCGCTGGCACTTCATCGGGCAGGCGCAGACCAACAAGGCCGCGGCCATCCGCCGCAGTGCCGACGCGGTCCACTCGGTGGATCGCGAGCGGCTGGCGGACGCGCTGCACCGCGCGGCCGACAGCGACGACGTCCTGGACGTGCTCGTACAGGTGAACCTCACGGATGACCCGGGCCGCGGCGGGGTCGGACCCGGCGATGCGCGTCGACTCGCCGAGCACATCCTCGAGCTGCCCTCGCTCCGACTGCGTGGGGTCATGGCGGTCGCCCCACTCGACGAGGAACCCGCATCGGCGTTCGAGCGCCTGCGCGCGATCGCAGACGACGTCCGCACGGTCGACCCCGCCGCGGGCTGGATCTCTGCGGGAATGACCGGCGACTTCGTCGAGGCGATCGCCGCCGGCGCGACACACCTGCGGATCGGCTCCGCAATCACAGGCCCCCGCCCCGACCGGGGTTAACCTGTGAACAGACCCGCCCGAAACGTTCGAACCGGAGGACACGATGGGTAACCCACTGAAGAAGACCATGGTGTATCTCGGCCTCGCAGACGAGGAAGAGGTCTACGAGGAGGAGACGCAGGCTCCGGCCCGCGCTCAGCAGCGTGACCGTGACCGAGACCGCGAGGAGCCGGCTCCGGCTCCCGTCACCCCGCTGCGTCGTCCCGTCGCCGTGCGTCAGCCCGCAGGAGGGGCAGTGAACGAGATCCTCACCGTGCACCCGAAGCAGTACCGCGATGCTCAACTCATCGCCGAGAGCTTCCGTGAGGGCGTGCCGGTCATCATCAACCTGTCCCAGATGAGCGACGCCGACGCGCGTCGTCTGATCGACTTCGCGAGCGGTCTCTCGCTCGGCCTGTACGGCCGCATCGAGCGCGTCACCTCGAAGGTCTTCCTACTGTCGCCGGAGAACATCGCGGTCTCCGGTCACGGGGGCATCGCACACGCAGACTCCGAGTCTGCGGGCTTCGACCACTCGTAACCCGTGGGGGTCGTCTCCGTCATCGCGAGCATCATCCACCTGATGCTCCTGGTGTATCTTCTGGTGCTGTTCGCGCGGCTCATCCTCGACTACATCCCGATGTTCAATCGGGAATGGCGTCCCAAGGGTGCAGGGCTCGTCGCCGCTGAGGTGGTCTACACGATCACCGATCCGCCGGTCCGGTTCTTCCGTCGGATCATCCCGCCGTTGCGCATCGGTTCGATCTCCCTCGATTTCGGGTTCTCGATCACGATCCTCATCGTGCTGATCCTCATGAACATCGTCGGCATCTTCTTCTGACATCGCTGTGACTTCGGCGCGCTCGAGTGTCGCGCCGTCGCAACGATCAGACTCGGGGACTATGCTTGGCTCCCAGGTGCGCGCCCCGGGTTCGCGCCACATCTCGACCACGCCATTCTCGAAACTGGCAACCGAACTCATCGAAGGAGCCACCATGGCACTTACCCCGGATGACGTCGTCACCAAGCAGTTCCAGCACGTCCGCTTCAAGGACGGCTTCGACCCCGACGAGGTCGACGACTTCCTCGACGAGATCGTCATCGAGTGGCGCAAGGCCCTCGAGGAGAACGCCGAGCTGAAGGCCAAGCTGGCCGCATTCGAGTCCGGTGCGACTCCGGTGGCAGAGGCCGCCGAGGCTCCGGCTCCCGCAGCTGAAGCCGCTCCGGCTCCTGCCCCCGCTGCGCCGGCAGAGCCCGCGCCGTCGGGTTCCGCCACGGCGACCGCAGGCATCATCGAGCTGGCGCAGCGCCTGCACGACGAGCACGTCGCCGAGGGCGAGGCCAAGCGCGCCCAGCTCATCGCCGATGCGGAGGGCGAGGTCAACCGCATCCGCACCGAGGCAGAGGCCAAGCAGCGCGAGGAGTCGGCACGGCTCGAGCGCGAGCGCAACACGCTCGAGGCCCGCATCACCGAACTCCGCAACTTCGAGCGCGACTACCGCTCGCAGCTGCGCGGGTACATCGAGGGTCAGCTCCGCGAACTCGACGAGAAGTCGACGTCGACGGATTCGACCCCGGTTTCCGCGATCGGACTGTAGGTCGTCCTTTTGCCAGGACGATCTCCCCTTCGTCGGTCGGCGGCCGGTGCGATCGTTGCGATTCTCGCAGCGATCGTGCTGGCCGCCGATCAGTTCGTGAAGTACCTCACCGTCGAGAACCTGCCCCTGCAGGAGCCCGTCCCGGTTCTCGGTGAGTTCCTTCAGCTGTACTTCGTGCGCAATCCCGGTGCTGCGTTCTCGCTCGGGTCGGACGTCACGTGGATCTTCACCATCGCGCTCGCTGTCGTCGCCGCGGTGATCGTGTGGAAGGCATTCGGTCTCCGGTCGCGCCTCTGGGCCGTCGTTCTCGGATGCCTGCTCGGCGGTGTGCTGGGCAATCTCACCGACCGGCTCTTCCGCGAGCCCGGCTTCCCGATGGGACACGTCGTCGACATGATCTCGATGCCGTGGATGATGCCCGCGATCTTCAACGTGGCCGACATCTTCATCGTCACCGGGATGATCTCCGTGGCGCTCCTGGTCGTCGTGGGACTCCGCTTCGACGGAACGCGTGAACGCGACCATGCGCCCGTCGAGAACGACGAGCAGGCCGAGGCCGCCGCGGTCGCCGAGGAGACGCATCCGGCGACGGCCGAATCCGGTGGCTCCGATGCCGCCGCGGGAGCGCCCGCGTCAGATGGGCGTTGACCGTGGAGTCTCGTTCGCTCCCGGTCCCTGACGGGCTCGACGGCACGCGCGTCGATGCAGCCCTCGCGAAGATGCTCGGCTTCTCGAGAACCTTCGCCGCCGAGGTCGCGGCCGCCGGCGGGGTACGCCTCGACGGTGCTGTGCTCGACAAATCCGACCGCCTTCGCGGTGGCGCGTGGCTCGACGTGGAATGGAGACCCAAAGAGGAGCCGAAGATCGTGCCGATCGCGGTTCCCGAGCTCGGCATCGTCTACGACGACGACGACATCGTGGTCGTCGACAAGCCGACCGGTGTCGCCGCCCACCCCTCTCTGGGCTGGGAGGGACCGACCGTGGTCGGCGCTCTCGCGGCCGCGGGCTTCCGCGTCTCGACCAGCGGTGCGCCCGAGCGCAAGGGCGTCGTGCATCGGCTCGACGTCGGAACGAGCGGGCTGATGGTGGTGGCGAAGAGCGAGGCCGCGTACACGGCGCTCAAGCACGCCTTCAAGGAGCGGACGGTCGAGAAGATCTACCACGCGGTCGTCCAGGGACACCCGGACCCGCTCGCTGGCACGATCGACGCCCCGATCGGTCGCCATCCGAACCACTCGTGGAAGTTCGCGGTGACTCCGGACGGCAAACCCTCGGTCACCCACTACGAGACCCTCGAGGCGTTCCCGGGAGCGTCGCTCCTCGAGATCCACCTCGAGACGGGGCGCACGCATCAGATCCGCGTGCACATGGCCGCCCATCGGCACCCGTGTGTGGGAGATCCTCTCTACGGTGCAGACCCGACGATGTCGGCGCGGCTCGGTCTCACGAGGCAGTGGCTCCATGCCCACCAGCTCGGTTTCGCGCATCCGACGACGGGGGAGTGGGTGCAGTTCGAGTCCGGGTACCCGGCCGATTTCCAACACGCCCTCGACGTGCTTCGCGGCGACTGACTCTCTGGCGTTCCTCCGATCGCGCGGGCACGTGGGGTGGGCCGCGCTGCATCCTCGTCGCGAGACGAGCTTCGCGCGCAACAGGCTCATTCCGCACATCGATGACATCGACGTGTGGTCGCTGTGGTGCCTCCGAGTCCGACCGGGATATCGCGGGCAGGGTATCGCTCATGCCCTGATCGACGGAGCGGTCGCGTACGCGAGGAAGCGCGGGGCGCCGGCGGTCGAGGCGTATCCGGTCGACAACAAGGGGGAGAAGGTCGATCTGACGATGGCGTACGTCGGCACGCGGAAGCTCTTCGAGGCGGCGGGCTTCGTGAAGGCCGCGGACACGGGCTCGGTGCTCGACGGGTTTCCGAGGGTGCTGATGCGCCTCGACCTCTGCTGAACGAGCGTCTCCGAGACGCGACGGATGAGCGCCGGCGGACCTCCGATGTCCGACGTCGAAAGTAGACTCGAACCATGGCATCAGACTCCTTCGTCCACTTGCATGTCCACAGCGAGTACTCGATGCTGGACGGCGCGGCGAAGATCAGCGCGATGACGCAGGCCGCTGCCGAGTACGGCATGCCGGCCATCGCGGTGACCGATCACGGCAACACGTTCGCAGCCTTCGAGTTCTACAAGGCTGCGAACGCTGCGGGGGTCAAGCCCATCGTCGGGCTCGAGGCGTACGTCACCCCCGGAACGCATCGCAGCGACAAGTCGCGAGTGCAGTGGGGTTCGCCCGATCAGAAGAGCGATGACGTCTCGGGATCCGGCGCCTACACGCACATGACGATGTGGAGCCAGAGCACCGAGGGGATGCACAATCTCTTCCGGCTGAGCTCGCTGTCGAGCATGGAGGGGTACTACTTCAAGCCCCGCATGGACCGTGAGCTGCTCCAGACCTACGGCAAGGGGCTGATCGCGACCACAGGCTGTCCCTCGGGCGAGGTGCAGACGCGACTCAGGCTCGGCCAGTACGACGCCGCCCGCGCCGCGGCAGCGGAGTTCCAGGACATCTTCGGCAAGGAGAACTACTTCGCCGAGATCATGGATCACGGCCTCTCGATCGAGCGACGGGTCATGACCGACCTGCTGAAGCTGTCGAAGGACCTCGGCATTCCGCTCGTCGCGACGAACGACTCCCACTACACGCATCAGCACGAGGCCGACGCGCATGCGGCTCTGCTCTGCGTGCAGTCCGGTTCGACGCTCGACGACCCGAACCGCTTCAAGTTCGACGGTGACGGGTATTACATCAAGACCGCGGCCGAGATGCGGCAGATGTTCCGCGACCACCCCGAGGCATGCGACAACACGCTGCTCATCGCCGAGCGGTGCGAGGTCGAGTTCAACACGGCGGCGAACTTCATGCCGAGGTTCCCCGTACCCGATGGTGAGACCGAGGACAGCTGGCTCATCAAAGAGGTCGAGGCGGGTCTGCACTACCGCTACCCGGCGGGCATCCCCGACAAGGTGCGCAAGCAGGCCGAGTACGAGACCGGCATCATCCTGCAGATGGGCTTCCCGGGATACTTCCTCGTCGTCGCCGACTTCATCAACTGGGCCAAGGACAACGGCATCCGAGTGGGGCCCGGGCGTGGTTCCGGTGCCGGATCGATGGTCGCCTACGCGATGAAGATCACCGACCTCGACCCGCTCGAGCACGGTCTCATCTTCGAGCGGTTCCTCAACCCCGACCGCGTCTCGATGCCCGACTTCGACGTCGACTTCGATGACCGTCGCCGCGGCGAGGTCATCGACTACGTGACGAAGAAGTACGGATCCGAGCGTGTCGCGCAGATCGTCACGTACGGCACGATCAAATCGAAGCAGGCGCTGAAGGACGCGGGTCGCGTGCTCGGCTTCCCGTTCAGCATGGGCGAGCGTCTCACCAAGGCGATGCCGCCGCCCGTGATGGGCAAGGACATGCCCCTCGACGGCATGTTCGACTCCGCGCACCCTCGATTCAAAGAGGCGAGCGAGTTCCGTGCTCTCATCGAGACGGACCCCGAGGCGAAGACCGTCTTCGATCGTGCTCTCGGCCTCGAAGGACTGAAGCGCCAGTGGGGAGTGCACGCAGCCGGCGTGATCATGTCGTCGGAGCCGCTCCTCGACATCATCCCGATCATGCGTCGCGAGCAGGACGGCCAGATCGTCACGCAGTTCGACTACCCCTCGTGCGAGTCGCTCGGCCTGATCAAGATGGACTTCCTGGGGTTGCGCAACCTCACGATCATCTCCGACGCCCTCGACAACATCCGCACGAACCGAGGGGAGGAGCTCGACCTCGAGCACCTCGCGCTCGATGACCGAGGGGCTTACGAACTCCTCGGCAAGGGCGAGTCCCTCGGAGTGTTCCAGCTCGACGGCGGGCCGATGCGATCGCTGATGAGGCTGATGCGACCCGACAACTTCGGCGACATCTCGGCTCTCATCGCGCTGTACCGACCGGGGCCCATGGGTGCGAACTCGCACACGAACTACGCGCTGCGAAAGAACGGCCAGCAGCCGATCACTCCGATCCATCCGGAGTTCACCGAGTCCCTCGCCGACATCCTCGACGAGTCCTACGGTCTGATCATCTACCAGGAGCAGGTCATGGCCATCGCGCAGCGCGTGGCCGGGTTCTCCCTCGGACAGGCCGACATCCTCCGCCGCGCCATGGGCAAGAAGAAGAAGTCCGAGCTCGACAAGCAGTTCGAGGGCTTCCAGGCGGGGATGCACGCGAACGGATACTCAGACGGAGCTGTCAACGCGATCTGGGAGATCCTGCTCCCGTTCTCCGACTACGCCTTCAACAAGGCGCACTCCGCAGCCTATGGACTGGTGTCCTACTGGACCGCCTACCTCAAGGCGCACTACCCCGCCGAGTACATGGCCGCGCTCCTCACGAGCGTCGGCGACTCGAAGGACAAGATGGCTCTGTATCTCAACGAGTGCCGTCGCATGGGCATCAAGGTCCTTCCGCCGGATGTGTCGGAGTCCATCAACTACTTCGCCGCCGTCGGCGATGACATCCGCTTCGGACTCGGCGCCGTGCGCAACGTCGGAAGCAACGTGGTCGAAGGGATCGTCGCGGCGCGCAAGGACGAGCGGTTCACCTCGTTCCACCACTTCCTCGACAAGGTGCCGTTGCACGTCTCCAACAAGCGCACGGTCGAGTCGCTGATCAAGGCGGGCGCGTTCGACTCGATGGGCGACACGCGTCGAGCGCTGGTCGAGATCCACGAGGATGCCGTCGAAGCGGCTGTCGACCGTAAACGGAACGAAGCCCAGGGGGCGATCGGCTTCGACTTCGACAGCCTGTACGACGACATGGAGGAGGCGGCGCCCGCCAAGGTCCCCGCCCGGCCCGAATGGATCAAGAAGGACAAGCTGGCGTTCGAGCGCGAGATGCTCGGTCTCTACGTCTCGGACCATCCTCTCGCGGGACTCGAGGTGCCGCTGGCCAAGCACGCGTCCATCTCGATCCACGTCCTCAACAACTCGGAGGACATGCAGGACGGAGATCAGGTGACGGTCGCCGGTCTCGTCACGAGCGTGCAGCACCGCGTGGCGAAGGCGAGCGGCAACCCCTACGGCATGATCACGGTCGAGGACTTCAACGGTGAGGTGACCGTGATGTTCATGGGCAAGACCTACACCGAGTTCCAGCACATCCTGCAGCAGGACTCGATCCTGGCGGTTCGCGGACGTGTCTCGCGCCGTGACGACGGGCTGAACCTCCATGCGCAATCGGCCTTCGTGCCGGACGTCGGATCCTTCGACGCGGCGGGACCCCTGGGGCTCGTACTCGCCGAGCAGCGTGCCACGGAGCGCGTCATGCACGAGCTCGCCGACGTGCTCCGCCGTCACGCGGGAGATACCGAGGTCATGCTGCGCGTGCATCGCGGAGGAACCGCGAAGGTCTTCGAGGTTCCCATGCCGGTCAAGGTCTCGGCCGACCTCTTCGGGGACCTCAAATCCCTTCTCGGACCGAACTGCCTGGGCTGAGTTCCGACGCCGAGTGACGATCCTCGGAGCCGTCGCTCGGACTCCCCGGGTAATATCAGGACGCGTTGGGTGCAGGGCCCTCCAGGCGACGCACCGTGACGAAAGGACCACCCTCATGAGCGCGGAATCCCCCTTCCCGAGCACCGATCCCTCCGACTCGTACGACGACGCGGCCGACGTCGAGGACGCGTCCGTCGACGACGGCTTCTCGGACGACGATGGCGTGCTGTACGACGACGATGTGACCCCCGAGTACGGCATCTTCGGGTTCACTCTGCGCGAGCTCCTCATCACCGGCGCGTGGCTGGTCGCTTTCATCGCCTCGTTCTTCCCCTACTTCGGAGATTCCTCGATCTGGGCGTCGGGCCTGCACTGGATCCTTCCCATCGGGCTTCCGACCGTCGCGGTCTTCCTGGTCGTCCTTCGACGCTTCTCGCCGGATGGCATCCGCCGGGTCGGCTCCCTCGGTATCGACCAGTTCGCCTCGGTGGCATTCTCGGTGTCTGCGGTCTTCTGGCTCGCCGAGCTGTGGAACTCGATCGCGGTCAGTATCGGCCTCGGCACCGTCGTGCTCAGCTGGAACGGCATCGTGCAGCTGATCGCAGCGCTCGCGCTCGTCGTGTTCACGGTGTTCGCGCCGCTCGTCCCCGGGCTCAAGGAGGACTTCCACGGGCGCCTCGTGACCCTCGCTCACCGCAACGCGAACCCCGTCCGTCCCGTCATCGCGCGCCCGCGCCCGGTGGTGGAGCCCGACGCCACACGGGGCGACGACGCCGGCACGGCGACGGTCACTCCCGTCGTCGCCGACGGCCAGACCGACGGAGTCGATGCGACCGCGATTCCTGTCGTCCGCGACGAGTCCGCGGATCCCGCCGACGAGTCGATCGCGGGTGGTACTGAGGCCCTCGCGGCCACCCCCGCCGTCGAGCGATCGACTTCCGGAGCCCTGCGATCGGATCGATTCGATCCAGAGCTGTCGGGGGAGCAGGCGACCGATGAGGTCGCCCGTCTCGATCTCGCCGAGCAGGTGCCCCTGGCCTCGCACGCCTCGGGCGGCGACACGGGCACCGAGGATTCCACGTCGGATGAGGCGTACGTGCCGACCTACTCTCGGCGGTCGTCCTGGAGTCAGGAGCCGGAGATCGTGTCGGACACCGGCAGCATCGAGTCTCTGATGGGCGTGACTGCACAGGAGTTCGGTGACCCGCGCACCGAGGAGAGCACCGGCTACGACTCGAACGATCACCACGACACGAACGATCACCACGACACGATCGATCATCACGACACGATCGATCATCACGACACGATCGATCATCACGACACCGTCGACCACCACGATGCAGGCGCCGCGGAGACGACGGTGATCCCGACGTTCGACGATCCGGAGTCCGACCGTGGTGCGTGGCGCGAGACCGAGGCGGCGCAGCCGTTCTGGATCCTCGCCCCCACTGATCGCGACGTGCATGACGAACGAGGCGACGCCCTCTTCCGCATCGGGCCGAGCGCGTGGGTCCTGGTGATTGAGGACCGCGGCGGCGCCTATGTCGTCCGCCACGACGACGGCCGCATCGGCTACCTGCACGACATCGCAGACATCACGAAGGGCTGACTGTGCGAACCATCGATCTGCGAGGGCGCGAGCTCTCGCCGGCTGACATGCTCGCGGCCGTGCCGCGCGCGACCCAGGCACGCGCCGAGGCGCTCGACACCGCTGCCCGTATCGTCGACGACGTGCGGCAGCGCGGGGCGGCGGCGCTGCGTGAGCAGGCCGAGCGGTTCGACCACGTCAGCGGGCACGACCTGCGCGTGCCGGCCGCGCACATCGCCGATGCGATCGAGGCGCTCCAGCCCGAGATCCGTGAGGCGCTCGAAGAGGCGATCCGCCGGGTGCGTCTGGCGTCCGCCGCGCAGGTGCCGGATGCCCGGGTGACCGAGATCGGTGCAGGGGCCATCATCACCCAGCGCTGGCAGCCGGTGCATCGGGTAGGGGTCTACATCCCGGGCGGCAAGGCCGTCTACCCGTCGAGCGTGGTGATGAACGTCGTTCCCGCACAGGTGGCCGGCGTCGAGCAGATCGCGCTCGCCTCGCCTCCGCAGGAAGACCAGGGGGGACGGGTGCACCCGTCGGTCCTCGCGGCCGCAGGGCTTCTCGGGGTCACCGAGGTCTACGCGATGGGCGGTGCTGGCGCCATCGGCGCCTTCGCTCACGGCGTCGAGAGCATCGGACTCGACCCGGTCGACGTCGTCTCCGGTCCGGGCAACAACTACGTCGCCTCGGCGAAGCGCGCAGTCGCGGGCGTCGTCGGAACGGACTCCGAGGCGGGTGCGACCGAGATCCTCGTGGTCGCCGACGACGCGGCCGACGCGCGACTCGTCGCTGCGGATCTGGTGAGCCAGGCCGAGCACGACGAGCAGGCGTCTGCGGTGCTCGTCACCGACTCCGAAGGCCTCGCTCAGCGCGTCGCCGACGAGGTCGCACGTCAGGGCGCGGCGACCCGCCACGCCTCGCGTGTCGCGGCGGCGCTCGACGGTCCGCAGTCGGCGATCGTCCTCGTCGACGACCGCCAGACGGCGACTGCTTTCAGCAACGCCTACGCGCCGGAGCACCTCGAGCTCCACCTCGCGGATGCCGAGCAGGCAGCGGCGTCGTTCACGAGTGCCGGAGCCGTCTTCGTGGGCGAGCACACCCCGGTGAGTCTGGGTGACTACATGGCCGGTAGCAACCATGTGCTGCCGACCGGTGGTCAGGCTCGGTACGCGCCCGGTCTGGGGGCATACACCTTCCTTCGCCCGCAGCAGGTGATCTCGTACGACCGTGCGGCCCTCGCAGCGGTGCGCGACGGTGTGGTCGCCCTCGCGAACACCGAGGTGCTTCCGGCACACGGCGAGGCGATCGAGGCGCGGTTCACCGCGTAGGATCGGTCAGATGCACTGCCCCTTCTGCCGTCACTCGGACTCTCGGGTCATCGATTCCCGCACCAGCGACGACGGGCTGTCGATCCGCAGGCGACGCCAGTGTCCGGAATGCGGTGGCCGATTCACCACGACGGAGACGGCGAGCCTCAACGTGATCAAGCGTTCGGGTGTGATGGAGCCCTTCAGTCGCGAGAAGGTGATCTCCGGAGTGCGCAAAGCATGCCAGGGTCGACCCGTCACCGAGGCGGACCTTGCGATCCTCGCTCAGCGCGTGGAAGAGGCCGTTCGCCAGACGGGTGTCTCGCAGCTGGACACCAACGAGATCGGCCTCGCGATCCTCGGCCCGCTCCGTGATCTCGACGAGGTCGCCTACCTGCGGTTCGCGAGCGTCTATCAGGCGTTCGACTCGTTGGAGGACTTCGAGAGCGCCATCACCGACCTCCGGGCGGATCACGTGAAGCGGGAGCCGGTCGACCGGTAATCTGGCAGGGATGTATCCGCTGCTCTTCCGCGCTGTCCTGTCGCGCTTCGATCCCGAGTTCGCCCACCACGCCGGCATGGCGGTGATTCGCGTACTCGGTACTCCGCCCTTCTCCTGGGCGACCCGAGCTCTCACGAAGCCCGACCCTTCGCTGCAGGTCGACGCGCTCGGACTCACGTTCCCGTCGCCGTTCGGCGTCGCCGCAGGGTTCGACAAGAACGCGGTCGGCGTCCGTGGGCTCGCCGCGCTGGGCTTCGGCCACGTCGAGGTCGGCACTCTCACGGCGATCCCGCAGGAAGGCAACCCCCGACCCCGCCTCTTCCGTCTCGTGGCGGACCGGGCGGTGATCAATCGGATGGGCTTCAACAACCGCGGCGCGCACGCCGCCGCTCGTCGCCTCGCGAAGCTCCGCAGCGGTTCTCCCGACACGGTGATCGGTGTGAACATCGGAAAGAGCCGCGTCGTCGACGTCGAGAATGCGACCGCCGACTACGTCGCCTCGGCCACCGCTCTCGCGCCGCTCGCCGATTACCTCGCGGTCAATGTCTCGTCACCGAACACGCCCGGACTCCGCGGACTCCAGGCGGTCGAGACCCTCGCCCCGCTTCTGCGGGCCGTGCGAGAGGCCTCGGGAACGACGCCGCTTCTGGTCAAGATCGCGCCCGACCTCTCCGACGACGAGATCGTCGCGATCGCGCAGCTCGCCGTCGCGGAGGGGCTCGCCGGGATCATCGCGCACAATACCACCGTCAGTCGCGAGGGCCTCATCACGGACGCGTCGATCGTCGACGCCGCCGGCGCGGGTGGGCTCTCGGGAGCCCCGCTGAAGCAGCGCTCGCTCGAGGTCCTGCGGTTGGTCCGCGGTGCCGTCCCCGCCGAGTTCTGCGTGATCGCGGTCGGCGGCGTCGAGACGCCCTCCGACGTGCAGGAGCGGCTCGATGCCGGCGCCACTCTCGTCCAGGGCTATACGGCGTTCCTCTACCGGGGTCCCCTCTGGGGACGCGAGATCAATCGCGGACTCGTGCGCCGCTGAGACCCCGTCGGGCGTCCGTGACACGCGAATGAGAAAGGCGTCCGACGCTCCACGGAGCACCGGACGCCTTTCGACGTTCTGCGGCGGTCAGCCCGGGTACTGGCCGCGCTTGACCTGAGGCTTGGGCAGTCGCATGAAGCGCATCTGCAGTGAACGCATCGCCGCGTACCAGCCGAGACCGCGCTCCACGCGATCGCTGCCGAACTTCGCCGCGACCTTGCGCTTGACCCGCATGCCGAGCAGGATCATGCCGCCGATCGCGAGGATCAGGTAGGCCATCATCACGAGGTAGGCCCAACCGGCCACCGCGAATCCGGCGATGGCCAGGCTCGGGGGCAGCAGCGAGATCAGGATGACGAGGACCATGACCCCCATCACGAACTCGGCGGGCTGCCACGATGCATCCACGTAGTCACGAACCCAGCGGCGCTGCGGTCCCTTGTCTCGTGCCGGCAGGTACTTCTCCTCACCCGCCGCGAGACCTGCCTGAGCGCGATTGCGACGCTCGTTGAGCTCGGCACGCGCGGCGGCCTTGGCCTCTTTGGTGTTGGCCACGAGGGGACGGCGGCGAGCAGCCTCCTGCTCCGCGCGGGTCGGCGTCGCGCGTCCCTTGCCCGCGGTGGGCGTCTCGGGGGCGTCGTCGTTCGTCGAAGGAGTGGAGGGGGAAGTGGCCACGAGATTCCTCGGTTCGGGTGAAGGCGGATCACCTTAAGATTACTCGCATGACTTCTCCTGCTCAGCCCGGCGCCCAGAATCTCTCCAGCGAGCGTGAGCCCGCAGTCCTCGAAGCGGTGTCGACCGGGTATCCGGCTGCCCTGAGCGATCTGGGTCAGCTCGTGCGCATTCCCGGGATGGCATGGCCCGCCTTCGATCAGACGCAGCTCGAGCGCAGTTCCTCGGCTGTCGCGGCTCTCGCCGAGGCGACGGGTGTCTTCGACGAGGTGCGCGTGCTGCGGGCCGCGATCCCCGGAACCGATGAGGTCGGGCAGCCGGCCGTTCTCGCGACGCGGGCAGCGCGCAACGGCAAGCCGACGATCCTCCTCTACGCCCACCACGACGTGCAGCCTCCTGGAGACGACGCCCTCTGGGAGACCCCGCCGTTCGAGCCGACCGTGCGCGACGGTCGCCTGTACGGTCGCGGCGCGGCCGACGACAAGGCCGGGATCATGGCGCACATCGCTTCGATCCGGGCGGTCGCCGAGGTGATCGGCGACGACCTCGAGCTCGGGATCGCGATGTTCATCGAGGGGGAGGAGGAGTACGGTTCCCGCTCATTCGCGCAGTTCCTCGCCGACAACAAGGACGCGCTGCGCGCGGATGCCATCGTCGTCGCCGACTCGGGAAACTGGGATTCCGTGACGCCAGGGCTCACCGTCTCGCTGCGCGGCAACGCCCGGTTCACGGTGCGCGTGCGCACACTCGACCACGCGTCGCACTCGGGGATGTTCGGCGGGGCCGTGCCCGATGCCATGATGGCCACGGTGCGGATGCTGTCGACGCTCTGGAACGAGGACGGCTCGGTCGCGGTCGAGGGTCTGGTGGAGCGGGAGGCGGAGACTCCCGAGTACACGGAGGAGACGCTGCGCGACGAGGCGGGCCTCCTCGCCGGGGTCTCGCCGATCGGCGACGGCACGATCCTGAGCCGCATCTGGAACAAGCCCTCGGTCACCGTGATCGGCATCGACGCCACCAGCGTCGCGGCGGCCTCGAACACGCTGCTTCCCGAGGTGAGCGTCGTCATCAGCGCGCGCGTCGCACCGGGGCAGTCGGGCGAGGACGCCTACGCGGTGCTGGAGGCGCACCTGCGCGCGAACGCCCCGTTCGGCGCTGAGCTGACCTTCTCGGACGTCGACCTCGGCAACGGCTTCCTCGTCGACACCAGCGGCTGGGCGGTGGCGCTCACTCGCGAGGCGATGCACGACGGGTATGGAGTGGCGCCGATCGACCTGGGCGTCGGCGGCTCGATCCCGTTCATCGCCGACCTCGTGCGCGAGTTCCCCGACGCGCAGATCCTGGTCACGGGGGTCGAGGACCCGCACTCGCGGGCGCACAGCCCGAACGAGTCGCTGCACCTCGACACCTTCCGACACGCCGTAACGACCGAAGCGCTGCTGCTGTCTCGCATGAACGACATCGTCATCTGATCCGATCCGATCTGTCGCGTCGTCGATCACACCCGCCCCGTGATCGACGACGCGGGGTAAAATCGATACACCTGCCGTGCGAGCGCGGCCCGTCACAAGGAGCGACATGAGCGACACCACACTGACTTCTGCAGAGACCACTCAGGCACACGGCGTGAAGCTGACCGACGCCGCGGCCGTCAAGGTCAAGAACCTCCTCGAGCAGGAAGGCCGCGACGATCTCCGTCTGCGCGTCGCCGTCCAGCCCGGTGGATGCTCCGGCCTGATCTACCAGCTCTACTTCGACGAGCGCTTCCTCGAGGGCGACGAGACCGTCGACTTCGACGGCGTCGAGGTCATCATCGACAACATGAGTGTCCCGTATCTCGACGGCGCATCGATCGACTTCAAGGACACGATCTCGGAGCAGGGCTTCACGATCGACAACCCGAACGCCGCGGGCAGCTGCGCCTGTGGAGACAGCTTCCACTGATCCGATCGACCTCGCCAACCTGCGTGGTTGGCATGAATCAGGTGTGAGGTTGCCCTAGACTTGGGTGTGCCCTGTCCGCAATCTGAAAGGTGCATCGTGCCCTCGAAACGCCGCCTTCGTTGGGCCGCCCTCCCTGTGGGAGTAGCGGCAGCCGTGGCCCTGGCGGGATGTACTCCCACCGAGCTCCATGGCTACCTCCCGGGGTTCGTAGAGGACGGTACCGCCGCCACAAACCAGACCGACCGTGTCGCGTCGCTCTGGGTGAACTCCTGGATCGTCCTCCTCGCCGTGGGCGTCATCACCTGGGGCCTGATGGCCTGGGCCGCGATCGCGTACCGCCGCCGCAAGGGCCAGACCGGCCTGCCGGTGCAGATGCGGTACAACATGCCGATCGAAATCTTCTACACGATCGTGCCGCTGATCCTGGTCCTCGGGATGTTCTTCTTCACGGCTCGCGATCAGACCGCGATCGAGACGAAGTGGGATGACCCCGACGTCGAGATCACGGCCATCGCGAAGCAGTGGGCCTGGGACTTCCAGTACGACGGCGAAGAAGACGACAACGCCGACGCGGTATGGACCATGGGCATCCAGGCCCAGCCCGACGCCGACGGCAACATCGACCAGGAGCAGCTGCCGACGCTGGTGCTCCCGGTCGACAAGAAGGTCACGATCGACCTCCAGTCGCGTGACGTGATCCACTCCTTCTGGATCATCGACTTCCTGTACAAGAAGGACATGTACATCGGGAAGGACAACTCCTGGTCGTTCATCCCGACACGAGTCGGCGAATACGCCGGAAAGTGCGCCGAGCTCTGCGGCGAGTACCACTCGATGATGCTCTTCAACGTGAAGGTCGTCGAGCAGGACGAATACGACGCCTACCTCGAGTCGCTCGAGCAGGCCGGCAACACGGGTGACATCACCGACGCATACGACCGTCTGGCGAACTATCCCGGCACCACCGCGCAGAACGACTCCGAAGAAGGAGAGGAGTAAGCCATGTCGACCACAGAAGCACCCCGCACCGACGAGGCCCCTCGCTCCCGTCCGTCCGCACTGCCCGCGCGCCAGGCCGCTCTCATGAGCTCCTCGCGCGTCGAGCAGAAGGGCAACATCGTCGTCAAGTGGATCACCTCCACCGACCACAAGACGATCGGGTACATGTACCTGATCGCGTCGGTGCTGTTCTTCCTCCTTGGCGGCGTCATGGCGCTCGTCATCCGTGCAGAGCTGTTCGCTCCCGGGATGCAGATCATCCCGACCAAGGAGCAGTACAACCAGCTGTTCACGATGCACGGCACGATCATGCTGCTGATGTTCGCGACGCCGCTGTTCGCAGGCTTCGCGAACGCCATCCTGCCGCTCCAGATCGGTGCACCGGACGTCGCGTTCCCGCGTCTGAACGCCTTCGCCTTCTGGCTCTTCCTCTTCGGCTCGACGATCGCTGTCGCAGGATTCCTCACGCCGCAGGGTGCCGCATCGTTCGGCTGGTTCGCCTATCAGCCGCTGGCGAGCGCATCCTTCTCGCCGGGTGCCGGTGGCAACCTCTGGATGCTCGGTCTCGGCATCTCGGGCTTCGGAACCATCCTCGGTGCCGTGAACTTCATCACGACGATCATCACGATGCGCGCTCCGGGTATGACGATGTGGCGCATGCCGATCTTCACGTGGAACACGCTCATCACGAGCCTCCTGATCCTCATGGCGTTCCCGGTGCTCGCCGCCGCGATCTTCGCCGCCGGCGCCGACCGCGTGCTCGGCGCGCACATCTACGACCCGGCCAACGGTGGAGTCCTGCTCTGGCAGCACCTCTTCTGGTTCTTCGGGCACCCTGAGGTCTACATCATCGCCCTGCCGTTCTTCGGAATCGTCTCGGAGATCTTCCCGGTCTTCAGCCGCAAGCCGATCTTCGGGTACAAGACCCTGGTCTACGCGACGATCGCGATCGCCGCTCTGTCCGTCGCCGTCTGGGCACACCACATGTACGTCACCGGGTCCGTCCTGCTGCCGTTCTTCGCCCTCATGACCATGCTCATCGCGGTGCCCACCGGTGTGAAGATCTTCAACTGGATCGGAACGCTCTGGCGAGGCTCTGTGACGTTCGAGACCCCGATGGTCTTCGCGCTCGGCTTCCTCGTCTCCTTCGTCTTCGGTGGTCTCACGGGTGTCATCCTCGCGGCCCCGCCGCTCGACTTCGCGCTGTCCGACTCGTACTTCGTCGTCGCGCACTTCCACTACGTCGTCTTCGGCACCGTCGTGTTCGCGATGTTCGCGGGCTTCTACTTCTGGTGGCCGAAGTGGACCGGACGCATGCTCAACGAGCGCCTCGGCTACGTGCACTTCTGGATGCTGTTCATCGGCTTCCACATGACCTTCCTCATCCAGCACTGGCTGGGCGTCGACGGTATGGTCCGTCGCTACGCGGATTACTCCGCGGCAGACGGCTGGACCTGGGGCAACCAGGTGTCGACGATCGGTGCGATCATCCTCGGCGCGTCGATGCTGCCGTTCTTCCTGAACGTGTGGATCACGTCGCGCAAGGCGCCGAAGGTCACGGTCAACGACCCGTGGGGCTACGGTGCATCGCTCGAGTGGGCCACGTCGTGCCCGCCGCCGCGACACAACTTCACGTCGATCCCGCGTATCCGCAGTGAGCGTCCGGCATTCGACCTGAATCACCCGGAGGCGGCGGAGTTCACGACCACCGTCCCCGGCGAGCGAGAGGGCCACTGAGCCATGCGCGACAACGTCATCCTCTGGTGGGTCCTCACCGCCTTCTTCGCCCTGGTCGGTGTCGTGTACACCGGCTGGCACATCCTCGCCACGCCCGCGGACAACTTCGCCGCGCGCATCGAATGGGTCGGCACCGTGGCCCTGTTCTTCGCGGCGTTCATGGGCGCGATGATCGCGTTCTATCTTGACCGCACGCACAAGGCTCAGAACGGTGAGCTGCCGGAAGACATCCTCACCAGCGACATCGACGACGGAGACCCCGAACTGGGTGAATTCAGCCCGTGGTCGTGGTGGCCGCTGGTCCTCGCCGGTTCCGCTGCGGTGTTCGTGGTCGGTCTGGCTGTGGGGCACTTCCTGCTCCCGATCGGACTCGCGATCTTCGTCATCGCGATCGTCGGTTGGGTGTACGAGTACTACCGCGGCAACTTCGCTCGCTGAGACATTTCATCAGAAAGGCCCCGGGATTCATCCCGGGGCCTTTCTGATTCCCTGCGTCTCAGGCGTGAGTTCGGACTCTCGGGATGCCGGTGAGGGGGTCGACGGGCCGTCGGTGGACCCCGTCGGCATCCTCGACCGGATACCCCTCACGGACCCAGTACTCGAACCCGCCGATCATCTCTCGAACCTCGTAACCCAGCTTGGCGAACTCGAGCGCGCCCTTGACGCCGGCGTTGCAACCGGGGCTCCAACAGTAGACGACGACCGAAGCCCCGACGGGTATCTCGCGGGGCGCACGGGCTGCGATCTCGCTGTAGTGCATGTGCACGGCCCCAGCGACGCGCCCCTGAGCCCATGCCGCTTCGGAACGCACGTCGATGATGACGGGTTCGTCATCGGACGAGAGCGCTGCATGCACATCGCTGGCATCGGTCTCGTAGGCGAGTCTGGCAGCGAAGTAGTCGGCACGATCGATCATGACGCCAGCCTAGGAGGCGCGATGTCCAGCCCGCCGCTGTCTTTCGGACGCCGGCGCATGCCTTCTTGCCAACCTGCGCGGGCGCGAAGTTCCGCGAGCGGCGAAGCTCAGAGCTCTGCGGTCATCTGCAGGCGTCGACCGTAGCGATCCAGACCCAGGTCAGCTTCCGTGTCGACGAGCCCCCGCTGGAACGCCGTCTCCGGGAGGCTCTCGAGGAAGCCGCAGGACGCGTAGAAGGGGGCGTTCCAGGGAATCTCCGCATATGTACGCAGGGTGATCCGCGTGTATCCGCGCTCTCGCGCCTCCGCGAGCGCAGCGTCGACGAGGAGACGCCCGAAACCCTGTCGTCCCGATGCCGGGAGCACCGACAGCTGTTCGAGATGGGCGTGCCCCTCTGCATCGAGAACGTGAACGAAGCCAACAGGGGAGGAGTCCACCGGATCCTCGAGAATCAGGACGAATCCGGGACTGCCCAGTCGCTCGAGGGCATCCCCGGCCGGAGGCCACTCGGGTGCGCCGAGGCTGTCGGTGAGCAGGGCGTCGGCGTGCGCTTCGATCATCCCGATGATCTGAGCGTCATCCGCGACCGCCGGGCGGATCACGGGGGTCATCGGACGCCCTCCGCGACGTCTGTGACATCCGCGACGGCGGCCACGGCTTCGATCTCGACGAGTTGGTGATCGTAGCCGAGGACAGTCACTCCGAGAAGAGTGCTCGGCACGTCGTGTGAGCCGAACGCCGAGTGGATGACGTCCCAGGCGGTGACGAGATCTGCCTGCCGCGTCGATGCGACCAGGACTCGTGTGCTGATCACGTCTGTCATTGCGGCGCCGCTCGCGCGTAGCGCGGCCTGCAGCGTCTCGATGCAGCGCGCGGCCTGCGCGGCGTAATCGCCCGGAGCAGTGGTCGTGCCGTCGTCCTCGAGCGGACAGGCGCCGGCGAGGAAGATGAGCCGAGAAGTGGCCGGAGCGGTGGCCGCATACGCGTAGGGAGCGGCGGCGAGGTCGGTCGAACGGATGAGTTGGACTGCGGAGCTCATGCCACGATCCTTCCACGCCGAGATGGGAGGTGCCCGGACAGAAGAAAGGCCCTGTCCGAAGCAGACAGGGCCTTTCACGGGGGAGGGGCGGACTTACTCGCCCTCCTCCGTCTTCTTCTTGCGAGGCTTCTTCACCGGCTCCGTGGAGATGACGGTGCTCGGCGTGTTGGGCGTCTCGTCGACGTGCGTCTCGCTGACCGTGAGCGGGGCATCCGGGAACCCGGCGCGCTCGTGCGCTCCCTGGATCTCGGCGGCCTCGGTCTCTTCGTTGTGAGCCGTGACGTGGTGCTGGTGAGCATCTGCGGCCTCGATCTCGGCCTGCGTGAGCGGGGCGAGACGGTCCTCGAAGAACCACCGCGACACGGAGGAACGCAGGTTCTCAGTCCACGAGATGCGGCCCTTGGCGTTCGGACGGACGACGAGCGGCTCGTAGCCGTCGACATCGATGAGCTTCCAGCGGTCGTACTTGTCGACCGGCTGGTGCACCTCGATGAATTCGCCGCCGGGGAGACGCACGATGCGGCCCGACTCGTAGCCGTGCAGCACGATCTCGCGGTCCTTCTTCTGCAGAGCGATCGCGATGCGCTTCGTGACGAAGTATCCGAGGATCGGGCCGACGAACAGCAGGGCCTGCAGGGTGTGGATCACACCTTCCATCGTGAGCATGAAATGCGTCGCGATGAGGTCGGAAGATGCCGCAGCCCAGAGCACTGCGTAGAAGATGACACCGGCCACGCCGATGGCGGTGCGGGTCGCGGCGTTGCGGGGACGCTGCGCGATGTGGTGCTCGCGCTTGTCGCCCGTGACCCACGCCTCGAGGAAGGGGTAGATCGCGACGAGCACGATGAACAGACCGAGCACCGCGACCGGGAGCAGGATGCCGAACGACCAGGTGCGGTCGAGGAACACCACGTCGAGGTTCGACGGAGCGAGTCGGAGCGCGCCGTCCGCGAAGCCGATGTACCAGTCGGGCTGGGTACCGGCGGACACGGGAGACGGGTCGTACGGGCCGTAGTTCCAGATCGGGTTGATCTGGAAGAACGTCGCGATCAGGACGATCGTGCCGAAGACGATGAACAGGTAGCCGCCCATCTTCGACATGTAGACCGGCATCATCGGGTACCCCACGACGTTGTCGTTCGTGCGGCCGGGGCCGGCGAACTGCGTGTGCTTGTTGACGATCATCAGCATCAGGTGCACGACGATCAGGCCGATGACCAGCAGCGGCAGCAGCAGGATGTGCAGCGTGTAGAGGCGGCCGACGATGTCGGTGCCCGGGAACTCGCCGCCGAAGAGCAGGAACGAGATCCAGGTGCCCACGACCGGGAAGCCCTTGATCATGCCGTCGATGATGCGGAGGCCGTTGCCCGAGAGCAGGTCATCGGGGAGCGAGTAGCCGGTGAATCCCTCGGCCATGGCCAGGATGAAGAGCACGAAGCCGATGACCCAGTTGAGCTCGCGCGGCTTGCGGAAGGCCCCGGTGAAGAAGACGCGCAGCATGTGCACGCCGATACCGGCGACGAACACCAGAGCGGCCCAGTGGTGGATCTGGCGGACCAGGAGACCACCGCGGAGGTCGAACGAGATGTGCAGCGACGACTCGAGGGCAGCCGACATCTCGATGCCACGCATCGGGGCGTAGGCACCGGTGTAGTGCGTCTCGACCATGGATGCCTGGAAGAAGAACGTCAGGAAGGTTCCGGAGAGGAACACGACCACGAAGCTCCACAGCGCGATCTCGCCGAGCATGAACGACCAGTGGTCGGGGAAGATCTTGCGTCCGAGCTCCTTGACGAAGCCGGAGATGCTGGTGCGCTCATCGATGTAGTTCGACGCGGCGCCGACGAATCGGCCGCCGAGAGGCGCCTTGTTGTCCTTGTCCTCTTTGGACAGCGTTGCGGTGCTCAATGGCGCTCCCAGAAGCTCGGGCCGACGGGCTCGGTGAAGTCACTGCGTGCGATGAGGTAGCCCTCGTCGTCGACGGTGATGGGCAGCTGCGGCAGCGGACGTGCGGCAGGTCCGAAGATGACCTTGGCGTGATCCGTGACGTCGAACTGCGACTGGTGGCAGGGGCAGAGGAGGTGGTGGGTCTGCTGCTCGTACAGCGCCACGGGGCAGCCGACGTGGGTGCAGACCTTCGAGTACGCGACGATGCCGTCGTACGACCAGTCCTTGCGGTCTTCGGCCTCGATCAGCTGCTCGGGGCGCAGGCGCATCATCAGCACGATGGCCTTGGCCTTCTCCTCGAGGTAGCCGTCGTGGTGGCTGAGGTCTGCGAGGTCTTCCGGGATCACGTGGAACGCGGAGCCGAGGGTGACGTCCGCTGCGCGGATCGGCGTGCCGTCGGGGTCGCGCACCAGGCGCGCGCCCTTCTCCCACATCGTGTGCTTGAGCAGCGCGACCGGGTCGCCGGCAGTCGGGTCGTCGGGTGTGCTGTGCGGGGCGAGCCCGCGGAACAGCGTCACGCCGGGGATGATCGAGGCCACGATCGCTGCGAACAGCGAGTTGCGGATCATCGTGCGACGTCCGAAGCCGGACTCCTCGTTGGCGGTGGCGAATGCCTCGACAACCGCCTCACGGGTCGAGTCCTTGCCACGCGTCGGGTGGCGGTGCTCGATGTGCTCCTTGTCGCTCATCAGAGCCTTGGACCAGTGGATCGCACCGATTCCGATCGCGAGCAGTGCGAGCGAGATGCCGAGACCGATGAAGAGGTTGTTCTGACGGATGTCGATGAGCGCGCCGCTCTCGATGGGGAAGAGCATGTAGGCGGCGACCGCCCAGATGCTTCCCGCCAGCGAGAGATAGAACAGGGTGTAGACCGTGCGCTCCGCAGCCTTCTCGGCGCGCGGGTCCTTGTCGGTCATCCGCGCGCGGTGCGGCGGCAGCCCGGGGTTCTGCACGGGATCGCTGACTGCGACACCCAGCCCCGGAGAGGGCTGGTAGGCCCTGTCAAGAGCCTGCGAGTCGTCGTCGTGTGCCATGGTGCTCCTCGTACGTTCCTCTTCGATGAATAAGCGTCAGTTGGACTTCGCCGTGATCCACACGGTGATGGCGACGAGCGCGCCGATTCCGAAGATCCAGACGAACAGGCCCTCGGACACGGGACCCAGCGAACCGAGCGAGAAGCCGCCGATCTGCACCGACTGCTGCTGGTAGAGCAGAGCCGAGATGATGTCGCGCTTGTCTTCGTCGGACAGGTTCATGTCGCCGAACACGGGCATGTTCTGGGGGCCGGTGACCATCGCGGCGTACATGTGCAGCGCGCTGGTCTCGGTGAGTGCCGGAGCGTACTTGCCCTCGGTGAGTGCGCCACCCGCGGCGGCCACGTTGTGGCACATCGCGCAGTTGACGCGGAACAGCTCCGCGCCGTTCGCAACATCGCCCTCCCCGTCGAGAATGTGCTTGTCGGGGAACGTCGGGCCGGGAGCGGACTCCTGCACGAACGACGAGATCGCGAGGATCTGGTCCTCGGTGAACTGAGGCTGCTTCTGCGGTGCCTGCGGCCCCTGCATCTGCAGGGGCATGCGACCGGTGGAGAGCTGGAACTCGGTCGCGAGCTCACCCACGCCGTAGAGGCTGGGGCCGTTGGCGGTGCCCTGCAGGTCGAGTCCGTGACAGGTCGCGCAGTTCGCCTGGAACAGCTTCTCGCCGTCCTCGACGGTGAGCGTGCTCTCCGCAGCGGTCGTGGTGTCGGTCGCGGCGAACGCAGCCGATGCGCCGGCGTACACGGCGCCGGTGATCATGAGTCCTGCTCCGATGAGGGCCACCGCAGCCAGGGGGCTGCGACGGCCGTTCGAACGGCGCTTCTTCTCTCGTGCCATCTCGGGGATCAGCTCCGCTCTTATTTCAGGAAGTAGATAACGACGAACAGCACGATCCAGACGACGTCGACGAAGTGCCAGTAGTAGGACACCACGATCGAGGAGGTCGCCTCCTTGTGCCGGAAATTCTTGACGGCGTACGCACGTCCGATGACGAGCAGGAACGCGATGAGGCCGCCGGTGACGTGCAGTGCGTGGAAACCGGTCGTCAGGTAGAAGGCCGAGGCATACGAGTCGGCGCTGATCGGCATTCCTTCAGCGACGAGCGTCGCGTACTCCCACACCTGACCCGCGACGAAGATCGAGCCGAGAGCGAAGGTGAGGAAGAACCACTCGACCATGCCCCAGCCGAAGAGGCGACGGCGTCCCGCGCCGTTCTTCTGGCCCTTGGCGATCCGGTAGGGCTGCAGGTCCTCGGCCGCGAACACGCCCATCTGGCACGTGAACGAGGAGAGCACCAGGATGGCCGTGTTGACGAACGCGAACGGAACGTTCAGCAGTTCGGTGCGGTCGGCCCAGAGCTCGGGGGAGGTGCTGCGGAGTGTGAAGTAGATCGCGAAGAGTCCCGCGAAGAACATCACCTCGCTGCCGAGCCACACAATGGTGCCGACAGCTACCGGGTTGGGGCGCTTGATCGTTCTTGCCGCCGGGGCATACGTCGCTGAGGTCGTCACCCTTCCATTATGGCCGATCCTCGGGCGTGATTCTCGCACCGACGACCCTCAAATGGACCGGATTCGACTTAGGCAACCCTAAGAAAACACTGCGAATCCTCGGTGAATCCGCGGGAAACGGGGGATGCCGCGAGCGGGACCACTCGTGTGGAAGAGTCTGCACGTTTTCCCCGCGCCGATAGGATCGCACACATGGCTGATTCCCTGACCTGGTCCGACGTGCTCACCACTCTTCTGGAGCGTCGCGACCTCAGTGTCTGGGAGTCGACGTGGGCGATGCGGAAGATCATGCGCGGGGATGTCACCGAGGCGCAGCTCGCGGGCTTCCTCGTGGCGCTGCGCGCCAAGGGCGAGACCATCGACGAGATCGTCGGCTTCCGCGACGCGATCCTCGAAGCCGCCGTTCCTCTTCCCGTCTCGCCCGATGTGCTCGACATCGTCGGCACCGGGGGCGACCGTGTCGGAACAGTGAACGTGTCGACGACCGCGGCGGTGATCATCGGCGCGACCGGAGTGCCCGTGGTGAAGCACGGCAACCGAGCGGCGAGCTCGTCGTCCGGGTCGTCCGACGTGCTCAGCGCTCTCGGCCTCGAGCTGACGCTCGATCCGGCGTCGGTCGCGTCGATCCTCGACAGGACCGGCATCACCTTCGCCTGGGCGGGTGCCTTTCACCCCGGCTTCAAGCACGCCGGGGCCGTGCGCGCCGAGCTCGGGGTTCCGACGGTCTTCAACATGCTCGGACCGCTCTGCAACCCGGCGCGCGCGGAGGCGAACGCGGTCGGAGTCGCACAGCTCGAGCGGGTGCCGCTGATCACGGGCGTGTTCCGCACCCGCGGCGCGACCGCGCTGGTGTTCCGCGGCGACGACGGTCTCGATGAGCTGACGACGACAGGTCACAGCCGCATCTGGGAAGTCACCCGAGGCGACATCCATGAGCACGATCTCGACCCGCGTGACCTCGGAATCCCGCTCGCAGACCTGAGCGATCTCATCGGGGGATCGCCGGAGCACAATGCCGAGGTGCTCCGCCGGACGCTCTCGGGCGAGATCGGCCCGGTCCGCGACATCGTGCTGCTGAATGCGGCCGCGGGCATCGTCGCCTACGAGCTCTCCCAGGACGCGAATCAGGTGCAGCGCCCGATCCTCGAGAGGCTGCGCGAGGGGTACGCCCGTGCTGCGGCGGCCGTCGACGACGGTCGCGCCGCCGCGAAGCTCGACGAGTGGATCGGCGTGAGCCGGGAACTCGCCACGGCGTAGGTCGCACATGGACCCGGTCGCCGCGCTGCTCGAGATCGCATCGCTGCTCGAGCGCGAGCGGGCGTCCCGATATCGGGCGAAGGCGTTCCGTCAGGCGGCGGCCAGTCTGCAGCAGCTGCCGGATGACGTCCGCTCAGACCCGACCAGGCTCCGCGCGGCCAAGGGCATCGGCGAGTCGACGTTCGCGGTCATCCGGCAGGCCCAGGGGGGAGAGGTCCCCGACTATCTCGTGGAGCTGCGTGGCGAGGTCGAACCGGAGATCGTGTCGGAGCTCAGGGGAAAGCTGCGCGGCGATCTGCACGCGCATACGGACTGGTCCGACGGCACGACGTCGATCCCGGTGATGGCGGCCGCCGCGCGAGCACTGGGACACGAGTATCAGGCCGTGACGGATCACTCGCCGCGGCTCAGGGTGGCACGGGGGCTGTCTGCAGACCGGCTGCGCGAGCAGATGCCGCTCGTCCGGGCCGAGTCGGGGGAGGGTTTCGCTCTTCTCGCCGGCATCGAGGTCGACATCCTCGACGACGGTGCCCTCGACCAGGAGGACGCGCTGCTCGGCGAGCTCGACATCGTCGTGGCGTCCGTCCATTCGAAGCTGCGGATGGACGCGAGGCCGATGACCGCGCGCATGATCGACGCGGTGTCGAATCCCCGAGTCAACGTTCTCGGGCACTGCACGGGACGCCTCGTGCAGGGTGAGCGCGGAACTCGACCGGCTTCCGCCTTCGATGCCGAAGCGGTCTTCGCCGCGTGCGCGGACAACGGCGTCGCCGTCGAGATCAACTCCCGACCGGAGCGGCAGGATCCGCCGGACGAGCTCATCGCGATCGCGCTCAAGGCGGGATGCCTGTTCTCCATTGACTCCGACGCCCACGCTCCGGGGCAGCTGTCGCTGCTCGACCATGGGGCCGCACGAGCGGAACGTGCCGGCGTGCCCGCATCGCGCATCATCACGACCTGGGGGCTCGAACGTCTTCTCGCCTGGGCCGGCTGACCCCGTCGCCCGAGGGCGTGGGCGAGCTCAATCTCCTGTCGTCGCCACGGCGGCGATCGCGCGGGTCATCGAGGTGCCGAGGTTCCACTTCTCCGCGACAGCGGTCGCCACATCGACGTCCGACGGGTCCAGCGGACGGAGCGCGGCATCGGGTGCCGTGATCTCGAGAGCGGTCGCGACGGCGACGACCGTCGGCGCGACGTCGAGGTAGTCCGATGCGGCGAGCACCTTGGCCCGCACGCCGGCACTCATGCCTTCACCGGATTCCGCGGCGGCGCGGACTCCCGCGAGGTCTCCGTGCGCCTGCAGCAGGGTGGCCGCCGTCTTCTCGCCGACCCCGGCGACGCCGGGCAGGCCGTCGGATGCGTCGCCGCGCATCGTGGCGAAGTCGGCGTACTGGCTAGGCAGCACTCCGTACTTCGTGACGACGACCGAATCCGTGACGATCTCGAGGTTGCTCATGCCGCGCGCCGTGTAGACGACGCGAACGTCCCGTGCGTCATCGACGAGTTGGAACAGGTCGCGATCCCCCGTGACGATGTCGACCGGCATGGTGGCGTGCGTCGCCAGGGTGCCGATCACATCGTCGGCCTCATGCTCGGCCACGCCGATGATCGGAATCCCGAGCAGCCCGAGGGTCTCGCGGATCAGAGGGATCTGCGCCTCGAGCGGATCCGGCACCTCTTCGACGTCGGGTCCGGTCGGGACGGCCTCCACCACGCGATGCGACTTGTAGCTCGGGATCAGATCGACCCTCCACTGGGGGCGCCAGTCGTCGTCCCAGCAGGCCACGACGTGGGTCGGTTCGTACAGCGTCACGAGCTTCGCGACGATGTCGAGCATGCCCCGCACCGCGTTGATCGGAGAGCCGTCGGGAGCCGTCACCTTGTCGGGCACGCCGTAGAAGGCGCGGAAGTAGAGGCTTGCGGTGTCGAGCAGGAGGAGCTTGTCGGCGCGAGGCATGAGCACAGTCTTGCAGTGCCCGCCGGATTCCGTCATCGTCATCCTCCGTCGGCGCCCGACATCTGATAGCCTGAAGTGTCACTCGTGGCGTGCCTGTGCATGCCCTCGTGGCATCGAACACCCCATCAACCGCTGTGGAGCATGCTGTCGGACGTGCGCGTCCGTTGCCCCGCAGCCCGAGACTCCATTCAACAAGGACAACCCACTACATGACTACCGCAACGACCGCCCCGGCCACCAAGCAGGTCGCCATCAACGACATCGGATCTGCTGAGGACTTCCTGGCCGCGGTCGAGAAGACCCTGAAGTTCTTCAACGACGGCGACATCATCGAAGGCACGATCGTCAAGATCGACCGCGACGAGGTCCTGCTCGATGTCGGATACAAGACCGAGGGTGTCATCCCCTCGCGCGAGCTCTCGATCAAGCACGACGTCGACCCCAACGAGGTCGTCAAGGTCGGCGACGAGGTCGAGGCCCTGGTTCTCCAGAAGGAGGACAAGGAAGGCCGTCTGATCCTCTCCAAGAAGCGTGCTCAGTACGAGCGTGCCTGGGGAGACGTCGAGAAGATCAAGGAGAACGACGGCGTCGTCACCGGCACCGTCATCGAGGTCGTCAAGGGTGGCCTCATCGTCGACATCGGCCTCCGTGGCTTCCTCCCGGCCTCGCTCATCGAGCTGCGCCGCGTCCGCGACCTCACGCCGTACCTCGGCCAGGAGATCGAGGCGAAGATCCTCGAGCTCGACAAGAACCGCAACAACGTGGTCCTGTCGCGCCGCGCTCTGCTCGAGCAGACGCAGTCCGAGTCCCGCACGACGTTCCTCAACAACCTGCACAAGGGTCAGGTCCGCAAGGGTGTCGTCTCGTCGATCGTCAACTTCGGTGCGTTCGTCGACCTGGGTGGCGTGGACGGCCTCGTGCACGTCTCCGAGCTGTCCTGGAAGCACATCGAGCACGCCTCCGAGGTCGTCGAGGTGGGCCAGGAGGTCACCGTCGAGATCCTCGAGGTCGACCTCGACCGCGAGCGCGTCTCCCTGTCGCTGAAGGCGACGCAGGAGGACCCGTGGCAGGTGTTCGCCCGTACCCACGCGATCGGTCAGGTCACGCCGGGTAAGGTCACCAAGCTCGTTCCGTTCGGTGCGTTCGTGCGCGTCGCAGACGGCATCGAGGGCCTCGTCCACATCTCCGAGCTCTCCAGCAAGCACGTCGAGCTGGCCGAGCAGGTCGTCTCCGTCGGCGAAGAGGTGTTCGTCAAGGTCATCGACATCGACCTCGAGCGTCGCCGCATCTCGCTGTCGCTGAAGCAGGCCAACGAGTCGGTCGACCCCAACGGCACCGAGTTCGACCCGGCTCTCTACGGCATGCTCGCTGAGTACGACGAGAACGGCGAGTACAAGTACCCGGAGGGCTTCGACGCCGAGACCGGTGCGTGGAAGGACGGCTTCGACGCTCAGCGCGAGGCATGGGAGCAGGAGTACGCTGCAGCCCAGGCTCGCTGGGAGGCCCACAAGGCTCAGGTCACCAAGGCGGCCGAGGCCGAGGCTGCTGCCGGCGAGGACTTCGGCGGCCAGGCGTTCTCGAGCGAATCCGCCGGTGCGGGCACGCTCGCTGACGACGAGGCACTCGCGGCTCTGCGCGAGAAGCTCTCGGGCGGCAACGCGTAAGCATCACGCTTTCTGGAACGGGCCGTCATCCTTCGGGATGGCGGCCCGTTCCGCGTATCCGCCCGTCCCGGCGGAGTGTGGGGGTCCGTGACCGAACATTACGTTCGCATTCGTCACATTTCGTCCGGTTGGACAGCATAGGGACATGACCTCTCTGCTCTCCGCGCCCTCGACGGCGCGCGGTCCGGCCGTCGCCGGCACTGCGCAGCCCGTGCGCCTGCACGGGGTGGAGCGGAGCTTCGCCGTCACACGTGGCCGCCGCGAGGTCCTCCGCGGAGTCGACGTCGACGTCGCCGCCGGCGAGATCGTCGCGATCGTCGGGCCGTCCGGATGCGGGAAGTCGACGCTCCTGCGCCTTGTCGGCGGGTTGGATGCGCCGACGGGCGGACGCATCCTGATCGATGACTCCGGTGTCGCCGATGTCGACGAGCGCACCGCGATCGCCTTCCAGGAGCCGCGGCTCCTGCCGTGGCGAACCATCGCGCAGAATGTCGAGCTCGGACTTCCTCGCGGCACCGCGCGACGTGAGGGCCGCGAACGAGTGCGCGAGCTGCTCGCTCTCGTCGGACTCGAGCAGGCGGCCGACCAGCGCCCACGCGAGGTGTCCGGAGGGATGGCGCAGCGCGCCTCTCTGGCCCGCGCGCTCGCCCGCAATCCCGGCGTCCTTCTGCTCGACGAGCCCTTCGGCGCGCTCGACGCCCTCACGCGATTGCGGATGCACGATCTGCTCCTGAAGATCCACGCCGCCGAGCCCACCACCGTCCTCCTCGTCACCCACGACGTCGAGGAGGCCCTCTACCTCGCCGATCGCGTGCTGCTTCTACGCACTCTCGTCGGCGACGACGAGTCGGATGCGCCATCCATCGCGCGAACGATCACCGTGCCCGGCTTCCGCCCCCGTGACCGCGCCGATCGCGGCCTCGCGAACCTCCGTGCCGAGCTCCTCGAGGGACTCGGCGTCGACACCCACCACAGCACCGCCACCGAGGAGACCCGATGAGCACCATCACCCGCCGAATCATCCCCGCGATCGCCATCGCCGGGACGATGATGCTCGTCGCATCCGGCTGCGTCGCCGGAGAGAACGCCACGGCCTCGGACACGACGACGGACTATGCGGCCGCGTCGGGCGAATG
This sequence comes from Microbacterium sp. UFMG61, assembly GCF_015354505.1. GTDB lineage: Bacteria > Actinomycetota > Actinomycetes > Actinomycetales > Microbacteriaceae > Microbacterium. The sequence goes on along the minus strand of NZ_JACAFP010000004.1, from coordinate 206,501 downwards.
GTCCGCAGACACGCTGTCGATCGACTTCGCGACCTACAACCCGCTCAGCCTCGTGATCCGCGACCAGGGAATCCTCGAGGACATCCTCGGTGACGACGTCGCGGTCGAGTGGGTGCAGTCCGCCGGCTCCAACAAGGCGAACGAACTGCTGCGCTCCGGATCGATCGACGTGGGGTCGACCGCCGGCTCGGCCGCGCTGCTGGCCCGATCGAACGGCTCGCCCATCCAGGTCATCGACATCTTCTCGCAGCCCGAGTGGTCGGCCATCGTCGTCGGTCCTGACAGCGACATCACGTCGGTCGAGGATCTCGCGGGCAAGTCGGTCGCCGCGACGAAGGGCACGGATCCCTATTTCTTCCTGCTGCAGTCGCTCGAGGAGGCGGGCCTCTCGGTCGACGACGTCGAGGTGCAGAACCTCCAGCACGCGGACGGGCGCGCTGCGCTCGACGGCGGTTCGGTCGACGCCTGGGCCGGACTCGACCCGATCATGGCCGCGGCCGAGGTGGAGTCGGCCGACCAGCTGGTCTACCGCAACGTCGACTTCAACACGTACGGGTTCCTGAACGCCTCCGAGGATTTCATCGAGAACCACGCCGATCTCGCTCAGGCCGTCGTCGACGCATACGAGCAGGCGCGCGAGTGGGCCCTCGAGAACCCCGATGAGACGGCTGCGCTGCTCGCCGAAGTCGCCGGCATCGACATCGAGGTCGCGGAGACCGTGATCACCGAGCGCTCGAACCTCGACGTGAGCGGCATCCCGGGCGACGATCAGATCGCCGTGCTCGAGAAGATCGCCCCCGTGCTCGTCGATTCCGGCGATGTCCAGGGCGGCAAGGATTCGGTCGACAAGGCACTCGACTCGATCGTGAACGCGACGTTCGCCGAGAAGGCGGTCGGGGACGAGTGATCCTTCCCGACCAGCGCGTGGTGGTGCCCGCAGACACGAGGGACGCGCTCGACGCCGGCCGCGGCGTCCGTCGGCACTCTGAGGTGGGCGCTCGGCATGCGTGGGACCGCCCTGCGGTGCGGATCGCCGGTGGGTTCCTGCTGCCTGTCCTCATCGTCATCACCTGGCAGATCGCGACGACCACCGGGTTCGTCGCGCCCTACCTCCTCCCGTCTCCGGAGTCCGTCTTCTCCGCGGGCGTCGAGCTGGCCGAGCGCGGGCAGCTGTGGACGCACATCGCGATCTCGGTGCAGCGCGTGCTGCTCGGTTTCGCGATCGGATCGGTGATCGGACTCGTGATCGCGGGTATCGTCGGGCTCTCGCGGATCGGCGACGTGCTGCTCAGTCCCACGCTCTCGGCGGTCCGCGCTGTGCCGTCGCTGGCCTGGGTGCCGCTGCTGATCCTGTGGATGCAGATCGGCGAGGAGTCCAAGGTGACGCTGATCGCCATCGGCGCCTTCTTCCCCGTGTACACGACCGTCGCCTCGGCCCTCCGTCACGTCGACCCTCAGCTCGTGGAGGCAGGTCGCTCGTTCAGCCTCCGAGGCTGGTCGCTGTTCCGCACCGTGCAGCTGCCCGCCGTCGTGCCATCGGTCGTCGCAGGACTCCGCCTCGCTCTCGCGCAGGCCTGGCTGTTCCTCGTCGCCGCCGAGCTGATCGCCTCGTCGATGGGACTCGGGTTCCTGCTCACGGACTCGCAGAACAGCGGCCGAGTGGACAGGATCATCCTGTCGATCGTCCTGCTCGCGCTTCTCGGGACGATCACCAACGCTCTTCTCGTGCTGGTCGAGAAGTATCTGCTCCGACGGTGGGTGTGACCGTGACGGAAGCACGACTGCACGAGACCCGCACGTACCCGGCGCCCGCAGGGATAGCCTCGACGGCGAACGTGACCGCCGAGGCGTACGCGCGGGCGGCGTCGGATCCGACCCTCTTCTGGGAGCAGGCGGCGACGCGGCTCGACTGGGCCGAGACCTGGCACACGGCTCACGAGTGGGAGCCGCCCGTCGGGGATGCCGTTCCCGCCGCACGATGGTTCGTCGGCGGACGGCTCAACGTCGCGTACAACTGCGTCGACCGCCACGTCGAGGCCGGACGCGGCGACAAGGTCGCTCTGCACTTCGAAGGCGAGCCGGGCGACCGCATCGTCGTGACGTACTCCGACCTGCAGGAGAGGGTGTCGCGCGCGGCCAACGCGCTGATCGCACTCGGCATCCGGCCCGGTGACCGCGTCGTGGTCTACCTCCCGGTGCTGATCGAGACGGTCGTGATCACGCTCGCCTGTGCGCGGATCGGCGCCGTGCACTCGCTCGTGTTCGGCGGGTTCTCCGCTGAGGCGGTGCGATTCCGGCTCGCCGACACCGGAGCCAAGCTGCTCGTGACGAGCGACGGCCAGTTCCGCCGCGGCACCGCCACCGAGGTCAAGTCCACCGCCGATGTCGCGGCCGCCGACCTCCCCGACCTCGAGCACGTCCTCGTGCTCCGGCGCACCGGGCAGGACGTGCCCTGGACCGAGGGACGCGACGTGTGGTGGCACGACGTCGTCGACACCGCCTCGTCCGAGCACGTGGCAGAAGCGTTCGATTCCGAGCATCCGCTCTTCATCATCTACACGTCGGGCACCACCGGGAAGCCGAAGGGACTCGTCCACACCTCCGGCGGCTACCTCACGCACGCGAGTTGGGCGCATTGGGCCCACTTCGACGCGAAGCCCGATGACGTGCACTGGTGCACGGCGGATCTCGCCTGGGTGACCGCCCACACGTATGAGATCTACGGTCCGCTCTCGAACGGCCTGACGCAGGTCATCTACGAGGGCACGCCGGACACGCCGAGCCGCGAGCGACACCTCGAGATCATCGAGCGCTACGGGGTGACCGTCTACTACACCGCGCCCACGCTCATCCGCACCTTCATGACCTGGTTCGGCGCCGATCTGCCGGAGGGGCACGACCTCTCGACCCTGCGTCTGCTGGGAACGGTCGGCGAAGCGATCAACCCCGAGGCGTGGATCTGGTTCCGCCGGAACTTCGGGCGCGACGAGCTCCCGGTGGTCGACACCTGGTGGCAGTCCGAGACCGGGGCAGCGATGATCGCACCGCTTCCCGGCGTCACGACGCTCAAGCCCGGATCGGCGTCCGTGCCGCTGCCGGGCATCGACGCGACGGTCGTGGACGCGAACGGTGATGAGGTGGCGCCGGGGAGATCCGGCACGCTCGTCGTGCGCCGTCCGTGGCCGGGGATGGCGCGGACCGTGTGGGGCAACTCGCAGCGCTACCGCGACGCGTACTGGTCGGCGTATGCCGGACGCGGTGAGCACGGCGGATACTACGTCGCCGGTGACGGGGCGACCCGAGACGCGGACGGGTACATCTGGATCCTCGGTCGACTCGACGATGTCGTGAACGTGTCGGGACATCGCCTGTCGACGATCGAGATCGAATCCGCCCTCGTGGCGCATGACACGGTCGGGGAGGCGGGCACCGCCGGCGTGGCCGATGCGGTCACCGGGCAGGCCGTGGTCGCGTTCGTCACCGCATCCGGACGCTCTGAGGTCTCGACCAGCGAGCTCCGGGGCCAGGTCGCCACCGCCATCGGCCCTGTCGCGAAGCCGAAGCACATCGTCGTGGTGCCCGACCTGCCGAAGACCCGTTCGGGCAAGATCATGCGGCGACTGCTCGCACAGCTCTGGGAGGCCGAACAGGACCGACGAGCAGGACGCGCGCCCGCGCCGCTCGGGGACACGACATCTCTGCAGAACCCGTGGGCCGTCGACGACATCGCCGCCGTGCTCGAGAACGCTGAACTGAGGACACCATGACGGAAGAACATCGCTTCGGATTCCGGACGAGGGCGCTGCACGCCGGCGGCACCCCCGATGCCGCCACGGGCGCTCGCGCGGTGCCCATCTACCAGACGACCTCGTTCGTCTTCGAGGATGCGGCGGACGCGGGCAACCTCTTCGCTCTGCAGAAGTACGGCAACATCTACTCCCGCATCGGCAATCCCACCGTCGCCGCACTCGAGGAGCGCCTGGCCTCGCTCGAGGGCGGAATCGGTGCCGTCGCCACCGCCTCGGGCATGAGCGCGGAGTTCATCACGTTCGCGGCGCTCGTCGGAGCGGGTGACCATGTAGTGGCCTCCGCGCAGCTCTACGGCGGCACGGTGACGCAGCTCGATGTGACGCTGCGCCGCTTCGGCGTCGAGACGACGTTCGTCGCCTCGACCGACCCGGCCGACTATGCCGCCGCGATCCGCCCCGAGACGAAGGTCATCTACGTCGAGATGATCGGCAACCCGTCGGGCGAGATCGCCGACATCGAGGGGCTCGCCGACGTCGCGCACGCCGCCGGTGTACCGCTCGTCGTCGACGCGACACTGGCCACTCCGTACCTCGCGCGTCCGCTCGAGCACGGCGCCGACATCGTCATCCATTCGGTGACGAAGTTCCTCGGCGGTCACGGGACGACCCTCGGCGGTGTCGTGATCGAGAAGGGCACGTTCGACTGGGGCAACGGACGCTTCCCGCAGATGACGGAGCCGGTCGAGTCCTACGGCGGGATCAAGTGGTGGGACAACTTCGGCGAGTACGGGTTCCTCACCAAGCTCCGCACCGAGCAGCTGCGCGACATCGGGCCGGCGCTGAGCCCGCAGTCCGCGTTCAACCTGCTGCAGGGTATCGAGACGCTTCCGCAGCGCATCGACGCGCACCTCGCGAACGCCCGCATCGTCGCGGACTGGCTGGCCTCGGACCCCCGCGTGGAGTACGTGACCTGGGCGGGGCTCGAGGGGCATCCGCACCATGAGCGCGCCGCGAAGTACCTGCCGCTCGGACCGGGGTCGGTCTTCGCCTTCGGGGTCAAGGCCGAAGACGGCCGCGCGGCGGGGGAGAAGCTCATCGAGAACCTGCAGCTCGCCTCGCATCTGGCGAACATCGGCGACGCGAGGACGCTCGTCATCCATCCGGCATCCACGACCCACCGCCAGCTCACCGAGGCGCAGCTCACGGCGGCCGGTGTTCGCCCCGACCTGATCCGCATCTCGGTCGGCCTCGAAGACGCCGATGACATCATCTGGGACCTCGACCAGGCACTGACGACCGCGACGGGAACGAACCGATGAGCTCGACGGATACGGGATCCGCAGCATCCTGCGCCCTTCCGGCGCCCACTGAGGCCGCGGCCTGCGAGCTGCCCGGGACTGCTTCGGCGGCTCCGGGGCGCTCGTGGGTCGGGCCAGGCCAGCAGTCGCGGTTCGCGTTGCTTCGGCGCTCCACCTCCGTCGCGATCGTGGGCGCATCGAACAACCCGGCCCGAGCGTCGTACTTCGTCGGCACGTACCTGCTGTCGAGTTCGTCGTACGACGTCTACTTCGTCAATCCGCGCGAGACCGAGATTCTCGGGCAGCCGGTCTACGCGTCGCTCGCGGACCTGCCCGTGGTCCCCGACATCGTCGACGTCTTCCGCAGGCACGATGACCTGCCGGGCGTCGCGCAGGAGGCCGTCGACGTCGGCGCTCGTGCGCTGTGGCTGCAGCTCGGATCGTGGAACGAGGATGCCGCTGCCATCGCCGAGGCTGAGGGGCTCTCCGTCGTCATGGATCGATGCATCAAGATCGAGCATGCGCGATTCCACGGTGGACTGCACCTCGCCGGATTCGACACCGGAGTGATCAGCTCGCGTCGGCAGCTGCTCGGCCGCTGAGCCTCCGCATCGCCGAAGCCTAGACTGGCGGGATGCCACTCATCGCGCTCACCGGCGGCATCGCGTCGGGGAAGTCGACCATCGCACGGCGACTCGCCGATCACGGGGCCACCATCGTGGACGCCGATCAGATCGTCCGCGACGTCCAGGCTCCGGGATCGCCCGTGCTCGCAGAGATCGCCTCGACGTTCGGCGCTGAGGTCATCGCCCCTGACGGCTCACTCGATCGGGCGGCCCTCGGTGCCGTCGTGTTCGCCGACAAGGACAAGCTCGGGCAGCTGAACGCGATCGTGCATCCGGCGGTCCGTGCCGAATCGCAGCGACGCTTCGACGAGGCGGGGCACCGTGATCCGCAGTCCGTGGTCGTGTACGACGTGCCTCTGCTCGTCGAGGCCAGGGTCGACGATCCCTGGGATCTGATCGTCGTCGCGCATGCACCGGCGGACATCAGGAGGCGGCGACTCGTCGACCTGCGCGGCATGACGGACGCGGAAGCCGAGGGACGGATCGACGCCCAGGTGTCGGACGAGAAGCGGCTCGCCATCGCGGACGAGGTCATCGACACGTCCGGTTCGATCGCGAAGACGCTCGAGCAGACGGATGCTCTGTGGGAGCGGATCACGCCGCGGTGACGTTCTCCGGTCACGCGCCCGGCTCTCCCGAGTACCGACGGCTGATCGCCGGACTCTTCTTCGCAGGCATCGCGACCTTCGCGCAGCTCTACTCGCCGCAGGCCGTTCTGCCGGCGTTGTCGGTCGACCTCGGCATCGCGCCGGCGTCGGCGGCACTCGCCGTGTCTGCGGCGACGCTCGGACTCGCTGCAGCCGTGATCCCGTGGTCGATGGTCGCGGATCGCCTGGGGCGCGTGCAGGCCATGGTGATCGGCGTACTCACCGCGACGGCGCTCGGGCTCGTCGCGCCGCTGAGCACGGGCCTGGAGATGCTGCTCGCGCTGCGGCTTCTCGAGGGGATGGCCCTCGGTGCGGTCCCGGCGGTGGCACTTGCCTATCTGAGCGAGGAGATACGTGCTCGCAACGCGGCGACCGCGGCGGGCAGCTACATCGCGGGCACGACGGTGGGGGGACTCCTCGGACGCATCGTGTCGGGAATCGTCGGTGAGCAGATCGGTTGGCGTGCCGGCATGTGGACGGTGGCCGCCGTGTGCGCCCTCGCGGACGTGCTGTTCCTGTGGCTCGCGCCCCGGGCTCGAGGCTTCGTCCCGGGCAGACACCGCGAACACGCCGCAACCGGGATGCTGACGCGGTTGTTGACGCCGCTGCGTTCGGCCACGCAGCTCGCGCTCTACGCTCAGGGCTTCCTTCTCATGGGCGCGTTCGTGGCGGTGTACAACTACCTCGGCTTCCATCTCGTCGAGCCGCCCTTCGCCCTTCCCGTCTGGCTCGTGACCCTGCTGTTCCTGGCCTACCTCGCCGGGACCGTGTCATCGCCCTGGGCGGGGGTGCTGGCCTCTCGGCTGGGGCGGTTCCCGGTGCTGCTGGGGTCGATCGCCGTGATGTCGGCAGGAGCGATGGCGATGCTCGCTCCCGTGACCTTCGTGGTGCTCGCCGGCCTCGTGCTCTTCACCGGCGGCTTCTTCGGAGCGCACGCGGTGGCGTCCGGCTGGGTGCCGGTTGTGGCCGATCCGGATCATCGGGCTCAGGCCTCGTCGCTCTACTACTTCGGCTACTACGCCGGTTCGAGCCTGTTCGGCTGGGTGCTCGGAGTGGTGTTCGGAGCGGCTGATTGGGTGTGGTTCATCGTCGCCGTTCTCGCGATGTGCGGGATCGCCGCGATGCTCGCCGCCGCCGCTCTGCGCGGGATGCCGTACGGACGTCGCTGAGAGGCCCAGCCGGGGAGCGGCCTCAGCGCGGCCGCGTCACGCGCCCGACGGGCTGACGCTCGCGCCGCAGGCGAGCCCGTCGGCGGAGGAGCGCGATGACGGCGACGACGAGCCCGATGAGCAGCGCGGCTGCCAGGATCGGGACGATGATCGCGGCCGCCGCGAGGGCGAAGGACGCGCCGTCCTCCGCCGCGCTGAGGACGGGGGCGGCGAGCCCTCCTGTCGCCGCATTGGCGGTCACCCGCGCCGTCGCCTTGACGATGTGGACCACGAGTGCGACGGCGATGCCCACCGCCACGGGAACCCATTGATTGTCGGCGAAGAGCGAGGCCGGATCGTCGACGGCGACGGTCTGCGCGCCCGCACCCGCTCCGAAGGCGATGCCCCCGGCCGCCGGACGCAGGATGCTCTGGACGATGTCGTTCATCGAGTCGAGAGCGGGGATCTTGTCGGCGATGATCTCGAGGAGCAGCAGAGCTCCCACGATCCACAGGGCGAGGTCGCTCGACAGCCACGCCCACGCGGACGGCAGCTCGACGGCGGGCAGGAGCCGATCCGCGAGGCCGAGCAGGAACAGCGGCATCCAGGCGTTGAGGCCCGCCGACGCTGCAAGGCTGGTGCCGATGATGAACTCGATCACGCCCCCACTCTAGGTGCGGCCTCCGACACGGCCCCGATGTCGGTGGCCACGCCTACGCTGGAGGTATGCAACCCACCCGCAGTGTCCGTCCGTTCGAGGTCATCAGCGAGTACGCGCCGGCCGGTGACCAGCCGAAGGCCATCGCCGAGCTCGCATCGCGCATCAATGCGGGCGAGACCGACGTCGTGCTCCTCGGTGCGACGGGTACCGGCAAGTCTGCGACCACCGCCTGGCTGGTCGAGCAGGTGCAGCGTCCGACACTCGTGCTCGCGCACAACAAGACACTGGCCGCGCAGCTCGCCAATGAGTTCCGCGAGCTCATGCCCAACAACGCGGTCGAGTACTTCGTGTCGTACTACGACTACTACCAGCCCGAGGCGTACGTGCCGCAGACCGACACCTTCATCGAGAAGGACTCGTCGATCAACGCCGAGGTCGAGCGTCTGCGCCACTCGACCACGAACTCTCTCCTCAGCCGCCGCGATGTGATCGTCGTGTCGACCGTCTCCTGCATCTACGGCCTCGGCGCGCCGGAGGAGTACCTCCGGGCGATGGTCGCCCTCCAGGTGGGGGAGCGGTACGACCGCGACGCGCTCATCCGGCAGTTCATCGCGATGCAGTACAACCGCAACGATGTCGACTTCTCGCGCGGCAACTTCCGCGTGCGAGGCGACACGATCGAGATCATCCCGGTGTACGAAGAGCACGCGATCCGCATCGAGCTGTTCGGCGATGAGATCGAGGCCCTCTATTCGCTGCACCCTCTCACGGGCGAGGTGATCGAGAAGCTCGATGCGGTGCCGATCTTTCCCGCCTCGCACTACGTGGCGGGGACCGACGTGATCCAGCGTTCGATCGGCACGATCGAACACGAGCTCGAGGAGCGTCTCCAGGAGTTCGAGCGGCAGGGCAAGCTTCTCGAGGCGCAGCGTCTGCGCATGCGCACCACGTTCGATCTCGAGATGCTGCAGCAGCTGGGCTTCTGCTCCGGTATCGAGAACTATTCGCGGCACATGGACGGTCGTCAGCCCGGCGAGCCTCCGCACACGCTGCTCGACTTCTTCCCCGACGACTTCCTGCTCGTGATCGACGAGTCGCATGTCACCGTGCCGCAGATCGGTGCGATGTACGAGGGCGACGCGTCGCGCAAGCGCACACTCGTCGACCATGGGTTCCGCCTGCCGAGCGCGATGGACAACAGGCCCCTGCGCTGGGACGAGTTCAAGAATCGCATCGGTCAGACCGTGTACCTCTCGGCGACTCCCGGAAAGTACGAGATGGGCATCGCCGACGGGGTGGTCGAGCAGATCATCCGCCCGACGGGACTCGTCGATCCTCACATCATCGTGAAGCCCTCGAAGGGGCAGATCGACGACCTGCTCGAGGAGATCCGAGTGCGCGTCGGCCGTGACGAGCGCGTCCTCGTCACCACGCTCACGAAGAAGATGTCCGAGGAGCTCACCGACTTCCTGGGCGAGCATGGCGTGCGGGTGCGGTACCTGCACTCAGACGTCGACACCCTTCGTCGCGTCGAGCTGCTCAGCGAGCTGCGGGCGGGTGTCTACGACGTGCTCGTCGGCATCAACCTGCTGCGTGAGGGCCTCGACCTTCCCGAGGTGTCGCTGGTCGCGATCCTCGACGCCGACAAGGAGGGCTTCCTGCGCTCGGGTACGTCGCTCATCCAGACCATCGGGCGAGCAGCGCGAAACGTGTCGGGCGAGGTGCACATGTACGCCGACAAGATCACCGATTCGATGGCCAAGGCGATCGAGGAGACCGATCGTCGTCGCGAGAAGCAGATCGCCTACAACACGGAGAACGGCATCGATCCGCAGCCGCTGCGCAAGCGCATCGCCGACATCACCGAGGTGCTGGCGCGCGAGGGCGCGGACACGGCCGAAATGATGTCCGGTCGCGGGCGGGCGACCGGCAAGGGCAAGTCGCCGACGCCGAACCTGCGACGCACGGGTATCGCCGCCGAGGGGGCGCAGCAGCTCGAAGCCGTCATCCAGGACCTGTCCGATCAGATGCTCGCGGCAGCGGCCGAACTCAAGTTCGAACTCGCGGGTCGACTGCGCGACGAGGTGCAGGACCTCAAGAAGGAACTGCGCGCCATGGAGAAGGCCGGGCACGCCTGAGGTCGAGGCCGAGCACGAGGGGCGAGGTGGGAGAGGGCCGCGGACGATGGGGACCGGCTGGTTGGACGTCTCGCCCGCTGCTGTCGCGACCGATGACGACCTGGCTTTCTGGCTCGACGTGGCGCGAGGCGACGCTGCCCCTTCGGGCTGAGGCGCCCGCAGAAGAACCCGTCGGAGGCCGTCGTCGCCCCCCGCCGCGATCAGGGGCAGTGCACCAGTGTCTTCGGACCCGAGCGGTCGATCTCGTGCGCGCTCATCGCGGCGCCGCAGAGCGGGCAGGCGCGCTCTGCGCGTTCGGTCGCGGTCGGCGGCGGCGTCGTCTCGTAGGGGCCGACAGACGCGGGGCCGGCGAGTCGGATGAGGTTCGAGTTGATCCAGGCGTACAGGCCGCCGGCTTCCCTGATCCGGGAGCGGAGGGGAGGGCGATCCTTCGGGTGGGCCATGTTGCTTAGTGTACTAATCATTAGTGCCGTTGTATAGTCGATGCCGTGACGGCATCCGAGGACCTGCTCAAGCTCGACAACCAGCTCTGCTTCGCGCTGGTCACCGCCGCGCGGAATGTCGTCGCGATCTACCGCCCGATCCTCGAGCCACTCGGTCTCACGCATCCGCAGTACCTCGTGATGCTGGCGCTGTGGGAGCGGTCACCACGACCGCTCAACGATCTCGCCGCCGACCTCGCGCTCGAGCCGGCCACAGCTTCGCCCCTGGTGAAGCGACTCGAAGCGGATGGTCTGGTGGCCAGACAGCGCAGTGCACAGGATGAGCGTCGTCTGGACATCACCCTGACCGAAACCGGGCGCGCGCTGCGTGATCGAGCGCTCGACGTGCCCGGACAGGTCATGGCCGCGGTGGGGATGGACTTGCAGCAGGTCGCGACCCTGCGCGACGGCTTGTCCGCTTTCGCGGGTCGCCGCCCCGTCCAGGAGTGACCGCGGCATAGGGTGTGGGGCATGCCGGCCGCTCACTCGACACGTCACGCGCGTGCGAGCATCCGCGGGGTGGCGACCGTGGGCTCGGTCATCTTCCTCTTCGCCGTCGCGATGCTCGCATCGGGTCTGCAGGAGGCGCCGACCTTCCGCCCCGACTCGCTGTTCGCTCCGGCGACAGCGGAGCCGGTGCCGACGGTCGCCCCTGCCGTGACCGGTCTGCCCGAAGAGGTGGAGATCGACCCCGCCGGAGCCGCGATCGCGCAGACGTTGGGGATCATCCTCCTGGTTCTCGTGGGTGCCGCACTGATCGCCCTCCTCATGCTGATCGTGCGGGCGCTCATCCGGGCATGGCGCAACAGGCCGCTGGGACGCCGGGATGCCGCCGACGTCGCCTCGGAGTTCGGGGAGATCGACGCCGCTCCGGACTCGGATGCGGCCGCCCCGGTGATCCAGCGGGGCATCCTCGGCGCTCTGCGATCGATCGATGACAGAGCTGATCCCTCCGACGCCATCGTCGCGGCATGGGTCGGACTCGAGGAGACCGCGGCGGATGCCGGCGTCCGGCGCGACGCGAGCGAGACGCCAGGGGAGTTCGCACTCCGCATCATCACCCTGCGATCCGGCGTCGCCGACGAGGCCGCCCGGTTGCTGGTGCTCTATGAGCGGGTCCGGTTCGGTGCGCACATCGCCTCCGAGCGTGACCGCGAGAGCGCGAGGCAGGCTCTCCGGCGCATCGAGGGGGCGTGGCGATGACGCTGCGCGGAAATCTCCTCGCGGTCGGGGCCACGGTCTCCACCGCGCTCGCACTGTTCGTCTTCGGATTCACCGAGCCCTTCATCGTCGGCTGGAGCCTGCTCGCAGGGGCGGTGGCACTGCTGGCGCAGCTCGCCTTTCCCGAGGAGCCGCAGTCCGACGCGCCGCACATCGTCGCCGAGCTCAAACGTCGACCCACGGAGATCTCACGGATGTCGTGGGCGCTGAACACGCACACGGGTCTTGCAGGTCAGCAGATCACGAAGAGGGTGCGAGAGATCCTGCGCCATCGGCTGCAGCGAGTGGGTGTCGATCCGGACGACCCCGATCACCGCGACGCTGCCGCAGCACTGCTCGGGCCCGACCTGTGGGCCCGGCTGACCGGTCCGCGCACGACGATCGTCGACATCGAGCATGCGCTCGACGCGATCGATCGACTCGCGCCCGATCGCACCTCGCCACCCCCTCGATCAAGGAGCTGACATGACCGCCGCCACCGAGATCGCCGACACCGGAGCGCAGATCCTCACAGCTGTGCGTACCGTCGTGGTCGGCATGGACGACCCACTCGAGATCGCGCTCGCGTCGATCCTGGCCGGCGGGCACCTCCTGTTCGAGGACGTGCCCGGTCTGGGGAAGACTCTTGCGGCCAGGAGTCTCGCCTCCGCTCTGGGGCTGTCGTTCCGGCGGCTCCAGTGCACCCCCGACATGTTGCCGGGCGATGTGACGGGTTCCTACGTGTATTCACCGGATTCCGGCGAGTTCGTCTTCCGCCCCGGGCCGATCTTCACCGGACTGCTTCTCGCCGATGAGATCAATCGCACCACTCCGAAGACGCAGTCGGCGATGCTCGAGGCGATGGCCGAGCGCCAGGTCACGGTGGAAGGGAACAGCTTCGCGCTGCCCGCGCCGTTCCATGTGATCGCGACGTCGAATCCGATCGAGTACGAGGGCACCTATGCGCTCCCGGAGGCGCAGCTCGACAGATTCATGGTCCGCCTCTCGATCGGCTACCCCGAGGTGGAGGGGGAGGCACGGATCCTGCAGAACCGCGTCCTGCGACGGGAGGAGGCCACGCATGTTCCACCCGTCATCGACGCCGCCCGTCTCGTGCAGCTCCAGACGGCGGTGGAGGCGATCCATGTGGATCAGGACATCACGCGATACTGCGTCGAGGTCGCGCGCGCGACGCGCTCGGCACCGCAGGTCGAGGTCGGGGCCTCGCCGCGCGGCTCGCTCGGCCTCGTGCTGCTGGGGCGGGCGCTGGCGGCGCTCGACGGCCGCGACTTCGTGCGTCCCGACGACATCAAACGCATCGCCGTGCCGGTTCTGGCGCACCGTCTCACACTCACTCCGCAGGCCTGGTCGCAGGGGGCATCGGCAGCGGACGTGGTGCGATCGGTCGTGGGCCAAGTCGCGGTGCCTCCGACGGTCCGAGCGCTCGGATGACGACGCGGACCACGGACGGTCGGTGGAGTCCGGCGCTGGCGGTGGCGATCGGCGGGGCCGTGCTCCTCGCGGTGCTCGGTCTTCTGTTCTCCCGCCCGGACATCGTCGCGATGGGAGTACCGCCCGCTCTCTGGAGTGCGTTCGCCCTGTCGAGGCGAGCCGGAGGGATCGAGGCCCGGGTGATCGTCGACGCGCTGCCCGCCGCCGACGGCGAACTGCGCACGTCGATCGCCGTCGAGAGCGATGCGGATGCCGTCGAGGTGCTCATCGTCCAGTCGGAGCGCCGGACCCGCCGCGTGTTCGTGCCGGGCGGCGGGCGCCCGATCGTCGCCCGCAGCCGCGTGCTGCACTCCGGTCCGGGTGTGCCCGTGCAGCTGTCCACCCGGGCGCTCGCATTCGACGGCGCAGTGCTCGGCGTCGCTTCGCCGACCGTGACCAGCTCTCGGCAGGTGGCGCCCGCGCTCGTCCGCATCGACGACGTGCCGCTCCCGAGGCGACTCACCGGTCTGCACGGCACTCACGAGGGCCGCAGGCCAGGACAAGGCGGGGATTTCCGCGACATCCATGCCTTCGCGCCGGGAGATGAGTTGAGGCGGGTCGACTGGCGGGCCACCGCGAGGCTGGCTCGGCGGCCAGGTGACCTCCTCGTGCGTCGCACCCATACGCTGAGCGACGCATCTGTCGTGATCGCCATCGACACTTCGGAGGATCTCGGCGAGGTCGTCTCCCTGTGGGGGAGCGGCGACGACGAGCGAAGCGGCGTGACCTCTCTCGATCACGCCCGTCAGGCGGCTCGATCGATCGCCGCCGAGACGATCGCCGACGGCGACCGCGTCGCGCTGCATGTCCTCGTCAACGGCGGTCGCTCGCTGCGCAGCGGTGGCGGTTCGCGCCACCTCGCGCGGGTGGAGGCGGCGATAGCAGCGACAGGGCAGGCGCGTGAGGATGCGTCGTTCCGAAGGACTCCCCACGTGCCGCATGGGTCCGTCGTCTTCGTGCTGTCGTCCTTCTTCGAGGGGGCGGCCGCACAGACCGCCCTCCTCTGGCGTGCGAGCGGCCATCGCGTGGTCGCCGTCGATGTGCTGCCCCGCCTCGACCGTGCGCGTCTGACCCGTACGCAGACGATCGGTCTGCGCACCGTGCTGGCGGAGAGGGAGAACGTCTTCGCCGATCTCGAGGGAGCCGGTGTCGATGTGGTGACCTGGGCTGAGGACCCGGCCGCCGCGCTCGCGAGCATCGCGGGAGCCCGGCGGTGAGAGTGCGCAACGATTCTCTCGAGACGGCACCAGCGGTGTCGTGGCTGGTCCTGCGCCTCGCGCTCGTGGCGGTCGCGGCCACGGGCGCGTTCGTCCTGTGCCCGCTGGTCGGATGGCAATGGGCGGCCGTGGTCCTCGCGCTCCTCGGCGCCGCGCTTCCCCCCACGTTCGGCGGGTGGGGGGCGATCGCGTGCATCGTGATCGGGATGCTCGTCTCGGAGCCCGATCTCGGTCGCGCGATGCTCGCCGTTCTCATCGTGCACCTCATCCACGTGCTCACATCACTCACCCTGGTCGTACCGCGCGGATCGCGCGTCGTGCTCGCAGCCCTGCGTCGGAGTGGAGTACGGCTGGTGGCCGTGCAGACGATCGCTCAGCCGGTGACCGTCGCCGCTCTTCTCGTCACAGCGGGAGCGGCGGGTGCGACCCCCTGGGCGGTGGTCGCGGCTGCCGTCGCCGTCGCGGCGGCAGCGGCGGTGTTGATCAGCGGGTCTCACCGCGGCGCTCGATGACCATCGGCCTCTTCCTGTGAGGCCTCACGGAGCCAATGTCCGTGGCCCCTCGTAGACTTGGTCGGTGCCTATCGTCCCGGTTGCAACCCCAGGAAAACTCAGTGTTCGCGGTGCCCGCGTGCACAATCTCAAGAACGTCGACATCGACATCCCACGCGACTCGCTCGTCGTGTTCACCGGCCTGTCCGGTTCCGGAAAGTCCAGCCTCGCGTTCGACACGATCTTCGCCGAGGGGCAGCGTCGTTATGTCGAATCGCTGAGCGCGTATGCGCGGCAGTTCCTGGGCCAGGTCGATCGACCGGACGTCGATTTCATCGAGGGGCTGAGCCCTGCGGTGTCGATCGACCAGAAGTCGACCAACCGCAATCCGCGGTCGACCGTCGGCACGATCACCGAGATCTACGACTACATGCGACTCCTCTGGGCGAGGATCGGCATCCCGCACTGCCCCGAGTGCGGTGAGCGCATCCAGCGGCAGACCGTGCAGCAGATCGCCGACCAGCTCATGGGCTTGCCCGAGCGCACCCGATATCAGATCGTCGCGCCGATCGTCTCGCAGAAGAAGGGCGAGTTCGTCGACCTGTTCCGTGAGCTCGGCGCCAAGGGATACTCGCGTGCCATCGTCGACGGCGACCTGATCCAGCTCGCCGAGCCTCCCACACTCAAGAAGAGCTACAAGCACGACATCGCGGTCGTCGTCGATCGCCTCGTGACCGCCGACGACATCCTCGGCCGTGTCACGGACTCGGTCGAGACCGCGCTGGGCCTCGCCGGTGGCGTCGTGCAGGTGAACTTCGTCGATGAAGAGGGCGATGACGCCTGGCAGTCGTTCTCCGAGAAGCTCGCCTGCCCCAACGGCCACGCGCTCACCCTCACCGAGATCGAGCCGCGCACCTTCTCGTTCAACGCGCCCTTCGGTGCGTGTCCTGCGTGCTCGGGCCTCGGTACCCGCATGTCGGTGGACGTCGACCTGATGCTCGGCGACGAGGAGCTCTCGATCCGCGAAGGCGCGATCATCCCGTGGACCACCCAGGGCAAGGGGCTCTTCCAGTATTACGAGCGACTGCTCGAGGGCCTGGCTGCTGACCTCAACTTCTCGCTCGACACCCCGTGGCAGGATCTGCGGGTCGATGTACAGGATGCGATCCTTCGCGGCGACAACTACAAGGTCACGGTCAAGTTCAAGAACCGATACGGCCGCGAGATGCGCTACGCCTCGGGATTCGAGGGCGTGGTGCCGTACATCGAGCGCCAGTACGCGCAGGCCGAGTCCGACACGCAGCGCGCGCGCTGGGGCGAATACCTCCGCGAGGTGCCGTGCCCGGTGTGCGACGGCAACAGGTTGAAGCCTGAGGTGCTCGCGGTGCAGGTGCACGGGCACTCGATCGCCGAGGTCTCGCACCTCAGCCTCGTCGACGCCCGCGAGTTCATGGAGACGCTGACTCTCACCGACCGTGAGGCGAAGATCGCAGCGCAGGTGCTCCGCGAGATCCGTCTTCGGCTCGACTTCCTGCTGCAGGTCGGGCTCTCGTACCTCAACCTCAGCCGCTCCGCCGGCTCGCTCTCGGGTGGTGAGGCGCAGCGCATCCGCCTGGCAACGCAGATCGGCTCCGGTCTCACCGGCGTCCTGTACGTGCTCGACGAGCCGTCGATCGGGCTCCACCAGCGTGACAACCGACGCCTGATCGACACACTGCTCAAACTGCGTGATCTGGGCAACACCCTCATCGTCGTCGAGCACGACGAAGAGACGATCGAGGCGGCCGACTGGGTCGTCGACATCGGACCGGGTGCCGGCGTGAACGGTGGCGCGGTCGTGCACTCGGGGCCGTATGCTGCCCTGCTGGACGAGCCCGACTCGATGACGGGGGAGTACCTCTCGGGAGTCCGAGAGATCCCGACGCCGACCACGCGACGCAAGCTCGACAAGAAGCGCAAGATCAGCGTCGTCGGGGCCCGGGAGAACAACCTCAAGAACGTGAGCGTCGACTTCCCGCTCGGAGTCCTGACGGCGGTCACCGGCGTCTCCGGATCGGGCAAGTCCTCGCTGGTCAACGACATCCTGTACCAGGTGCTCGCCTCGCGGCTCAACGGAGCGCGCACCGTTCCCGGCAAGCACACGCGCGTCTCGGGACTCGACAACCTCGACAAGGTCGTGCATGTCGACCAGGCGCCGATCGGTCGCACGCCGCGGTCGAACCCGGCGACGTACACCGGAGTCTTCGACAGGATCCGCTCGCTGTTCAGCGAGACCCCCGAGGCGAAGGTGCGCGGCTACCAGCCCGGCCGATTCAGCTTCAACGTCAAGGGCGGGCGCTGCGACGCCTGCTCGGGCGACGGCACGATCAAGATCGAGATGAACTTCCTCCCCGACGTGTACGTCGACTGCGAGGTCTGCCACGGCAAGCGCTACAACCGCGACACGCTCGCCGTGCACTACAAGGGCAAGAACATCGCCGAGGTCCTCGAGATGCCGATCGCCGAGGCGGCAGAGTTCTTCGAGCCGATTCAGGCGATCCACCGGTACATGAAGACGCTGGTCGACGTGGGTCTCGGATACGTGCGCCTCGGTCAGTCGGCGACGACCCTGTCCGGCGGAGAGGCGCAGCGCGTCAAGCTCGCGACCGAGCTCCAGCGGCGCAGCAACGGCCGCAGCATCTACGTGCTCGACGAACCGACCACGGGTCTGCATTTCGAAGACGTGCGCAAGCTGCTCGAGGTCTTGAACGGCCTCGTCGACAAGGGGAACACGGTCATCGTGATCGAGCACAACCTCGATGTGATCAAGTCGGCGGACTGGGTGATCGACCTCGGCCCCGAGGGTGGATCGGGCGGTGGCGAGATCCTCGCCACCGGAACACCCGAGCAGATCGCCCGAGTGCAGGAGAGCCATACCGGGCAGTTCCTCGCCGAGATCCTGGATGAGGGGCGCTCCGCGCGGAAGGCCAGCTGATGGCCGACGTGCTCCACTACAAGCCGAGGGCGGGTGAGATTCCCACCAACCCCGGCGTGTATCGGTTCCGGGACGCCGATGGGCGTGTGCTCTACGTGGGGAAGGCGAAGAACCTTCGGCAGCGACTGTCGAACTACTTCGCTCCTCTGCGCACCCTGCACGAGCGCACTCGTCGGATGGTGACGACGGCTTCGTCGGTCGAGTGGACGGTCGTGCCGACGGACGTCGACTCGCTGCAACTGGAGTACATGTGGATCAAGGAGTTCGATCCGCCCTTCAACGTCCGATATAAAGACGACAAGTCATACCCGTTCATGGCGGTCACCCTCGGTGACGAAGCGCCCAGGGTGATCGTCACCAGGAACCGCAAGATCCCCGGCGCACGATACTTCGGCCCGTACCCCAAGGTCTGGGCGGTGCACGAGACGATCGATCTGATGGTCAAGGCGTTCCCGATCCGCACGTGCAGCGATTCGAGCTACAAGCGAGCCATGCAGACCGGGAGGCCCTGCTTCCCCGGACAGATAGGCAAGTGCGGCGGCCCGTGCTCCATGACCGTGACGATCGAAGAGCACCGTGCCATGGTCGACGACTTCGTCGCATTCATGGCCGGTGGAGACGAACGGTTCACGCGAGAGCTGACCAAGCGGATGCTCGCGGCCTCGGCGGCGATGGACTACGAAGCGGCGGCCAAGTACCGCGACAAGCTCTCCGCGATCGAAGCCGTGCTCGGCAAGAGCGCCCTGGTGCTGGCGAGCGACGAGGACGCCGATCTGTTCGGCATCGCAGAAGACGAGCTCGCGGCCGCCGTGCAGCACTTCGTGATCCGAGGCGGACGCGTGCGCGGTGTCCGTGCGATGACGATCGAGAAGGAGATCGACATCTCGTCGGCCGACCTCGTCGATCAGGTGCTCCAGCGCGCGTACGGTGACGCGCAGGATGTGCCCCGTCGCATCATCGTGCCGACGATGCCGGACGATGCTGCCGAGCTCGAGGAGTGGTTGCGGGAGCGACGGGGCAAGAAGGTCGAGATCGCGGTCGCTCAGCGCGGGCAGCGCGCCGATCTCATGCGCACCGCCACTCTCAACGCCCAGCAGGCCCTGATCCGGTACAAGACCCGTCGTACGAGCGACTACGTCGCGCGCACCCAGGCGCTCACCGACCTGCAGGAGGCTCTGGGTATGACCGAAGCACCCCTGCGCATCGAGTGCTTCGACATCTCGCACCTCAGCGGCACGAACGTCGTCGCATCGATGGTGGTGTTCGAAGACGGGCTGCCGAGGAAAGACCAGTACCGGTCGTTCAACATCCCAGAGACGACAGACGACACGGATTCGATGTACCAGGTGCTGCGGCGTCGTCTGGCGTATCTCGATCGCCCCGAGGAGCAGGATCCGCAGGAGCAGGCCGCCGAGGACGCCCTCGCTGAGGGGGTCGTGACCGAGGTCAAACGCAAGCCGCGTTTCGCGTATCCGCCTCAGCTGCTGCTCGTCGACGGTGGCCAGCCGCAGGTCGAAGCCGCGGCGCGGGCGCTCCGCGATGCGGGACACAGCGAGATCGCGGTGTGCGGTATCGCGAAGCGACTCGAGGAGATCTGGCTGCCGGGGGAGGACTTCCCGGTGATCCTGCCGCGCACGAGCGAGTCCCTCTACCTCCTGCAGCGCCTGCGCGACGAGGCCCACCGATTCGCCATCACCCACCAGCGGAAGCGGCGAAAGGGAGATATCACCACGGTCCTCGCGGAGGTTCCCGGACTCGGCGCCTCGCGCATCAAGGTGCTTCTCAAGCATTTCGGATCAGTGACCGCGCTCAAGTCGGCGGCTCCGGCGGAGATCGAAGAGGTGCAGGGCATCGGCCCCGTGCTCGCACGGAACATCCACTCGCATCTGTCCACGCGGTAGCGCGCAGTCGATAGGCTTGACGTCAGCGGGGGAGAAGGAGTCAACCATGGCGGACGGCGATAAAGGCGAGTTCCTCATCGTCACGGGCATGTCGGGTGCAGGACGCACGACTGCCGCCAACGCACTCGAGGACCTCGGGTGGTATGTCGTCGACAACCTTCCGCCCCAGATCCTCCGTCCGCTCCTCGACCTCACCGACATGGGTGGCACCTCGCTGCCGAAGATCGCTGCGGTGGTCGACGTCCGTGGGCGCAATCTCTTCGACGATTTTCCCGGCGTGACACGCGCCCTGCGCTCTCGAGGGTCGATCCGGATCCTCTTCCTCGACGCCTCCGATGACGTGCTCGTCCGTCGTTTCGAGGCCGTGCGTCGTCCGCAGCCGCTGCAGGGCGACGGAACGCTGCTCGACGGCATCCGCACCGAGCGCGCCAAACTCGCTCCGATCCGCGAAGCGGCCGACCTCGTGATCGACACCTCGTCGCTCAACATCCATCAGCTCGCCACCCAGGTGTCCGAGCTGTTCTCCGAAGAGGGGGCGGCCCGTCACCGCGTGACTCTGATGAGCTTCGGGTTCAAGTACGGACTCCCGACCGACGTCGACCTCGTGGCGGACATGCGATTCCTCCCGAACCCCTTCTGGAACGAGGAACTGCGCGGTCTCACCGGCCAGGACGAGCCCGTGCGCGACTACGTGCTCTCTCGCGAAGGCGCCGCAGAGTTCCTCGATGCCTACGCGGCCGCCCTGACGCCCGTGCTCGAGGGATATCAGCGAGAGAACAAGAGCCATTCGACCGTCGCGATCGGGTGCACGGGGGGCAAGCATCGCTCCGTCGCGATGGCCGAGGAGCTCGCTCGGCGCCTCGCGGCGGTGCCCGGAGTGGCCGTCAACGTGCGGCACCGGGACCTCGGCCGGGAGTAGGAACCGCCTTGGGCCGAGTAAGCTGGAGGTTTGCGTCGCGATCCGGCGCGTGAGCGTAGAGGAGTGTCGTGGCACTAACCACCGACGTCAAGGCTGAGCTGGTCAGCATCCGCAATGCACCCCCCACGGTGCGCGTCGCGGAGGTCACATCGATCCTCCGGTTCGCCGGTGGGCTGCACTCGATCGCCGGGCGGGTCGCCGTCGAGGCCGAGGTGGATGCCGAGGTGCTCGCTCAGCGCGTCGCCCGCGATCTGGCCGAGATCTACGGCGTCCGCCCGGAGATCGCCCAGGTGCAGTCGAGCACCGCGAACGACGGCGCGCGATGGGCTGTCCGAGTGATCGCGGCAGGCGAGACCCTCGCTCGTCAGACCGGGCTGCTCGACCAGCGCCGCCGCCCCGTTCGCGGCCTTCCCAACCGCCTCACGACCGGCTCGCGAGCCGAGATCGCCGGTCTGTGGCGAGGGGCGTTCCTCGCCGCCGGCACTCTCAGCGAGCCCGGCCGCTCGGCCATGCTCGAGGTGTCGTGCCCGTCGTCGGAAGCAGCGATGGCCCTCGTCGGTGCCGCGCATCGACTGGGCGTCGCTGCGAAGGCCCGCGAGGTGCGCGGCATGCCGCGCGTCGTCGTGCGCGAGGGTGAGGCCATCCGCACGATCCTCAGCGAGATGGGCGCCCAGAAGACGGCTGTGGCGTGGGAGGAGATGCGTCAGCGCCGCGAGGTGCGCGCGGGAGTCAACCGCCTGGTCAACTTCGACGATGCCAACCTCCGCCGTTCGGCGCAGGCCGCGGTCGCCGCGTGCGCCCGGGTCGAGCGGGCTCTCGAGATCCTCGCGGACGACGTGCCCGACCACCTCAAGGTCGCAGGCGAGCTGCGTCTCGCTCATCGCGACGCCAGCCTCGACGAGCTGGGCCACCACGCCGACCCGCCGATGACGAAGGACGCCGTCGCCGGCCGCATCCGTCGCCTCCTGGCGATGGCCGACAAGCGCGCGCAGCAGGAGGGCATCCCCGGCACGGAGGCCGCGGTCCCGGCCGGACTCGACGTCTGAGACGTTCACGGACATCAGCGAGGCGATCCCTGTCAAGGGGTCGCCTCGCTTCGTCATATCGGGGAAGGATCAGGGTCGACGACGCGTTGTCGTCACTAGGATGAGTTAAGTCCGCTCCGCACCGCACTTCGGTGGCGCGGAGGATCGGCAAGCGCCGCGGCGCGGCGCGGATTGGATGAAAGCGATATGGCGACCTACACGCTCCCCGACCTTCCGTATGACTTCGCAGCACTGGAGCCGCACATCAGCGGCAAGATCATGGAGCTGCACCATGACAAGCACCACGCGACCTACGTCGCGGGCGCGAACACGGCACTCGAGCAGCTCGCCGAGGCTCGTGAGACCGGCAACCTGGCCAACGTGAACAAGCTCGAGAAGGACCTCGCGTTCAACCTCGGCGGTCACGTCAACCACTCCATCTTCTGGACCAACCTGTCGCCCACCGGCGGTGGACAGCCCGAAGGCGAGCTCAAGGCCGCCATCGACGAGTTCTTCGGCTCGTTCGAGAAGTTCCAGGCTCACTTCACCGCCAACGCACTCGGCATCCAGGGCTCCGGCTGGTCGGTGCTCAGCTGGGACTCGATCGGTCAGCGCCTGATCATCCAGCAGCTGTTCGACCAGCAGTCGAACACGGCTCAGGGCACAGTGCCCCTGTTCCAGCTCGACATGTGGGAGCACGCCTTCTACCTCGACTACCTGAATGTGAAGGCCGACTACGTCAAGGCCGCCTGGAACATCGCCAACTGGGAGAACGTGGCCCAGCGCTTCGAGGTCGCCCGCGAGAAGACGAACGGCCTGCTGGTACTGTCGTAATCGGGTCGCGTCCCGACGGGCTCAGTCTCGTCGGGACGCCATCTCAGCCAAAAACCCCCGCGCATCGCGTATGCACTTTTGCTGCGCACCGCGCACGAGAAACAGGGAGACCTGAGTGTCTGTCAAGATCGGTATCAACGGCTTCGGCCGCATCGGACGCAACTACTTCCGCGCGGCTCTCGCGCAGGGAGCGGACATCGAGATCGTCGCGGTCAACGACCTCACCGACAACAAGACCCTTGCCCACCTTCTGAAGTACGACTCCGTGGGCGGCGTCCTCGACGCTGACATCAGCTACGACGACGAGAGCATCACGGTCAACGGCAAGACGATCAAGGCGTTCGCCGAGCGCGACCCCGCCGGCCTCCCGTGGGGCGAGCTGGGCGTCGACATCGTCATTGAGTCGACCGGCTTCTTCACCAAGGCCGAGCTCGCCAAGAAGCACATCGAGGCAGGCGCCAAGAAGGTCCTCATCTCGGCACCGGGCACCGGCGTCGACGGCACGTTCGTCATGGGCGTGAACGAGGACACGTACAACCCGGAGACCGACCACATCATCTCCAACGCGTCCTGCACGACCAACTGCCTCGCACCGCTGGCGCAGGTCTTCAACGACGCCTTCGGCATCGACCGCGGCTTCATGATGACGGCGCACGCGTACACCGCTGACCAGAACCTGCAGGACGGCCCGCACAGCGACCTGCGCCGTGCCCGTGCCGCCGCGATCAACATCACGCCGGCCTCGACCGGTGCTGCCAAGGCGATCGGCGAAGTCCTGCCCGAACTCCAGGGCAAGCTCAGCGGCTCGTCGTACCGCGTTCCGGTTCCCACCGGCTCGATCGTCGACCTGACGCTGATCACCGACCGCGAGAACCTCACGGTCGATGAGGTCAACGAGGCCTACAAGAAGGCTGCTGCCGACGGACGCCTCGCCGGCTTCCTGCAGTACAACGAAGACCAGATCGTCTCGAGCGACATCGTGCACAACCCGCACTCGTCGATCTTCGACGCGACGCTCACCAACGTCAGCGGCAACCTGGTCAAGGTCTCCAGCTGGTACGACAACGAGTGGGGCTACTCCAACCGTCTCGTCGACCTGACCGAGTACGTGGCAGAGCGTCTCTGAGACACCTCCCATGACTCTGCGCACCCTGGATTCACTGGGTTCGCTCGAGGGCAAGCGCGTCATCGTCCGTTGTGATCTCAACGTCCCCCTGCGGGATGGGATCATCACGGACGATGGCCGTGTCCGCGCCTCGTTGCCGACCCTCAATGCACTCATCAACGCGGACGCCCGCGTCGTCGTGTGCTCGCACCTCGGACGCCCCGACGGTGCGCCCGACCCGCAGTACAGCCTCGAGCCGGTCGCCCAGCGACTGTCCGAGCTGCTCGGCAAGCCGGTCGCGTTCGCGCGCGACACCGTCGGCGAGTCCGCTCAGGAGGCCGTGTCCTCGCTGGAAGACGGCGGCATCGTCGTCATCGAGAACCTGCGGTTCAACCCGGGGGAGACCTCGAAGGACGACGCCGAGCGCGGCGCCTTCGCGGCTCAGCTCGCAGAGCTCGGCGACGTGCTCGTCTCCGACGGTTTCGGTGTCGTGCACCGCAAGCAGGCGAGCGTCTACGACCTCGCCGAGCTGCTGCCGTCCGCTGCCGGTCTGCTCATCGCTGCCGAGCTCGACGTGCTCGACCGCCTCACCGAGAACCCCGAGCGCCCGTACGCGGTCGTGCTCGGCGGGTCGAAGGTGAGCGACAAGCTCGGAGTGATCTCGCACCTGCTGCCGCGGGTCGACCGCATCCTCGTCGGCGGCGGCATGCTGTTCACCTTCCTGAAGGCGCAGGGCCACGCCGTGGCATCCAGCCTGCTCGAAGAGGACCAGCTCGAGACCGTTCGCGGCTACATCGCCGAGGCCGAGAAGCGCGGCGTCGAGCTCGTGCTCCCGACCGATGTCGTCGTGGCAGCGTCGTTCTCAGCGGATGCCGACCACGAGGTCACCGCTGCTGACGCGATCGAGAGCACCGCTTTCGGTTCGTCCGGGATCGGCCTCGACATCGGACCTGAGACGGCTGCGCGGTTCGCGGAGGTCATCCGCGGCTCGAAGACGGTGTTCTGGAACGGCCCGATGGGCGTGTTCGAGTTCCCCGCGTTCGCGCACGGAACGAAGACCGTCGCGCAGGCGCTCACCGAGGTCGACGGCCTGAGCGTCGTCGGCGGCGGCGACTCCGCCGCGGCGGTGCGCCAGCTCGGATTCGCCGACGATCGCTTCGGTCACATCTCGACCGGTGGCGGCGCCAGCCTCGAGTTCCTCGAGGGCAAGAAACTACCCGGCCTGGAGGTGCTCGGATGGGTGTGAACACCCGTACCCCGCTGATCGCGGGAAACTGGAAGATGAACCTCGACCACCTGCAGGCGGTCGCGTTCGTGCAGAAGCTGCACTGGACGTTGAAGGACGCGAAGCACGAGGACGGTTCGGTCGAGGTCGCGGTCTTCCCGCCCTTCACCGACATCCGCAGCGTGCAGACGCTGATCGACGCGGACAAGATCCCCTTCGCGCTCGGCGCGCAGGACATCTCGGCCCACGACTCCGGTGCCTACACCGGTGAGGTGTCGGGAGCCTTCCTGGCCAAGCTCGACGCGAAGTACGTCATCATCGGCCACTCCGAGCGCCGCGAGTATCACGCGGAGTCGAATGACGTCGTCGCTGCGAAGACGAAGGCGGCGCTGAAGAACGGCCTCTCGCCGGTCATCTGCGTGGGCGAGACGGCTGAGGATCTCGAGAAGTTCGGCGCCAGCGCCGTGCCCGTCGGTCAGCTCGAGGCTGCGCTTCAGGGGCTGTCGAAGGATGCCGACATCGTCGTGGCCTACGAGCCCGTCTGGGCGATCGGATCGGGTCAGGCCGCCACGCCCCAGCAGGCGCAGGATGTCTGCGCCGCGCTGCGCGCGGTGATCGCCAAGGTCCTCGGTGACGACGCTGCCGCGCGCACCCGGATCCTGTACGGCGGATCGGTCAAGGCGGCGAACATCGCCAGCTTCATGCGTGAGCCCGATGTCGACGGCGCACTCGTCGGAGGCGCAAGCCTCGTCGTCGACGAGTTCGCGGCGATCATCCGCTTCGAGAAGCACGTCGGCGTGTGAGGGCGTGCGGCGGGGCTCCGGCCCCGCCGCACCGTATACTTGACCGTTACCGGGGCAATCCTGCCCCAGCGAAAGGCTCTTCCTCGTGGAAATTCTCGAGTTCGTCCTGCAGGTCGTGCTGGGTATCACCAGCGTCCTGCTGACTCTCCTCATCCTGCTCCACAAGGGTCGCGGTGGCGGCCTGTCCGACATGTTCGGCGGAGGCATGACATCGGCGGTCGGATCCTCCGGCCTCGCAGAGCGCAACCTCAATCGCTTCACGGTGATCCTCGCCCTGGCGTGGTTCGTGGCGATCGTCGCGCTCGGTCTCATCACGAAGTTCGAGGTGATCTGATGGCTACCGGTGGAAACGCCATTCGTGGGACCCGTGTCGGTTCCGGCCCCATGGGCGAACAGGACCACGGCTACCACGCCGACCGCATCGCGGTCTCCTACTGGGACGGTCTCGGCAACGAGACGGTCCGCTACTTCGCCGCCGGCCTGCCGGAGGAGGAGATCCCCGAGACGATCGATCACCCGCAGTCCGGGCTCCCGGCCGGTCGCGACAAGGAGAACCCTCCCGCGCTCGCCAAGACCGAGCCGTACAAGACTCACCTCGCGTATGTGAAGGAGCGTCGTACCGACGAGGAAGCCGTCCAGCTCCTCGAGGACGCACTCACTCAGCTGCGCGAACGTCGAGGTCAGTGACCTCGATCTGAACTCATGATGAAGCCGCCGCGATCCGTTCGCGGCGGCTTCTTCTGTGCCCGCTGCGCTCAGAGCCCGAGTCAGCGGCAGCCGTACGCGGCATCGATGTAGGACTGCGGAGGGTAGCCGTACGCCCAGACCCCGTTCGCGTCGTCGGTGAACCCCATGCTGATGGCCCACGCGGTCGCCCACTTCTCGATGCTGTCCTGGGTCGATGAGTCGTACATGTCCTCGCACTTGACACTGATCGCGTGGCCGACCTCATGCGCGACGAGTGCCCGGCTGCGCTCGGACGGCCACTGCTCGGCCACCGAGTTCGACAGCTCGATCGTCGCGCGATCGGGGTCGTCCCACCACCAGCGCGTGAGGCCGCCCATGCTGCCGTTGAGTCCGGCGCCGTTGACGATCTGGTTCCAGTCGAACTCCAGCAGCACTCCGGGCGCCAGCGAGCGCGCGAAGGCCTCGATCTCGAGGCGGGCCCCTTGCAGCGGGCCGGCCTTCTCCGCGAGCTCGACCTGTTCGGTCGCCACCACCTGGGCCGCAGCATCCTGCAGCGTCACCAGTGCGCCGACGGCGGACTCATCCAGCGTGGCGGTGAGGGATGCGGCCGACGCCGCGTTGCGGAGCGCGAGCACGGCGTCGTTCTTCGCCGACAGGTGCGCGGCCTCGAAAGCCGGGGCGGCTTCGGCTGCCGAAGCGAGAAGAGCGATCCCGGTGTCTGTCACACGCGTGGCCGCGTCAGCGATCGACGGCGCCACGTCGCCGAGATCACGGTCGAGCGTCTGAAGATCGCTCGTCTGCGCGGCGAGTTCACTCGATGCGGCGAAGAGGTCCCAGAACGGGTCGGGCTTGGGTCTGGCCACGGGGAGATCGGTGCCGAGCAGCTCCTGCGCCGGGACCGAGACCTCGCCGGCCGCGGTCGCGGCAGCGGACAGCTCGTCTCGTGCGGCGGGGAGGACGAGTGTGCCCGAGTCCGACTGCACCAGCAGGTCTGCGACGTCGGCAACCGCAGTGAGCTCGTCCACGTCCTGCCGAACGACCGCCGCCGTGCTCTCGGCGGACGTCAGGGCATCGTCGAAGGCCGCGCGCGCCTCGTCATAACCGATGTTCGCCGTGACCTGGATCGCGCCGACCATGACCGCCGCGACCGCCACCGCGAGGACGCCCACGACGAGTCCGGTGCGCGCGCGGGTGCGTGGCGGCGACTCGCCCACCGCGCTCGCGAAACGCACGGGGAGCGAATGGGTGCCGCTCGCGGAGCGGACCACGTCGACGGGTGCGGTCATGCGATGGACCTCCGAGGGGAACCTGCGTACTGAGACTCTGCCAGATGTGCCTGGCCTGGAGGATGCGGCAATGCAGAAAGGCCCCCGCGTCGCGGGGGCCTTTCTCGAGTGGAGGGGCTGACGAGAATCGAACTCGCATCATCTGTTTGGAAGACAGAGGCTTTACCACTAAGCTACAGCCCCGTTGTCGGCGGTGAACCCGGAGGAACTGTGCCGACTCATCGATCATAGCGGACTGTCGGACGTGCTCATGTCCGTTAGACTCGGTGGGGCTGAATCTGCGTGCAGATTCCCCGGGGCGTAGCTCAGTTTGGTAGAGCGCCCGCTTTGGGAGCGGGAGGTCGCAGGTTCAACTCCTGTCGCCCCGACACGGCTCGAACGGCCTGACAGCCGCGATTCAGCGCGGAAACCACAAGGAGAACACACCAGCATGGCGAACAGCACCGTCGAGAAGCTGACCCCGACCCGGGTCAAGCTCAGCATCACGGTCACCCCCGACGACCTCAAGCCCAGCATCTCGCACGCCTACGAGCACATCGCTCAGGACGTCCAGATCCCCGGCTTCCGCAAGGGCAAGGTCCCGGCCCCGATCATCGACCAGCGCATCGGGCGCGGCGCGGTCATCGAGCACGCGGTCAACGAAGGCCTCGACAAGTTCTTCCGCGAGGCGACTGCCGAGCACAAGCTGCGCATCGTCGGCCGCCCGGCAGCCGAGATCACCCAGTGGCCGAACGAGAAGGACTTCTCCGGAGACCTGCTCGTCGACATCGAGGTGGACGTCCGCCCCGAGATCGAGATCCCCGCGTACGACGGCATCACCCTGACGGTCGACGCCGTCGAGGCTGACGACGCCGCACTCGACGAGGAGATCGAGAAGCTCCGTGCCCGATTCGGCACGCTGGTTCCCGTCGACCGTCCCGCCGCGAAGGGTGACTTCGTCGAGCTCGACCTCGTCGCCACCATCGATGGCGCCGAGATCGACCGCGCCGAGGGCGTCTCGTACGAGGTCGGCTCGGGCGAGCTGCTCGAGGGCATCGACGACGCCATCGAGTCGCTGACCGCCGGTGAGGACACCACGTTCCGCTCGGCTCTCGTGGGCGGCGACCACGCCGGCTCCGAGGCCGAGGTCTCCGTGAGCGTCAAGGCCGTCAAGGAGCGCGAGCTCCCCGAGGCCGACGACGACTTCGCGCAGATCGCCAGCGAGTTCGACACGATCGCCGAGCTCCGCGAGAGCCTCGCCGAGCGCGTCGCGCAGCAGGGCGTCTTCACGCAGGGCTCCGCCGCGCGCGACAAGCTCGTCGAGACGCTTCTCGAGCAGATCGAGATCCCGGTCCCGCCGCAGCTCATCGAAGACGAGGTGCACAACCACCTCGAGGGTGAGAACCGCCTCGAGGACGACGTGCACCGTGCCGAGGTGACCGAGGCCAGCGAGAAGCAGTTCCGCACGCAGGTGCTGCTCGACACCATCGCCGAGCAGGCCGACGTGCAGGTCTCGCAGGAGGAGCTCTCGCAGTACCTCATCCAGTCCGCATCGCAGTACGGCATGGCGCCTCAGGAGTTCGTCGAGGCGCTGCAGTCCTCGAACCAGCTCCCGGCTCTCGTCGGTGAGGTCGCCCGTAACAAGGCGCTCGCCATCGCGCTCGGCAAGGTGAAGGTCGTCGACACCAACGGCAAGGCCGTCGATCTGTCCGACTTCGTCGTGACCGACGACGAGGCCGAGACCGAGGCTCCCGCCGAGGAGAAGCCCGCGAAGAAGGCGCCCGCCAAGAAGGCCGCTGCGAAGAAGGCCGACGACGCCGAGGCTGCGGAGAAGCCCGCTGCGAAGAAGCCGGCCGCCAAGAAGGCTCCGGCCAAGAAGGCCGACGACGCCGAGGCTGCGGAGAAGCCCGCTGCGAAGAAGCCCGCTGCCAAGAAGGCTCCGGCCAAGAAGGTAGCCGACAAGGCTGAGTGATCGACCACGATCTCTGAGGAAGGGGCGGATGCTGAGGCATCCGCCCCTTTCTCGTCACCAGACTGGACCGGATGAGGAGCAAGGACATGACGAAGACCTGGGATGAGCGCATCGACGAGGTGTGGGCTGATGCGTCGGGCGAGGAGGTCGGCACCGACACCATCGCGCGGATCGACGCATTGGCTGCCGAGCGTGGCTCGGACGATGCGCGTGCGGAGTTCGAGCGAGCCGGTGCCAGGGACTCCGCCGGGATGCCGGCTGAGGCCGTCCAGCTCTATCGACGCGCGCTCGCACTCGGCCTCGATGACGAGCACCGCCCGCAGTGCGTGATCCAGCTGGCCAGCTCTCTGCGCAACCTCGGTGAATACGACGAGGCGCTCGAGGTGATCCGCGCCGAGGGTGAGCTCTCCGCCGACGGGCCGTACCGAGACGCGGTGGCGACCGTGCACGCCCTGATCCTCGCGAGCGCGGGCAGGCCCGCGCAGGGACTCTCGGTCGCACTGCTGGCCCTGGTGCCGCACCTGCCCCGGTATCACCGTTCCATGACTGCCTACGCCCACGAGATCGCCGAGCTCGACCGCTGATATGCCGACGGCGAACACGGCCTGGGCGCCGCGTTGTCGCCGGTAGATTCGAATCACTGAAACACGGAATCAGGAGCTGACATGGCTGCAGAACCCCTCCTCGCTACGAGCGTCTTCGACAGGCTGTTGAAGGACCGCATCATCTGGCTGGGATCGGAGGTGCGCGACGAGAACGCCAATGAGATCTGCGCGAAGATCCTCCTTCTCGCCGCAGAGGACTCCGAGAAGGACATCTACCTCTACATCAACTCGCCCGGTGGATCGATCACTGCCGGTATGGCGATCTACGACACGATGCAGTTCGTGCCGAACGACATCGTCACGGTCGGAATCGGTATGGCCGCATCGATGGGTCAGCTGCTGCTGACGGCCGGCACGAAGGGCAAGCGCTACATCACCCCCAACGCCCGCGTGCTGTTGCACCAGCCGCACGGCGGCTTCGGCGGAACCTCGAGCGACATCCAGACGCAGGCGCAGCTCATCACCTCGATGAAGAACCGCCTCGCCGAGATCACCGCCTCGCAGACCGGCAAGTCCGTCGAGCAGATCAACGCAGACGGTGACCGCGACCGCTGGTTCACCGCTGACGAGGCGCTCGAATACGGCTTCGTCGACCACATCCGCGACTCGGCCACCGACGTCGTCGGCGGCGGCGGAACCGACCAGGACACCAAGTAACGGAAAGCGAAAGGACTCTCATGTACGCACCCACCTTCCGCTCTGCCGGCAACCTGCCCTCCAGCCGCTACGTGCTCCCTCAGTTCGAGGAGCGCACCGCGTACGGCTTCAAGCGCCAGGATCCCTACAACAAGCTGTTCGAAGACCGCGTGATCTTCCTCGGCGTGCAGGTCGACGACGCATCGGCCGACGATGTCATGGCGCAGCTGCTCGTGCTCGAGAGCCAGGACTCCGAGCGTGACATCACGATGTACATCAACTCGCCCGGCGGCTCGTTCACGGCCATGACGGCGATCTACGACACGATGCAGTACGTCGCGCCGCAGATCCAGACGGTCGTGCTCGGCCAGGCGGCATCCGCCGCATCCGTGCTGCTCGCCGCCGGACACCCCGGCAAGCGTCTCGCTCTGCCCAACGCCCGTGTGCTCATGCACCAGCCGGCGATGGGTGAGGCCGGACACGGTCAGGCATCCGACATCGAGATCCAGGCGGCGGAGATCCTCCGTATGCGCACCTGGCTCGAAGAGGCCATGGCCCGCCACACGGGCAAGCCCGTGGAGCAGGTCAACCGTGACATCGACCGCGACAAGATCCTGTCGGCCGCCGAGGCGCTCGATTACGGCATCGTCGATCAGGTTCTCACCTCGCGCAAGCGCATGTGATCACCCGCATCGGAAAGGACGTCGGCCTCCGGGCCGGCGTCCTTTCGTCGTCTCCGGCAGATGTGCGGATCACCTCCTAGGATTGCTCATATGAGCAGACGGGTGCGCGAAAGCCGCAGTCCGCGTACTCTGAGAACGAGGAGGATGCTGTGGATGACGAGCTGACGATGGTCCGCGTCGCCGAGTTGTATTACGACGAGGAGAAGACGCAGGACGAGATCGGAGCACTCCTCGGGCTCTCCCGCTGGAAGGTCGGGCGTCTGCTGATCCAGGCGCGCGAGCGAGGCATCGTCCGCATCGAGATCATCCATCCCCGTGCCCGCCGACTCGGACTCGAGCGTGAGCTCGTGGATCGACACGGTCTCGCGGCAGCCGTGGTCGTTCCGGCGCCCGAAGGCGACGACGGAACGCTCGAACGCGTCGCGCAGGCTGCCGCCGACTACCTCACGGCCATGCGTCCGGTGCCCCGCACTCTCGGCGTGAGCTGGGGGCGCACTCTGCGTGCTGTGGCCGAGGCGCTGCCGGACGGGTGGGCGACAGGTGTCACGGTCGTGCAGCTCAACGGCGGGGTGAGCCTCAATCGGCGATCCGGCGGAGCAGCTGGGCTCGCCGTCACGATCGCGCAGCGCGCCTCGGGGCAGGTATCGCTGCTCCCGAGTCCCGCCATTCTCGAGCGCGTCGAGACCAAGCAGGCCATCGAAGCCGACCGCACCGTCGCGGCCGTGCTCGAAGAGGCCGCGGAAGCACAGGCGTTCCTTTTCACGGCGGGACCGTGCGACGCCAGTTCGGCCCATGTCGAGAACGGCTACCTCTCGGCGTCCGAGGTCGAGGAGCTGTCGCGCCGTGGGGCCGTGGGGGACGTCCTCGGCCGATACATCGACGCCGACGGCAACATCGTCGATCCGCAGCTCGATGCGCGGACGGTCGGGGTCGATCTCGGCCGGCTTCGCGGAGCGAGCCGAGCGGTCTTCGTCACCGCGGGTGACGCCAAACATGACATCGCGCGTACAGTCGTGACCAGCGGCCTGTGCAGCGTTTTGGTGACAGATGAGAACACAGCACGAGCATTGTTGGAGGAACGATGACGACCCATGAACTCAGCCGCAGATCGGCGGTGGACGTTCTCGGCGGTGAGCCGGACGACGCCACACTCCGCCGCTTCCTGCATGGCCTTCCCGGCGTCGATGCGGTCGGTCTCGAGCAGCGCGCTGCCGGACTCGGCACGCGATCGATCAAGACGACGTCGAAGGCCTGGGCCCTCGACACGATCATCAAGCTGATCGACCTCACCACCCTCGAGGGCTCGGACACACCGGGCAAGGTCCGCTCGCTCGTCGCGAAGGCCAAGAACCCGGATGCCGCTGACCCGTCGACTCCGAAGGTCGCCGCCGTCTGCGTCTACGGTGACATGGTCGGCGACGCGGTCGAGGCGCTCGGCGCCCTGCACGGCGACCCCGACGACGGACTCATCTCGGTCGCGGCCGTCGCCACGGCCTTCCCGAGCGGGCGCTCGTCGCTGGCGATCAAGCTGGCCGATACCGCCGAGGCGGTCGCCGCCGGTGCAGACGAGATCGACATGGTCATCGACCGCGGAGCCTTCCTCTCCGGACGCTACGGTCTCGTCTTGGATCAGATCGCGCAGGTCAAGGAGGCGTGCCGTCGTGCCGACGGCTCCTACGCCTCGCTCAAGGTGATCCTCGAGACCGGCGAGCTGAACACCTACGACAACATCAAGCGGGCGTCGTGGCTCGGCATCCTCGCCGGAGGCGACTTCATCAAGACGTCCACGGGGAAGGTGCAGCCCGCGACCACCCTTCCGACGACACTGCTGATGCTCGAGACTGTGCGTGACTGGCACCGCGGCACGGGTGAGCGCATCGGCGTGAAGCCGGCCGGCGGGATCCGCTCGTCGAAGGATGCCGTGAAGTACCTCGTCACCGTCGCCGAGACCGTGGGGGAGGAATGGCTTCAGCCGCATCTCTTCCGTTTCGGCGCGTCGAGCCTGCTGAACGACGTGCTCCTGCAGCGCCAGAAGCTCACCACCGGCCACTACTCCGGCCCTGACTACGTCACGATCGACTAGGACCCCGATATGTCATTCCTGGAATATGCTCCGGCTCCGGAGTCGAAGGCAGTCCTGAACCTGAAGGACAGCTACGGCCTGTTCATCGACGGTGAGTTCGTCGACGGTTCGGGCTCGAGCTTCACCACCATCTCGCCGGCCGACGAGACCCGCATCGCTGAGATCGCCTCGGCGAGCGACGAGGATGTCGACCGGGCCGTCGCCGCTGCACGACGCGCGTACGACAAGACGTGGTCGAAGATGAGCGGTCGCGATCGGGGCAAGTACCTCTTCCGCATCGCCCGCCTCGTGCAGGAGCGCGCGCGAGAGCTCGCCGTCGCCGAGAGCCTCGACAACGGCAAGCCGATCAAGGAGAGTCGCGACGTCGACGTGCCGCTGGTGGCTTCGTGGTTCTTCTACTACGCGGGGTGGGCCGACAAGCTCGACTACGCCGGACTCGGCGCCAACCCGCGTGCACTCGGTGTGGCCGGGCAGATCATCCCGTGGAACTTCCCGCTGCTGATGCTCGCGTGGAAGCTCGCTCCGGCTCTCGCCGCCGGTAACACCGTCGTACTCAAGCCCGCAGAGACGACGCCGCTCACGGCGTTGATCTTCGCGGAGATCCTGCAGCAGGCCGACCTTCCCGCAGGCGTCGTGAACATCGTGACCGGTGCCGGTGACACCGGTGCCACTCTCGTTCGCCACCCGGATGTCGACAAGGTGGCCTTCACCGGCTCGACCGGCGTCGGCCGTGACATCGCCCGCGCCGTCGCCGGCACCGAGAAGAAGCTCACGCTCGAGCTCGGCGGCAAGGCCGCGAACATCGTGTTCGATGATGCGCCCGTCGATCAGGCGATCGAGGGCATCGTGAACGGCATCTTCTTCAATCAGGGGCACGTGTGCTGTGCGGGCAGTCGTCTGCTCGTGCAGGAGTCGATCCACGACGAGGTCATCGATCGTCTCAAGAACCGCCTCTCGACTTTGCGCCTCGGTGACCCGCTCGACAAGAACACCGACATCGGTGCGATCAACTCGGCAGCGCAGCTGGCGCGCATCCGCGAGCTCAGCGACATCGGCGAGGCCGAGGGTGCGGAGCGCTGGACTGCGGACTGCGCGATCCCCGACAAGGGGTTCTGGTTCGCGCCCACGATCTTCACCGGTGTCGAGGCCTCTCATCGCATCGCCCGCGATGAGGTCTTCGGTCCCGTCCTCTCCGTCCTCACCTTCCGCACGCCCGCCGAGGCGATCGCCAAGGCCAACAACACGCCGTACGGGCTCTCGGCCGGCATCTGGTCGGACAAGGGATCGCGGATCCTCGCGGTGGCCGATCGCCTCCGCGCCGGGGTCGTGTGGGCCAACACGTTCAACCGTTTCGACCCGTCGAGCCCGTTCGGCGGATACAAGGAGTCCGGATACGGCCGTGAGGGCGGACGTCAGGGCCTCACCGCGTACCTGAAGGGGGCCGCAGCATGAGCAAGCGACTCAGTGTTCCGAAGACGTACAAGCTCGCCATCGGCGGAGCATTCCCACGCAGCGAGTCCGGCCGCACCTACGAGGTGCTCTCGGCGAAGGGCGTGTTCCTCGCCAATGCCGCGCAGGCGTCCCGCAAGGATGCCCGAGACGCGGTCGTCGCCGCCCGTGCCGCTGTGAAGGGCTGGTCGGGTGCGACCGCCTACAACCGCGGACAGGTGCTGTATCGGGTCGCCGAGGTGCTCGAGGGGCGTCGTGCGCAGTTCATCGACGAGATCACCGCACAGGAAGGCGTGTCGGCCTCGGCTGCGGCGACCCAGGTCGACGACGCGATCGACCTGTGGGTCTGGTACGCGGGATGGTGCGACAAGTACGCCCAGGTCGCGGGCAACGCGAACCCGGTCTCGGGGCCGTACTTCAACATCTCCGTGCCCGAGCCGACCGGGGTCGTCGCGATCGTCGCGCCGCAGGACTCCGCGCTGCTTGGTCTCGTCTCGGTCGTGGCGCCCGCACTCGTTGCGGGCAACGCGGTCGTCGTTATCGCCAGTGAGCGGCATCCGCTCTCGGCCATCAGCCTCGCCGAGGTGCTCGCGACGAGCGACGTGCCAGGGGGAGTGGTCAACGTCCTCACCGGCTCGCCCGCCGAGATGGCGCCGTGGCTCGCGTCGCACCAGGACGTCAATGCCCTGGACCTCGCCGGTGCTGGCGCGCTGGATTGGGTCGACCTGCAGATCGCCGCGGCGGAGACGCTGAAGCGCGTCCTCGCGCCCGGCGAGGTCATCGCGTCGCCCGAGCGCATCGGCGCCTTCACCGAGGTCAAGACGGTCTGGCACACGAAGAGCATGGTCTGATCCGAACACCTCGGAGGCCCGTCCCGCGCAACGCTCGGGGCGGGCCTCCCGTGTACCGGTCGATACGGACTCGAGATGTCCCCCGACGCGCCAATGCGTCCCGGTGTCGGGTGCAGCGGTTAGGCTCAGTAGACGATCTCTGGATCCCCCTAGGAGGACGCGCATGGCCCGTATCGGTGAAAGCGCTGACCTGTTCAAGTGCTCGTTCTGTGGAAAGAGCCAGAAGCAGGTGCAGCAGCTCATCGCTGGCCCCGGTGTGTACATCTGCGACGAATGCGTCGAACTGTGCAACGAGATCATCGAGGAGCGGATGGCCGAGTCCTCCGCCGAGGGGAATGCAGACTTCGAGCTCCCCAAGCCTCGCGAGATCTTCTCGTTCCTCGAGGAGTACGTCGTCGGTCAGGAACCTGCGAAGAAGGCGCTCGCCGTCGCGGTCTACAACCACTACAAGCGCATCCGTGCGCATGGCACCCTGCAGACGGCCGAGCAGAAGGCCGAGAGCGTCGAGATCGCCAAGAGCAACATCCTGCTCATCGGTCCGACCGGCTGCGGCAAGACCTACCTCGCGCAGACTCTCGCAAAGCGCCTGAACGTGCCGTTCGCGGTTGCGGACGCCACAGCGCTCACCGAGGCCGGTTACGTCGGTGAGGATGTCGAGAACATCCTGCTCAAGCTGATCCAGGCCGCGGACTACGACGTCAAGCGGGCCGAGCAGGGCATCATCTACATCGACGAGGTCGACAAGATCGCCCGCAAGGCCGAGAACCCCTCGATCACCCGGGACGTCTCGGGCGAGGGTGTGCAGCAGGCACTGCTCAAGATCATCGAGGGCACGGTCGCGTCGGTGCCGCCGCAGGGCGGGCGCAAGCACCCGCACCAGGAGTTCCTGCAGATCGACACCTCGAACGTGCTGTTCATCGTCGCCGGCGCGTTCGCGGGGCTCGAGGACATCGTCTCGGCACGCGTCGGCAAGCACGGCATCGGTTTCGGCGCTCCGCTGCACGACAAGGGCAAAGACCTCGATCTGTTCAGCGAGGTCCTCCCGGAGGACCTGCACAAGTTCGGGCTCATTCCCGAGTTCATCGGACGCCTCCCGGTCGTCACGAATGTCTCGCCCCTCGATCAGGACGCGCTCATCGACATCCTCACGGGGCCGCGCAATGCGCTCGTGAAGCAGTACCAGCGCATGTTCGAGCTCGACGGCGTGCAGCTCGAGTTCGAGGAAGACGCGCTTCGGTCGATCGCCGACCTCGCGGTCGAGCGCAAGACCGGCGCCCGCGGCCTTCGCGCGATCCTCGAAGACGTGCTCGGTCCGATCATGTTCGAGATCCCTTCGGCCGAAGACGTCGCGAAGGTCATCGTGACCCGTGCGGCCGTCGACGAGGGTGCGCCTCCCACGATCGTGATGGAGCGCAAGCGCAAGAGCGCGTGAGTTCGGCTCCGGCGCCCTGGCGGGTCGTCGACCTCTCGCCCGCGATTGCATGCGCGTCGCAGAGCCGGAACTCTCACCCGGCGGCGCTGAGAAAGTCCGCGATCAGGACCGTGTCCGTCCCGTCAGTCCATGTCGTGTGGCTCGCGAGGATGAAGCCATGCGGCGCGAACGTCGCCGCGATCGCCTCAGCAGTGGCATACGGGTCGTGATCCGTCGGGTAGGGGCGCGCGGAGGTCGGCGACGTGATGCCGCTCAGATGCGGGGAGGCGAAGCTCGCGGTGACGAGATGTCCGCCCGCCCGCAGCACGCGCGTCCACTCGCCGAGGGCCGCAGGCACATCCGGGATGATGTGCAGTGCGGTGACGCACGTGGCGATGTCCACGGATCCGTCTGCGAGAGGAAGGTGCGACGCATCGGCCTCGATCCACTCCGCCGACGGAAGCTCGCGCTCTGCGACGCGGAGCATCTCAGGAGAGATGTCCACTCCGACGAGGCGGATGCCCGAAGCGCTGCCGGATCCGTCTATCGAGCGCAGCACCAGGCCGGTGCCGGTCGCGATGTCCACGATGGTCTCGACGCCGACGAGATCGAGCCCCTCGGCCACGGTTCCGGCCAACCCCCGGTGCATCGCGCTGTCGTCGTAGCGCTCGGCGCGCTGGTCGAATGCCGACCGAATGGGATCGAGCCGGTCAGGCATCGAGCCCCCGCCGCTTCAGCAGCGGACCGATCTCGGCATCCCTCCCGCGGAAGTCGCGGTAGGCGTCGAGCGGGTCCTTCGAGCCTCCCACGCCCAGGAGGCGTGCACGGAACCGATCGCCGTTCTCGCGTGTGAGCCCGCCGTTCTCGCGGAACCACTCGACGGTGTCGGCGTCGAGCACCTCACTCCAGATGTACGAGTAGTACCCGGCGCTGTACCCGCCCGAGAACACGTGCGCGAAGTAGGTCGACGAGTAGCGCGTCGGCACCACCGGGTCATCGAGGCCGATGTCGGCGAGCGCCGCAGCCTCGAACGCGGCGACGTCGGCGACCTCGGCATCGGAACCCACTCGGTGCCATGCCTGATCGAGCCACGCGGCCGCGAGATACTCGCTGGTGTCGTGCCCCTGGTTGAAGGTCTCTGTCGCGCGCAAACGCTCGACGATCGCCGGGTCGAGTGCCTCACCGGTCTCATGGTGCCGGGCGTAGTTGTCGAGGACCTCGGGCCAGAGGATCCACATCTCGTTCACCTGGCTGGGGAACTCGACGAAGTCGCGGAAGACGTTGGTCCCCGCGAAGTGCGGGTAGGTCACGACGGCGAAGAGACCGTGCAAGGCGTGCCCGAACTCGTGGAACAGCGTGGTGACCTCGTCGAGGGTGAGGAGGGTGGGCTCTCCGTCGCCAGGCAGCGGGACATTGAGGTTGTTCACCACGACCGGTAGTGTGCCGCGCAGCCGTGACTGGCTGACGATCGGGTTCATCCAGGCACCTCCCCGCTTCGAATCGCGCGTGTAGAGGTCGAGCACGTACAGCCCGAGCTCGGTGCCGTCAGTGTTGTGCACCTCGAACACGCGAGCGCCCGGGTGATAGGCCACCAGGTCGTGCCGTTCGCTGAAGGTGATGCCGTAGAGCTGTGTGGCGGCGAAGAAGACGCCGTCTTGCAGCACTCGCTCGGCTTCGAACCAGGGGCGCAGAGCGCTCGTGTCGACGTCGTATCGTGCGGTGCGCACCTTCTCGGTGAAGTAGGCCCAGTCGTGCGCCTCGACCGGGAAGGGAGCGCTCTCGGTCTCGTCGACGATGGCCTGCAGGGCTTCCCGCTCAGCGCGGGCGTTGCGCGCCGAGGGAGCGGCGAGTTCGCGCAGCATCCGCTCGACCGCCTCGGGAGTCCCCGCCGTCTCGTCGGCCGTGACGTAGGCCGCGTGCGAGGTGTAGCCGAGCAGCTCAGCGCGCTCTGCGCGGAGTCGCACGATCTCGCGCAGCACCGGGCGGTTGTCGTTCGCGTTGTCTCGTGATCCTCTGGCTCGAGAGGCGGCCATGATCCGCCGGCGCGCGTCGCGATCACGGAGTTGAGCCAGGTACGGGTGCCCGGTGAACAGCGGCAGCGAGACGACGAACTTCCCGTCGAGGCCGCGCTCCGCGGCAGCGCGCGACGCTGCCGAGAGCTCGCCCGCGCTGAGTCCCGCGAGCTCGTCTGCGGACTCGAACACGACCGCGAGGTCGTTCGTGTCGTTCAGCAGATTGCGTTCGAACGTGGTGCCGAGTGTCGACAGCTGCTGGTTCAGCGCAGTGAGCCGCGCCTTCGCGTCGTCGTCGAGGGCGGCTCCGGCGTGCGTCATCTCGCGGTGGTGTCGTTCGACGAGGTACCGTTGCTCGTCGTCGAGATCGAGTTCCGCGAGGTGCGCGTGCACCTGCTGCACCCGCCAGTACAGCGTGCCGTCGAGAGTGACCGCGTCGTTGTGAGCGGCCATCAACGGTGCGAGCTGCTCGTCGACCGCCTGGATCTCGGGCGTCGCGTCAGCGGAGCTCACCGTGTAGAATGCGTGGGCCACACGGTCGAGAAGCTCTCCCGACCGTTCGATCGCCTCGATCGTGTTCTCGAAGGTCGGCATCGAACGCACCATCGTGATCCGCGAGATCTCGTGCAGGTGCTCCGCGAACGCCGCCTCGAAGGCGGGCAGATAGTGCTCGGGCCTGATCGCGCGATAGTCGGGGAGCCCGTACGGGAGTTCTGACGGCTGGAGCAGCGGATTCGAGGCGTCGGTCATGGGTCGAGCCTAATGATCAGCAGTCCACGATGATCGAGACCCTCCGTCGCCCAGGGCAGCGGAGGGTCTCGATCATGACCGCAACGGGTCGATCAGTCCTCAAACGGACGGGCGATCACGTCACCCGTCGAGGTCTGCACGACCTCCCAGCCGGCGTCGAGTTCGGCGATCGCGCGACCCTCGAGCCAGGTCAGAGTCCAATGGCCGTCAAGGCCATGGGATTCCACTTCGGCGATCGATGGTCGCAAGGCTGCGGGTACGGATGCCGGCGGCTCGGACCCGGTAGCCCACCGCGTGCCCAGCTGCATCAGGCGCCCTCGACGGGCGCGAGCTCGATCGCGGTGACCGCGAACGCCTCGGCCTCGGTGAACTCGAGCTCGGCGATCCGGCCCACGGCGCGGAGATCGTCTGCTGCCGCCTGCAGCGACTCGAGCTTGGCAGCCGGCGCTGCGATGGCCGCGCGCGAGACCGGCGTCTTCTGGGACGCC
This sequence comes from Microbacterium sp. UFMG61, assembly GCF_015354505.1. Classification (GTDB taxonomy): domain Bacteria; phylum Actinomycetota; class Actinomycetes; order Actinomycetales; family Microbacteriaceae; genus Microbacterium. The sequence goes on along the minus strand of NZ_JACAFP010000004.1, from coordinate 165,675 downwards.
TTCGCCTCGGTCTTGGCGCGGCGGATGCCGATCAGCGCCTCGCTCGCTGCCGACAGCACAGCGGTATCGCCCTCGATCCCGAGGGGCTCGGGCCAGGCGGCGGTGTGCACGGAGCCCTCTTCGAACCACGACCAGACCTCTTCGGTCGCGAACGAGATGATCGGGGCGAGCAGTCGCAGCAGCGTCGACAGTGCCAGGCGCAACGCGAGCGCGGCGGATGCCTGGCCTGTGTCGTTCTGGTTGTACGCGCGCTCCTTGACGAGCTCGAGGTAGTCGTCGCAGAAGGTCCAGAAGAACGCCTCGGTGACCTCGAGTGCCTTGGCCTGGTCGTAGTTCTCGAAGGCCTTCGTCGCCTCGACGACCACGGCGTCGAGAGCCGTCAGCATCGATGCATCGAGCGCGTGCGTGACCTGAGCGCCCTCGGGGACCGGGAACGACAGCACGAACTTCGCGGCGTTGAGCACCTTGATCGCCAGACGGCGACCGATCTTCACCTGCGTCGGGTTCTGCGGATCGAAGGCGGCGTCCATGCCGAGCCGGCTGGAGGCGGCCCAGTAGCGCACCGCATCCGATCCATGGGTGTCGAGGATGTCCGCCGGGGTCACGACGTTGCCCTTCGACTTCGACATCTTCTTGCGGTCCGGGTCGACGATGAAGCCGGAGATCGCGGCGTTGCGCCACGGCGAACGACCGTCTTCGAGAGTCGAGCGCAGCATGGTCGAGAAGAGCCAGGTGCGGATGATGTCCTGTCCCTGCGGGCGCAGGTCGAACGGAGCCGTGAGCTGCCAGAGCTCCTCGTCGCGCTGCCAGCCGCCGGCGAGCTGCGGAGTCAGCGAGGAGGTCGCCCACGTGTCGAGGATGTCTGCTTCGGCCTCGAATCCGCCGGCCACACCACGCTGATCCTCGGTGTACCCCGCCGGCACATCGGTGGTCGGATCGATGGGCAGAGATGCGTGGTCGGGGGAGAGGACGCGGTCGTAGTCGCGCTCGCCGTTCTCGTCGAGTCCGTACCAGAGGGGGATCGGCACGCCGAAGAAGCGCTGACGCGACACCAGCCAGTCACCGGTGAGGCCGCCGACCCAGTTCTCGTACCGTACACGCATGAACTCCGGGTGCCAGGCCAGCTCGGTGCCGTGGGCGAGCAGCTCGTCGCGGAGCTTCGCGTCGCGGGCGCCGTTGCGGATGTACCACTGGCGCGTCGAAACGATCTCGAGAGGACGGTCGCCCTTCTCGAAGAACTTCACCGCGTGGTTGAACGGCTTGCCGACCGCGGTCATGTCGCCGGTCTCCTGCAGCTTCTCGACGATCGCCTTGCGGGCCGAGAACACGGTCTTGCCGGCGAGCTCGGACGCGTACCAGTCGATGGCCTCGGCGTTCGCGACGATCGACGGAGCGGTGGGCAGGAAGCGCCCGTCGAGGCCGATCGTGGTCATGTTCGGCAGGTCGGCGCCGGTCGTCGTGCGCAGCTCGCGCCACCAGATGATGTCGGTCACGTCGCCGAAGGTGCAGACCATGGCCGCGCCCGTACCCTTGTCGGGCTGGGCGAGGTGGTGTCCGTGGATCTCGATCTCGGCGCCGAAGAACGGCGTGCGCACCTTCGTGCCGATGAGGTGCTTGTGCGGCCCCTCGGGGTGCGTCACGATCGCGATGCACGCGGGCAGAAGCTCGGGGCGGGTCGTCTCGATCGTGATCGAGCCGGAGCCGTCGGAGAAGGGGAAATCGATCGTGTGATAGGCGGCCTGCTGGTCGCGATCCTCGAGTTCCGCCTGAGCGATCGCCGAGCGGAAGTCGATGTCCCACAGGGTGGGTGCGAGCGACTGATAGGCCTCGCCGCGCTCGAGGTTGCGCAGGAACGCGAGCTGGCTCTGACGGATAGTGTCGTCGGAGATCGTGCGGTACGTCTGGGTCCAGTCGACCGAGAGGCCGAGCTGGCGGAACAGGGCTTCGAACTGCTTCTCATCCTCGATGGTCAGACGCTCGCACAGCTCGATGAAGTTGCGACGGCTGATCGGCACCTGGTCGGCAGCGCGGCTCGACTTGTTGTCCCCACCCTCGAAGGGCGGCGTGAAGTCGGTCTGGTACGGGAGGGTCGGATCGCAGCGCACGCCGTAGTAGTTCTGCACCCGGCGCTCGGTGGGCAGGCCGTTGTCGTCCCAGCCCATCGGGTAGAACACGTTCTTGCCGCGCATGCGCTCGAAGCGCGCCTTGACGTCGGTGTGGGTGTACGAGAACACGTGGCCGATGTGCAGGCTGCCGGATGCCGTGGGCGGGGGAGTGTCGATCGAGTACACACCCTCACGGCCGAACTGTGCGGCGCGGAGTCGGTCGAACAGGTAGGTGCCCTGCTCGGACCACGACTCACCCCACTTCGCTTCGAGGCCTTCGAGCACGGGCTTGTCGGGAATCACAGACATGGAGGTCTCCTCGAGCGATGTATGCGGCACTGTGTGAGCGTGCCTGAGTGTGGGTTGTGCCCCTCAGTCTAATCGCCCCAGACCGCCTTGACGATCTCGATGGCCTGCTCGTTGTCGACCAGCAGTGTCGTGTCGGAGGAGCCGAACAGCTCGACATCCGGCGCTGCCTCCAGAGCGATCGCTTCGAGATCGAGGAAATCTCCCTCCGCATTCTGCACTCTCAGACGAACTTCGTCTGTCGGCAGATCGTTGCTCTCCAGGATCGCTCGAAGGAAGCCCGCGAGGTCATCCGCGTCGACGGTCTCCCGATCCACATCGATCCCGACACTCAGATAGAAAGTGAAGCCGTCGAGGCCCTTCGCCGCATAAGAGTCTGTGACACCTCGATCGGACTCGGCGAGCGCTGCGGGAACGGTCTCCGCGAACTCTCCGTCCGACACCTCCTTGAGCACCACTCCGCACCCGCTCAGCGTCAGCGCGAGCGCGACGGCGGTGAATCCCGCCCCGACTCCCGGGATGGTGCGCCGACCATCGCGGTGTGAGCCCATCAACGCTCGACCCGTGCGATCTTCGAGTGCAGACGAACCTGCTCGGAAAGCCCCTCGCACACTGTTCCCCCTCCGCCGGTGTCTTCGCAGTATAGGAGGGCCCTGCGATATGTCGTATCGCGCCTGTACGCGCGACCAGGACGTAGAATTGGATCGAGTCCAAGAAATCGACGCGCTTCTGCGTCGTCCCCCTCCTTCCCTCTCGAGGATCCCCATGCCTGCCTCCCTCCTGCGCCGCGCTCTGCCGATCAGCGCCGTCGTCGCCGCGTCCGCACTTCTGCTCAGCTCCTGCGCCGCTCCCGCATCCGATTCCGACGGCGGCGAGCTCGTCTGGTCGATCGAGGGTGCGAACCTGTCGGCGGGGCACATGGATCCGCAGGTGAGCCAGCTCGACGTCTCGGGCATGGTGCAGCGCGCAGTACTGGACTCGCTGGTGTTCCAGGAGGACGACGGCTCGTTCACTCCGTGGCTGGCGAAGGAATGGACCGTGTCGGACGACAGCACCGAGTACACCTTCGTGCTCCGTGACGACGTCACGTTCACCGACGGCGAGCCGTTCGATGCCGAGGCGGTCAAGGCCAACTTCGATCGCATCGTGGACCCCGAGACGGAGTCGGCCCAGGCCGCGGCGATGCTCGGCGCTGACTTCTACGAGGGCACCGAGGTCGTCGATGAGCACACCGTGAAGGTGAGCTTCACACAGCCCTACGCGCCGTTCCTGCAGGCGGCCAGCACACCGCAGCTCGGCTTCTACTCGCCTGCGGTGCTCGCCGAGTCTGCCGATCAGCTGAAGGCCGGGGGCCCCGGCGTCACCGTCGGCACGGGTCCGTACGAGCTGACCGAGTACACGCCGGATCAGGAGCTCGTCTACGCCCGAAACGACGACTACGCCTGGGGCCCGCACGGCGAGGACGCGCCGAAGGTCGAGACGCTGCGCGTCGAGATCCAGCCGGAGGCCTCCGTGCGCACCGGCGTCGTGCAGAGCGGTGAGGCGGATCTCGCGAGCAACATCCCGCCGAACCTCGCGGGAGACCTCGGCGACGGCATCACGGTCGATTCGATCGAGTACCCGGGGCTGCCGTACTCGCTGTACCTCAACGAGAAGTACGGCGTCTTCGCCGACGAGAAGGTGCGTCAGGCGTTCGCGCGCGGGATCGACATCGATGCGGCGGTCGAGGAGATCTTCTTCGACCAGTTCCCCCGTGCGTGGAGCGTGCTCGGGTCGACCACTCCCGGATACGACGCATCGCTCGAAGGCACGTGGGCCTTCGATCAGGACGCGGCGAGCGCACTGCTCGACGAGGCGGGCTGGACGCAGCGCGACAGCGACGGCATCCGCATGAAGGACGGGCAGCGCCTCTCCGCGCGTTGGATCGCCTGGACGCCGGTTCCCGACGACAAGGCGGCTCTCGCGAACGCCATCCAGTCGGACCTGAAGGGGATCGGCTTCGAAGTCGTCCGCGAGGTGCTCGAGCCCGGGGCGTACAACGAGCAGTACGGTCCGAAGACCTTCGACCTCACGGACTGGGGCTTCTCGGGTGTCGACCCCGACTTCCTGCGCGCACACCTGCACACCGACGGATTCCAGAACGCCTCGCAGGTCACGGACCCCGAGATCGACACGCTGCTCGATCAGGCCGTCGCGTCGAGCGATCAGGCCCAGCGTGATGAGATCTACACGCAGCTCCAGGAGTGGAACGCCCGGTACACGGCCATCGTGCCGCTCTACAGCCCGTCGGCCATCACCGCCGTGGGTGAGCGCGTCAGCGGTCTCGACTACGACCTGTACGGGCGCCCCCTGTTCTACGACGTGAGCGTCGGCTGACGCCTGCGCCGTCGAGCGCCCTTCGCTGCCGCGCGATATCGTTCCTGAGCGAGCGCCGCGAGCCGAGGGGCGCCCAGGAGTCTTCGAGAGGGCGAGAACGGTGAAGGCAGCGCTCCTCCGCATCGCCGGTCTCGTGGCGTCGGTCGTGGTCGTGCTGTGGGGAGCGGCGACGCTGGTGTTCCTCGCGTTCCGCGTGATACCCGGCGATCCGGTATCGGTGATGCTCGGCCCCCAGGCTCAGGTCTCAGATGCCGTCAAGGACGGCATCCGCGCCGAGCTGGGACTCGATCGCCCGCCGCTCGAACAGTACATCGCCTTCATCGGGCAGCTCGCTCGTGGGGACCTGGGCGAGTCCTACCAGCTGCGGATGCCGGTGACCGAGGTCATCGGCCGTCAACTCGGTTCGACGCTGCAGCTCTCCGCCCTCGCCCTCGTGATCGCCGTGCTGCTGGCAGTGGCCGTCGCGCTGCTCGTCCGCGGTCAGGCCGGGCGTGCGGTCGCTGCGGGCGTCGAGCTCGTCATCCTGTCGTCTCCGGTGTTCTGGATCGGGCTGATCCTGCTCAGCGTCTTCGCCTTCGGACTCGGGTGGTTCCCCGTCTCCGGGGCCCGCAACCCCGCGACGATCGTCCTTCCGGCGATCACTCTCGCCCTGCCCGTCGCGGCGCTCCTGAGCCAGGTGCTGCGCGACGGACTCGTGCAGGCCGAGCGGATGCCGTTCGCCGAGACCGTGCGTGCGCGCGGAGCAGGTCCGTCGTGGTTCACGCTCCGACACGGCCTGAGGCACGGCGGGGCGAACGCGATCACGCTCGCCGCCTACCTCACCGGATCGGTGCTCGGGGGAGCGGTGCTCGTCGAGACGGTCTTCGCGCGGGCCGGGCTCGGCCGGGTCACGCTCGCCGCCATCACCAATCGCGACCTGCCCGTGATCACGGGCATCATCCTGCTCAGCGCGATCGTGTTCGTCATCGTCAACCTCGTCGTCGAGCTGCTGCATCCCATCATCGATCCCCGTCTGCGACGCGACGGCGAGGGCGTCCGATGAGGCGCGCTCAGGTCGTGTTGCTCTGGTGTGCGGCCGCAGTGCTGCTGGTGTTCGCTGTCGCCGCCGTCTTCCCCGGCCTGCTGGCCACGCATGACCCCCTCCAGACCGATGTGCGGGCCGCGCTGCTGCCGCCGAGTGCCGATCACCTGTTCGGTACCGATCAGAGTGGTCGCGACGTGTACTCACGGGTGGTCCACGGGGCGGGACGCTCGATCGGCATCGGTCTGCTGGCCACGGGGGTCGCGCTCGTCGCCGGGCTCGTCGTCGGCGCGCTGGCGGGTCTGGCACCGCGCGGCGTCGACGCGGCGATCATGCGCGTGAACGACGTGCTGATGGCGTTTCCGGAGTTCCTCGTCGCACTCGTCGTGGTGGCGGTTCTCGGGCCGGGCCCGGTGAACATCGCGATCGCCGTGACTCTTGCGGCTGTGCCCGTCTACATCCGTCTCGCGCGGGTGCAGACGCGCACGCTGCGTCGCGCCGAGCACGTCGAAGCCGCGCACATCCTCGGAGTCCGTCCGGCACAGGCATTCGTCCGGCACGTGGTGCCAGGGGTGATCGGCTCTCTGAGCGTGATCGCGACGATCGGGATCGGCTCCAGCATCCTCGCCGCCGCCGGCCTCAGCTTCCTCGGGCTCGGCCCGTCGGAGCCGACTCCCGAGTGGGGGCTGATGCTCTCGGGTGGGCGGAACGTGCTCGGTCAGGCCTGGTGGATCGCCGTGTTCCCCGGTTTGGCGATCACCCTCACGGTCATCTCCGCCACGATCGTCGGACGTATCCTGCGAGCCAGAGCAGAGGGGCGGCGGTCATGAGCGCGGCGCTGGAGCTGAGCGGTCTGCGAATCGACTTCGGGGGAGCCCCCGTCGTCGACGGAGTCTCGATGACGGTGTCTCCTGGCGAGTGCGTCGCGATCGTCGGCGAGTCCGGGGCGGGGAAATCGCTCACCGCGCGGGCGCTGCTGGGCCTGACCCCCGAGACGGCACGGGTGCGGTTCGACCGCTTGATCGTCGACGGAACGGACGTGGAAGGATTCGGTGAGCGGCGGTGGCGCTCGGTGCGGGGCACCGGCATCGCACTGGTGTCTCAGGATGCTCTCGTCTCTCTCGATCCCCTGCAGCGGGTGGGATCGGAGATCGCCGAGCCGCTGCGGATCCACGGACTCGCATCGGGTCGAGGGGCTGTGCGTGCGCGCGTGCAGGGTCTTCTCCGCCGTGTCTGGATGCCGGACCCGGAGCGCAGAGCGCGGCAGTACCCGCATCAGCTCTCCGGCGGGCTCCGGCAGCGGGCGCTGATCGCCTCGGCCATCGCCGCCGATCCGGCCATCCTCGTCGCGGATGAGCCGACCACGGCGCTCGACGCGACCGTGCAGGCGCGCATCCTGACCCTGCTGCGAGACATCGCGGATGCGGGGACCGCGGTCGTCTTCATCAGCCACGATTTCGCCGCCGTGCGCCGAATCGCCGATCGCGTGCTCGTGATGCGCCATGGTGCGGTGATCGAGTCCGGCTCTGTCGCCGAGGTGCTCGAAGCGCCGGCGCACGCGTACACCCGTCAGCTGATCGCCGCGACCATGCACGAGCCGCGCGAGGGAACCGAGGACTCCGCCGAACCTGTGCTCGTCGCAACGGGGGCGACCAAGCGATTCGGCGAGCTCGTGGCCGTGCAGGACGCATCGTTCGCCCTCCCGCGGGGGCGCACGCTCGGCATCGTGGGGGAGTCGGGATCCGGTAAGACCACTGTCGCTCGGATGATCGTCGGGGTCGAACCGCCGGACGCCGGTGACCTGCGCTGGATCGGGGGGCACCGGGTGCAGCTCGTGCACCAGAATCCCCTCGGCGCGTTCGACCCGAGGTGGACGATCGGACGATCGCTGCGAGAGGCACTCGCCGCAGGGGGCGTTCCCCGCGACCGGCGAGCCGCGCGGGTCGCGGAACTCCTCGCCGAGGTCGACCTCGACTCGGCGCTGGCCGCCCGGCGGCCTCTCGCGCTCTCGGGTGGGCAGCGTCAGCGTGCGGCGATCGCACGAGCTCTGGCGGCCGAGCCCGAGGTCCTGGTACTCGACGAGCCCGTCTCGGCGCTGGACCCCTCGGTGCGCGAACGCGTGCTGCAGCTGCTGCTCCGCCTGCAACGCGAGCGACACCTCACGATGGTGTTCGTGTCGCACGATCTCGATGTGGTGGGTGCGATCGCAGACGAGGTGCTCGTGATGCAGGACGGCGTGATCGTCGAGCAGGGGGCGGTCGCGGACGTGTTCGCGGCCCCGCAGCATCCGTTCACTCGGGAGCTGCTGGAGGCGAACCGTCCCGTCAGTCCCTGACCTGGATGCCGAGGCCTGCCGCGAAGAGTGGAGCGAGCTGCTGCACCTGGAAGCTGCTGAGGGTCGTGCCGCGCAGACTGTTGGCGTCGAGGAACGATCTCGCGTCGAGGCCGCGGAGATCGACGTCCTTCGCGCGCAGTCCACGGGGATCCACCTCGTCCGAGATGCTCTCGGAGAAGCGCACGCGCGTGAGTTCGGCCTGCGGCATGTCGAGGGTGCGGATGCCGCAGTTCGAGATCTCGAGGTCGACTCCGCGCGCGCCGCCCAGGTTCAGGTAGTCGATGCGCACGTCATCGATCTCGAGCTCGTCGATGCGCGCGCCGCTCAGGTCCAGCGTGCCGATGCGCCCTCCGACGACCCGCAGGCGGCGGATGCTCGCATCCCGAAGGCGCAGCGATGCGATGCGCGCTCCGACGATCTCGGCATCGATGATCGTCGCGCCCTGGAGGTCGACGGACTCCGCGTCTGCGGAGATCGTGCACTGCTCGAGCGAGGCGTAGGCGAGATCGACCGTGCCCGTGAGATCGAGTCGTGCGGCGAGCAGATCCGCCCCGCGGGCGGGCGAGGCCGGGTCCAGCTGCGGTGGCAGATCGGGAGGGGAGACGCGGGGCGCGGCGGGGGATCGCGTGGTGCGGGCCATGCTCGGAGGCTACCGTTTTCCGGGCACAGGAACGGAATGCCGGAATGCGCGCTCCGGTTTCGGCGCTTTCGTCGAATCGGGGGCCCGAGTGGGGAGTAACGTTGCTGACCAATCTGGGGATTTGGGGAAGTGGCGGCTGGGGCATGTCACCTCGACGTCGTTCGTGAGTATCGCCTGTGGGTACGGAGATGACTCGACACGACAGCAGGACGGGTGCATCGATCGCGCCCGGTGGCGAACGGCCCATCTCCTCGAAATTCTGAAGGGGAGACCATGAGGCGCGAGACCTGGGTGCGGATTCTGCCGCACGAGATGCGCATCACCGCGAAGCAGTCGTTCGCGACTCGACGCGTTCCGCTCGAGTCGATGCGGACGCTCGTCGGGGGTGCGATCCGTCCGCGTTCGGGCGATGTGGTCGTCGCCCGCATCGAGAGGCTCGGCCACCATCGCCACGTCGAGCAGCCGCACGGTCGTCGCAGCCTGCTGCACGTCGGCGATCTGATCATCGTCGCCTACGCGGACCGCTACGCGACGGATCAGTTCGAGTCCTACGTGCCCAGGCACCTGGGGCCGGTCAACCTCGTCGCGAGCGGAGGTATCGCGTCTGCGGCGATCTCTCGGAGCAGATCGGTGCGGGCGGCCACGGACATCGTGCCGATCGGGCTCATCGGCGATGAGGCAGGTCGACCGCTCAACGTCGCCGACTTCCGATTGCCGACGTTGACGCCACCCGCCGAGAGACCGCGCACGATCGGCGTGCTGGGCACCTCGATGAATGCGGGCAAGACGACGACGATCCACTACATGGCGCACGGGCTGTCGAAGGTCGGGATGCGACCGGGGGTCACGAAGGTGACGGGCACCGGATCGGGCAACGATTACTGGGTCATGCTCGACGCCGGAGCGCACATGATGCTCGACTTCACGGACGCAGGACTCGCGTCATCCTTCCGACAGCCCACGTCCGTGCTCGAAGAGGTGATGACGCAGCTGGTGGCCAACCTCTCCCTCGGCGGAAGTCGGGTGAACTTCGTCGAGATCGCCGACGGGGTCTTCCAACGCGACAACAAGAGCCTGCTGGAATCGGCGGTCGTGCACGAACTCATAGACGGCGTCGTGCTGGCGGCATCCGATGCGATGGGAGCGGCGCAGGGCCTTCGATCGCTGACGGAGCACGGCTTCGACGTCGTCGCGTTGTCGGGCACTCTGACGAAATCGCCGCTCGCCATGCAGGAGGCCGCTGAGGAACTCGGCCTCCCGATCTGGGGGATTCCGGAGCTCGAGAATCCCGATCTCGTCGCACCGGTGCTGGGCATCGATCCCGCCCTGATGAGCCCGCCGATGCCGCTGCCGCAGCCCGCATGGCCGATCGACCTCGACGGCCTCGCGAACGTGTCGGAGATGACGCGGAGCGCCCAGGCCACCGAACTGGGAGGTCGTCGGGGCGGGTTCGTCGATTCGCGCGAACTTATCGAGCATGTTCGCGCATCGTCGATGGTGCTCTCATGACGATGGAGATCGATGACATCGATGAGATGGATGCCGCGGGTGGATCGGCCCCGCGGCGTCTCCGACCCCTGTTCCGACTGCGCCGCCGAGACTTCCTCGTGGTCGGTCTGCTGGGCTTCCTGCAGGCTGCTCTGCTGGTCGACTTCATCCTGATCACCCGGCTCGTGGTCGATCAGCTCGTTCCCGCGGGCGTCGGCGACGCCGCCGAGGCGACGTATCAGCAGTCGCTCTGGTTCTGCGCGGCGCTCGCCGGGGCCGCCATCCTGTTGGGCCTGGCTCGGTCCTGGGAGTTCACCTGGGCGGAGCGCGCAGGTTACGACGTCGTGCGGAGGTTGCGGATGGAGATGTATGCGCACCTCCAGCGCATGCGACCCGAGCATCTGCGGCATCGAGCTCGCGGGGGACTCCTGCTGCGTCTCACCGGAGATCTGTCGATGCTGCGCATGTGGATGAGCCGCGGACTCCTCGAGGGGCTCTCGGCCGCCATCGTGCTCATCGCTGCACTCGGTGTGCTCGTCGTGCTGGACCTGTGGCTCGCGCTCGCGGTCGTCAGCGTGCTCGCGTCGGGCGCGGCTCTGTCGCTCAGTCTCGGACGGTCGATGCGCGATGCGACTCGATCGATGCGGCGGCGCAGGTCGTCGCTCATGAGCACGGTCGACGAGCAGATCAATGCCATCCGTGTCAGTCAGGTATCAGGTCGTGTGCGCGGCGAGTTCCGTCGACTGTCCCGCCAGAACGACGCGCTCACGGTCTCGCTCTCCCGGGTCGCCGGACTGAGAGGCCGCCTGCGGGGCATATCTGCGGCCACGTCGCTGATGAGCGTGGTGGCCGTCCTCGCCATCGGTGTCATTCAGGTCCAGCGCGGGGCGACGACCGTGGGCGGCGTCGTCGTCGGAGTCCTGCTCGCCCGCTATCTCGCACGTCCCGTGCGCACACTGGGTCTCGCTCACGACTACTGGCATCGGGGATTGATCTCACGGCAGAAGGTCGTGGACTTCCTGACCAGCTCCAGTCGTGGTATCGAGGAGGAGTCGAAGCCGCCGTTGGTGGTCAGGGGCGGGCGCATCGAGTTCGTCGACGTCACGGTTCCCGGCGCCCTGGCCGGGTTCGCTGCCGTGGCCGACCGTGGGGAGTTCATCGCCATCACCGGTCCGTCCGGCGCAGGCAAGTCGGCCGTGCTCGACGTGCTCACCCGAATGGTGGAGCCGACCTCGGGTGGCGTCGTGATCGACGGACAGCCACTGTCGGACACGGCACCGTCGTCGATCGGGTCGATGATGGGCGTCGCGGGGCCGGATCTTCCTCTGCTGCGCGGAACCGTGCTGCGCAATCTGACGTATGCCGATCGCGGGGTCGCCCCTGGTGAGGTTCAGAGGATCGTGAAGACGCTCGGGCTCGACGACGCGCTCAGGCGCCACGATGACCAGGGGGTCATGGGCTGGGTCATGGAGGGCGGAGCGAATCTCCCCGCCGGCGATCGCCAGCTGGTAGCGCTCGCCCGGGCCATGATGGGGACGCCCCGCATCCTGCTTCTGGACGAACCACTGGCCGGAATGGGCGCCGAGGCGCGGTCTCTCGCGCGCGAAGCCATCCTGCGTCACCGGGGAACCGTGCTGATGGTCACGCAAGACCCCGATGCGCTCTCGCTGGCCGACACCATCTGGGTGATGGAGGAGGACGGCACGGCGACGACGCTCACCGGCGAGGAGTATCGAGATCACCTCTGGCGCAACCGAAACGCGAGGAGCAAGAGATGGACGGCGAGCGCATGATGACGACCCGTCGCAGGACGCGAAGGCGCCGTGCAGGACGCAACCTCCGGCGAGACCGCCGTCTGATCGGGGGGAGCCTCGTGCTCGCGGTCGGCTCTGCGGGGCTGCTCGGCAGCCAGCTGGCGTTCGCCACTCCGGAACCCCCGCCGGTCGTCGCGGCAGAGGCGCCGGCGCTCGACGACGGTGTCCTCGATCTCGGGTTCGCCGGGGACACGATGTTCGGCGACGGCTCCGAAGAGAAGCTCGCGGCATCCGGCGCGGCACCGCTGCTGGCGGGGGTCGCACCGCTGTTGGACGGCTTCGACTACACGATCGTCAACGCGGAGGTTCCGTTCACGACGATCCAGACGCCGGCCAACCCGGGAGCGAAGTACACCTACGCCAGCGATCCCGCCCATCTCTCCGCACTGCGCGAGATCGGAGTGGACGCTGTGAACCTCGGCAACAACCACGCGATGGACCGAGGCGGAGCGGGACTCGACGACACGATCCGCCATGCGGGCGAGGGCGGACTCGCCGCGTTCGGAGCCGGTGCGACCAGAGCCGAGGCGTCGATGCCGCTGCTCGTGCGTTCTGAGCAGCTCAATGTGGCCGTGGTGTCGTTCGGCGAGGACTTCGGCGCGCTCCATCGCAGCACCGAGACGACGCCCGGTATGGTTCCTCTCCGTCTGGATCGCGTCGAGCAGGTGCTGCGCGCGGCGCGGGACAACGGCGCCGACAAGGTGGTGGCCTTCGTGCACTGGGGGAACAACTACGAAGACGTCAACGCGCAGCAGCGCTACTGGGCAGGGGTCTTCGCCGACGCCGGCTATGACGCCGTGATAGGCAGTGGATCGCATACCCTGCAGGCGGTCGAGATGGTCGGCGGTGTTCCGGTGGTCTACGGGATCGGCAACTTCGTGTTCGGAGCTCCGGGGCGCTTCGCGAGCTACGGCAAACCGGGTCTCGGGGCGATCGTCGGCCTGCGCTGGAACCAGAGCGGGGTCGGCTCGATCACTCTCCGCGTGATCGAGACGGACAACAAGATCGTCGACTACGTCGCTCGCCCGCTGCCGGAAGGCGAGCTTGCGACGGCGAAAGCCATCATCGGCGATTCCGTGACCTGGCGCGCGGATCACGCGGTGCTGCGCTTCTGATGCGCCGACGGTGGGGGATCCTGATCATCATGGCACTCGTGCTGTCCGGCGCGCTCGCCGCCTGTTCTCCGTCGCCGCCGGCTTCCGGGCTGCTCGGCAGCGGCAAGTTCGAGCTCCGCATCGAGGGGCGGGAGTCGATCCCGGTGTATTACGTCACGGGAGCCCGTGCGACCGAGGAGGCGACGATCATCGTCGTGATGCACGGGGTCGAGCGCAATGCCGCCGAGTACCGGAACACCTGGACCGAACTCGTGCGGGACCGCGATGTGGTGGTGGTGGCGCCGCGGTTCAGCGATGACGACTTCCCCGATGCCGAGGGGTACAACCTCGGCGGTCTCGCCGACACCGATGGCGACAACGACGACGACTCGCGCGTGCTCGACGGGGCGTACGGATACATCGAGCCGCTCTTCGAGAGCGTACGCGCGAGGATCGGTGGCGAGCAGGCAGGATTCTCGATCTTCGGGCACTCTGCGGGTGCGCAGTTCGTGCATCGATACGTGGAGTTCGTGCCGCACGCTCCCGTGAATGTCGCCGTGGCCGCCAACGCGGGGTGGTACACCATGCCGGACGAGTCGGCACGATTCCCCTTCGGTCTCGGCGGCGACGCCCCTCAGTTCGATGCCTCCGCGGCCTTCGGTCGGCACCTGGTCATCCTGCTCGGAACCGATGACGTCGGGACCAAGAACCTGCGGCGGGACGATGAGGCGCGGGCACAGGGGGACACACGTCTCGAACGCGGCAGGGAGTTCTTCGATCGGGCGCTGCGCGCGTCGGCTCGCGAGGACGTGGCTCTCCGGTGGGAGATGCACGAGGTCGACGGCGTCGATCACGATCAGGTCGCGATGGCGGCCGCAGCCGTGCACTTCCTCGTGGAGTGAGGGTGCGGCGCGGGCGAACCGCCTACGGTGTTTCCGGTTGACGCGTACAATGGACGTACGAGCTGTGATCCGATATCACCGGGGAGCTCTCGGAAGAACACTTCGGCAGGCTCAGTGCAGGCGGGGGTAAGTAGAACCGAGCGGGGCAGGCCCGTCACAGCCGCAGTGAGAGTGGTCCCGCCGTGAGGCGCGGCACGCGAGGTGGTACCGCGGTCCCCGGAACGACAAGCCGGACGGATCGTCCTCGCAGCAGCATCCGCCACGACTCCTGCGAGACGACATGACCTACCCGCGTTCCTCCTTCGGCCCCGCCGCCGACGCTTCGACGAGCTCAGCATCCCAGAGCGTCGCCCCGAGCCCTCGGTTCCCCGAGATCGAGCGCGACGTGCTCGACTTCTGGGAGACCGACCAGACCTTCCGCGCCTCGATCGAGCAGCGTGAGGGCAACGACGAGTGGGTGTTCTACGACGGACCGCCGTTCGCCAACGGCCTGCCGCACTACGGGCACCTGCTGACCGGTTACGCGAAGGATGTCTTCCCGCGCTTCCAGACCATGATCGGCAAGAAGGTCGACCGGGTGTTCGGGTGGGACACGCACGGTCTGCCCGCCGAGCTCGAGGCGATGAAGCAGCTCGGCATCACCGAGAAGAGCCAGATCGAGTCCATGGGCATCGACGTCTTCAACGCGAAGGCGAAGGACTCGGTTCTCAAGTACACGCACGAGTGGCAGGACTACGTCACGCGTCAGGCTCGCTGGGTCGACTTCGAGCGCGGCTACAAGACCCTCGACCTCGGGTACATGGAGAGCGTGCTCTGGGCGTTCAAGACCCTGTACGACAAGGGTCTCGCCTACGAGGGCTACCGCGTGCTGCCCTACTGCTGGCGTGACGAGACGCCGCTGTCGGCGCACGAGCTGCGCATGGACGACGACGTCTATCAGAACCGTCAGGACCCGTCGGTCACCGTCACGTTCCCGCTGACCGGTGCCAAGGCCGAAGCCCTCGGGCTCACCGCTGTGCGCGCGCTCGCCTGGACGACCACGCCCTGGACCCTGCCGACCAACCTCGCGCTCGCCGTCGGACCCGACATCGAGTACGTCGTCCTCCCTGCCGGCCCGAACGGAGCCGCCGATGTGCACGCGGCGGCAGGGACCACCGATGCCGCGATCGAGGCGTCGGCGCACCGCTACCTCCTCGCCCGCGAACTGCTCGGCGGCTATGTCAAGGACCTCGGCTACGAGAGCGTCGATGACGCGCTCGCCGCGGTCGACGCCACCGTGCGCGGTGCCGACCTGCAGGACGTCACGTACGACCGGCTCTTCGACTACTACGCCGACACCGAGACCTACGGCACCGAGAACGCCTGGCGGATCCTCGTCGACGACTACGTCACCGTCAGCGACGGCACCGGCATCGTCCACCAGGCTCCGGCGTATGGTGAGGACGACCAGCGAGTGGCAGGGGCCGCCGGCATCCCGACGATCCTGTCTCTCGACGACGGTGGAAAGTTCCTCCCGAACGTCACCGACGTCGCCGGCCAGCTCTGGATGGACGCCAACACGCCTCTCATCCGCGTGCTGCGCTCCGAGGGCCGCCTGCTGCGCGAGCAGAGCTACGTGCACTCGTACCCGCACTGCTGGCGGTGCCGGAACCCCCTGATCTACAAGGCCGTGTCGAGCTGGTTCATCCGCGTCACCGACATCAAGGACGACCTGCTCGCGAACAACGAGCAGATCACCTGGGTGCCCGACAACGTCAAGCACGGCCAGTTCGGCAAGTGGCTCGAGGGCGCACGTGATTGGTCGATCAGCCGCAACCGCTACTGGGGCTCGCCGATCCCGATCTGGAAGAGCGATGACCCCGAGTACCCGCGCGTCGACGCGTACGGTTCGCTCGAGGAGCTCGAGCGCGACTTCGGCACGCTGCCGCGCAACCCCGAGGGCGAGATCGACCTGCACCGTCCGTACATCGACGACCTCACCCGTCCGAACCCCGACGACCCGACCGGCACGAGCACCATGCGCCGCATCGAAGACGTCTTCGACGTGTGGTTCGACTCAGGGTCGATGCCGTACGCGCAGGTGCACTACCCGTTCGAGAACCAGGAGTGGTTCGACACGCACGCGCCCGCCGACTTCATCGTCGAGTACATCGGGCAGACCCGCGGATGGTTCTACGTCATGCACGTGCTGTCGACCGCACTGTTCGACCGCCCGGCGTTCACCGGTGTGAGCTGCCACGGCATCGTCCTCGGCAACGACGGCTACAAGATGTCGAAGTCGCTGCGCAACTACCCGGACGTCTCCGAGGTGCTCGACCGGGACGGTTCCGACGCGATGCGCTGGTTCCTCATGTCGAGCTCCGTGCTCCGCGGAGGCAACCTCGCGGTGACCGAGGAGGGCATCCGCTCGGGCGTGCGCGAATTCCTGCTTCCGCTGTGGAACTCGTGGTACTTCTTCGCCACGTATGCGAACGCGGCGAAGCCCGGCGGATACGAGGCGACCTGGCGCACGGACTCGACCGACGTTCTCGACCGCTACATCCTGGCCCGTCTCGGCGACCTCGTGCGCGAGGTGCGCGCCGACCTCGAGGGACTCGACTCCACCACGGCCTCCGCGCGGCTGCGCGACTTCGCCGAGGTGCTCACCAACTGGTACATCCGCCGCTCGCGCGATCGGTTCTGGGAAGGATCCAGCACCGACGCGTTCGACACGCTCTACACCGTGCTCGAGACGCTGACTCGCGTCGCTGCTCCGCTCGTGCCGCTCATCAGCGAGCGCGTGTGGCAGGGGCTCACGGGTGGACGCAGCGTGCACCTGCAGGACTGGCCTGATGCCTCGGCATTCCCCGCGGCGGACGAGATCCGCGATGCGATGGATGCCGTGCGCGAGCTCTCGAGCGTCGGCAACGCCCTGCGTAAGAAGGAGAAGCTGCGCGTGCGTCTGCCGCTCGCGCGTCTCACGGTCGTGTCGCCGCTGGCGGCGACGCTGGGCCAGTTCGAGGACATCCTGCGCGAGGAGCTCAACGTCAAGTCCGTGGAGCTCGTGCAGCAGTCGGAGACGACGGCAGGGGAGTACGGTATCAGTCACCGCCTGAGCGTCAACGCCCGCGCTGCCGGTCCGCGACTCGGCAAGAACGTGCAGACGGTGATCAAGGCCGCGAAGGCGGGCGACTGGTCGGAGTCCGACGGGGTCGTGACCGCCGGCGGGATCGCGCTCGAGCCTGCCGAGTACGAGCTCGCGTTCGAGACGACCGGACGGCCGGAGGGCGAGGCGCTCGCCCTGGTGCCGACGGGTGGATTCGTGCTGCTCGACACGCAGACGACGCCCGAACTCGAGGCTGAAGGACTCGCCCGTGACGCGATCCGAGTCGTGCAGGAGGCGCGCAAGAACGCCGGTCTCGACGTCAGCGATCGCATCGTGCTGGCCCTCAACGCGACCCCGGAGGACGCTGCGGCGCTGACGGCCCACGCGGAGCTCATCTCTCGTGAGACCCTGGCGATCGCCTTCGCCGCGCAGCCGACGGACGGACTGGACGCGGTCGTCGACGATGTCGCGAGCCCGGGCGACGGCGTGTTCCGCTCCGGAGCCCGCGCGCTCGGATCGGCGAAGGGACCGGTCATCGTCACGATCGACGCCACCGCCGTGGTGCGGGAAGCAACGAAGGGGGGAGCGGCCTGATGAGCGCACGGGACAGGGCGGATGCCGTCTATGAGACCCTCCTGAGCCGCGCCGGTGAGCGCTGGGTGCAGCCCCGCAAGGAGCGCACCGCGCGCCTCCTCGCATTCCTCGACGATCCGCAGCGCACCTATCGCGTCGTGCACATCACCGGTACCAACGGCAAGACGTCGACGGCGCGCATGATCGAGAGCCTGCTCCGGGCTCACGGACTGCGCACGGGGCTCTTCACCAGCCCGCACCTCGAGCGCTTCACCGAGCGCATCATGATCGACGGTGAGCCGATCGAGGACGCCGCGGTCGCTGACGCCTGGGACGAGATCGAGCCCTTCGTCGAGATCGTCGACGGCGAGCTCGAGGCCGCGGGAGAGGAGCCGCTCACGTTCTTCGAGCTGCTCACGGTGCTCGCCTTCGTCGCGGTGGCCGACGCGCCCGTCGACGTGCTCGTGCTCGAGGTCGGGATGGGGGGCGAGTGGGACTCGACGAACACGGCTGACGGCGACGTCGCGGTCTTCGCGCCCATCGACATCGATCACGCGGACCGCCTGGGGAACACGATCACCGAGATCGCGACGGTCAAAGCGGGGATCATCAAGCAGGGTGCGGCCGTAGTCTCGGCGCAGCAGCCTGCCGAGGCGGCGGAGGTGCTTCGCCGCGTCACCGCGGAGAAGAGTGCGACGATCGTCTTCGAGGGCGACGAGTTCGGTCTGACCGATCAGAAGCTCGCGGTGGGCGGCCAGCTCATCTCCATTCGCGGACTCGCGGGCGAGTACCTCGAGGAGTACCTGCCGCAGTACGGCGCACACCAGGGGCACAATGCGGCCCTCGCGGTCGCGGCCGTCGAGTCGCTCATCGGCGGGGCGGAGCGGCGGATCGCCGATGACATCATCTCCGAGGGTCTGCAGGGCGCGACCTCTCCGGGAAGACTTCAACTGCTCGGCATCTCGCCCACGGTAATCGTCGACGCGGCACACAATCCGCACGGTGCAGCGGCGCTCGCGCAGGCGATGGACGACAGCTTCGACTTCGACGAATGGGGGGTCGTGCTCGGCATCCTCGCCGACAAGGATGCCGCAGGCATCGTCGCGAAGCTCGCTCCGGCTGCTGCGCACGTGTTCGCGACCGCGCCGGATTCGGATCGCGCGAGCGATGCGGATGCCATCGCCGACCTCGTCGAGGCAGCCGGCCACCGCGCGACCGTGCACCCCACGCTCGCGGATGCCGCGGATGCGGCACGCGAATGGGCTGCCTCGACAGACCGTCGGGCGGTCGTGATCGCCGGTTCGGTCGTGCTGGCCGGTGAAGCGATCGCGCTCTCGGAAGACGAGGACTGGAAGTCCGGGTGGCGCGCGTGAGGGACGGATCCGCACCCACTCGGGCGCCTCGACCACAGCGTCCTCCGCGCACGCTGGTGCAGAAACTCGCCCCGATCGTGCTCGGCTTCGAGTCGATCGTCGTGTTCCTCGCCGGTCTGACGGTCTTCGGACTGAAAGCGCTGCCTGCCGGAGTCCCGCCGTGGTGGGGGATCGTCGGCGGTGGCATCGTCGGTCTCGCATGCATCGCGGTCGCGGGCATGATCACGAAGCCCTGGGCGATCACTGCGGGCTGGGTGCTCCAGGCGATCATCGCCCTCTCCGCGATCCTCGTTCCCGCGATCCTGCTGGTCGTCGTGATTTTCGGCGGCATGTGGGGGTATGCGACGATCATGGGGGCCCGATTGGACGCACGACGTCCCGCCGCGCCCGCCACCGAGACTCAGACAGAGAGTGAATGACATGGCCACTGAAGAAACCCTCGTCCTCGTCAAGCCCGATGGAGTCGCCCGCGGCCTCACCGGAGCGATCCTGGCGCGCATCGAGTCGAAGGGCTATGCGCTCGTCGACATCCGCCTGGTCGAGCCCGACCGTGACCTGCTCGCCGCCCACTACGCCGAGCACGAGGGCAAGCCCTTCTACGAGCCGCTCCTCGAGTTCATGCTCTCCGGCCCCTCGGTCGCGATCCGACTTGCCGGCAACCGGGTGATCGAAGGCTTCCGCTCGCTCGCCGGTACGACCGATCCGACCACCGCCGCGCCCGGCACGATCCGCGGCGACTTCGGCCGTGACTGGGGTCTCAAGGTGCAGCAGAACCTCGTGCACGGCTCCGACAGCGTCGAGTCGGCCGAGCGTGAACTGGCGATCTGGTTCGACTGACCTGAAGAACGCCGCGCACCGCGCAGACGACGAAGCCCGCCCCACTGGTTCGTGGGGCGGGCTTCGTCGTCGATCGACGGTGCGATCAGAAGATCATCCCGACGACCTCGCCGAGCAGGTCGAGCCCGCGCAGCTGCGCGAGCAGGATCACGAGCGCATAGGCGAGGATCGTCGCGAGCGGCACCCAGGGCATCAGCTTCGCGCCCGCGTCCATGACCTTGGGGTTGCGCGAGAATGTCCCGTTCCGCGCGAGATGCACCAGCGTGGCGAAGAAAGTCGGGATGGTCACCGCCCACGTGAGCATGCACCAGGGGCACAGCACGCCGAGGTTCGGGGCGTACAGGCTCTGCCAGATGAGCCAGCACACGAGGCCGAAGGCGAACGTGACGCCGACGCCGAACAGACCCCAGAACCAGCGCGGGAATCGCGCACCGGCCAGGATCGCGACGCCGATGACGAGCGGCGCCGTCCAAAGTGTGAGCCCGATCAGCGGGTTGGGGAAGCCGAAGATCTCGCCCTGCCAGGAGCCGAGGTTCTTTCCG
The DNA here is from genome assembly GCF_015354505.1 of Microbacterium sp. UFMG61. Classification (GTDB taxonomy): domain Bacteria; phylum Actinomycetota; class Actinomycetes; order Actinomycetales; family Microbacteriaceae; genus Microbacterium. The sequence continues at coordinate 145,184 of NZ_JACAFP010000004.1, read as the reverse complement.
CACTGGATCATCACGCTGACATTGCAGCTCAGATCGGCGTCGGGGTTCTCGAGCTGGATGAACTTGTCGATCGTCAGCTGGAAGGCGGCGAACCACCCGAGCACGCTGGCGATGATCAGCCAGACGGCGTAGACGACGGGGCGGGTGCGCTGCTCGCTCATATGTGGATTATCCCAGCGATCGCTATGGATCGGGCGAGAGCGCACCGGCGAAAATGAAGCGGAGGCGGGGATGATGCCATGAACCGGGCCAGTTGGTGCGATAATGGCCTGTGATGCACCGCTCGACCCTGTCGAGGCCGGCATCGACGCAGACTTCGGGGCCGTATGCCCCTCGCGACCAGAGCCATGAGCCGGTCGCACACCGAGTGAGTTCGCGGCATCCACGGATGCCGCATGAGAATTCGCGGGGCACCAGGTGCACCGCGCGAGGAGTAAGCCAGAGATGGCCGATGAGAACAATGACTACGACGCCCCTACCCTCGACTTCCCTGCGGATGCTGACGCGCCCGCAGAGGTGACGACCGACGCTCCGCAGGAGCCCGGCACCGTCGAGGATTCGCCTGCTCAGGAGGCTCCTGCTGTCGAGGAGGCTCCCGCTGTTGAGGAGGCTCCTGCTGCCGAGGAGGGTCCTGCAGTTGAGGAGGCTCCTGCAGTTGAGGAGGCTCCTGCTGTTGAGGAGGCTCCCGCTGTTGAGGAGGCTCCTGCTGTCGAGGAGGCTCCCGCTGTTGAGGAGGCTCCTGCTGCCGAGGAGGCTCCTGCTGTTGAGGAGGCTCCTGCTGTTGAGGAGGCTCCTGCTGTTGAGGAGGCTCCTGCTGTTGAGGAGGCTCCTGCTGTTGAGGAGGCTCCTGCAGTTGAGGAGGCTCCTGCAGTTGAGGAGGCTCCTGCAGTTGAGGAGGCTCCTGCAGTTGAGGAGGCTCCTGCAGTTGAGGAGGCTCCTGCAGTTGAGGAGGCTCCCGCTGCCGAGGAAGCTCCCGCTGCGGAGGAGGCTCCCGCTGTCGAGGAACTGAAGACCGAGATGCCGTCCGCTCCGGAGCCGCTGACCGCGGTGTCGCTCGGCCTGCTGCCTGAGGTGTTCGTGTCCCAGGTCTCGACCCAGCTGCACTTCTACGCGCCCGAGATCGTTCCGCTTCCGGCACGTCCCGGACGCGAACGCGTGTTCGATCGCATCGCCGAGCGCGAGCAGCAGGACGAGCCGGTGTCCGGCCGTCGTGGCCGCCGCCGCCGCGGAGGATCCGACGAGGGAGAGCACCGCGAGCAGCGCGATGAACCTCGCCAGCCGCGTCAGCGCGTCGTCGAGTACATCACCGAGCCGAAGGCGATCAAAGGATCGACGAGACTCGAGGCCAAGAAGCAGCGTCGGCGTGACGGTCGCGATGCAGGGCGTCGCCGTCCGGTCGTGACGGAGGCCGAGTTCCTCGCCCGCCGCGAATCCGTCGACCGCAAGATGGTCGTGCGCTCGAAGAACGGCCGCACCCAGATTGGCGTCCTGGAAGACGGCGTGCTCGTGGAGCACTACGTCGCCCGCAACCAGGATGCATCGCTGATCGGCAACGTCTACCTCGGTCGCGTGCAGAACGTGCTGCCGAGCATGGAAGCCGCGTTCGTCGACATCGGTCGCGGACGCAACGCCGTGCTGTACTCGGGTGAGGTCGACTGGGACGGTGTCGAGACCGGCAACCAGCCGCGTCGCATCGAGCTTGCGCTCAAGGCAGGCGACCGTGTTCTCGTGCAGGTGACGAAGGACCCGGTGGGCCACAAGGGCGCTCGTCTGACCAGCCAGATCTCGCTCCCGGGTCGCTACCTCGTGTACGTGCCCGGCGGATCGATGAACGGCATCAGCCGCAAGCTGCCCGACAACGAGCGCGCGCGCCTCAAGCGGATCCTCAAGGAGGTCCTCCCGGAGTCGTCCGGCGTGATCGTCCGCACCGCGGCGGAGGGCGCCACGGAAGACCAGCTCACGCGCGACGTGCAGCGTCTCACGACCCAGTGGGAGCACATCCGCACCCAGGTCGAGAACCAGCAGGCGCCCGCGCTCCTGCATGCAGAGCCCGACCTTCTGGTGAAGATCGTCCGCGATGTCTTCAACGAGGACTTCACGAAGATGCTCATCCAGGGTGAGGAATCGCAGCGGACCATCCGCGCGTACCTCGAGAGCGTCGCCCCCGATCTTCTCGAGCGCGTCGAGTCCTACGAGGACGAGGCCGACCCCTTCGACGCGTTCCGCATCACCGAGCAGATCGAGAAGGCGCTCGACCGCAAGGTCTGGCTGCCATCGGGCGGTTCGCTCGTGATCGACCGCACCGAGGCCATGACGGTCGTCGACGTCAACACCGGCAAGTTCGTCGGCTCCGGCGGAAACCTCGAGGAGACCGTCACCAAGAACAACCTCGAGGCTGCTGAGGAGATCGTCCGCCAGCTGCGTCTGCGCGACATCGGCGGCATCATCGTCGTCGACTTCATCGACATGGTGCTCGAGTCCAATCGCGATCTCGTGCTGCGTCGCCTCATCGAGTGCCTCAGCCGCGACCGCACGAAGCACCAGGTCGCCGAGGTCACCTCGCTCGGCCTCGTGCAGATGACCCGCAAGAAGCTCGGCCTCGGACTCCTCGAGACGTTCAGCGAGGCGTGCGACGTGTGCGCCGGACGTGGGGTGATCGTGCACCACGACCCCGTCATGAAGCACCGTGCCAGCAACAACGGGAACGGCAACGGCAACGGCAACTCGTCGTCGAACCGTCGCCAGCGGGGCGGGAACAACCAGAGCCAGAACCAGGCTCCTGCATCCGTGACGACCCACAGCATCCCCGAGGGAGCCAAGTCAGCGCTCGCCCAGATCGCTGCGTCGACGCGCGCACCGAGCGCGGACGATGCGGCGTCCGACGCCGTCGAGCCGGAGCAGCCCGTCGAGGCGCCGATCGCTCAGGAGCGCCCGAAGAAGCCCCGCAAGAAGCGCGGCTCCGATCGGAACTCTCCGAAGTCGCCTGCAGAGGCACTTCTCGACTCGGTTCTCGACGCTCTCCCGGAGCCGAAGGCGCCGGGTCAGGGGCGTGGCCGTCGCCGCGTCTCCACGGCGGCTCTGACGGGTACTCCGGTCTCCGTCAACTCCGAGCCGTCAGCGCCGGTCGCGGGCGGGGATTCGCAGTCCTGATGCGATGAGCCGCCGGACCAGCTCCTTGCCGTCGACGTGTTCCGCGCCGGCGGCGATGAGCCGGGGGATGAGCTCTTCGGGGACGTCGTAATGGTCGAGGTCGAAGGCGCGCGCAGGCACATCGTGCGACCTCGCGAAGGCATGCAGCTCGTCCAGGTTGTCGTCGCTCACGAGATGAGCCCAGAGTCGCCCGTGCGCGGGCCAGCGGGCGTCATCCACGAGAACGGTCATCACGTCAGCCTACGGCCGGACACACCGGCCGGTACGTTTTGCCAGAGTGTCCTGCATCCGGTAAAGTAGTCCCTTGGTGCGTATGCCGCGTCGTCCTGGACGGTCGAAGCGGAGAGTCTTGCGTTCGTGCCCGTCGCCCCCGCGATGCATGCAAGCAACAGTCTTCCCGTGAGATCTCGGAGCTGCGAGCTCCCCAACGAAACAGGTATGAAGTGGTTTACGCAGTAGTGCGCGCCGGTGGGCGGCAGGAGAAGGTCGAGGTCGGCACGATCGTTCAGCTCGACCGTGTCAAGGCTGCCCAGGGCGAGAAGATCGAGCTGGCCGCAGTGCTGCTCGTCGACGGCGCCACGGTGACCACCGACGCTGATTCGCTGGCGAAGGTCAAGGTCACGGCAGAGGTCATCGGCAACCTGCGCGGCCCGAAGATCATCATCCAGAAGTACAAGAACAAGACCGGCTACAAGAAGCGTCAGGGCCACCGCCAGGAGCTCACGCGCGTCAAGATCACCGGCATCAAGTAAAGACCGAGGAGACCAGGACATGGCACATAAAAAGGGCGCAAGCTCCACCCGTAACGGTCGTGACTCCAACGCTCAGCGACTTGGCGTCAAGCGCTTCGGCGGACAGCAGGTTCTCGCCGGCGAGATCATCGTCCGCCAGCGCGGCACGCACTTCCACCCCGGCGTGAACGTCGGCCGCGGAGGCGACGACACGCTTTTCGCTCTGGCCGCCGGCGCGGTCCAGTTCGGCGCGAAGGGCGGCCGCAAGGTCGTCAACATCGTCGCCGCTGCTGAGTGATCACAGCACGACAGTAGACATCCGATTCGGGGCGGGCTTCGGCCCGTCCCGAATTGCTGTATCAGGCCGAGCCGCCGCGTCACGCGCGGTTCACTATCGAGGAGAGAGACATGGTCAGCTTCGTCGACACCGTGACGCTGCACCTGCGCGCGGGTAAGGGCGGCAACGGCTGTGTCTCGGTGCACCGCGAGAAGTTCAAGCCGCTCGGCGGACCCGACGGCGGCAACGGTGGTGACGGTGGCGACGTCGTCCTCGTGGCTGACACGCAGACGGGCACGCTTCTCTCGTACCACCACTCGCCGCACCGCAGCTCCGGCAACGGGGGCCCTGGAATGGGTGACCACCGCGCCGGCTTCATGGGCGAGGACCTCGAACTCCCGGTGCCCGTCGGAACCGTGGTGAAGAACACCGCCGGTGAAGTGCTGATCGACATGATCGAGCCCGGAGAGCGATTCGTCGTCGCGAAGGGCGGCCACGGCGGCCTCGGCAACGCCGCCCTCGCCACGCCCAAGCGCAAGGCGCCCGGATTCGCGCTGCTCGGCACCCCCGGCTACGAGGGCGACGTCGTCCTCGAACTCAAGACCGTCGCCGACGTCGCTCTGGTGGGCTATCCGTCCGCCGGCAAGTCGAGCCTCATCGGCGCGATCTCGGCGGCCCGGCCGAAGATCGCCGACTACCCGTTCACCACGCTGCACCCCAACCTGGGTGTCGTGCAGCAGGGTGACTTCCGCTTCACCGTCGCCGACGTCCCCGGTCTGATCGAAGGCGCCAGCGAGGGCCGTGGCCTCGGACTCGAGTTCCTGCGCCACGTCGAGCGCTGTTCCGCACTGCTGCACGTGCTCGACTGCGCGACCCTCGAGCCCGGGCGCGACCCGATCTCCGACCTCGACGTGATCCTCGCCGAGCTCGCCGCGTACGAGGTTCCCGAGGGGCAGGCCCCTCTGCTCGAGCGCCCTCAGCTCATCGCGCTGAACAAGGTCGATGTGCCAGAGGCCCGCGATCTCGCAGACCTCGTGCGCCCCGACCTCGAGGCGCGCGGCTTCCGGGTCTTCGACATCTCGACCATCTCGCACGAGGGACTCCGGCCGCTCACTTTCGCGCTCGGTGAGATCGTCGACAAGTACCGCGCGGAGCTGGCGGCTGCAGAGCCCGTGCGCGAGCGCGTCGTCATCCGACCTCGGGGATCGAAGAAGGAGTTCACGATCCGTGTCGAGGGCGGCTCCTACGGCGACCTGTACCGGATCCTCGGCGAGAAGCCCGTCCGCTGGGTGCAGCAGACCGATTTCCAGAACGAAGAGGCCGTCGGCTATCTCGCGGACCGTCTCGAGAAGCTCGGTGTCGAGGATGAGCTGTTCCGCCTCGGTGCGGTACAGGGATCCACCGTCGTCATCGGCGAGGGCGACAGCATCGTCTTCGACTGGGAGCCGACCATGACCTCCGCCGCCGAGCTGATGACCGCTCCGCGAGGCACCGACCCGCGGCTCGCGCCGAACTCGCGTCGCACGACGTCCGAGCGTCGCGAGCAGTACTACGAGCGCATGGATGCCAAGGCCGAGGCACGTGCCGAGGCCGAGACGCGTCGTCTCGCCACCCGCGACGAGGGCGAGGCGTGACGGCTCGCACGCGCGCGGACCTCGCGACCGCGTCGCGCATCGTCGTGAAGGTCGGCTCGTCGTCGATCAGCGGCGAGGCGTCGTGGCGCATCCCGGTTCTCGTGGAGGCTCTCGCGGCTGCGCATGCGCGCGGCGCAGAGGTCATCCTCGTCTCGTCGGGTGCGATCGCCAGCGGCATCCCCTTCCTCCGCCTCGACGCCCGACCGACGGATCTCGCGACGCAGCAGGCCGCCGCTGCCGTGGGGCAGAACATCCTGGTCTATCGCTATCAGGAGGCTCTGCGCCCGTTCGACATCGTGGCCGGCCAGGTGCTGCTGACGACGGGGGATCTCGAGAATCCCACCTCCCGCAGCAACGCCCGTCGCGCCATGGAGCGTCTGCTGGGTCTGCGCGTGCTGCCGATCGTGAACGAGAACGACACGGTCGCCACGCAGGAGATCCGGTTCGGTGACAACGACAGGCTCGGCGCTCTGGTGGCACAGCTCACACAGGCCGACGCGCTGGTGCTCCTGAGCGACATCGAGTCGCTCTACACGAAGCCGCCGTCGGACCCCACGGCCGAGCCGATCGATGTCGTGGCTCCGGACGCCGACCTCTCGGGCCTGGAGTTCGGCTCCACGGTCGTGAACAGCGTCGGCACCGGGGGAGCGGCCACCAAGGTCTCCGCCGCCCGCCTCGCCGCAGCATCCGGAATCGGCGTGCTCGTGACGAGCGCCGATCTCGTCGGCAAGGCCCTCGACGGGGCTGAAATAGGGACCTGGTTCGAGCCGGCCCTCTCCTAGACTGGGCGGATGACCGACCAGACTCCGCAGGTGCGCCTGGAGCGCGCGAAAGAGGCGTCCCGCGCCATCGCCGCGCTCACGAGCGACGACAAGGAACGCGCACTCGAGGCCATCGCCGTGGCTCTGGAGCAGAACGCCGAGTCGATCATCCAGGCCAATGGACTCGACATCGATCGAGGGCGGGCCGAAGGGATCGGCGAGTCGCTGATCGACCGTCTGCGGCTCGACGAGAAGCGTGTCGCCGCCCTCGCCTCGGCCGTCCGTCAGGTCGCGACACTGGCCGATCCCGTGGGGCGGGTCGTAGGCGGCCATCGCATGCCCAACGGCGTGGCGCTCGAACAGGTCCGTGTGCCGTTCGGCGTGGTCGGCGCGATCTACGAGGCACGCCCCAATGTCACGGTCGACATCGCCGCTCTCGCTCTGCGATCCGGCAACGCCGTCGTCCTTCGCGGGGGCAGCGCGGCGAAGGAGTCGAACACCGTACTGGTCGAGGTGATGCGGAATGCACTCGAGGGCGCGGGCGTCACAGCGGAGGCCGTTCAGACCGTGGATGACTTCGGCCGCGACGGCGCGAAGGCGCTCATGCACGGACGCGGATTCATCGACGTGCTGGTGCCTCGCGGCAGTGCCGGGCTCATCGAGACGGTCGTCACCGAATCGACCGTCCCCGTGATCGAGACCGGGGCGGGCAACGTCCACATCGTGCTCGACGAGAGTGCGCCCGACGAGTGGGCGCGAGACATCGTCGTGAACGCCAAAGTCCAGCGCCCCAGCGTCTGCAACGCGGTGGAGACCGTGCTGGTGCTGCGCCAGGCCGCACCGCGTCTGATCCCGCTCGTCGCGAGCGCACTGCAGAGCGAAGGCGTCGCGATCCACGGCGACGACATCGTCGCGGGTCTCGTCTCGAACGTGATCCCCGCGACCGAGGACGATTGGGCCACCGAGTACCTCAGCCTCGACATCGCGATGAAGGTCGTCGATTCGCTCGACGATGCGCTGGATCACATCCGCCGCTACAGCACGGGGCACACGGAGTCGATCATCACGACGGATGCGCGGAACGTGGAGCGATTCCTCGCAGAGGTGGACTCGGCCGTGGTGATGGCGAACACGTCGACCCGCTTCACCGACGGCGGCGAGTTCGGATTCGGTGCTGAGGTCGGCATCTCCACCCAGAAGCTGCACGCTCGGGGGCCGATGGGGCTTTCCGAGCTGACCAGCACGAAGTGGCTGGCGCGTGGAGCGGGGCAGACCCGCGGCTGAGGGCTAGACTAGGTGGCGCTGAGGCGTCATGCGCGCCCGCCCACCAGCCACGAAACGGAGTCAGGATGAACCTCGTCGCACAGATCGCGATGGTCGCCGCCGAGACCGAACACCACGGCAACGTCCAGGCAGAGACGCTGATCTTCGGGGTGATCGCCATCATCCTGTTCGCGTTCCTCGGTCTGGTCACGCTGTCGTACAAGAACGTCGCCAACCGCCGCTCCGCGAAGGCCGAGGCATGGGCCGCGCAGCACGGCAAGGACGGTCACGAGGCAGGGCACGGCCACTAGGCCCCTATGAACGACACGACCTCGCGTCCGGCGCGCATCGGAGTGATGGGCGGCACCTTCGACCCCATCCACCACGGGCACCTGGTCGCCGCCAGCGAGGTCGCGCACTCCTTCGATCTCGACGAGGTCGTGTTCGTGCCGACCGGGCGGCCATGGCAGAAGGCCGAAGTCACGCCGAGCGAGCACCGCTACCTGATGACGGTCATCGCCACCGCATCCAACCCGCAGTTCACGGTGAGCCGCGTCGATGTCGATCGTGAGGGACCGACGTACACGATCGACACGCTGCGTGATCTCAAGAAGGCTCGGCCCGATGCGGAGCTGTTCTTCATCACGGGAGCGGACGCCGTAGCGCAAATTCTCAGTTGGAGGGACCATGATGAGTTGTGGGAACTGGCCCACTTCGTCGCGGTCTCACGTCCAGGTCACATCCTGAGCACAGACGGCCTCCCGAGCGACAACGTCAGCCAGTTGGAGGTGCCGGCCCTGTCGATCTCGTCGACGGCGTGCCGCGCGCGGGTTCGCGAGGACGAGCCGGTCTGGTACCTGGTTCCCGACGGAGTCGTTCAATACATCGCGAAGCATCATCTGTATCGGAGCAAGGCATGAGTACATCGGATCGGCATGAGCAGGGTCCGCTGACGCGAAAGCAGCTGCGTGAGATCCGGCTGACCGGTTCCACGCCGGTGATCACGCCCGAGGAGGCCGCCGCGGCGGCTGCATCGGTGCCCCCGGCATCACCCGAGCCGCGAGCCGCCGAGCCGGTCGATCCGACGCCCGCGCCCATCCCGTCCGATGCCGATGCCGGTGCCGCAACTCGGCTGACCCGTCGCCAGGTGCGTGAACTCGAGCGCTCGCGATCCGGCTCGGACACAGAGTCCGACACCGATGCGTATGCGGAGCCGAGCTCGTCGAACGATGTGGACGGTGCGCATTCCGACGAGTCTCCTGCGGACGACTCGTCGACCGATGCTCACGCCGACGAATCGGCGGCCGAGCAGGAGGAGCCTTCGGTGCCCGCGGATGACGTGGACGACTCCGACGACGACATCGACGAAGAGATCGCCGCCGCTCCCGTGAGCGCTGCAGCGCGTGCCCACCAGGCCTCGGACGTCTCCGTGGTCCCTGAGCAGAACGCCGTTTCGGACGAGGCCGATGCAGCCCTCTCTGACGCCGAGCCCGCCACCGAGGACGACGCCGAAGAGGCGCGTCCCGTGGTCAGCTCCACCTTCGGGCAGGGCGTGCTGGAAGACCAGGCGGAGCCTGCGAAGCCGTTCACCCCGTCGTTCGACGAACTCCTCACGGTGGGCGACTCCGCCGGGTCGCAGCATCGCGGCGGCAACACACTGATCTTCAACCCCGCGCCCGGCGACGGTTCGCTCTCCGGACCCGTCGCCTCGACGGGTGAGATCCTCGTCACGGGCTCGTACGAGCTTCCCAAGGGTCTCGGCTCGCAGGGACACGCTCATGGAACGACCGACGGCAAGGAGGTGGACGCCGTTCTCATCGACGGTGAGCTTCCGCCCGCATCCTCGCCGACGCCGATCGCAGCGAGCGCCGCGGTCAGCACCATCAAGCCCGCCGGAGAGGTCATCCGCCCTCCGGCCCCCGAAAAGGGCAACAAACTCATGCTCATCCTCGCGATCGTGGCGGGTGGTCTCGCGCTCGCGCTGGGCGTCGCCCTGATCGTGGCCTTCACCGGAAATGTGTTCTGAATCTGATGCAGTCACCTGAAACCGCCGTAGAGATGCTGCAGCTCGCAGCCGACGCAGCCGTCTCGAAGGGCGGTGAAGACCTCGTCGCGCTGAACGTGTCGGAGCCTCTTCCGCTCGTCGACATCTTCCTGCTCGTCACCGGGAACAGCGAGCGCAACGTCGCCGCGATCGCCGATGAGATCGAGGACAAGCTCATCGAGTCGGGTCACAAGCGCGTGCGCCGCGAGGGCCGCGCGGAGGCACGATGGGTGCTGCTCGACTTCGGCGACCTCATCGTCCACGTCTTCCACCAGGAGGAGCGGGTCTACTACGGTCTCGAGCGACTCTGGAAGGACTGCCCCGTCGTTCCGTTCGAGATCGCTGACCCCGCCCCTGCGGATCACTCCTGACGTGCCGGTCCATCTGATCACCGGCGCCGGCTCCGGCATCGGTGCGGCTGTGGCTCGACGCCTGCTCGATCGCGGTGATCAGATCGTCCTCCTCGCGCGTGATGCCGGTCGGGCGCGAGAGATCGCAGGGACCTTTCCCGGTTCCTCCACGATCGTGGGCGACCTGGCGCAGCCCGGGCGACTCTCCTGGGCACTGTCGAAGCAGGCTCTGCCCGAGCGCATCGACTCGATCGTGCACGCGGCGGGTGTCGTCGACCTCGGGCCCGTGGCTGATCTGCCCGCGACGCTCTGGGAGAGACAGCTCGCCGTGAACCTCGTCGGTCCTGCCGAACTCACGCGGCTTCTGCTTCCGCTCCTGCGGATGCAGAAGGGTCGGGTCGTGTTCGTGAACTCGGGGGCAGGCCTGCACGCGCATGCCGACTGGTCGGCCTACGCGGCGTCGAAGCACGGTCTGAAGGCGCTGGCCGACTCTCTGCGCGCCGAAGAGGCGGAGCACGGAGTGCGGGTCACATCGATCTATCCGGGTCGAACAGCGACCCCGATGCAGGAGCGCGTCCACCAGCAGGAGGGCCGCGACTACGACGCGTCCCGGTTCATCACGGCGGACTCCGTGGCGACGACGATCCTGACCGCGCTCGATCTGCCGGATGACGCGGCACTCACAGACCTCACTATCCGGCCACGGGGCTGACGACTGCGGCACTGCCTGAGTGCCGCGACCTGTCAAGGCCCTATCGGCATCCCCTGCTCTCACCCATGATCAGAGTGGGGGAAAGAGCAGTGGAGGTCAACGAATGTCCGGAGATCCAGAGCCCAGATACGTGCTCACACGCATCACGCCGTCGGAGTGGGTCATCAACGACCTGCGCTACGCGGCGGATGATCCTCGCCACGTCGTCGCGTGCGTCTATGAGTATGCCGAGACCGAGGTCGAGGTGGTGTGGCTACGCGATCTGCCTCTCGCAGTCCGCTACGCGAACGCGTACGAGGTGTTGTCCGAGGTCGCTCGCGTGCAGGATCCGAGCCGCGCCACGCGGCCGATCGTCATCCCGCATCTGCCGCCGTTATTGGCGACATGACGAATCGCGGCAGGCTCCCTCGGAGCCTGCCGCGTCGTCGTTCACGTGCGGTCGTTCACGCGTCGTCCTGATCGGCGTCGCCGTTCTCGGCGGCGATGCGATCGGCAGCGGCGCTGTCGATCTGGTCGGGGTCGGCGTCGGCGTCGAGAACTCGTTCTCCGTCGACCTCCTGACGGGGAATGCTGTCGTGCGGATCACCGTCGTCGGGCAGCGGCACCAGCGGGGGAATGGGTGTGGACATCGTCGTCTCCTCTCGTTTCGGTGTCGCCCACGATAGGTAGCTTCGGTCTCGGGCGGCAGATGCTTGACCGGAGAGAGCGAGAGGAGTATCGAGCGGTCGCCCCCGGAAGGGCGACCGCTCGACTCACACGGTCTCTTCTCGCTTCTTGCGGAAGGGGCGCGCAGCCGTGTGCGGACCGTCCCAGACGGTGATGATGCCCCACGCCACCGCGGCGATCGGCACCGACAGCACAGCGCCGACGATCCCACCGAGGATGGTGCCCGTGGTCAGGGCGAGCAGGATCACGAGCGCGTGCAGCTTGAGGGACCGCGCCATGACGACCGGCTGCAGGAAGTTGCCCTCGAGCTGGTTGACGAGCACGACGATTCCGACGACGATCAGAGCGGCGAGGGGTCCGTGGGTCACGAGTGCGACGAGAGCGGCGAGGATGCCGGCCGCCGTCGCGCCGACGAGCGGAATGAACGCCGTCAGGAAGACGATGACCGCGAGGGGGAGAGCGAGCGGGATCTGGAGGATCGCCAGACCCACGCCGATACCGACGGCGTCCGCAGCGGCCACGATCGATGTTCCGCGGATGTACCCGCCGAAGACGTCGACCGTCTTGTCGCCGATGCGCCGAGCGCGCTCGTAGCTCGCCCCTGTGAACGGGCGCAGGAGGAACTCCCAGATGCGAGGACCGTCCTTGAGGAAGAAGAAGAGCACGACGATCATCAGAGCGAGTCCGGTGAAGAAGCTCGCCGTCGCCGAGACGCCGGCGAGAGCACCGCGACCGAACGACGCGCTGGTGAGGAAATCGCCGGCGCTGGCCCACAGGTCGTCGAGGTCGATCGCCGCGATGTCGAAGGGCAGTGTGTCGAGCCAGGCGGTCACCTGAGCGATGCCGTCGGTCGCGGACTCGACCAGGTCGTCCCACTGCGAGCGCACGGTGAGCACGATCACCCAGACGACCCCGCCCAGGATGGCGAGGATCCCGATCAGCGCGATCCAGGTCGCGAGGATCGACGGCACTCCGCGTCGGCGCATGAACGCCACGAGCGGATGGATGGCGGACGCAAGGATCAGCGCGATCGTCACCGGGATGAACACGAGTGACAGCTGCGTGATCACCAGGACGCCCACCGCCACGAGGGCGAGGACGGAGAGGGTCTGCAGGCTGCGTGTGGCGGCGAGTCCCCACCCTCGGGCCCAGAGGCTGCTCGCGCCCGGGGTCGTCGAGTCTGCTGTCGTCGGCTCCGGTCGTCGGAACAGTCCCATCACGTGCGCCTCCTGCTGTACGCGCCGACGCCGGAATGACGAACGATCGCCCCGTCTTTCTATCCAGGCCCGACTCCGATAGCAAGTCCCTGGCGCTGGCGCCGCGTGCTGCTGTACGCGGCGCCCCGGCTTTCCAGGTCAGGCGAACCGGCGGCGATGCAGCTCTCTATCGCCGGCCCACCGGGACGAGAGCGAGGAGGATGCCGGCCGCGATACCACCGAGCCCGCCCAGCACCATGTCACCGATCGTGTCCTGGTATGTGACGAAGATGTCGTCGCTGAGATACCTCCAGCCGAGCCACTCGATCATCTCCCAGACCGCGCTGATCGCGAGCGCGACCAGCGGTACGAGGACGACCGGTGTGCGTCGCCGCAGCGAGGGCCCGCTCCCGTCGACTGCCGCGGCGAGGGGGACGATGCCCGTGCGGGTGAGGATGACGGCGGCGATGACCGCCAGCACTCCGGTGCAGAGGAAGTGCAGCACGAGATCCCAGCCGGTGACGGTGCGGTAGAGGTCGAAGACGTTGCTCCACGCTGCGACGAGCACTGTCGCACAGGCGGTGACGTCGAACCAGGCTGCGAGGCCCAGCATCCGGGGGAGCATGAGCGCGGGCAGCGCGAGCGCGGCGATCCCGACATCCGTGGGTTTCAGCCAGATCGCGGCGGCGATCAGCCCGAGCACGCCGATCAGGCGCAGCCCATCGGCGAGCCAGTCGCCCAGCGTCGCCGGCGGTCGCAGGAAGTCGTCTTTCACGTGGTTCCTCCGATGCGCAGGATGCCGTGCACCGCCAGGTGGTCGGACGGGGAGATTCCGTCGAAGCGCCGCGCGTCGATGGCCACCGATCGGACGTCGATGTCAGGCGTGGTGAGGATCCCGTCGATCCGTCTCGCGCCGGTCCGCGGCCGCCGGTAGTTGGCGTGGGTGCCCCACTCCGGAGTGTGCCGCGTGCGCGCGGCCGTCCAGGCATCGACCAAGGGCCCACCGTCGAGCATCCGTCGCAGGGTCTTCGAACGGGGACTGGCGTTGAAGTCCCCGAGCACGATCGTCGGCAGCGTCCGGTCCCGGAGCAGAGCGTGCGTGCGGGACACCGACCGGTCGCGGGAGCGAGCGGACAGCGGATCGAGGTGTGCGTTGACCACGAGGAACACCGATCCCGTGCGTCGGTCCTCGAAGTCGGCCCACACGAGGATCCTCGGGAACGGGGTTCCCCGATCTCGGGACCCCGCGCGGTCAGGCTCGTCGGACAGTGCTTCCTGCCTCCACGTCCGCACGATCAGTCGGGTGCTGTCGTACAGCAGCGGAGTGCCCTCGCCGCGCCCTTCGGGTCCGCGACCGCGCCCCAGGCTGCGGTAGGCGTCGCCCAGGGCATCGCGGACGGTCGGCATGGCGTGCGGCAGCGCCTCCTGGAGCGCGAGCACGGCGGGACGGCTGGTGCGCAGCAGTGCCGAGACCGCCGGAGCCCTGGTGCTCCACCGATCCGCTCGCCGCTGCAGGGCGCTGTCTGTCGGACGACGGAGATTGAAGGTCATCACGTGCAGATCGTCGGGGTCGATCGCTCCCATGGGCGTCTCGCCGCTCCTCGCGGGGCTCTCTGGGTCGGATGCCGTCATGCTGCGATCCCTGCCGATGCGCGAACGGGCGTCGCACGGCGATGTCGCGCGGCGAGACGACGGCGTGCGACGAGACGACGCCAGCGGCGGGGCGGGAAGTCCTCTGGCCAGTGCATCATCACGCTCCGGAACCCTCGACGCACGCGGCGGCCGAACGCGCCCTGAGTCAGCGGTCGCATCGACATGCCCATCGATGAACCGGGCAGTCGAGCGATCGTGAACGCGTCACCGAGGTGGAACGCGAGGTCGAGGTCGTCGTGGACCTCGGCGTCTTCGCGGTGCACGTCGCCCTTGACCTGTTCCCAGGCTGAACGGCGGAAGGCGAGGTTCGACCCGAAGAGCGGCAGATGACCGAGCGCCACGCCGGTCATCGCCGCGTACGCGCCGAGATAGAGCAGCGAGAGCGGTGCGCGGAGAGCGCGCGGGCCGTCGGTGAAGTGCGCGCGTCCCGTGAACGCCGCGACCTGCTCGGCGCTCGAGAAGGCTTCGCGCACCTCCGCGACCCAGGTCGGTGCCGGCACGCAATCGGCGTCGAGGCGCAGTACGAGCGCTCCTCGCGCGGCGTCGTATCCGGCCGCCGCTGCGGCAGGAATGCCCGGGACGGGGCACGGGATGACACGGGCGCCGGCGGCGAGCGCCATGGCCGCCGAGTCGTCGGTCGAGCCGTTGTCGACGACGATCACCTCATCGGGCGGAACGGTCTGCGCCGCGAGCGCGTCGAGGCAGCGGGCGAGCAGCGGGGCGTCGTCCTTGACCGGGATGACCACCGAGGTTCGGAGGTGCCCCGCATCGACCGACAGCTCCGGCATCCGTGCGCCTCCCGTGACGTCGCCTGCACGGACGTTCGTCGGTGCTCTCCTCCCACCCTACGGAGCGTGCGGGATCGACGTGGCTGGGTTGACGACGGTCAGACGCTCAGCTAGTGCTGCTGGGCGCCGCGGCTGCGCAGTCGCGTGCGCGTGCGGATCCTGCGCTCAGAAGCCACGAGGACAACAAAAAACCCGCGATCTCTCGCGGGTTTCGTTGTGGACCTGAGGGGACTCGAACCCCTGACCCCCTGCATGCCATGCAGGTGCGCTACCAGCTGCGCCACAGGCCCAGAATCGCTTCGTGAACTCCCGAAGCAACCTGATCAGAGTACTACACGGATCGCGCGCAGCACCAATCGGGGCTGGTCTCCCGGGCGCGTCGTCATGAGCGGATGAATAGTGTGGAGGACATGACCACGATCAGCCCCATCACTGAGAACGACTTCGATGAATGGTCCGGCCTGTGGGCCGGTTACCTCACGTTCTACGGGGCCGAGATCGATGGTGAGGTCACTGCGGAGACCTTCGCCCGGATCGTCGTGGATGAGGAGCTGCATGGCGCCATCGCCCGCGATGATGACGGTCGAGCGGTGGGAATCGTGCACTGGCTCACGCATCCGGCGACCTGGAGTCGCGGCGAGTACTGCTATCTGGAGGACCTCTTCGTCGATCCCGAGTCACGGGGCGCGGGCGCAGGACGGATGCTGATCGCACACGTGCGCGAGTGGGCGGCCGCGCGCGGATGCGCCAAGGTGTACTGGCTGACGCAAGAGGGAAACGAGACCGCCCGATCGCTGTACGACCGTGTCGCGACGCACACCGGATACACGCACTATCAGATCGCCCTCTGACGCGACTCGAGCGGGCTGAGGCGTGCGGAACAACGGCGCTGTCGCTCACGTTCAGTCCAGTGTGAACCTCCTCGACAGCATCGTCATCGGTGCAGGGCAGGCCGGACTCTCGGCCTCGTTCCATCTGACACGCCTCGGCATCTCGCACGTCGTGCTCGACGGAGACAGCGAGCCGGGTGGGGCATGGCGGCATCGCTGGGATGCTCTCACGATGCGCGATGTGCATGGTGTCGCGGAGCTGCCGGGAGCCACCCCGCCGCCCCGCGACGGTCGGCGGGCGAACGAGGCCGTTCCCGAGTACTTCGCCGCGTATGAGCGTGAGCACCGGCTGCCGGTCATCCGCCCGGTCAGGGTCGACCGTGTCGACGACGAGGAGGGCCTCCTCGTCGTGCGTGCGGGGGAGAGGCAGTGGCACGCGCGCACCGTGATCAACGCGACCGGCACATGGACGCATCCGTTCCTGCCGCACTATCCCGGCATGGAGACGTTCCTGGGCGAGCAGCTGCACACCGTCGACTACCCGGGGCCCGAGCACTTCCGCGGCAAGCGCGTGCTCGTCGTCGGCGGCGGCGCCTCGGCGGTACAGTTCCTCGGTGCCCTCGCGCCGATCACCGACACTCTCTGGGCGACTCGCCGAGAGGCGGTCTGGCGCACCGACGACTTCACGCCGGAGGCCGGCGCTGCGGCCGTCGCGCTCGTCGAGCAGCGGGTCGCCCGTGGACTTCCACCCGAGAGCGTGGTCAGTGTCACCGG
This sequence comes from Microbacterium sp. UFMG61, assembly GCF_015354505.1. GTDB lineage: Bacteria > Actinomycetota > Actinomycetes > Actinomycetales > Microbacteriaceae > Microbacterium. Next base: position 128,355 of record NZ_JACAFP010000004.1, on the reverse strand, counting down.
CCTCATGCTGCGGGATCAGGAGCGCGAGGCCGAGCGACTGGGCGCCTACGCGGCTCGCCGACCGATGTTCGCCCGCATCGAACCGGACGGGGTGCGCTGGGCGGACGGCGCTTTCGAACGGGTGGACGTGATCCTCTGGGCGACGGGGTTCCGCCCCGCGATCGCACACCTCGCCCCGCTGCACCTGCGAAACAAGTCGGGCGGGATCCAGCTCGATCGGGTCGGGCGGGGAACCACGGCCGTGAGGGACCATCGCATCCAGCTCGTCGGCTATGGGCCCTCCGCGAGCACGATAGGCGCGAACCGCGCCGGACGTTCGGCGGCGATGGGCGTGCAGAGGGCACTTCGCGAGGCATCCACGCGCAGCCGGTCCGTCTGAGCATCGCGATGGTGCTCGGATGGCGACGACGTCGAACGACGCCGCGCATGGCACGGTCGGAGTCCGACCGCAACCCCCGGATCCGGTGTCGGTGATGGCGCGTAGGGTGGATGACATGTCGCGCATCATCGTCTTCGGCGGCCACGGCCGCATCGCACTGCTGCTCGCTCCGATTCTCGTCGCCCGGGGCGACGAGGTCACGGCGGTCATCCGCAATCCCGATCATGTCGCAGAGGTCGAGCAAGGCGGCGCGCATGCGCTGGTCGCCGACATCGAACAACTCGGCACGGACGAGCTCGCCGACATCATCCGCGGGCATGACGCCGTGGTCTGGTCGGCCGGAGCCGGTGGCGGCTCGGCAGAGCGCACGTACGCCGTCGACCGAGACGCCGCCATTCGCACGATGGATGCCGCGGCGGACGCGGGCGTCACGCGGTACGTCATGGTCTCCTGGATCGGTTCGAAGGCCGACCACGGTGTCCCCGAGGACGCCGACTTCTTCCCCTACGCCGACGCCAAGTGGGCCGCCGACGAGCACCTGCGCGGCACCGACCTCGACGGCACGATCCTCGGGCCGGGCACGCTCACCTTCGACGAGCCGACCGGCCGCATCCTGCTCGACGCCGAGGGCAAGGCCGAGGTGTCTCGCGCCGACGTCGCCGCGGTGATCGCCGAGTCGCTCGGAAATCCCTCGACCTTCGGCCGCACGATCCGGTTCGGCAACGGCGGCGACGACTCGACGCCGATCGCCGACGCGCTCAGCGCCTGAGCTCCATGTCGCGTCGCCGCGCGTGGACTGCGGGAGCGGTGGCGCTCGTTGTGTTCTCGGTGGCGCTGGTTCCTGCGGCAGCGGCGGCAGGTTCCGGCCTGAGCCGCGCGACGACAGGCGGGAGCCTCGAGCGCGCGAGTGCCCCGGCATCCGGCCCGAGCGATCGGGCAGCCGAGACGGTGGCGGACATGACGACCGCAGAGCAGGCCGCGAGCGTCGTGATGGGGCACATCTCGACCACCGATCCGAGCGCGCTGCGCGCCTACATGGCGCAGGGGCTGGGCGGCTTCATCCTGATGGGCGGGAACATCCCGGCGACCGGTGCGGAGTTGAAGACGATCACGGCCGCGCTGGCGCCCGATCCCGACCTGCCGCCGCTCATCGCGATCGATCAGGAGGGAGGGATCGTCTCCCGCCTCTCCGGCGACGCATATCCGTCATCGACGACGCTGAAGACATTGCCCGTCGAACAGACGTCGGCGGCGTTCTCTGCCCGCGCATCGCTCGTCGCGCAGGCCGACATCACCGTCAACTTCGGGACGGTGGCGGACGTCACGGCCGACCCGTCGTCGTTCATCCACGGGCGAGCCCTGGGCACGGATCCGCGATCGTCCGCCGACCGCGTCGCCGCTGCCACTGACGCGCAGGAGCACTTCCTCGCCTCGACCCTCAAGCACTTTCCCGGCCACGGCGCGGCCCCCGGTGACTCGCACCACGCCATCCCCCGCACGACGGAGACGCTCGAGCAGTGGCGTGCATCCGATGCGATTCCCTTCGCCGCCGGCATCGACGCGGGCGCCTCGGTGCTCATGTTCGGCCATCTCGCCTACACCGCGATAGATGCGGCGCCGGCATCGCTGTCGCCGCGCTGGCACGAGATCGCGCGAGATGAGCTCGGTTTCGACGGAGTGATCGTGAGCGACGACCTCGGCATGCTCCAGTCCTCGGGGGTCGCGGACTACGCGGATCCGGTGCAGAACGCGGTATCGGCCCTCGCGGCGGGCACCGACCTGGTGCTCATGATCGCCGGTTCGACCGATCAGACGGCCGGGCAGATCGTCAGCGGGGTGACCGCGGCCGTCGACTCCGGTGCTCTGCCGGCCGAACGGCTCGCCGATGCCGCGACACGCGTCATGGCGCTGCGGCTGCAATCCAGCGCATCGAGCGCGGACTGGACACTCTGCGACGACTGTGCTCCGGTCGACTGACGGCCTCGATTGGACCGGGGCAGTGCGAGCAAGCGTCAGTCGGTCACGCGGAGAGCGATCGATCGATCGGCGCCGAGCCAGGACCCCAGTAATGCGGCTCGCAGCGCTGCGCCTCCGTCGGCGAACACCCGCTGGCGGCGCACGTACTCGGCCTTGCCCTCGGCGGTCTCGATGCGCACGGGAACGATGCCCCAGTCAGCGAGGTCGTAGGGGGCTGCCTGCATGTCGAGCAGACGGATGTCGCGTGCGTGCTCGAAGGCATCGAGCAGCAGCTCGCCCGGCACGAGCGGCCCCAGCTTCAGAGCCCACTTGTACAGATCCATCCCGGCGTGCAGGCAACCGGGCTGTTCGAACAGCGGCTGCTCGTCGCGGGTCAGGGCCGCGCGGTTGAGGGGAACCGCCTCGGGAGTGAAGAAGCGGAAGGCGTCGAAGTGCGTGCATCGCAGGTCGTGGCTCTCGACGACCGCGTCCGTGGCGGACTGACCGAGCCGCAGCGGCACGGGGTGGCGGTGCTCATCCGCGCGATAGACCATGGCCCACTCGTGGAGTCCGAAGCATCCGAACTGTCCGGGACGAGAGGCGGTGCGCCGCAGCATCCGCTCGACCAGCCCCGCGAGCTCCGGCTTCTCGCGCGCGAACGCGGCGGCATCCGGAACCGCCCCATCGGGCGTCGTGCCTCGGGAATACCAGCGCCAGCTCGCTCGCTCTGGCGCGTCTTCGAGCTCGACTCCTGCACCGGGGTGCCACCGGCGCAGCTGCGACGGCTTGTAGGAGTAGTAGGTGAAGAGGAAGTCCCAGACCGGATGCTTCTCGCCGCGTGCCGCTCGTTCGCGATGTGCGGCGGTGAGCGCGTCCGCCCGTTCGTGGTGAGCGGCCTCGCGGCGCTGCCATTCGGACCGGGTGAGGATCATCTCAGCGCAGGATGCCGGCTTCGCCGAGCAGGTCGCGCAGGCCCGCACCGTCTTCGGCGCTGACCCACGGGGCGACGTCCTCGGAGTGCGGCTCGCGTCCCGCACGGCCACCGGCGAGCACGGCCTCGGCGGGAAGCAGACGCCGGATGGCGACGCCGGCCACGGAGTCGGGGTGCTCGTCCATGAACTGGGAGTAGATCGCCTCGTCGTGCTGACCGTCGTCGCCGATGAGCAGCCACTTCATGTCGGGGAACTCGGTGGCCAGACGCCGCAGGTTCGTCAGCTTGTGCTCGCGGCCGCTGCGGAACCAGCGGTCGTGGGTCGGGCCCCAGTCGGTCAACAGCATGGAGCCGGCGGGGAAGAGGTGACGTCCGAGGAAGCGCGTCAGCGTCGGCGCCACGTTCCATGCACCCGTCGACAGATAGATCATGGGGGCGCCGGGATGCTCGCGCAGCACCTGATCGAGCAGAACGGCCATGCCGGGCACGGGGAGGCGGGCGTGCTCGTCGACGACGAAGGAGTTCCACGCCGCGATGAAGGGGCGGGGGAGCGCGGTGACCATCACAGTGTCGTCGACGTCGGACACGATGCCGAATCGGGTGGACTCCGAGACGATGAACGCCGTCGTCTCCACGGGCTCCTGACCCTCGACGGAGAACGTGAAGGTCTGCCATCCGGGTTCGAGCGTCGACTCGACCACGGAGTCGATCACTCCGCCGCGGTCGGCGATGACGTGGTGCACGGAGTCGCCGATCCGCACGGTGACCTTCGCGAAGCTCACCGGGATCCCGACGAAGCTCCGCCAGCCGCGCACGCTCGCCGGCTCACCGTTCTTCGTCCGGCGTTGGGGAGGAACGATCAGGACACGTCCGACGACGCGAACCCATCCGGGCCCGCCGTATCCGGGGAAGGGGAGGATGGTCGCCGTGCGACCGTTGCGGCGCGCTCGTCCCTCTCGCCACACGTGGAAGCGGTGTTCGAGACGCGCGAACCAGTGGATCCGGGGCGCCGGGGGTGCGGAAGCCATTGCTTCAGTCTTTCACGTCCGCGCTGCTCTGCGTGTCGGTGTCTCCGGTCTCGAGGTGACGTGCTTCGAGGCGGGCGAGCACCTTCTTGCCCACGAAGGCGAGCACGAGGAACAGCGCGATGATGCCCACGAACACATACCCGGCGAAATGGACCCGGTCGACGAGCTCGCGGAAGCTGCCTGCGGCGAGGGATGTGATGCTCACATACGCGGTGGCCCAGAGCAGGCACGCGGGGGTGGTCCACGCGATGAAGCGGCGGTAGGAGTAGTGGCTCATGCCCACGGTGAGCGGTACCAGGGAGTGCAGCACGGGCAGGAAGCGCGAGAGGAAGATCGCGATACCGCCCCGGCGGGCGAGATAGTTCTCCGCCCGAACCCAGTTCGCCTCACCGACTCGGCGACCGATCCAGGAGTGTCGGATGTGCGGACCGACCCAGCGTCCGAGCCAGAATCCGATGCTCTCGCCGATCAGCGCGCCGATCACGACCGCGATGACCATGGCGATCGCCTCCACGAGTCCGGAGACACCCATGGAGGCGATGATGACGATCGTGTCGCCGGGGACGACGAGTCCGATGAGGATGCTCGTCTCGAGCATTACCGCGACACCGGCGATGAGCGTGCGCGCGACCGGGTCGATCGACTGGATCAGGTCGAACAGCCACAGCAGCAGGTCATCCACTCCTTGAGAATACGGGAGCAGGAGAGGCCTAGGCTGAGAACGTGCCCGACCGTCTGACCGCTCGCGTCCTGCCCCACGCGGTCGATCCCGACGCCCTCTTCGTCGCCCTGGAGGCCGACGCCGAGGACCTGTTCTGGCTCGATGCCGGAGCCGGGGCGTCCGAGGGATGGAGTTACATCGGCACAGGCGACATCGCCACCGTGCCCGATGACATCCGGCTCGACATCGCGGCGCCGTCGGCGGACCCGACGGGCCCCCCTCTGCGCGGCGGCTGGGTCGGCTGGTTCGACTACGAGAGCGGGGCGGAGTCTGCGGGGGCACCGGTCGCGCGTACCCCTGACGAGCCTGTCACCACGGGTCTGCGCATCACCCGGATGGCCGCGTTCGACCATGCGACGGGAAGCGTGTGGGTGCTGGCCGATGAAGAGAGTCAGGACGGCTGGGCACGTTATGTCGCATCCGTGGGCACGGCACCCGGCATGCCCTCCGCTCCGTCGAGCGCTGCAGCCGTCGCCCGCCATACGCCGAAGGAGTACGCGCATCTCATCGAACGCTGCCGTGAGCTGATCCGAGCGGGGACCGCGTACCAGCTCTGCCTCACCACGCGCTTCACCGTTCCCGGCGTCCACGACGGCGTGTCGGTGTACCGGCGTCTGCGCTCAGCCACCCCGGCTCACCATGGCGGCTTCCTCCGGATGGCAGGGGAATCGCTGCTCAGCGCGAGTCCCGAGCAGTTCCTGCAGGCCGAGGACGGTGTGATCCGCACCCGCCCCATCAAGGGCACGCGTCCGCGCGGGCGGGATACTGCCGAAGACGTCGCGCTCGCCGCAGAGCTCGCGGCGGATCCGAAAGAGCGCGCCGAGAACGTCATGATCGTCGATCTCATGCGCAACGATCTCTCTCGGGTGTGCGTGCCGGGGTCGATTCGTGTCGACGCGCTCTGGGCCGTCGAGACCTACCCGGCAGTGCACCAGCTGGTCAGCACCGTCAGCGGCACAGCGGCTGAGGGGTTGACCGTCGGTGCTCTGCTCGCGGCGACGTTCCCCGCGGGGAGCATGACCGGGGCACCGAAGCTGTCGGCCATGACCGAGCTGCATTTGCTCGAGGGCGGGGCGCGCGGGGTGTATTCCGGATGCTTCGGCTTCGTCGGAGACGACGGGACGCTCGACCTGGCCATGGTGATCCGCAGCATCGTGCTCGATCGCTCCGGTGCGCGGGTCGGTGCGGGTGGGGGGATCACGTGGCGGTCGGTCGCGGCCTTCGAGGTGGCGGAGGTGGCGACGAAGGCGCGAGCGCCGCTGACCGCTCTCGGGGCGGAAATGCCCGGCGCCTGGGCTTCCGATATCCTGAACTGATCCCCTTTTCCTTCCAGATTGGTCGTGCGTTCGTTGTCTGAGAACCTGTCCACCTCTCCCGTCGACGAGGAGTCCTCCTCGGCGCACGCCATCCAGGCCAAGTGGCAGAAGTACTGGGCGGAGAACGGCACGTTCCTCACCGGCGGCGATGAGGACACCCGGCCGCGTCGGTATGTCCTCGCGATGTTCCCGTACCCGTCGGGTGACCTGCACATGGGGCACGCCGAGAACTACCTGTACTCCGACATCGTCGCCCGTTTCTGGCGCCACCGTGGGCACAACGTTCTGAACCCGATCGGGTGGGACTCGTTCGGTCTGCCGGCCGAGAACGCGGCCATCCGTCAGGGGGCGGACCCGCGCGAGTGGACCTACCAGAACATCGCACAGCAGAAGGTCGGCTTCGAGGCCTACGGCGTCTCGTTCGACTGGAGCCGGGTGCTGCACACCTCCGACCCCGAGTACTACCGCTGGAACCAGTGGCTGTTCCTCAAGATGTCCGAGCGCGGTCTGGCGTACCGCAAGAAGAGCCCGGTCAACTGGTGCCCCAACGACCAGACCGTGCTGGCGAACGAGCAGGTCGTCGACGGCCGGTGTGAGCGGTGCGGCTACGAGGTCGTCAAGAAGAAGCTGACCCAGTGGTACTTCCGCATCACCGACTACGCCGACCGTCTGCTCGACGACCTCAACCAGCTCGAGGGGCGCTGGCCGCACAAGGTGCTGCAGATGCAGCGCAACTGGATCGGCCGCTCGGTCGGTGCCGACGTCGACTTCCGCATCGAGGGACGCGAGGAGCCGGTCACGGTCTTCTCGACGCGCCCCGACACCCTGCACGGCGCGACGTTCTTCGTCGTCGCTCCCGACGGAGATCTCGCCGCCGAGCTGGCTGCCGAGGCTCCGGCCGAGGTGCGCGAGCGCTTCGAGAAGTACCTGGGAGATGTGCAGAAGACCACCGACATCGATCGCCAGTCGACCGATCGTCCGAAGACGGGCGTCTTCCTCGAGCGCTACGCCATCAACCCGGTGAACGGCGAGAAGCTGCCGATCTGGGCTGCCGACTACGTGCTGGCCGACTACGGCCACGGCGCGGTCATGGCCGTGCCCGCGCACGACCAGCGCGACCTCGACTTCGCCCGCGCCTTCGACCTGCCCGTCAAGGTCGTGGTCGACACGACCGCTCCGATCACCGGTGCCATGCCCGTGATCGAGGTCGACGACGAGGGTGTTCCGATCGACACCGGTGCCGCCATCGAGGAGCAGAACCCTGCGTCGACCGGCATCGCGCTCACCGGCGAGGGTCGCATGATCAACTCGGGCGCCCTCAACGGCCTCTCGAAGCGCAACGCGATCGCGCGCGCCATCGAGCAGCTCGAGGCGTCGGGAACCGGCCGTGCAGCGAAGAACTATCGTCTGCGTGACTGGCTGATCTCGCGCCAGCGCTTCTGGGGAACCCCGATCCCGATGCTGCACGCCGAAGACGGGAGCATCATGCCGGTGCCCGAAGACAAGCTGCCGGTGAAGCTGCCGAGCGTCGAGGGCCTCGACCTGAAGCCGAAGGGCACCTCGCCGCTGGGCGGCGCGGAGAGCTGGGTGCGCACCGTCGATCCCGTGTCCGGGGAACCGGTGCTGCGCGACCCCGACACGATGGACACGTTCGTCGACAGCTCGTGGTACTTCCTGCGGTTCCTGTCGCCGAACAGCGACACCGTCGCTTTCGATCCCGCGCAGGCGGCTCGTTGGGCGCCGGTCGACTCGTACATCGGCGGCGTCGAGCACGCGATCCTGCACCTGCTCTATGCGCGTTTCATCACCAAGGTGCTGTTCGACATGGGGCTGATCGACTTCACCGAGCCGTTCTCGAACCTGATCAACCAGGGCATGGTGCTGCTCGACGGACAGAAGATGTCGAAGAGCAAGGGCAACCTCGTTCTCTTCCAGGAGGAGCTCGACGCACACGGCGCCGACGCGCTGCGAGTGGGTCTCGCGTTCGCCGGCCCCGTCGAAGACGACAAGGACTGGGCCGACGTCTCGACGACCGGGGCTCAGAAGTTCCTCTCCCGGTCGGTGCGCATCGCGCACGAGGTCTCCAGCCCTGTCGACGTCGTGTTCGCGGGAGGCGACGCGGCACTGCGTCGCGCGACGCACAAGCTGCTGTCCGAGGCGCCCGGTCTCGTGGAGCAGACGAAGTTCAACGTGCTCGTCGCCCGCCTCATGGAGCTCGTGAACATCACGCGCAAGACCATCGACGGCGCCGGGGGAGCCGGAGACCCGGCTGTTCGCGAAGCCGCCGAGACGGTCGCCGTGATGCTCGACCTCATCGCTCCGCACACCGCGGAGGAGATGTGGGAGGCGCTCGGCCACGAGCCGTCGGTCGGACTGGTCACGTGGCGGTCTGCAGACCCGGTGCTGCTGGTCGAAGACACCGTCACCGCGGTCGTTCAGGTCGGTGGCAAGGTGCGTGCGCAGCTCGAGGTGTCCGCCCGCATCGGAGAGGCCGAGCTCGAAGCGCTCGCCCGTGCCGACGAGCGGGTGATCCGATCGATCGGCGATCGCGAGATCGTCAAGGTCGTGGTGCGCGCGCCGAAGATCGTCAGCATCGTCGTCAAGAACTGAACAGTCCTGCACAGCGTGCCGCTGCCCATGATTCTCCACGGACAGCGGCACGCGGCGTTCTGCGGGTCATCGAGCGCCTCTAGCGTGGCGGCATGTCCGACACGCTGCCGCCCCCGCCGCGACCACGCCGGTTGCAGCTGAGCCTGGGTGCGGCCGTGATCGTCGGGCTCGTCGTCCTGTCGGGAGCAGTAGGCCTCGGCCTGCTGAAGGGTCAGGCGGCGCCGACCGAATCCGTGTCCATCGACGCGGATGCCGATGAGTCGGGAGCTTCGGGAGAGCTCTATGTCCACGTGCTCGGCGCAGTCGAGCACCCGGGACTCTACGTTCTCGACCTCGACTCCCGCATGGTCGATGCCGTGGCAGCGGCCGGAGGCACAACCGACTCCGCCGACCTGGCAGGCATCAATCTCGCCCGGACCCTCGAAGACGGCGAGCAGATCATCGTGCCTGTCGCGGGTGTGGTGGATGGCGGGGGTGATGCGGTGGTGGCCCAGCCTGCGGACGACAGGGTCGACCTCAACGCCGCCGACCAGGCCGCCCTCGAGACACTGCCCCGCATCGGCCCTGCGTTGGCCGAGCGGATCATCGCGTGGCGCGAAGAGAACGGCGGCTTCCAATCGGTCGACGACCTGCTCGCGGTGCCCGGGATCGGCGAGAAGCTGCTTGCGGGCATTCGTGAGGCGGTGCGGGTATGACTCGTGATCGGCGCCTCACCGTCGATCAGGTCTTCCGTCACGACCGGACACGCCGCCACGAGACGACGTCAGCGGTGAAAGGTTCAGCGACCGCTCGAGGGTTCCACATCTCTCAGGATCGCGCGCGCGGCACGTTCGCCGGACGCGAGGGCACCCTGAATCGACGCGGTGTCGCGATGGTCCCCGGCGATGTAGGACCGATCGGCGTAGCGCGGTGATCGCGGTGCGCTCAGGGGCGCAGGCTGGGCCGGGAGCGCGTCGACGATGTCGTCGCGTCGGATGAGCTCCCACGCGCTGATGTCGGTGCCCCAGATCTCACCCAGGTGGCGACGGACATCTCTCTCGTCGGCGGGATCGCTGCCACGCGGCAACAGGCACGTCGCGGCGATGAGGTGGCGTCCGGCCGGGGCATACGAGGGCACCGTGTGCGTCATCACGACGGTGTTCACGACGGGGCCGCGTCCGACGCGCCCGTCGACGGTGAGCAGCGCAGACCCGGTGGGCGGTTCGGTAGCGGCGAACCACCATGTCTGCAGGCCGTTCGTCGCCGGCGCGGCAAGCCCGGTGAGGCCGGAGACCGCGTCGGGGCCCACCGCGACGACCACTCGAGAGGCAGCGACGGAGTCGCCGTCGGTCAGCTCCATCCGGATGCCTTCTCCGTGCGAAGACATCCGTTCGGCGCGGGCATCGAGTCGGATGTCTGCGCCCGCCGCGCGTGCGTGCGCGGCGAGCTGCTCCGGGACCGCAGCGATCCCCTGAGCGGGCAGGCCCGGGCAACCGAGGGCGAAATACCGCACGAGCGACTGGGTGAACGCGTTCGACGTCTCACCGTCGCGTTCGGCCAGGACCCCGGCGAGGAAAGGTTCGAGCACGGCGGTGCGCAATGGGCCGCGGAGCCCCGCGGCCTCCCATCCCTCGCCGACGGTGACATCGTTTCGGGCGAGACGCGAGAGCGGACGGATCAGTGCCGGCGCTGCCCAGCGCGCCAGTGCGACGGCATCCCGAGCGCTCACCAGACCGCTGCGCAGGGAGGTGGCGATCGACAGCGGATGCCGCACGGGATGCCGCAGTTCGGCCGTCCCGTCCGTCGTGCGCACTCGCACACCGACCGGGAAGCTCCCCAGCGCGAGCGCGTCGAGCTCGACACTGCGGCGGAGCGCCGGGTACGCGGGATTCAGCACCTGGAAGCCGCGGTCCAGCCGGAAGCCGTCGACGATGTCGGTGCGTTGACGTCCGCCGATGGCATCCGCGGCCTCGAGGACGACCACATCGAGCCCGCGTCCGGCGAGCAGTCCGGCGCAGCGGAGGCCTGCGAGACCGGCGCCGACCACGATGACGTCATGCATTCGACACCACCTCTCCTCGGCGGATCGCCGCCGCACGCAGGCCGATCGCCGCGCGTTCGTCGCCGTCGATCCGATCGATGTTGCGCACCTGCAGGGCCATTCGCGGGTTCGCGGCGAGCGTCTCATGGTGGCGCATCAGAAAGTCCCAATAGAGAGTGGTGATCGGGCAGGCGTCCGACCCCACGCGCTTCTTCGGGTCGAAGCGGCAGGTGCGACAGTGCGGGCTCATACGCGATATGTACGCGCCCGATGCCGCGTAGGGCTTGCTCCCCATCAACCCGCCGTCGGCGAACTGGCTCATTCCCAGGGTGTTGGGCAGCTCCACCCATTCGACCGCGTCGACGTAGACCGCGAGATACCAGGCGTGCACTTCTGTCGGCTCGACCCCCAGAAGCAGAGCATAGAGACCCGTGACCATCAGTCGCTGGATGTGGTGCGCGTAGCCGTTCTCCAGCGTGGTGGCGATCGCGTCGGCCATGCACGCCATCGAGGTGTCGCCCGTCCAGTACCAGTCAGGGAGCGGCTCGTGCGCGTCCAGCGCGTTGCGGCGGGCGTACCCCGGCATCTGAGTCCAGTAGATTCCCCGGACGTACTCGCGCCATCCGAGAATCTGCCGGATGAAGCCCTCGGTGGAGGCCAGCGGCGCCCGTCCGTCGCGGTATGCCGTCTCAGCCGCCGCGACGACCTCACGAGGGTGGAGGAGCTTCAGATTCATCGCGGCAGACAGGTGAGCGTGCCACAGCCAGGGCTCACCGGGCCACAGGGCGTCCTGCGAGTCGCCGAACTGAGGCAGGCGCTCCTCGATGAAGAGAGCGAGTGATTCGAGTGCCTGCGAGCGCGTCACGGGCCACGCGAACGTGTCGAGACGACCGGGGTGGTCGGAGAAGCGTTCGGTGACGAGCGCGAGAACGTCTCGGGTGATCTCATCCGGCTCGAACACGGCTCTCGGTGGCACGAGCCCCGGCCCCTGTGTGGGAAACGCCTTGCGATTCTCGGCATCGAAGTTCCACGCACCGCCCTCCGGCTTCCCATCCGGCGCCATCAGGATTCCGAAGCGCTGACGTTGCTCACGGTAGAAGTACTCCATCCGCAGGGTGCGGCGCTCCGTCATGTGGGCGGCGAACTCCTTCACCGTGCAGAAGAAATGGCGGTCCTCATGGATCTCGAGAGGGATGTCGGCTGCCGCCGCCGTCTCTCGCATCGACTCGAGGACGCGCCAGTCGCCGGGCGCGGTCATCTGCAGCGACGCCGGAGCCAGTCGTGCGATGTCGGCGGTGAGCTGATCGGCGAGAGAGCCGCCGACGCTCGGGTCATCGAGCGATGTGTAGTGGACCGTTCGTCCCGCGGCGCGCATCTCGGCTGCACAATGCCGCATGGCCGACAGGAACAGGGCAGTTCTCGGCTTGCTGCTCCAGACGTGAGTCGACTCTTCGATGACCTCGGCCATCCACACCGCATCCTGAAGCGGATCGAACCCGTCGAACGCACTGGCCTGGAGATCGAGCTGATCGCCGAGCACGATCACCAGATTGCGCAGCGGCTCCATGGCACCAGCGTACGACGGGAGAGGGGGGAGGGGGCGACCGCACGGCGGATGCGGGTATCGGCGGCATCGCCGGGTTACGCTGAGGACCATGCGGACACCGTCACCGCCTCTGGTCGTCGAGGGTTCAGCCGGGCTCACTTTCCACCCCCGAATTCGTACGCTGTCGATTCTCGGAGCGCTATGAGTCGGCAGCGCACTTCCCGCCCGCAGGGCGAGATGAAGACCTGCGCCTCCTGCGGTCGCGAGATGGCGTGGCGGGCGGAATGGTCGGCCGTCTGGGACGAGGTGAAGTACTGCTCGGCAGCGTGCCGTGCCCGCAAGGTGACGGCGAAGGACCGCGAACTCGAGGACGCGATCGTCGCGCTGCTCGTGTCGCGCACGGCGAAGGACACGATCGGTCCCGCGGACGCGGCGCGCGCCGTTGGCGGTGAAGACTGGCGGGAGCTTCGGGAATCCGCGCGTCGCGCCGCCCGGCGGCTGGTGGCCGCGGGTGTCGTCGAGATCGTGCAGGACGGACGTGTCGTGGATCCGTCCACGGCGAAGGGGGACATACGAATCCGTCGGCGCCTGCCCGCCGGGTGACGAATGCGGTCGCCGGCGTCAGCGTCGCATGAGATCCGTCTCATCGAATCGACCCCTCGTCGTCAGTCATCGGGGTCCGTGTCCAGGTCCGTCCCGCGGGGGATGCTCGGGACGATGCCGAGTCCGTAGTGTGGATCGTATGGATATCGCTTCGATGATCATGGGCGCCTCGATCGTCTCCATCGCGTGGATCGCCTTCTGGCCATGGTCGCAGCTGAAGCGACTTCGCGAGATCGAGGGACGCGCCTCTCCGAGCCCTGACTCGGATCCGACTCGGCGTCCGTAGCCTTGTCGCCCTGAGAACTCTGCACCGCGCGGCGAGCGATCGCTCCGCCACTCGCACCGCGGTGATTGCATCTCCTTCGGTTCGTGACGCGTCATCGATGGCGTTCGACCGTCGAAGACGTCCGTGTCCTGTTTCTGCACAAGCCACCGCGTCGCTCGGTTCTCCACGCGGATCATCACGCTGCTCATCGGCGCCGGCGGTCGGCCACTACGGTGTCCGGATGTGCAGACCGACAGCCACGACCGAGGTGCGCGGCACGGTGGTCGCCTCGGTCTCCGCCCCCGCTCCTAATGGGGCGCTCGTGTGAGGCGCGACCTCCGCCTGCTGCCCATCGCGGGTGCGGCGTGGATCGCGGCGCTGATCTGCGTGTTCGCGCCTGCGACGGCCGTATGGTGTGCACTCGCGGGGGTGGGTGGCGCGATCGTCGTGTGCGGGATCCTGCTGCGGCGCGCCGGTCGTGAGGCCACGCCCGCTGCTCTCGTCGTCGTCGTGCTCGCGGGGATCGCCGCAGTCTCGATCACCACGATCGCCGCACTTCCGGCCCGCGACGGCGTGGCCTCGTGGGACGGGCGTGTGGTCGAGGCCACGGGCGAGGTCACCTCATCCGCGTCGGTCGGTCGGGACGGGCGGCTGTGGATGGAGATCCAGCTCGTGGGCATCGGATCGCCCGGCGCGGTCCGCGCCGCCTCCGCGCCGGTGCGCATCGGGATCGATCCGGGTGACGGGTTCGATCTCGGTGCGAGAGTCAGGGTCATCGGCGAGGCGGCGGCGACGGAGCCGGGGGAGCGCGCAGCGCTGGTGGTGTTCGCGAGCGCCGCGTCGGTGGAGCGGCCGGCATCCGGGATCTTCGCTGCCGCAGCTGAACTGCGCAGGGTCTTCATCGATCGCGCGCGGCGGCTGCCCGAGCCCGGCGCGGGTCTGCTGCCGGGTCTGGCGGTCGGCGACACGCGCGCGGTGTCCCAGGAACTCACCGAGCAGATGAAGGCCAGCGGCCTCAGCCACCTCACCGCGGTCTCCGGTGCGAACTGCGCGATCGTCGTCGGTGCCCTGTTCTGGCTGACCGCACTCTGCAGTGGGGGGCGGCGCACCCGAGTGGTCGTCGCCGCTCTCGGACTGAGTGGCTTCATCGTTCTCGTCACTCCCGAGCCGAGCGTCATCCGTGCGGGCGTGATGGCCGGTGTGGCGATGCTCGCCGTGCTGCTCGGGCGTCCGAGCGCCGGTGCCGGGATGCTCGCGCTGAGCGCGACGGGCATCCTGCTCGTGGATCCGTGGCTGGCGGCGAGTGCCGGATTCGCGCTCTCGGTCGCGGCGTCCGGCGCATTGATCCTGCTCGCGCCGCATCTGGCGCGGGGGATGCAACGGTGGCTGCCGGGTCCGCTGGCCCTCGCGATCGCTGTGCCCCTGGCGGCTCAGCTCGTGTGCGGCCCGATCATCGCCCTGTTCGCCGATCAGCAGTCGTTGGTGGGTCTTGCCGCGAACCTGCTGGCCGCCCCGGCCGCGCCCCTCGCGACCGTGATCGGGATGCTGGCATGCCTCGCCGCCCCGATCCCACCCCTGGCCGACCTCCTTGCCGCCTCTGCGTGGCTCCCGGCAGCGTGGATCGCGGCGACGGCGCAGGTGAGCGCAGCTGTCCCCCTCGCGCAGATCGCGATGCCGGCGGGCATCCTCAGTGCCGCGGTGGTCGGTGCGGTGAGCGCTGCGATCGCGGTCGTGCTTATCGGTGGTACTTCGAGCGTCGGGGGTCGCGGCCTCCGGGCGCTCGCAGGGATGGTCGTCGCGGTCGTCGTGGCCGTGTTCGGTGCGCGCATGCTGCTCGACGGTCCCTTGGCCGGCTCGACCAGCCCCGACGGCTGGTCGATCGCCGCGTGCGATGTGGGCCAGGGTGATGCGCTGCTCGTGCGTTCCGCAGGGGAGGTGGCGTTGATCGACACAGGGCCGGAGCCCGAGTCGCTGGCAGAGTGCCTGCGGTCGCTGGGCATCGACAGGATCGACCTTCTCGTGCTCACGCATTTCGACCTCGACCACGCCGGTGGCGTCGAGGCGCTGCAGGGCCGTGTCGACGAGGTCGTGCACGGGCCGACGGGTGAGCACGGCGATGAGAGGACGCTGGATCGACTGGCAGACGGGGGCGCGACGGTCACGCTCGCCGTGGCGGGTATGCGCGGCGAGGTCGGAGGAGCGGAGTGGAAGGTGCTGTGGCCGCAGCGCACGGTGGCGGCGTTCCCGCCCGGCAACGACCTCAGTGTGGTGGTGGAGTTCGGAGGGGGAGCGGTGCCGCGCTCTGTCTTCCTGGGAGATCTGTCGGCCGAAGCCCAGCGGATGCTGCTGCGCACCGCGCACGTACGCGGTGCGTTCGACGTGGTCAAGGTCGCGCACCACGGCAGCGCGGATCAGGATGCCGGGCTGTACGAGGCTCTGCGTCCCGCCGCCGCGCTCATCAGCGTCGGCGAGGGCAACGACTACGGGCATCCGCGGACCGAGATCCTCGCGATCCTCGATGCGGTCGGTGCCCACGTGTTGCGGACGGACCTGCAGGGTCGGCTCCTGCTCGCCGAACGCGAGGGCGAGTTGCAGGTCTGGACCGAGGAGTAGGAGAGCAATGACGGAATGCACGTTCAGTCGAGCGGGACCCCCCGACGTACGGGGCGGTGTCCGACCTCGCCGGTAGGCTGGAGGAATGGCATCTTCGCGTACTCCGTCCCGTGGTGGAGCGAAGGCGACCAAGATCGCACAGGTCTCGTGGCGCGAGCCCCGACCGGCACCCCTGGTGCTCGTCTTCGGCCCTGAGGAGGTCTGCGCCGAGCGGGCCATCGCCGGGGTGCGCGACTATCTCCGCGCGGAGGACCCCGCCCTCGAGGTGACCGATGTCCGTGCCGACGACTATGCCCCCGGCACCCTTCTGGCGCTCACGTCGCCGTCGCTCTTCGGCGAGCCGAGACTCTTGCGCGTGTCCGGAGTCGAGAAGTGCTCCGACGCATTCCTGCAGGAGGCCGTGTCGTACCTCGACCACCCGCAGGACGGGGCGACCGTCATCCTGCGCCACACCGGGGCGAGCGTCCGCGGAAAGAAGCTGCTCGATGCGCTGAGGGCGGGAACCGGCGGAGGAATCGAGATCGCGACGCCGGCGATCAAGCGTGACGGCGACCGGGTCGATTTCGCCGCAGGGGAGTTCAAGGCGGCCAAGAAGCGCATCGCCCCACCCGCGCTGCGGGCACTCGTCTCGGCGTTCGCCGACGACCTGACCGAACTCGCCGCGGCCTGTCAGCAGCTGATCGGCGATGTCGAGGGCGACATCACCGAAGAGGTCGTCACGAAGTACTACGGCGGCCGCGTCGAGGTCTCGGCGTTCGTCGTGGCCGACACGGCGATCGCGGGTCGTTACGGCGAAGCGCTCGTGGCTCTGCGCCACGCGCTGGCGTCGGGCGCCGATCCGGTGCCGATGGTCGCGGCCTTCGCGATGAAGCTGCGCACGATGGCGCGTGTGGCCGGCAACCGCGAACCCAGTCGTCAGCTCGCGCAGCGGCTCGGCATGAAGGACTGGCAGGTCGATCGCGCGCGACGCGACCTCGCAGGCTGGAACGAGCGCTCGCTGGGGCTGGCCATCCAGGCGACCGCACGAGCGGATGCCGAGGTCAAGGGCGCGGCTCGTGATCCGATCTTCGCGCTCGAGCGGATGCTGACCGTGATCGCGACCCGCCGACCTTTCGGCGAGTAGCGACGCCGCGTCGATCCCGGTCTTGCGGTCGCGGGTGACCGTACTGGTACTGACGTGGGTACTCTTGCAGACACGAAAGAGCCCGTCCCGCGAACGGGACGGGCTCTTCACACCCATGCGGGTCTGAGCTCAGAGAGCGGCGACCTGCTTGGCGATGGCCGACTTCTTGTTGGCAGCCTGGTTCTGGTGGATGACACCCTTGCTGACGGCCTTGTCGAGCTTGCGGGAGGCGGTCTTCAGCGCGGCCTCAGCCGCAGCCTTGTCGCCGGAGACAACAGCGGCGCGGGTCGCGCGGATGTGCGTCTTCAGCTCGCTCTTCACGGCCTTGTTGCGCTCGTGAGCCTTGTCGTTGGTCTTGTTGCGCTTGATCTGCGACTTGATGTTTGCCACGTGTGGACGCTTTCTGTACAGGATTTGATGGGAGTGCCGGCAGAAGAAGAGGGCTTCCACACGGCGGTCGTGAGGGAAGAACCCACACGCAAGCCAAGAACCAACTCTACCAGCACTCGGGTCGTTCGCCCTAAACGGCTTCAGAGGTGCACAATCGTCTCAGCCGGAGCGTGTGCGGCCCACCGTGAGCGACGACGTCGAGGAGTCCCATGATCCGCTGTCCCGGCACCGCAGGCCCCCGATGACTGCGCGGGGCCCGGTCGGCGCGCGCTGGATGACCCTGTTCACCCTCGCCTGGCTCGCCGTGTGGACGGTGCAGCTCACCCCCGCGCAGCTTCTTCTTCCTCTACAGCTCGACACGCCTCAGGACGATTGGATCAGGGGAGTGGTGTCGTCGGGCCTCGTACTCGGCATCGGCGGGCTCGCCGGCATCATCGCGGGCCCCGTGGTAGGAGCGCTCTCGGACCGCACTCCTGCCGGCCGCCGGCGGCGACGCCCGTGGGCGCTCGGTGCGGTGTGGTTCACGGCCGTGTTCTTGGTCGTCACCGGTCTCGCCGAGGGGCCGTGGGCCGTGGGCGTGTCGTGGGTGGGGGTCTCGATCGGTGTGGCCGTCGCCTCTGCGGCCTTCGGTGCACTGATCGCCGACCAGCTTCCCCCTCGCCAACGCGGCGCGGCCTCGGCCGCCGTCGGATCCAGTCAGGCGGTCGGGATCGTCCTGGGAGTCGGCCTCGTCGTGCTGCTCGGGCTCGGCATCCGTGACGGCTACCTGCTGCTCGCCGCTCTGATCGCCGTGGTCGGATCCGGGGCAGCTCTCCTCCTTCCGGATGAGCCCGCCATCGATGCGCAGCGACCTTCTCGGCCGGCACGCCGCGTGCTCGCGTCACTGCGCGACAGAGACTTCGCCTGGATGCTGTCCGGTCGTCTCGTGACGAACATCGGAAATGCGCTCGGCACGTCGCTCTTCCTCTTCTTCCTGCTTCACGGTCTGCAGCAAGGGTCCGTCGAGGCGCAGGACAACCTCCTGCTGCTGATCGTCGTCTACACGGTGTTCGTCGTGATCGCGTCGGTGGTCACCGGGATCCTGTCGGATCGCATGGGTCGGCGCCGCGGACTGGCGGTCGCCGCGACCCTGGTGCAGGCGTGTTCGGGCGTCGTCATCGCCCTCGTGCCGACGTTGGAGGCGACGATGGTCGCCGCTGCGCTCATGGGGCTCGGCTATGGGGCGTTCTCGACGGTGGGCCTGGCGTTCGCCGCCGATCTGCTCCCCGACGAACAGGACCACGCTCGCGACCTCGGTGTGGTGAACGTCACCGCGGCGCTCGGTCAGCTCATCGGACCCGTGCTCGGCGCCGGGCTGGTCGCCCTCGTGGGCGGCTTCTGGCTGGTGTTCGCCACGGCCGCAGCGCTGTCGGTCGTCGGCGGGGTGCTCACGGCTCGCGCGCGTCAGCCCGTTCGCTGACCACGTCTGCCTCGATGGTCGCGATCCCCAGGCGGAGAACCGCATTGAAGACGTGCGGACGCATCGCGGTGACGAGATGTGTCGTGCGCGGCACGACGATCAGCTCGGCTCGTGGGGCAAGACGCTGGAACAGGGCTTCGTTCAGACGCAGCTGGTCGTACTGGCCGTTCACGAACCAGAGCGGCACGTCGATGCGTGCCACCGCGGTGGCGAGATCGAGCGTTGCCAGGTTTCTCAGCGCGGTGTCCTGCGTGTCGAGCGCGTAGCCGCCGGCGGCGAAGTCCGATCGGGTCTCCTCGGGAATCGTCGCTTCGAGGATGCGCTCTGTGAGCCACATGCCTCTGTCCGGCAGGCGGTCGACGGCCCGGGCGATCACACGATAGGCGGCGAGGCCGGTGCCTCGGGGGAGCGAGGTGCACGAGGCGGCGATGAGTCCGGCCACCGGTGGTCTCTGCGCTCCTCCGGTGTATGCCAGGGTCAGCAGCCCGCCCATCGAATGGCCGACGAGGAGGACCGGTCCTCGCGTCGCGGCGTCGCGGACCGCCGCGTCGATCGTGTGCAGCGCCTCGTGGAGGGTGAAGTCCTCCTGCATCCGGGTGCCGTGACCCGGGAGGTCGACGGCGGTGGCCGGGATGCCGGCCTCCTGCAGGAACGCGAGTTGAGACCTCCACATCGTCGCGGACGTGCGGATGCCGTGCACGAGGACGATCTGGACGGTCACGGGTTCAGCATACGAAAGCGGGGCCGGTGGATGAACCACCGACCCCGCTCTCGGAGGAAGAAGTGCTTACTTCTCCCAGCCGACGTTCTCGACGGGGCTGACCCCGAAGAGGTCGAGACCCACGTAGGGCTCAGGCGTCAGGTTGGCCAGGCCGTCCTTGACCGTGTAGATCGAGGGACCGTTGTAGAGCGGGATGACGCCCCAGGTCTCCTTGATGATCTCCGGCTCGAGCTTCATCGTGGCGGCGGTCCAGTCCTCGGCCGTCGTCTGCGACTCGACCTGGTCCGCGATCTTCTCGTCGATCTCGGGAGTTCCGGTGCCCGAGAGGTTCAGGCCGCTGTCAGAGCAGTACAGCTGGCAGAACCACAGCGGGCCGAACGGGTCGGAGTCGGTGAAGCGCAGCGAGAACGCATCCCAGTTCTTCGTGCTGAAGTCGGTCGAGAAGTCCGCGGGTGCGCGCTTCTCGATCGTCAGGTCGATGCCGATCGCCTTCTGCTGCTGCTGCAGCGCCTTGGCGAGCGCCTCCTGCGTCGGGTCGTCGCTGTGCACCGGGAAGACGATCGAGAGCTTCTCGCCGTCCTTCTCGCGGATGCCGTCTTCGCCCTCGGTCCAGCCGGCGTCGTCGAGCAGCTTCTTGGCCGCGTCGACGTCGAACTTCAGACCTGCTTCGGCGAACGAGTCCTTGTAGCCGTCCTGGAAGTCGTACAGGTTCAGCGAGCCGGCCGGAGCCTCCTCGTAGTCCAGTCCGTTCCAGGCGATCTGCTTCTGCTGATCGATGTCGATCGCCATGAAGAAGGCCTCACGAACCGCCGGGTCCGACAGCTGCGGCTTCTCACCGTCGAGGATGACGATGGTCTTGGCGGTCTGCTGCGAGCGGTAGGTCGTGACATCTTCCATGTCGGCGACCTGCGCGAGGCGGTCCTTGGTGTTCGTGCCGACCATGTCGATCTCGCCGTTCTTGAAGGCGTTGATCGAAGCCGAGGCGTCGAGACCGGTGAAGGTGACCTTGTCGAGCAGCGGCGCGTTGCCCCACCACTTCTCGTTGGGCTCGAACGTGACCGACTGGCCGTTCACGTCGTAGTCCGTCAGCTTGTACGGGCCTGCACCCCACTCGGGGTGCGGGTTCTCGATGAACGCCGTGTTGAAGATCTCCGGTGTGTTGACGGCCGGGTGCATGATGCCCGTGAGGAACGGCATCTTCGGCCAGGCGAACTCACCCTTGAAGGTGACGATGACGTCCTTGTCGGTCTCGCCGGCCGTGACCGACTCGATCTCCTTGTAGCCGTCGGTGGCGTTGGCCTCGTAGGCCTCGTCCGTGCCGCTGTTCGCCTTCCAGGTGGCCTCGAACGCGGTGTAGTCGATCGGGGTCCCGTCGTTCCAGGTCGCCTTCTCGTTCACCTTCATCGTGACGACGGTCTTGCCGTCCTTCTCGCTGATGTCCCAGGCGTCGAGGTAGGCGGGGTTCGCCGAGACGGTGCCGTCCGGGTCCATGAGGAAGACCTGAGGGGTGTACCAGGAAGCGAGTCGCTGGGTGTCCGCGCTGCCGTTGCCGTTGAACGCGTTCATCTGCGGCGTGACCTCGTTGATACCGAAGTTGACCTCGCCTCCTTCCTGCAGGTTCTCGCGGGGCTGCGGGTTGTAGTCCGACGCCTTCGTCTCCTGGGGCTCGTTGCCGCCATCGGTGCCGCTGTCTCCAGTGCCCGACGCACAGCCGCTGATCGCGAGTGCGAGGGCCCCACTGAGGGCGATGACGCCCGTCAGCTTGGTGGTGCCTTTCATGGTGCTCCTTTCGCCTTTCGGCGTGTCATAAAGGGGAGGTTAGTTCGCCGTCGTCCCAAACACTCGCGATGCACGTGAATATCGGAATACTGTTACACGACCTTAACCGGAGAGCATTCTCGGAGGTCGCCGTCAGGAGGCCAGCGGCTGGGTCGTCATGGTCTTGGCGTCGAAGATGATCCGCTGGCGACCGCGCTCGATGTCGGGGTCCGGAACGGGGATCGCCGAGAGCAGAGCCTTGGTGTACGGGTGCTGCGGATTGTCGAAGACTTCGTCGACGTCACCGTGCTCCACGAACTCGCCCAGGTACATCACGGCGACGCGGTCTGCGATGTGGCGCACGACCGACAGGTCGTGCGCCACGAACAGATACGACAGGCCGAGCTTGACCTTCAGTTCGTCGAGCAGGTTGATGACACCGGCCTGAATCGACACGTCGAGCGCCGAGACGGGCTCATCGAGCACCACGATCTTCGGGTTCGTCGACAACGCGCGGGCGATGCCGATGCGCTGTCGCTGGCCGCCCGAGAACGCGCCGGGGAATCGGTCGAGGTGCGCGGGGTTGAGCCCCACGAGATCCATCAACTCCTGCACGCGCACGTGGGCATCGGCGCGGCTGACACCGATCGCGATCATGGGCTCGGCGATGATCGCGCTCACGGTCATGCGGGGGTCGAGCGCACCCATCGGGTCCTGGAACACGATCTGGATGTCGCGCCGCAGCGCTCTCTCCTGCGCGCCGCTGGTGATGTCGCCCACGCTCGTGCCGGCGACGACGATGTCGCCGTCGTCCTGCTTCGCGAAGTCCATGATCTGCAGCAGGGTGGTCGTCTTGCCCGAGCCGGATTCGCCGACAATCGCCATGGTCTCGCCCTCGCGGACGTCGAAGCTGATGCCCTTGACCGCTTGCACCTCGCCGACCTTGCGCTTGAAGATCGCGCCCTTCATCAGAGGGAAGGTCTTCGTGAGGTTACGCACTTCGAGCGTGACCGGCCGCTGCTCGCGAGGGGTCAGCGTCAGGGCGCTTTCGGGAACCTCGGTCACGGGGTAGACCGGCAGACCGCCGATCAGGCCGCCGTCCTCGATCTCGCCCGAGCGGAAGCAGGCGGCGGTGTGCGCGGCATCGGTTCCGGTGGCGACGGGGAGGAGCTCCGGCTCGGATGCCCGGCAGGCGTCGACGACGATCGGGCAGCGATCCGCGAACGGGCAGGCGTGCGGCAGGTCGATGAGCAGGGGCGGGTTGCCCTTGATCGGCACGAGCGGCTGCTTCTCGGCCTTGTCGACGCGAGGGATCGCACCGAGCAGGCCGATCGAGTACGGCATCCGGGTGCGGTGGAAGAGCTCGCGCGCCTCGGCATGCTCGACGGGCTTGCCCGCGTACATGACGATGACGTCGTCGGCTGTGCGCGCGACCACGCCCATGTCGTGCGTGATCATGATGACCGCGGCGCCCGTCTCGCCCTGCGCCTTCTCGATGAGGTCGAGGATCTGCGCCTGGATCGTCACGTCGAGAGCGGTGGTCGGCTCATCGCAGATGATGAGCTTCGGGTTGTTGGCCATCGCGATCGCGATCACGACGCGCTGGCGCATACCGCCGGAGAACTCGTGCGGGAAGGACTTCATCCGCTTCTCGGGCTCGGGGATGCCGACGAGCGAGAGCAGTTCGACCGAGCGGTCCCACGACTCCTTCTTCGACAGGTTCCGATGCACGGTCAGTGCCTCGATGAGCTGATCCCCGATGGTGAACACGGGCGTCAGCGAGGTCAGCGGGTCCTGGAAGACCATGGTCATGCCGTTGCCGCGGATCATCGACATCTGCTTGTCGGTCTTGCCGAGCAGCTCTTCGCCGTCGAAGACGATCGAGCCGGTGACCTTGGCGTTGTCGTCGAGCAGGCCGATGATCGCGAGCGACGTGACGGACTTGCCCGATCCGGACTCGCCCACGATGCCGAGGGTCTTGCCGGCTTCGAGGTCGAACGAGACACCGCGCACGGCGTCGACGCGTCCGGCCTCGGAGGGGAAGCTGACCCGCAGGTCGCGGACGGAGAGCACGGGGGATGAGGAGATGGTGGTCATGCGCGGCCTCCTGCCGCAGAGGTGGGATCGAGCGCATCGCGCAGTCCGTCGGCGACGAGTGCCATCGAGACGGTGAGCAGCACCAGTGCGGCGGCGGGGAAGTAGAACAGCCACGGGGCGCTGGTGATGCTGTTGGCGCCGCTGCCGATGAGCGAGCCGAGCGACACATCGGGGATCTTCACTCCGAAGCCGATGAACGACAGTCCGGTCTCGGTCATAACCGCCGCGACGACACCGAGCGTGAAGTTGATGACGAGGAGCGAGCCGATGTTCGGGAGCAGGTGGCGCATGACGATGGTCATGCCCCGCACGCCCATGTACCGGGCGGCCTCGACGTACTCCCGCTCGCGCAGTGACAGTGCCATGGTCCAGATGACCCTGGCCTGGAAGAACCAGCCGATGAAGATCAGGGCCAGGGCGATGACCCGCCAGTCGCCGCCGGCGGTGTTCGACACCAGGGCGAGGATCAGGAAGGTCGGGATCACCATCAGGAAGTGGATGAGCAGCAGCGTGAAGCGCTCGATGCGTCCGCCGAAGTAGGCCGCGGCCGTGCCGACCACTGCGGAGAGCGCGGTGGTGCCGACGGAGACCGTGACGGCGATCATGAGCGAGCGCTGCAGACCGATCGACACCTGTGCGAACAGGTCGTTGCCTGCCGGGGTCGTGCCGAACCAGTGATCACCGGACGGGGGAGTGCCGAGGTTCAGGAAGTCGAGGTAGATGTGGTCGTAGCGCGCCACCAGCGGGCCGACGATCGAGAAGAGCACCAGCGCGAGGAACACGATGACGCCGAAGACCGCCGGCTTGTTGCGCATGAAGCGCCGGTAGTACAGCGCGAAGGTCGACATCCGCTTGCGCTGCACGGCCACAGGGGCCGGCTGCTCGGCGGTGTGCAGCGTGGGGTCGATCATTTCCGAGCTCATGTCAGCTCACTCTCACTCGCGGGTCGAGGGCGACGACGGCGATGTCCGCGAGGATCGCGCCGATTGCGGTCAGGACCGCACCGAAGGCGGCGACCGCCACGACGCCGTGCACGTCGTTCTTCGAGATCGTGTCGATGAAGTACTTGCCCATGCCGTTCCAGCCGAAGATCGACTCGGTCAGGATGGCGCCGGTGAACACCGTCGGGATCGTGAACGCGAGCTGCGTGGCCACGGGGATGAGCGACGGACGCAGTGCGTGCTTGCGGATCGCCTGCTGCTTCGTGAGGCCCTTCGCCCGGGCGGTGCGCACGTAGTCGGCCTTGATGTTGTCGAGCAGCAGAGACCGCTGCAGCAGGTGGTAGTTCGCGTAGCCGGTGAGGACCAGCGCGATCGTCGGCAG
>NZ_JACAFP010000004.1:0-103431 GCF_015354505.1 Microbacterium sp. UFMG61 | reverse complement strand
GCGTCAGATGCTGCAGCTTGTCGATGATGTAGGGGAAGAAGCCTTCGACGCCCTTGCTTCCGGCGCCCGTGACGTAGAAGACGCGCACACCTGCCCACTCGTTGAAAGCGATCGCGAGGAGGACGATCCCGAGCGCGGCGACGACGATGGGGATGTTCATCGTGACGATCGACGTCGCCTGACCGATCCGGTCACCGAGCTTGTACTGGCGCGAGGCGGTGTAGACGCCGAGTCCGATTCCCAGGACGGCGCCGAGGATGGTGGCGCCGATCACCAGCTCGCCCGAGACCCACATGCGATAGGCGATCTGGTCGTTCACGGACTGGCCGACGGGGCTCTGCCCCCAGTCCCAGCGGAAGAGGATGCCACTGAACCAGGTCCACCAGCGCTCGAGGAGCGGGACGGTGTCGCTCAGGTTGAACGGCTCCAGCATCCGCGTGATCTCATCGGGAGTGAGCGGAGGGCGGCGACCGACGTAGTTGCTCCGCGGATCGAGGAACGACCAGGCCAGGAAGTAGGTCACGTTGGTCGCGACCACGATCATCAGCAGCCAGCCGAGTGCGCGGCGCACGAGATACTTGATCAAGGTGTTGATTCTCTCTCTGTTTCAGACGCGCTCGGGAACAGCCGACGCAACTCTGAGCCGGAGGGAGACGGCCGTGCACCGCCTGCCGATCTGCGCGAATCGACTCGCCGCATGGTGTGTGACGGAGTCTTATCGCTCACGGGATCCGGTGTCACGGATGGCTCCCGGGCAACCTCGGCAGAATATCACCATCCTGATTGAACTGGGATATTGCACTGGGGAGCCGAATCGGGCATCGGTCGCGCCGCACCGTAGAATCGACGGGACATGTCACCACGCGCCCTCACTCCGCTTCAGCCTGCCGCGACGCCTGCGACGAAGATCCGCAATTTCTGCATCATCGCGCACATCGATCACGGCAAGTCGACCCTCGCCGACCGCATGCTCCAGATCACCGGCGTGGTCTCGGATCGCGACATGCGCGCCCAGTATCTGGACCGCATGGAC
This sequence comes from Microbacterium sp. UFMG61, assembly GCF_015354505.1. Lineage (GTDB taxonomy): Bacteria > Actinomycetota > Actinomycetes > Actinomycetales > Microbacteriaceae > Microbacterium. Next base: position 102,398 of record NZ_JACAFP010000004.1, on the reverse strand, counting down.
ATCGAGCGCGAGCGCGGCATCACCATCAAGAGCCAGGCCGTCCGCATGCCCTGGGAGCTCGAGGGCGAGACGTTCGCCCTCAACATGATCGACACTCCGGGTCACGTCGACTTCACCTATGAGGTCTCCCGGTCGCTCGCCGCCTGCGAGGGCGCGATCCTCCTTGTCGACGCCGCGCAGGGCATCGAGGCCCAGACGCTCGCGAACCTGTACCTGGCTCTCGAGAACGACCTGCACATCATCCCGGTGCTCAACAAGATCGACCTGCCCGCGGCCGATCCTGAGAAGTACGCCAAGGAGCTGGCATCGCTGATCGGCGGCAAGCCGGAGGACGTGCTGCGCGTCTCGGGCAAGACGGGCGTGGGCGTCGAAGCCCTGCTCGATCGCCTGGTGCAGGAGATCCCGGCCCCTGTGGGCGATGCGGATGCTCCGGCTCGCGCCATGATCTTCGACTCGGTCTACGACGCCTACCGTGGTGTCGTCACCTACGTGCGCATGGTCGACGGCAGTCTCTCGCCGCGCGAGCGCATCCAGATGATGTCGACGGGCGCGAACCATGACGCGCTCGAGGTCGGTGTGTCGAGCCCCGAGCCCATCCCCACGAAGGGGCTCGGCGTCGGAGAGGTCGGCTACCTCATCACCGGCGTGAAGGACGTGCGTCTGTCGAAGGTCGGCGACACGATCACGGCGGCACGCAAGCCCGCGTCCGAAGCCCTCGCCGGCTACACCGACCCGAAGCCGATGGTGTTCTCGGGCATCTACCCGATCGACGGCAGCGACTACGCCGACCTTCGCGAGGCGCTCGACAAGCTGAAGCTCTCCGACGCCTCGCTGCAGTACGAGCCGGAGACCTCGGTCGCCCTCGGGTTCGGGTTCCGCTGCGGATTCCTCGGACTCCTGCACCTCGAGATCATCACCGAGCGTCTCGAACGCGAGTTCGGCCTCGATCTCATCACCACCGCGCCGAGCGTGATCTACGAGGTCCTCACCAGCGACACGGGTGAGACGGTGACGGTGACCAATCCGAGCGAGTACCCCGACGGCCGCATCGGCTCGGTGTCGGAGCCGATGGTCAAGACGGCGATCCTCCTGCCGAAGGACTACGTAGGCACGGTGATGGAGCTGTGCCAGTCGCGCCGAGGGACGCTGCTGGGCATGGAGTACTTCTCCGAGGAGCGCGTCGAGCTGCGCTACACGATGCCGCTCGGCGAGATCGTCTTCGATTTCTTCGATCAGCTCAAGTCCAAAACACAGGGCTACGCGTCGCTCGACTACGAGCCCGCCGGACAGCAGGAGGCGGACCTTGTGAAGGTCGACATCCTGCTGCAGGGTGACAAGGTCGATGCGTTCAGCTCGATCGTGCACCGTGACAAGGCTTACGCATACGGGACGCTGATGACGGAGCGTCTGCGCAAGCTGATCCCCCGCCAGAACTTCGAGGTGCCGATCCAGGCCGCCATCGGTGCCAGGATCATCGCCCGCGAGACGATCCGGGCGCTCCGGAAGGACGTGCTCGCCAAGTGCTACGGCGGTGACATCTCCCGAAAGCGCAAGCTCCTCGAGAAGCAGAAGGAGGGCAAGAAGCGCATGAAGATGGTCGGTCGCGTCGAGGTCCCTCAGGAGGCGTTCATCGCAGCGCTCTCCGGCGACGTCGAGGGCAAGGACAAGAAGTAGCGTGAGGCTGCCGCGGTACGAGCGCGGCCTGACACGGCATCCGCTCCGCGACGTCCCGAAGCGGATGCGCGGCGCCCAGCGTTCGGTGGCGGTGCCGGAGTATGCCCAGGAGTGCGTCGCCGCGCTCATCACCTCATGGGAGTTCAAGAGGCGCGCCGGATTCGAGGCGCCCGGGGACGATCCCGTCGCCGAGCAGGAAGGCCGCCTCGGCAAGACCGTGCTCGGGGTGCACTTCGCTGAGCCGATCCGCGTGGTGTGGGCCGACGGGCACGGATTCGGCTACGAGACGCGCCCGGGGCACCCCATCTACGGAGAGGAATCGTTCGTCCTCGAGGACGGGCGGTTCACCGCGCGATCGATCTCGCGCCCGTCGACCCTGCGATGGTGGCTCCTGACGCCGGTTCTCCGCGTCATGCAGCGCAGGGTGTTCCGTCGCTACATCTCGAGCGTCGAGTCGGAGATCGAGTGCTGCAGACAGGCCCGAGAGCTCGGGGTGAGTGATCGTCCAGGTAATGCCAAGTAGGCTGGCTCTCATGCGGCGCGGGACTTTCCGAGACGACACGGTGGACTATGCGGCCGTGGGTGCGACCCACGCCCCGGATCTGATGCAGTATCCGCCGGAGCGCAGCATCCCGGCCGAGAACTCCTGGCGCATCGGCAGCGGCCTCGAGCGCTTCCAGTCCGCTGGCGAATCGCTTCTGACCTGGACGGCGCAGCGCGCCTCGGGGCTCAGCGTCGATGATGTGCGCCCGGCGCCCGGACCGGCCTATGCGGGCGTGAGCTTCGACGCGGAGGGCACTCCGATCGCCCCGAGCAAGAACGACGTCGAGCAGCGTTTCGACGCCGAGGGCACGCCGTTCGCGGGTCCCGGAATGACTCTGCGTCTGCACGGCAGAGTCGCGGGCATGCGAGCCGACGCGGAGCTCCGCGTGATCTCGGTGACGGAAGAGAAGCGTCGCATCGGTTTCGTCCTCGGCACGGTCGGCGGCTCCGTCGTCCGCGGCGAGGAATCGTTCGACATCGACTGGCGCGAGGACAACGATGAGGTGTGGTTCACGGTGCGGGCGTTCGACGCGCCGAACTCGCTGCTCTATCGCACGGTCCCGGCTCTCGTGAAGCGCCGCCGACGCGAGCTGTTCGCCCGGTATCTGCGTGCCATCTCGCCGCTCTACGCGACGCCGCTCTGATGAACTCAGCCCTCTGATGGCCGGACCCCTGCCGCTCGGCGATCCGGCCCCGGCCGACGGCCGCCTTCCCACCGATCTGCCGATCGACCCCTCTGCGCCGTTCTCCGCGTACCTGCACATCCCGTTCTGCCGTGTGCGATGCGGGTACTGCGACTTCAACACGTACACCTCGGGCGAGCTGCGCGGCGCCAAGCAGGAGGACTACGCCTCGACGCTGCTCGCCGAGATCGCTCTCGCGAAGGAGGTGTTGTCGGATGCCGGAGCGCTGCGCCCGATGGACACCGTGTTCTTCGGTGGAGGCACGCCGACTCTCCTGCCCGCGGGAGATCTCGCCCGGATGCTCGGTGCGGCGACCGATGCGTTCGGTCTGACGGACGGCGCCGAGGTCACGGTCGAGGCGAACCCGGACACGGTGACCCCCGAGGTCCTCGTCACACTCGCGGATGCCGGTGTGACGAGGCTGTCGATCGGCATGCAGTCAGCAGTGCCGCATGTGCTCGCCGCTCTCGACCGCACCCATCGCCCCGAGAACGTGACGACGGCGGTCGCCGCGGCGAAGGACGCAGGCCTCGCCGTGAGCGTGGACCTCATCTACGGCGCCCCCGGTGAGACGCTCGGTGATTGGGAGGCGTCGCTCGACGCGGCGCTCGCACTCGAGTCGGACCACATCTCGGCCTACGCGCTGATCATCGAGGACGGCACGAAGCTTGCACGGCAGATCCGCCGAGGCGAGGTGCCGACGCCGGACGACGATCTGCAGGCCGACATGTACGAGCTCGCCGATGCGCGTCTCGCAGCGGCGGGCTTCGACTGGTACGAGATCAGCAACTGGTCGCGCACGGTGGAACAGCGCTCGCGTCACAACCTCGCGTACTGGCGGGGGAGTGACTGGTGGGGCTTCGGCCCCGGCGCGCACAGTCACGTCGCAGGGCTCCGGTGGTGGAACGTGAAGCACCCGGCCGCCTATGCGCAGCGTCTCGCCGCCGAGGAGTCGCCGGCCGCCGGAACCGAGCGTCCGGACGCGGCATCCAGGACCCTGGAGCGGATTCTGCTGCTGAGCCGCATCCGTGAGGGGATCGCGGTCGCCGACCTGCAGCCGGACAAGCGCACACGCGTCGCCGGCCTGATCGCGGACGGCCTCGTCGACCCCGCCGCCGCGGTGCGCGGGCGCGTGCAGCTCACGCTTCGTGGACGCCTGCTCGCTGACGCCGTGGTGCGCGAGCTCACGGACTGACCACGCGTCGGGGTCGCTACGGCAGCAGGTCGAGTGCCTCTGCACGTCGCTGTGCGGCGGTGAAGGTCTGGGTGTCGAACAGTCGCGTCATCCGTTCGGGACCGAACCGCGGCCACCCCGGGTCACCGGTCTTGATGAAGGCGATCCAGGCCGAGTGCATCTCGTCTGCAAGGTTCTGCGGCGCATCGGCTCCGGCGAGGCGCTGTGCTTCGGGATCCCGGAGGCGATCGAACACGAAGCCCAGCTCGAGGGCGTGGGCTGCACGCAGGTCGCGAACCCGACTCTGCCAGGCGAACTCGTAGACGTACGTCGGCGCTGTGCGCGCCCGGGCCAACCGGGTCAGCGGCGCGCGCAGCATGATGTCCGTGGCGAGCTGACCGAAGATCTCGCCCGTGGAGGCTCCGGGAAAGGCCACGCGATAGGCGGTGACGGCCGTCCGCGGGATCCGCAGGGCGAGACGTGCGAGCAGCAGCTTCGCCTCGCTGATGCCGGCGAGGGCCGCCGGAGGGAACCAGAGGCGATACTCGTCGGTATTGCTCCCGATGAGAAGCGGGATGTCGGTGTCGGCGAGGACCTCGTGCGGCGAGCGGGGAAGAGAATCGGCATCCAGCGCGAACTGGAACCCCGGGGCCCCGCCCAGCGGAGAAGAACCGGCGGCCTGTCGCCTGCGCGCATGGAGCAGCTTCGCGGGAGATGCTCCGAGGAAGCTCGCGCGGTCGGCCCTGATGCCGAGCCGCTTCGCCAGCTGCGTCGTGACGCGGCCCGCTTTCTTCGCGGTCTGCGCCTCGAGCGGTCCGGATTCGATGATCGCCCGCGCGATCATCGAGCGCGACGAGGGGGTCGCGAGCAGACCGGCGACGATCGCGCCCCCGGCGGATTCGCCCATGGCCGTGATCTGCGACGGGTCGCCGCCGAACGAGGCGATCTCGCTGTGCACCCAGGCGAGTCCTGCCGCGGCGTCCTGCAGACCGAGATTTCGAGGGGCCCCGTCGAGCACCGAGAAGCCCTCGGAGCCCAGACGGTAGTTGATCGACGCGAACACGATCCCGGCGCGGGCGAACGCGGTCCCGTCGTAGAGCGGGAGTGCGGCGGTACCCCGCTCGAGCGCGCCGCCGTGGATCCAGAGCACGACCGGCGCCCCCGCGGCATCCTCCGGTGCCCAGACGTTGACCGAGAGGATCTCGTCTCCCGGGATCTCGACCGAACCCAGCAATTCTCCGATCGCCCCGGGGTACGGATGCTGTGGAGCCGTCGGCCCGAACGCCGTGGCGTCGCGGGCGCCCTCCCACGCGGGAGCGGGCTGCGGCCCGCGAAAGCGGTTCGGCCCGAACGGGGAGGCGGCGTACGGGATGCCGAGGTAGCGATGCACTCCGTCGATCGCGTCGCCCCGCACGATTCCGGTGGACACGGTGGCCTGCGGCGCGACACTCATGGTGCTCATCGTAGGGGGATCAGCGCGGCGCGCTCCTCGGCGGGTAGAATTGGCACTCGTAGCCGGTGAGTGCCAGAGGGAGGAGATGCGATGGTCAGCGAGCGAGGCCTTCAGGTCCTCCGTGCGATCGTGCAGGACTACGTCGAGACGCATGAGCCCGTCGGCAGCCGATCCATCGTCGACCGATACTCCTTCGGGGTGTCGGCCGCGACGATCCGCAACGACATGGCGCTGCTCGAAGACGAAGAGCTGATCGCCGCGCCGCACACCTCCTCCGGCCGCGTTCCGACCGACAAGGGATATCGGGTCTTCGTCGATCATCTCGCCCAGCTGCGCCCGCTCTCGGGAGCACAGCGCACTGCGATCGAGTCCTTCCTCACCGATCCGGCCGATCTCGATGACCTCATGGTCCGCACGGTCCGGGTGCTCACACAGCTCACCGGTCAGGTGGCGCTCGCGCAGTACCCCTCGTTCGCCCGCGCGAACCTCACCCACATCGAGCTCGTCGCGCTCGCGCCGACACGTCTGCTCATCGTCCTCGTCACCGACGCAGGTGGGGTGTCCCAGCGCATGGCCCCGCTGCCAGCGGTGGTCGACGAGACTGACATGGCTGTGCTGCGTGCGCGACTCTCCGCGCTCATCACCGGGCGGGCGGTGAGCGACGCCGCCGACCGGCTGCAGACACTGCTCGCGGCCGACGAGCACGCGAACGACCAGGTCCTCCGCGCGCTCGCGACCATCATCATCGACGAGCTCGGCCAGTTCCGGCAGGAGCGCCTCGTGATGGCCGGTGCCGCTACGCTCGCCCGCCGCGAGCAGGACTTCCGCGGCAGCATCCATCCGCTGCTCGAGGCGATCGAGGAGCAGGTCACCCTGTTGCGGCTGATGAGCGAGATGGAGGCCGACTCGCACGGGCTCGCGGCGAGCATCGGCACGGAGAACGCCTCGTTCGGGCTGGGTGAGGCGTCGATCGTGGCGAGCAACTACGCCGCTCCCAGCGGCACCGCTCGAGTCGGCGTGATGGGGCCGACCCGCATGGACTATCCGAGCAACCTCGCGGCGGCACGGGCTGTGGCCCGCTACCTGTCGCGGATGCTCGACGAAGACGAGGCCGCCCGCTGACGCGGGCGTCCTGACACGACACGCAGAAGGGCCATTGTGGCGGATCACTACGAGGTACTCGGCGTCTCCCGCGACGCTTCCACCGACGAGATCAAGAAGGCATATCGACGACTCGCACGTCAGCTCCACCCGGACGTGAACCCGGGTGAGGATGCGGCGGAGCGGTTCAAGCTCGTCACGCATGCCTACGACGTGCTGAGCGACGACGATTCGCGTCGTCGATACGACATGGGCGGGGGAGACGGCGCCGCAGGCAACTTCGGCGGAGGCTTCGGTGGCTTCGGTGACATCTTCGAGACCTTCTTCGGTGCGGCCCAGGGCGGCGGACGTGGCGCGCGACCTCGCTCCCGTCGCGAGCGAGGTCAAGACGCGCTCGTGCGCGTCACCCTCGATCTCGGCGACGTCGTCTTCGGCGCGCATCGCGACATCGACGTCGACACGGCCGTGCTGTGCGAGACCTGCAACGGCTCGTGCTGCCAGGAGGGCACGTCCCCCGTCACCTGCGACATCTGCGGTGGATCGGGCCACGTGCAGCGTCAGGTGCGCAGCCTGCTCGGCAACGTCGTCACCTCGCAGCCCTGCGGCACGTGCGAGGGCTACGGCACGACCATCCCTTATCCGTGCGGCACGTGCGGCGGCCAGGGACGTGTGCGTTCGCGTCGCACGGTGTCGCTCGACATCCCGGCCGGCGTCGAGACGGGCCTGCGCCTGCAGCTCCCTGGATCCGGCGAAGTCGGCAAGGCCGGCGGGCCCAACGGCGATCTGTACGTCGAGGTCACCGTCAACGCCCACCCGGCGTTCAGCCGCGACGGCGATGACCTGCTCGCGACCCTCGAGGTCGCCATGACCGATGCCATCCTCGGCACGGAGACGACGATCCAGGGACTCGATGGCGAGGTCGACCTCGAGATCCGGCCCGGCGTGCAGTCCGGCGACGTGCTGACGATCAAGGGGCGGGGCATCACGCCGCTGCGCGGCACCCAGCGCGGCGACCTCAGGGTCGGCGTGCAGGTGCTGACGCCGACCAAGATCGATTCGGCACAGCGCAGGCTGATCGAGGACTTCGCGAAGAAGACCAAAGCTCCGGCGCCGCAGCTGGCGCAGTTCCAGCAGGGACTCTTCTCGAAGTTCCGCGATCGTTTCCGTTCGCACTGATCGGCGTCCCATGGCACTGCATTTTCTCGTCGAATCCTCGTCGGATACGGCCGTCGGCGACCTCGTGGTGCTGACGGGGGCCGAAGCCAAGCACGCGGCGGTGGTCCGACGGCTGCGCGTGGGCGAGTCCGTCACCGTCGGGGACGGCGCCGGGGTCTGGCTCAGCGGGGTCGCGGAAGAGGTGACCCCCGCACGGGTCGATGTGCGCGTCTCGCAGCGCACGGTCGAGCCCGCGCCGACGCCTCGGATCGTCCTCGTGCAGGCGCTCGCGAAGGGCGACCGCGACGAGTTGGCGGTGCAGGCGGCGTGCGAGCTCGGTGTCGACGAGATCGTCCCGTGGCAGGCGAGTCGCAGCGTCTCGCGCTGGGAGGGTCCGAAGGCCGTCAAAGGCCGCGAGCGGTGGGCGAGCATCGTCCGTGAGGCGGCCAAGCAGGCGCATCGCGCGTGGGTCCCCGAGGTCGTCGCGCCGGTGACGACGAAGGAACTCGCCGCGCGTGCATCGCAGCAGCGGGTCCTTCTGCTCGACCCCACAGCGCCCCTCAGCCTCTCGCAGGTGACGCCCGACGGTCGGGACCTCGTGCTGGTGGTCGGACCCGAGGGGGGCATCTCCGACGACGAGATGTCACGCCTGGTCGACGCAGGAGCCGAACGCGTGCTGCTCGGAGACACCGTGCTGCGAACCTCGACCGCGGGCCCGGCAGCGATCGCTGTGCTGTCGGTGGCCCTCGAGCGCTGGTGACGAGGCTCGGGCCTTCTGCACCACCCGATCAGTAGACTGAGACCATGGCAGAGCCCTCGATCTTCACGCGCATCCTGAACGGTGACATCCCGGGCGAGATCCTGCTGGACACCGGCCGGGTCTTTGCGATCCGAGACATCGATCCGCAGGCTCCTCTGCACGCGCTGGTGATCCCGAAGACCGAGGACTACCGCGACGTCACGGAGCTCGCGGCAGGTGACCCCGGTCTGCTCGCCGAGATGGTGGCGGCTGCGAAGCAGCTCGCCGATGACCACGCGAACGGCGAGTACCGCCTCATCTTCAACAACGGCGCGAGCGCCGCTCAGTCCGTCTTCCACGTGCACGCCCATGTGCTCGGCAACATCGAGGAGAACAAGCTCGTTGGCTTCTGACGATCAAGACATCATCACCGAACGCGTGTACGTCGACGGTGTCGCCATGGTGCAGCTGCTGGGTCCGCAGGACCGCCTGCTGCGGATGCTCGAGAAGGAGCACCGCGAGGTGCAGGTGCTCGTGCGCGGTAACGAGATCACGCTGACCGGGAGCGCGGAGGCTGTCGAGAAGGCGAAGACCCTCGTCGACGAGCTGCTCACCATGACCAAGGCGGGGCACGACCTGGCCCCGAGCGATGTCTCCAGCTCTGCGCGCCTGCTGCGCACCGACGGCGGCCCGCGTCCGAGCGAGGTGCTGGGCGAGGCCATCCTGTCGACGCGCGGAAAGGTCATCAGGCCCAAGACCCTGGGTCAGAAGGAGTACGTCGACGCGATCGAGGAGAACACGATCGTGTTCGGCATCGGTCCGGCCGGTACCGGCAAGACCTACCTCGCGATGGCGAAGGCCGTGCAGGCGCTGCAGCGCAAGGAGGTCACACGCATCATCCTCACGCGTCCTGCGGTCGAGGCCGGCGAGCGACTGGGTTTCCTGCCCGGCACTCTCACCGACAAGATCGACCCGTATCTGCGCCCGCTGTACGACGCGTTGAACGAGATGATGGACCCCGAGATCGTCCCTCGTCTCATGGCCACGGGGACGATCGAGGTCGCTCCGCTGGCGTACATGCGAGGCCGCACGCTCAACGACTCGTTCGTGGTGCTCGATGAGGCGCAGAACACGACGCCCGAGCAGATGAAGATGTTCCTCACGCGTCTCGGTTTCGGCTCGAAGATGGTCGTCACCGGTGACATCACGCAGGTCGACCTTCCGCAGGGATCCTCCGGGCTCCGCCTGGTGACCCGCGTGCTCGACGGCATTGACGACATCCATTTCGCGCGGCTCACGAGCGACGACGTCGTGCGGCACTCTCTCGTCGGCCGCATCGTCGACGCGTACAGCGAGTACGACGAACGCCGCACCGCGCAGCGCTTCGAGCGTGAGCAGGCGGCGGAGTTCGCCAACCGTGCAGAGCGCCGAAGTGCGCAGCGACCCGGACCCCGGGACCGCACGCCGAAACGAGGCCTCTCCTGATGAAACGAGCACAGAAATGATCGAGATCAACAACGAGTCGGCCATCGACGTCGACGAGACGGTGCTCCAGCGACTGACGGACTTCAACCTCGCCCAGATGCATGTCAGCCCCGATGCCGAGGTCGCGATCGTCCTCGTCGACGAGGGCGCCATGGAGGCGCTGCACGTGCAGTGGATGGACGAGCCCGGCCCCACCGATGTGCTCAGCTTCCCCATGGATGAGCTGCGTCCCGGCGCGGAGGACCGCCCGACGGCTCCGGGCCTGCTCGGCGACATCGTGCTGTGCCCGCAGGTCGCCGAGGCTCAGGCGCAGGCGGCAGGACACACGCTGATGGACGAGCTCATCCTGCTCACCACGCACGGGCTGCTGCACCTGCTGGGCTTCGACCACGCAGAGCCCGACGAGGAGCGTGAGATGTTCGGACTGCAGAAGGAGCTCATCCAGGGCTTCGCTGCCGTCGAACGTCGACGATGACTGCGGCTCTCCTGCTCGCGGGAGCGGTGCTGCTGGTCGCCTTCGGCGGTCTCATGGCGGCGATCGACGCGGCCTTCGGTGTCACCTCGCGCTCCGACATCGCGGAGATGGGAACGGAGGGGCGCAACGCCCGGCAACTGGCGCGAATCGCGGTGGACCCGGATGCGCACGTCAACTCGGTCTCCTTCATCCGCGTCCTCGCCGAGACGGCGGCGGCCGTGCTCGTGACCGTCGCGTTCAGCATCCTCTTCGACAACATCTGGTGGGCGATGCTCGCTGCGGCGGTGCTGATGACCGGCATCACCTTCGTTCTCGTCGGTGCGAGTCCGCGATCTTTCGGACGCCAGCATGCCGATCGCATACTCCGGGCCAACGCACCGATCGTGCGCGGTCTGCGCATCTTCCTGGGTCCGATCGCGCAGGGCCTCGTCGTGCTGGGCAACCGTGTCACGCCCGGCACCGGCCGCAGCTCGTTCACTTCTGAAGAGCAGCTGCTCAGCATGGTCGACGAGGCCGCGTCGAACGATCTCATCGAGGCCGACGACCGCGATCTGATCCACTCGGTGTTCGACTTCACCGACCAGTTCGTGCGCGCGGTCATGGTTCCGCGCACCGAGATGGTCACGGTCGATGCGACCGCCACCACCGACGAGGCCATGACGCTGTTCCTGCAGCGCGGTGTCTCGCGGATGCCGGTGGTCGACGACGACGCGGACGATGTCGTCGGTGTGCTCTACCTGAAGGATCTCGTGCAGTTCGCGTACCGCGACGAGAGCGCATGGCGGGCCGCGTCGATCCGACCGATCTCGCGCCCCGCGACGTTCGTCCCCGAGTCCATGCGCGCCGAGACGCTTCTGCAGCAGATGAAGCGCGACGCCGTGCACGTGTGCCTGGTGATCGACGAGCATGGCGGCATCTCGGGGCTCGTGACGCTCGAAGACCTCATCGAGGAACTCGTGGGAGAGATCTCCGACGAGTACGATCGAGTGGCAGCAGAAGTCGTCGAACTCGGCGACGGACGATACCGCGTGAGCGCCCGACTCTCGCTGGAGGATGTCGGCGATCTGTTCGGACTCGAACTCGAGGACGACGATGTCGACTCCATCGGCGGCCTGCTGGGCAAGGCCCTCGGCCAGGTGCCGCAGCCGGGAGCCATGGCGACCGTCGAGGGACTCACCCTGACGGGCGGCGCGTCGAGAGGGCGCGGGCGCGGCATCGCGACGGTGTTCGTCGAGCGCGCAGCGAATGATCCTGCATCAGCAGGGCACGAAGGAGACCAGGACGATGACTGAGCAGACGCGAAGCGGGTTCGTGACCTTCGTGGGGCGACCGAACGTCGGGAAGTCGACGCTCACCAATGCGCTCGTCGGCGAGAAGATCGCCATCACCAGCGAGAAGCCCCAGACGACGCGACGTGCCATCCGTGGAATCGTGAACCGCCCCGAGGGTCAGCTCGTGATCGTCGACACCCCCGGCATCCACAAGCCGCGGACGCTTCTCGGCGAGCGGCTGAACGACCTGGTAGAGCAGGTCCTCGGCGACGTCGACGTGATCGGATTCTGCGTGCCGGCGACCGAGAAGGTGGGCCCCGGAGATCGGCGGATCGCCGCGTCCCTCGACGGCTACCCGCGCGCGAAGAAGGTCGCGATCGTGACGAAGACCGACGCCGCAGGTCGCGATGAGATCACCGAACGGCTCCTGGAGGTCGATGCCCTGCGCGAGGACTGGGCTGCGGTGATACCGCTGTCCGCTCTGACGCGCGATCAGCTCGAGGTCCTCGCGGACGAGGTGCTCTCCCTCATGCCGACGGGCCCCGCCCTGTACGGCGAAGGTGTCACGACAGACGAGTCCGAGGAGGATCGCATCGCGGAAATGATCCGTGAGGCGGCGCTGGATGGTGTGCGCGACGAGCTGCCGCATTCGATCGCCGTGGTGATCGACGACATCGCTCCCCGTGAGGACAGCGACCTCACCGACGTGCATGCCTCGATCGTCGTCGAGCGCGACAGCCAGAAGGCGATCATCATCGGCCACAAGGGCAAGAGACTCGCCGATGTGGGCCGTCGGGCACGCGTCGGCATCGAAGAGCTCCTCGGCACCCGGGTCTTCCTGGGACTGCACGTCAAGGTCGCCAAGGAATGGCAGCGCGACCCGAAGCAGCTCGGTCGACTCGGCTTCTGAGATGGAGGTCCGACACGCTGAGCGGGTCGGGTGCTCCACCGGACGTCACAGATGAGCACCCGCGGCGACGACGCCGAGAAGCAGAAGGATCGAGCCTTCAGTGCGCTCTTCGATTCGAACTGGGCGCGCGTACGGCATCACGTCGAGGGTGTCGTCGACGACGACGCCGAGGTCACCGAGATCGTCTCCGAGATCTTCCTCCTCGCCTGGTCGCGCCTCGACCCGATGAAGCCCGTGGATCATCTGTGGCTTCTGCGCGCGGCCGACCGCGTGCTGCGCTCGCGCGCGGCTCGCGCGGTCACGCGACGAACGGCTCTCGACGCGGTGCACCAGGGGATGTCCGGTGCGGAGGGCGCCGCTGACCTCACCATGCGGGTGCGCGTTCTCACAGCTTTGGGTGTCCTATCCAGGACTGAGCGGCGTATCATCATGCTGACATACTGGGATGCGCTCGCGGTGGGGGAGATCGCTGAGATACTGCGCAGCCCGAAGATCCGAGTGAGGAAGGCGCTGCGTCGAGCACAGCGGAAGCTGCGCGCGGCGCTCGGACTGGAGGAGGCGGGGTGACGGCGATGGGCGACCACGCGCTGCTGGATCGAGTGTTGACGGACGCGGATCCCGCCCGGACCCCTCGCGATGCGCATCCCGATGCCGCGGCGCTGAGGATGCGCGACAGGATCATCCGCGACTCGAGGGCTCCGCGACGCAGTCGTGCCGTCGCCGTCGGGTGGGCATCCGGCCTCGCGACGGCCGCCGCAGCCGCTGTGGTCGCCGTCGCGGTTCTCGTGCCGCAGGGCGACGCGGTCGCCGAGGGTCTGGATCCACTCGACTTCACGTCGGCGATGAGCACCGCAGCCACCGTCGAGACCGCGCAGGAGGCGCTCGCATCGGGCGACGGTCCGGTCGCTCCTGAGCGGCTCGTGCGATCGGCGAGCTGGGCCTTCACCATCGACGGCAGCACCGGTGAGACCGAGGTCGTTCCCCAGCTGACCGTCCTGGAGTGGGAAGCGGACCTATCCGGACACGTGACGAGCGTGCTCGGTGTTCCCTACGATCCCGCTGACGCGACCGCGAACATGGGCGCCGAGGTGAGCAGTTCGGGACAGGTCTCTGTCGATCTGCCGATCGAGCCCGGCCAGTTCGCGACCGCCGTTCCGGAGCCGTTCGGGAACAGCGAGCGCGACGTCGAAGCGGCTCTCTGGGCATTCGGGATGCCTGCGGATCCCACCGGGGCCGAGCTGCTGACGGCCATGACGACGATGTTGCAGCAGTGGACGCTGACCGACCAGCAGCAGTCGCAGATGCTCGGCATCCTGGAAGCCACGGGCGACGCGCAGGGGCTGGGGTCGACGGTCGACCGCCTCGGGCGTCCGGCGACCGGCCTGCGGGTCGTGTCCGACGACGGCACAGCGAGCGATGTCGTGCTGATCTCCGCAGACACCGGTCGCATCATCGGGATCGAGCGCACCAATCTCGAGAACACCGACCTCATCGATGCCGGTGCCGTGGTGTCGTACACGCTGTGGGATGTGGACGAGAGTCTGATCCGATGAGATCCGGGCGGATCGTCACCGCGGTCGTCCTCGGCGTTCTCGCGGCAGGGACCCTGAGCGGAGCTGCGCATGCCGAGGGGTTCGGCGATGAGGAGGTCGCGACCCTCATCGTCGAGGTGATGGACGAGGTGCCCGGCGGGGTGATCATCGACAGGAACCACGCCGTGTGGCCCGAACTCGGCATGACGCTGACGGTGCCGACTCGCAGAGAGATCAGCCTGCGCGCGGCGGTCGGCTCCTGCGCCACCGGCCAGGTGTGCGCCTTCACCGGAGCTTCGCTCACCGGAGCCAAGCTGAGCTGGACGACGTGCTCGACGCACAGCATCCCGTCGAGCTTCGTCACGAGATCGATCGCGGACGCGCGCTCGAGCGGATACGCCCAGGCGCGCAACGTCACCACGGTTCTCGCGACGGCTGCCGCGAACGGGTGGGCGAACGTGTCAGGCACGGCGACCAACCTCCGCTGCGTGCTCTGAGGAGAGGAGAGCACATGACCGTCGCCGAGCGATGGATCGCGACCACCTGGGGCGGGCCCGAGACCTGGGAGTTCGTGGAGACCCTCGTGCCGGATCCCGGACCGGGGGAGGTCACCGTTCGCGTCCTCGCTGCGGGGGTGAACCCGGCGGATGCCAAGCATGTCGCGACGCCTCGTGACGGTGTCGAGCTTCCCGTGCCGATCGGGTACGAGATCTCGGGCGTCGTGACGGCCATCGGTCCCGACACGCGAATCGGTTCCGGCGAGGTCTCCCTCGGCGACGAGGTGATCGCTTTCCGTGTGCGCGGAGGCTTCGCGACGGAGCTCACCTTCCCGGCGGAGAAGGCGTTCGTCAAACCCACGACGCTCACGCATGCCGCGGCCGCGAACCTGCTGCTCGCCGGAACCACGGCGGCCGAGATGCTGCACGTGACCGGCGTGACCCCGGGGGAGACGGTCCTGCTCCACGGCGCGTCGGGTGCGGTAGGGGTCAGTGTGCTGCAGCAGGCGGCGCTGCGCGGAATCACCGTGATCGGGACTGCGAGCGAGGCGCGCGCGCAGGTCGTGCGCGACTTCGGCGGAATCCCGGTGCGATACGGGCCCGGTCTCGCCGACCGCGTGCGTGCTCTGGCAGGCGACGACGTCGTCGCATCGCTCGATGCGGTGGGAACGGACGAGGCGATCGACGTCTCGCTCGAGCTCGTCGCCGACAGGAGCCGCGTCGTGACTATCGCCGCTGCCGCCCGTGCCGCCGCCGAGGGCATCCTCGCCATCGCGGGCTCTCAGCCTGCGAGCGCGCGTTTTCGCGATCAGATCCGCGGCGAGCTCGTGGCGCTGGCGCAGAACGGCGAGTTGGCCGTACCGTTGGCACGGACGTTCCCGCTGGACGAGGCGCCGGCGGCGCTCGCACTGTTGGCAGAAGGGCATCCGGGCGGCAAGCTCGCGCTCATTCCGTGATCTCGGCGCGGCCTAGCCGACCGTCCGGATGGCTGACGTGACGATGACGACGCCCTTTCTGTACGCGGTATCGACGGCATCCTGCAGAGTTCCGTCGTCCCACACCACCTGCATCCAGACGTAGCCTCGCTCAGGCCAGGCAGTCAGCGCGTCGGTGCCGAGCCATGCGAACACCTCGTCCTGGATCAGAGACAGGTCGCGGTCGTCGGTGTGCCCGTCCACTCCCCGCGTGGGATCCTCGATCGGCATCGGGTCATACAGGGCGAGCAGGATCGGCGGATCGGTGAGCATGAATCGCTCGCCGTCATACGTACCTTGTGCGGCATAGGAGCCCCACCGGACCTCCCCGCTCGACTCGCTGCCCTCGACCTGATCCCACGTCCATCCGTCGACCGGTACGCCGACGCACTGTGGCGGGTACGACTCCATCACGATGCCCAGGCAGATCTCGACGTCACCGGCGGCATCGATCACCATGCCGGCCGCGGTCACCGGCCCCTCGGGCGGAGCGACCACCGGCGCAGTCGCAGGAAGCCCCACCGGTGAGCTCGTCGGGGCGGGGGAGGAGCCCGCATCCGCCGAACACCCCGACAGCACGAGAAGCGCGGTCGCAGCGACTGCAGCGGCGGCAGACGCGAGAGTGCGTGAGATCGTCATACTCCCCAGTGTCGCGCGCGCCGTGATCGTCTCACAGTGCTGCGACTCTTCCTGCTACCATGGCCGCATGCCTTTCGGCGGTCTGCTTCTTCTTAGCTGCCGCGACGAGTCCTCAAGCTAGGGCCTTCCTCGTCGCGGCGCTTGTGTTGGCCCGTACACATTTCTGACGAAGAGAAGACGCCCATCATGCACAACACCCAGCGCCCGTCTGCGATGCCGATCCACAAGTATCGGCCGTTCCACGAGCAGATCGCCGTCCACCTGCCTGATCGCACCTGGCCCGACGCCCGTATCACCGAGGCTCCCCGCTGGTGCGCCGTCGACCTGCGCGACGGCAACCAGGCGCTCATCGACCCGATGTCTCCCGAGCGCAAGCGCGTGATGTTCGAGCTGCTCGTCAGCATGGGCTACAAGGAGATCGAGGTCGGGTTCCCCTCGGCGAGCCAGACCGACTTCGACTTCGTCCGTCAGCTCATCGAAGAGAATCTGATCCCCGACGACGTCACGATCCAGGTGCTGACCCAGGCGCGCGAACACCTGATCGCCCGTACCTACGAGTCGATCGCCGGCGCGAAGCAGGCCATCGTGCACCTGTACAACTCGACCAGCGTGCTGCAGCGCGAGGTCGTGTTCCGCACCGACAAGCAGGGCATCATCGACATCGCTCTCGAGGGTGCGCGCCTGTGCCGTCAGTACGAGAAGACGATCCCCGACACGCAGGTCTACTACGAGTACTCGCCCGAGAGCTACACGGGCACCGAGCTCGAGTTCGCCGTGGACGTCTGCAACCAGGTGATCGAGGTCTTCGAGCCCACTCCCGACCGCAAGGTCATCATCAACCTGCCGGCGACCGTCGAGATGGCTTCGCCGAACGTCTACGCCGATTCGATCGAGTGGATGAGCCGCAACCTCGCGCACCGCGAGAACGTGATCCTGTCGCTGCACCCGCACAATGACCGCGGTACCGCGATCGCTGCGGCCGAACTCGGCTACATGGCCGGCGCCGACCGCATCGAGGGCTGCCTGTTCGGCAACGGCGAGCGCACCGGCAACGTCGACATCGTGGCGCTGGGCATCAACCTGTTCACGCAGGGCATCGACCCGCAGATCGACTTCAGCGACATCGACCAGGTCAAGCGCACGGTCGAGTACTGCAACCAGCTGCCGGTGCCTGAGCGCAGCCCCTGGGCGGGAGACCTGGTCTTCACCGCGTTCAGCGGCTCGCACCAGGATGCGATCAAGAAGGGCTTCGAGGCGATGGCCGTCCGTGCTGAGGCCGAGGGCGTCACGGTCGACGACATCGAGTGGGCCGTGCCGTACCTGCCGGTCGACCCGAAGGACCTCGGTCGCTCCTACGAGGCCGTGATCCGGGTCAACTCGCAGTCCGGCAAGGGCGGAGTGGCATACCTGCTGAAGGCCGACCACGCGATCGACCTGCCGCGCAAGCTGCAGATCGAGTTCTCGGGCGTCGTGCAGACGAAGACCGACGCCGAGGGCGGCGAGGTCACGAGCGAGCAGATCTGGTCGATCTTCAACGACGAGTACCTGCCAGCCGCCGACACCGAGGCCAAGTGGGGTCGGTTCGAACTGCTCTCGACGCAGACCCGCAGCGACATGTCGGGCGACGTGGTCCTCGATGTGACACTGCGCGACGATGACCAGCAGGTGGCGGTGACAGGCAACGGCAACGGCCCGATCGCCGCGTTCATCGAGGTGCTGCGCGGGCAGGGCTTCGACATCACGCTCTACGACTACGTCGAGCACGCTCTCAGCGCCGGCGGTGATGCGCAGGCCGCGGCCTACGTCGAGCTGCAGATCGGCGACCAGCGGCTGTGGGGCGTCGGCATCGACGGCGACATCTCGACCGCGTCCCTCAAGGCGATCGTGTCGGGCGTCAACCGCTCGATCCGCACTCGTCAGCAGGAGCTCGCCGCGGTCTGAGCCTCCGAATGAACGAAACGCCCCACCCGTCGTCGGGTGGGGCGTTTCGTCTGCCTCGCTGATGAGGGGTTGCGGTCACTCGGCGGTGGGCTTGATGATCGGGATCACACCCGTCTCGGCGGCGACCTTGCGGCGGTACAGACGTCGTTGCTCAGGCAGCGACACGTCGAAGCTCACCGCGAGCACGCGGATGATCGCGGTGACGATGATGCCGAGCACGGCGGCGAGCGGGATGGGCATGCCGAAAGCGTTCGCGATCACGATGAACGTGCATCCCGCTCCGGCGGCCACGGCGTAGAGCGACCCGACGTGCATGATCGCGGTCGGCAGCCCCATCAGCATGTCCCTGAGGACGCCGCCGCCGACGGCGGCGCATGCTCCGATGAAGACCGCAGGCACCGGGGGGATGCCGAAGGCGATGGCCTTGCTCGTGCCGAAGGCGCCGAACATGCCGATGACGACGGCATCGAGGACGACGATGACCCGGTTGAGCCGATTGAAGAGACCGGCCAGCAGCATACCGAACAGGGATGCTCCGGTCGCCGTCAGCAGATACCAGTTGTTCTGCAGGGTGGCCGGAGTCTGCCCGAGCAGGATGTCGCGGATGAGACCGCCGCCCATGCCGATCATGATCCCGATGATGGCGACACCGAGCCAGTCGAGTCGTCGCTGCCCCTGGAAGCCCGAGGCGAACATCGCACCCTGCACCCCGCCGAGGCCCACGCCGAGCAGGTCCGCCCAGAGCGGAATGATGAAGAGCGGTTCGGTCACCCCTCCATTCTTCCGCACGGAGGATAATCGAGGAGTGCCCACCTACCGAGACGAAGCGGTGATCCTGCGCACCCACAAGCTGGGCGAGGCGGATCGCATCGTCACGATGCTCTCGCGCGGTCACGGCAAGATCCGCGCGGTCGCCAAGGGAGTGCGTCGCACGTCGTCGAAGTTCGGATCTCGCCTCGAGCCCTTCATGGTCGCCGACGTGCAGCTCTACCAGGGTCGTTCGCTCGACATCGTGCAGCAGGCGGAGTCTCTCGGGTCGTACGGATCCGACATCGCGGCGCACTACGACAGGTTCACCTCCGCCAACGCGATGGTCGAGACCGCCGATCGGCTCAGCGATTCCGAGGCCACCCCCCAGCAGTACTTGCTGCTCGTGGGCGGGCTGCGGGCGCTCTCGCGCGGCGAGCATTCGCCGCGCAGCATCCTCGACTCGTATCTGCTCCGGGTCATGGCGCTGTCGGGGTGGGCGCCCTCGCTCGGAGACTGCGCTCGGTGCGCCGCCCCGGGACCGCATGCGCATTTCGTCGGACAGCTCGGTGGGGCCGTCTGCGTGAACTGTGCACCGGCCGGCAGCCCGCGGGTGGCCGACAGGACACTCTCTCTGCTGCGCGCCCTCATGGCCGGCGAATGGGATGTCATCGATGGAGCACCGCTCGCCGACACGGCAGCGGCATCGGGCCTCGTCTCCGCCTATGCCCAATGGCACCTGGAACGCGGCATCCGCTCGCTCGCGCACCTTGTGCCCGACGAACCCCGAGAAGGAGCGCTGTGAGCCCCAAGCCCTACACGCACAAGGATGCAGTGGCGTACCGCCCGCTCGATTGGACGGGCGTGTATCCGCCGACCTTCCCCGCAGTGCCGGAGCATGTCGCGATCGTCATGGACGGCAACGGACGCTGGGCGAACCGCCGCGGTCTCAATCGCGTCGAGGGTCACAAGGCGGGGGAAGAGGTTCTCCTCGACGTGGTCGCCGGCGCGATCCAGGCCGGGGTGAAGCACCTCTCCGTCTATGCCTTCTCGACCGAGAACTGGGCGCGGTCTCCTGAAGAGGTCCGCTTCCTGATGGGCTACAACCGCGACGTGCTGCATCGTCGTCGCGACCAGCTCAACGAGTGGGGTGTCCGTGTGCGCTGGGCCGGCCGCAAGCCGCGCCTGTGGGGCAGCGTCATCAAAGAGCTGCAGTACGCCGAGCAGCTGACCAAGGACAACGATGTGCTCACGCTCACCATGTGCGTGAACTACGGCGGTCGCGTAGAGCTGGTCGACGCCATGCGGTCGATCGCGGCCGATGTGGCGTCCGGCAAGGTCAAGCCGAATGCGATCAGCGAGAAGATGATCCGTCGCAAGCTCTACGTGCCCGACATGCCGGACGTCGACCTCTTCGTGCGCAGCTCGGGGGAGCAGCGCACCTCGAACTTCCTGCTCTGGCAGGCGGCCTACGCCGAGATGGTGTTCCTCGACACGCTCTGGCCTGACTTCTCCCGCGAGGAGCTGTGGCGCTCGATCGGCATCTACCTGTCGCGCGACCGCCGCTTCGGCGGAGCGATCGACACCCCGGATGCTTCTGCCTGAGCCCGCAGCCACCGTTCCGTCTCGCGCGGGTGGCGCAGTCTGACGATCGTCAGGTGCGGGAAGCGCTCTCTCTTCACTGGCATCTGCGTCGACCAGAACCGTCGGGTCTTCGTCTGCCAGGCGAGGATGCTGCGCGCGGGATCGCGCGTCGTCAACAGCTGCCAGAGCGGCTTCTCGACATTCCCGTTGTACATGGGCGTCCTCAGGATGCTGCGGCTCAGTGTGCGGCGCAGCAGACGCATCCGTACGAGGGGCCAGGGGTAGTCGAGCCAGATCACGAGCTGCGCCCGCGGCGTCATGATCTCATCGGTGCCCTTGCTCGTGTACTGCCACTCGGTGATCCAGCGGTCCTCCGCGGCGAACGCGCGCACGTCGTCGAGGAAAGCGGGTCTGGGTATCCACCCCGGTCCGTGGTACAGAGCGTCCATCTCGTGACGATCGAGATCCCAGAGTGTCGCCACCCGTGCAGCGAGCGTCGTCTTTCCGGACCCCGTGACGCCCGCGATGAGCACCCTTTCGGGACTGAAAGGCAACGGGTCATCGGCGGTCAGCAGCGGGGCGCTCATCGATGAGTGTCCGGCCTCGACGCTGCCAGCCACCTGTCGACGTCGCGAGGGTGGGACAGGCGGATCACGACGAGGTGAGGATGCTCCGCCAGCACGTTCGGCATCCGTTCCTCCCACTTGTGACGAGTGTCCTTCTGCCAGCGCAGGATATCGTTCTCACCCGTCCAGGCGTCCCGCTTCCAGAGGGGTGGCTCGACGTTGCCGTTCCAGAGCCGGGTGCGGAACACGCGTCGCGAGATCGTGCGCCGCAGCAGGCGTCGTCGCACGAGCGGGTAGGGGTAGTCCAGCCAGACCACCAGCTGAGCGCGCGGCGCGAGAATTCGGTCGGTGCCCTTGCTGGTGTACTGCCACTCGGTGATCCAGCGGTCCTCCGCGGCGAACGTGCGCACGTCGTCGAGGAACGACGGACGCGGAGTCCAGTTCTGGCCGTGGAACAGCCCGTCGATCTCCACGTGCCGCAGGTTCCAGAGCGACCCCAGCCGCTGAGCGAGGGTGGTCTTGCCCGAACCTGTCACCCCTGCGACCAGCACCCTCTCGGGGCTGAACGGCAGCGGATCATCGGCGGGGAGCATCCGAGAATCCTACCGACGGAATAGCCCACGGACTCATGCGGTTGGATGTGAGTGTGAGTGAAGCCATCTCGATCGACATCTGGTCCGACATCGCCTGCCCCTGGTGCTACATCGGCAAGCGCAACCTCGAGAAGGGACTCGAAGCCGTCGCCGGCGACGATGACGCGCCGCAGGTGAACATCACCTTCCACTCGTTCGAACTGTCGCCCGACACCCCCGTCGACTTCGACGGCGATGAGATCGACTTCCTCGCGGGGCACAAGGGCATGCCCCGTGATCAGGTGGAGCAGATGCTCTCGCACGTCACCGGCGTGGCCGAGAACGCCGGTCTCGAGTACCGATTCGATCTTCTGCAGCACACCAACACCGTGAAGGCGCACGAGCTGCTTCACTTCGCGAAGGCCCAGGGCGTGCAGCACGAGATGGAGGAACGACTGATGTCGGCGTACTTCACCGAGGGCAAGCACGTGGGACGCATCGACGACCTGGTCGCCCTCGCGGTGGAGGTCGGACTCAATCCCGACGACACCCGCGACGCGCTGGTGTCGTCGGGACACCTCGCCGACGTCCGTCAGGACCAGGCTCAGGCTCAGGCCTACGGCATCCAGGGTGTGCCGTTCTTCGTCATCGACGGACAATACGGCATCAGCGGTGCGCAGCCGCCGGCAGCGTTCGAGAACGTGCTGCGCGACCTGTGGAGCAAGCGCGGACAGGACGAGAGCGACCTCGAAGAGGCTGCGGTCTGATCACTCTCAGGCGTCGCCGTCCGGCGACGCCTGAGTCAGAGCGGTGAGCCAGACGGACCTGTGCGCGTCGACGTAGTCGACAGCGGCAGTCCAGTGCACGCCGTGCCCTTCGGCGAACATCGATGCCCATGGTTCGCGTCCCTGCGCGTGCGACGTCGCGAGCAGATCGAGCATGGCGGCGGCACGCTCGCGCATCGCCTCAGGCAGGCGCTCGCGTAGCCCGACACCGGCACCGTAGCCGTCGATGAAGGCGCGCAGGTCGCGTCCCGCGTCCTCGGGCGGCAGCTGCACGCGCGAGAGCGTGAACGCCTGCGCGGCGTAAGCGAGATCCCAGAGCCGTGTGCTCGGTGCCGCGGCGTCCCAGTCGATGAAGACCCAGCGATCTCCGATAACCAGGTTCCAGGGTGCGAGGTCGTTGTGGCACACGAGGTCGTCTCCCGGGGCCGGGATGGCCGTCTCCCAGACCGCGTCACGGGGCGGGGAGAAGAAGCCAGTCGCGTCGTGGATCGATCGCACCATCGCTCCCACGCGGCGCAGGTGATCGTGCGTGAACGGCGCCGCGTGCAGCGCGAGAGTCCCCGGCACGAATTCGATGATCTGGCGCCCCTCGTCATCGCGCCCGAGCGGCTCGGCGACGTCGATCCCGTGCTCGCGCAGATGCCGCATGAGCGCGTGCACGCCGTCGGTCGCAGGGGTCCAGCTCTTGCGCACCGTGGCGCCGACCCGGGTGACCGAGCCGCTCGCATTCCCGCCGCTCAGCGGTTCCTCGTCATGCATGCGCTGTCCTCCGAGCACCGGATCGCCTGCCGGCTCACCGCCGCATCGTCAGCGGGTCAGAGCCGCCTCGATCGCCCCGACGATCTCCGGGTCGTTCGGCTTCTGCTTCGGACGGAAGCGCACGACCTCGCCGTCGGGCAGCACCAGGAACTTCTCGAAGTTCCACTCGACGCGACCCGCCTTGCCGCCGGCATCCGGGGTCTGCTTCAGCGTCTTGTAGAGATCGGTGGCGTTCCTGCCGTTGACCTTCACCTTGTCGGTGATCGGGAAGGTGACACCGTACGTGGTCGAGCAGAACTCGAGGATCTGATCGACCGAACCCGGCTCCTGACCGAAGAACTGGTTGCAGGGGAACCCGACGACGCTGAATCCGCGATCGCTGTAGAGGCGCTGCAGCTCCTCGAGCTGCTCGTACTGCGGGGTGAGTCCGCACTTCGAGGCGACGTTGACCACCAGCACCACGTCGGCACCGAGATCGTCGAGCGTCTTCTCCGTGCCGTCGGCGTCGGTGAAGGGGATGGAACGGACAGCGGGATCGGTCATGTTCACAGCTTAGATCGATGCGCCGCGACCGGCTCCTTGTCTGGGAGAATGGAGAGGACATGACTCTCGCCACCGCTTCAGCTCGCACCCTCAACATCGGTCCGATCGCCCTCGACGTGCCGGTGGTCCTGGCACCCATGGCGGGGATCACCAACACCGCCTTCCGTCGGCTCTGTCGTGAGTATGGCGCGGGGCTGTACGTGAGTGAGATGATCACGTCCCGCGCGCTGGTCGAGCGCAATGAGACGACGATGCGTCTGATCCGCCACCACGAGTCCGAGACGCCGCGATCGATCCAGCTGTACGGAGTCGACCCGCACACGATCGCCGAGGCCGTGCGCATCATCGTCGCCGAGGACCACGCCGACCACATCGACCTGAACTTCGGCTGCCCGGTGCCCAAGGTCACGCGCAAGGGCGGGGGAGCGGCCCTTCCGTGGAAGAGCTCTCTCTTCTCGCAGATCGTCACGCAGGCCGTGAAAGCCGCCGGCGACATCCCTCTGACGATCAAGATGCGCAAGGGCATCGACCCCGACCATCTCACCTTCCTCGACGCCGGGCGCGCTGCCGAGGATGCGGGTGTCGCGTCGATCGCCCTGCACGCGCGCACCGCCAGCGAGTTCTACTCCGGCCACGCCGATTGGAACGCGATCGGTGAGCTCAAGCAGGCCGTGACGAGCGTGCCGGTTCTCGGCAATGGCGACATCTGGTCTGCCGACGATGCTGTGCGCATGATGCAGCAGACCGACTGCGACGGGGTGGTCGTCGGACGTGGATGCTTGGGCCGGCCGTGGCTGTTCGGCGAGCTGGCCGCAGCCTTCGGTGCCGAGTCGCATCCGGTCGATGCCACGCTCGGGTTCGTGGCCGATGCGTTCCGTCGTCACGCGGAGCTGCTCGTCGAGTTCTTCGAGGACGAGGATCGTGGCTGCCGCGACGTCCGCAAGCACGTCGCCTGGTACTTCAAGGGCTATCCGGTCGGAGGCGACATCCGCACCGGACTCGCCACGGCATCGAGCCTCGCCGAGATCGACGATCTGCTGGGCCGACTCGACCACACCGCTCCCTATCCCGGCGCGGATGCCGAGGGCCAGCGCGGCCGTTCGGGTCGTCCGAAGCGCCCCGCTCTGCCGGACAAGTGGCTGGAGTCGCGTGAGCTCGCGGCCTCGGCGTCGGAGATGATGCGAGGGGCGGAGATCGAGAACAGTGGTGGCTGATCTGCAGGCGGGCGCGGCCGCGGGGCGTGCCGACGGCTATGATCCGCGCGACGCCGAGCGCTTCTTCGCCGAGACCCACCGTTCCGAACGCGACGACTTCGCCCGCGACCGCGCCCGCGTGCTGCACACCGCTGCACTGCGTCGACTCGCTGCGAAGACCCAGGTGCTCAGTCCGGCGAGCACGGCCGACTTCGCCCGCAACCGTCTCACGCATTCGCTCGAGGTGGCACAGGTCGGTCGCGAGCTGGCCACGGCTCTGGGAGTCTCGGCGGATGTCGTCGACACTGCCTGCCTCAGCCACGACCTCGGTCACCCGCCCTTCGGCCACAACGGCGAGCGCGCGCTCAACGAGTGGGCGGCGGACATCGGAGGCTTCGAGGGCAACGCGCAGTCGTTGCGGATCCTCACCCGTCTCGAGGCCAAGGTCATCGACGATTCGGGCCAGTCGGTCGGGCTCAACCTCACGCGGGCCAGCCTCGACGCGACGTGCAAGTACCCCTGGACGGTCGACAGTCCGGTGCCTGATCCGGGCGGTCGACTCAAGTTCGGGGTGTATCCCGAAGACGAGGCCGTATTCCGGTGGATGCGCGAGGGGGCTACTGGCCGCCTGCGCTGCATCGAGGCCGAGATCATGGACCTCTCCGACGACATCGGCTACTCGGTCCACGACTTCGAGGACGCGATCGTCAACGGCTACGTCGATGTGGCGCAGCTCTCCGACCCGCGTGCACACGACTCGCTGATCGACCGCATCCAGCAGTGGGTGGGCTACGACTTCACGCGCGACGAACTCGCCGACGCGCTGTACCGACTGGCCTCGCAGCCGATGTGGCTGAAGTCCTTCGATCGGTCGCGCCACGACCTCGCACGGCTCAAGAACCTCACGAGCGACTTCATCGGCCGATTCGCCCGGGCCGCGGTCTCGGCGACGCGCGAGGCGTATGCGGGGTCGGTGCTCGTGCGGTACAACGCGCACGTCGTCGTGCCTCGCGTCATCGAAGCTGAGATCGCCGTGCTCAAGGGGATCATGGGCCAGGCGATCGTGACGATCGACGCCCGCAAGGGCGTCTACAAGGAGCAGCGTCGGGTGCTGACCCGACTCGCAGACGCGCTCTGGTCGACCGATGCGCTGTGGTCTGCGGGAGCAGATGTGCTCGAGCCCGCCTTCTCCGCGGACTTCGTCGCGGCGACCACCGACGCCGAGCGCGCGCGCGTGGTCGTCGACCAGATCGCGAGTCTCACCGACCAGAGCGCTATCGACTGGCACAACCGGCTCGTGGGAGAGATCGATCCTGCCGAGGTCGGCATCTGGAATCCGCGCCACGCGCGCCCCGGAGCACGCGTGCACACGCCGCGGCAGGCGGTCGTCGAAGGGGCCGGCTGATGCCCCGCATCCGTCAGGCCGATGTCGACGAGGTCAAAGCTCGCACGAACATCGCCGACATCGTCGGAGAGCGGGTCTCGCTGAAATCCGCCGGTGTCGGTTCGCTCAAGGGCCTGTGCCCGTTCCACGACGAGAAGAGCCCGAGCTTCCACGTCCGACCTCAGGTTGGGTACTACCACTGCTTCGGGTGCGGGGAGTCCGGCGACGTCTACTCGTTCCTGCGCGAGATGGACCACGTCAGCTTCACCGAGGCCGTCGAACGGCTCGCGGGACGCATCGGCTACGCCCTGCACTACGAAGACGGAGGATCAGCCCCCGAGACGAGCGGTCGTAGTCGCCTCTACGCGGCGAACACAGCAGCGGCGGAGTTCTTCCGTGCGCAGCTGCTCACGCCGGATGCGGAGGCGGGGCGACGCTTTCTCGGCGAGCGCGGCTTCGATGCCGGTGCCGCGGCTCATTTCGGAGTCGGCTTCGCCCCGCGCGGGTGGGATGGGATGCTCAAGGCGCTCACAGCGCAGGGATTCACGCGTGAGGAGCTCAGCACTGCGGGGCTCGTGTCGACGGGACAGCGCGGCGTGTACGACCGCTTCCGTGGCCGTCTGGTGTGGCCGATCCGCGACGTGTCCGGCCAGACGATCGGCTTCGGCGCCCGCAAGCTCTTCGATGACGACCAGGGGCCGAAGTACCTCAACACCCCCGAGACGCCGATCTACAAGAAGGCCCAGGTGCTGTACGGCCTCGACCTCGCGAAGCGCGACATCGCCCGCGGCGATCCTCGCCGTGTCGTCGTCGTCGAGGGGTACACCGATGTCATGGCGTGCCACCTCGCGGGGCTGACCACCGCGATCGCGACGTGTGGCACGGCGTTCGGCACCGACCACATCAAGGTGCTTCGCCGGGTCATGGGTGATGACAACGCCTCCGGAGAAGTGGTCTTCACCTTCGACGGCGACGAGGCAGGCCAGAAGGCGGCGCTCCGCGCGTTCACCGAGGACGACCGCTTCAACGCCCAGACCTTCGTCGCCGTCGCCCCGGACGGTCTCGACCCCTGCGACCTGCGGTTGCAGCGCGGAGACTCGGCAGTGCGGGCTCTGATGGAGACCAAGCAGCCGATGTTCGAGTTCGCGATCGACCGCAAGCTCGGCGGTTTCGACCTCTCCACGGTCGAAGGGCGGGTGGGTGCGCTCCGCGCCGCGGCGCCCATCGTCGCCGAGATCCGTGACCGACTGCTGCGTCCGGGCTACGAGCGCGTGCTGGCTCGCCGATTGGGCATGGACCCGACCGAGGTGCACGGCGAGGTCGAGCGCGCTGCGCGCGGAG
Source organism: Microbacterium sp. UFMG61 (assembly GCF_015354505.1). Classification (GTDB taxonomy): domain Bacteria; phylum Actinomycetota; class Actinomycetes; order Actinomycetales; family Microbacteriaceae; genus Microbacterium. The sequence goes on along the minus strand of NZ_JACAFP010000004.1, from coordinate 74,678 downwards.
CGGCCAACAGCAGCGGCAGGCATGAGACGAGCAGACACGAGACAGGCAGGCGCGAGGGCGCGAGCGACGCGCAGCAGTCGGGTGCGCCCGCGGTCGCCGCGGTGACGCTCGCGAGCCTTCCACGCACGGCGGATGTCGCCGTCGAGCGCGACGCAATCATGGGCGCGCTCCAGTACGGCCACCGCATCGACCAGGCCCTGCTCACGCGTGCGCTCGAGCAGCCGTTCCGGACGCCCGGGCTCGACGCTGTTCGCGAGGCCGTGGCCGCCGCCCCCGACCGCACCCGGGCGGGCTGGGTGACCGAGGCCGTGAACTCAGTCCGTGAGCCCTATCGTTCTCTTGCCGGTGAACTCCTGATGACGCCTTTCCCGGCGCGCAACGAAGAGGGCGCGGTCGTCTCGACCACCGATCTCGCCCGGCGACTGATCCTGCGTGCTCTCGAGCGTGAGAAGCAGGAGCTGCTCGGCGCGGTGCAGCGCGTGCCCGCCGATTCCGACGGCGGCCGTGCGCTGCGTATGAGACTGCGCGACATCGACGTCGAGCGTCAGCGCTTCACCGAGTCGTAACGAGGCGCACCCACCACCGCAGGGCAGGATGGGAACATGTCTGTCCGGCCTGAATCCACCAATGCGATCGACTGCTCCGACCTGGTGATCGACCGGATCGGGCACAGCGGTCCGACGCGCGCGATCGACGGCGTCACGTTCGCGCTCGCACCTGGAGGGCTCATCTGCGTCGCGGGCCCGACGGGTTCGGGGAAGTCCACGCTCGTGGCGGCTCTCGCGGGGTCGACGGACGCGTCGGTGCGCGTCGTCGGCGGCAGAGCCCAGGTCTGCGGGGTCGATGTGCGTCGGCCAGGGCGCAAGCATCGGCTGCTGACCTATCGCACAGGCTTCGTCCCGCAGGGAGCAGGCGCCGATCTGCCGCCTCAGCTCACCGTCAACGAGGTGATCGCGGAGCCCATCCTCATCCGCGAGAAGCGTGTCAACGCCAAGGCACTCTCGATCCGCATCGCGACGCTGCTTGACGAGCTGCATCTCCCTCTCGGACTCGCGGCGAAGTTCCCCTACGAGTTGAGTGCGGGGATGCGTCAGCGGGTCGCGATCGCGCGGTCCTTCGTGCTCGAGCCCCGCGTCCTCATCGCCGACGAGATCCTCGCGAACCTCGACCTCGAGGTGCGCCCCGTCGTCTTCGACGCCATCACTCGCCGCCGCAAGGAGGAGGGGATGGGAGCGCTTCTGGTGACCAACGACGCCGACTTCATCCGCGAGCTCAATGCCGAGACGCTGATGCTCCGTTCCGGCCACGTCGTGGCCCGCGGGGTCGGCAAGGACCTGCTCTGGGCCCCCAATGCCGAAGCCGATTCGCAGCCGTGATCGCATCGGCGGGCGACACGCCCGATGTGCGGACGATGTCACGAGCAGCCTCGGGAGTTTGCTAGGATTGACGAGTTGCCCGCGCAGCGGAGCACATTCCTCGGTAGCTCAATTGGCAGAGCAGCCGGCTGTTAACCGGCAGGTTCTTGGTTCGAGTCCAAGCCGGGGAGCCAATACCCCCGACCTTCGTCTGAAGGTCGGGGGTTTTCCCTTTCCTGGGGGAGCGCGGGCGGGTACCCGATCGACGGATGTCGGTATGCAGAAGGGGACCCCGCCTTCGGCGGAGCCCCCTTCTGTGAGATCGGGTGCGGCAGCGCTACCTGTCGAACTGGTCGGTTCCCAGAGCGCTCCCGTCGGGCAGAGCGCTGCTCAGCTCATCCCCGGAAGTGACTCCGGTCAGCGGCCAGTACAACTCACCAGCCTCCGTCATGACCGCGAAACCCTGCACATGCGGAACATAGAGGGGTTTGTCAGCGGGCCTCCCCTCCGTCCATCCTTGAGAATCGATCTCACCGGACCCCGTGGACCGTTGAGGATTCGGCAAGACGTCTGCGTAGAGCACTACGTCGGTTCCCGGCGGGAGCGCCTTGAGCCACTCGTCGACTCCCGTCATTGGTGCGGACCACAAGGCGAAGTAAACACTCTCGTCGGCATTTCCTTGAACGATCTTGCTAGCCGTGACCTCGACGACGACCGTGGGGATGTCGGAGAATTCGTCATCGAAACGGCCGAATTCTGGGCCAAACTTGATGTCGCGAACCTGTCCTACAATAACAACGTCGACGTCCTTCGCAACGAGTGCGTTGGATGAGAGCGCCTCATAATTGAAGCTGAGCGTTGCCATCACGTTTTCGAGGCCCCGCCGGTCGGCATACCCGTTTGCGGTGTCTCCGCTCGAGTCCGTACCGGCGCAGGAGCTCAGAAAGATCAACGCAGCTACGGTGCCCGCCGCAGCTATGGCTCTGCGTATCACTACTTTACTCATCAGAGATCCTCTCAATACGTGTTCAAATGTGTGACGTGGTGCCCCGCATAAGTGGTGAGCGTGAGTAGGCCACTCGTCATACAGCCGCCGTAGGTCGAGCCGTGCGTCAAGCCAACAATGTGGCCGATCTCGTGGCACAATGAATGCCGCTTGACAGCACTCGATTTGCCGGCAAGGGCCGAGCCTAGAATTAGGGTACTCTGATCGCAAGTGGTTGCTTTTCCGGCAGTCAGTTTGGTGCAAAGGCTGGCGGCAATGAATCCAGCCGGAAGCCCCGATGGGAACTCTGGAGAAACAGCAATATAGCCACCTATGTCAGTCTGCGTTCCGCACGTGGGAGAATAAGTCTGGTATAGCGGGTTCGATTGATTGTTCAAATTCGCCATTTGCAGCCCGAAAAGGCTCCCGTATGCGTCTACCGGCCAGGGATATACAGTGCAGTAATCCACATTTCGGTCGTCGGTAAGGCAGCCAGTGTTGCCACTCGAATTCCACGGACATATGCCGAAGCTGTCGGCATTCGCCGGCTGGGCAACTCCGATTCCGACTCCAACCAGGGATGCAATAAAGAGTGCCACTAAAGTTCGCTTCAAATTGCGCACTTGGTTTCCTCTCCAAGGCATCGACATCGAGTCCGTGCAGAGTGAGAGTATCGACAAAGTGATTGTTGCGCAGTATATTCCGATGCTCGTTCAACATCTGTCTAACGAAAGACCTCGACCTGCCCTGCGCTTACCTGCACGCGCCCTGCCTGACCACGTTCGGCCGTCTCGATAGATTCGGCGTCGAAGCCATCGGGGCGCTGCGCTTGAATGACGAGGGTATCGCCGTGATCATTCGGCCGATTCGCAGGGCGGGCGACAGATCCGATCTTCACCTGAATCGGGATGGGTCCCCCTGTGGTCACAACTCCGAGGGGGGTGATCGCGCCGCTGTGCTCATGTACATCGGCAAAGCACGAAGAAGGGGACCCCGCCCGGTGGCGGAGTCCCCTTCTTCTGTGTTGCGTGCGGGTCAGCGTGCGGCGCCCTTGAGCGATCCGGTCGTCTGTCCCGCCTCATCGAAGATGATGCACTGGATGACACGATCGTTCAGCTCGTCCCAGGTCTGCTGGGTCGGCGTGATCGTGGTCACCTGCAGAGCGGAGTCCTGGTAGCCGACACCGACGAACGTCGTGTACGCGTCGCCGATGCATTCTTCGGATGCTGCGTCCACGGACTCATCGGAGAACTCGCCGTCCTCCATGGTGATCTCGTGGTAGACCTCCATGTCGTGCGGCTGGTCGCACGGCACGACGTCGATGTCCTCGAGCTGTCCGGTGCCGCTGTCCATCGTGCAGTCGCCGAGCTTCAACGAGAAGATGTCGATGTTCGCGCTCTCGGTGACCTGCCCGGTCTCCTCGTCGCGGTCGGCGTCTCCCGAGCCACCGCCCAGGATCCCGTCGAGTGCGCTACAGCCGGTCAGAGCGACCGACAGCGCCACAGCAGCACCCGCGAGTGCCAGCGCGCGTCGTGTGCGCAGTTTCATCATGATGTTCCCCTCCAGAGCGTCTTGGTGAGCGGGCACAGAGAAGCCCGCCTCCAGCACGCTATCCGTCTCCGAGTCTGTGATGCAACTCGGAGGAGCCTGTGATTGGGCTGAAAGGTAAGGTCAGCCTTCCAGGTCGTCGACGCCGGGCATCCAGCTGGCGCCCGGACGTCCCCAACCCCGCTTCTTCGCGATCTTCTGCACGGTCTTCCAGTCGCCGTCCGAGAGACGGTCGATGTAGAGGATGCCGTCGAGGTGATCGAACTCGTGCTGCATGATGCGTGCGCGCCACCCGTCGACCGCGATCTCCACGGGATTGCCGTCGAGATCCGTGCCGGTGACACGCACCCGCTCCGACCGGCGCAGTGCGAAGCGCTCTCCCGGGAAGGACAGGCACCCCTCGGACTCGAGGTCGTCGTCGGGGGCGCCGGGCTCGAGCGGCACCATCCACAGTTCCGGGTTGATGATCACGCCGCGCCAGGGCTGCTCGTCGTCGTCCACATAGGAGTACGTATACAGCCGCAGGGGAACGCCGACCTGGGGTGCGGCGAGACCGACACCGGGAGCGATGTCCATGGTCTCGAACATGTCGGCGACGAGCGTTCGGATGTCGTCGGTGATCTCCTCGACGACGGAGGCGGGGGAGTGCAGGACGGGGTCGCCCATGATGCGAATCGGAAGTACAGCCACGCCATAACCCTACTCGGAGCATGTCGCCGGGTAGGGTCGTAGGGTGAGCATTTCCGTATGGATGACCGGGGCGGAAGACGTCACCGAGCAGCTGGTCGGTGCATTCCAGAACCCCGGGCTGCTCCTCGGCATCCCTCTGGCCCTCGCCGGCGCCGTCTTCATGTCGCTCGGCGCGCAGTATCAGCACCGCGGCGTCGAGAAGGTCGAGCGTCTGAGCGGGTCGACCGGCACGAGCGGGCTGACCTTCGCGCAGGTGAAGGCGTTGATGACCCGTCCGTCCTGGATCGCCGGGACGTTGATGCTGGGTCTCGCGATCGTTTGTCAGCTCGCCGCGCTCGTGCAGGCACCGCTCATCGTCGTCCAGCCTCTGGGTGCCATCGCGCTCGTCATGACGACGCTGTTGAACGCGCGCATATCGGGCCACACGCCGACACGGCAGTCGATCACGGCGATCGTCGCCTGTGTGGGCGGCATCTTCCTCTTCGTCTTCTTCGCCGCGATCTTCGCGACCGAGAAGGATGTGACCGATACCGAACTCTTCACGATCCTCGCGATCCTGCTGGTCGTCATCATCGTGCTCGGAGCATGCTGGCTCGTGCTCCGCCACCGCATGCGCGCCCTCTTCTACGTCATCGGAGCCGGCATCCTCTACGGCTTCGTCGCCACTCTCGCGAAGGTCGTCATCAAGCGCGTGCAGGCGGGCAACTTCGAGTGGATCACGATCGTGTGCGTGATCGCGCTGATCGCCGCCGCGGCGGTGGGCGCCTACTTCGTGCAGACCGCATACAGCTCGGGTCCGCCCGACCTCGTCATCGCCGGATTGACCGTCGTGGACCCTCTGATCGCCGTTCTCATCGGGATGACGATCCTCGGTGAGGCAGCCGCAGCGCCGCCATGGGTGCTGGTCATCTTCGGCATCGCCGGCGCGATCGCGGTCTGGGGAGTCGTCGGTCTGGCGCGATACCACCCGCAGGTGCTGAGCGACAGCCAGGACCTCGGCATCCCCCGAGGAAGCGACGCCCCGGCGGACGGTCCGTCGAAGGACGCCGACGCCTGACAGGCGCAGCGAAAACGCCGAGGCCCGGAGGCGCTCGGCGTTTTCGCTGGACGACGGTCAGTACGACTGGTCGATGAGGTCGGGAGAGACCTCGGAGGCCGCGGCGTCGTCGACGAAGAAGACCGTGCGCTTGCGGCCCTTGGCTCCGGCCACCGGCACGCTGGTGTAGCTCGCGCCGGCGAGAGCCAGGCCCAGAGCAGATGCCTTGTCGGCCCCGGTGAGCACGAGCCAGACACGCTTGGACGCATTGAGCACCGGGCGCGTGAGCGTCACACGCTCGGGCGGTGGCTTCGGCGAGTTGCGCACCGGCAGCGCGGCGACATCGGTGACGGTCACCTCCTGCCTGTCGGGGAACAGCGAGGCGATGTGACCGTCGGGGCCGACCCCGAGGAAGCACACGGCGAATGACGGCCACGGGTGCTCGTCGGTGCCGAAGCGCGCGAGTTCCTCCGCATACGCCGTGGCGGCCTCGTCGAGTGTCAGGCCTTCGCCTGCGGCCGCGACCTCATGCACGTTCTCCGGCGGGACCGGGATGTGATCGAGCAGAGCGGCTCGTGACTGCACGGCGTTGCGGTCGGCATCCGTCCGGGCCACGAAGCGCTCGTCGCCCCACCAGAAGTGCACCAGTGACCAGTCGATCTCGTCGGACCGGGGGTCCTCGAGGGTCGCGCGCAGGACCGCACCGCCCATGGAGCCGCCGGTGAGGGCGACGTGGGCGATGCGGCCGTTGCGAGTGCGTGCCCGCAGCCGAGTGAGGAACCGGTCAGCGACCCGAGCAGCCAGGGCTCCCGGGGTGCTCTCGACCACGACCCGCTTCTCTGCGGGCGTCGGCTGCGTCGACATCATTCTCCTGTCTCGGGCGGGCCCAGCTTTTTCCAGCCCTCGGTGATCACTCGACCGTACAGGACGTCGGGGTCGAGGCGACGCAGCTCCTCTGCGAGGCACTCACGCAGAGTGCGACGCGGCAGGTGCAGGTCGTGATCGGGCTGCTCCGGCTGCGTCAGGACGGCCACGCCCGGCTCGGGACGCTCGAGGAGGATGTCACCGGACGCACGTGTCAGGCGCACCGACTTGATGCCCTCCTGCCAGTGCTCGGGGTCCTCGTAGTGCCATGTGACCGTGATGTCGAGTGCCATCTGCAACCAGGCCGCGAGCAGGGCGGTGGATGGCGATGCCGATCCGCCGCGCACCTCGACAGCGGTGACCTCTTCGAACGGGGGCTGATCGAGCACAGCGGCGAGCTGCTCGCGCCAGTGCGTCAGACGCGTCCAGGCGAGGTCGGTGTCACCGGGGGCGTGCGTCTCGCCGAGCAGCGCGAGCCGGTCGCGCACATCGGGAGCCGTGGCGGCATCCGTGATGCGGCGCTGCGCGATCCTGCCCAGCGGCGAGTTGGCGGGAGAGGCGGGAGCCTCTTCCGGCCACCACGCGACCACCGGTGCGTCGGGCAGCAGCAGGCCGGTGACGAGGCTCTCCTCGTTGCTCGCGGCGTCGCCGTACGCGTGGAGGACGACGACCTCGCTCGCGCCGGCGTCACCTCCGACGCGGATCTGCGCGTCGAGACGGGCGTCGCCGTCGCCCGTGGTGAGCACGATGACACGCATCGGGTGCTCACGGGATGCGTCGTTCGCCGCGTCGATCGCTGCTTCAGCGACGCCGTTGCGCGCGGAGATGATCAGCGTGAGCACGCGACCGAGGGCGACCGCACCGCCGTCTTCGCGCACCTTGACGAGCTGCTTGGCGACCTGGCTGACGGTCGTGTCGGGAAGGTCGATGATCACGGGCGTCTCCAGACTCGTCCGTCACGGGCAAGGAGGTCGTCGGCGGATGCCGGACCCCACGAACCGGGTGCGTACTGGTCGACCGGGCCGCCTTCGGCAGCCCAGAACTTCTCTACGGGGTCGAGGATCTTCCAGGAGAGCTCGACTTCTTCATGCCGCGGGAACAGCGGCGGGTCGCCCAGCAGGACGTCGAGGATCAGTCGCTCGTACGCCTCGGGGCTCGCCTCGGTGAACGCGTGGCCGTAGCCGAAGTCCATCGTGACATCGCGCACGTTGGTGCCGTTGCCCGGAACCTTCGACCCGAAGCGGATCGTCACTCCCTCATCGGGCTGCACGCGGATGACGAGGGCGTTCTGCCCGAGCTCCGAGGTGTTCGAGCGGCCGAAGAGATGCTCCGGCGCCTTCTTGAACACGACGGCGACCTCGGTGACACGACGACCGAGGCGCTTGCCGGTGCGCAGGTAGAACGGCACGCCCGACCAGCGACGCGTGTCGATCTCGAGCTTGATCGCGGCGTACGTCTCCGTCGCGGACTCCGGGTTCATGCCGTCTTCGTCGAGGAATCCGGTGACCTGCTCGCCGCCCTGCCATCCGCCGGCATACTGTCCGCGGGCTGTAGCGAGGGAGAGATCGTCGGGCACGTGCACCGCAGCGAGGACCTTCTCCTTCTCGGCGCGGAGGTGCTCGGCGGAGAGCGAGATCGGCTCCTCCATCGCGGTGAGCGCGAGCAGCTGCAGCAGGTGGTTCTGGATGACGTCGCGCGCTGCGCCGACACCGTCGTAGTACCCGGCACGGCCGCCGACGCCGATGTCCTCGGCCATCGTGATCTGCACGTGGTCGACGTAGTTGCGGTTCCAGATCGGCTCGTAGAGCTCGTTCGCGAAGCGCAGCGCCAGGATGTTCTGGACCGTCTCCTTGCCGAGGTAGTGGTCGATGCGGAAGATCGAATCCGCCGAGAACGCCACTTCGAGAGCCGCGTTCAGCTCGCGAGCCGATTCGAGGTCGTGACCGAACGGCTTCTCGATGACGACACGACGCCAGCGCTCGTCATCGTCGTCGTTCGCGCCCACGAGACCGGAATCCTTGAGCTGCTTGGCGACGAGCGGGAAGTCCTTCGGCGGGATCGACAGGTAGAACGCGTGGTTCCCCATCGTGCCGCGCTCGACATCCAGCTGGTCGACCGTCTCGCGCAGCTTGCGGAACGACTCGGGGTTGTCGAACTCGCCGCTGACGAAGCGGATGCCCTGCAGCAGCTGCGCCCATGTCTCCTCACGGAACGGGGTGCGGGCGTGCTGCTTGACGGCGTCGTAGACGACCTGGGCGAAGTCCTGGTCCTCCCAGTCGCGACGGGCGAACCCGACCAGCGCGAATCCGGGCGGCAGGAGACCGCGGTTGGCGAGGTCGTAGACGGCGGGCATGAGCTTCTTGCGCGACAGGTCACCGGTGACGCCGAAGATCACGAGGGCGCTGGGCCCTGCGATTCGGTTCAGCCGGCGATCATCGGGGTCACGCAGCGGGTTGTGCCCGCGCGAAATGGGAACAGACATCGGTGGGGGATTCTCCTGGCTGTTACTTCTGTGCTGCTTCGAAGAGGGTGAGGACGTCAGCCGACGAATCGGTGATCGTCAGTGACACGACCGGCCGGCCGTGCGCGGCGAGGACGCCGGCGTCGCCGGCGGCCTGAGCCTCGATGAGCTGGCCGAACGTGAACGGACGTTCGGGGATCTCGAGATCCACCTCGGTGCGCTCCAGGATCTGCAGGAAGACGCCCTGTGCGGGGCCGCCCTTGTGATACTGGCCGGTCGAGTGCAGGAAGCGGGGTCCCCAGCCGAAGGTCGTCGGCCGGCCGGAGTCGGCTGCGACGAGCTCGCGGATGCCTTGCAACTGCGGCACATCGAGACGGTTCACGTATGCCTGGATCGACACGTAGCCGTCGTCGGCGAGGCGTGCCCAGAGTGCGTCGAGCACTCCCTCGACGGTTCCGGACTCTGCGAGAGCGGGGTCGGACACGCGGACCTCGACGCCGTTCTCGACGAACGCCGGGTCGGTCGGGGCGGGACGTGCGTCGAGCAGACCACGCGCGGCGACCTTCGCCGACTCGACATCGGGCTGGTCGAACGGGTTGATCCCGAGCAGATATCCCGCGATCGCCGTGGCGTACTCCCAGACGATGAGCTGTGCGCCCAGCGATCCGCTGACGAGGATCTCGCCCGCATGACGCTCACGCAGGTGGAACTCGTTCGCGTCGTCGACCAGGCGCACGATCTGCAGATCGGCCGGCGTCGAATCGAGCTCGGGAGAGACAGGCAGCAGGACGACGGGAAGGATCCCGGTGCCCGCCTTGCCCGTGGACTCCGCGATGAGCTGCTCGATCCAGTCGGGCAGCCCGTTGATGTGCGTTCCGTCGGTGATGAGACCGAGCTTGTCGCGACGCGGCGTCGTCGAGGCGATCGCCGCCGCCAGACGCAGCGCGGGGTTCTCTGCGGAGTCGACGGCGACCTCGAGGAGCGAGGCCTCGGCCTCGTTCAGGAGCTCGTCGATGTCGGCGCCCGCGAGGCCCGAGGGCACGAGCCCGAAGGCGGTGAGAGCCGAATAGCGTCCGCCCACGTTCGGGTCGGCGTTGAAGACGCGGTACCCGGCCTCGCGAGCCGAGGTGTCGAGGGGCGATCCCGGGTCGGTGACCACGACGATGCGGTCGACGGGATCGATGCCGACATCACGGAACGCCGCTTCGAAGGTGCGACGCTGCGAGTCCGTCTCGACCGTGGAGCCGGACTTCGAGGAGACCACGAGGACGGTGCCCTCGAGTCCCTCGTCGAGCGCGGCGAGCACCTGTCCGGGGGCCGTCGAGTCGAGGATGGTCAGGGGCACACCGCTCGTCTGCGCGATCACCTCGGGGGCGAGCGACGAGCCGCCCATGCCTGCCAGCACGACCCGAGTGACGCCCTTGGCGTGCAGCTCATCCCGCAGGGCCGCGATCTCCGCGACCAGCGGGCGGGAGATCGACACGGCCTCGACCCAGCCGAGGCGGGTGGCCGCCTCGGCTTCGGCCTCGGGGCCCCACAGGGTGGCGTCGCCACCCGTGACACGCGACGCGATGAGATCGTGCACGAGTGCCGGCACGGTCTCATCGATCGCCGCGCGCGCCGCGCCCGAGGCGTGGATCGCGAATGTCATCGCTGCGCCTCGAGCCCTTCGCGCACCTGGGTGAGCAGGTCGTGCCAGGAGTCGATGAACTTGGCGACACCCTCGTCTTCGAGCACCTGGGTGACATCGGTGAAATCGATACCGAGGTCTGCCAGGCCGGCGAAGACGGCGCGTGCTTCTTCGTAGCCACCCGTGATGGTGTCTCCGGTGACCACGCCGTGGTCGAACGTCGCCTCGAGCGTCTTCTCGGGCATCGTGTTGACGACGTCCTTGGCGACGAGCTCGGTGACGTACAGGGTGTCCGGCAGCGCCGGGTCCTTGACGCCGGTCGATGCCCACAGCGGACGCTGAGCGTTCGCGCCGAGCTTGATCAGGTCCTGTGCGCGCTTCTCCGCGAACTTCTGCTCGTAGAGCTCGTAGGCCAGACGGGCGTTCGCGAGTCCGGCCTTGCTCTTGAGAGCCTCGGCCTCATCCGAGCCGATGGCGGAGAGACGCTTGTCGGTCTCGGTATCGACGCGCGACACGAAGAACGAGGCGACGGAGTGGATGCTCGACAGGTCGAAGTCGGCGCTGTGCGCGCGCTCGAGTCCGGTCAGGTACGCGTCGATGACCTCGGCGTAGCGCTCCAGGCTGAAGATCAGGGTCACGTTGACGCTGATGCCCGAGGCGATCGCCTCGGTGATCGCCGGCAGTCCGGCCTTCGTCGCGGGGATCTTGACCAGCAGGTTCGGACGGTCGACCTTGGCCCACAGCTGCTTGGCCTGGGCGACCGTGCCCTCGGTGTCGTGTGCGAGGTCGGGGGAGACCTCGATCGAGACGCGGCCGTCGACATGACCCGACTTCTCCCAGACGGGACGGAAGACATCGAGCGCCGCAGCGACGTCCTGCGTGGTCGCGGCGAAGACAGCCTCTTCGGCCGTCGCACCGGACGCGGCGAGCTCAGTGACCTGAGCGTCGTACGACGTGTTGTTCTTGTCGGTGATCGCGTTGGCGAAGATCGTCGGGTTCGTGGTGACGCCGACGACGTTGCGGGTCTCGATCAGCTCGGCGAGGTTGCCGGAGGAGATGCGGGTGCGGGACAGGTCGTCGAGCCAGATGCTGACGCCGGCTGCGGCGAGGTCTGCGGTGGGGGTGCTCATGCGTTCTCCTTGATGGTCTCGCGGGCGGCCGCGATGACGGCCTCGGTGGTGATGCCGAACTTCTCGAACAGGGTCTTGTAGTCGGCGGAGGCGCCGAAGTGGTCGATGCCGACCGAGCGGCCGCGGTCGCCCACGATTCCGCGCCAGCTGAGGACGGAACCGGCCTCGACCGAGACCCGAGCGGTGACGGCCTTCGGGAGCACCGACTCGCGGTACGCCTCGTCCTGCTCGTCGAACCACTCGAGCGACGGGGCGGAGACGACGCGCACGTTCACGCCCTCGTCGGCCAGCGCTGCACGTGCGTCGACGGCGAGCTGCACCTCGGAACCCGTCGCGATGATGATCACGTCGGGGGTGCCGTTCGGAGCCTCGGCGAGCACATACGCGCCCTTCGAGACACCGTCGGTGGAGGCGAAGACGTCGCCGTCTGCCGCACCCTGGCCGCGCTCGAACACCGGGATGTTCTGACGCGTCAGCGCGATGCCTGCCGGGCCTTCGTGGCGGCGCAGGATCTCGAGCCACGCGGCCGAGGTCTCGTTGGCGTCCGCCGGGCGCACCAGGGTGAAGTTCGGGATGGCGCGCAGCGTGGCGATCTGCTCGACAGGCTGATGCGTCGGGCCGTCCTCGCCGAGTGCGACGGAGTCGTGCGTCCAGACGAAGATGCTGGGCACGTTCATCAGTGCGGCCAGACGCACCGGCGGGCGCATGTAGTCACTGAAGATGAGGAACGTGCCGCCGAAGGCGCGGGTCGGGCCGTGCAGCACGATGCCGTTGACGATCGCACCCATGGCGTGCTCGCGGATGCCGAAGTGGAGAACGCGTCCGTAGGGGTCGCCCGACCATTCGTGAGTGGACCACTCGGCGGGGATGAAGGACTTCGAATCCTTGATCGTGGTGAGGTTCGACTCGGCGAGGTCGGCCGATCCGCCCCAGAGCTCGGGGAGCTCGGCGGCGAGTGCGTTGATGACCTGGCCGGAGGCCGCGCGGGTCGAGACGTCCTTGCCGCTCTCGAAGACCGGGAGAGCTGAGGTGATGTCCTCAGGTAGCGCCTTCGCCTCGAGGCGGTCTAGCAGGGCCTTGCGCTCGGGGTTGGCGGCGGCCCACGCGTCGAAGGACTGTTGCCATGCGGCGCGCGTCTCGGCGGCACGGTCGGCGAGCGCGCGGGTGTGGGCGATCACGTCGTCCGCGATCGCGAAGTGCTCCTCGGCGTCGAAGCCGAGGACCTTCTTCGTCGCGGCGAGCTCTTCTCCACCGAGGGCGGAGCCGTGGATCTTCCCGGAGTTCTGCTTGCCGGGCGACGGCCAACCGATGATCGTCTTGAGGATGATGAGCGAGGGCTTGGAGGTCTCACCCTTCGCGGCCTCGATGGCGGCGTGCAGCTCGGCGACGTCCTCGACGTACTCGCCCGTCTTCTTCCAGTCGACGGTCTGCACCTGCCAGCCGTAGGCCTCGTAGCGCTTGGCGACGTCTTCGGTGAAGGCGACGTTGGTGTCGTCCTCGATGGAGATCTGGTTCGAGTCGTAGATCGCGATCAGGTTGCCGAGCTCCTGGTGACCGGCCAGCGAGGAGGCCTCGCTCGTCACGCCCTCCTGGAGGTCGCCGTCACCGGCGATCACGTAGACGAAGTGGTCGAAGGGGCTGGTGCCCGCCGCGGCCTCGGGGTCGAACAGGCCGCGCTCGTAGCGGGCGGCATAGGCGAAGCCGACGGCAGAGGCGAGGCCCTGACCGAGCGGGCCGGTGGTGATCTCGACGCCCTTGGTGTGTCCGTACTCGGGGTGTCCGGGGGTGAGCGAGCCCCAGGTGCGCAGCGCCTTGAGGTCGTCGAGCTCGAGTCCGAAGCCGCCGAGGTAGAGCTGCACGTACTGCGTCAGGGAGGAGTGTCCGACCGAGAGGATGAAGCGGTCACGGCCGAGCCAGTCGGTGTCGGTCGGGTCGTGGCGCAGCACACGCTGGTACAGCAGGTACGCGGCCGGGGCGAGGCTCATCGCGGTGCCGGGGTGTCCGTTGCCGACCTTCTCGACGGCGTCCGCGGCCAGCAGACGAGCGGTGTCCACCGCGCGCCGATCGATTTCTTCCCACTGCAGTTCCGACACGGTGAAGCCCTTCTCAGACAGTTCGAGAGCGCCCGGAAAGCAGCATCGATGTCCGCGTCGTTACGGAAGGAATGTGATGTGCACCGGGCACGCGAGTCTTTTCAGCATAGCGCTGTGATCAGACTCGTTACCTCCCTTTACAACGTGCGGCGAGGCGTGTAATTCCCGGTTCGAGAGCTTGTCTCCCGAGCCCTTGGAACCACGGCTCACGACGCGCGGAACGCCGTTCCACCGCACGTCTCTGAGGGCACCGGAGACCGTGGGTCAGCATCCGATACCGTCAGGGTCTTCGGTGCAGGTGTGGGCGACGAGGGCGGTGCGGGCCTCGAGGATGCGAATGGTCTGGGGTGTTCCCGTGGTGGTGATCTGCCCGGCGAGCGGGATCCATCCGGTGCCGAGGTCGATCTCGACCGTGTAGCCGGTGATGAGAATGACGGAGTACTCGCCGCGCTCTCGGTAGACGTGCGTCGCCGCGGTGGGGGAGAACTGGGGCAGCCCGAGTGCCTCCCAGGTCTGGCCGGGTGCGGTGAGGGTGGCTGTGGTGCCGTCGCCGTAGTCGTACGCGTAGGTATCGGGAGTGAATCGAACGGTGAGGGGGATGCCGAACAACTCGCCGGCCTGGGTGTGGGTGGTGGCGGTGGTGGTGAAGTTGGTGGGGAGGTCAGCGATGCCGACGTTGCCCGGTTCGGCCTTGGCGGAGACGGGCGGGGGCGCGAAGCGTGCCAGGTCGGTGATGGTGATGGTGGGGGTTGCGGGTGCTGCGGGCGCTCCGTTTTCTCGAAGCGGGGACGGCTCGCCCGGACGGGTGGGTTCATGGCAGCGGACGGTGCCGGAGTCGTCCATGCAGTCGGCGAGGCGGATCGCCCGGTCGCTGGGTCGTGCGGGTTCCGTGGAGGTGTCGGGTGTGTCGGCATTGCGGGTTCCGGGGATGCCGGGGGTGCTCGTGGTCGCGGGGGTGCCGGGGCGTTGCTGCGTGCCAGAGACCGTCACCGAACCTCCGTTGCTCCCGATGACTACATCAGCGCCTCCCACTCCACCTCCGTCTTCAGCGCTCCCCGGAGCGAACAACAAAGCGGCGAGGGCGATCCTCGATATCACCCGGCGCACTTTGACTCCTCAACGCGATCAGCGTGGTCGATCAGAAGCCCGCTACTCGACTCGATGAATCGGACTCGCAAGGCGTTTAGGTCAGGTCTCGACTCCGGCAGGACTGAGCGTCCGTCCGCCCCCGTGACGTCCGACATGCTCACATCCACGCAGATCACTGCGGTCACTGTGTCCAAGAGTGGCGACGCGTCCAGGGGCTTGAACGCGACGACTGTGGTGGATCCGACGAAGGAGTACCCCTCCGCGTGCAGCTCTGAAAGTGTGGTTCGATCAGCCTTCTGAAAGTCCCCGGTGGCGAGTTCGAACACTGCTTCAAACGTTCCGGGATCTCCGAGGTCGATGGAACTGAAGGCCTCGTTGTACGCCCGGTACACCTCTTCCGCTGCGGCGAAGGCCTCGGCCTCGCTGGCGAACGCGGGAGTCGGCGTCGGTGCCGTCGCCGCTCCGGGCGCGCAGCCGACGAGAAACAGGACGAGTGCGGGCACCACGACGACCGCGCCGCGAGACACCATGGAGGAGCGACATGGGCGGTGGCGTGGAATCACCCGGTCACGGTAACCGTGATCGCGGCGCTCGCGTGGGCGTTATCCACAGCACCGCTGTGCCTTAGACTGGAAAAGCTGTCGTGACGCGTGCGGAGGAGGCGATCGAGATCTCGACGATGTCTGATCAGACCGTTGTGAAGAAGTCCATCGGTCGTACCGTGAAGGCGTACGTCGCCCTCACCAAGCCGCGCGTCCTCGAACTGCTGCTGGTGTCGACCGTCCCGGTGATGTTCCTCGCACAGGGCGGTCTCCCCGACATGCTGCTGGTGCTGGCCACCGTGATCGGTGGGTCGTTGAGCGCCGGTTCCGCCGCCGCGTTCAACATGTATCTCGACCGCGACATCGACGCGCACATGCACCGCACCGAGAATCGTCCGCTGGTGACGGGGGAGATCACGCCCCGAGGGGCGCTCATCTTCTCGTGGACTCTGGCTATCGTCTCTACTGTCTGGCTCCTGGTCACGACCAATTGGCTCGCCGCGGCGCTGTCCGCCTTCGCGATCTTCTTCTATGTGGTCATCTACACGATGATCCTCAAGCGTCGCACCGAGCAGAACATCATCTGGGGCGGCATCGCCGGATGCTTCCCCGTGCTGATCGGCTGGGCCGCGGTCACGGGTTCGCTCGACTGGCCGGCCTTCATCCTCTTCGCCCTCATCTTCCTGTGGACTCCGCCGCACTACTGGCCGCTGTCCATGAAGTACAAGGACGACTACGAAGACGTCGACGTGCCCATGCTCGGCGTGACCCGCAACGCCTCACAGGTCGGTCTGCAGGTCATCCTGTACGCCTGGGCGACCGTCGCCTGCTCGTTGCTGCTGATCCCGATCGCGAACATGGGCCTCGTCTACGGCGTCTCCGCCGCGGTGTTCGGCGGATGGTTCATCTACGAATCACACCGTCTGTACAACCAGGCGGTGCGGGGGAACGAGGCGCGGCCGATGCGAGTCTTCCACGCCTCGATCACCTACTTGACGCTGATCTTCGTGGCCGTCGCGGTCGACCCGCTGCTGCCCTTCTGAGTCTCGTCGTCCTCGTCGGCGTCCTTCTCGGCGTCCGATGCGGGAGTCGTGATGTGGGCATTCGAGGCCTCCGGCTCGGTCTCGCTCTCCGACTCCGACGTCCAGTCGATGGGCTCCACCACGACGGGCTTCGCTGACGGCACGAGTGCCTGCACGGCCATGAGCGCGACGGCCAGAAGGATGCCGATGACGCCGGCGCCGAGCAGAGCGGCTCCGACCACGACGAGCGACTGTCCCACGTAGACCTCGATGCCGGTCGCGGTGCCGTCGAGCAGTGTGCTCGTCATCGTTCCGACCTGTCCGGCGACGAGCCATCCGCCGACTCCCGCCGAAGCGAGCGAGAGGACGAGGAGGAGCCAGAAGCCGATGCTGCGTGTCAGTGACTTGTTCATGTCAGCCACGGTGCACGACGAAGTGATGAGCCCGTGATGTCGCAGCTATGCATCCACTGTGCGCGGCGCGGACCGCCGCCGGTTTCTCAGCCCTGCGCGTCGACCGGCTTCTTGAGGTGGAGCACCACGACGGTGTACGCGGCTGCGGAGAGCGAGGCCAGCACCATGTGGATGCCGACGAGCAGCGGCGGAAGGCCCTCGCGTGCCTGCCAGACGCCGACGCCGACCTGCACGAGAATCGCGATCACGAGGACCAGAAGCCAGCGGCGCGGTTCGAGGTGCAGGATCCAGGCCGAGACGGTGAGGGCGAGCACGAGCGCGGCGAGGATGTACCCGGGCCACGAGTGCACATGGGCGAGGACCGTCGCGTCGAACCCGTGCCGGAGCACGTCGGCATCGCCCGAGTGGGGCCCGGAACCGGTGGTGAGCACGCCGAACACGATCGTGACGGCGAGTGCGAGGCCGGTGACGTGGGTGAGGATCGCGAACCACTTCGGCACCGCGCGCTCCCGCACGCCCGTGGGCGCGTACAGGCGCACCAGGAAGGCAGCGGTGACGCACACCAGCAGCAGCGACGAGACGTAGTGGAATCCGACGATGAAGGGGTTGAGCCCGGTGAGCACGGTGATGCCGCCGACGAGCGCCTGGGCGACGACCCCGGCCAGGACGAGCCAGGCGAGGATCACGAGGTCGCGCCGCTCGGGGGCGAGCCTCATCGAGCGGACGATCGCCACGATCACCGTGATGAGGAGCGCGCCCATCGCGAACGGGGTCGCCGGCAGGTCGATGAGCGTCGCGATGAGGAAGACGACGCCGGCCGCGACGATGCCGCCGGCGGCGAATCGCAGGGCCGAGAAGACCAGCTGTTTGCCGCCGACCCGCGCGAGCACCAGCAGCAGGACCGCGAGGGCGATGATACCGACGACTCCGGTCATCACGCGGTTGCCGAACTCGATGATGCCGTGGATGCCCTGATCGGCGTAGATCGGCACGAGCGACTCGGGGGTGCAGAGCGGCCACTCCGAGCATCCGAGTCCCGATCCTGTCAGGCGGACGGCGCCTCCGGTGCCGATGATGATGGTCTGAGCCAGGAATGACAGCCAAGCGAACACCCGGAGCGCACGGCCCCACAGGGCGGCGTGGGTCGACGGTGCATCCTGTGCAATCGTGGGGGAGGCGATCGGGGTCTCGGGCATAAGTCTCTCCGAACCGCGGCGGACACGGCGAGCGGCCCTGTCTTCAGGCGGAACCTGTAGAATCGGATTGTTGTGATGAGCGCTGACCGCGCTGCACCATCACTAACAGTTTAGGCGCGATGGAAGCGCCGGTGATGAGGGCCCACCAACGGCACCCGCTCCCGCAGACTCGACGGGGATCAGGTGTGTCGGGGCGGATTACACCGTTTTGGGACCTGTGAGGAGAGTGTGTGATGTCGGATGTGCTGATCGACCGCCCGGAGCTCGATGGCCTGGGGGTGTACGAATTCGGATGGCATGATGAGGATGCTGCCGGAGCCATCGCCAAGCGCGGAATCTCCGAAGAGGTGGTCCGCGGGATCTCGGCGCTCAAGCACGAGCCCGAATGGATGCTGAAGACCCGTCTCAAGGGATACCAGCTCTTCGGACGCAAGCCGATGCCGACGTGGGGTGCAGACCTCAGCGAGATCGACTTCGACAACATCAAGTACTTCGTGCGCTCCACGGAGAAGCAGGCGCAGTCCTGGGAGGACCTGCCTGCCGAGATCCGTGAGACGTACGAGCGCCTCGGCATCCCCGAGGCCGAACGCCAGCGTCTCGTGGCCGGCGTCGCGGCTCAGTACGAGTCCGAGGTGGTGTACCACCAGATCCGCGAGGACCTCGAAGAGCAGGGTGTCATCTTCATGGACACCGACACGGCTCTGCGCGAGCACCCCGAGTTCTTCGAGGAGTACTTCGGCACCGTGATCCCGGCCGGCGACAACAAGTTCGCCGCGCTGAACACCGCCGTCTGGTCGGGCGGCTCGTTCGTCTACGTTCCCAAGGGCGTGCACGTCGAGATCCCGCTGCAGGCGTACTTCCGCATCAACACCGAGAACATGGGCCAGTTCGAGCGGACCCTGATCATCGCCGACGAGGACAGCTACGTCCACTACATCGAGGGCTGCACCGCTCCGATCTACAAGTCGGACTCGCTGCACTCGGCCGTCGTCGAGATCATCGTGAAGAAGAACGCCCGCGTTCGGTACACGACGATCCAGAACTGGTCGAACAACGTCTACAACCTCGTCACCAAGCGTGCGGTTGCGCACGAGGGTGCGACGATGGAGTGGGTCGACGGCAACATCGGCTCCAAGGTGACGATGAAGTACCCGTCGATCTACCTGATGGGCGAGCACGCCAAGGGCGAGACCCTCTCGGTGGCCTTCGCGGGCCCCGGCCAGCACCAGGATGCCGGCGCGAAGATGATCCACATGGCTCCGTACACGCAGTCGTCGATCGTCTCGAAGTCGATCGCGCGTGGCGGCGGACGAGCCGGATACCGCGGCGAGGTGCGAGTGGACGCGAACGCGCACCACTCCGCGAACACCGTGCGCTGTGACGCCCTGCTCGTCGACACCAAGTCGCGCTCCGACACCTACCCGGCGATCGACATCCGCGTCGACGACGTGCAGCTCGGCCACGAGGCCACGGTCTCGAAGGTCAGCGAGGAGCAGCTCTTCTACCTGCAGTCCCGTGGCATGCCCGAGGACGAGGCGATGGCGATGATCGTGCGCGGCTTCATCGAGCCGATCGCTCGAGAGCTGCCCATGGAGTACGCGATGGAATTGAACAAGCTCATCGAGATGGGCATGGAAGGATCGGTCGGCTGAGATGACGGCCCAGACGACGACGCCGACGGCGTCGCATCATTCGAGCGCGCATGTCGACCCGGCCGCGCAGGTCGCGGACGCCGGATTCGTTCCGGTGCAGACGCGTTCCGAGCGCCCGCATTCCTTCGAGCCGGCGGATTTCGGTGCGCCGACCGGTCGCGAGGTCAACTGGAAGCACACGCCCGTCGCGAAGCTCGCGCCGCTCTTCGAGGTCGCCGGCTCCGCTGAGGGCGTGAGCTACACGTTCGGCGCCGGACAGCAGTACGTGTCTGCGCCCCTGGCCCCCGGTGACGCACCCCGCGGTGAGGTCTTCCTCGCGGAGGACATCACCGCCGCCGTCGCATGGCAGGGGTCTGCCGAGGCACTGCACATCCGCATTCCGCGCGAAGAAGAGGTCGCCGAGCCGATCCTCGTCTCGATCGACGGTCTCGGTGCCGACCTGCGCTCCGACGCCCACATCGTGATCGAGGCGCTCGAGCACAGCTCGGCCACCGTCGTGCTGCAGCACACCGGTGCCGCGCAGTACTCGCAGAACGTCGAGATCATCGTCCGTGACGGAGCGAAGCTCACCGTCATCAGCCTGCAGCAGTGGCAGGACCAGGCCGTGCACACCTCGGCTCACCAGGCTCGGGTCGACGCGGATGCCACTCTCAAGCATTTCGTCATCAGCTTCGGCGGCGGCGTCGTGCGCGTGAACCCGAGCGTCGAACTCGCGGGCGCCGGATCCGAGGGCTACCTCTACGGTCTGTCGTACGCCGACGCCGGGCAGCACCTCGAGAGCCAGGTCTACCTGCACCACAAGGGTCCGCACACCAAGGGCGACGTGCTCTACAAGGGTGCGCTCCAGGGCGAGGGCGCGCACAGCGTCTGGATCGGCGACGTGCTGATCGGCGCCGACGCGACCGGCACCGACTCGTACGAGGCGAACCGCAACCTGGTGCTCACCGAGGGCGCGCGCGCCGACTCGATCCCGAACCTCGAGATCGAGACCGGAGACATCCTCGGTGCCGGCCACGCGAGCGCGACCGGTCGTTTCGACGACGAGCAGCTGTTCTACCTGCAGGCTCGTGGCATCTCCGAAGAGGAAGCGCGCCGACTCGTCGTGCTCGGGTTCCTCACCGACATCGTCCAGCGCCTGGGTATCCCGGCGCTGGAGCAGGAGCTTCTCGCCGCGATCGAGACCGAGCTCGCCGAGGTGGATGCATGACCGCCGAGCGCGTCTGCGGTGTCGCCGAGCTCGAGCTCGACACCCCGATCCGGGTGGAGCCGAACGGCGTGCCGATCACCGTGATCAAGGACTCCGAGGGCGTCATCCACGCCATCGGAGACACCTGCACGCACGGCGACATCTCTCTCGCCGAGGGCTTCGTCGAGGGTGACACGGTGGAGTGCTGGGCCCACGGCTCCGCGTTCTCGCTGCTCACCGGCAAGCCCCAGAATCTCCCCGCTTATGAGCCCGTTCCGGTCTACGTCGTCGAGATCGACGGCGACGACGTGCTCATCGACCCGACTGTGACGAAGGAAGTCTGAATGTCTGTTCTCGAAATCCGCGACCTGCACGTGACGGTCGAGACCGAGGCGGGGACCACCCCGATCCTCAACGGAATCACCCTCACCATGAACACCGGTGAGACCCACGCCATCATGGGCCCCAACGGCTCGGGCAAGTCGACCCTCGCGTACACGATCGCCGGTCACCCGAAGTACACGGTGACGTCCGGTTCGATCACGTTCGACGGCCAGGACGTGCTCGAGATGAGCGTCGACGAGCGCGCTCGTGCGGGTCTGTTCCTCGCGATGCAGTACCCCGTCGAGATCCCCGGCGTGACGGTGACGAACTTCCTCCGCACCGCCAAGACGGCGCTCGACGGCGAAGCCCCCGCGATCCGCGGCTGGACCAAGGACGTCAAGGCGGCCATGGCCAACCTGCGCATGGACCCGAAGTTCGCGCAGCGCAACGTCAACGAGGGCTTCTCCGGTGGTGAGAAGAAGCGTCACGAGATCCTCCAGCTCGAGGTGCTCAAGCCGCAGTTCGCCATCCTCGACGAGACCGACTCCGGCCTCGACGTCGACGCGCTGAAGATCGTCTCCGAGGGCGTCAACCGCGCCAAGGAGTCCACGGGCCTCGGTGTGCTGCTGATCACGCACTACACCCGCATCCTCCGCTACATCCGTCCCGACTTCGTGCACGTCGTCGTCGCGGGCAAGATCGTCGAAGAGGGTGGCCCCGAGCTCGCCGACCGGCTCGAGGACGAGGGATACGACCGTTTCCTCGACCCCGCAGCCCCCGTCGAGGCGTAGGCTGATTCGCATGACAGCCACCCTCACCGACGAGAAGTATGACGAGGTCACCGAGGCTCTCAAGGACGTCATGGACCCGGAGCTCGGGATCAACGTCGTCGACCTCGGCCTCATCTACGACCTCGCATGGGATGACGAGAACGATGCTCTCGTCATCCATATGACGCTCACCAGCGCAGGCTGCCCTCTGACGGACGTGCTCGAAGACCAGACCGCGCAGGCTCTGGACAGCGTCGTCGACCGGTTCCGCATCAACTGGGTGTGGATGCCGCCGTGGGGTCCCGAGAAGATCACCGACGACGGTCGCGACATGATGCGCGCGCTCGGCTTCGCGATCTGAGGATGCTCGAGGTCACGGCTCTGCCCCTGGCCGAGCTCCGCGAGCGGAGCAGCGAGAAGTGGCGGGAGTACCCCGCCGATGTGCTTCCGCTCTTCGTCGCGGAGACCGACTTCCCCCTCGCGCCCGCGATCTCGGACGCTCTGCACCGCGCTGTCGAGGCCGGGGACACCGGGTACATCGCATCGCGAACGCCGCTGCCTTCCGCGTATGCGGAGTTCGCCGAGCGGCGGTTCGGCTGGCACGTCGATCCGGCGCGCATGCGCAGCACCGCTGACGTCAGCATGGGGATCGTCGAGATCCTTCGCCGCGTGACGCAGCCGGGGGAGCGGGTCGTCGTCACGCCTCCGGTCTATCCGCCGTTCTACGACCTCGTCGCCGAGGCCGGTGCCGAGGCCGAGCGGGTGCCCCTGCGGGACACGGGATCCGCCTGGGAGCTCGATCTCGACGGCATCCGCGCAGCGTTCGTGGACGGTGCCACTGCGATGCTGCTCTGCAATCCGCACAACCCGACGGGCACGGTGCACGGTCGCGACTCGCTCGCGGCGCTGGCCGAGATCGCCGATGAGTTCGGAGCCACGGTCATCTCCGACGAGATCCACGCTCCACTGGCGCAGCCCGGGGCAGGCTTCACCCCGTTCCTCGACGCGGGCGAGGCCGCCGAACGAGTGGGCTACGCGGTGGTGAGCGCGAGCAAGGCCTTCAACCTCGCCGGGCTGAAGTGCGCGCTCATGGTCACGGCATCCGACGCCACGACGGCGGTCGTCCGAGGATTGCCGATCGAGGTCGAGTGGCGCACCGGTCAGTTCGGGCTCATCGCTTCCGTCGCCGCCTTCTCGGAAGAGAGCGACGCGTGGCTCGATGGGCTGCTGCGCACCCTCGACGCGAATCGTGTTCTGCTCGAAGACCTCCTCGCGGCGAGACTGCCGTCAGCGCGCTACCGCATCCCCGACGCGGGCTACCTGGCCTGGATCGATCTGTCCGGCCTCGGATGGGGCGACAATCCCGCGCGACGGATCCTGAAGGATGCGAAGGTCGCGCTGCACTACGGGCCGGCATTCGGTGCGGAGGGCGCCGGGTATGTGCGCCTGAACTTCGGCACGAGTCCGGAGATCATCACAGAAGCCGTCGAGCGCATCGCTTCGCTCGTGCATCGATGACCACGCCGCAGACGGTCCCATCGATCTGGGACCGGGAACGGCTCTGGGTCACCGCGGGTGCTGTCGCACTGATCTTCCTCGCGGCGATCGAGGCACTCGCCGTCACGACGGTGATGCCCATCGTGAGCGACGCGCTCGACGGACGGGCGCTCTATGCCGTCGCGTTCGCAGGCACTCTGGCGACCAGCGTGATCGGCATGGTGGCGGCCGGGGCCTGGTCTGACGCCCGTGGTCCGCGTGGGGCGCTGTACCTCGCGGTATCGCTGTTCATCGCCGGCCTGCTGCTGTCGGGTCTCGCGTTCTCGATGGATCAGTTCCTGATCGGTCGTCTCGTGCAGGGGCTCGGCGCGGGCGGGCAGACCGTCGCTCTCTACGTCGTCGTCGCCCGGCTCTACCCGCCGCACCTGCACGGACGGGTGTTCGCCGCGTTCGCAGCCGCCTGGGTCGTGCCCTCGATGATCGGACCCTTCCTCGCGGGCGCGGTGGCCGAGTATCTCGATTGGCGCTGGGCGTTCCTCGGTGTCGCCGTACTGACGGCGGTGGCCTTCCTGATGATCACCGTGCGTCTGCGCGGCGTCGATCTGGGGCATGGTGAGCCGCAGGATCGTCGTGCGCTCGTCGTCCGTCTGGTCCTCGCTGTCGTGGTCGCCGTCTTCGCCGTGCTGATCGGCTTCACCGCCGAGCTGGATGTGCGACTCGCCTGGCCGATGGCGCTCGGGGCGGTGGTGGTGATCGCGGTCGCCGTGCTGCCTCTTCTGCCCCGCCGCACGCTCCGCGCCGGTCGCGGCCTGCCCAGCGTCGTGCTGATGCGAGGGATCGCTGCCGGCGCGTTCTTCGCCTCCGAGGCGTACATCCCGTACCTGCTGATGGAGCGATTCGGCTTCACCGCGACCTGGGCGGGCATCGCGCTCATGCTGGCAGCCTTCGCCTGGGCAGGTGCCTCTCAGTTGCAGGGACGATTCGGAGAGCGTCTCGGCAACACCCGCATCACCCTCATCAGCCTGTCGCTGCTGCTGATCGCCGTGGTCTGCGTGCTCGTGGCTGCGGTGTGGGGAGTGTCACCGCTTCTCGTCGTGGTCGGATGGGCATTTGCAGGGGGTGGGATGGGACTGCTCTACCCGCGGCTCACGGTGCTCACCCTCGCGTACTCGAATGACGGGAATCAGGGCTTCAACTCGTCCGCTCTGTCGATCTCGGACTCCACCGGATCCGCCGTGGTGATCGCGCTCGCGGGGCTGGCTGTCGCGAGTCTCGGGGGCGAGGCGGATGCCTTCGGCGTGGTCTTCGCGTTCTGCCTCGGGCTGGTCCTCCTCGCGTTCGTGCCCGGCCTCAGGCTGGGTCACGCGGCGGAGTCGACGCCGCGCTGACCGCGTCGTCGATCGGAGCCCCTGCGAGCGCCGAAACGCCGAGATCGAAGACACGGTCGAGCCCGGCGGTGATGTCGTGTGCTCCGTCGGCGCGGGCTGCACCATAGCTGTCGGCGTGCATGCGCTGCTGCACGAGTGTCGCGTGACCGAGAACGAAGTGCAGGAGTGCGACCGCGCGCTCTTCGACGTCTGTGGCGCCCTGGCGACGCAGCGCTGACTCGAGCGCGGACTGAGCGTGCGACGAGCCGAGGCGGAGAGCATAGGTGCTCAGAACCAGCTCGGCCCCATCCCGGTAGGTGAACAGCGCATCGCGGATGCCGCGCGCGGTGGTCAGGAGATCGGCGTCATCGCGGGGGATCGTCGCGGTGACGCGGTCGGCGAGTTCTGCGAGCAGCTCCTGCTTGCTGGCGAAGTGCCAATAGAGAGCGCTCGGCTGTACCGCGAGCTTCCCGGCGATCCGCCGCATCGACAGGTCGGCGAGGCCCACTTCGTCGAGGAGCAGCAGCGCCACGCGAGCGACGCCGTCGCGGTCGTGTCTCGTCGAGTTGGGATCCGGAACCATGTTCTCAGTATAGTGAACACCGTTCACGAGAACACTGTTCAGGAAGGAAGTCCGGATGGCTCTGCAGGACACCAGGAGGCAGCGGGGGGACCTCGGCCGAGACCTCGCGAGAGTCGCGCTCTTCGCGGCACTCATCACCGTGCTCGGCACGGTCACCGTCCCGATTCCGGGCGGTGTGCCGATCACGGCGCAGACGCTCGGCGTGATGCTCGCTGGGGTGATTCTCGGTCCGCGGCTCGCACCGCTGTCGGTGCTGCTCGTGCTTGCACTCGCTGCGGTCGGATTGCCCGTGCTCGCAGGTGGGCGGGGAGGCCTCGGGGTGTTCGTGGGGCCGACAGCCGGTTACCTCGTCGGGTGGATCGCCGGCGTCGTGGTCGTCGGACTGATCGTCCGCACCGGTCGCCTGACCTGGTGGCGGATCCTGCTCGCCACGGTGGCCGGAGGCATCCTCGTGGTGTACCTCTTCGGGATCCCGGTGCAGTCTCTCGTGCTGGGAGTCGACCTGCTGCCGACAGCTCTGTCGAGTCTCGTCTTCCTGCCGGGGGACCTGCTCAAGGCGGCCGCGGCGACCGCGCTGGCCCTCGCGCTGAATCGCGCCTACCCGCGTGCGTTCGGAGATCGGATCACCGCCGCCGCCGCCTCGGCACGTGCGGCCTGAGACGCAGACCCGCGACGTCGCGCTCGACCGAGTGTCGGTGGAGCGGGACGGCCGCGTGATCCTCCGCGACGTCAGTGTCGATCTCACGGCGTCGAGGATCGCGGTGATCGGGGCAAACGGATCAGGAAAGTCGACGTTCGCGCGTCTCCTCAACGGACTCGTCCTTCCGACCGCAGGACAGGTGCGCGTACACGGACTCGACACGCGGCGGGAGACCTCCGCTCTGCGCCGTCGTGTCGGCTTCGTGTTCACCGACCCGCAGTCGCAGATTCTCATGCCGACGCCCGCCGAGGACCTTGCTCTCTCGCTGCGCGGGTCGCCTCGCGCCGACCTGGAGCGGCGAGTGGCGGCAGTGCTGGCCGAGCACGGCCTCGCCGAGCATGCGGATGTTCCGGCATCCGACCTCTCGGGCGGACAGAAGCAGATGCTGGCTCTGGCCTCGGTGCTCATCACGGAGCCGATGCTGATCGTCGCCGACGAGCCGACGACTCTGCTCG
Source organism: Microbacterium sp. UFMG61 (assembly GCF_015354505.1). Taxonomy (GTDB): domain Bacteria; phylum Actinomycetota; class Actinomycetes; order Actinomycetales; family Microbacteriaceae; genus Microbacterium. Next base: position 48,090 of record NZ_JACAFP010000004.1, on the reverse strand, counting down.
ATCTGCGCAACGCGCGTCGCATCGCCGATCTGCTTCTCGCGGCACCCGCGCAGGTGATCCTCGTGACGCACGACCTCGATCTCGCCGCGCGATGCGATCACGCCCTGCTGTTCGAGGGTGGTGCGTTGGCGGCATCCGGTCGTCCGCAGGACGTCATCGCGCGATACCTGGCTCTGTGCGCATGATCCAGCAGTACCGAGGCGGCACGAGCATCGTGCATCGGATGGGGGCAGGCGTGAAGCTCGCGCTGCTCGCCGCACTGGCGATCGTGCTGTCGGTCTATCCGCATGACGCGGGGAGCATCGCCGTGGCCCTGCTCGGCGTCGGTGGTCTGTATCTGCTCGCGCGCATTCCGGTGCGCGCCTTCAGCGCCGAGGTGTGGCGGTTGCGTTGGCTCGTGCTGATCCTCGGTGTCGCGCTGTGGTTCTTCGCGTCACCGCTCATCGCCTGGATCAGCGTCGCACGCATCGTCGCCCTCGTGCTGCTCGCCTCGCTGCTAACGATGACGACGCGCATGGGAGACCTCCTCGCGGTGCTGTATCGGGGGCTCGGTCCGCTGAGCCGCGTGGGCGTCGATGTCGATGCCGTGGCGATGACGCTCTCGCTCGCACTGACGATGATCCCCGTCGTCGCGTCCTTCGCCGGCGCGGTGCGAGACGCCGAGCGGGCGCGGGGTGTTCGTCTCGGGGTGCGCGGCGTCGTGCCGCTCATGGTGCGGACGTTACGCCACGCGGACGACGTCGGCGACGCCCTCGCGGCCCGCGGACTGGTGTGAGCCACGGGCGAGGCGTCGTGCGCAGAGGAGTCCGAGCATAGCGACACCGGCGGTCAGCACGCTCGTACCGGCGACGAGCAGAAGCACGACCGCGAGCAGGCCGATCGTGACGGCCGCGGCGATGCGGCGAGTCGATCGCGAGAGCGCGGGCGCCGGGTGCGTCTCGATCGATGTGGGTGCGATCACGACTACGGCCGTGAGTGCGAGCGCGGCCACGAGCCACAGCGGGCGGCTCAGCCACCACTCGAGGCTGCTCGGTTCGGGCAGAGGAAGCCCCGCGATCATCGCGGTGGCGGCTGAGACGCCCGCCATCGCCAGCAGCACGGGCATGTGCCACAGGTAGACGGTCATCGTGCGCCGGTTCACGAACCTGCTGAAAGCCGCTGCCGCCGGGCTTCGGCTGACGTCCGAGAGTCGGTCGCGCAGCAGCGACACAGCGCACAGGTGCACGATGCCGACGAGGATCAGCGCGCACGTCGGCGGGTTGATGTTCGCGATGAGGTCAGGGGAGTAGACCCCGCTGAGGAATGTGGCGACGAGCGCCGTCAGGGAGGCGCCCCCCACGATGCCGCGGACCCTGCGGCTGAGCCGATCGACGGCGCCGTCGGCGAGGAAGAATCCGATCTGCTGGAGTGCGAGCCAGACGAACGCGAGGTTCATGAAACCCAGGCCCTCGATGCCCGTCAGTGCGCGGAGCGCGTCGATCCCCAGCGCGGCCAGCACGAGTGCGGCCAGCACGGTCTTTGGAATGTGGCTGTGCGCGTGGGCGAGCGTCGGAAGCAGGGCCTGGCAGAGCAGGAACACTCCCAGGAACCAGAGGAGCTGGCCATAGCGGAAGCCCGCCGTCGCGACGATGTCGGCAGGGAGACCGGCGAGGCTGAGGGCCGCCAGCGCTGCTCCCATGATGCCGATCACGACGGTCGCGGGGCGCAGCAGACGGTGCACGCGGGAGGCGACGAAGGCGGATGCCGTGCCGCCACGCTCGGACTGGCGCCGGTACGAGATCAGCCCGGCGAAGCCGCCGATGATGAAGAAGAGCGGCATGACCTGCAGCATCCAGCTCACCGGAATGATCCACCGGGTGCCCTCGCTCGCGTTCGCGAACACCGGGCTGCCGTCGACGACTGTGACGCCCACCATGATCGCGTGCAGGAGCACGACACCGACCACGCAGAGGGCGCGGAGCAGGTCGATCCCGGTGTCACGGTCGCTCGACATCGAGGGTCGGTGAGCGGCAAGCGGGGGCACGTCGACGACGGTCATTGGAGTCCTCCTCGGAAGTGGTGTCCAAGGAGCGTATGAACGCGGTGGCCCGCGAGGGATCACCCTGCGGGCTGGTTCGACCCCCTACCCAGGTGTGATCCCCGGGTCAGGAGGCGGGTTCGACCAGGCCGGCGTCGTACGCGAGGATCACGGCGTGCACGCGGTCGCGTACCCCGAGCTTGGCGAGCACCTTGCCCACGTGCGTCTTGACCGTCTGCTCGGCGATGAAGAGGTCGCCGGCGATCTCGCTGTTCGACCTGCCCCTGCCGATGAGCACCAGTACCTCGCGCTCGCGATCCGTCAGCTCGGCCAGCGCGGTCGCTGAGCGCGGCGCGCGTGGGCGGCGCCCGGCGAACTGCTCGATCATCCGTCTCGTCACGCTGGGGGCGAGCAGCGCGTCGCCGCCCGCGACGACGCGCACGGCGTGCACCAGTTCTTCGGGAAGCGCATCCTTCAGCAGGAATCCGCTCGCGCCCGCCTCGAGCGCGTCGTAGACATAGTCGTCGATGTCGAAGGTGGTGAGCATGAGGATGCGAGGGACGTGCGAGGCACGGTAGTTCGGGCCGAGGATGCGTCGCGTGGCTTCGATGCCGTCGACCCCGGGCATCCTGACGTCCATCAGGATCACATCGGGATCGAGTCGAGCGGCGAGAGTCACCGCTTCGGCGCCGTCCGCCGCCTGCCCGGCGACGCGGATGCCTTCGTGCGCGTTCAGCAGGGCCGCGAAGCCGGCGCGGACCATCGCCTGATCGTCGGCGATGAGTACGGTGATCGTCACGGGGTCTCCTCGATGGGGTGGGGATTCGCGGCGGAGTCGGTGGCAGCCGGTCGGCTAGTCGCGTCGATGAGCGGAAGGACGGCTACGACCTCCCACCCGCCGTCTGAGGTCGGTCCGGCAGTGAAGGTTCCGCCGAGCAGTTCGACGCGCTCGCGCATGCCGCGGAGCCCGTAGCCTCCACCGCCCGCCACGGGAGGGGCGGCGGCGCGTTCGTTGCGGATCCGGAGGTCGATCGCATCGGCATCCGCTCGCACCCGCAGGGTGACCGCGGCACCTGAGGCGTGTCTCACGGAATTGCTCAGCGCTTCCTGCGCGATGCGGAATGCCGCGATCTGCGCGGTCTGCGGCGCATCCGTCACGGAGCCCGTGATCTCGAGGCCCACCGTGACGCCCGCCCGCCTGATGCTGTCGACGAGCGCGGGGATGTCGGAGAGCCCCTGCTGAGGAGCGAGCTCGGCCGTCTGATCCTCTGTGCGCAGGACGCCGAGCATCCGGCGCATCTCGGTGAGCGAGGAGCGTGCGGTGGCCGCGATGCTCTCGAACTCGGATGCCTCCGCCTCCCCGATGTCGGGTAGCCGGTACCGCGCCGTCGAGGCCTGCACCTGGATCACCGACATGCTGTGGGCGATCACGTCATGAAGCTCGCGGGCGATGCGCGTGCGCTCCTCGACGAGAGCGCGGCGCGACTCCTCGAGTGCCGAATGCTCGCGCTCGCGGGTGAGCTCAGCCGAGACACGCACCCGTCCGGCGACGAGGATCGCCACAAGATAGATGGCGGTGGCGACGGAACTCGTCACGATGAGGTCGGCTGTGGCGCTGCCGGCTGTCGGAACGGTCGCCACGGTCTCAGGTCGCAGCAGCGGCGCCGTGAGTGAGAGAAGAACGCCGATGACGAGGAGGAAGGCGCCCAGTCGCGCGCCGTGCACGAAGGTCGTCACCCCGACGACGAGCACGAAGGTGAGGAGCGCGGGCACTGACCAGGGCCAGGGGGCCGTGGTCGCGAGCGTCGGAGTCGCCAGCAGGGGGAGGGAGAACGCGGCGACGCAGAACATGGCGATGGCCCACCGCGGACGCGAGATCGCCAGCAATGGTGCCGCGCACAATGTCGCTCCGAGGATGAACGCGAGAGGCAGCGGCGTGCCGTACAGGACGGCCTGGAGCGGCACCAGGATGGAGAAGACTATGAGGCTGACAGCGCCGAGCGCCGCGAGCGCGAGAGTTCGGCGGCTGAAGCGGAGAGCGCGCTCGGGGCGCGGCCGACGACGTGCCATGACAGTCATCCTGCCAGTTGTGGAACGGGCACGCGTCGACGGCGAAGCGCGGTGACCCGGTCGATGACGAGGCCGATGACGAGCGCGACCGCGATGCCGATCGCCGCGCTGACGAGCGGCTGGTCTCGGACCCACGAGCCGGCCAGGAGGCCGATCGCGAGGCTGAGCGCGCTCCAGCTGATCCCGGCCACGATGCTGAGGGGCACGAACCTGCGCCAGGGGAATCGCAGTGCGCCGGCAGACATGTTGACGGCCACGCGGCCGACCGGGATGTAGCGGGCGCCCAGGATGAGGGCTGCGCTGCGATGTGCGAGTGCGCGCTCTGCCTGAGCGAAGGCCCGCGCGATCCCTGGCCGACGCATCCACGCCCAGCGGGTGGTGCCCAGTCTGCGCCCGAGGGCGAACGCGAGGTTGTCTCCGATCGTCGCGCCGAGGGCAGCGACGAGCCCCAGGGGCAGCAGCGCCCAGACGTCGCCGGTCGACGCCAGCACCGCGGCGGCGGCGACCAGCACCGTCTCGCTCGGAACCGGCGGGAAGAACCCATCGACGATCGTCACCGCCAGCAGCACGACGAACAGCCAAGGAGACGCGACGGTCTGCAGAATGAGCTCGTTGATAACATCCACCCGAGAAGGCTAGGAAGCAGGTGGCGGGTGGAGCATCACTCTGAGGTATCGACCGCATCCCTCTGGAGAGGGAGATCCGCCGGCGCGACATCTGCGGGCGGTGGTGTCATTGTGAGTGGAACGGTCGTTCACGGACTGCTCGTCGACGGCGAGACGCGCTGCGAGCACTACGGCGGGCCGCTCGATGTCATCGCCCTGCGATTCGCCTGCTGTCGTGAGTGGTATCCGTGTCACCTGTGTCACCAGGCGGTCGCCGACCATGATGCGCGCCAGTGGTCGACGGATGCGCGCTCGACCGAAGCAGTGCTCTGCGGTGTGTGCGGTGCGCTGCTGACCATAGCCGACTATCTCGAGGTGTCCGCGTGCCCGAGCTGCACCGCGGGCTTCAACCCCGGGTGTCGGCTGCACCACCGCCTCTACTTCGACTGAACACTCAGCCGAGCGATCTATACTGGGAGTTTGGCCGCTCGGCCGATTCCCCCTGAACGAACGGACATCCCGCTGTGCTTGCCGTGCACGAACTCGAGATCCGCGTGGGCGCACGCCTCCTGATGGAGAACGTGTCGTTCCGCGTGAGCGACGGAGACAAGATCGGTCTCGTCGGCCGCAACGGTGCAGGCAAGACCACGCTCACCAAGGTGCTCGCCGGCGATGTCCTCCCGTCGGGTGGCAGTGTGACGCGTTCCGGTGAACTCGGTTATCTGCCGCAGGACCCCCGTTCGGGCAATCCCGAGGACCTGGCGCGCACGCGCATCCTCGACGCGCGCGGGCTCGGCCAGCTCAACCTCGGTATGTCCGAGGCGGCCCTGGCGATGGGGTCCGACGATCCCGCGGTCGCCGACAAGGCGATGAAGCGCTACGCGCGCCTCACCGAGCAGTTCGAGGCGCAGGGCGGCTACGCGGCCGAGGCCGAGGCCGCATCCATCGCCAACAACCTCTCGCTGCCTGACCGCATCCTCGACCAGCCACTGTCGACCCTGTCGGGTGGTCAGCGTCGTCGCATCGAGCTCGCGCGCATCCTCTTCTCCGACGCTGAGACGATGATTCTCGACGAGCCGACCAACCACCTCGACGCGGACAGCGTCGTGTGGCTGCGTGAGTTCCTCAAGAACTACAAGGGCGGGCTGATCGTGATCAGCCACGACGTCGAGCTCGTCGGCGAGACCGTGAACCGCGTGTTCTACCTCGACGCGAACCGCCAGATCATCGACACGTACAACATGAACTGGAAGAACTACCTGCGCCAGCGGGTGGCCGACGAGGAGCGCCGCAAGAAGGAGCGCGCCAACGCCGAGAAGAAGGCCACCACGCTGCAGCTGCAGGCGGCCCGCTTCGGTGCGAAGGCATCGAAGGCCGCGGCCGCTCACCAGATGATCGCTCGGGCCGAGAAGCTGCTCGCCGGACTCGATGACGTCCGCCAGGAAGACCGGGTCGCGAAGCTGCGCTTCCCGAAGCCCGCCCCGTGCGGCAAGACCCCGATGATGGCGACCGGACTCTCGAAGTCGTACGGTTCTCTCGAGATCTTCACCGATGTCGATCTCGCCATCGACCGCGGATCCAAGGTCGTCGTGCTCGGACTCAACGGTGCGGGAAAGACGACCCTGCTGCGGATGCTCGCTGGGGTCGACAAGCCGGACACCGGCCAGCTGGAGCCCGGCCACGGACTCAAGGTCGGGTACTACGCGCAGGAGCACGAGAACCTCGACGTCAATCGCTCGGTGCTCGAGAACATGGTGTCGGCCGCACCGCACATCACCGAGATGGAAGCACGCAAGGTGCTGGGGTCGTTCCTGTTCACGGGCGATGACGTGCTGAAGCCCGCCGGTGTGCTCTCGGGAGGCGAGAAGACACGTCTGTCGCTCGCGACTCTGGTGGTGTCGTCCGCGAACCTGCTGCTGCTCGACGAGCCGACCAACAACCTCGATCCTGCCTCGCGCGAAGAGATCCTGGGCGCGCTCGCGCACTACGAGGGCGCCGTCGTGCTCGTCTCGCACGACCCCGGCGCGGTGCAGTCACTCAACCCCGAGCGCGTGCTGATCCTGCCCGACGGTGTCGAGGACATCTGGAGCCAGGAGTATCAGGACCTCATCGAACTCGCCTGATCGGGGCCGACTGTCGTGGCATAGTCGATCACGTGACGCACGACGACCAGGACCACGACTCCGTCCCCCTCAACGACTGGCTGAGGGGGCGGCATGCTCTCACCGGCAGTGCCCCGGAGTGGAACCTCAACGAGTTGCCCCGTGACCCGAACGAGCTCTTCGCGTCGTGGCTGCGAGCTGCAGACGCGGCCGGCGTGCCGGAGCCGCATACCGTGACCCTCGCGACGGTCGATGCGGATGGAGTGCCTGACGCTCGCACGCTCATCCTGAAGCGGATCGACGAACGCGGATGGGCGTTCGCCAGCACACGGTCGTCCCGCAAGGGCGCACAGCTCGCCGCCGCGCCGGCGGCGGCACTGAACTTCTGGTGGCAGCCGCAGGTACGCGCGGTGCGGGTGCGTGGACGTGTGCAGGAGGCGACCGCCGAGGAGAGTGCCGCGGATCTCGCTGCGCGCTCCGCTGCCGCGCGGGCGGACATCGCTGATGGGGATTGGGTGCTGTGGCGCATCGTGCCCACGCGGATCGAGTTCTGGCAGGGATCGAGGGATCGGCATCACACGCGAGTGGTCTACGAGGCGGTCGAGGCGGGCTGGAGCGTGTCATCGGTCATGGAGGGCAGCGTGGGCCGAGAGACGCGCTGAGCGGCATACTGGCTGTTCCTGCTGTCCCCGCGCTCGCAATGGCATAGTCGTGGGGTGAGATCCTCTCTTCCTTCTGACCACGGTTCGACCGCCGCTTGGCTGCGCGCCCAGCCTTCGCTCACAGGTGATGCACCACCTCTCGACGCGAGAGCGTTGCCGGATGATCCGGACGAGCTCTTCCTGTCGTGGCTCTCGGAGGCGATCGCGCTCGAGGTTGTCGAGCCTCTGGCGGCCACCCTCGCGACGGTCGATGCCGCTGGTGTTCCCGACGCGAGCACTTTGATACTCAAAGACGTCGATGAGCGCGGGTGGGCGTTCGCCGGACCGCGCTCGTCGCGCAAGGCCGCGCAACTGGCAGCGCATCCGGTCGCGGCGATGAACTTCTGGTGGCAGCCAATCGTCCGTGCGGTTCGAGTGCGCGGGCGCGTCGTCGAGGCATCCGCCGATGAGAGCGCCGCAGACCTCGCCGCGAGATCGGCGGCGGCACGCGAAGGAATCGCCTCGGGCGAGTGGGTGCTCTGGCGGATCATCCCCTCGCGTGTCGAGTTCTGGCAGGGTGAGACCGATCGACGCCACTCGCGCATCGTCTACGAGCCCGGTCCGACGGGGTGGACCCGCACGGTCAGCGGTCGAGCAGCCGATGAACTCACCGAGAGCGGCCGACTGTGAGCGATTACGAGGTGGTCGTAATCGGCGCGCTGGACGAGTGGCGCTCGCATCACGGCGGCTTCGACGAGGCACGATCGCGAGACGGTCGCCGAGTCGTCGATCACGAGCTCACGATGCAGTACATGGGCCTCACGGCGAACGCGCTCGCGCCGGGAGAGCAAGCGGGGTACTGGCACGTGCATTCGCGAATCGAGGAGCTCTACGTCTTCCTCGAGGGGCGCGGGCAGATGGCGCTCGATGACGACATCGTCGACGTCGGTGCCGGAACGGTGGTCCGGGTGGGTCAGGGGGTTGCTCGCACGTGGCGGGCTGTGCCGGACAGCACCGGGGAGCTGCGCTGGTTGTGCATCCGAGCCGGGGGAGAACACCTGCCTCACCTGCCGGACGACAGCGTGAGACTGCCAGAGCGGCCCATGCCGTGGACTCTCTGAGCGATATCCGGGCCGTCTGCTGGGACTGGAACGGCACATTGCTCGACGACGTCGAGATCTGCCTCCAGGTGATGAACGACCTGCTGATCGAGCACGAGGAGTCGCCTCTCGTCGATGCACACGACTATCGGTCCCTCTTCCGGTTCCCGCTGAAGGACTTCTATCGAGACGTCGGAATCGGCGATGAGCATTTCGAGGCGGCCGTCACGCAGTACCTGAGTCGACTGGCGGTCCATGCAGGCGAGTCACGTCTTCATCCGTATGCTCGACAGACGCTTGGTGACATCGCGGGCATGGGGATCCGCCAGGTGCTCGCCTCGGCGACCCTGCCGGATCTGCTCGAACTCCAGATGGCTCCCCACGGTGTGAGCGGAGCCTTCGAGAGGATCCTTGCGATCGACGATCCGTACCGCGCGTCGAAAAGGGACGTGATCGAGGACTGGCTGGCGGGGTCCGGGCTGCCGGCGGCGTGCGTGCTCCTGATCGGCGATACCAATCATGATCGTGAGATCGCGGATGAGCTCGGCGCGCACTTCGTCCATTTCGCTGCCGGTCATCAGGCACACGGAGGACGCGGACTGAGCATCTCGGCGCTCGATGAGCTGCCCCGTCTGCTTCGCACAGCCGGCGGCGTCGCGCAGTGAACAGTCCCGCGCATCGAGGGGCTCAGCGTGCGTCGAGCAGCTCGTCCTCGACGTCGGCATCGCGGTCGCGGCGCCGGGACTTCTTGACCGGGGCGGTTGCGCCCTCGAGCTCTTCACGGTGCTTGATGATCTCGGTGCGGATGATGTAACCGATGAAGATGAAACCCATCAACGCGAACAGGATCCACTGGATCGCATACGACAAGTGGGGCCCCGGGTCGTCGGTGGGGGAGTCGAATCCGCCGAGCGCGACCTCGGGGGAAGGGCTCTCGCTGACGATCTGACCGTACGCGCTCGTCACGACGTCTCCATCCACGAGCGCTGCGATCGAGGGGAGATTGATGGTGGGCACCTGGCCTTCGGGCGCACCGCGCCCCGACGCGGGCAGCTGCTCGCCGGGTCGCAGACGGACGGTGACCTCGACCTCGCCCTCGGGTGGGGCGGGCACGGCATCCGGCGACTCGCCGTCTCCGGGCGGGACCCAGCCGCGGTCGACGATGATGACGCGGCCGTCGGCATCGCGGAACGGCACCAGCACTTCGAACGCACTGGTCCCCCCGTGCGGGCGGTTGCGCACGAGCAGCTGCTGGTCGCTCAGATACTCGCCGGTGAGCACGACGGGATGCCACACATCCCCGGCGTCGAGCTCGCCGTCGGAGCCGATCAGGTCAGCCAGCGGCACGGGTTCCGCATCGTAGTTCTTCTCGACCAGTTCGATCTGCTCGGCCCGCGACGCGTTGCGATCGAACTGCCACTGCGAGAGGAAGACGCAGCCGATCGCGAAGCCGATCGCGATCAGAACATAGACGGTCCAGCGGGTCAGGCGGGAACTCACGAAGGAACACCGTCTCTCACGGTCACGGGGAAGTCCCGGGCGGCCAGGTAGTCGCGAAGGAAGTCGACGTGCTCGGCACAGGCGAGCCACACCTTCTCGCGATCAACGGAGTGGATGCGCGGATTCCTCCACACGACCTGGGCCGTCGCCGCGTTCCGGCAGCCGGCACGCGAGCACTCCAGCTCGCTCACGCGTCGTCCCGGCCGCTCTCCCGGATCCTGAAGACCTGAGGGTCTGACAGCGACGACGGCTCCTCAGCGACCACAGCGGGTGCTTCGAGCTCCTGCAACGGCGACTCCGCGGTCGTCTCCGTGCTGTCGCTCCCCGCGTTCGCGAACACGACGGCGATGTACGGCAGTACTGCAGCGGCGGCGGCGAAGACCCAGGTGTACCAGCCGTAGGGCTGCACGATCATCATGAGGGCGAAGCAGACGATGCGGATGGTCATCGTCAGTGCATAGCGACGCACGCGGTGGTCTGCCTCGGCCTGCGGCGACTGCGGCAGGGAGGTCACAGCAGGGACCAGGTGCTTGCTCTTCACGATGAGTCAAGCCTACGCCGCCTCAGCTCGAACGGCGCGCCGTTCGAGCGTTCAGCTGGCGAAGATGAACGGCAGAGTGAACGCGCCGAAGAACACGATGCTGATCAGCGTGATCGCCAGGCTGAGTACCAGGAATGCCGTCATGACGTACCCCATGATCACGCCGGCGATGGCCATACCTCGACCGGCGAGGGAAGGATCCGCCTTGATCTGGCGAAGCGCCATGTGTCCGGTGACCACTGCGACGATCGACGCGAGCATGGGCAGGAACAGCCAGAACAGCACCACACCGGCGATGCCGCAGATGAGAGAGGTGACCGCGAGGCCGCTCGTCGGACGCGGGGCCGGCACGTACTGGCCCCCGTAGATCGGGTGGCCGGGCTGCTGCTGCGAGGCCGTACCGTGCGGCGGCTGAGCAGGAGCATATCCAGACGCGGGGGCAGCGGGCGGAGGGCTGTACGACGGAGCCGCACCCGGGTAGGCCTGCGTCGGCCCGGCGTCCACGCGAGGCGCGGGCGGAGCCGGAGGGACGGCCGAAGGCGGCGTCTCGCGCCAGGGAAGGGGATTGCCGGTGTCGCTCACGATCATGCCTTTCGTCGCCCTCAGGGTTCCAGTGGCGGGCGGCATCTGTCAAACCTCGGAAGGAAGACGCATCCGCATCATCGGTAGGATCGTTGACGACCCGGCCGCCGATCCCCGCGGGCCAGATCAGGAGTGGAAATGAGTTCTCAGCGCGTCGTCCTCGTCACCGGTGGAAACCGCGGCATCGGCCGTGCCATCGCCGAGCGTTTCGTGCGCGACGGCTACCGCGTCGCGGTGACCGCGCGCAGCGGCGAGGGCCCCGAGGGCACCTTGACGGTCCGTGCCGACGTCACGGACGCCGCTGCACTCGACGCCGCCTTCACCGAGGTCGAGCAGCAGCTCGGCCCCGTGGAGATCGTGGTCGCCAACGCCGGCATCACCAAGGACACACTGCTGCTGCGCATGAGCGAAGACGACTTCGACAGCGTCGTCGCCACGAACCTCGGTGGCACGTTCCGTGTGGTCAAGCGTGCATCGAAGGGCATGCTTCGCGCGCGCTTCGGTCGCGTCATCCTCATCTCGAGCGTTGTCGGTCTCTACGGCTCCGCGGGCCAGGTGAACTACTCGGCGTCGAAGAGTGCGCTCGTGGGCTTCGCCCGCTCCCTCACGCGCGAGCTCGGTGGGCGTGGGATCACCGCCAACGTCGTCGCCCCAGGATTCATCGAGACCGACATGACTGCTGAACTGCCCGAAGAGACGCAGAAGCAGTACAAGGCCAACATTCCGGCGGGCCGGTTCGCGACTCCCGATGAGGTGGCCGGTGTGGTCACCTGGTTGGCGAGCGATGAGTCGGGCTACATCTCGGGCGCCGTGATTCCCGTCGACGGTGGCCTCGGCATGGGGCACTGAGAGTCGACAGACACACGGACGGAACCCTGCGGGGTTATGACTCGCTGCGTGTCACGGCCGCGTCGATGAGCTCGGCCAGCCGATGAGGTACGGAGAATTGCGGCCAGTGGCCTGAGCCGACGCGCACCACCTCCACCTCGGCGATGGCGCGGAACTCGTCCGCATAGGGTCCCCATCGATCAAGCTCGGACTCGAGCGTCTCGCGGTCGAGTCCGCCCATCAGCATCGTCACCGGCACGCGATGACGTGCGTCGTCGTGCAGATCGATCTCGTCAGTGGGGACACGAGCCGGAACACTCTGCGTGAGCCGCGTCGTGCGTGCCCTCGTCTCGTCGTCGAGATCGTCGATGTCTTCGTCGGGGAAGAAGTCCCAGCCCGGAAACGGGATGACACCCTCGATGACCTCGAACTCACTGATGCCGAATCCGGGAGGTGGCGGAACGGTGTCGACGAACACGACGCGTGACACATCGTCGGGTCTCGCATCGGCCACACCCCACGCGACGTTGCCGCCGCCGCTGTGGCCGACGACCGCGACCGGCTTCGTGGCGGTGTCGACCGCGGCCACCGCTGCGGCGACCCAGTCGGCGATGCCGATCTCGGACGATTCTGCAGCCGAGGCACCCACGCCGGGCAGGGTCAGTGGATTCACGGTGTGACCGGCATGTTCGAGGTCGGCGGTGACGTCGCTCCAGCTGGATGCCTCGAGCCAGAGTCCGGGGATGAGGATGATGTCCATGCGCCCGACCATAGTCCGGGGCTCCGACATCCGTCAGGGGAGCAGTGCGATGACCTCGGAAAGATCCTGGGGGCCGACCACCAGGCTCGCGGCCGCCCGCACCGCCGGCTTCGCGTTGAAGGCGAGACCGAGACCCGCTGCCGCCATCATCTGCAGGTCGTTCGCGCCGTCGCCGATCGCGATCGTGGCGTACCGGGGTACACCGAGCTCATCAGCCCACTCGCAGAGCGAGGTCGCTTTGGCAGCTGCATCGACGATCTCGCCGTCGACGCGGCCGGAGAGCGCGCCGTCGACGACATCGAGTCGGTTCGCGCGCCAGCGGTCGACGCCCAGATTCGGAGCGACGTCGTCGAGGATCTCGTGGAATCCGCCCGACACGACGCCCACGATGCCGCCGCGCTCATGCACGGCCGCGGTGAGTTCGTGGACGCCGGGGGTCGGGTCGATGCGCGCGAGCACGCGCTCGAAGGCGGTCACCGGGACGCCTTCGAGCGCGGCGACCCGTGACTTCAGACTGGTCGCGAAATCGATCTCTCCGCGCATCGCAGCCTCAGTCGCAGCCTGCACTTCGTCGCGGCGTCCGGCCTCGTCGGCGATCAACTCGATCACCTCGTTGCGAATGAGGGTGGAGTCAGCATCGAGGACGACGAGGAAGCGCGCGGAGGTCACGCTCAGAGCCTACCGATCACCGCGAGCTGCGCCGTACGCGCGGACACGCCGAGGCGGCACGCAGCGCGCCGTCGAGACGTCATCGCTCGATGAACAGTCCCTTGCCCACCACTGTGATGCCCGACTCCGTCACGGTGAATCCGCGTGCGAGATCGCGTTCACGATCGACGCCCACGGTCGCGCCGTCCGCGAGGACGACGTTCTTGTCGAGGATCGCGCGATGCACGCGGGAGCCTGCGCCGACCCGCACGCCGTCGAACACCACCGAGTCGGTGATCGTCGACCCGCCACCCGCGAGCGTCCACGGACCGACCACGCTGCGCTCGAGATGGGTGCCCGAGAGCACCGAGCCGAGCGAGACGATCGAATCGATCGCGTTGCCGATGCGCCCGACCGAATCGCGGACGAACTTCGCGGGTGGTGAGTTGACCGCCTGCGAGTGGATCGGCCACTCCATGTTGTAGAGGTTGAAGATCGGCAGCGTCGAGATCAGATCCATGTGGGCGTCGAAGAAGGAATCGATCGTACCCACGTCACGCCAGTAGGACCGGTCGCGAGGCGAGGAGCCTGGCACATCGTTCTGCTTCATGTCGTAGTACCCGGCCTCGCCGCGGTCGACGAAGTAGGGCACGATGTCGCCGCCCATGTCGTGGCCGGACGTCGGGGACTCTCCATCGGCCTCGACGGCGGCGATCAGTGCGTCGGCGTCGAAGATGTAGTTGCCCATCGAGGCGAGCACCTCGTGGGGGGAGTCCTCGAGCCCGGCGGCATCCGTGGGCTTCTCGAGGAACTGCTTGATGCGTCCCGACTCGGTGTCGGCATCGATCACACCGAACTGCGACGCCATGGCGAGGGGCTGGCGGATGCCGGCCACGGTGGCCTTCGCGCCCGATGCGATGTGCGCGTCGAGCATCTGACGGAAGTCCATCCGGTAGACGTGATCCGCGCCGATCACGACGACGATGTCGGGCTTCTCGTCGTTGATCAGGTTCATGCTCTGCAGGATCGCGTCGGCCGAGCCCGAGAACCACCGCTTTCCGAGGCGCTGCTGCGCTGGCACCGAGGTGACGTACGAGTCGAGCAGTGCCGACATGCGCCAGGTCTGCGAGATGTGCCGGTCGAGGCTGTGCGACTTGTACTGGGTCAGGACCACGATCTGCCGAAGACCCGAGTTGATCAGGTTCGAGATCGCGAAATCGATCAATCGGTACTGTCCGCCGAAGGGTACCGCCGGTTTGGCGCGGTCGGCTGTGAGAGGCATGAGTCGCTTGCCCTCGCCGCCTGCGAGGATGATGCCGAAGATCTTCTTTGGTGCGGACATGCACCAACCATAGAGGCGAATCGGCCCGGCGAACTAGCATCTGGACAAGTGAGTCACTACCGTCTAGACATGCGCGTCGAGATGATCACGAAGGAATACCCGCCGGAGATCTACGGAGGTGCCGGAGTGCACGTCGCAGAGCTTGTCACGGCGTTGCGGCAGAACATCGATGTGCAGGTCAGGGCCTTCGGCTCACCTCGCGATGAGGCGGGCACTTTCGCGTATCGCACACCCTCCGAACTCGCCTCCGCGAACGCCGCTCTGCAGACTCTCGGGACCGACCTCGAGATCGTCGCGGCCATTTCCGACGCCGACGTCGTGCACAGCCACACCTGGTACGCCAACTTCGCGGGGCACCTCGCCTCGCAGCTGCACGGCATCCCCCACGTGCTCACGGCGCACAGCCTCGAGCCGCTGCGTCCCTGGAAGGCCGAGCAGCTCGGTGGCGGATACGCCGTCTCGAGCGGCATCGAGAAGCTCGCCTACGAGAACGCCGCCGCGGTCATCGCGGTGAGTGCGGGGATGCGTGCCGACATCCTTCGCAGCTACCCGTCGGTCGACCCGGCGAAGGTGCGGGTGATCCACAACGGGATCGACGTCGAGCGCTGGCGCCCGGTGCAGAATCCTGCCTTCCTCGAGTCGGTGGGCATCGATCCCGCTCGGCCGTCGGTCGTCTTCGTCGGTCGCATCACCCGGCAGAAGGGGCTGCCGTACCTGCTGCAGGCGGCTCGTCTGCTGCCGCCCGAGGTGCAGCTCGTCCTGTGCGCCGGTGCGCCGGACACCCCCGAGATCATGGCGGAGGTGCAGGAGGGCGTGAAGATGCTCCAGCAGACGCGCGACGGCGTCGTCTGGATCGAGCGGATGCTGCCGCGCGACGAGCTCTCGGCGATCCTCACCGCCGCCACCACTTTCGTGTGCCCCTCCGTCTACGAGCCGCTCGGCATCGTGAACCTCGAGGCGATGGCCTGCGGCGCCGCGGTGGTCGGAACGGCGACCGGCGGCATCCCCGAGGTCGTCGCCGACGGCGTGACCGGACGACTCGTACCCATCGAGCAGCTGCAGGACGGCACGGGCACGCCGGTCGACCCTGAGCGCTACATCGCCGACCTCGCCGCCGTGCTGACCGAGGTGACCTCCGATCCGGACCGCGCGCGGGCCTACGGCGAAGCGGGGCGGGAGCGCGCGAGGGACGAGTTCAGCTGGGGTGCGATCGCCGACACCACGCGCGCGCTGTACGCGGAGCTGACCGGCTGAGCCGATAGGCTGGACGCATGTCGAGCGCTCTGGAATTCACCGACGTCGTCGTGCGCCGTGAGGGCCGCAACATCATCGATCACGTGACCTGGCAGGTCGACGATGATCAGCGATGGGTGATCCTGGGGCCTAACGGCGCGGGAAAGACCACGCTGCTGCAGCTGGCCGACACACTCATGCACCCGACCTCCGGAACCGTGACGGTGCTGGGGGAGACCCTGGGGCGTACCGACGTGTTCGAGGTGCGTCCGCGCATCGGCTTCGCGTCGTCGGCGATGGCGAAGCGCGTGCCCCGCGACGAGACGGTCCTCAACACCGTCCTCACTGCCGCCTACTCGGTGCTGGGTCGATGGAACGAGAACTACGAGGACATCGATGAGCGTCGCGCGCTGCGCGTTCTCGGCGACTGGCGGCTCGACCACCTCGCGGATCGTACGTTCGGCACGCTGAGCGACGGTGAGCAGAAGCGTGTCCAGATCGCGCGAGCCGTGATGACCGACCCGGAACTGCTCCTCCTCGACGAGCCGACGGCTTCTCTCGACCTCGGGTCGCGGGAAGAGCTGCTGGCCCTTCTCAGCGGGTACGCATCGTCGCCCACGACGCCGGCCATGCTCATGGTCACGCATCATGTCGAGGAGATCCCCGTCGGATTCACTCACGTGCTGCTGATGCGCGAGGGCCGGATCGTGGCCGCGGGACCCGTCGCCGAGACCCTGACTGCCGAAACTCTGAGCGAGACGTTCGGCATGCCGATCACGCTGACCAGCGAGGACGGGCGCTACGCCGCGCGCGCAGCATCCTGACGACGATCTGATAGAATCGATCCTTGGTGCGTCTGCACCACAGACTTCCCTCGTCCCTGGCACAATCCAGGGCAGCAACTAAGGAATCCCATGAAGACTGACATTCACCCCGAGTACAAGGCCGTCGTGTTCCGCGACCTCGGTTCGGGAGAGACGTTCCTCACCCGTTCGACGGTCACGAGCGACAAGACGATCGAGCTCGACGGCGTCGAGTACCCCGTCATCGACGTCGAGATCTCCTCGGCCTCGCACCCGTTCTACACGGGCAAGCAGCGCATCATGGACTCGGCCGGTCGCGTCGAGAAGTTCAACCAGCGCTTCAAGGGCTTCGGCGGCTCGTCCAAGTAACGACCTCCGCACGACGAAGGCCCCGGCTCCTCGGAACCGGGGCCTTCGTCGTGCGCGGGTGAGGTCGCGAGATCGTCAGATGTCGAGGACGATACGATCACCGTCGATCGTGCTGGGCGGGTCGCCCGGAGCAGGTGCGGGAGCTGTGCGCTTCGTCTGGCGGTCGCGCTCCATGCCTGCGTCATGCGCCGACGGCATCCAGACGGCCTCGAAGGATCCGCCCAGTCCGCCGCCGGCGCTCTCGTACTTCTTCTCGAGGGGCACCCTCGCGTAGACGGTGACGATCGTGATGACGATCGCGATCGCGGCGACGATGAGGAGCGTGATCATGAGCAGCATCCCGAGTGTGTCGGTCATGAGATCAGGCTAAAGGGATGCGGCAGAGTCCGACATCCACCTCGGGGATGATCCTCAGCGGATGCGTCGATCGTGGGCGATGTCGATCAGGCGCGTCAGCACGGGGCCGGACCGCAGCCCGTTGTGTTCGTGTTCGCTGGTGACCCAGAGCTTCAGGTCAGGGAGCAGCCGGGCGGTCTCGAGCGAGAACTCCATGGGCACGTACACATCGTTGACATAGACCGCTGCGGCGCCGCGCGCGCCGGATGCCGAGATCGCGACCTCGTCATAGATCTGTGGCCACTCGAACTCGGCCAGCTCGAGTGCGACGTCGCGCCACGGCTGGAAGGCCGGCACCGTCTCGGTCCAGTCGCGACGGATGTGCTCACCCGTGAAGAGCGTCACATCCGCGCGGAAGTCATCTGGCTCGACGCGCTCTGCCGACCACCGCGTCGCGTGTCCGTTGGCATAGCTGGACTCGTGGAACGCGAAGTAGAGCGGGTTGCGGCCGCCGTAGGGCATCGCGTGCATGAGGTCGTGGCGGAAGGCGTTCGACGTGTGGTCTCGTTCGAGAAGCGACCACAGGGTCTGCCAGCCGTCGTTCGTGCCGAGGGCCGAGCCGACCGAGCGCAGTCGCGACGGTGAGACGACTTCACCGTCCGGCAGGACGATGTCGCCCGCCGCGGCGCGATCTACGAGCCGTCGCATCACGTCGCGGTGCTCGGGGAACCGACGGTAGTACCGCTCGGACGCCGAGCGCATCTTGTCGTAGCAGAGCGCGTAGACCTCGTCGGGGTGGCGGTTCACGGTGCTGAGCCCGCCGGTGATGAAGACATCGGCCAGCGAGTCCGCATCCGACGAGAGGTAGGCCAGAGCCGTGAAGCCGCCGAACGACTGGCCCAGCACGCTCCACGTCTCTGCGCCGAGGTGCTCGCGCATCGCCTCGCAGTCGCGGACGATCGAGTCGGCGCGCAGGTGTGTGAGGTACTCGGCGACCTCGGTCGATCCGCGCTCGAGGTCGGCATCGCCGACGGGCGTGGAGAGTCCGGTGCCTCGCTGGTCGAGCATCACGACGCGGTAGTGCGCGAGCGCCTCGTCGAGCCACACCGGCGATGTCGGCGAGTGGAAGGGTCGCGGTGCCTCGTGGCCGGGGCCACCCTGCAGGAAGACCAGGTAGGGGAGATGCTCGCCCCCCTCGCGCGTGACCACACGGGCGAAGACGTCGATGGTCCGGGTGTCGGCCGCATCTGCCCAGACGAGTGGAACGGTGAGCGCGTGCTCCTCGACGGTGAGGTCGAGCATCCGGCGGATGGTGGTGGTCATGTCACATCACATTCCCGATATAGGAGTACTTGACGAACACCTCGGAGGCGATGCCCGCCTCTTGGAGCACGCCCTGCACCGCGTTCATCATGTAGTTCGAGTCCCACCCCATGTAGAGGTGGTGCGACTCGTCGAGCTGGTCCCATTGGCCCTTCCACGCCATCTCGTCGTAGATGGGGCCGCCGTGGGTGGCGCAGTAGGTCACAGCCGCATCGCGTGTGTCGGTCCAGGCACGGCGGAAGACCCGATTGAACAGGTATCGGACGTCGAAGACCTCCCAGCGCTCGCCCCGGTACTCGACGTACTCGAACTCGCGCTCCCACCCGGCGGGCCAGCCGCGACGACGCACCGCGTCGAGGATGGGGGTCAGGCCGTCGTCATCGATCTCGGGCAGAGCGGGCCTCGCCCAGATGCGCAGCAGCTCTGCGGTGAGGCGGATGGTGCGTTCCGAGATGGCGGCGGTGCCCCACGTGTCGATCGCTTCGAGCGCCTTCGTCTCGGCGACGGAACTCCTCGCGTAGGCGGAGTCGCGCTTCACGGCGAAGGACTCGCCGAACACGCGCTCTGCGAGGTGCTGCTCGAGCAGCGTGAGGTTGCCGAGTGTGGGGGCGAGCGCACGGTGCGCGTTGCGTTCGTCATCGGAGTACTCGATCCAGGGGCGGATGCCGTCGCCGGACCAACTGTCGCTGGGAACCGTGGGCACGATGTGCTCGACGTCGAAGTCGGCCGTGTCTGCGACGCCTTCCAGCCGACCGAGGACGTATGCGGGATGCGGCAGTTCGCTGTACTTCACCACGGCACTCACTCGCTCATCCGACGGGGTGATGCGGGCGAAGGCGCGTGCGAGCGCCTCCCGACCGTTCGAGCGTGCCCGGCACAGGCGCGCCACGAGACGCTCGTTCGGAACGTTGACCAGAGTGCGACGCAGATACATCGTCTGGATCCACTCGAGCGTCTCGAGAAGCTCGTCGCGCGCGATGAGCCCGCGCGAGTGATCGCTGTAGACGCTCAGCACCAGGGGATACGACGCGCGGCCGAACGTGTTCACGAACCGCAACTGCTGCGCGATCTCGGGATCCTTCTCGAGAGAGGGATCGAGCAGGGTCCCGTAGATCTCGGCGTAGTGACGCCAGACCTCCGCGTCGGCCTGCAGGTGCTCGAGGTCGACGCGGGGGAAGGAGTGCCGGAACGCGCTGTACACGCCGTGCTCGCCGTTGGCGGCGACCTCGCGGCCCGTCGTCATGACGAGGTAGTGCCGCCAGAACGCGCCGATCGTCTCGCCGGTGTGGCGTTCGATCGGCAACCAGAACCGTTCCTCGACATCGAGCTGCTCGGGGTGCGTGAGGCCCATCAGGATGTAGTTGTGGATGAGCTCGTGATCACGCAGCGGCTCGCCCGTGGAGTTGAGGCTCTCGAAGATCTGCTGTGCGTTCGCCTCGGCGCCGAGAGTGATCGACACATGCTCGAGCCGTTGCAGCCCTCGCCAGATCAACGGCGCTTCGTCAGCGTGCACCTGGCTGCGGAAGAAGGCGTAGTTGTCATCGAAGCGCGACTCGCGGTCGGTGCGGTCGCCGCGTTCGAGCACCACCGACTCGTACAGCTCGGCCCACGCATCATGCGGGCGGAGCTTGGTGCGGCTCGCGTCGTCGGGGCGCACGAGCACACGGTCGAGCTCTGCAGCGAGCTCGGGGGAGGAGTCCTGCACCGCGTGCCGCAGCGCCGCGACGAGAAGCATGAGGGTCGTGATGCGCTGCTGGCCGTCGATGAGCACGAGCTCGGTGTCGGCGTCGGAGTCGTCGGAGGCCGACAGGATCGAACCGATGAAATGGCGATGCGATGCGTCTTCGCGGGCGACGGATCGGATGTCCGAGAGAAGCTGCTCGCATCCGCCGATGTCCCAGCGGTACTGGCGCTGATACACCGGCACGACGATGGTCGTGGAGTCTTGTGCGAGCCACTCGATCGTGTTGACAGCTGTCGCCTCGACGTTGGTCGCAGTGCTCATGCTGGTGTCTCGTCCTCCCGTAACGCCCGGCGCCGAGGAGTCGCCAGGCGCCCGGATCAGTCTATTCGGTTATTCACGGCGGCCCCCGGCGGCGTTCCAGAGGTGCCCTGTTAGGCTTGCCTTATCAGGGCCTGTTAAAACGTGCTGGCCCCCGATGAAAGGATCTGGTTCAGATCATGGGATACATCAAGTCCGCCGCGCTCGAAGACAAGGGATTCGTCGTTCTCGACAGCTACAACCAGGAGCTCGACCCCAAGGAGTGGCTCGACATCGAGTACAACGACTGGAAGTCGTCTGGCGACACCCGCTTCGCGCCGCTCGCGAGCGCCAAGGGCGAGATCGAGTGCAACGGCTTCTGGAACCACAAGCCGCCGCGCACCGACAAGGACGGCGTCTGGATCGACGAGCAGACGGCCAAGGCCCCGAACTTGACGCGCCGCGCGCAGGAGCCCGGTGCGAACGTCGGTCGCTGCCGAGTGATCGAGCTGCAGCCGACCCCGTACGGCGAATGCCTCTACAACCTCCACCAGGACGACAACAACCGTCTGAACCCCGACGGCACCGGCTGGGTCGTGCGTGGATTCTTCAACCTCAGCGACGACAAGGACAGCTTCTTCGTCCTGCGTGAGAACCGCACCGACCCGAGCATCGAGTACCGCATCGCGCTGCCGGCGGGAGCACAGCTCATCGTCGACACGCAGCGTCTGTGGCACGCCGCGACCCACGTCGGCACTGAGCCGCGGTACTGCCTCATCACGTCGTGGACGTCGGGCCCCGAGCTCGACGCCTACATCGAGAAGTACAACGGCACGCAGGATGTGCCGAACGTCGAGGTCCCGCAGGACGTGCTCGAGGCCGGCTATGCCGAGCAGGCTCGCCGCGATGCCGCACGCGCCGCGTACTACGCAGCCAAGGGACAGCAGGTCAAGCAGGCCATGAGCGAGGCCTGACCCTCGCCGTTCCCCGACCAGTGATGGTCCGAAGGCCCCGGTCCCTGTGATCGGGGCCTTCGTCGTGGGATCACACGCTTGTGATTTGCCCTGGTCTGGGTGAGAATGGGCGCATAACCGCATATTCTCGCCAGTTCTCGTGGTTCAGGTCGTTGGGGAAGACGCACCTGATGAAACGGAGAGATCATGGCGACGGCTTACGCACGCGGAGTGGTGTTCATCCACTCCGCACCTCGCGCGCTCTGCCCGCACCTCGAATGGGCGGTGGGACGCGCTATCGGTCGTGCCGTGAATTTCGACTGGAATGATCAGCCGGTACTCGACGGCGCGCGACGGGCGGAGTTCTACTGGGATGGCCCGGTGGGAACCGGTGCTGCGCTCGCGACGGCGATCCGCGGCTGGGAGCACCTGCGGTTCGAGGTCACCGAGGATCCGACTCCCCGCAGCGACGGCGGACGCTGGCTGCACACGCCCGATCTCGGCATCCATTACGCCCAGACGGATGCCGCAGGGAACATCGTCATCGGCGAGGACCGCATCCGCTACGCCATGGAGATCGCGGCAGGCAGCGCCACCGAGCTGCAGCGTGAACTCGACATCGCCCTCGGCTCCTCCTGGGACGAGGAGCTCGAGCCGTTCCGTCACGCGAGTGACGACGCCAGGGTCGTCTGGCTGCACAAGGTGGGATAGTCGACGGCACCGCCCAGACCTGGAGCGGGAAGGCGCGAGTATCGGATGCCGGTGAGTGATCCCGGGCGCTGAGAATGCGAATCCCCGCTCCATATGACGAAGACCCCGTCCCTGTTCTCCAGGGGCGGGGTCTTCGTCGTGTCAGATGACGGCCGAGCGCGGCATCTCGCGACGCAGGGAGGATCCGCCCGCCATGACGTCGTTCCAGGCGAGATGCAGCCGTGCCATCGCGTCGGCCGTCCGTTCGGGCGGAAGCGTGATGGGGATGCGCAGGCGGCGCTCCAGCACCCCTCCGGTCGAGAATCGGGGGCCCGGCGGCAGGATGAGCTGATGGTCGCGCGCGGCGAGCGAGAGCGCTGTCGAGATCGGCGCACCCAGGTCGAGCCAGGCGGAGAGGCCACCGCTCGTCGACGGCATGGACAGTCCGCCGATGGATGCGACTCCGGTGGCGACCGCCTCGCGGCCCGCTTTCAGACGGGACGTGACGTGAGCGGTGAGTGCCGGCATGTCCTGCAGGAGCTCGACCGCGATGCACTGCTCCAGGAGCGCGGTTCCCAACTCGAAGGAGGGCCGGGTGGCGAGCAGACGGCTGATGAGCGCGCGGTCGGCGCGGATCCAGCCGATCCGCAGCCCACCCCACGCGATCTTGGACATCGAGCCGACGGTGATGATCTGCGGGCTGAAGGCGGCCATCGGAAGTGGCGACCAGCCGCGGTCGATGTCGAGCTCAGCCGTGGTCTCGTCGACGACCACGTGTGTGCCCGAGTTCCGGGCGGTCGTGGCGATGCGTGATCGCTCGACGTCGCTCAGCGTCGATCCGGTCGGGTTGTGGAAGTCCGGGATCAGGTACGCGAGGTGCGGGCGGCTGCGCAGCAGCGTGTCGGAGAGATGGCGTTCGTCCCAGCCGATGACGTCGACCGGGGTGGGGAGCAAACGGTACCCGTGCCGGTGGAGTGCCTCGAGAGCGTGCGGGAATGTCGGCTGCTCGACGAGGGCGCGCTCACCGCGTCGACCTATCGTGGCGAGGACGAGGTGGAATGCGTTGAGCGCGCCCGACGTGATGATGATCTCATCGGCATCCGTCTCGACGCCCCGTTCGGTGAAGCGGTGCGCGACCGCCTCGCGCAGCTCCGGGAGCCCGCGGAGCGAGTAGCCGCTCGTCCCTCGGAGCGCGGCGAGTCGCGGGAGGGATCTGACCGTGGCGTCGTACAGCCCCGGAGTGGAGTCCATCGAGGCGATGGAGAGGTCGATGGCCTGCGCGTCCTCCGTGTCTGTCGTAGGAGCAGTGGCGTGAGGGAGTGCCACTCGAGTGCTGCCGCCGTGCAGCCGTGACACATAGCCGTCGCCCTCAAGGAGCCCGTACACGCGCGTGGTGGTCGAGCGTGAGCGGCGCAGCTCGAGGGCCAGTGCCCGCTCACTGGGGAGCCGCTCTCCGACGGTCAGCCGACCGTCGAGTATCAGGGCGCGGATCTGCTCGGCCAGCGAAGCCGCTGTGGCGCCGGCGACGCTCTGGGCACCGAGTTGCTCGACGAGTCGGGAGGTCATCTCTCCAGCATGCCGCAAAGTGGACCGTTATCAGCAGGCCACTTTTCTCCGACTGGCCTCCGCGTCATGGAGATGCGCAGCGCCACGATGGAACAATGCACCTCCGTTCCGTCTTCCTGCCGATCGCCGCCGTCAGCCGGCGTGACATCGTCGAGCGCATCGTCCAGTTGCTCGTGGGTCTCTTCCTCTACGGTGTCGCGCTCGGTCTGATGGTGCGTGGGGGCATCGGTGTCGCGCCGTGGGACGTGCTCGCGCTGGGGATCTCCGGGCAGGCGGGAATCGGCTACGGCGTCGTGACTGTGCTCGTCTCCGTGATCGTCCTGCTCCTGTGGATCCCGCTCCGCCAGCGCGTCGGTCTGGGCACGCTGCTGAATGCGCTGCTGGTGGGGCCGAGTGCCGACGTGGCCCTCTTCGTGATCCCCGCACCGCCGTCGATCTGGGTGGGCGCCCCCATGTTCGTGGCGGGCCTGCTGCTCCTCGCGTTCGCGACCGGTCTGTACATCGCCGCGGACTTCGGCCCCGGACCGCGGGACGGCCTCATGACCGGACTCGTGGCGCGCACGGGCCGTCCCGTCTGGCTGGTGCGCACCCTCATCGAGGGCAGCGTGCTTCTGATCGGCTTCCTGCTCGGCGGTCCGGTCGGCGTGGGCACGGTGCTCTTCGCGTTCGGGGTCGGCCCTCTCGTCGGCTGGTTCCTGCCCTGGACCACCCGTCTGCGCGCCGCTCGCTCGCAGCAGCTCTCTCGCGCATAGGCGCGTCTGCGTCGGAAGACGAGAACGGCCCCCGGGATCACCCGGGGGCCGTTCTCTCGTGTCTGCGTATCAGTCGGCACTCGCGAAGACCGCGACGGCGTTGTGCCCGCCGAAGCCGAACGAGTTGCTGATCGCGTACAGCTGCCCGTCGCCGAGAGGCTGCGCCTCGCCCGAGAGCTTGAACGGCACGGCGGGGTCGGGTTCGGTCATGTTGATGGTCGGCGGAGCGACGCGGTCGCGAAGCGCGAGAAGCGAGAAGATCGCTTCGAGAGCGCCCGTGCCGCCGAGCAGGTGTCCGGTCGATGCCTTCGTGGCCGACACGGGGATCTCGTCGATCCGGTCGCCGAACACCTTCTTCAGGGCGACGTACTCGTTGGGATCGCCGACCGGGGTCGACGTCGCGTGCGCGTTGATGTGGGCAACCTGGTCGGCGGTGATGCCGGCCTCTTCGAGCGCCTGCGTCACAGCGCGTGCTGCGCCGTTGCCCTCGGGGTCGTTGCCGGTGATGTGATACGCGTCAGCGGTCACTCCACCGCCGAGCACGTAGCCGTAGATCTTGGCGCCACGAGCCCTGGCGTGCTCCTCGGTCTCGAGGATGAGTGCAGCAGCACCCTCGCCCATCACGAAGCCGTCGCGGTCGATCGCGCCGGGACGCGAGGCGGTGGCAGGGTCGTCGTTGCGGCGCGACAGCGCCTGCGCGGAGGCGAAGGACGCCATCGTGATCGGGTGGATGGCCGACTCGGTGCCACCGGCGATGACGACGTCGGCGAGACCGTCCTGCAGGTGGTGGAAGGCGTGGATGATCGATTCGGTGCTCGAGGCGCACGCGCTGACGACGGTCTGCGCGTAGGCGCGGGCCTGGAACTGCAGCGAGAGATTGCCTGCTGCCGCGTTCGGCATCAGCATCGGCACGGTGAGGGGCATCACGCGGCGCGGCCCCTTCTCTCGCAGCGTGTCCCACGCGTCGAGGAGGGTCCAGAGGCCGCCGATACCGGTGGCGAAGTCGACGCCGAGGCGCTCAGGGGCGACCTCGGGGGAGCCTGCATCCGCCCATGCCTCGCGAGCCGCGATGAGCGCGAACTGCGAGGAGGGATCGAGCCGCTTCGCCTCGTGACGGGGCAGGACCTCTTCGGGGCGGACGATCGCCTCTGCGGCGAAGGTGACGGGCAGCTCGTACTGCTGAACCCAGTCGTGTTCGAGGGGGCGGGTTCCGGACTGTCCTGCGAGCAGGTTGGTCCAGTTCTCGGGGGCTGTCCCGCCGATGGCGGACGTGGCGCCGATGCCGGTGACGACGATGCGCTTGGTCATGTGTGGTTCCTTGTCAGGCGGGTCGAGCAGAAGGCGGGCAAGGCGGAGGATGCCACGCCCCGCGAGGGCGGGGGTGGCATCCTGCGTGGACTACTCCTGGCCTGCGACGATGAAGGAGACGGCGTCGCCGACGGTCTTGAGGTTCTTGACCTCGTCGTCGGGGATGGTGACGCCGAACTTCTCCTCGGCGTTGACGACGATCGTCATCATCGAGATCGAGTCGATGTCGAGGTCGTCGGTGAACGACTTCTCGAGAGCGACCTCGGAGGCGTTGATGCCGGTCTCGTCGGTGATCAGCTCTGCGAGGCCAGCGAGGACCTCATCGTTGGTGAAAGCCATGTGGTCTTCCTCTTTCTTACGGGTTGTATTCGGAACCGTGGAACAGTCTAGGGAAAGTCGGCGCGTTCTCAGGGAAGGACGACGACCTGGGCGGCGAACACGAGGCCCGCGCCGAAGCCGATCTGCAGTGCGAGGCCGCCCGAGAGCTCGGGGTGCTCCGCCATCAGGCGGTGGCTGGCGAGGGGGATCGACGCCGCCGAGGTGTTGCCCGTGGTCTCGATGTCACGCGCGATGACCGTGGTCTCGGGCAGCTTGAGCTGCTTCGCGAACTCGTCGATGATGCGCATGTTCGCCTGGTGGGGGATGAACGCGGCGATGTCCTCGGGCTGGACACCCGCACGGTCGAGCGCTTCGCGAGCGACCTTCGCCATCTCCCAGACGGCCCAGCGGAAGACGGTCTGGCCCTCCTGGCGCAGGGTGGGCCACGGCACATCGCCGTCACGGAACTCCGTCAGCGTGCCGTTCATACCGACTGCGTCGGCCTTCGACCCGTCGGATCCCCAGACCGCGGGAGCGATCCCCGGCGTGTCGCTCGGACCGATGAGAGCCGCACCGGCTCCGTCGCCGAGCAGGAAGGAGATGCTGCGGTCGGTCGGGTCGACGATGTCGGACAGCTTCTCGGCGCCGATCACCAGCGCGTATCGCGCTGCGCCCGCCCTGATGAGGGCATCGGCCTGGGTCACAGCGTAGGCGTACCCCGCGCACGCGGCATTGATGTCGTAGGCGGCTGCCGGGTTCGCGCCGACCCGGTCGGCGACGATCGCAGACACCGAGGGGCTCTGCTTGGGGTTGCTGATCGTGGCGACGATGACCAGGTCGATCTGGTCGGCGGGGATGCCGGCCTTCTCGATCGCCTCGGCACCGGCGAGGGCGGCGAGGTCGATGGCGTCCGTGCCCTTGTCGGCGCGCACGCGGGTGATGATCCCTGTGCGCTGACGGATCCACTCGTCGCTCGAGTCGATCGGCCCGATGAGATCGTCGTTGGGGACGGCGTTCTCGCCGCGCGCGGCGCCGTACGAGAGGATACGGGTGTACGCGGGGCCGGAGACCTGAGTGAGGGTGGCGGTCATGCTGCTTCTCCGTTCAGCAGCGCGACCGCTGCGTCGAGGTCTTCGGGGGTCTTGACGGCGACGGTCGGGACACCGCGCAGCCCGCGCTTCGCGAGGCCGGTCAGGGCGCCGGCAGGAGCGAGCTCGATCATGCCGGTGATGCCCTGATCGGCGAAGGAGGCCATGCAGAGGTCCCAGCGCACAGGGGAGGACACCTGGTCGACGAGGTAGCTCAGCGCCTGCGCACCGTCGGAGACCACGGAGCCGTCGCGGTTGGTCCACAATGTGATCTCGGGGTCCGCGGGCGTGACGGTCGAGACGGCGTCACGCAAGGCGGCCACGGCCGATTCCATGTACGAGGTGTGGAACGCGCCGGCCACCTGCAGCGGGATCACGCGGGTGCCCTTCACCGGCTCGCTGGACAGGGCGTCGAGTCCGGCGAGTTCGCCGGCGACGACGAGCTGGCCGCCGCCGTTGTAGTTGGCGGGCGAGAGTCCGAGCTCGGTCAGACGCGTGAGGATCGTCTCCTCATCGCCGCCGAGGACCGCGCTCATACCGGTGGGGGTCTGCGCCGCGGCATCCGCCATCGCACGACCACGGATGCCGACCAGGCGCATGCCGGTCTCGGCATCGATCACTCCACTGCTCACGAGCGCGGCGATCTCACCGACCGAGTGACCAGCGACGCCGTCGGCGCGGCGTCCGCCGCGTGTCGTGAGCGCGTTCGCGGCGATGAGCGACGCGGCGACGATC
Organism: Microbacterium sp. UFMG61; assembly: GCF_015354505.1. Lineage (GTDB taxonomy): Bacteria > Actinomycetota > Actinomycetes > Actinomycetales > Microbacteriaceae > Microbacterium. The sequence continues at coordinate 19,899 of NZ_JACAFP010000004.1, read as the reverse complement.
AGCGGCTGGGCGATGCGCGTGTCACGGATCGTGTCGGCGTCCGACACCGTTCCATGCTGTGCGAGATCGACCCCGGCGGACTCCGAGTAGGCGGCGATGCTGTCGGCGACGCCCTCCAACTCGAGCCAAGGAGAGAGGAAACCGGGGGTTTGCGAGCCCTGTCCCGGGCATACGACGACAATCACACCCCCAGTCTGCCAACGATCCGTGCAGAGTGGTGGATGATCCATCACAAGATTCCGAAGATCGCTTGTGTGTGGCGTACAGATCCCACGAATTCGGTCAGCGCGGGGTGCGTCTGAGCGGCGGTCGCCGACGAACCTGATCCGCGGCACCGATGGATCCGAGGATGAGTGCCGTCTGAAGGATCAGGGCCTCGCGAGGACCGGTGGCATCCCAGCCGATCACCTCGCTGACGCGCTTGAGGCGATAGCGCACCGTGTTCGGATGCACGAACAGCTCGCGTGCCGTCGCCTCGAGGGAGCGGCCGTTGTCGAGATAGCTCCACAGCGTGGTCACGAGATCTGTGGAGTGCGCCTGGAGGGGGCGGTAGATGCGCTCGATGAGCGTCTGCTTGGCGAGCGGGTCGCCCGCGAGAGCGCGCTCGGGCAGCAGGTCGTCGGCCTCGACGGGGCGGGGCGCGCTGCGCCAGGCGCGAGCGACGGCGAATCCCGCGAGAGCGGCGCGTGCGCTCTGGCTCGCGTCGACGAGCGCTGCGACAGCAGGGCCCAGCACCACATAGCCGGGGCCGAACGAGGGCTCGAGCCGCGCGGCGATCTCGGTGAAGCCGAGCTCGTCATCGTCTTCTTCGTCTTCCTGGCCCTCGGCACGTGCGCGGCCGATCACCAGGACGAGTCGGGATCCCTGCACACCGATCAGCACGTCGACGGACAGCTTGCGCGCCGTGCGGCGCACCAGGTCGACATCGAACTGCGGGGGAGTCGTACCCACCAGTACCGCCACCTCGCCGTGGCCGTGCCAGCCGAGTGCTGCGATGCGACTAGGGAGTTCTTCGTCTGCTTCGCCGGTGAGGATGGAGTCGACCACGAGGGCTTCGAGACGTGCATCCCACAGGCCGCGAGCCTCCGCCGCGCGGGCGTACACGTCGGCGGCGGCGAAGGCGACGTCGCGCGAGTAGAGCAGGATCGCCTCGCGGAGATCCTCGCCACGACCGGCCACGCGCTCTTCCGTCACCTCGACCGTGACACGGATGAGTTGGAGGGTCTGCTGCAGGCTGACGCTGCGCAGGAGCTCGCGCGGAGCCGCAGCGAAGATGTCTGCGGCGATCCAGGGCGTCGAGGTCGGATCCTCGTACCACTGGATGAACGAGGTGATGCCGGCCTGAGCCACCAGCCCGACCGCAGAGCGGCGGGCTGGTGGCATGTCGGCGTACCACGGGAGGGTGTCCTCGAGGCGCTTGATCGTCACCGAGGCGATGTCACCGGAGATCCGGCGCAGCCAGGTGAGCGTGGCGGACTTGTCCATGCCGCGCGAAGAGGACTCTGTCACCGATGGCTCAGCTTTCGCCGCCCGCGTTGCCGCTGGTGCCGGCGTTCACGTCGTGCAGGCTGTACTTCTGGATGGCCTGCGCGGCGAGGGAACGGTCGACGACCCCGTCCTCGGCGAGCGACTGCAGCGTGCGGACGACGATCGACGGTCCGTCGATCTTGAAGAAGCGGCGGGCAGCCGCACGCGTGTCGGAGAATCCGAAGCCGTCGGCACCCAGCGTCGCGAAACGCTGCGGGACCCAGGGACGGATCTGGTCCTGCACCGCGTGCATGAAGTCGCTGACCGCGACGACCGGGCCCTCGGCGCCCTGCAGCTTCTGCGTGAGGTACGCGGTGCGGGGCTCTTCCTCCGGGTGCAGGAAGTTGTGCTCGTCGGCGGCGAGCCCGTCGCGGCGCAGCTCGGTCCAGGACGTGACCGACCAGACGTCGGCGATCACGCCCCAGTCGTTCTTCAGCAGCTGCTGCGCCTCGAGGGCCCAGGGGAGTCCGACACCCGAGGCGAACAGCTGGGCACGGGGACCATCGCCCTCGCCGACCGAGACGCGGTGGATGCCGCGCACGATGCCGTCGACGTCGACGTTCTCCGGCTCGGCCGGCATCACCATCGGCTCGTTGTAGAGCGTGATGTAGTACATGACGTTCGGGTCTTCGTGGTTTCCGCCGTACATGCGCTCGAGACCGGAGCGCATGATGTGAGCGATCTCGTAGCCGTATGCCGGGTCGTACGAGATCGTCGCGGGGTTCGTCGCGGCGAGCAGGTGCGAGTGGCCGTCTGCGTGCTGCAGGCCCTCACCCGTCAGGGTGGTGCGACCCGCCGTCGCGCCCATGATGAACCCTCGGGCCATCTGGTCACCGGCGGCCCACTGGGCGTCGCCGGTGCGCTGGAACCCGAACATCGAGTAGAAGAGGTAGATCGGGATCAGCGGCTCGCCGTGCGTGGCGTAGGACGTACCCGCCGCGGTGAACGCCGCGAGGGCGCCCGCCTCGTTGATGCCGACGTGCACGATCTGACCCTGCGGGCTCTCCTTGTAGGCGAGGAGGAGCTCACGGTCGACCGACGTGTAGTGCTGGCCGTTGGGGTTGTAGATCTTCGCCGACGGGAAGTACGCGTCCATTCCGAACGTCCGAGCCTCGTCGGGGATGATCGGGACGATGCGGTGCCCGAAGTCCTTCGAACGCAGCAGGTCCTTCAGCAGACGGACGAACGCCATGGTCGTGGCGATCTCCTGCGTGCCGGAGCCCTTCTTGGGCAGCGCGTACGCGGTGTCATCGGGAAGCGAGAGTCCGACGTGCGTGGAACGGCGCTCCGGCAGGTAGCCGCCGAGAGCCTGGCGGCGCTCGAGCATGTACTGGATCGTCTCGTCCTGGGGACCCGGGTTGTAGTACGGGGGCAGGTACGGGTTCTCCTCGAGCTGCGCATCCGTGATCGGGATGTGCATGGCGTCGCGGAACGTCTTGAGGTTGTCCAGCGTCATCTTCTTCATCTGGTGGGTCGCGTTGCGGCCCTCGAAGTGCGGACCGAGGCCGTAGCCCTTGACGGTCTTCGCGAGGATGACGGTGGGCTTGCCCTTGTGCTCGGTCGCGGCCTTGAACGCGGCGTAGACCTTGCGGTAGTCGTGGCCACCGCGCTTGAGGTTCCAGATGTCGTCGTCGGAATAGTCCTTGACGAGGGCTGCGGTGCGCTCGTCGCGGCCGAAGAAGTGCTCACGGACATACGCGCCGGACTCGGCCTTGTACGTCTGGTAGTCGCCGTCGGGCGTGACATTCATGAGGTTGAGCAGCGCGCCCTCGGTGTCGCGGGCGAGCAGGTCGTCCCACTCGCGACCCCAGACGACCTTGATGACGTTCCAGCCCGCACCGCGGAAGAACGACTCGAGCTCCTGGACGATCTTGCCGTTGCCACGCACCGGGCCGTCGAGGCGCTGCAGGTTGCAGTTGACGATGAACGTGAGGTTGTCGAGGCCCTCGTTGGCTGCGACCTGCAGCTGACCGCGGCTCTCGACCTCGTCCATCTCGCCGTCGCCGAGGAACGCCCAGACGTGCGACTGGGACGTGTCCTTGATGCCGCGGTTCTCGAGGTACTTGTTCGACATCGCCTGGTAGATGGCGTTGATCGGGCCGAGACCCATCGAGACCGTCGGGAACTGCCAGTACTCCGGCATCAGACGGGGGTGCGGGTACGACGGGATGCCGTGCGGCGCGTGCGACTTCTCCTGACGGAAGCCGTCGAGCTGGTCTTCGCTCAGGCGCCCTTCGAGGAAGGAGCGCGCATAGGTTCCGGGGGAGGCGTGACCCTGGATGAAGATCTGGTCTGCTCCGCCGGGGTTGTCGGCACCCTTGAAGAAGTGGTTGAAGCCGACCTCGTACAGAGCTGCCGACGACGCGTAGGTCGAGATGTGTCCGCCGACGCCGATGCCGGGGCGCTGCGCGCGGTGCACCGTGATGGCCGCGTTCCAGCGGATCCAGGCGCGGTAGCGGCGCTCGATCTCTTCGTCGCCGGGGAACTCGGGCTCGTTCTCGGCGGCGATCGTGTTGATGTAGTCGGTGGTCGGGACCATCGGCACGCCCAGGTGCAGCTCCTTCGAGCGCTTGAGCAGGCTGAGCATGATCTCGCGGCCACGACCGTGGCCCTTCGCCTCGACGAGCTCGTCGAGCGACTGCTGCCACTCGCCCGTCTCATCCGGATCGCTGTCGAGCGGGCCCTGGGAATACGGATCCTGGTCGTGCACAGTCACGGGGGAGCCTTTCGTCAAGCTGGCAGGTCATGCCAATGAAACGGGAAGCGACGCGGGCAGCCTTGTCGGCTGTGCACAGCGCGTGCCGCCCTCAGCCTATCCCCCTTCCACGACATGCTCGCGCACTGCGACACCGATACACTGGGTGAACCAGGGCCTTTAGCTCAGCTGGTAGAGCGCCACGTTTACACCGTGGATGTCGTCGGTTCGATCCCGGCAGGGCCCACTTCACGAAGACCTCGCCCTGTCTCGAGGGTCACGTCTGCGGCCGGATGAGCTCCTCGAGGATCTCGATGACATGGCGGTATGGCTTGCCGGTCGCCCGCGTCATGCCGATCTCGCCGTCATCGCCGCTTAGCGTGAAGAGCTGCTCGAGGCACTCGGCGCCGGCGACGCCGAGCTCGCCGCCGCCGTTCTGGCGGACCACCTGGCATCGGGGGGCAGCGGCTCGTCGACGCGATCACACCCGGGGACCGAGAGTAATCACAGCGGAGGATCAGCCCACGCGGAGCACGGTGAACCCTGCGGCATCGAGGGAGCCGAGGACGAGGCGCTGTCGCAGAGAGCGATCGCGGGTGCCGGCCGAGAGCGGCGATACCGCCACGGAGATCTGGAAGAGGATCTCGGAGGCAAGGAGTCGTTGCAGCTTCGCGGGGGCGATCCGAGCTCGACCACTGCGGATGACGGCGATCCGCAGAGCATCCGCGGCCACCGCCCCGGAAGCCGATCGGAGCAGCGTGTTGATCTTCAGCAGCGACGAACGGCCGTCGCCCTCGATCGCGAGGATGACGACCCGAGCGGGCTCCGTCGCGGTCGCGAAGGTCTGCAGCAGCACGCCGTCGTCACGTGCGCTCTCCCGCAGATCGTGCACGAGATCGTGGGCATCGCCGTCGATCACGACGGGGGTCGAATCGAGCCTGTCGACGATCTGAGCGTCGCGGGCCGCCTGTCGTCGCCAGGTGCCTCGAGGTCGCGTGCCCATGTCCCGATCATCGCAGACCACGGGTCAGGAGTGACGGTCAGTCGCGTCGCATGGATCTACAGCCCCCACCGCAGGCGATGGAGCCCGCCGATGACGAGTGTCTGAACGCCGTCGGAGCGCACGGCGGTCAGCAGCGTGCGACCGCACCCCCGGCAGAGGAGGATCATGCCAGCGTCGTCCACCTCGGCGACGGCGTTCGCCAGCGGGCCCTCGTGCTCGCAGTGCGCACACGCCGCTCGTGCGCCCGTCATGTCGCGACCGAAGATGTCGAGCAGGATCCCTCCTGCGGCGTTTCCGTCGACGCGTTCGTGATGGCCGGGGTGATGTGCGCGCATCAGGCACCTCCGAAGCGCTCGGTACGGATTCGATCGGGGGAGTGACCAGCCGTGACGAGCAGGTCGGCGACCGCTTCGACGAAGCCTGTCGGTCCGCACACGTAGACCGACGGGTTCTCTGAGGCCGGGATCGTGGATGCCGCGATCGTCGCGGCGTCGACCCTGCCGGCGGGGCGGGCGGAGCCGGCAGGAGACGAGCGCGTGTACGCCCAGTCGAGAGCGAAGGTCCCGCCGGAGAGTGCGTTCAGCTCGTCGGCGTAGAACGCGTCGTCCGGGGTGCGCACGGAATACAGCATCCGCATCGGCGCTCCGCTTGCGGCGAGAGCGTGCACGCGTGCCATCGCGAGCAGCGGTACCACGCCGGACCCGCCGGCGATGAGCTGAACGGACTCCTGCCGTTCGGGGGTCCACACGAAATACGCGCCGATGGGTCCGCGGACCTCGAGCTCGTCGCCCGGACGCACATCTTCGACGAGGTAGGGGGAGACCTCGCCGTCCGGCACCTCGTCGACGGCGAGCTCGAGCAGGGGTGCGTCGCCGGATGAGGCCAGCGAATACGAGCGCACGGCCTGATAGCCGTCTTCAGCCGTGAGGCGCACGTCGACGTGCTGTCCCGCGAGGTTCCCGGGCCACCCGTCGACGGCGAGACGAAGCACTCGACCGTGAGGCGTGGACTGTCGCACCTCAGCGACACGGGCGACCAGCCACGGTGACGCGGTCGTCACCAGTACCGCTCCTCTTTCCAGGGGTCGCCGTACATGTTGTAGCCGTTCTGCTCCCAGAACCCCGGTTCGTCGTTCTCGAGGAGATCGAGGCCATGGACCCATTTGGCCGACTTCCAGAAGTACAGATGCGGAACGAGAAGACGCGCGGGCCCGCCGTGCTCGGCTCCGAGTGGTTCGCCCTCGAACTCGAAAGCGATCCATGCCCTGCCGTTCGTCAGATCGGCGCGCGGGACGTTGGTCGTGTATCCGCCGTATGAGAAGACGCGGGTGAAGTCGCCGTCACCGGCATCCGCGAGCAGATGGTCCAGCGAGACGCCGCGCCACTGTGTGCCGAGCTTGGACCAGCGAGTCACGCAGTGGATGTCGGTGGTGATCGTGTCGACCGGGAGCGCATGCAGCTCCTCCCACGACCACGTCCGCCGGATCCCGTCGAGCCCGACCACCGCGAACTCCCAGGTATCGGTCGTGACCCGAGGTGTGGGGCCGGCGGAGAGGACGGGGAAGTCCTCGGTGAGGTACTGGCCCGGCGGAAGCCGGTCGTCGGACTCTCTGCGGCGTGCGCCGAACCCGCGGGAGATCACTGCCATCGTCGTCCTCTTTCGTCGGTCCGCACTGCTCATTCCGCCGACCGAGGATCCCGTCGATGATCGTCCTGTGCAGTGACGCGTCGAGTCTAGTGAGCAGAGGATGCCGCGCACGAGAGGCGAATCTGACGATGGTCGTCTGCCGCTGCAGTCCTGTGGTGCGCCATCGACGCGACAAACAGTCTCAATTTTCTACTTGTATATGCGTAAATCCTGCTATGTTCCTGATAAACCAGTTGAACAAGCCACGGAGTCACATTGCCGCGTCATTCTGATGTTTTCGCTGATTCCAACTCGGGTCAGGCTGTCGCTCCGACAGCGGAACAACTCGCACGCGAGAACATGCCGCTCGCCACCTTCCTGGCGGTCGAGAAGGCGCGCTCGGCGACGCACGTCGATCTCGACGATCTGCTCTCGGCGGCACGGATGGGACTCGCCCGAGCCGCGATGTCGTACGACGCCTCTCGCGGCATTCCCTTCGGTGCGTTCGCGAGCAGCCAGATCAACTGGGCGATGCTCTCGGAGATGCGTCGTGCAGACCCCGCGGGAGAACGCAGCCGAGACAAGATCGAGCGCCTCCGTGTCGCAGCCGAGGCCGTACTCGCGCGGACCGGCCGCATCGCGACGACCGCAGAGCTGGCGCGGGAGTCCGGACTCGACATCGACGCGGTCGTGGAGATGCAGAAGCTCGACGAGATGGTGCGCACGGCGACCAGCTTCGAGGAGTATTTCGACGTGGAGACCGGGCGTCAGGCGGCAGACCTCACCGACAGTGTGATCCTGCCCGAGCACGCTGTCGAACAGTCGGAACTGCGCACGATGCTCGCACGGGTCATCGACGCGCTTCCCGAGGCTATGCGCCAGGTGGTGCGCGGCATCTACCTCGACGATCGCATGGTGAAGGACATCGCGGAGGAGCTCGCGGTCAGCCATGCCTACGTCTCAAAGCTGCGCTCGAAGGGACTCACGCTGATGCGCGAGGCCATGCAGGCGTGGGAGGACGGCACGACCGGAGACCGCTCGACGAAGGCCCGGTCCGACTTCTTCGAGACGCTGTTCGGCGCCGCCGCCCCGGCGGAGCAAGCCCCGGTTGCGCGCGTGCTCGCCGCCGTCTGAGAATTCTCCCCGCCCGCGGTTACGGGCGATCCGCGCGTCGCGAATGTGGAGAGTGCAGGCCCACGGATGGGCCGGCATTCGGTCCCATCACCACGGAGGATAAACATGGGTCTTCAGATCGCAACCAACGTCGGCGCGCTCAACGCGTACCGCAACCTGTCCGTCAACCAGAACGACGTCTCGAAGTCGCTCGAGAAGCTCTCGAGCGGTCTGCGCATCAACCGCGCTGCCGATGACGCCGCCGGCCTCGCCATCTCCGAGGGCCTGCGCTCGCAGGTCAACGGCCTGAACGTCGCAGCCCGCAACGCTCAGGACGGCATCTCGGTCATCCAGACCGCAGAAGGCGCGCTCACCGAGGTGCACTCGATCCTGCAGCGTGTGCGTGACCTGGCGGTGCAGGCCGGTAACGACTCGAACAACGCCGATTCGCGCGCCGCGATCACGACCGAGGTCACCCAGCTGACCGACGAACTGGTCCGCATCGCCGACTCGACGAACTTCAACGGCATCGACCTGCTCAAGGGAGGCGCCGCTCTGAGCTTCCAGGTCGGAGCCAACGGAGACGCGTCGTCGCAGATCGCGGTCGACCGCGGTGACCTGAAGGCCGCTCTGGCCTCGATCACCGACATCACCTACGGTGCTGCCGGAGCCGCGTCCACGCATGCCGTCACTGCGGCCTTCTCGTTCGACTCGGCCACGGAGGCGGCCGCGGCCGTCACCGCGATCGACACCGCGATCACCGCGATCTCGTCGCAGCGTGCGGACCTCGGTGCGGCGCAGAACCGCTTCGAGTCGACGATCAACTCGCTGCAGGTCTCGGCGGAGAACCTGGGTGCGGCCAAGAGCCGCATCGCCGACACCGACATGGCGGCCGAGATGGTCAAGTACACCGCCTCGAACATCCTGGCTCAGGCCGGTACCGCCATGCTCGCGCAGGCGAACCAGTCGGGTCAGGGCGTCCTGCAGCTGCTCCGTTGAGTCGCTGCGCCTGAGGCGCACCAGGCGCCCGGGCGGACTCACCTCCGCCCGGGCGCCTTCCTGTAGGACACCTTGACCGCATCGCACGGAAGACGACCGGGATGAAACTCGACGGACTCGTATCAGGGCTCAAGACGGAAGAGCTCATCAAGGCGCTGATGGACGTGTCGGCGATCCCGAAGACGCTGATCACCAACAAGATCGCCGACCGCAACACGATCATCAACAACCTGCAGTCACTCAACACGACGCTGCAGGACCTCGTCACCAAGGCCAAGACCGCGGCGGCACCGACCTCACCCGCCTCGTTCACCGCGTCGTCCTCGTCGGAGAGCGTGACGGTGACGGCAGGATCCACGGCCAGCGCGTTCTCGACCGGCATCGTCGTCGACGCCGTCGCCACCGCGCACTCCGTCGTGACCGCCGCAGCCGGATCGTCGGCCTGGGGCGGCACCTTCACCGTGGTGGGAACCGATGGCGAGCCCGTCGAGATCACGCCGACCGGGACCGGGCCTCGGGATCTCGCGAAGGCGATCAACAATGCCAAGGCCGGTGTCATGGCGACGGTGGTCCCCGCCGGGACGGATGCCGACGGCAAGCCCCTCTCGCGCATCCAGCTGACCTCCATCGAGACGGGCGAGGCCGGCGAGTTCACCATCCACCGAGGATCCGCGGCTGACGTCACCGCAGGCACGTCCGTCGACATGGGGTCCGAGTCCGGCGCCGCCCTCCTCACCCAGGGTGCTGACGCTCGAGTGCGCCTCTTCGCGGGCACCGCGGCAGAGCAGGCGCTGACGAGTGCGAGCAACACCATCAGCGTGGGCGAAGGCATCGACGTCACGGTGTCGAAGCCGAGCGCAGACCCCGTCATGGTGACGGTCACCCGCGACGAGAAGAAGCAGACGTCCACCGCCGAGGCCTTCATCAAGGAGATCGCGTCGCTGCTGACCCGGATCGACAACGGCTCGAAGGCGACGGTCGGCGATGTGGGAGAGTCGACCACCCTCGGTGTCTTCACCGGCGACAGCACCGTCCGCAACCTCCGCACAGCGCTCGCGAACGCCGTGCAGCATCCGGTGAACGGAATCTCGCCGTCGACGATCGGGATCACGATCAGCGACAAGGGGGTGCTCTCGTTCGACGCCGAGAAGTTCGCGGCGGCCGTGGCCGCTGACCCCGAGGCGACCCAGGAGCTCTTCTCGGGAGTGGCGAGCAGACTCGAAGGCGTCGCCACGCAGTACTCCGACAAGTACGACGGGCTGCTGACCGCCCGGATCACCGGGCAGGAGTCCGAGGTCAAGACCCTCAAGACGCAGGTCGAGCGGTGGGACATCCGGCTCGAGCAGCGCCAGGCGACGCTCGAGCGCACGTACGCGCAGCTCGAGGTGCAGCTCTCGAAGCTGCAGTCGCAGTCCACCTGGCTCACGGGCCAGCTCGCCGCGATGACCCCCAGCTCGTCGTCGTCCTGACCGGACGCGCCGATCTCGCATCCGCATTGGAGTCGAAAATCATGCCCATCACCTCGCTCGACCGTGCCAAGCAGCAGTATCTCGAGCAGCAGGTCGCATCCGCCTCGCCCGAGCGTCTGCTGATCCTCCTGTACGACCGCCTGCTGGTCGACGTCGACCGCGCGCGCGTCGCGCAGGACGCGGGCGACTGGATCGCCGCCGGCACCCACCTCACGCACGCGCAGTGGATCGTCGCCGAGCTGAACGGCTCGCTCACCGATGTCTGGGACGGATCTGATGACCTGCGCGGTGTCTACACGTACCTGACCGGTCGCCTCATCACCGCCAACATCGATCGTGACGCGGCGATCACCGCGGAATGCCGCGACATCATCGCACCGCTCCGAGACGCCTGGCACGAAGCCGCCGCCTCGATGACCGGCTCTGCGCACGGCATCGCCACGGCATCGGCCTGACCGCTCGTGCCCGACAACCTCACGGCATGGCTGGCAGTGCTCGACCAGTTCGAGCGTGCCCTCGACGCCGCCGACGAGCAGCTGGAGCCGACGGAGTTCGACAGGCCGGCAGGCCCCATCCCCGAGCACCTTCGTGAACGAGCCGAGGCCGTGCTCGCGCGCCAGCAGCTCATGATCGGCGGCCTCGTCGCGTCGCGTGCCCACGTCGCGCGCGAGATCGCCGCGCTGCGTCGCGTTCCGACCGCGAGCCCCGGCGACACTCCCGCCTACCTCGACGTCGAAGGGTGAGCCGACGGGGTTACGCCGCGCACGCTCTGTCGCGATAGTCCCACCTGAGCACGGATAGCTCGACGATTGGCCAGGGATCGGCTTCTCCACCAACCTCCGGAGTGCCCCGTGCTCGAATCGGTCACCTCTTCCGCGCTGATCAGCGCGCTCGACGGCTTGGCGCTGCGCCAGCGCTCGATCGCCGAGAACATCGCCAACGTCAACACCCCCGGTTACCAGGCCAAGCGGGTGCAGTTCGAAGACGAGCTCCGCTCCGCCGTCTCCTCGGGGTCGGGATCTGTGACCCCCACGGTCGAACGGTCGCTCGAGCCGACGCGGATCAACGGAAACAACGTGAACCTCGACACCGAGACGCTGTCGAACATCGATACGGTGCTGCGGTTCCAGTTCGCGAGCCAGGCGATCGGCGGTCAGTCCGCGTCGATCACCAAAGCGATCGGCCAGGCCTCCGCATGACCTTCGACGCCATCGGCATCGCCGGCTCCGGTCTCACCGCGCACCGGAAGTGGCTCGATGCGCTCAGCGACAACATCGCCAATGTGAACACGGCCACACCTGCGGGCGAAGAGGCGTTCCGCGAGAAGCTCGTCACCGTGCAGGCCGGCACCGATAGCCCGGGTGTGTTCGTCGCCGGCGTCGTCGAATCCGAGGCGGAGGCGAAGCGCGTCCACGACCCCGAACACCCCTACGCCGATGCCGAGGGGTACGTGCAATACCCGAACATCGAACTCGGCGACCAGATGAGCATGCTCATCGTCGCGCAGCGCGGCTATGAGGCGAACGCCGCCGTCGTCGACCGTGCCAAGACGACCTACGAGGCAGCGCTGCAGATCGGACGCAACTGATGAGCACTCCCATCGAGGGGATCTCGGCCGCAGGCGTCAGCCCGCTCTCCGCATTGAGCTTCGAGGGTGATGTCGACGCGCCGGCCACGACCGGTGGCGGCGCTTTCGCCACCTCGATGACCGGAGCCGTCGAGAATCTCCAGCAGCTGCAGGCGTCGTCGAACGAACTCGCCGTGCAGGCGGTCACCGGCGATCTGCAGGACATCCACCAGGCGATGATCGCGTCCTCGCGCGCCTCCGTGACACTCGACCTGGTCGTCGCCGTGCGCGACCGCAGCGTGTCCGCCTTCAACGAGATCATGAGGATGCAGGCCTAAGCCATGCCGAAAATGCTCACGGGGTACTTCGACCGCGCCAAGCAGGTCGTCTCAGGCTTCTCCCTCGCCCAGCGGACGATCGCGATCATCGGGGTGGCACTGCTCGTCATGGGCGCCATCGCACTCGGATCGTGGCTCGCGCGACCGCAGATGAGTCCGCTCTTCACCGGGCTCAGCGCCGGAGACGCCTCCGCCGTGGTCGACCAGCTGAAGACCGCCGGCGTCTCGTACGAGCTCGCCGAGGGCGGCGCGACGATCCTGGTCCCGGACGATCAGGTCTACGCCCAGCGACTCGCCGCGGCATCCGCCGGTCTCCCCGGCGACTCGAGCGAGGGATACACGCTGCTCGACAAGATGGGCGTGACCGCGAGCGAGTTCCAGCAGTCCGTGACCTACAAGCGCGCCATCGAAGGGGAGCTCGCGAGCACGATCGGTTCGATGGACGGCATCACCGCGGCATCCGTGCAGCTCGCCATTCCCGAGGAGAGCGTCTTCGTGTCGGAGCGGCAGAGCCCGACGGCATCCGTCTTCGTCAAGACCCGCAACGGCTCGACGCTCGGCGACGAGAAGATCGCGGCGATCGTGCATCTCACGAGCGCGGCGGTGCCGGGAATGACCCCGGAGGACGTCGCCGTCACGGATCAGAACGGCGCTGTGCTCTCCGCCGTGGGCGCGGGGCTCACCGGCACTTCGTCGAAGCAGGCGACCGAGCACGAGGCGAAGGTCGCGGCATCCGTGAGTTCCATGCTCGAGACGATCGTCGGTCCCGGCAACGCGACCGTGACGGTCTCGGCCGACGTCGCGAACTCGACGTCCGAGCGCATGGATGAGACCTACTCGGCTCCCGAGGGCGCCCTCAGCGCGTCGGAGCAGACCAAGACGGAGACCTACACCGGCGGTCAGGCCGGGGGCACCGGCGTGCTCGGCCCCGACAACATCGCCGTGCCCAACGGCGCCGCGGGTGACGGCGCCTACGAGTTCGAGGAGACCTCGCGCGACAACGCCGTGAACAAGTCGACCGAGAAGACCGTCACGCCGGCGGGAGAGGTCACCCGGCAGACCGTGAGCATCGCGCTCAACCGCGGAGCGGTCACCGGTGTCACCGCCGCCCAGGTCGAGACTCTCGTCGCGTCGGCCGCCGGGATCGACCTGGAACGGGGCGACGCGATCGCCGTCGAGTTCGTCGAGTTCAGCGAGACGGGTGCGACGGCGGCTCAGACCGCCTTGCAGGCCGCCGAGGCCGAGCAGGCGGCTCAGATGCAGCAGGAGCTGCTGCGGTCGGCGATCATCGGCGGATCGATCCTTCTCGCGGTGATCATCCTCGTGGTGTTCCTCGCGGTGCGCCGGAAGCTGAAGCGACGGGTGATGTACACCGACGAGGGCCCGATCGAGTACTTCGCGACGGTGACCGAGAGCGAAGAGCAGAAGCTGAAGTCGCTGAGGGGGCTGAAGGACGGGGATGCGATCCCGCTGCCTGCTCCGACACGCCCGCTGTCGTCGGCAGACGTCGACCTCGATGAGGAGCGCGAGCCCGACCAGATGCTCGTCGAGCGCCGTCGCCGCGAGATCGACGACCTGGCGAAGCGCGAGCCCGAAGCGATCGCCGGCGCTCTCGCGAGCCTGATGGATGAGGCGAGGGTATGAGCGCGCTGACCGAGCTGCTCGACGCGCAGGCCGACACGATCGAGGTGTCCACGGCCTCGACCGCATCGTCGGCCGAGGCACCCGCGCAGGAGATGAGCGGTCTGCGCAAGGCCGCCATCGTGCTGATGAACATGGACCGTGCTGCAGGAGCCGAGGTGCTGCGTCATCTCGGTGAGGAGCGCTCCGAGATGCTGGCCGCCGAGCTCACGCAGCTCGGTGGTGTCGACGTGGCATCCACCGCCCGTGCGCTCGGAGAGTTCCGTCGCATCGCGACCGGTGGCTCGGTGCCGTCGCGCGGCGGGCAGGAACTCGCGACCGGCCTTCTCGAGACCGCCTTCGGGCGTGAGAAGGCGGTCGGAATGGTCGGCCGGGTGATGTCGCAGGGCTCGGTGTCGTTCGACTTCCTCAACGCCGCGGATCCCGCGCAGCTGGCCACGATCCTCGAGGGCGAGCTGCCGACGACCGTCGCCGTCGTGCTGGCGAACCTGCGCGCAGACCGCGCCGCCGCGGTGCTCGCCGCGCTGCAGGATCCGCTGCGCACCGACGTCGCCCAGGCCATCGCGACGATGGGCACCGCGACGCAGGAAGCGATCTCGATCGTCGCCGACTCGCTGCGCTCGCGCACCGGGGTGTTCGCGATGCGCGACAACCACGAGTCGATCGGGGGAGTGCAGCCGCTCGTCGAGATCATCAATCGCTCGGACACCGCACTCGAGAAGTCGCTGCTGGCCTCTCTCGAGGGGCGCGACCTGGCACTGGCGGAAGACATCCGGAGCCGCATGGTGACGTTCGCCGACTTCGCGCGTCTCGAAGATCGCGATGCGCAGCGCGTTCTGCGCGGCATCGATCTGCGGATGCTCGCGCTCGCCATGAAAGGCGCCGATGAGCAGATCGTCGAGAAGGTGCGCACCAACATGACCGAGCGCAACCAGGAGAACCTGACGGAGGAGACCAGGGTCCTCGGCCCGGTTCGCATGCGTCAGGTCGACGAGGCGCGCTCGGAGATCGTGCGGATCATCCGCGAGCTCGAGGCGTCCGAGGAGATCACGATCTCCCGCGAGGACGAGGACGAGCTCATCGAGTGATCCCTGTGCCGCGGCGGGACGCGGGGATGGTTACGCCATCGCCGCAGTGTCGCGATAGTGCCGGGGGAGCACGGATCGCTCGCCCTTCGGGCCACGGACAGGCCAGACCTTCGACTCCCGGGGTGCCTACCGTGCTCGATTCCGCCTTCACGCCGCTGGTGGTGCCGCGTGTGGGCGAGCCTCCCGTGGACCTCCGTGGGGAGACCGATCAGGCGCGAGCGCGCGGCTATGCCGACGGTTATGCGGAGGGCCTCCGGCGGGCACGTGTCGAGGCGGTGCGGCAGGCCGACATCGCGGAGCATCGTCAGCGTGAACTCGCCGAGACCTACCTGCATCAGCGGGGGTCGGCGCTGCAGGCCCTCGACACAGCGCGTGCGGCGCTCGACACCCGCGCCGATATTCTGCGAGCGCTCGATGCTGAGGGGCTCGAGCGGCTCGCCCTCGAGCTCGCGACGATGGTCCTCGGCACGGAGCTGTCGGATCCGGCGCGTGCCGCCGCGCACGCCGTGCGCAGGGCCGTCGCCGAGATTCCCGTGGAGCGATGGACGCGGGTGGTCCTGAGCGAGCAGGATGCCCGGACGGTTCACGACGACGACGACCTCAGCGAGGTCGTCTCCGGCGTCGAGGTGATCGGATCATCGTCGGTGGATGCCGGCGGGGCACTCGTCGAGATCGAAGACGGCGCGGTCGACACCCGCATCCGCGAGGCATTGCGGCGCGTGCACGCGGCCCTCGAGGGTGAGACCGATCAGGGCGAGGAGATCGTCCGGTGACGACGAGCACCTGGTCGAGCGCCCTCAGAGCCGCGCGGCCCGAGCACACCGGCGTCGTGCAGGCGGTCCGTGGACTCGGCGTCGAGGTACGCGGAGTCACGGGCGCGGTCGGCGACCGCGTGCGCATCGACACGACGAGCGGACGCGCCGTCGATGCCGAGATCGTCGCCATCGACGGGGCATCCGCACGCTGCATGCCGCTCAGCCGGCTCGACGGCATCACGGCGCGCGCGCGGGTTCGGCACGCGGGAGCGCCGCTGCAGGTGCCGACCGGCCGCGGGCTGCTCGGACGGGTGCTCGACGGTCTGGGGCGACCGATCGACGGTCTGGGTCCGCTGCCGCGCACCGCACCTCTCGTGCCCCTCGATCATGATGCGCCGAGCGTCATCACTCGGCGACGGATCGATCGTCAGCTCGGACTCGGCGTGCGCGTTCTCGACACCATGACGCCCGTCGGCTCCGGTCAGCGCCTCGGCCTCTTCGCCGGCTCGGGCGTCGGCAAGTCGTCGCTCATGTCGATGATCGCGCGGGGGTCATCGGCCGATGTCACGGTGATAGCCCTCGTGGGCGAGCGTGGCCGCGAGGTGCGAGAGTTCCTCGAAGACGACCTCGGGCCTGAGGGCCTCGCGCGCTCGGTCGTCGTGGTCGCGACCTCCGACCAGCCCGCCATGGCGCGCCTGCGCTCGGCCTTCGTCGCGACCCGCATCGCGGAGCAGTTCCGCGACGACGGTCTCGACGTCGTGCTGATGATGGACTCGCTCACCCGCGTCGCCATGGCGCAGCGCGAGATCGGGCTCAGCGCCGGCGAGCCGCCGGCGACCCGCGGCTATCCGCCGTCGACGTTCTCGGTTCTGGCGCGACTTCTCGAGCGCGCCGGCACCGGCGAGACCGGTTCGATCACGGGTCTGTACACGGTGCTCGTCGACGGCGACGACCACAATGAGCCGATCGCCGATGCGGCGCGCGGCATCCTCGACGGCCACGTGGTGCTCGATCGGGCACTCGCGATCCGGGGACACTTCCCCGCGGTCGATGTCCTCGGATCCGTATCGCGTGTGGTCTCGAAGATCACGACACCGGACCAACGGCAGCAGGCGGTGACGCTGCGCAGTGTGCTGGCGGCGCGTCGCAGCGCGAACGATCTCATCGACATCGGCGCCTACCGACAGGGCGCCAACCCACTCGTCGATGCCGCGCTCGAGCACGAACCCGAGATCGCGCGCTTCCTCACCCAGCCGATGGACGATCTGAGCACCGTGGGCGATTCGTGGCAGCGGCTCACTGCCCTCACCAGCGAGTTCGGAGGACTCACCTCATGACCTTCCCCCTGGCAGGGCTGCTGCGCGTGCGCGGAGCCCAGGAACGTGTCGCCGCCGAGCGCCTCTCCCGCGCGACCGCTGAGCGCGCTCGAACCGAGGCCGCCGCGCAGGATGTCCGGACCAGCCTCGCCGATCTCGGCGCGCAGGCGGGTGATGCGCAGACGCTGCTAGCGATGGCGGCCGCGAGGGCCGCGGGGCGCAGCGCGCTGAGCGATCTGCAGGCGCTCACCGAGCTGCATCGCACCGCGGAGGATGAGGCGAAGGACGCGCATGTCGAGGCGCGGCGGGAGTTGAAGGGACTGGAGAGGCTCGAGAACACCCACCGCGTCGAGGAGGTGCGGGCAGACCTGGCTGCAGAGCAGACCGCGCTCGATGAGATCGCCGTCGCACGCGCGGTGCGCGGCGCGGGGAGCGCGGCATGACCGGGCTCGACGGGGTGATCGCACGCGTCGGCGAGATCGAGAGCCGCATCGTGGCACTCGATCCTGCCGCTCGTGCCACCACCGCCGCAACGGCGGAGGCCACTGAGTCGAGTGCGGAGACGGCGTCGACCGCGACGACGTTCGCGGGGCTGCTGGAGGCGGCGAAGACGGCGGTCTCCGGGCAGTCGGATACGGCCTCTTCCGGCGCTACGGAGCAGTCCGCTGCGTCGCCGGCGCAGACTCCCGCGAACGATACGGAGCTGGTCAGCGCCCTGCAGACCCTGTTCGCAGCGAGCAGCGGATCGACCACCGGAGCCTCGTCTCTTCAGCAGTACGCCGGGCTGATCGGATGAGGGCCGTGAGCATGCTGAGTCCGCTGCCGGGAGCGTCTTCCGCTGCGGGTGAGCGCAACGGTCGCACGGCGGGGGACGGGGAGATGTCGTCCTTCGAGGCGGCGATGGGTGAGGCGCGCGGGGTCACGCTCGGCGACGGCTCGGGTTCTTCTGCGGAAACGGATGCGGATGCGAAGGCGCACAACGATCCTGTGCCGGCCTGCAGTCCCGTGGAATCGACGACGCCGGAGTCGGCCGAGATCGCAGCCGTCGCCGCGTTGCTCGGTGGCGGTGGCGGAGTCGCATCGGCCGATGGCGAGCGGGCGGCGCAGACGGCAGCGGCACGATCGATCGCCCTGGCCGAACCCGCACGAGCACCGGAGGCGATGCCGGCGGCGGCGCCTGGTGGAGCGGCTGATGCGGGGGAAGGGGCGAACGCACCGGTACCGCCCGGACCCTCGGCGTCCGTGTCCGCGACCGCGTCGACCCACGCCGACGCGCTCGCACGATCGGCTGCGGCCGTCGAGGCGCCGCCGTCTCTGCCCTCACCACGGAGCGCGCCGTCCGGTCTGGACCGCATCTCTGCGCCGGCCGATCTCGACGGCATCTCTCCTCCTGTGGGTGTGGAACGCATCTCCGCGCGAGTGGACGCGACGGCCTCGATCGCGTCGGTGCAGGGCGTCGATCACGCCGCGGCCGATCCGGCTGTCGCCGAACCGGTGCAGGGGCGCGAGCCGGCAACGACGAGTGCGAGTGCGGGGGCAGCGTCGCTGACGACGGCCTCCCTTCCACGGGCGGACGCCGCGAACCCTGATCGGCCCGACATCGGCGCGGTCGGACCTACTGCCGACACGATGGACGGGGGAGCGGCCGTGCCGGTCGACGGCGACACGGCGGACAGCCGCGTCCCGGTCACGCCGGTGCAGGCGTCCGGACCCGGATCGGCGACACCGACCTCGATTCCCGGTCAGGCGACGGCTCCCGTCGCACCGGCGGTCGCGCCGGTGAGTGCTCCTCCCGTCACCCCGGATGCGCCCCGAACCGTCGCCGCCCAGGTCGCCCCCGCAGTGCTCAGCATCGCGCAGCGGCCGACAGGCACACATCAGCTCACGATGACGGTGAATCCCGACTCCCTCGGTCCCGTCACCGTCCGCGCGCAGATCGGGCAGGCCGGCGATGTGCAGGTGGAGCTGATCGGCGGCACGGATGCCGGACGCGACGCTCTGCGATCGATCGTCGCCGATCTGCGACGTGACCTCGCCGCGGTGGCCCCGCACGCCACTCTCTCGGTGAGCACCGCGTCCACCGCGGACGCGAGCGCCGGGCGTGGAAGTCAGCCGGGTGCCGATGGTGCGTCGAGCGACCAGGGATCCTCCCGCGATGGCACCCCCGAGCAGAGCGGACGGCGATCCACCGCCGACCGCGGCGACGACCTCGCCCACATCATCCGCATCTCCACCAGCACCCGCGCCGGCGTCGGCGAGGGCCTCGACATCTTCGCCTGAGAGGACCCCTTCCATGACCGTCGACGCCGTGAGCGCACCCACGTCGATCCACACCACCGGATCGACTGACCCCGCTGCCCGCAAGCAGACCCTCGACGGGGAGGTGTTCCTGAAACTCCTCGTCACGCAGCTCACCCACCAGGATCCGTCGAATCCGATGGACACCAACGAGATGATCTCGCAGACCACCCAGCTCGCCATGATGGAGCAGCTCACCACCCTCACCGAGAACGGCACCGAGGCGTTCGCGCTGAACATGCGCCAGGCCGCGACGGCCCTCATCGGCCAGGAGGCGAGCTACAAGGACGCGGACGGCAAGACCGTGACCGGCATCGTGACCAAGGTGTCGTTCGACGGGCCCGTGCCGCAGGTGACGATCGGCGACA
Organism: Microbacterium sp. UFMG61; assembly: GCF_015354505.1. GTDB lineage: Bacteria > Actinomycetota > Actinomycetes > Actinomycetales > Microbacteriaceae > Microbacterium. The sequence continues at coordinate 96 of NZ_JACAFP010000004.1, read as the reverse complement.
CGAGCGTGTCCCTCGACGCGATCACCGGCATCGCCACGCAGAGCACTGCACCGCAGACCCCCGCGGCTCCGCAGACCCCCGAAGACTCCCCGACCC
>NZ_JACAFP010000034.1 GCF_015354505.1 Microbacterium sp. UFMG61 | reverse complement strand
AGCGCGGACGGCGCCATCGAGAGACTCGTCGCGCCGAGGCCGACGAGCACGAGCGCGAGCATCGGGTCGGCGGCGGCCTCACCGCAGATGCCCACCGGCTTGTCCAGGCGAGCGCCCGCGAGTACGGGCTCAAGACGGCGGGCGTCATGGTCGAGATTCCGTCCAGCGCGCTGCTCGCCGACCGAATCCTCGCGCACGCGGATTTCGCGTCGATCGGCACGAACGACCTCACCCAGTACACGATGGCCGCCGATCGCATGCTGGGTTCCGTCGCCGGATTCCAGGACCCCTGGCACCCCGCCGTGCTCAGGCTCGTGCGCGAGGATTCGGTCGGCGAGCAGCGCGCTGGACGGAATCTCGACCATGACGCCCGCCGTCTTGAGCCCGTACTCGCGGGCGAGCGAGGTGAAGTACTGCGTCTCCTCGACGGTCGCGACCATCGGCGCCATGACCCACAGGTCGGCCTCGGTGGCGGCATCCGCCTCGGCGAGAGCCGTCAGTTGCTCGCGCAGGATGTCCTCGCTCGCGCGGAGGGCACGCAGGCCACGGAGGCCCAGCGCCGGATTCTCCTCGTGAGCGTCGTTGAGGAAGGCCAGCGGCTTGTCGGCGCC
>NZ_JACAFP010000033.1 GCF_015354505.1 Microbacterium sp. UFMG61 | reverse complement strand
ACCCTGCGCGCTCCCCGAGCCGGAATCCGGATGCTCGTCGCATCGCAACCCGACCTCGATGTGGTGGGTGAGGCCGGTGACGGCCGCGCGGCTGTCGCACTCGTGCGGTCGGTCCGACCCGATGTCGTGCTGATGGACATCCGGATGCCGGTGATGGACGGTCTGACGGCCACCGCCGAGATCCTCGCGCAGCCGGACCCGCCCCGCATCGTGATGCTCACGACCTTCGACCTCGACGAGGCCGCTGCCCGAGCGATCCGCCAGGGAGCGAGCGGATTCCTCCTCAAAGACGCCGACCCCGAGTTCCTGCTCGCGGCGATCCGCACGGTGCACGCAGGGTCGAGCGTGATCGCGGCCTCGGCGAAGTGCTGGAACAGCTCCCTGGTCGCCGAGGCGCCGAAGCCCGTGCCCGTCGAGTTCGCGACGCTGACCGACCGTGAGCGGGAGATATTCGCCCTCGCGGCACGGGGACTGTCGAACAGCGAGATCGCCGCGCGCGAGTACCTCAGCGAAGCCACGGTGAAGACGCACATCAGCCGCATCCTCACGAAGCTCGCGCTCCGCGACCGGGTGCAGCTCGTCGTCTTCGCGTTCGAGCACGGTCTCGCCTGAGTCGAGCGGCCTGC
>NZ_JACAFP010000032.1 GCF_015354505.1 Microbacterium sp. UFMG61 | reverse complement strand
CGACGATGAGGTTCATGATGTAGCGGCGATCGCGCAGCCAATAGACGAGGCTGCGTGCGGCGATGGCACCGAAGGCGTTCGACGGCAACAGACCGAACCAGCCGAGCCCCGTGCGCTCGCGCGACGCCAGAGGGCGCTCGGTGGTGGTGAGCAGGCGTCGGACGAGCCAGCTCCAGAGGACCCACAGGAACACGGCCGTCGCGACCGACGATGCCGGTGCATGGATCAGCGGTGTGATCGCGGTCGCGACGGCGAAGACGAACCAGGACGGAGCGGCGAGGGGCGTGAGCCCGACGGTTCCGGTGAGTGCAGCGACGGCCACCGGGACCTCTCCGTCCCATTTCAATGAGGCCAGGAAGACCGCAACGGGGAAGGCGATGACGATCAGCGCGAGCGCGAAGATCGCCGTGAGCTCGCGTGACCGGCGCTCCGGCAGCAGCAGGGCGTTCACCGCCATGCCGATGCGTGCCGCGAGCAGCGTCGAGAGCACCGCGAGCGCCGTCATCGCGTGACCGGCGCTCCGGCAGCAGCAGGGCGTTCACCGCCATGCCGATGCGTGCCGCGAGCAGCGTCGAGAGCACCGCGAGCGCCGTCATCAGCACGGCGAGGGGCCACGGGGCGCCCAGACG
>NZ_JACAFP010000031.1 GCF_015354505.1 Microbacterium sp. UFMG61 | reverse complement strand
CCCCTGCCCCAGACGCGCGCCGAGTTCCTCGACCGGGTCGCTGCGACCGCCGCCGCCTCGGTGTGCACCCAGGCGGTGCGGTGCTCGAGAGCGATACGGACTCAGGTGAAGCATCCGGTGACACGGCGGCGCGCAGCACCTCGACGAGCTCGTCCTGCGAGAGCAGCCCATCGCGGCGAGCCGCGGCGGCGGTCGCAGCGACCCGGTCGAGGAACTCGGTGCGCGTGCGGCGATGCCGACGGCATCCGCGTGGTCGACTGGATCGTGCCCCCCTGCCCCAGACGCGCGCCGAGTTCCTCGACCGTCGCGATCACGACCGGAGTCCTGCCCGCACCCTCGGGCTGGTCTCGCAGGACGAGCTCGTCGAGGTGCTGCGCGCCGCCGTGTCACCGGATGCTTCACCTGAGTCCGTATCGCTCTCGAGCACCGCACCGCCTGGGTGCACACCGAGGCCGTCGACGTCGGCCGTGACGGCGGCGGTGACCTGGCGTGAGAGCGTCGATGCCGACGGCATCCGCGTGGTCGACTGGATCGTGCCCCCTGCGCTCGCCGCGGCGGCGATCGCCCCGGCCGTCGCGATCACGACCGGAGTCCTGCCCGCACCCTCGGGCTGGTTCACCGAGGTCCCGATGATCACCGTGACCG
>NZ_JACAFP010000030.1 GCF_015354505.1 Microbacterium sp. UFMG61 | reverse complement strand
CACCTACAGCGTCACGTCTCCGTTCCTCGCTGCCGAGCGCGGCGAGATCGACGGCATCATCGAGCCGGCGAACACCCGTGTATCCACGCCAAGGCTCTGCGCGCTCTGCGCGGCAAGCGTGCAGAGCTTCCGCCCAAGAAGCACGGGAACATCCCGCTGTGACCGGGCAGCCCGACGCCAGTCCGTCCGACCGGAAGCCGCCGACGATCGAGATCACCCGCGGCAGCGCGACGGACGAGGAACTCGCTGCTCTGATCGCCGTCGTCAGCGATGCCTACGCGCAGGAGAGCGCGGAGGCCGTCGCCGACGAGCCTGTGGCATCCGCCTGGATGCGCACACAGCGGTCTCTGCGGACTCCGCTGCGCCGAGACATCCCCTGGGGCCGATTCTCCGGCTGAAGACGACCGCGCCTGCAGGAATGCCTGCGGGACCCGAGAGCCCCCCAGCTCTCGGGTCCCGCAGGCATTCTTCGCCATGGATGCGAGAGAGACAGACTCGCATCACCCCAAAACGGCGCATCCGACTCAATAGTACATCGATTGGAATTACTATTCCGGTCTCTGCGCCGATATACCGGAACTACGGACGGAGTGCCGTCGCCTCCCGCAGGTACAGATCGGATGCGCGCGGCGTCAGGATCTGATCCAGCACCACGCACGCAGCGCCGACCGCCCCCACGTCATCACCGACGATCGTGCCCGTCACCGGGATCTCCCGCACATCACGGGTCGCACTGCGCCGGTGCAGTTCGTTCCCC
>NZ_JACAFP010000003.1 GCF_015354505.1 Microbacterium sp. UFMG61 | reverse complement strand
GCCTGACGCGCGGCATATTCTGACGAGACCCCGCTTTCTGTACGAGACCCCCGCTCCGACGGTGGGTGTCGTCGCGGAAGCGGGGTCTCGCACTCCACACCCCGCACCCCGCACCCCGCACCCCCTCACCCCACACCCCCGCCGAGAGGACTCCCATGGCGAGCATCGATGAGGTCGCCCGGCTCGCCGGCGTCTCGACCGCCACGGTCTCGCGCGCGCTGAGCGGGCGCGGCCATGTGTCGGAATCCGCGCGCCTGCGGGTGCAGGAGGCCGCCTCGGCACTCGGGTACGTCGTGTCGTCCCGCGCGTCCAGCCTGGCGTCGGGCCGCACCCGCAACATCGGCGTCGTCGTGCCCTTCCTCGACCGCTGGTTCTTCAGCACCGTGCTCTCGGGCGTCTCTTCGGCGCTGATGCGCGAGGGCTACGACATCACGCTCTACAACATCACCGCCGACAAGGACGTGCGCCGGCACGTGTTCGACACGTTCCTGCGGCGCCAGCGGGTGGATGCCGTGATCGCGGTGTCGATCGAGCTCGACGACGACGAGACGCAGTATCTGCTCGACCTCGGGCTGCCGGTGATCGCGATCGGCGGTCCGAACCCCAGGCTCGACACCCTCACGGTCGACGACGTCACCGTCGCCCAGCTCGCGACCGAGCACCTGATCGGCCTCGGGCACCGAGACATCGCCCACATCGGCGCGAACCCCGAGTTCGACATCGACTTCCACATCCCGACCAACCGGCGCCTCGGCTTCGAGAAGGCACTGGCAGAGGCCGGCATCCCGCTGAACCCCGCCTTCCTCGAGCCCGCCGACTTCACGGTCGAGGGAGGATACCGCGCCGCGAAGCAGCTGCTCGGTCGGCCCGGCCCCCGCCCCACTGCGGTGTTCGCGGCCTCCGACGAGATGGCGATCGGGGCGATCCTCGCCGCACGCGACCTCGGCTTCGCGGTGCCGGGCGACCTCTCGATCATCGGGATCGACGGCCACGAGCTCGGCGAGTTCTTCCGCCTCACCACCGTCGACCAGTTCCCGCTGGGTCAGGGCGAACGGGCGGCGGATGCCGTGCTCGCCAAGCTCACCGAGGGCGATGCCGCCGGCATTCCGCCGGAACTGCCCTACGAGCTGAACGTCCGGGGCACCACCGCTCGACTCGTCGACTAGCCCGGCCCGGGCGAGCTCCCCGACGTCGGCCACGCCCTGACCGCAGTCAGCGCTGAGCGAGTCAGACGCGTCGCAGTGCCTCGCCGGCCGCGTCGAGTGCGCCGTCGGCGAGGGAGAAGTACGCCCACTTGCCGCGCTGTTCACGCGTGATGAGGCCGGCGTCGGCCAAGAGCTTCATGTGATGCGAAACGGTGCCCTGCGACAGGCCGACCGGGTCGGTGAGATCGCAGATGCAGGCCTCCCCGCCCGCTGCCGACGAGATCAGCGAGAGCAGACGGATGCGCGTCGGGTCTCCCAGCGCCTTGAACAGGCGCGCGATCCGCTCGGCCTCGGCGATCGGCAGAGCGGATGCCGAGCGAGGCGTGCAGCACGCGGTCTGCTCGATCGTCACGGGAAGCGTCATGACGTCATCCTCTCACGTATTGACATTCTTCGATACGTGCGCGACGCTTCTCATATTGAAATCTTTCGATCTGAGGAGATGTCGTGTCCGAGCTTCCCATCGTCGTGATCGGCGCGGGGCCTCAGGGTCTCGCAGCTGCGGCACACCTCGTCGAGCGCGGTGAGAACGTCATCGTCATCGAGCGTGGATCGAGTCCTGCGGCGGCGGTCACCGAATGGGGTCACGTCCGGCTGTTCTCTGGGTGGCCGGAACTGACGGATGCCGCCGCGCGCCGTCTGCTCGAGCCGACCGGGTGGACCGCACCGACCGCGGGTTACCCGACCGGGGCGACGTGGGTGAGCGACTACCTGACACCGCTCGCGAATGCCTTCGGCGAGCGGATCCACTACCGCACCACCGTCACGGGCGTCGCACGACAGGGTCGCGACAAGGTCGTCGACGCGGGGCGCAAGAGCCAGCCGTTCGTCGTGCACACCGTCGACGCCGACGGCATCGAGTCCCGCGTCCTCGCCCGCGCCGTCGTCGACGCGAGCGGCACCTGGGGCCTGCCGAATCCCGCAGGAGCAGACGGCTTCCCCGCAGTCGGCGAGCGGACGGCATCCGACCTGATCTCGTACCGCATCCCCGCCGATGTGTCCGAACTCGCCGGCGCGCATGTCGTCATCGTGGGCGCAGGGCACTCCGCCACGCACACCGTGCTGCGCCTGAGCGAACTGGTCCGCCGCTCGGCGGGAACACGCGTCACCTGGCTGCTGCGTCGAGGGAGCGCATCGAACGTGTTCGGCGGCGGTACCGGAGATCAGCTGCCCGAACGTGCCGCGCTCGGCTCTCGCGTGCGAAAGGTGATCGACGACGGCGTCGTCGACGTGGTGACAGGATTCCGCGTCGCCGAGTTCCAGCGAGACGGAGACAGCCTGACGATCGTCGCCGAAGACGGACGTGACGTGGTGGGGGTCGAGCGGGTCTTCGCCCTCACCGGATTCCGGCCCGACACCGACATCCTGCGCGGGGTGCGCATCGATCTCGACCCTGCGCTCGAGGCGGTAGCCGGCATCGCATCCGAGATCGATCCGAACATCCACTCGTGCGGCTCGGTGGGCGCGACCGGTGCCCGACAGCTCGCGCAGCCCGAGGAAGGCCTCTTCATCGTCGGCGCGAAGTCATACGGCCGAGCCCCGACCTTCCTCGCCCTCACCGGGTACGAGCAGGTGCGCAGCGTCGCGGCCCACCTCGTGGGCGACCACGAAGGAGCGGCGCGCACCGAGCTCGCTCTGCCGGACACCGGCGTGTGCGGCGGGTCCGGCGACTTCGACGACGACGCGAGCGGATGCTGCGCCGCGCCGACAGTGCTGCAGATCGGCAGCAAGCCGCTGACGATCCTCGACCCCGCCCGCTCGCTTACTCTGGAGACATCATGACCGACAGCATCCCCTCCGTCCTCTTCGTCTGCGTGCACAACGCCGGCCGTTCGCAGATGGCCGCCGGCTTCCTGCGCGACATCGCGGGCGACCGCATCGAGGTGCGCTCCGCCGGCTCCATGCCCGCCGAGCAGATCAACCCGATCGCGGTCGAGGCGATGGATGAGCTCGGCATCGACATCACCGCCGAGCAGCCCAAGGTACTCACGACCGAGGCCGTGCAGGCATCCGATGTCGTGATCACGATGGGATGTGGCGACGCGTGCCCGTTCTTCCCCGGCAAGCGCTATGAGGACTGGAAGCTCGACGACCCGGCAGGTCAGAGCATCGATGCCGTACGGCCGATCCGCGACGACATCCGCCGTCGCATCGAGGTGCTGACGGGCGAGCTGCTCGGCTGAGCGCCGCAGCTCTCCCCCGCGTCGGTCGCCGTCGCACACGACACGGATGGCTGAAGATCGCCCGGTGGGCTGACGGATGCCGTGGCATTCGTCAGCCCGGCGGGGATCGGTCAGCCGAGTGGGCCGCCGACGGATGGTCGTGACTCAGCGGGCGACGATGAGGCCCTGCGTCTTCTGCTGCGCGGCCTGGAAGCGGCGCTGCACGTCTGACCAGTTCACGAGCTCCCAGAACGCCTTGACGTAGTCGGCGCGCACGTTGAGGTAGTCGAGGTAGTAGGCGTGCTCCCAGACGTCGAGCTGCAGCAGCGGCGTGACACCGAGCGGCGCGTTGCCCTGCTGGTCGAACAGCTGGAAGATGACCGGGCGGGCGCCGACGCTGTCCCACGCGAGCACGGCCCAGCCCGAGCCCTGCACGCCGAGCGCGGTGGCGGTGAAGTGCGCGCGGAAGGCGTCGATCGAGCCGAACGCATCGGTGAGCGCCGCCTCGAGCTCGCCCTCGGGGTTTCCGCCGCCGTCGGGCGAGAGGTTCTCCCAGAACACCGAGTGGTTGATGTGCCCGCCGAGGTTGAACGCGAGGTCCTTCTCGAGCTTGTTCACGGCGGCGAAGTCACCCGACTCTCGGGCCGCGGCCAGCTGCTCGAGGGCGGTGTTCGCACCGGTCACGTACGCCTGGTGGTGCTTGGAGTGGTGCAGCTCCATGATCTTGCCCGAGATGTGCGGCGCGAGCGCCGAGTAGTCGTACGGCAGTTCGGGGAGGGTGTACACAGCGGACATGCTGTTCCTTTCAGTCGTTCTGATCGGTGGGGAGTGAGTGGAATCGACGGTCGAGGTAGACGAGGGGTCGACCCGGCCGCCCGAGCAGCACCTCGTCGATCTCGGCGACCACGACGGTCGACGAGCCGACCGCGACCGTCGACATCGTGTGACCGCGCATCGCGGCGCGCGCCTCGGCGAGATACGGCTCACCGGTCGGAAGCGTGCTCCAGCCCTGTTCGGGCGTGAAGCGGTCGGCGCCGCTCACCGCGAAGCTCTGCGCCAGAGCGGAATGCTCGTCGTCGATCAGGTGCACGACGAACGACTCGGCGTTGAGGATCGAGCCCGCGCTGCCGGTCGCCCTGGTGACCGAGAACACGATCGCCGCGGGGTCGACGGCGACGGATGCGACGCTGGAGGCTGTGAGGCCGACCGGACCCGCGGGAGTCATCGCCGTGATGATCGCGACACCGGCCGGATGCGCGCGGAAAGCCGCTTTGAGCCCTTCGCCGACCACAGAGGGGACGGGGGCCGCGGGATGCTGCTCGGTGCTCATTCGGGTGGCTCCTGTGGGGGAAGGGCGGCGATGATCGGATGGTCCCGCTCGATGACGCCGAGCTTCGCGGCACCTCCGGGCGATCCCATCTCGTCGAAGAACTCGACATTGGCCTTGTAATAGTCCTGCCACTCGTCGGGCAGGTCGTCTTCGTAGTAGATCGCCTCGACGGGGCAGACCGGCTCGCACGCGCCGCAGTCGACGCATTCGTCGGGATGGATGTACAGCGAGCGCTCGCCCTCATAGATGCAGTCGACTGGGCACTCGTCGATGCACGCACGGTCCTTGACATCGACGCAGGGCAGCGCGATCACATAGGTCATGGGGTGGCTGTCTCCGTTTCTGTCACGGTTGCCACCGTATGACCTCAAGTACACTTGAGGTCAAATCGAGGGAGGCCGGGATGTACGCCGACAGTGACGCGGAGCGCAATGCGCACGGCCCCGACGAGCCTCTGACCATCGGCGAGATGAGTCGTCGCACGGGCGTCGCGCCCTCGGCCCTGCACTTCTACGAGGGCCTCGGCCTCATCGCATCCACCCGCACCGCCGGCAATCAGCGCCGTTACGCACGTCACATGCTGAGACGCGTCTCGCTCGTCACGGTGGCGAAGCGCCTCGGCATCCCGCTGTCGGATGTTCACGACGCGTTCGCCGACGTTCCTCTCACGCAGACCCCCAGTCATGAGGACTGGCAGCGCGCGTCGCGGCGCTGGAAGCGCGAGCTCGAGAAGCGCCGTGAGGGGATTGAGCGTCTCGAGCGCGAACTCACCGGATGCATAGGCTGCGGGTGCCTGTCGATGAAGGCGTGCGGGTTGCTCAATCCCGACGACGCCCTCGGCAGTCAGGGCGCGGGCCCGCAGCGCCTCCGCGACGAGGACGCCTGAGCCGCACGAGACCCACGCCGCGCTCGAGACCCACGCCGCCGCACCAGACCCGCACCGCCGCACCAGACCCACGCTCCCGCCATGGGTCTCACCCGCGAACCGCGGCCTCACGNCACGCCCCCACCAGACCCACGCCGCCGCACCAGACCCACGCACCCGACATGGGTCTCACCCGCGAACCGCGGCCTCACGCCACGCCCACACCAAACCCACGCCGCCACACGAGACCCACGCTCCCGACATGGGTCTCACCCGCGAACCGCGGCCTCACGCCACGCCCACACCAAACCCGCACCGCCACACGAGACCCACGCTCCCGACATGGGTCTCACCCGCGAACCGCGGCCTCACGCCACGCCCACACCAAACCCGCACCACCGCACCAGACCAACGCTCCCGACATGGGTCTCACCCGCGAACCGCGGCCTCACGCCACGCCCACACCAAACCCGCACCACCGCACCAGACCAACGCTCCCGACATGGGTCTCACCCGCGAACCGCGGCCTCACGCCACGCCCACACCAAACCCACACCACCGCACCAGACCCACGCCGCCGACATGGGTCTCACCCGCGAACCGCGGCCTCACGGCACGCCCACACCAAACCCGCGCCGCCGCACGAGACCCACGCCCTCGACATGGGTCTCACCCGCGAACCGCGGTCTCGCGAGCAGGCCGATCAGGCAGGGCAGCGCCGAGGCGGGACTCAGGCGACGGTGAACGGAGCGCTCAGCAGCACCTCGTCGCGCGAGCTCGGTCCGACGAGCAGCTCGAACGCACCCGGCTCGACGAGGCGGATGCCGGCGGCATCCACGATCGAGCACTCGGCGACGAGAAGCTCGAGGCGCACGCGCACCGACTCCCCCGGCGCGACGTCGACCTGTCGGTACGTCTTCAATTCCTTATCCGCCCAGCTGACACTCGTCACCGAATCGCGCACGTAGACCTGCACGGTCTCGCGCGCCGGTCGTGAGCCCGTGTTCGTGACCGTCACCTCGGCGACCACCGTGTCGTCGACACCGAGCCGGTCAGATGCCAGCGACAGATCCGAATACGAGACCGTCGAGTACGACAGCCCCTCGCCGAACGCCCAGGCCGGCGACTGGGTCAGGTCGGCGTAGCGGTCGCCGTGCTGTCCGCGGATCTGGTTGTAGTAGGTCGGCTGCTGGCCGACGTGGCGGGCGAACGAGATCGGCAGGCGACCTGACGGCTCGACAGCACCCGAGATGATCTCGGCGAGCGCGCGGCCTCCCTGCATGCCCGGGTTCGCGGCCCAGATGACCGCTGCTGCCTGCGACGCGGATGCCGGCAGCACCAGAGGCTTCGATGCCAGCAGCACGACCACCACGGGCTTGCCCGTCGCGATCAGCGCGTCGAGCAGGGCGTTCTGACCACCGATCAGCTCGAGCGTCGCGGTCGATCGCCCTTCACCCACGAGCTCGATGCGATCTCCGACCACGGCGACGACGACATCGGATGCCGCAGCGGCCGCCACCGCGTCGGCGATCAGCGCGTCGTCGGCCGATGCCGGCACCACCACAGAGGGCCGAGGCTGCCCGTCGGGGAAGGTCGCCCCGCGCGGGTCGTCTTCGAGCGTGAGGATCTCGGCTCCACGAGCGTGCGTGACCGACCATCCCTCGACACCCGAGAGCCCGTCGAGCACGGTCGTGATCATCTCGCGCGGCTGTCCGTCGAGCCAGCCGGCCTGACCCGAGCCACCTGCCCAGTCGCCGAGCTGGGTCTGGGCGTCGTCGGCGAGCGGACCCACCACGGCGACCTTCAACGGCGCTGCGGCGTCGAGCGGCAGCACACCGTCGTTCTCGAGCAGCACGATCGAGCGGCGAGCGGTCTCGAGGTTGAGCTCCGCGTGCGCGGCGCTGCCGACCACGGCATCCATGTCGTCCTGCGGCAGCCGCGGGTCCTCGAACAGTCCCAGCTCGAACTTCAGGGTCAGGATTCGGGCGACAGCGTCGTCGAAGGCATCCTCCGCGAGCAGTCCGTTCGACACCGCCTCGAGTGCTCCCGCGAAGAAGCCGGGGGTGTTCATGACCATGTCGTTGCCGGCCTTCACCGCGGCGGCCGAGGCGTGCGCATAGTCGGGCTGCACCTGCTGCTCCCAGACCATGCGGCCGACGTTGTCCCAGTCCGTGATGAGCGTGCCGGTGTAGCCCCACTCCCCCCGCAGCACGTCGCTGAGCAGCCAGTCGTTGACGGTGATCGGCACGCCGTCGGTGGTCTGGTAGCCGAGCATGAACGTGCGGCACCCTTCGCGAGCCACGCGCTCGAACGGCGGCAGGAACCACGACCGCAGCTTGCGCCGCGAGATGTCGGCCTCGCTCGCGTCGCGCCCGCCCTGCGTCTCGGAGTATCCGGCGAAGTGCTTCGCCGTCGCGAGAATCGCGGTCGGATCATCGAGACCCTCACCCTGGTACCCGCGCACCATCGCCGAGGCGAGCTCGCCGATCAGGAACGGGTCTTCGCCGAACGTCTCGTCGATGCGCCCCCAGCGCAGATCGCGCGCGATGCAGAGCACGGGCGAGAAGGTCCAATGGATGCCGGTCGCCGCGACCTCGACCGCGGTCGCCCTCGCGACCTTCTCGACGAGCTCGGCATCCCACGTCGCCGCCATGCCGAGCTGGGTCGGGTAGATCGTGGCTCCGGGCCAGAACGAGTGGCCGTGGATGCAGTCCTCGCCGACGAGCAGCGGGATGCGCAGCCTGGTCTGCGAGGTCAGTTCGTTCGCCCGCAGGATGCGCTCGGGCGAGGTGTGCAGGATCGAGCCGACGTGCGTGCCGAGCACGTGGTCGTCGAGGTCGTCGCGGGCATCGAGCTGCAGCATCTGCCCGATCTTCTCCTCGACCGTCATGCGGTCGATGAGGTCGGCGACGCGTGCCGCGATCGGCAGTTCGGGGTCGAGGTACGGCAGGGATTCGGTCAGGGTCTGAGAGGTCATCACTCGGCGTTCTGTGTCTTCGTATCGGTCTTCGTCTGGGTCGTCGTCGCTGTCGCCGCGCTCTGCACGGTACCCGAGCCGGTCGTCGGCACGCTGCGCACCGCCGTCACCGGGTCGTTCACATTGAGGCCCTTCTTCTTCATCGCACGGGCGCGCTCGCCCGCAGACCGCAGCCTCGGGTTGACATACTCGTCGATGCCGAAGTTGATGAGCGACAGGGCGACACCGATGATCGCGATGCAGAGGCCTGCGGGCACGTACCACCACCACAGCCGAGGGAACGCGCCGTTCTGCTGCGCCCAGAACAGGATCGTGCCCCAGTTGAGGTTGCTCACCGGGATCACACCGATGAAGGCGAGGGTCGTGAGGCCGAGGATCGCCGCTGTGACGGTGCCGACGAAGCTCGACGCGATCAGCGCCATGAGGTTCGGCAGCATCTCGACCGTGATGATGCGGTGCAGCGGTTCACCGTTGGCTCGGGCGGCCTGGATGAAGTCGCGGTTGCGCAGCGACATGGTCTGAGCCCGCAGCACGCGCGCACCCCACGCCCAGCCCGTGAGTCCCAGCACCGCAGCGATCACGATCAGAGGCGGATTCTCGAACTGCGAGGCCACGATGATGATCAGCGGGATGCCGGGAATCACGAGGAACACGTTCGTGAGCGCCGAGAGCGACTCGCTCTTCCAGCCACGCACGTAGCCGGCGATGACGCCGATCGTGATGGCGATGATCGTGGCGATGATCGCCGAGAGGAAGCCGACGACGACGACGCCGCGCGTGCCGAAGATGAGCTGGCTCAGCACGTCCTCACCCATGTGGGTGGTGCCGAGCCAGTGGTCGAGCGACGGCGGCTGGCGGAGCGCCGTGCGGTCCTTCTGGGTGGGGCCGTAGGGCGCGAGCAGCGGGGCGAAGATCGCGATCAGCACGAACACCCCGAGGATGATCAGCCCGGCGATCGACTTCGGGTTGCGGAACATCGCGAAGGACTGCGTGAGCTGCGACCAGAAGGTCTTGCGGGCAGGCGTCGCATCGCCCGCCGTGCGGAACGTCGCGGTCTCGGGCATCCCGGTGGCGATCGTGCTGCCGTCGGGAGCCGTGGTGTCGGTCGAAGTGGGAACGCTCATGTCAGGCCTCCGTCTGGCGCGTGCGCGGGTCGAGGTATGCGTAGACGATGTCCGCCAGGATGTTGGCGACCAGCACCGACAGCGTGATCACGAGGAACACTCCCTGCATCAGAGCGAAGTCCTTCGCGTTGGTGGCGTCGAGCAGCAGCTTGCCGACGCCCGGGTAGCTGAAGACCATCTCCATGACGATCGTTCCGCCCACGATGAAGCCGATCGACAGCGCGAAGCTCTGAATCTGCGGCAGCACCGCGTTGCGGGCGGCATACGCCCACAGCACCCGCCTGTTCGGCATGCCCTTGGCTTGCGCGACCGTGATGTAGTCCTCGTCGAGCACCGTGAGCATCATGTTGCGCATGCCCAGCATCCAGCCGCCGAGCGAGGCGATGATGATCGTGACGGCGGGCAGGGTGCCGTGCATGATGACCTGCCCGATGAAGTCGAGGCTCCACTCGGGCGATTGTCCCTTGTCGTAGGCGTGCGACGACGGGAACCACTTCAGCGTCGACGAGAAGATCGCGATGGCGATGAGGCCGAGCCAGAAGTACGGGATGGTGTTGAAGAACGTGGTGATCGGGATGAGCGCGTCGAGTCGGCTGCCGCGCTTCCAGCCGACGATCGCGCCACCGACCGTGCCCAGCACGAACGAGATGATCGTCGCGAGACCGACCAGGCCGAGGGTCCAGGGCAGAGCGGATGCCAGCACCTCGCCCACCGGACGCAGGCCGTGCAGGGTCGAGATGCCCAGGTCGCCGCGGAACAGCATCGCCCAGTAGTCGATGTACTGCTGCCACATCGACTTGTCGGAGTCGATGCCGAGCAGGATGCGCAGCGAATCGGCCGCCTCGGGGCTGATGTTGCGGTTGCGGGCGAGGTACGAGCTGACCGCATCGCCCTTCATGAACCGCGGCAGGAAGAAGTTGATCGTGATGGCCGCCCACAGTGTGAACAGATAGAAGCCGGCGCGTCCGGCGAAGAAGCGCCACGGCACGACCTTGCGCCCCTTCTGCGCGGCGGTGGCTGTGGTGCCGACCTCGAGCGCGTCGCGGTTCTCGTCGTCGACCAGCGGAAGCTGGGGGGATGCGGTGGTCACTGTGCACCTCCGTGCGAGCCGGCCGTCGCGAAGTGCTTGTCGGGGTCGGGAGACGCCGCTCGCAGTTCGCGCGTGTAAGGGTCCTTCGGGTTGAGGATGACGTCGTCCGCGTCGCCGAACTCGACGACTCGCCCCTGGTTGAGCACCATGATCCTGTCGCTGAAGTGACGGGCGGTGGCCAGGTCGTGGGTGATGTAGAGCACTCCGAGGCCCTCTTCGCGCTGCAGATCGGCGAGCAGGTTCAGCACACCGAGGCGGATCGACACGTCGAGCATCGACACCGGCTCGTCGGCGACGAGGAGAGCGGGTCGCGAGGCCAGGGCGCGGGCGATCGCCACACGCTGCCGCTGGCCACCCGACAGCTCGTGCGGGCGGCGGTCGATCACGGCATCCGCGTCGAGCCGCACGCGCGCGAGCAGGCGACGCACCTCGGCCTCGGTCTCTTTCTTCGGCACGACGTCGTCGAGGCGGATCGGCCGCTCGAGGTGGTACCTGATCGAGTGGTACGGATTGAGCGAGGCGAACGGGTCCTGGAACACCATCCGCAGCTGCTGACGGTAGGTGCGCAGGCCCTTGCCCCGACGCGGGATGGGCTTGCCGTCGAGAAGAACCTCACCCGATGAGGGCGTCTCGAGCTGGGTGAGGATCTTGGCGATCGTCGACTTGCCGCTGCCGGACTGACCGACAAGGCCGATGGTCTGGCCCGACTCGAGCGTGAAGCTGACGTCGTCGAGGGCCTTGAGCCGTCCGGCGCCTCGGACGTTGTAGATCTTGGTGACGTTCGTGAACTCGAGAGTGGTCATCGGGTCAGCACTCCTCGTGCACCGGTGAGACGGGGGAACGACGACAGCAGCGTCTTCGTGTAGTCGTTCTGCGGATTCGTCCAGATCTGCTCGGCCGAGGCGAGCTCGACGATCTCGCCCTGACGCATGATCGCGATGCGGTCGCTGATCTCGAGCAGCAGGGGGAGGTCATGGGTGATGAAGATCACCGAGAAGCCGAACTCGTGGCGCAGTTGCGAGATCTGCTTGAGGATCTCGCGCTGCACGAGCACGTCGAGCGCGGTGGTCGGCTCGTCCATGACCATCAGCTGGGGCCGCAGGGCGAGCGCCATCGCGATCATCACACGCTGGCGCATGCCGCCCGACAGCTCATGCGGGAACGAGCGAGTGCGCTGCCGACCGACCTTGACGATCTCGAGCAGCTCCTCGGCTTCAGCGCGACGCTGCCGGCGGGTCATGTCGGGCCGGTGGATCTCGAAGACGTCCTCGAGTTGCGACCCGATCGTGGCCACCGGGTTGAGCGCGTTCATCGCGCCCTGGAACACCATTGAGACCTTGTCCCAGCGGAACTTCTGCATCGCCTCGACGTCGAGGGCCTTGATGTCGACGTCGACACCGGATGCATCGTGGAACGTCACACTGCCGCCGGCGATCACGGCGGGTGCCCGAAGCAAGCGCTGCACTCCGTAGGCGAGTGTCGTCTTGCCGCATCCGCTCTCTCCGGCGAGGCCGAGGATCTCGCCGCGCTGCAGTTCGAGCGTCACGTTCTTCACCGCCTCGACGGGCGGATCGACGTCGTACACGACCGAGAAGTCGCGCACGCTGAGGAGGGTGTCTGTCATGGAATGTCCTTCGTCGGTCGGGAGGTGGGAGCCCTTCGACAGGCTCAGGGACCAGGGGACCTGCCCACCAGGTGCGAGGCCTTCGACAGGCTCAGGGACCCAGGGGAGCTGCCACCAGGTGCGAGCCCTTCGACAGGCTCAGGGACCCAGGAGATCTGACCACGAGGCCGGCCTCTGGGCCACTGAGCCTGTCGAAGTGCGCCTACTCGGCCGGCTTCAGCTTCGTGAGGATCATCACGATGTTCTGCTGCGTCGGGTCACCCGAGGCGTAGGGGTCCTCCTCCGAGGGCCACCCCACGTAGTTGCGGGTGTTGTACTGACCGAGCAGCGGGTGTGCACCGAGCGGGATCGCCGGCACCTGGTCGACGAAGATCTGCTCGAGCGTCGTGATCGCCGACGTGCGCACGTCGTCGGACGACGCGTTGGCGTAGGCGTTCAGCGCCTCGGTGGCTGCCGGGTCGTCGAATCGGCCGAAGTTGAACCCTGCGATGCCCTCGGGCGAGATCCACCGCGGGTCCATGGTCGACGTGTACAGGCCGTATGCCGTGCCGCTGTCTTCGAGCCAGTGGATGATCGCCGAGAACGTGCCCTCGTCACGGGGCCCTGCCCAGCCACCCCAGTCGGGCATGTCGATCTTGACCTCGGCGCCGATCGCCTCGGTGACGTCTTCGGCGATGAGCTCCTGCGCGGTGTTCCAGTCGCTCCAGCCGGAGGGAACCGAGAGCGTGAACGAGACGGGCGTGCCGTCGGGGTCGATCAGCGCGTCGTCCTTCCACGTGTAGCCGGCGCTCTCGAGCAGGTCGCGCGCCTTCTCGGCGTCGACCGAGTACTCCTGGCCCTGGAACGCGGGCTGGATCTCGTCCTCGAGGATCGACGAGAGTCCGGTCACCGACCAGACCGGCTCGCTCGCACCCTCACGGGCGATGTCGACGTAGGCGTCGCGGTCGATGACCCAGGCCAGCGCCTGACGGAACGCGACGTCGTCGAACGGCTTCTCCTGCAGGTTCATGAACAGCGTGGCGGACCCGGTGGTCGGTGCCACGAAGTACTTGTTGTGCTCGGGGTCGGCGTCGAGGAACTGCTCCTGGATCTGCGGGATGAATGCCTGAGCCCAGTCGGCCTCGCCCTGAGCGAGCGCGGTGGTGAGGGCCGTGTTGTCTCCGTACGAGACGTAGTGCAACTCGGGAACCGCGAGGTCGCCGCCCCAGTAGTCGTCGCGAGCCTCGAGGGTGACCGACTCGGTCGACCAGTTCGAGAGGGCGTAGGGGCCGGTGCCGACGAGGTCGTCGCCCTTGACCGGGTCGGTGGCGGGCTCGTCGAGGTTCTCCCAGATGTGCTTCGGCACGATCGGCACGTGCAGCACGCGGGCCTGGTTGACGTACTTCGACTCTCCGAAGGTCAGTGTGACGGCGTCGCCCTCGACGGTCGCACCCTCGAACTTGAGGCCGGCGGTGTCGAGCTCGGGCGTCGAGACGAGCTCATAGGTGAAGACGATGTCCTCGGCGGTGAACGGCTCGCCGTCGCTCCACGTGACGTCCTTGCGGGGCACGACCGTGACGGCGGTGTAGTCGTCGTTCCACTCGATGCTCTCGGCGAGCCAGGGGGTGACCTCACGGTCGCCGGTCTGGTTCACGAGGCCGAGCGTCTCGAAGATGACCTTGGCGTAGCCGTACTTCGAGGCCGACGAGTCGCCGACGTACGGGTTGTTCGACTCGGTGGTGATCGCTCCGTCGGGCTTGGCGATCGTGAGGGCTGCGCCGCCGGCACCGGCGTCACCGTCGCCCGATCCTCCGGCTGCACAGCCGGCGAGGGCCGAGACGCTGAGGGCGGAGATCGCCGCGAAGGCGATGAGGGACTTTCTGAGCTTCATTGCTTCTCCTTGGGCACGGGTCTTTGTGCTGTGTGAGCGCCGGCTGACGAGCATCCGACGCCTATTTGCTTACTGGCGAGAAAGTAAGCTGATGCGAGGTTACCCGCCAGTAAGTAGAGTTGCAAGTACGATCCAGTGCAGGATTCGGTGCAGAAGAGGATGGACCATGTCGAAGGATGCTGTCGCCCACACGTCCGTCCGCCCTGCCACCCGCGAGAAGCGGGAGCAGATCCTCAAAGCGGCCGTCGAGATCTTCGGCAACAAGGGGTCGACCAACGGCACGCTCGCCGACGTCGCCGAGCAGGTCGGCATCACCCACGCGGGAGTGCTGCACCATTTCGGTTCGAAGCAGAAGCTGCTGCTCGAGGTGCTCGCCTACCGCGACCAGGCCGACGTGGCGAACCTCGCCGAGAAGCACATCCCGGGCGGCCCCGAGCTGTTCCTGCACCTCGTGCGCACCGCGATCGCGAACGAGCGTCGCCCCGGCATCGTGCAGGCCTACACCGTGCTGTCGTCGGAATCCGTGACCGACAACCACCCCGGCCGCGAGTACTTCGAAGACCGCTACACGACCCTGCGCCGCGAGGTCACCGACGCGTTCCATCTGCTGTGCGCGCAGGAGGGTGTGACCGAGCCCGAGACGGTCGCGACCGCCGCCGCCAGCATCCTCGCCGTGATGGACGGCCTGCAGCTGCAGTGGCTGCTGCACCGCGACGTGATCGACCTGGGCGAGGCCAGCGAGTTCGCGATCCGCGCGATCGTGAACGGCGTGCTGCACCCCGGGCCCGCACTGGAGTCCTACCGCCGCGACTAGGCTCGGGGCCATGACGATCGACCTCGAAGCGCTCTACATCGACCTGCACCAGCACCCCGAGCTCTCGTTCCAGGAGACCCGCACCGCCGGCATCGCCGCCGGGCATCTGCGCGATCTGGGGCTCGAGGTGCACGAGGGCGTCGGCGTCACCGGCGTGGTCGGGGTGCTCGAGAACGGCGACGGTCCCGTCGTCTGGGTGCGCGCCGACATGGACGCCCTGCCCGTCGGCGAGGAGACCGGCCTCGCATACGCGAGCACCGCGACCGGCATCGACCCCTCAGGCACCACCGTGCCCGTCATGCACGCGTGCGGACACGACATGCACGTCACCGCGATGATCGGCGCGGTCGAGAAGCTCGTCGCCGAGAAGGCCGACTGGTCGGGCACCGTGGTCGTGCTCATTCAGCCCGCCGAGGAGTACGGCGCCGGATCCCGCGCGATGCTCGACGACGGACTGCGCGACCTCGTGCCGCACCCCGACATCGTGCTCGGACAGCACGTGACCCCGCTTCCCGCCGGCACGATCGGCGTGCGACCCGGTACGCAGATGGCGGCATCCGACGGCCTGACCGTCACCCTTCACGGCCGCGGCGGACACGGCTCGCGCCCGCACTCGACGATCGACCCGGTGGTCATGGCTGCGGCGACCGTCATGCGCCTGCAGACCATCGCCTCTCGCGAGGTCGACCCGCGCGACGTCGCCGTGGTGACGGTGGGCTCGATCCACGCCGGCCTCAAGAACAACATCATCCCCGCCGAGGCGAAGCTCGAGCTCAGCCTGCGCTACCCGAACGACGAGATGCGCGACAAGGTGCTCGCGAGCGTCGAGCGCATCGTGCGCGCCGAGGCAGCGGCATCCGGCGCCGAGCGCGAACCCGAGATCCGCACCGACCACACCCTGCCGCCCACGATCAACGATGCGGATGCCACGGCACGCGTCACGTCGGCGCTGCAGCGCGCACTCGGTGAGGCGTCGGTGATCGACCCCGGCATGTTCACCGGCAGCGAGGACGTCTCGTGGTTCGCCCGCGACACCGGAGCCCCGCTCGTGTTCTGGTTCTGGGGAGGGGTGGATCCGGCGACCTTTGCGGCGTCGGCCGCCGCGGGGACACTCGACAAGGACATCCCCACGAACCACTCGCCGTTCTTCGCGCCCGTGATCCACCCGACCATCGAGGTCGGCGTCACCGCGCTGTCGACGGCCGCGCGGGAGTTCCTCGGCTGAGGCGGCTACTCGCCGTTCACAATTCAGCACGAGCGGCCAGGACCGTGCCGGATTCGCACCCTGAGCCCGCGGAACGCACGTTCTCTGCTGAATTGTGAACAGGAAGTCGCGCAGCCGCATGCTGCTGCGTGCCCGACAGCGCGACTCGGCCGCCGGAGTGAGGCCGCGACGAGGCAACCTCATGCCGTTCATAATTCAGCACGGACTGACGGTACCCCGTCGGAAATACGCCCTGAGCACGCGGAACGCACGTTCTCTGCTGAGTCGTGAACGGGAAACGAGCGAGCTCAGCCGCCGATGGCGTTCATGCCGCGGGCGGGCTGCAGGAACGACGGGTCGTTGATGGCGTGGCCCGGCAGCTTGCCGTGCACGCACGAGCGCAGCATGGCGCCGATTCCCTCGGCACGGTGATCCGCATCGGATGCCTCGTCACCACGAAGCACGTCGATCAGGTCGTACTCGGCGTTCGAGAACAGGCAGTTGCGCAGCTGGCCGTCGGCGGTCAGGCGCAGTCGGTCGCACGCGCCGCAGAAGGGGGCGGTGACCGAGGCGATGACGCCGACCTCGTGGGGTCCGCCGTCGATGCGCCACTTCTCGGCCGGTGCTCCTCCACGACCGGGAACGGGCTCGAGGTTCCACCGCGCACCGAGCTTCTCGAGGATCTCCTCGCGCGTGACCATCGAGGCGCGGTCCCACGTGTGGCCGGCGTCGAGCGGCATCTGCTCGATGAAGCGCAGCTGTGCGCCGACCTCCATCGCGAAGGCGACCAGGTCGGGCAGCTCGTCGTCGTTCACTCCGCGCATGGCGACGGTGTTGAGCTTGAGCGGGCGCAGTTCGGATGCCGCCGCTGCCGCGATGCCCTCGAACACGTCGTCGATGCGGTCGCGGCGGGTGAGGTCGGCGAAGCGCTGACGGTCGACCGTGTCGATGCTGATGTTCAGCCGCGTGAGGCCCGCGTCGATCAGCGCGGGCAGGTGCTTCGCGAGCGTGATGCCGTTCGTGGTCATTGCGACCTCGACGGGGCCGTCCTCGCCCTGGATCGCGGAGACCCGGCGAACGACGTCGACGATGTCGGCGCGCAGCAGCGGTTCGCCGCCCGTGAGCCGGAAGGTGCGGATGCCGAGCGATGCGGCGACCTGTGCCACCTCGACGATCTCGTCGGTCGACAGGATGCTCGTGCGAGCGAGCCATTCGTTGCCCTGCTCGGGCATGCAGTAGGTGCAGCGCAGCGAGCAGCGGTCCGTCAGCGAGATCCGTAGGTCGCGGTGCACGCGACCGTGGGTGTCGACGAGTCCCTGCGACGCGGGCGCGGCGGCGTCGAGGACCGCGGCGCTCGGCGCCCGCATCCCGATCACGACCGGCACAGCCGTCATCGCTCGTTCCCTCTCCCCGACATGTTCCGAGACTACCCGCGCCTCCGGCGCCGGGGCCCATGCAGGCACGACAACCGGCATATTGCCAGGTCGCGAACCTTCAGTGCGGGTGCTCAACGGTTTCCACTCGTCCAAGCGTGATCCTCGCCTCGCACCAGTCGGCGACGCCGTCTACTGCTGCGGTCGCTGCGGGGCCGTCAAAGCCAGAAGAGCTGGGGTCGAAGAATCTGATTCATATGGGTGGATCCACGCCCGCACCTCGAGCGCGCTTGCAGGCGCCGTACTCAGCGCCGATGTCCAGTGTTTGACGATTCCGACGACGCGGTAGTCACCATTCGGACTCATCTCCTCTCCCGCCAGGAGCAGGTTTTTGTCCCGTTCCTCATTGGCGAGAATTTCGTCCGCGCGTCGGAGCATGGCCGGGGTGTTCTGTGAGTGGACAACGACGAGGTGAGGGCCCAGAAGCGGCCCCAGCTCAGACTCGACGCGCTCGACATCAGTGGCCGCGACAACGACTGCGAAATGCTCGGCGTCGTCCACCACGACGAAATGCAATGCTGCTTCTTTCTCGACCAGCTCTCCAGCAACCGACCGAGCGACGGAGAGATCGATCCCTGCCCGGCTGCCAGCAGCAGAAGGTAAAGTCACAAGAGCCTGCGTACCCAATGACGGCGGCGGCGCAAGGACTGCGGCGTCCTCAGCTACCGGAATGATGTCCCGGACCGCGACTGCTCCCTCGCGAACCCACACTCCTCGCACCTCGACGTACCCGTGGGTCAAGCGATCGAGATCTGAAGATGCTTCCAGGTGAATCCTGGCATCGTCCATAGCAAGGCGGATCTCGGGTGATGGTGAGACCACCGGAATCAACCACGAGTCGTGTTCGTCTTGGCGGACGAGTCCGCGGGCTGCAATCGTGTCCCCCACTGTCGCCCCTCTCGAAGTGTCTGACATCGTCACCATCTCCTTTCCTCACACAGACGCTGGTGCAAGACCCTCCCACGGTGCCACCGCTACCGTTCGGAGACGAGTTCTGGTCTTATCGACCACGTCGAATGAGACGCTGACGGCAACGAGCCTTCATCCTCCGCATCCACCGCGAGATCGTCTGTAGGCCATTCGGGGGACAGGACTCTCGCGACCCAGCCTCATCAGCTCGTGCGCCACTGAACACATCAGTACAGTCCCTCGATGGAGACGATGCACCCTACGACGTATGCCGGTATGTAGCGCTGCTGGCAAAGATTTCGGTGCTCGAGCAACCGGTCGGCAAGCGCGACGGCATCCGCGGCATCGTGCGTGACCGCGACGGTGGTGATCGAGACGAGCTGGTCGCGCAGCACCCGCCTGATGTCGGCAACCGTCTCGGGATCGAGGGCCACGAGCGGCTCGTCGAGCAGCACGACGCGAGGGGATGCGGCGAGCGCGCGCCACGGCCACCCGCTGCTGCTCTCCCCCGAATCCCCGGCATATTGCCATGCTCGGAAACGGCATCGATCATGGCCGGAGTCGATGAGAGGACGAGGGTGAGCGAGACACCGCAGAGCGAGAGTCGGGACATGCTTCCCCGTCGGACGCTGCTGTGGGGCGGCACGCTGATGCTCGCGTCCGCGGCCACCTCTCTGGTGGTGACCGCGCTCTCCCCCCTGATGACGTGGGAATTGCGGGGGTCGAGCATGCTGCACGCGGTAGCGCCGACGCTGCTCCTTGCAGCGCTGATCGTGCTCGCCCTCGGGGTGGGTGGCGACGGCGTCATGGGACGGAGCATCGTGGGGAAGGCCGCGCTGATCGGCTTCGGCATCAGCCACGCATACGGCGCGTGGATCTCCCTCCTCGGCCTCGATCTCAACGAGTTCCTCGGCTATGGACTGGTCCTGTTCCCGGTGGTCGATCCCGTGCTCCTGGCGGTCGCCGTGATCGTCCTCGCCGTGAAGGGCACTCTGCCCGGACTGTGGCGCTTCGCGCCCGCGCTCATCGTCGCGGCGCTCTTCGCTCGCTTCTGGCACGCCGTCATCCTCCACCCCGACCCCCTGCCGGCGCTCAGCCTCTCTGCATCCGTCACGATCGCGCAGCTTCTGCTCGGCGGTCTGGCTCTGGGACTCTCCGTCCGCGGCCGACGCGTCACCGACCGCGCGCACCGACCGGACTGATGCGCGTCGCGGTCACGATTCGTCGATCGGATCGACGGGGAACAGCACCGATTCGTCGACTCGGAGGGCCAGCACATCGCCGGGATGCGGGACCGGATAGATGTCGTTGAACTGGAAGACCGTGATGTGGTCGACGCAGAAGCGTTCACCGATCGACGGAGCCGCTCACCGGCGACCGACACTCTCAGGCCGCGACGAATCGCACCAGCGCCGGGTCCACCCGCAGCCGAATCCGGTCGCCGACGACCAGCCCCGACGAGGAGTTCAGCGACAGATCGACCGCCCCCGCATCGGTGTGCACGCGCACGCCTGCCAGTGTGGGCTCGATGCGCG
The DNA here is from genome assembly GCF_015354505.1 of Microbacterium sp. UFMG61. Taxonomy (GTDB): domain Bacteria; phylum Actinomycetota; class Actinomycetes; order Actinomycetales; family Microbacteriaceae; genus Microbacterium. Next base: position 288,899 of record NZ_JACAFP010000003.1, on the reverse strand, counting down.
TCACCACCGCCGGGCATGACTCCGCGCCCGCATCGACGACCTGCACGTCCCCCGGACGGAAGATCGCGGCGAGCGCTGCCCCGTCTGTCGCAGCGAGCGCACGCGACGCCGGATCGGCGCTCGTCAGCAGCACCTCACCGCTGCGCCACGCGCCTCCGCTCGCCACACCCACCAGGCGATTCACCCCGGCGATCGAGGCCACGAAACCGGATGCCGGGGCGGCGAGCACCTCGCGCACCGGCCCCTCCTGCGTCACGCGACCAGCCTCGACGACGATCAACTGGTCGGCGAGCGCGACGGCATCCGCGGCATCGTGTGTGACGGCGACGGTCGTGGTCGAGACGAGCTGGTCGCGCAGCATCCGCCTGATGTCGCGGGCTGTCTCGGGATCGAGGGCCACGAGCGGTTCGTCGAGCAGCACGACGCGAGGGGATGCGGCGAGCGCACGAGCGACCGCGACGCGCTGCTGCTCTCCCCCGGAGAGCTCGTGCGGCATCCGCTCTCCCGAGCCCGGGAGCCCGACGCGCGCGAGCCAGTCGTCGGCGCCGACTCGCGCCGCACGAGCCTCGACGCCGGCCGCGCGCGGACCGAACGCCACGTTCTCGCGCACCGACAGATGGGGGAACAGCCGCGGCTTCTGGCCCAGCAGCACGACACCGCGGCGCAATGGCTCGGTGCGCACCCGCGGCTTCGCGACCCGGTCGACGACCCGCCCCTCGACGGCGATCTCGCCCCCGCCCAGCGGCTCGAGTCCGGCGAGGGCCTGCAGCAGCGTCGACTTGCCCGCACCGCTCGGCCCCATCACCGCGACCGTCTCCCCCGCCCGCACCTGCAGCGAGACATCGACCGTGAAGTGCTCCCGAGGCACGACCACCCGGGCGCGCAGGCCCTCGACGGCGCTCATCGCGCAGCCCCCGGACGCCACCCGCGCACGAGGAGCAGCACGAGGATCGCGGTGGCGAGCAGCAGCAGGGCGAGGGCGACCGCGGCGCCCTGGGTGACCCCAGCTCCGTTGAAAGCGGTGTAGATCGCCAGGGGCATGGTCTGCGTGACGCCGGGGCGGTTGCCGGCGAAGAGCGCCGTGGCCCCGAACTCGCCGATCGCGCGGGCGAAGCACAGCACTACGCCGGCCACGATCCCGGGGGCGGCCAGTGGCAGGGTGACGCGGCGCAGGATCGTCCAGCGCCCCGCACCGAGCGCGGCGGCGGTGCGCTCGTACTCGACCCCCGAGGTGCGCACCGCACCCTCGACCGCCAGCACCAGGAACGGCAGCGCCACGAAGGTCTGCGCGAGGATGACCGCCGGGGTGCTGAACGAGAGGCCGAGTCCGCCGAACCACCCAGCCCGCCCGAAGAGGTAGAGCAGGGCGACGCCGCCGACCATGGGCGGAAGCACGAGCGGAACCGTGACCGCCGCGCGCAGCACGGCTGCGAGACGCGGCCCTGAACGAGCAATGGTCAGCGCCAGCGGCACGCCGATCACGATGCACAGCAGCGTGGCGATGAGCCCCGTGCCGAGCGAGAGCAGCAGCGCCGATCGTGCGGCCTCCGACGTCACATCGGCGATGAACGTCGACCACTCGACGCGGGCGACCAGTGCCGCCAGCGGGAGGACGAGGAACGCGAGGCCGATCAGGGCGGGGATGGCCAGTGCGCGCGGCGCGTATCCGCGTGCTCCGGCCGCACTCACGGCGCCCCGAAGCCGAGGTCGGCGAGGATCTGCTGGCCCTCGTCCGAGAGCACGAAGGCGACGAACGCCTCGGCGGCCGCAGAGTTCGGAGCCTCCGCCAGCGCGGCGATCGGATAGTGGTTGACGACTTCATCAGCGCCGTCGGGCACGATCAGCTCGACGTCGTCCCGACCGATCACATCGGTGGCGTACACCAGTCCGGCGTCCGCCTCGGAGGCGGCGACCTTGGTCAGCACAGCGGTCACGTTCTGCTCGAGGCTCGCCGCATCGACCGTGACGCCCGCGTTCGAGAGCAGCGTGGCGGATGCCGCACCGCACGGCACCTCGGGGGCGCACAGCACCGTGGTGACGTCGGCCAGGTCGTCGAGGGTCTTCACGCCGCCCGGGTTGTCTGCGGGCACGGCGATCACGAGAGTGTTGGAGGCGAACAGGGTCGGGTCGACCGCGGCATCCTCGAGCTTCTTCATGTTCGCCTCATCGGCTGAGGCGAACACATCGGCCGGGGCGCCCTCGAGCAGCTGCGTGACCAGGGTCGACGATCCGTCGTACACGACGCTGACCTCCACGTCGGGGTTCGCCTCGGTGAAGGCGTCGCCGATCTCGTCGAAGGCCGTCGAGAGCGAGGCTGCCGCGTACACCGTGAGCTCACCGCTCAGAGAACTCTCGGCTGCATCGTCGGTGGCGGTCGGCGCCGGCGGCTCCGCTCCGGAAGCGCACCCGGTGAGGGCGAGCGCCGCGGCGGCCAGAGCGATCGTGACGGTGCGGCGGAGAGTGCGGTTCATGGGTCAGTCTTTCGGCACTTCGACGACGACGTTGGTCGCCTTGACGGATGCGGTGGCGAGCGAGCCCACCTCGAGCTGCAGCTCGCGGGCGGCCTCGGCCGACATCAGCGAGACGACGCGGTGGGGGCCGGACTGCAGGTCGACCTGCGCCATCACTCCGTCGATCTGCACGCGGGTGACGATGCCGACGAAGCGGTTGCGGGCGCTCGAGAGCGCGTGATTCGACTCCTGCGCCTCCTCGGCGAGTTCCACAGCACGGGCGGCGAGAGCGTCTCCGGGGATCTCGGCCGGGACGGCATCGGTCGTGGGGAGCACACCCTGGTCGACCCAGCGACGGACGGTGTCGTCGCTCACCCCGAGCAATTGGGCGGCACGGGATATGCGAAAGCTCTGCATGAGGGAACACTACCGCAGATGCGGAGCTTCGGCGATCATCAATCCGCAGAAGCGGATTTCCTGGATGGTGCCACGAGCCGCACGACCCCCAGTGTCGCCACCAGCAGCCACGTGAGCCCCCCGAACCATACGGCGATCGTGCCGACGGTCTCGAACTCGGCGACCCCGACCGCGACGCCGAACGAGAGCGTCGCCGTCGCATACATGCCGATGGGGAACACGATGCTCCACCATCCGACCGTGAAGCGCCGGGCCGCCGGTCGACGCACCAGGTCACGGATGCCGAGGCCGACGAGGAACGGGATCAGGAAGGTGCCGAACGACCACAGCACGATCGCGATCACGGTCACCGCTCCCTCGGCCTCGGGCAGCGCCGGCGTCGGGGCCGTCAGCACGCGGCTCGCGGCGAGCACCGAGATCGCCGTCGCGCCCGTCAGCACCCACGCGGTGGGCGCGACATCGGATGCTCCATCGGCGTCCGACAGCAGTCGCACCACGACGACAGCCATGAGCAGCAGGTAGACCACCACCCCGACACCCCAGAGACCGAGCGCTGCAAGCGAGAGCAGATGGTGGTCGCCGGCCGCAGTACTCGTCAGCACCGACAGCGACTGCGTGGCGACGACGAGCAGGAACCAGCCGCCGTCGACGGTCGGCAGCAGCGGTCGCACCGACGGATGCGTGACGATCCAGGGCAGGAGCCCGTAGATCAGCAGCAGCCACAGCAGCCCCTCGACCACCACCGCACCGGGCAGCATCCACCGGATGCCGAGCGCCGCCGCGAGCGTCACGGTGACCCCGGTCGCGGCGACGACCGTGAAGAACCCGAACGCCCGCCCCGGGTCGCGCGCATCGCGGCGCAGCGCGACCGGCGCGATCACAGCCCGCGCGATCGTCGCGACCACGAGCAGCACGTAGCCGACCGAGGCGAGGATCAGGGCGGCGACGCCGACGCCGGGGAACCCCGCGGTCGTGAACGCCGTGCCGACGATGCCCGTCGCCATCACGAACGAGAAGCTCGCGGGCGGCATCGCCGCGATGGCCGTGCGGATGCTCATGGATCAGATTGACTGCCGGTACCCGAAGAACTCGTGGTCGTTGTTGTAGCCGCCGAGGCCACCGCCCACGTCCTCGAACTTCTCGACGAACTCGATCCCCTGGATCCACTTGACCATCTTGAAGCCGAGCTGCACCTCGTTGCGCAACCGCAGCGGCGCCCCGTGCGAGAAGGTCAGCGGCTCGTCGTTCATGTCGTAGGCGAGCATCGTCAGCTGGTGCCGCATCTGATCGATGTCCTGCACGTCGTAGTAGAGCCCGCCTTCCGCGCCCTCTGCGAACGAGTAGAAGACGACCCACTTCGCCTCGGGCGTCGGGCGCACGAGGTCGAGGACGGATGCCATCGACACCCCTCCCCACTTCGCGACGCCCGACCATCCCTGGATGCAGAAGTGCTGCGTGATCTGATCGTGACGCGCCATCTTGCGAAGGTCGTCGATGCTCAGTGCGACCGGCTGTTCGACGAGCCCGCCGATGCGCAGCCGATAGTCGCGGAAGCCGCCCTCCTGCATCGTCCTGTACTCGTCGCTGTCGGGCACCCGGCCGTTCGACCAGAAGTATGGCGAGATGTCCTTCTCGGTGTACTCCCCCGGCTTCGAGTCGACGTGCTCGAAGAGTCGCTGCACGGGACCGATCAGCGCCATACCCATGCGACGCACAGCCCTCGGATACCGGTAGGTGAACGGCGTCGCCGCGACCCAGACGACGGCCAGCACCGCCGACGTCGCGACGAAGATCCAGAACCCCGTCCACGAGGTCGTGTCGTCGCCTGCGTACATGTGGTTGAGGTTGCGCAGCGCCCCGGTGGCGAAGACGAGTGCCACGTGCACCACGACGAACATCACGTACCAGCACAGCACCAGGAAGTGCAGGGAGCGCGCGAACTGGATGTTGAAGACACGGCTGATGCGGCGGAATCGCGTCGACAGCGCAGGCGACATTCCCAGACCGGTGAGCAGCGCCAGAGGTGCGGCGATGAAGACCGTGATGAAGTAGGCCAGCATCTGCAGGGCGTTGTAATTGACCCAGCCGTTCTCGGTCGGCCATTCGAGCGAGAGGTACTGGATCGCCGTCGACAGGGCGTTCGGGATCACGTCCCAGCTCGTCGGCACGATGCGCGCCCAGTGGCCGCTCACGAACAGCAGCACCACGAACACGATGCCGTTGAGCAGCCAGAGCACATCGATGCTGAGGTGCCACCACCGCGCGAGGCCGATCGAGTGGCGTCGCCCGGGCAGTCCCACGCCGTCGGGCAGCGTGAGCGAGTCCCCCTTGGCCGTGTACGTGGGGTCGTCGACGGGCACGGGGCGCTGCATGCGGAACCACTCGCGCCCCGGCGTCGAGTGCCGGGTCCAGTACAGCCGCGGATGATCGGCGAGGATGCTGAGGCCGGAGCGGATCATGAAGAACATGAAGAAGACGTTGAGCCAGTGCTGCCACCGCATCCACAGCGGGAAGCCCTCGGGCGTGCCCTCCGGTAGCGCTGTGGCCCCGGGGTAGTCGCTCAGGAAGTCGCGGACGACGGGGGTGTCGATGATGCCCCGAGCCACGGCGATGCCGGCGATCATGAGCGCGACCGCGATCGGGATCAGCCACAGCAGGTTGAACCACTTGGTGCGACCGACGCGGATGCGCGGGGCGACACCGTACTGCGCGGGAAGCCCGCCCGCCCAGTCGGCGCCCACCCGATCGTGATGGCGGGAGTCGAGCGCGTCCCGGAACCGCGGTGACACCTCGCGCAGCTGCTGGGACCGCTGCTCTGCGACGGTGCGCGCGTGCGTCTGCGGCTCCCGCTCGTCTGTCGGATCTGCCGCGGATCCTCCGGTGCCGGCCATGAAGTCCCCCTGTGGAGTCGTCATCGGACACCACCGGGTGGGGCGCCCGTATGCCTCGGAGTCTGACAGAATCCCCGCAGGAACGCGAGAATTCTGTCATCCCGGCATAGCCTGGGGCCATGCAGCCGCTCGTCGCCCCCGCCCTCGCTCTCGACCCGGCCGAACTCGTCCGCACCGCCAGGCACGCGGTGCTCGCCGGCATCGGCGAGGAGGGACAGCGTCGCCTGGCGGCGGCCCACGTCGCCGTCGTCGGCGCCGGCGGCCTCGGCTCACCCGCGCTGCTCGCACTGGCCGCGGCAGGAGTCGGCAGCATCACCGTGATCGACGACGACATCGTCGAGCTGACGAACCTGCAGCGTCAGCTCGCGCACCGCGTCGAAGACATCGGCAGACCGAAGACCTCATCCGCGGAGCGCGCGATCCTGGCGCTGTCGCCCGGAGCGGAGGTCGTGACGGCGGCCGAGCGACTCGACTCCGAGAACGCCGAGCGCCTGTTCGCGGGCGCCGACATCGTGGTCGACACCAGCGACTCCTTCGCGACCCGTCGTGATGTCGCGGCCGCGGCGGAGGCGCTCGGCATCCCTCTGGTCTGGGGCGCCGTGCAGGAGTGGCACGCGCAGGCCACCGTCTTCTGGTCGGATCCGCCCGAGGGCCACGCCCCGGTCGTGCTCGCAGACCTGTTCCCCCTCGGCACAGAGGGCGAGCCGCCGAGCTGCGCCCAGGTGGGCGTGCTGGGTGCGCTGTGCGTGCAGGTGGGCGGGATGCTCGCCGGCGAGGTCGTGAAGCTCATCACCGGCGCCGGTGACCCGCTGCTCGGGCGCCTCGCCATGATCGACGGGCTGTCGGCGCGACAGCACGAGATCGCGATCCGATCGGCGGTGTCCGCATGAGCGGTGCCCGCATGAGCGGTGCAGGCGGGAACCGTCGCACGGTCGAGGAGCAGCTCGCGCGAATTCTGGATGCCGTGCGGTCGCTGCCCGCAGAGGACCGTCCGATTCGCGATGCGGCCTCGCGCACGCTGGCGCGGGCCGCGACAGCCGCCCACGACATCCCTCTTTTCGACAACTCGGCGATGGACGGCTTCGCAGTGCGTTTCGCCGACGTCGCCGCGGCCTCCGCCGAGAATCCGGTCATCCTGCGCGTGATCGCCGACCTGCCCGCCGGAGTGTCGGACGATCCTCCCCTCGGGACCGGCGACGCGGCGCGCATCATGACCGGTTCGTCGGCCCCGACGGATGCCGACGCGATCGTGCCCTTCGAAGACACCGCGGGCGGCCTCGCCGACTCGCTCGATGAGGTGCGGGTACTGCGGGCCCCGGCGGCGCAGGGAGCCTTCGTCCGCCGCCGGGGCGCCGACCTGCGTGCCGGGGATGCCGTCGTGCGGGCTGGCGAGCGCCTCGGCGCCTTCCAGCTCGCCGCCGCCGTCGCCGCGGGCGCCGACACCGTGTCGGTCACCCGTGCACCGCGCGTCGCCGTGGTCTCGACCGGGAGCGAGCTGCTCGCCCCCGGTGAGCCCGCGAGCCGTGGTCGCATCCCCGACTCGAACGGTCCGCTGCTCGAGCTGCTCGTCGCGGATGCCGATGCCGAGGTCGTGCTCGTCGCCCGTGTCGCCGACGACGCAGCGGCCGTGCGTGCCGTGACCGAGACGGCCGTCGAACGCGGCGCCGATGTGATCGTGTTCACGGGCGGCGTCAGCGCCGGAGCATACGAGCCGGTTCGCGGCGCCTTCGACGGTCGCGGCGAGGTCGAGTTCGCGAGCGTCGCGATGCAGCCCGGCAAACCGCAGGCTTTCGGCGCCCTCGATTCCGGCACGCTCGTGTTCGGGCTGCCGGGAAACCCGGTCAGTGTGGCGGTCTCGTTCGAGGTGTTCGTGCGGCCCGCGCTGCTGGCCCTGCAGGGTCGCTCCGAGATCCATCGCCCCCGCGCATCCTTCACGGCGGAGGAGGCCTGGACGACACCGCCCGGGCGCCGCCAGTACCTGCCCGCCGTCGTCGACCTCGCGGCCCGCACAGTGCGCCCCGCGACGGCCGGAGGCTCGGGGTCGCATCTGGCCGGCGGGCTTGCTCGGGCACGTGCCTTCGCGATCGTGCCCGCCGAGGTCGAGGCCGTCGCCGTGGGCGACGCGATCGATGTCATGCTGGTCGAATGAGCTTCACGCACCTCGACTCGGCCGGCCACGCGCACATGGTCGACGTGACCGCCAAGCAGCCGACCGTCCGCACCGCCACCGCTCGCGGTTTCGTGCGCTGCAGCCCCGAGGTCATCGCCGCGCTGCGCGACGGCACCGCCCCGAAGGGCGACGTGATCGCGGTCGCCCGCATCGCCGGCATCCAGGCCGCCAAGGCGACGCCGACGCTGCTGCCCCTCGCCCACGTGATCGGCGTGCACCGCGCGAACGTCGAGCTCGACATCGTCGACGACGGCGTGCATATCGAGGCGACCGTCGGCACCGCCGATCGCACGGGCGTCGAGATGGAGGCACTCACGGCCGTCTCGGTGACCTCTCTCGCGATCGTCGACATGATCAAGGGCCTCGACCGGTCTGTGGTCATCGAAGACGTGCGCATCGTCGCGAAGTCGGGCGGACGCTCCGGCGACTGGGTGCGCGAAGGAGAATCGCTATGACTCGGATCCGCTACTTCGCCGCCGCCGCCGAGGCCGCGGGAGTCGACGCGGAGGATCGCGAGGAGACGACGCTGGAGGCGCTCCGCGCGGCCGTCGTGGCCGAGCACCCGGCCCTGGCCGACATCCTGCCGCGCTGCGCGGTCATGGTCGACGGCGTGCGCAGCGACGACGACCGCCCCCTCGGCGGCGCCGAGCTGATCGACGTGCTGCCGCCCTTCGCCGGAGGCTGAGAGCACCGCCCGGCGGCTTTCCAGAACCGGAAGGCCGACCGGAAGGCCGCGGCCGGTGTCAGCCGCCGATACCCTTCCACGCCGTCGTCCCGTCGGACTCGAGCTGGCGCTTCCACACCGGCAGCTCGGTCTTGATGTCCTCGATGACCGCACGGCACACCGCGAACGCCTCGGCGCGGTGCTCCGCGGCGACGGCGATCACGACCGCGGCGTCGCCGACGTCGAGGTGCCCCACACGGTGGCTCACCGCGACGACCACGCGCTCGTCGCCCACAGCATCCGCCGCCGCCTTCTCGGCGATGCGCCGCAGCGCCGCCTCGGCGTCGGGGTGCGCGCTGTACTCGAGTCCCACGACCGGCGTCTGCGCATCGGGGTCGTTGTCGCGCACGCGACCGATGAAAGTCGTGACTCCCCCCAGCGCGGGGTCGTCGACGGCGGCGAGATGCGCGTCGAGGTCGAGCTTCTGCTCCGAGATCGCAGCGATCCGTACATCGTTCACGAGTGGTCTCCTCCATCGGTCTGGTCCACGACATGTCGCGCCACGGTCAGCACGACGGGCACTCCTGACGCGACCGCCCTGGTCGACCCCGGCAGGTTCACGACCAGCGCGCCCGCCGGGTCGACGACGCCGGCGACGCCACGCGACAGGATCGACAGCGGAGTGTCGGCGAGCCCGGAGCGCCGTAGCTCCTCCGCGATGCCCGGCACCCCACGCGTCACGACCTTGAGCGTCCCCTCGGGGGTCTGGTCGCGCGGCGAGACACCCGTGCCACCCGTGGTCACGATCAGGCGCACGCCCCGCGCGACGGCCCTGCGCAGAGCATCCGCGACGGACTCGACGCCGTCGGCGATGATCTCGGCATCCGGGCAGTGCCACCCGGCATCCCGCAGCAGGCCCACGGCGATCGGGCCGCCCCGGTCCTCCCGCTCCCCCGCGAACGATCGATCCGACACGGTGATCACACAGGCGGGCAGCGACGTCATGGCTCCACCCTAGGGCGCACCCCGATCCGACGCACGGCTCAGTTGACGCGCACGAGCGACCGCTGCCAGCCCGACGATCCGTTCGGGGCGATGGCTGCCCGCTCCTCGATCTGCAGATCGCCGTTCTTGTTGATCGCGCGCACGGCCACGTAGTGCGTCCCGGGAGTGGCATCCCACTCGAGGAACCACTGCACCCAGGTGTCCTCGTTGATCGGGGTCGAGAGCGTCGCGGGGGTCCAGTCGCCCTCGTCGATCTTCACCTCGACCCGCTCGATGCCCACCGACTGCGCCCAGGCGACGCCGGCGATCGGAATCTTTCCGGCATCCACAGCCGATCCGAGCTTGGGGGTGTCGATGCGCGACGAGAACTTGATCGGCGCCTCGGCGCTGTAGCCGCGCGGCGTCCAGTACGCCTCGTCCTTCTCGAACGTGGTGACCTTGAGCTCGGTGAGCCACTTGGTCGCCGACACGTATCCATACAGGCCGGGGACCACCATGCGCACCGGGAAGCCGTGCTCGAGCGGCAGGGGCTCGCCGTTCATGCCGACCGCGAGGATCGCATCGAGGTTGTCGTCGGTCAGCGCCGAGAGCGGCGTGCTGGCGGTGTATCCGTCGACGCTCTTCGACAGCACCATGTCGGCACCCGATTTCACGCCCGCCTTCTTGAGCACGTCCCGCAGCGGCACACCGAGCCACATCGCATTGCCCACGAGCTCGCCGCCGACCTCGTTCGAGACGCAGGTCAGCGTGATGGCGTACTCGTCGACGCCCATGTCGAGGATGTCCTGGAAGCTCATCTCGACGCGCTGGTCGACCATGCCGTCGATCACCAGGCGCCAGGTCGAGGGATCGATCGTGGGCACGGTCAGCGCGGTGTCGACGCGGTAGAAGTCCTTGTTCGGGGTGAAGAGCGTGCTGAGGCCCGGGATGTCGAGCTCGGCGCCCTGGGGCACGGTGACCTTCGTGCCGGGCGAGGGGAGCTTGAGGGCCTCGCGGATGTTCGCGACAGACGCCACCGTCATGCTCACCGCGCGCGAGGCGACGCCGACGATCACGGCGGATGCTCCCGCGATGCCCGCCAGCAGGAAGAACTGTCGACGCCCGATCGGCTTCGCGATCGCGGGCGCATCAGCATCCGCATCCGCATCTCCGTCGTCGACACGGTCAACGCCGACCGGCGCGACCGACGTGCGCCACGCCCTCAGGCGACGGACCAGGAGCACAATGATGATCGAGCCGGCGATGGTGCCGAGCACGGGAGGAAGGAAGGCGAGCGGCGTCACACCGGCCCGCGTCACGATGGCTGCGGTCGAGAGGGCACCCGCGATCACCAGAGCGACGACTCCGAGCGGTGGTCGCACGAACTGCAGGATGCCGCCGATCGCCGACGCGATCACGACGGCCAGACCGAGCCCGGCGAGCAGGGCGATCTTGTCGTACTCGCCGAAGGTCGCGATCGCGAACTCCTTGAACGGCTGCGGCACGATGTCGATCACGAACCCGCCGATCGCCAGGATCGGGCTCGCCGATCGGGCGAAGATCAGAGCGAAGAGCTCTGCGGCAGCGAGAAAGACGGCACCGCTGATGAGGCCCGCGAGGGCTGCCCAGAAGAAGAAACGGCGTCCCTTGCTGCGTGGCTTTGCGTGCTGTGACATGCTCTGCTCCTCGTTCGCCGCAGCACTGTTCCGGAGTCGGCTGTGGTCCGGCGTCGCTGTGGTCGAGGGTTGTTCGGAGCGGGACGCGGAACGGATGGAATCAGGGTTCGCGGAGTCGGTCGGAGGAGACCGCTCAGAGAGGTCGCGCGGTGATCGAATCCTGGTCCTGGGTCTGACGCAGCGTGCGCAGGCACCGTGAGCAGAGGATCTCCACCGTGCGCGGATGGTTCTCGCCGCAATCGCAGTCGATGCTCACGCGCCACTTGGCCTTGCGACCGCACGCCGCATACGCCTCATCGTCGCCGTGATCGCATTCGCAGCGCTGCCGACCACGGTCGAGGCCGGCGAGTTCGTCGAGATCGACCGCCTGATCGGCGTCAAGAGACCGGGATTCCGCTGTACTGACCACCTGCTGATGGTGTCAGGCCGCCCCTGCCCCGCGCAACACCGACCGTGTCGTCGACAAGGCGTGCACAACTCAGCATGAACGGGTCGACCGGAGCCGCAGCACCCACATCCGCCGCCGGAACGCCCCTTCTCTGCGGAGTCGTGAACGCGGAAGGCGGCAGCCGACGTCAGACCTGCACGACGTGCGGGGGTGGCGGGGGTGCGAGCTGGCGCTGCGGCACGCCGTGGGCCTCGCGGTGCAGACGCTCCATACGGCTGTCGAGTTCGGCGGCGGCCTCGGCCGCATCCGTCAGGCTCTCGACGAGGTGCGAGGGCACCTGGTTCGAGAACTTGTAGTAGATCTTGTGCTCGAGGCTGGCCCAGAAGTCCATGGCGATCGTGCGGAACTGCACCTCGACGGGCACCGACAGTGCTCCGGTCGACAGGAACACGGGCACCTCGATGATCGCGTGCAGGCTCTTGTAGCCGTTGTCCTTCGGCGTGGCGATGTAGTCCTTGACCGTGACGACGGTCACGTCGTCCTGCGCGGTGAGCAGGTCGAAGAGGCGGTAGACGTCGGCGACGAAGCTGCACGTGACGCGCACGCCGGCGATGTCGGTGATCTCGGAGCGGATGCGCTCGAAGTCGGGCTCGACGATTCCCTTACGGGCGATCTTCTCGACGATGCTGTCGGGAGTCTTGAGCCGGCTCTTCACGTGCTCGATCGGGTTGTACGCGTGGTGGTGGGTGAACTCGTCACGCAGGATCGAGATCTTGGTCTCGACCTCGCGCATCCCGAACTCGTATTCGCGCAGGAAGCGCTGGAACTCGTCACGGAGCTCCCGAGTCTGCTGGATCGCGTCGTCGGTGACCTGAAGGGACGTCATGTCTTCGACGTTATCCGTCCGTGATCGGAAGTGGCTGTGGATCGTCGATGAGAGTCGAGCACCTTGACGATGTCGGAGGCCCGGTCTAGAACGGAGCACATGACCACCCCCGGAGAGAAATGGACCGCAGCATACGTCGAGGCGTGGAGGTCGAACGATCCCCAGCAGATCGCGGCGCTCTTCAGCGACGACGCGAAGTATCTGACCAATCCCGATTCCGAACCTCGCGTCGGCCGGGCCGACATCGTCGCCGGCTGGCTCGAGGATCTCGACGCCCCTGACACGTGGACGTTCGAGTGGTGGATCGTCCGAGAGGATGCTGGTTTCGTCGTGATCGAGGGACGCACGAAGTATCCCGCGGAGCGCGACTATCTGAATCTGTGGATCGTCCGGCTGGATGCTGACGGACGAGCGACGGAGTTCACGGAGTGGTACATGCCGCGCCCGCACCAGAACTGACCGGGGCTGGGCCGTGAGGTTTGCGTTAGGGACGCCCGAGCGCCCGTAGGGATTCCGTGAGGATCACGTAAGGGACGCGTGTGCAGGCGTAAAGTCGCCCGACGTGTCAGATGAAACCCGTGACTTCACGGACGCCCCGCCCCGCGTCAAGCGCATCCTCATCGGCGACCCGCTGACGAGTGCTCAGGTCGACGATCAGCTGCTCCCCAAGAAGATGGCGCTGCCGATCTTCGCGTCGGATGCTCTGAGCTCGGTCGCCTATGCACCGCAGGAGCTCGTGATGATCCTGCTCATCGGCGGGCTGACCTTCCTGTCCTTCACCCCACTCGTCGCTGTCGCGGTCGTCGTGCTGCTGATCGTCGTGGTGCTCAGCTACCGCCAGCTCATCAAGGCCTACCCCTCGGGCGGCGGCGACTACGAGGTCGCATCGAAGAACCTCGGCGAGATCCCCGGTGTCATCGTCGCGGCTGCGCTGCTGGTCGACTACGTGCTGACGGTCGCCGTGTCGGTGGCATCCGGTGTCGACAACATCATCTCCGCGGTCCCCGGGCTCGACCCGCTGCGCGTCGAGCTCGCCGTCGGCTTCGTGATCCTGATCATCCTCGTGAATCTGCGCGGCGTGCGCGAGGCGTCGCTCGTGTTCGCGATCCCGACCTACGTGTTCATCGGCTCGGTCGGCTTCATGATCGTGACGGGCCTGATCCGCACCTTCCTGGGCGATGCCCCGGTCGCCTCGAGCGCCGAGTTCGCGGTGCACTCCGAAGACCTCGGGCAGGCCGCGGTCATCCTGCTGATCCTGCGTGCCTTCTCGAGCGGATGCTCCGCCCTGACCGGCGTCGAGGCCGTGTCGAATGGCGTGCCGGCGTTCCGCACGCCGAAGGTGCGCAACGCGCAGACCACACTCGTGCTCATGGGCTCGATCGCCGCGTGCCTGTTCGCCGGCCTCACCGCGCTCGCGCTGATCTCGGGTGTGCACTACGCCGAGAACCCGTGCGACCTGATCGGCTTCGACTGCTCGAACCCGCAGCCGAGCCTCATGGCGCAGATCGCCTCGGCGACCTTCGGCGGCGGCAGCATCCTGTTCTTCATCATCCAGGCCGCGACGGCCTGCGTGCTGCTGCTCGCCGCGAACACCGCCTTCAACGGCTTCCCGCTGCTCGGATCGGTGCTCGCGCGCGACGGCTACGCCCCCAAGTCGCTCAACACCCGCGGCGACCGGCTCGTGTTCTCGAACGGCATGATCGTGCTCGGCATCGCCGCGATCGCGGTGCTGGTGATCTTCCAGGCGAAGCTCACCACTCTGATCCAGCTCTACATCATCGGCGTGTTCGTGTCGTTCTCCCTCGGGCAGATCGGCATGGTGCGACACTGGCGGCGCGTGCTGCGCGGCCCGGTCGAGAAGAGCCCCGGGCCGGGAATCGACGGCGCCTCGGCATCCGACCGCCGCTCGGCCAAGGTCGGCCTGCTCATCAACTCGGTGGGCGCCGCGATGACCGTCACCGTGCTATTGATCGTGACGATCACGAAGTTCACGCACGGCGCGTACCTGGTGTTCTTCGCGATCCCCGTGCTCGCCTTCCTGATGATGGGCGTCAAGCGCTACTACCGTGACGTCGAGCACGAGATCGCGATCGACGACACGACGAGGTTCGGTGCGACGGGCGACCTCGCCATCGTGCTCGTCAACCGGCTGCAGAAGCCGGTCGTCAAGGCGATCGACTACGCGGTCGCGGCCAAGCACGGCAAGACGCTCGCGGTGCATGTGGCCGTGGCATCCGACGATGCCGCCCAGCTGCAGAAAGACTGGGCCGACCACCTGGTGCCGATCCCGCTCGTGATCGTCGAGTCGCCGTACCGCTCGTTCGCGCAGCCGGTCTCGCAGTTCATCACGCAGTACCGCGAGAAGCACGGTTCATCCGTCGTCACGGTCTACCTGCCGCAGTACATCGTGGGGCATTGGTGGGAGACCTTTTTGCACAACCGTCGCGCCCGCCGTCTCGCCAATCAGCTGATGCTCGTGCACGGCGTCACGATCACGCTCGTGCCGTGGCTGCTGGATTCGTCGGAACTGATCTACGGTCGCCGCTCGCGGCCGTTGCCCGGCCAGGAGCGAGCCGGGCGTCCGGTGGTCGTGCAGGGGCGTCGCGCGCACCGGCCCGAGGGTCCGCCCGAGAACTGAGGCCTGAGTACCAACCTTCCGGCGAGACCCAACTTCTCGGACGATACCCACGTGCAGGCGGTGGGTCTCGTCCGGCGAGGTGGGTCTCGGTCGGCAAGGTGGGTCTCGGCACCGCCGCCTGACGGCGTTGCCTGGGTCGCGGAGCGCGGCGACGCGGGTGCGTCAGTTGGCGCCTCCCGTCGAAGGGACGCATCGACGGCTCGGGCGCTTGAATAGGCTGAGGCGATGACCACCCCGCCACACACCGACGTCTGGCCCGTCCGCACAGAGCGACTGCAGATCCGCCCGATGACCGCATCCGACGTCGACGCGATGTGGGAGTGGCGACGCCTGCCCGAGGTGAACCGCTGGCTGGGGCTCGCACCCGACACGATCGAGGCGTTCCGCGAGCGCTATCTCGATCCCGATCGCCTGGCCTCGATGTACATCGTTGAGCTGCCGCCGGAAAGTGGCGAGGCCCCGGTGCCCGTCGGCGACGTCATGATCAGGATCGGTGACGGGTGGGCGCAGCTCGAGGTCGCCGACGAGGCGAAGGGCGTCGAGGCAGAGCTCGGCTGGGTGCTCGATCCCGGCTACACCGGACGCGGCTATGCGACCGAGGCCATCCGCGCGGTGATCGACGTCTGCTTCGGCCCGCTGGGGCTTCGCCGGGTGCACGCCGGGTGCTTCGCCGACAACGAGCCGTCGTGGAGACTGATGGAGCGGCTCGGCATGCGGCGCGAGGAGTTCAGCCGCAAGACGGCGTTGCATCGCTCGGGCGAGTGGCTCGACGGCATGAACTACGGCATCCTCGCCGAGGAGTGGCACGACTGAGAATCAGTGGCGCTGCAGGCTCAGAGCTCGGTGACCCCGTCGATCACGAAGATGAACAGGTCGCGCACGATGTCGACGGCCTCGTGGCGGTCGCGCTCGCGCGCCGCCGTGACGAGAGCGTCGACGGCGGACCTCAGCATCGCCGGGTTGCGCGACCGGCTCAGCGAGCGGATGCCGAACACCAGCGCCGTGCGCTTCGAGGCGTGCAGGTCGGTGAGGTAGGGGTTGCGCGAGAACTCGGCGAGCATGTGCAGGAGGTCCCAGAGCCCTTCGGCGCCGACGACCTGATCCTGCCCCTCCTCGGCCCAGAGCGCTGCGACCTCGTCGGCCCTCACGGTGAAGCTCTCGATCTCGGCATCCGTCGCCGCGACGATGCCGAGGTCGGCGGCGGCGATCGACAGGCCGGAGCACTCCGCGGCGACCGCGACGAACCAGGCGCTCGTGGGCGTCACGACCACCGACGCGCGGTTCGGACGATGCTCGACCAGGTGCATGGCATCCAGCGCGATCAGGGCCGAGCGCACAGTCGCCGCGGCGACGTCGAGCCGGTGCGCGAGAGCGGTGACCGAGAGCGAATCGCCGGGACCGAGCTCTCCCGACTCGATGGATCGTGCGAGCGAGTCGACGACGGCATCCGATCGGGAGCTGACGAGCGGTACCGCAGCGCCCGACCCTCCCAGCAATCGGGTGGAGAGCAGCCGGTCGATGCGCTCGTCGGGCATGATCACTCCGCCGTGGCTTCGGCCCGAAGGGGTTCGATCACCGAGCGGAGGAACAGCTGCTCGATGAGAGCCCGTGTGCCCTGACCGTCTCGGGCGTGCAGCAGCGCGCGCAGCTGCTCGAGCGAGGCGCGCATGTACACCTCGAGGTCGTCGGCGACCGGCTGATCCGGCACCGTCCTCGTGAGGTGCATCGCGAGGCGGCCGTCGAGGATGTCGACCATCGTCTGGTTGCGGGCGCTCAGCACGAGCTCGGCCCACAGCGCGTACCAGAGCGCGAGCCCCTCGCGGTTCGTGGTCCAGGCGAGATCCGTGGCGAGGATGCCGGTGATGTGGGCCTCCATCGCCGCGACCTGCTCGTCGGTGTAAGTCGGCACGGCCTTCGCCGCGCAGTAGCCGATCATGGCGACCGCGGTCTCGACCCGCTCGGCCTGCGCGTTCAGGTCGACCGGAGCGACTCGCGTGAACCGGTTCGTGCTGACCTCGATCAGTCCGAGGTCGGCGAGGCGGTTCAGGGCTTCGCGGATGGGTGTGCGAGAGATGCCGTACTCGGCCTGAAGGTCCTGGTCGCGGATCTCTTCGAGGGGCGGACGCACCCCGTCGATGATCTCCTCGGCGAGCGTGGCGAAAACCTGGTCGCGGATGAGCTGCCGCGGCCGGATCGGCAGAGGAGCGCTGACATCGTCCACGGGCACACTTTATGCCTGCAATACATCGGTGCACTACACATCGGGCACTGAAGTTTCAGCGAATTATCGCGGGTGTGCGTAGCGTCGAGATGCGGGGCAGCGACTCACAGACGGCGCAACTCCCCTATCAGCGCCTGGATTTCCCCAGATCCCCTAGACCTGGGTCGCTGCCCTTTCCCCTCCCCCGTCGGCATGCCTGCCGTGCTCGCCGGACTCAGCCCGAGACGAGAGACAGAGCCAGCGTCGCGATCACGACGGTCGGCACCGCGACGGCTGCACCCCAGAGCATCAGCCGCGACCAGCGGATCTCGACCCCCAGCGACACCACCCGGTGGTGCCACAGGAGCGTCGCGAGCGAGGCCCACGGCGTGATGAGCGGTCCGAGGTTGACGCCGATCAGCAGCGCCATCAGCGCGACCGGGTCGCCGGCGGAGGGTTCGAGCACCAGGTAGGCGGGCAGGTTGTTGATGCCGTTCGCGGCGAGCGCGCCGACCGCAGCCAGCCGCAGGATCTCGCCGAGGCCGTGACCATCGGTGTGCAGTGACGACAGGAACGCGAGCAGGCCGTTCGCATGAGCGGTCTCGACGAGCACGAACAGCGCGGTCGCAAGACCGATCGCCTGCCAGGGCACGAGCGAGGGTCGCAGCACATGGCGTCGCCGCACCGCGAACAGCCCGACGAGCAGCACAGCCGCGATCGTCGCGGGGATCCACACATCGTGCGTCAGAGCGAGCAGGGGCATGAGTACGAGCAGGATGCCGGCTGCTCCCCAGAACAGCACGCGATCGGATGCCGCCGCGCCGCCGGGCGGACGGTAGGAGCCGAACAGCGTGCGGCGATGGACGACCGTGAGGATCGCCACCGGAACGAGAACGCCGACGAGGGTCGGCGCCCAGCTCAGGGCGAGGAACGCGAACGGGTCATCGCCGATCGCGCGCGCGGCCAGCAGGTTCGTGAGGTTCGAGACGGGAAGCGCGAGGGATGCCGTGTTCGCGAGCCACACCGTGACGAGCGCGAACGGCAGCGGCGGAAGTCCGACGCTCTGCGCAAGGACCACCACGACAGGGGTCACGATCACAGCCGTGGTGTCGAGCGAGAGGAACACGGTGCTGATGACCGCGAGCAGTACGACGGATGCCCAGAGCAGCGCGACCCGGCCGCGGCCCCACCGCGCGAGGCGCTGCGCCACGACGTCGAAGACCGCCGCGTCTCGGGCGAGTTCGGCGACGATGGTGATCGCGACGACGAACCCCAGCACGGGGGCGATGCGGGCGCCGAGCTCCTCGGCATCCGCCTGTGGCAGCAGCCCCGTGACCAGGCAGACAGCAGCAGCCACGACCAGCGCGAGGACGATGATCGTCCCCGGCCCCAGCCACCGTCGGGTCGCGCTCACTCGCTGAGTGTAGATCGCCGCGACAGGCCGCGGGTTCGCTCCGGCCGCAGTCGGTGTCGCCGCGTGGTCGAACGAGCGGCACCGACTGCGACCGCGACCTCGGTCATGCCCGGGTCGGCAGCGGGCCTCAGTCCTCGTCCCAGGGCAGCTTCACCACCGGCAGGATGTACACCCGCCCCATCACGGCGGTCGGATGCTTCGCCATGAAGGACGCGGCCTCGTCGATCGTGGCGGCGGTCACGATGTCGTACCCCGCGAACCACTCCTTGAACTCGGGGAACGGTCCGTCGGTGACGAGCACCTTGCCGTCTCGCACAGCGACCGACTTCGCCTCTTCACGGCCCGCGACCGGAGCGCCTTCGCCGAGTCGTCCCGCGGCGTCGCCCTCTTGCGCCCATTCCCCCAGCATGCGCTGGTCTTCGTCCTGCGCCATCGTGCCGCCGGTCGGGTCTGTCATGTGGATCACGAGGTACTTGTTGCTCATCTGCTCTCTCCGTTCGGTGCGGTCCCGGCGGTTCCGGGTGCGTCAGGCGCCGCGAGTTCATCGCGGCGCCGGGTCAGGTGGTCGATCTCGGCGGTGTTGCCGGCCAGTGCGATCGCGCGGCCATACGCGTCGCGAGCCTCTGCCCTGCGGCCCGCGGCCCGCAGAAGCTCGGCGCGCGCCACATGGAATCCGTGGAAGTCGTCGAGCGCGTCGTGCAGCTGCTCGACGAGCGGCAGCGCTTCGTCGGGTGAGTCCCGCTCTGCGACGGCGACCGCCTTGCTGAGGGTGACGACAGGGCTGGGGTCGATGCGCTCGAGCCGTTCATAGAGGTCGACGATGCGCGCCCAGTCGGTGTCGGCGGCGTCCGCCGCTCGCACATGCACCGCGTTGATCTCGGCCAGCAGCCGATGACGACCCGGGGTCACCGGGAGCGGTGCCTCGAGAAGCTCGAGCCCCTCCCCGATGAGCTCGTGATTCCACGCCGCGCGGTGCTGTGCGTCCAGCCTCACCAGCTCTCCCTCGGCGGTGACTCTCGCCGCTGCGCGCGCTTCGCTGAGCAGCATCAGCGCGAGCAGACCGGCGACCTCGGCGTCATCGGGCAGGAGCTCTCGGAGCAGTCGAGCGAGCCTGATGGCCTCGGTCGTCAGCTCTCCGCGCAGCGCCGGCACGCCGGGACCCGACGCGAAGTATCCCTCGTTGAAGATCAGATAGAGCACCGCGAGCACGCCGTCGATCCGGGCCGGAAGGTCCTCGCCCGAAGGCATCCGGTACGGGATGCCCTCGGACGTGATCTTCGCCTTCGCCCGGGTGATGCGCTGCCGCACCGCGGGTTCCCGGATGAGGAACGCCCGCGCGATCTCCTCGACGGTGAGGCCTCCGACGATCCGCAGGGTCAGCGCGACTCGCGCCTCGAGCGACAGCGCCGGGTGACAGCAGGTGAAGAGCAGTCGAAGGCGGTCGTCGTCGATGGCGCCGGTGGGTTCCGGCGGTTCGGGATCCTGCAGCATGAGAGCCTCCCGGTGCCTGGCATCGCGCAATGACTCCCGCCGGAGCCGGTCGATGGCCTTCCGATAGGCCGTGGTCGTGATCCACCCGGCGGGGTTGGGCGGAATCCCCTGATCCGGCCAGAGCTCCGCGGCAGCGGCGAAGGCCTCGGCAGCCATCTCCTCGGCGAGATCGAGATCACCGCACCGTCGGGTGAGTCCACCGACGATGCGCGCCCACTCGTCGCGGTAGACCTGCGTGACCCGCGCTCCGACATCGGGGCTCATCGGCAGAGCCCTGTCCTGCTCCGGTTCCGCGTCATCGGCGCTCTCTCCGTCCGCTCGGTCGAGAAGGCTCCACTCCGGGCCCGCCGTCAGGACGATCATCCCGGTTCCCCCCTCGCGCGGAAAGGGCTGCGGGGCCAGAGACGGCGAGCGCGAGCCCTCAGCGACGGTCGCCGGATGAGTCCCGGGTGCTCGAGCGCTGCGCGCTGTCGTACGATGCGCTGCTCTGCCTCTTCTGCCTCGAGCCGGTAGACCAGGCTCGCCACCATCGGGTCGTTCAACACAGCCACACCGCGTCTTTCGTGTCGTCGAGCCACCGGGACCGGTGGCCTCTCACCCGAACAACGAACGCCGACGTCCGGATGCGACACCGAGGCACGAAAAAGTTCTCACGAGCTCGAGATGTGAGCATCCCGCATGCATCCCCGTCTATCGCCGTACGCAAAGCGTGAGGATCGTCATATCGGTCCCGGCACGGGAGTTGTATCGAGTCTCGTGCTCGACATCATCTACATCGCGCTGACTCTCGCGCTGTTCGCCCTCGTCTCCCTGGTCGCGAAGGGGGTGGAGCGACTGTGATCGTCTTCGAGATCATCGCCGCCGCCCTCGCCGTGGCCGCCGTCGTCTATCTCGTGGTGGCTCTCGTCGCCCCGGAGAAGTTCTGATGGGCGCCGACATCTGGCTGGGCATCCTGCAGGCCGCCGTGCTCATCGTCGCCATCGTGCTGCTGTACCGTCCGGTCGGCGACTACATGGCGCACGTCTTCAGCACCCCGCGTGATCTGAAGGTCGAGCGGGGCCTCTACCGCCTCATCGGTGTCGACCCGGCATCCGAGCAGACCTGGCGGGCGTACGCGCGCGGCGTCCTCGCGTTCTCCGTCGTCGGCCTGCTGCTGGTCTACGGACTGCAGCGGCTGCAGGCGTTCCTGCCCGAGTCGCTCGGCCTCCCCGCTGTGCCCGAGGGCCTGGCGTTCAACACCGCCGCGTCGTTCGTCGCGAACACCAACTGGCAGTCCTACTCGCCCGAGCAGACCATGGGCTACACCGTGCAGCTCGCCGGTCTCACAGTGCAGAACTTCGTCTCCGCCGCCGTCGGCCTGGCGGTCGCCGTCGCGCTGATCCGCGGCCTCGCCCGTCGCGGCTCGACCACGATCGGAAACTTCTGGGTCGACCTGATCCGCGGCCTCGGACGCATCCTGCTGCCGATCGCCCTGCTCGCCGCGATCGCCCTCATCGCAGGCGGAGTGGTGCAGAACTTCGCCGGGTTCACCGATGTGACCACGGTCTCGGGTGGCACGCAGACGATCCCCGGCGGACCGGTCGCCTCGCAGGAGGCCATCAAGCTGCTCGGCACCAACGGCGGCGGCTTCTTCAACGCCAACTCCGCGCATCCGTTCGAGAACCCGACCGGATGGACCAACCTGCTGCAGATCCTGCTGATCCTCGTGATCCCGTTCTCGCTCCCCCGCACCTTCGGCCGCATGATCGGCGACAACCGCCAGGGCTACGCGATCGCCGCCGTCATGGGCACGATCTTCCTCATCTCGACGTTCGCCCTCTCGGCCCTCGAACTCGCCGGCCGCGGCAGCGCCCCCGAGCTCGCGGGTGCCGCCATGGAGGGCAAGGAGGTGCGCTTCGGCATCCTCGGCTCGACCCTGTTCGGCAGCGCCAGCACCCTGACGTCGACCGGTGCGGTCAACTCGATGCACGACTCGTACACGGCACTCGGCGGCATGATGCCGATGCTCAACATGATGCTCGGCGAGGTCGCCCCCGGCGGCGTCGGCTCCGGACTCTACGGCATGCTCGTGCTCGCGATCATCGCGGTGTTCGTCGGCGGACTGCTCGTCGGCCGCACCCCCGAGTACCTCGGCAAGCGCATCGGGCCGAAGGAGATCAAGCTCGCGAGCCTGTACATCCTCGTGACGCCCACCCTCGTGCTGGTCGGCACGGCGCTGAGCTTCGCGATCCCCGGCATCCGGGCGGACGTCGAGGCGACCAGCATCCTGAATCCCGGCGTGCACGGCATGAGCGAGGTGCTCTACGCCTTCACCTCGGCCGCGAACAACAACGGTTCGGCCTTCGCCGGACTCACCGCGAACACCCCGTGGTTCAACACCGCACTGGGAGTCGCGATGCTGCTCGGCCGGTTCATCCCGATCGTCCTCGTGCTGGCCCTGGCCGGATCCTTCGCCGCACAGCAGCGCGTGCCGGAGAACACCGGAACCCTGCCCACGCACCGACCGCAGTTCGTCGGCCTCCTCTCGGCCGTCGCGGTCATCATCACGGCACTCACCTACTTCCCCGTGCTCGCACTGGGACCCCTCGCTGAAGGACTCGTCTGACATGACCATGACCACCACCCCCTCGGAGACACCGTCGGAACAGCAGGATGCGTCGGCATCCGCCCCGGCTGCACCGCCGCGCTCGTTCGGCTGGGCGCAGCTGACCCAGGCTCTGCCCGGCGCGCTGCGCAAGCTGAACCCCGCGTCGCTCGTGCGCAATCCCGTGATGCTGCTCGTCTGGGTCGGCGCCGCGTTCACCACGGTGCTCGCGATCGCCGAGCCCTTCCTCGGCGGCCCCGCCGACTCGGGCGGAACCCCGGTGCCCGCGCCGTTCACCTGGGGCATCGCGATCTGGCTGTGGCTCACCGTGCTGTTCGCCAATGTCGCCGAGTCGGTGGCCGAGGGGCGCGGCAAGGCCCAGGCCGCGAGCCTGCGCAAGACCCGCACGAGCACGATGGCCCGCAAGGTCGTCCCTTCGACAAGCTCAGGGACCCGAGAAGGCTGGGTCGCTGAGCTTGTCGAAGCGCCCGAGACGGTCGACGTCTCATCGGCCGAGCTGCAGCGCGACGACATCGTGATCGTCACGGCGGGAGAGCTGATCCCCGGCGACGGCGACATCGTCGCCGGCATCGCGACCGTCGACGAATCGGCCATCACCGGTGAGAGCGCCCCGGTCATCCGCGAATCGGGCGGCGATCGCAGCGCCGTCACCGGCGGCACGCGCGTGCTGTCGGATCGCATCGTCGTGCGCATCACCTCGAAGCCGGGCGAGACGTTCGTCGACCGCATGATCGCGCTCGTCGAGGGGGCGAGCCGTCAGCGCACGCCGAACGAGATCGCACTGAACATCCTGCTCGCGAGCCTGTCGATCGTGTTCGTCGTCGTGGTTCTCGCGCTCAACCCGATCGCGTCGTACGCGGCGTCGCCCGTCAGCATCCCGGTGCTGATCGCCCTGCTCGTCTGCCTGATCCCGACGACGATCGGCGCCCTGCTCTCGGCCATCGGCATCGCCGGCATGGACCGTCTCGTGCAGCGCAACGTGCTCGCGATGTCGGGCCGCGCCGTCGAGGCTGCGGGCGACGTCACGACCCTCCTGCTCGACAAGACCGGCACCATCACCTACGGCAACCGCCAGGCGCACGAGGTGCTGCCGCTGTCGGATGTCGAGGCCGAGGAGCTGCTGCGCATCGCGGCCCTCTCGTCGCTCGCCGACCCCACGCCCGAGGGCGCGTCGATCGTCGAGCTGGCGACGCTGCACGGCATCCGCGTCGAGGAACCGGCGGATGCGGTCATCGTGCCCTTCACCGCGCAGACCCGCATGTCGGGTCTCGACCTGGCCGACGGCACGCAGATCCGCAAGGGCGCAGGCTCGGCGGTCAGCGCGTGGATGGGCCTCGACTCCGGCCCTTCGACAGGCTCAGGGACCCAGGAGCTGACCGCTCTCACCGACCGCGTCGCCTCGAGCGGCGGGACGCCTCTGGTGGTCGCCGTGAAGTTCGCGGCCGGATCCGTCGCCGACTCTTCGGCCCGGATGGCTGAACGGATCCCGGATGGCCGAACGGATGCCGTCGAGCAGTCAGCCAACCGGGGAATATCCAGCCAAGTGGCAAGGGCCGATGACCGGGTCGCCGGGTCCGTCGCCGACTCTTCGCCCCGGATGGCTGAACAGATCACGGATGGCTGGACGGATGCCGTCGAGCAGTCAGCCAACCGGGGAATGTCCAGCCAAGCGGCCGAGGCCGCGGCCGATCCCGGGACCGAGGTCCCGGGAGAGGAGGGCACCGGCCGGATTCTCGGCGTCGTGCACCTCAAGGACATCGTCAAGGACGGCCTGCGCGAGCGGTTCGAGGAGCTGCGCAGCATGGGCATCCGCACGGTGATGATCACCGGAGACAACCCGCTGACCGCCGCCGCGATCGCGAAGGAGGCCGGTGTCGATGACTTCCTCGCCGAGGCGACGCCCGAGCAGAAGCTCGAGCTGATCAAGCGCGAGCAGGAGGGCGGTCGGCTCGTCGCCATGACCGGTGACGGCACCAACGACGCCCCGGCCCTCGCCCAGGCCGATGTCGGCGTCGCGATGAACACGGGAACGTCGGCGGCGAAGGAGGCCGGCAACATGGTCGACCTCGACTCCGACCCGACCAAGCTCATCGACATCGTGCGCATCGGCAAGCAGCTGCTCATCACCCGCGGAGCCCTCACCACGTTCTCGCTCGCGAACGACATCGCCAAGTACTTCGCCATCATCCCCGCGATGTTCATGGGGGTCTTCCCCGGGCTCGCGGCGCTCAACATCATGCAGCTGCACTCGCCGGCATCCGCCGTGACCAGCGCGATCATCTTCAATGCGATCGTGATCGTCTTCCTCATCCCGCTCGCGCTCCGAGGGGTGAAGTACCGGCCGGCGAGCGCCTCGCAGATCCTGCAGCGCAATCTGCTCGTCTACGGCCTGGGCGGTGTGATCGCGCCGTTCATCGGCATCAAGCTCATCGACCTCGTCATCACCCTGATCCCCGGCTTCTGACGCTTCGACAGGCTCAGCGATCCACGAACGGGTTCCTGAGCCTGTCGAAGGGCTCACCCTCCCGACTTCCCTGAAAGGCATCCCATGTCCTCCTCCCGCACCGCGGCTCGCACCGCCGGTGTCGCCGTCCGCGCGATGCTCGTGCTCACCCTCGTGCTCGGCGTCGGCTACACGCTCGTCGTCACCGGCATCGGTCAGCTGCTGCTGCCCTTCCAGGCGAACGGCTCGCCGCTCGCCGACGACAAGGGCAGCTCGCTGATCGGGCAGTCCTTCACTTCGACGGGGCTCAGCACAGGCACTTCGACGGGGCTCAGCACAGGCACTGCCGACGGCGAGGCGCTGCCCGAGTACTTCCAGTCACGCCCGTCGGCCGCCGGCGACGGCTACGACGGCCGCGGTTCGAGCGGCAGCAACCTCGGGCCCGAGAACGACGACCTCGTCGCCGCGATCGAGGAGCGCAGGGCGGCGATCGCCGAGCGCGAGGGCGTGAGCCCGGATGCCGTGCCGGCCGACGCCGTGACGGCATCCGGTTCCGGCCTGGACCCGCACATCAGCGTCGCCTACGCCCTGCTGCAGGTGCCGCGCGTCGCGGACGAGCGGGGCCTCAGCGAACAGGAGGTTGAGGACCTCGTGGAGTCTAGGATTCAAGGGCGGGATCTGGGATTCCTCGGCGACGAGCGCATCAACGTCGCAGAACTCAATCTCGCGCTCGATGAGCGGGAGGGCGAATGACGGCAGAGCGCCACGGCACTCGCGGGCGACTCCGCGTGCTGCTCGGCGCGGCCCCAGGTGTCGGCAAGACGTTCGAGATGCTCGCCGAGGGCAAACGGCTGCTCGGCGAGGGCCGCGACGTCGTGATCGCGATCGTCGAGACCCATGGGCGCGCGGCGACGGCCGCGCAGACCATCGGCATCCCCGAGGTCCCTCGGCGGGTCGACGAGCACCGGGGCGTGCCGCTGAGCGAGATGGATCTGGATGCGGTGCTGGCACGGCATCCAGAGATGGCGCTGGTCGACGAGCTCGCGCACACGAACACCCCCGGCTCGCGGAACGCGAAGCGCTGGCAGGACGTCGACGCGCTGCTGGCCGCGGGCATCGACGTCGTCACCACGGTCAACGTGCAGCACATCGACTCGCTCAACGCGGTGGTCGAGAAGATCACGGGCATCGCCCAGCAGGAGACGATCCCGGATGCCGTCGTGCGCGCGGCCGATGAGATCGAGGTCGTCGACCTCGCCCCACAGTCGCTCCGAGACCGGCTGTCGGCCGGACTCGTCTATCCCGCCGAGCGGATCGACGCCGCGCTGTCGAACTACTTCCGCCTCGGCAACCTCACGGCGCTCCGTGAACTGGCGCTGCTATGGCTCGCCGATGAGGTCGACAGCGCGCTGCGCAGCTACCGCGCCGACCACGGCATCGAGGGCACCTGGCAGGCGCGCGAGCGCGTGGTCGTGGCGCTCACCGGCGGACCCGAGGGCGAGACGCTGCTGCGCCGAGGCGCCCGCATCGCCGCCCGCTCGGCCGGCGGCGAACTGCTCGCAGTGCACATCGCCGCGCAGGACGGTCTCCGCGACGAGACGCCCGGGGCTCTCGCGGCCCAGCGCACGCTCGTCGAGTCGCTCGGCGGCAGCTTCCACCAGATCATCGGCGACGACATCCCGGGCACCCTCGTCGAGTTCGCGCAGGGAGCGGATGCGACGCAGCTCGTGATCGGCGTCAGTCGTCGGGGACGCCTCGCGGCAGCCCTGACCGGACCGGGCATCGGGTCAGAGGTCATCCGCCGTTCGGGCGACATCGACGTGCACATCGTCACGCACGCCGCCGCGGGCGGACGCGTCGCGCTCCCCCGCATCACCGG
Source organism: Microbacterium sp. UFMG61 (assembly GCF_015354505.1). Lineage (GTDB taxonomy): Bacteria > Actinomycetota > Actinomycetes > Actinomycetales > Microbacteriaceae > Microbacterium. Next base: position 261,703 of record NZ_JACAFP010000003.1, on the reverse strand, counting down.
CGGAGCGCTCGGATGGCGGCGCCAACTGCTCGGTTTCGCGATCGCACTCGTCGTCGGACCGCTCCTCTCGTGGGCGATGTTCGCGTTCCGCAGCCCCGAGTCGATCACGGTCGAGGTGCTGGCCTTCCAACTGCTCGTCGTGATCGTGGCGCTCGTGGGAGGGGTGCGCCCCGCGGTCTTCGCGGCGGTACTGTCGGGCATCACACTGGACTTCCTCTTCGTGTCGCCGATCTTCACGATCACGATCGCGCATCCGCTGCACGTGCTCGCCCTGGCGCTGTACGTCGTGATCGCCATCCTCGTCAGCATCATCGTCGACCAGGCCGCCCGCCGTGCTCGCACCGCGCAGCGTGCCGCCGCCGAGGCCGAGCTGCTCGCCGCGGTGGCCGGCAACGTGCTGCGTGGCGACAACGCCGTGCTCGCGCTGGTCAGCCGCACGCGCGAGGCGTTCGGCCTCAGCGGGGTGCGCCTGCTCGCCCCCGACGGCGAGGTGCTCGCGAGCGACGGCGAGCCCGTGGCCGACGGTCGGGCCACCACCGTGCCCGTGGGCATCGACGGCGCGCTCGGGATGCTGGAGCTGCACGGCGAACCTCTCGACACCCCGGCGCGACGGCTGCTCGACGCGATCGTCGCCCAGCTCACCGCCGCGATCGAGCACACCGACCTGCGCGCCACCGCGCGCGAGGTCGTGGCGCTCGCCGAGACCGACCAGGTGCGCACCGCTCTGCTCTCGGCGGTGAGTCACGACCTGCGCCGCCCGCTCGCCTCTGCCGTCGCGGCGATCGGCGGGCTCCGCGGGGCGCACGGGCTGTCGGCATCCGATCGTGAGGAGCTTCTCGCGACCGCCGACGAGAGCCTTGCGACGCTGTCGTCGCTCGTGACCGATCTGCTCGACGTCAGTCGCGTGCAGGCCGGAGTGCTCGCCGTCTCGACCATGCGCCTCGATGTGGCCGGCCCCGTGCTCGCGGCGGTCGACGAGCTCGGGCTCGGGCCGTCCGACGTCGAACTCGCGCTCGACGGTGGCCTGCCCGCCGTGTCCGCCGACCCTGTGCTGCTGCAGCGCGTGCTCGTGAACGTGATCGCGAACGCCCATCGGCACTCCCCACCCGACACTCGTGTGATCGTGTCGACCAGCGCACTCGGCGAGCGCGCCGAGATCCGCGTGATCGACCGCGGGTCGGGCGTTCCCGCCGAGAAGCGCGACCAGATCTTCCAGCCGTTCCAGCGCCTGGGTGACACCGACAACACCACCGGCCTCGGCCTCGGCCTCGCGCTGTCGCGCGGATTCGCCGAGGGCATGGGCGGTACTCTGACACCCGAGGACACCCCCGGCGGTGGTCTCACCATGGTCATCTCCCTGCCGCTGGCGGGGGACCCCGATCTCATGCAGGAGGAGACGGAGTGAAGCTCCTCATCGCCGACGACGACCCGCAGATGGTGCGAGCGCTTCGGATCACGCTCGCCGCTCACGGATACGACGTCGTCGTCGCCTCGGACGGTGCCGCCGCCGTCGCCGCCGCCGCGCAGACGCATCCCGACCTGATCATGCTCGACCTCGGCATGCCACGACTCGACGGCATCGAGGTGATCCAGGCGCTGCGCGGATGGACGAACGTGCCGATCATCGTCGTCTCGGGCCGCACGGGTTCGGCCGACAAGGTCGAGGCGCTGGATGCCGGCGCCGACGACTTCGTCACCAAGCCCTTCCAGGTCGATGAGCTGCTCGCCCGACTGCGCGCTCTGTCTCGTCGGTCGGCGCCCGCCGGTGGGGAATCGACCGTCGGGTTCGGCGACGTGGTGGTCGACCTCGCGACCAAGACCGTCACCCGCGCCGGATCCCGCGTGCACCTGACACCGACCGAATGGCGGATGCTTGAGCACCTCGCCCGGCATCCCGGCGCCCTGGTCACGCGGCAGGATCTGTTGAAGGAGATCTGGGGCAGCGAGCAGGTCTCCGACTCGGGCTACCTGCGGCTGTACATGTCGCAGCTGCGCAAGAAGCTCGAGGCCGAGCCCAGCACCCCGGTGCATCTGCTCACCGAGTCGGGAATGGGCTACCGGCTCGTGGTCTGAGCCTGTCCGGACGGTCGGCGTTCACGATTCAGCACGAGCACGGATCCGAGGCCCGGAGACAGAGGGGTTCGGCGTCGCCGACCAGATCCATGCTGAGTTCTGAACGGGGTGTGTGCTCAACGCTTCGTGATGGTGACCGCGACCGTGTCGCCGATGTCCTTGCCGAGCGCCTTCCGCACCTTCGCGTTGAGCGACACCATGTGGCCGCCGGTGCCCGTGACCATCGCGCCGACGTTCTCGAGCTTCACCGCGTCGATCAGCGCGTCGACCCGGACCGTCTTGCCCGTGCCGAAGAAGTCAGCGGACCCGGGGATCTCGACGCAGCTCCACGTCTCGCCCTGGACCTCGACGCCGATCGGCGCCTCGAACGTCTTCTGATCCGCAGTCATGAGCCCAGACTAATCACAGCTGCGCGGGGAGTCACGCGGCGACGTCGGCTCGAGACCGGCGCAGTCCACCGACGATGCCGGCAGCGACGAGCACGACAGCAACGATGATTCCGGCGATCGCTGTGACCGTGCTCTCGGGCTCATCGGTGAGGCGTCCGACGGCGAGCCAGCTCAGCCCCCAGGCAGTGGCCAGAGCGGGAGCCAGGCGCTTCGTCACGAGTGCGCTGGCGACGCCGATCACGAGGACCACGGCGAGCACGGCGACGGCCCAGATCTCGGCCTGGTCCTCCCAGCTCGCGGGGGCGATCTGCGTGAACCAGGCAGCCGTGTTCGCGACGGTCGCGATGGTGACCCACCCGAAGTGCAGTCCGTTCGCCCCGTCGACGACGATGCGTTCGGGCCAGCTGCGGGCACGGCTGCGGCCGAGGATCACGATGACGCGGGCGAGCGTCGCGAGCAGGACGGCGATCATGAGGACCGTCAGGGGAAGAGACAGGAACTGCGCCGTCACGAGCCACAGGCCGTTGAGGACCATCGATGCGGCGATCCATCCACCGACCGCGCGCTGACGGTCATCCGAACGCTGCGCCGGCAGGGCCTGCCACACCGTGTAGGCGATGAGCCCGATGTAGATCAGCGTCCAGATCGAGAAGGCGGGGCCGGCCGGGGCGAGATACGACCCCTGGGCGGAGAGCGCTCCGTCTTGCAGCTCACTCACGGATGTGCCGCCGAAGGCGCCGGATCCGACGGCTGCGGCGATCAGCATGAAGGTCGCCGAGGCGATGACGACTGACTGGCGGGCGATGTCCTGCGTCCGGGATTCCATGCTCGCACGCTACGAGCGGCAGAGAACCTTGCACAGACCCTTGACACTAGAAAGGCATACAGCTAGCCGGGCTAGACAAACGTGGCGCACCGTGATTGACGCTCCATGTCGGGCGGCCTTCGGCACGTCGGGCGGCCAACACCGCGTCGGCCGCGCACCGCGTCGGGCGGCCACCGCGTCGGGCGGCCAACACCGTGACGGGCGGCCTCTCACGCAGCATCCCTCCGCCCATCACCGAGAGTTCCGCCCCACGAGGTGCAGACACCGGTGACACCCGCCCCCAAGCAGCCCACTCCACGGTGGACGGCGCACCACGTCGGGCGGCCGACACCGCGTCGGGCGGCCTTTCAGCCAGCATCCGTCCGCCCAACACGGAGAGTTCCGCCCCACGAGGTGCACGCCGCAGGCGGTGAGGCGCCCGCGTCAGGCTGCGACGGCCGCGTCGATCAACACCTCGGCGGCATTGCGCGCCTGCACGGCGACCTGCGGGTCGGCGGCGATGGCCGCGGTGCTCTGGGCGCCCTCCGCCAGGATCGACAGCTGCGCGGCGAGGGATGCCGGGGCCCCGGCGTCCACCACGAGACCCGCCATGTACTTCTGGAACGACGCCTTGTGCTCGCGCACGATCCGGGCTACCTCGGGGTTCGTGCCGCCGAGCTCGCCGAACGCGTTGATGAACGCGCAGCCGCGGAAGTCGTCGGTGCAGAACCAGTCCTCGAGGTACCCGTAGACGGCGAGCAGCCGATCGCGCGGATCGGCACCGGCATCCGCCACCGCGCCGGTCAGCCCGGTCTCCCACTCCCCGTGCTTTCGCGCGAGGACGGCGGTCACGATGTCGGTCTTCGACGGGAAGAGGGCGTAGAGCTTGCGCAGCGACACGCCGGCCGCGGCCCGCAGCTCATCCATGCCGACAGCCGCGTAGCCCTTGCGGTAATACAGCTCATCGGCCGCCGCAAGGATCTGTTCACGCACTGTTCCATCGGTCATGATCCCAGTGTACTTGACATGAGAACGACCGTTCTCTACAGTGGGAGACATCAGGTGAGAACGATCGTTCTCACCGAACCGAAAGGATCAGGATCATGGGTTACATCACCGTCGGAAACGAGAACAGCGCCCCGATCGAGCTCTACTACGAAGACCAGGGATCGGGTCAGCCCGTCGTCCTGATCCACGGTTACCCGCTCGACGGACACAGCTGGGAGCGCCAGACCCGCGAGCTCCTCACCCAGGGCTACCGCGTCATCACGTACGACCGCCGCGGCTTCGGCGGATCGTCGAAGGTGAACGCCGGCTACGACTACGACACGTTCGCCGCCGACCTCAACACCGTGCTCGAGACCCTCGACCTGCGCGACGTCGTGCTCGTCGGCTTCTCGATGGGCACCGGAGAGCTCGCTCGCTACGTCGCGAAGTACGGCCACGAGCGCGTCGCGAAGCTCGCCTTCCTCGCCTCGCTCGAGCCCTTCCTCGTGCAGCGCGACGACAACCCCGAGGGCGTGCCGCAGGACGTCTTCGACGGCATCGAGACCGCCGCCAAGGGCGATCGCTTCGCCTGGTTCACGCAGTTCTACAACGACTTCTACAACCTCGACGAGAACCTCGGTTCGCGCATCAGCCAGGAGGCCGTCACCGGCAGCTGGAACGTCGCGATCGGCAGCGCTCCCGTCGCGGCCTACGCGGTCGTCTCATCGTGGATCGAGGACTTCCGCGGTGATGTCGAGGCGGTGCGCGACGCCGGCAAGCCGACCCTGATCCTGCACGGCACCAAGGACAACATCCTCCCGATCGACGCCACGGCTCGCCGCTTCCACCAGGCCGTCCCCGCAGCGACGTACGTCGAGGTCGAGGGCGCCCCGCACGGCCTGCTCTGGACCCACGCCGACGAGGTCAACGCGGCGCTGAAGGACTTCCTCAGCAAGTAATCAGCGACCACCGCGGCATCCGGACCCGAACCGGATGCCGCGGCATCCGTCTGCGTACGCGAAGTCGCCTCGCGTTCCCGTCGCAGTTCGTGTCGCCCGACTCGGCTCGGAGCAGCACGAACTGCGACCGGAACAGATGACTCGCACAGCCGGCGACACGAACCGCAACCGGAGCGATTAGCGTGAGTTGATGAGCGATGGAACCAATCCGGCAGCGCTGGTCGAGCACCAGGACGAATGGATGCATCGCGCAGGGCGGATGCTCTCGACGCTGCTCCCGGCCCTCGACGGTCTCTCCGGCATCGAGGCCGTGTCCCTCGACCACATCGGCTCGACCTCAGTCCCGGGGCTGCCTGCCAAACCGCTCCTCGATCTGCAGCTGCGGATCTCTCCGCTCCCCGACGACGTCGACCTCTGTCGCAGACTAGAACCGCTCGGCTATGTGAGGGCGCGCGGATCACGCCCCGACTCCCCCGGCGTCGATCGCGATCAGCCACGCGGTTCGGTCACTGTCGATCCCGCTGTCTGGGAGAAGTCACTGTTCTGGCACGAGGGCGAGCAGGCGATCCTGCACATCCGGCGCTCCGACTCACCCTGGGGCCTCTATACGGTCTGGTTCCGAGACTGGCTGCGCGCGGTCCCGGAGGCTCGCGACCGGTATGCGGCCGAGAAGCGCAGACTCAGCGTCGAGCAGATCGGCAAGCCCGACTACGACGACTACACGCGGGCGAAGACGGGCTTCTTCGACCTCGTGCAGTCGGAGTTCGAGAGCTGGGCCGCCGCCCGCGGCTGAACGCGCTCCCGCTCCCGCTCCCGCTCCGAAGGAGGCCTCCCGTGGCAAGAGAGCGGATGCCGGATGCAGTCCTTGAGAGCCCGGTATCCGCCTCAGGATGCCGGGCTCTCGCCGCGTCAGTGAAGGTCGCAGTTCGGGATGCCCGCGCCGCCAGTTTGGGTCGCAGTTCGTGACGTTCGCTCTCGTGACGTTCGCTCTCGTTCCGGTCGCAGTCTGTGCCGTCGCGCCATACTCGGAGCGGCGCGAACTGCGACCGGAACGCCGAGCACCGAGCGCGGGCGGCACGAACTGCGACCGGAACGACGGCCAGAGGCCAGCAGACGCCGGACACCGGATGCCGGACACCGGATGCCGGACACCGGATGTCGGATACCGGATGTCGGACCTCGAATGCCGAACCCCGGATGCCGTCAGCGCTTGACCGACACCGTGAGCGGCTTGCTCTGAGTGCTGCCGCCGGCGTTCACGAACTCGACCCGGTAGGTGTGCTTCCCCACCGCACGGTCGGCGACCGGCACGGCCACGCGCTGTGCGGCAGGGCTGTTCGCACCCATGTCGCCTTCGGAGATCAGCACGCCGTCTTCGTAGAGGCGGTAAGACGTCGCGTTCGTCCCCCACCACATGTCGGCGGTGAGCGTGTACGAGCCGTCACCGTCCCCGTTGTCGGCCGAGAGCACGGGTGTGCCGGGAGCAGCATCCTTCACCTTCACCGTGACGGGCTGCACTGCGGTCGTCCCGCGGGAGTTCACGAGCTCACCGGTGTAGACGTATGTGCCGTTCTTCTTGCCGGCCACGGCGACCTGTGACGTCTGCGCCGCGGTGCCCCCGAACGTGAGCGGCACGGTCGTGATCAGCACCCCGTTCTCGAACAGCCGCAGTTTCGTGGCGTTCGACCCCCACCACAGGTTCATGGTGACGGTGAAGTCGCCGTCGAGGAGTCCGGTGTCGTGGCCGTTGTCGTGCGACAGCACGCCTCGGGCCGGCGCGGCCGTCGCCGCGTCCTTCAGCACGAGCGCGTCGAGCGCGGCATCCAGCGCGCTCAGCGCCCCGGCGACGGCGGACGCGCTCGGGCTCGCCGCGGACAACACGATGTCGGCGCGGCCGATCGCTCCGGGCACCGCGACCGTCGACGACTCGACATAGGCCGCCAGGTCGAGGGCGGCGGCAGCATCCCGCCGCTCCCGCAGCACCGAGGTGTCGGCATCGACCGCGGGTTCGCGCACGAGCTCGAGGTCGTCGATCGTGCCCCACGCCCCGGCAGGCAGGGCAGCAGCGACCCGCACCACGGCTGTGCCGTCGGCTCCGACCTGCAGCGCCTGAGTCGTCGGCGTCGACCACACGCGCCAGCCGTCGAGAGCGAAGGCCGCCGGCGCCCCCGCGGCAGACGACGACAGAGACAGGGCGACCTTTCCGTCGGTGCCTTCGCCGTCACCCTGCAGTGATGCCCGCGCCACATACGACCCGGCGGGAAGCCCCGTCACGGTCTGCGCGAGTTCAAACGAGTACGCGGATGCCGAGTAGAAGTGCGCCGAGTGCGTGCCGCTGTGGGGGTCGTCCCACGCACGCAGGCTCAGACCGGATCCGGTGGCCCGCCACATGCTCGTATCGGCGTCCTCGAAACCGGGGTTCTGCAGGTAGTTGCGTGCCGAGACGGTGACAGTGGCAGTGGCTGCGAGACCGGCATCCGTCGTCCCCGTGATCGTGTACTCGCCGACGCCCTCGATGAACTCCGCACCCGGCGACCAGGTGACCGCCTGCTGCTCCGATGATCCGTCGTTGTAGAGCGCCGTGACCTCACTCGGCAGCTCGACGGCATCGCCCTCGACCAGCGACAGGGCGGCGGGCTGCACCGACTCGACGGCACGAGGAGCCTGAGCACCGGTGCGCACGTACGAGAAGATGTTCAGCGCGTCGGATGCCGTGCCGTCGAACCCGAACAGAGCCTGGTTGTCCCATGCGGATCCGCCGAACCACTGGCCGGCATCATGCGGCTCGTACTCGCCGGCGAAGCTCGACGCCCATCCGGATCCGTCGCGCTCCCACAGCACCTTGTTCTGCTCGAGCTGCGCCGGAGGCCCGACTGGCAGCCACGCGGGCTCCCAGTAATACACCCCGATGCCGGCCTCGCCCACGTCGGCGACGGCCTGCACGACCGCGCGCACGGCGTCTGCCTGACCCTGCACGCTCACCGGATACTGCGTCGCCTCGGAGGGCAGGTCGATCACGTTGCCGTGGCCGTCTCCGTCGTCGAGCGTGAACGCCCACGAGGTCTCGGCGACCATGACCTTCTTGCCGTACGTGTCGGCGACGTGTGAGAGCACGGCCGTGAGGTTCGCCGGGGTGCCGTGCCAGAACGGGTAGTACGACGACGCGAACACGTCGTAGTCGACGTCGCGGCGGTCGAGCTGCGCAGCGACGTCGGCGTAGAACCCGGCGCGCTCGGGGTTCGTGAAGTGCAGGGCGACGAGCGTGTCGGGCGCCTCGGCGCGCACGGCGGCGGAACCGGCCGAGAACACCTTCGCCATGTCGTCCCAGCCACGCACTCCGGCGACCCCGCCGTTGGTCTCGTTGCCGACCTGCACCATGCGCAGATCCACCCCCGCGTCGACCAGGCGTCGCACCGCGTCGCGGGTGAAGACGCCGACCTCGGCGGCGACCTGATCGGCCGTCATCCCCTCCCACGCCTTAGGGGCCTGCTGCTTGGCGGGGTCTGCCCAGAAGTCCGAGTAGTGGAAGTCGACGAGCACGCCGAGTCCGGCATCCGTCGCGCGCTGCGAGATCTCGATGGCCCGGTCGACGTCGACATCGCCGCCGCCGTAGCCGTTGCCGTTCGCGTCGAACGGGTCGTTCCAGACGCGCACGCGCACGTCGGTGACACCGGCGTCGGCGAGGATCTCGAACAGGTCGCCCGGGGTGCCGTCTGCGTCACGGAACACGACCCCCGACTCCTCGAGCGACAGCACCGACGACACGTCGACGCCGCCGATGAAGCCATCGGGCAGGTTCTCGACGCGGGGGACGGTGATGGTGGCATCCACCGGCTCGACCGCAGCGGACGAGACGAGCGCGGATGGCGCGGCCGAGGCCGGCAGCGCCACCCCGATCAGGGCAACGGCGGTGACCGTGGCCAGGGCGGTGGAGAGAAGGGAACGCGTGCGACGGTGCATGACGGCCTTTCGAGCAGTGTGGCCCTTCGACAAGCTCAGGGACCGGAGAGGAGGATCAGCCCTTGACGGATCCCTGGGTGAGCCCGCCCACGATGTACTTCTGCAGCGAGAAGAACAGCGCGAGCACGGGTACGGCGGCGACGACGACACCGGCGGCGAAGAGCCCCCAGCGCGAGGTCAGCTGATTCGAGACCCACTGGTACATGCCGACCGCGAGGGTCCAGTTGTCCTCGGAGGTGAGGATGATCTTCGACAGGATGAAGTCGCCGAAGGCCGCGAGGAACGCGAGCAGCGCGACGACCGCGAGGATCGGCACGACCAGCGGCATGATCAGCCGCCAGAAGATCTGCGCGTGGCTGGCCCCGTCGATCTTCGCCGACTCGTCGATCTCGACGGGGATCGTGTTGAAGAAGCCGTACATGAGGAACGTGTTCGCGCCGAGCGCGCCACCCAGGTACACGCAGATCAGGGCGATCTTCGAGTTGATGCCGAGTGCCGGAACCACGTCGCCGATCGTCTGCAGCATGAGGAAGATCGCGATGAAGGCGAGCGCCTGCGGGAACATCTGCAGCACGAGCAGCGTGGTGAGGCTCGCCCGTCGCCCGCTGAAGCGGAAGCGAGAGAACGCGTAGGCGCCACAGGCGCCCATGAGCACCGAGCCGACCGCGGTCACCCCGCCGATCAGCAGGGTGTTGCCGAACCAGACCCAGTAGCGCGATTCGCCGAGCGCGATGTAGTTCGCGGGGTCGAAGGCACTGAACAGGGCGCTGGATGCCGCGAGGCTGCCGTTCGGGTTGAGCGACGCCGACAGCACGTAGACGAGGGGGAATGCGGCGAAGAAGAGCACGACCACGGCGAGGATGTACTTCCACCCGACATCGCTCCACCACCGACGCCGACGCGCTCCCGCGCGCGCAGCCTGGGCATCCTTCGGGGAACCGGTCACGATGACCCTGGTCTCACTCATCACTGGTACTCCTCGAGCTTGCGGGTCTGTCGGAAGCTCAGCGCCGAGATGAGACCGACCACGATGAAGGCGACGATCGACAGGGCGCTCGCGAGGCCGTAGTCGGCCGCACCACCCGAGACGCCCGAGACGTCGTAGATGGCGGAGACGAGGATGTCGGTCGAGCCGAGTGCGTACGGCGCCCCGGCGATCGCCGGCCCGCCGTTGTTGAACGTGTAGATGACGGTGAAGTTGTTGAACGCGACGGCGAACGAGGCGATCAGCAGCGGCGCGGTCGAGACGAGCAGCAGCGGCAGCACGATCGCCCGGAATCGCTGGATCTTGTTCGCGCCGTCGATCTCAGCGGCCTCCAGGGTCTCGCCTGGCAGCGACTGCAGCGCACCGGTACAGACGAGGAACCAGTACGGGTAGCTCAGCCAGACGTTCACGAAGATCACGGCTGCGCGGGTGAGCCACGGGTCGCCGAGCCAGTTGATGCTGGATCCGAAGAAGAACAGGTCGTTGATCACACCGAACTCGGCGTTGAACATGCCGCGGAACAGCAGCGCGGCCATGAACGCGGGGAACGCGTAGGGGAGGATGAACAGCGCACGGAGGAACCGACGCCCCTTGACGCGAGGGTCATTGTAGACGATCGCGAGACCGAGTCCGACCGCGAAGCTCAGCACGACCGAGAGGATCGCGAACGCGAAGGTCCAGACCGTGACGCTCAGCAGGGTGCCCGCGAGGTTCGCGTCGGTGAAGAGCTTCAGGAAGTTGGCGAACCCGACGTTCACCGACCACCCGGTCGGCAGCGCTGTGCCGTCCTCGGCGACGAATGCGCCGAGCTCGGTGGCCGAGTAGACCGTGCCCGATTGCGTGTCGGTGATGGTCTGCGCCTCGGCATCCCACACCAGAGTCGGCTCGTAGACCGAGCCCGTGGATCCCTCTCGGGTGCGGATCGACCCGTCGTTGGGGTCGTCCGAGACGGGCACCCGGAGGTCTTTGATCGTCGCGCCGAGCGTGGGGTCGGTGAGCACGGTCGCGCGGGGGATGACCGTCCATCCCGGCACCTCGCTGGGAGCACCGGTCGTGCCCACCTCGGCTCCGGATGCCGCGGCCAGCGGCTCATCGGCCGAGCCAACGCGCACGTCGCCGTCGTCGTCGACGATCGCGAAGCCGAGCTCGCCGCCCCGCTCGACGATCGACAGCGGATAGTCGGCCGACCCCTCGACGCGGCGCTCACCCTGGATCAGCGCGGCCTCGACGGCCTGCTCCTGCGTGCCGACATGGCCGGTGCCGTAGTTCGTGAAGGCGATGTAGGCCGTGTAGCCGAAGATGAAGACCTGGAAGACGAGCAGGAAGATCAGCCCGGGCAGCAGGTACTTCAGGGGCAGCGCCCGGCGGGTGAAGTACACCCAGTCGGCGATGATCACCAGCAGAACGACCACGCCGAGGACGATCCACGACTCGGCGCTCCAGGCCGAGATGGCCGTCATGATGCCGAAGGCGTTGACCAGCGCCATGAGGGCGAGCTTGATGAGGAATCCCCAGCCGAGACCGCGGAAACGGCGGGCGTGGGATTCGCGCGAGGGCTTCACCACGGGGGTGGGCGCCTCGGTGGGCGGTGCCTGGATCGTCATGTGTGCGTCCTGTCTGCGGATCGCGGGATGGGGAGGGGTTCGGGCCCCTCCCCATCCGGCAGGATCAACCGGCGAGCGTCGTCTCGAGGTCGGCGACCATGGTGTTCCACGTCGACACGGGGTCGGCGCCGTTGATGATCTGCACCTGCGCGGCGTTCCACAGGTCCCACACCGATCCCATCTCGGGGATCGACGGCATCGGAACGCCGCCCTGAGCCGAGGCCACGAAGCCGGCCGTGATCGGGTCGGACGAGACCTCGTCGGCGAGCGTCGACCACGCGGGGATGCGGGGATCGGCCTCGTACAGCGCACGCTGCGCGTCTTCGGTACCGAGGTAGTTCGTGAGGAACTCCTGAGCGAGGAGCGCGTTCTTGCTCTTGCTCGACAGGTAGAAGCCCTGCACGCCCACGAACGGAGCCGCGGCCTCGCCACCCGCCGACGGAATCGGGTTCACGGCGAGGTTCACACCCTCGAACGCGCTGATCGCCCACGGACCCTGGATCGTGTAGGGCGCCTTGCCCGACGCGAACAGCTCGTTGTTGATGTCGTAGTCGATCGTGGTCGAGATGTATCCGGTGCCGGTCGAGCCGTTCGCGCCGAGCCAGGTCGCGAACGCCTCGCCGGGCGCTCCGCCCATGCCGACCTCGCTCGTGTACGAACCGGTGTCGTCCTGCACGAAGACCGGGGCGCCGAACGACGTCTGCAACCCGTACATCGTGTAGCCGTCGCCGGTCTCTCCGGCGGTGTTAATCACGACCGGACGTTCCGTTCCCGCAGCGACGCCCTTGGCGATCAAGTCGTCCCAGGTGGCCGGAGCGTCGGCGCCGACGAGGTCGACGTTCTGGATCAGGGCGATGGTCTCGAGCGAGTACGGCAGTGCGTAGAGCTGGCCGTCGTAGGTCATGGCGTCGAGGGCGACCTGCTCGAACTCCGACGCCTTGTCGCCGAGGTCGATCGTGTCGACGACGCCGGCGGCGACGAGTGCACCGAGCCAGTCGTGGGCGCCCACCGTGATGTCGGGACCCTCGCCGGTCGGGACCTGGGCGATGAAGTCGTTGCGGAGGTCCTCGAAGTTCTTCTGCACGAGGGTGACCGTGGCGCCGGTCTCCTCCTCGAAGGCCTCGGCGGCTGCGGTGATCGCGGCTTCGCGCTCGGCATCCGTCCAGATGACGAGTTCCGCGCCGTCTCCGGATGCCGCGTCGTCGCCGCCCTCCGAAGCGCCGGCCGAGCAGCCGGCCAGGAGGACGACCGCCGACAGAGCGAGTGCGCCGACTCCGATGTGCTTGCGCATGCGTTTTCCTATCTGTTGTGGCCGACGATGCGCTTCGCGCCATCGCGACCGGGGTGAGTGGGTGTTCAGTTGGTGCCCTTCGACAGGCTCAGGAACCCACCGAAGGAGTTGGCGCCCTTCGACAGGCTCAGGAACCCACCGAAGGAGTTGGTGCCCTTCGACAGGCTCACGAACCCGCCGGAGGAGTGCTGGTGCGGATGACGGCGACGCCGCCGGCGGCGACGGTGAGGGCACCCGAGATCTCGGCGCCCGTGAGCAGTTCGACGCCCGAGGCCTCGAGCTCGACATCGTCGTCGCGGTGGTTCACGGCGATGCGGTAGACCGCCTCGGCGCCGTGACGCGTGATGACCTCGAGGCCTTCGGCGATGCCGGACGCCGCGATGTCGGCATCCGCATAGACCTCGTGCAGGAGAGCGCGCATGCCCACGGCATCGAGTCGAGTGCCGACGTACCAGCCGGTGCCCGAGCCGTGCGTGTTCCGCGTGATCGCGGGCTCGCCCTCGCCGGGGCCTCCCGCGAAGTTCGCGATGACCTCGGCTCCGTCGAGCGCGATGTCCTCCTGCCAGACGTCGGCGATGATGCCCTCGTGATCGACCCAGTCGAGTCCGTGGCTCTCGCCCTCGCGCAGCGGCAGGAACTCCTCGATCGTGAGCCCGAGCGCGTCGCGCAGCGGGGCGACGAAGCCACCGGCGTGCACGGCGTCGTTCTCGTCGACGATCGCCGAGAAGAACGACACCAGCAGCGTGCCGCCGTCGTTCACGAAGGCCGTGAGGTTCGCGGCATCCGCGGCGCTCAGCATGTACTGAGCCGGGGCCACGACCAGGCGGTAGCCCGAGAGGTCCTGGCCCGGCAGGGCGAAGTCGACCGTGATGCCGTCGCGCCAGAGCTGCTCGTAGAAGCGGCGCACCTGGGCGGCATGCGTGACGTCCTCGGACGGACGCCACTCCAGGTCCTGCGCCCAGAACGACTCGAAGTCCCAGAGGATCGCCACGTCGGCCTTCACCGTGGTGCCCTGCACCTCGTCGAGTCGGCCCAGCGCTGCGCCGAGATCGACGACCTCGCGGAAGACACGGGACTCCGCTCCGGCGTGCGGCAGCATCGCGGAGTGGAACTTCTCGGCGCCCGAGCGACCGGCCCGCCACTGGAAGAACAGGATGCCGTCGGCACCGCGCCCGAGGTGGGTCAGCGAGTTGCGCTTCATCTCGCCGCGGCGCTTGGCGATGTTGCGCGGCTGCCAGTTGACGGCCGAGGTGGAGTGCTCCATGAGGATCCACGGCTTGCCGCCGCCGACCGAGCGGCTGAGGTCGGCGGCGATCGCCAGACCGATGTGCGCGTCTTCATCGGCAGCCCACAGGTAGTGGTCGTCCGAGACGATGTCGACCTCGCGGCCCCACGCCCACAGATCCGTCGTCCAGCTCTGGTTGGCCATGAAGTTGGTCGTGACGGGCTGGTCGGCGTGCGCGCGGATCGCGTCGCGCTCGGCGATGAAGCACGCGCGCAGCTGGTGATCCGTGAAGCGGGCGAAGTCGAGGCGCTGCGCGGGGTTCACGACGCTCGGGGCGATGGCCGGGGCACCGACGTGCTCCCAGGCCGAGTAGTGCTGCCCCCAGAAGGCGGTGCCCCACGCGCTGTTCAGCGCCTCGAGCGAGCCGTACTTCTCCTGGAGCCAGAGCCGGAAGGCGACGACCGCGTTCGGCGAGTAGTCCTCGCCGACGGGAACGCCGTACTCGTTGTGCACGTGCCACAGCACCACGGACGGATGCTGCGCATAGCGCGCCGCGAGAGCATCCGCGATCCGCACGATCGCCTCGCGGTAGGCCGGCGACGAGTGCGACGCCATACCGCGGGAGCCGAAGCCCATCGTGCGACCCTCGCGGTCGATCACGTGCGCCTCGGGGTGGTTCGCGAAGAACCAGGCGGGCGGGGATGCCGTCGGGGTGCCGAGGTCGACACTGATGCCGTTCTCGTGCAGCAGGTCGAGCAGCTCGTCGAGCCAGGCGAAGTCGAACTCGCCCTCGGCGACCTCGATGAGCGCCCACGAGAAGATGCCCACGCTGACCAGGTTCACGCCGGCCTCGCGCATCAGGATGACGTCTTCACGCCACGTCTCGGGCGACCACTGCTCGGGGTTGTAGTCGCCGCCATAGGCGATTCCGCGCAGGTCGGGCCAGGCGTGGGGGGAGGTCATCGGCACTCCATCGGGTCGGTGCGGTCGTGGTGCGGTCCCGACGTGCTGTCGCTCTTTCGACTGGGACCGGTCTCAGCCTGTCTCATGAGACGTAACTGGGACCGGTCTCAGTTCTACCCCAGGCTGATGACCGATCACAACCGTCGTTACCGAACTGAGACCGGTCCCAGTTTCGACTACCACTGGACGGGATGCTGTCTGTAGAGTCACACCGATGAGTGACGACAGCGCGCGGCGCAAGCCGACGATCCGCCAGATCGCGGTGCAGGCGGGGGTATCCCGCAGCACCGTGTCTCGCGTGATCAACGGCGGGCACTGGGTGTCCCCCGACGCCAGGCAGGCGGTCGAAGAGGCGATCCTCGCCACGGGCTACACCGCCAACCACCATGCGCGCAGCCTCGCGACCGGCCGCGCCGGCTCGCTGGCCTTCCTGCTGACCGAGCCGCAGCAGCTGCTGTTCGACGACCCGACGTTCGCGCTGCTGCTGCGCGGCGCCGCCGAAGCCCTCGCCCAGAGGTCGATGACCCTGGTGCTGCTCGTGGCGGGAACACCCGCCGAGCGCGCCAGCGTCGCCCAGTTCCTCAGCGCCGGCCACGTCGACGGCGTCATGCTCATCTCGTCGCACGAATCCGACCCGCTGCTCGATCAGCTGATCGAGGTCGGCATCCCCACCGTGTGCTGCGGCCTGCCGCTCGGTCACGAGCGCGACCTCTCGACGATCTCCGTCGACGAGGTCGCCTCCGCCCGCGCGATGGCCGCGCACCTCGTGGCACAGGGGCACCGTCGCATCGGCATGATCGCGGGCCCCGACGACACCCCCGGCGGGCGCTACCGCCTGGTCGGGTTCCGCGAAGAGCTCGGCGATCGGTTCGACGAATCGCTGGTCGAGGTCGGCGACTACTCGTACGAATCAGGGCAGGCCGCCATGACCCGGATGCTCGAGCATGACGTCGACGCCGTGTTCGCCGCCTCCGATCGGATGGCCGCAGGGGCCATCGCCGCCGCCCGCCGCGCAGGACGCCGGGTGCCCGAGGACATCGCGATCGCCGGCTTCGACGACTCGGGCCTCGCCGCCACCCACGAGCCCCCGATCACCACCATGCGCCAGCCGTGGGATCAGATCAGCGCGCAGATGGTCGCCGTGCTGCTCGAGGTCATCGCGGGAGCATCCCCTCGCTCGGTCGTCCTCGACACCGAGCTCGTGGTGCGCGAGAGCGCGTAGCGAGATCTGGGTCCCGCTCCCGCTCCCGCTCCGAAGGAGATCTCATACAGCGAAGGACCGGATGCCGGATGGGGTCCTTCGATACGTGAGATCTCCTCCGTTGCGCGCGAGTCCCTCGCACGGACCAGGACCAGGTCAAGCCCGGTCGAGCACCTCGCGGAGCTTCGCGGCGAAGGCTTCGGGCTGGCCGGCATAGCCGAATTCGCCGCCCATGAACCCACCGTGGTGGCTGGGGAAGACCGTCGCCTGCTGGCCGAGCTGTTCGGCAAGAGCGATCGCGGTGCGACCGGTGTAGACCTTCAGCGATTCCTCCCCGACTGCGACGACGATCCGCGTGGGCGCGGCCCTCAACGCCTCCAGATCCGGCTCGTAGAGCGGCACCGCCCATGAGAGTTCGGACAGCAGCGGATCGTCTCGCGTGCCGTCGTCTTCGGTCGGCATCCCGAAGGCCGCGGGGTCGGGCGCAGGCTGGGCGAGGAACTCGTCGGTGACTTCACCCTCCCACGAGGTCATCGCGACGAACGCCGCCATTCCGGCGCCCCATCCCCTCTCCTGATATGCCCGGGTGTAGGCCACTCGGGCTCGATGCACCGCATCGGCATCCGGCAGCACACTGTCGATCGGCGGTTCGTGCGCGATCAGCGTCGCCACGTCGTGCGGGTGGGCCGTGACCAGAGCGAGCGCGGTGACCGCCCCACCGCTGCTCGCGAGCATGTCGACGGGTCCGACGCCGAGCGCCTCGATGATCGCGTGGACGTCCTCCGCCTGAACCTCCGGCTCGTTCGTCTGTCCACCGTCCTTGCGCGTGCTGCGCCCGAGACCCCGAGGGTCGTAGGTCACGACGGTGCGATCGTCGAACAGAGCCACCTGCGCCTGGAATCCGCTCGCGTCCATCGGCTGACCGATCATCATCAGCGGAGGAAGACCATCCGCCGACGGCAGCGGCCCATGAACGTCGTAGACCAGATCGACCTCAGGGAGCTCGAGCGTGTGCTGCGTCATCGGGGGCCTCCTCGCCGTCGACTGATTCCACTGGGATGCTACGGCGCGGCGCCCGAGTTCGCCACCGGCGCGACTGTCGCCGGGCCGATGGGCAACTCCCCTAGCGAAGGAGACCTCACGGCGCTGAGGATGTCGGATGCAGTCCTTCGCTCCGAGAGATCTCCTTCGTTGCGAGCGCAGCGAACCAGAGCGCAGCGAACCAGAGCGCAGCGAACCAGAGCGCAGCGAACCAGAGCGCAGCGAACCAGAGCGCAGCGAACCAAAGGCGCAGGCGAACCAAAGGCGCAGGCGCAGGCACCCTCAGCCGCGCATGGCGACGCCGTGTCGCCAGTAGCCCATGAAGGCCACCTGGCCGCGGTCGATGCCGAGGTCCTTCACCAGGTGGCGGCGCAGCGTCGTCACGACACCGCTCTCGCCGGCGATCCAGAAGTAGCGCTCAGCAGGAGCATCCGTCGCCGCGATCTCCTCGCCGAGGCCCGAGTAGTCGGGCGTCTCCCAGAGCAGGTCCTCGGACTCGATGTCGGTCACGGCGATCTCGTCGCCGGCATCCGCGTCACCCAGGTATCCGAGCACGGCGGGGATCAGCCGCACACCGTGGGGCTCACCGAGATCGCGGGGCAGCCAGTGCACCTCGACCCCCGCTGGCACGTCGATGCGCAACACGTCGGCGGGCGACGGCACCTCGAGGAAGGCCACTCCGCGCAGATCACGGGGCGCGTCTTCGAGGATGCGGGCGATCGCCGGGGCAGCCGTCTCGTCGCCGGCCAGCACGACCGAGGCCGCGGAACCGGGCTCGTACTCGGCGCCGTGATGATCGGCGGCCGACACTCCGCGACGCGGTCCGACGATGAACAGCTCCTGACCGACGGCGGCCGCATCGGCCCAGCGCGACGCGGGCCCCGTGAGGCCGGGTGCCAGGTGCAGCACGAAGTCGACATCGAGCTCGGTGCCCGCATCGGTGACACGCAGGTCGCGCACCGAGTACGTGCGCATCGAGCCGCGCTCGGCCTCGGGCACGGCGAGATACGACCCCCACCAGTCGTCGGTCTCACGGTCGAGATCGGGCAGGATGCCGGATGCCGGCGGGAAGACGATCTTGATGCGCGAGTCATAGGTGTCACCCGGGGTGCCGAACTCGCCGAGCTCGGTGCCCCCGAACGTCACCCGCACGAAGTTCGGCGACACCCGGGCGACTCCGCGCACCTCGGCGCGGGCCAGCACGTAGGTGGGGCGTTCGGTGGTGGTCTCAGCGGACATGATGCCTTCCGATCGGGGTCACCATCGGCTGGCCGGAGACCGGGTCCGTGGTGATCTGGTTGGCGAGGCCGAAGACCTCTTCGACGTGCTGCGCGGTGACGACCTCGTGCGGGGTACCGGCCACATGCACGCGGCCGTCCTTCATCGCGACGAGTTCGTCGGAGTACCGCGCGGCGAGATTCAGGTCGTGCAGCACCATGACGATCGTGGTGCCGCGCGAGACGCTCAGGTCGGTGAGCAGGTCGAGCACCTCGACCTGGTGTGCGACGTCGAGGAACGTCGTCGGCTCGTCGAGCAGCAGGATGTCGGTCTCCTGCGCGAGCGCCATCGCGATCCACACTCGCTGGCGCTGGCCGCCCGACAGCTCGTCGACACTGCGGTCGGCGAGCTCGGTCGTGCCGGTCGCCGCGAGAGCATCCGCCACGACCTCGTAGTCGTGCGCGCTCCAGCGGGAGAGGATCTTCTGATGCGGATGCCGTCCGCGGCCCACCAGATCGGCGACGGCGATGCCCTCGGGCGCGATCGGCGACTGCGGCAGCAGGCCGAGCACACGCGCGACCTCCTTGGTCGGGCGCGCGTGCACCGACTTGCCGTCGAGCACGACCTGCCCCGCGGTCGGCGAGAGCAGGCGGGCGAGCGAGCGGAGCAGCGTCGACTTGCCGCATCCGTTCGCGCCCACGATCGTCGTGATCCTGCCCGGAGCGATCTCGAGGTCGAGGTTCTCGATGATGGTGCGGTCGCCGTAGGCGAGGGTGACCGAGTCAGCGGTCAGGGTGTGCGCCTCGGTCACAGGGAGCCTCCCGAGCGGTTGGTGCGGATGAGCAGATAGATCAGGTACGGGGCGCCGAGCACACCCGTGATGACGCCGACCGGGTAGCGCTCGCCGAGCGCGAACTGTCCGATCAGGTCGCTCGCCAGCACGAGCACCGCGCCGACGAAGGCGCTGGGCACCAGCAGGTTGGCTCCCGGCCCGGTGATGCGCGCGGCGACGGGCCCGGCCATGAACGCGACGAATGCGATCGGTCCGGTCGCTGCAGTCGCGAAGGCGAGCAGGGCGACCGCTCCGACGATGAACAGCACGCGCGTGAGGTTCACCCGCACGCCGAGACCGGACGCCGAGTCGTCGCCGAGCTGCATCGCGCCGAGCGCACGCCCCTGCGAGAGCATGAGCGGCACGATGACGGCCGCGGCGATCGCGAGCGGCACGACGCGCTCCCACGAGGCGTTGTTGAGGCTGCCGGTCAGCCACTGCATCGCGGTCTGGATGTCCCAGCTCGCGGCGCGCGACAGGATGTACGAGGTCACGCTCTGCAGCATCGCCGCGACGCCGATCCCGATGAGGATGAGTCGGGTGCCGGCGAAGCCGTTCTTGATCGACAGCAGATAGATCACTGCCGCGGTGAGCAGCGCGCCTCCGAGCGCGAAGAGCGACACGACCGGGCCGTTGAGGGACAGCACGACGATGCCGATGACGGCCGCGGCACCGGCGCCGTTCGAGAGGCCGATGATGTCGGGCGACGCGAGCGGATTGCGCAGCAGCGTCTGGAACGTGACGCCCGCCATGCCGAACGCGAGGCCGGTGAGGATCGCGAGCACCGCGCGCGGCAGACGGAGCTCGCCGACCGTGAACGAGGCGCCGGGCACGGTCTCGCCGAGGATCACACGGATCACCTCGTCGATCGAGTAGAACGTGTTGCCGATCATGAGCGCCACCGTGAACAGCGCGAGCAGGAGCACGCCGAGCACGATCGTCGCGACCGCGTGCCTGCGGTGGCGAGCGCGACGCCCCGCGATGACGGCGGCGACCTGTGCGCTGCCCGATGCCGGCGGCGTCATCTGCGAACGTGCGGGACGGTTCATGGTGCTCACAGTTCACGCACCTTCGTACGACGCACGATCCAGATGAAGAACGGTGCACCGATGATCGCGGTGATGATGCCCACCTGGATCTCCTCCGACGAGGGCGCGATGACACGGCCCACGATGTCGCTCGCGAGCAGCAGCGCGGCCCCCGCCATGGCGGAGAACGGCAGCAGCCAGCGGTGATCGGTGCCGATGAGCATCCGGCAGACATGCGGGATGACGAGGCCGACGAAGCCGATCGGACCTGCGATGGCGGTCGCGGTGCCGGCGAGGATCACGGCACCGAGGGCCGACATCAGTCGCGTGCGGAAGACGTGCTCGCCGAGCCCCTTGGCCATGTCGTCGCCGAGCGCGAGGGAGTTCATGCCGCGGGCGCTCGCGATGCAGATCAGGGCGCCGAGGGCGAGCACGGGTGCCGTGATCGCGATGCGCGGCCACTCGGCGCCGCCGACGCCACCGATCTGCCACGACTGGAAGGCCTGCAGCAGGTCGACGCGGGGAAGCATGATGGCGCTGATGAGGGAGGCGAAGGCGGCGGATGTCGCGGCTCCGGCCAGGGCGAGCTTGAGCGGCGTCGCACCGCCTCGGCCGAGGGAGCCGACGGTGTAGACGAAGGTCGCAGCGACCGCGGCGCCGGCGATCGCGAGGGCCATCTGGCCGTAGGGGTTCGTCAGGCCGACGAAGGCGAGGCCGAGCACGACGGCGAGCGAGGCGCCGTTCGAGACGCCGAGGATGCCGGGGTCGGCGATCGGGTTGCGGGTGACGGCCTGCATCGTCGCGCCGGAGAGCGCGAGAGCCGCACCGACCAGCACCGCGAGCACGGTGCGCGGGAGGCGCTTGATGATCGCGGCCTGGGCCAGCGTGTCATCCTGACCCGCGAGCGCCGCGACGATGTCGTCGATGCTCACGGCGCGCACGCCGAAGGAGACCGAGAGGATGCAGAGCACGAGCAGCACACCGACTCCGACGAGGAGCCAGAGGGTGCGCGCCCACGCCGGGCGCCGCAGGTCTGCGGTGCCCGGCGTGGGGACGGTGACAGCGGTCACGAGCGGGTCAGATCAGGCGGTGACGCCTGGGATCACTGCGCGAGCGGTGCTGCCAGAAGGGCGAGGTAGTCGCTGAGACCCCACGGGATCGACAGCGGCGACGGGTTCGCCGAGGCCGCGATCGGGGTGGCGTCGGGAAGGATCGCGATGCGACCCTCGGCGATGGCCGGGATCTTCGACAGCAGCGGGTCGGCCTGCAGCGTCGCGATGAGCGACTCGTCGCCGTAGGTCACGAACAGGTCGACATCAGCGAACTTGTCGGCCTGCTCGGAGCTGACGGAGAGGTAGAACTCCTCGCTGTCGGCGTTCTCCTCGACGATCTCCGGAAGCGGCAGCCCCAGGTTGTCGTGCAGGTAGCCGGGGCGCGTGTCCGCAGCCGTGTAGTACCCGATCTGGCTCAGGTCGGTCGGGTCGATGTAGGCGAACAGGACCTTCTTGTCCTTGAGGATGCTGTTCTCCTCGAGCGCGGCCTCGCCGTCGGCCTGCAGCTCTTCGATCAGAGCCTCGCCCTCGGCCTCGAGACCCAGAGCCTGGGAGTTCATCTCGATCATCTCGTCGACCGTCGTTCCCCACGGAACCTCGGGGTACGCGACGACGGGAGCGATCTTCGACAGCTGGTCGTACTGCTCCTGCGTCAGACCCGAGTACGAGGCGAGGATGACGTCGGGCGCGGTGTCGGCCACGGCCTCGTAGTCGATGCTGTCACCGTCGTCGAACAGCACGGGCTCTTCGCCGCCGAGCTCCTCGAGCTTCTCCTCGACCCAAGGCAGGATGCCGTTGTCGTCGTCATCGCCCCACGTCGCCTTGCTCATGCCCACCGGCACGATGCCGAGGGCCAGCGGAACCTCGTGGTTGGCCCACGCGATCGTCGCGACGCGCTCGGGCTTGGACTCGATCGTGGTCTCACCGTAGACGTGCTCGATCGTGACGGGGAAGGCGCTGTCGTCGGCCGGGTTGCCCGCGGCGGAGTCGGAGCCGGTGTCGGCGGCGGGCGTGGCGCAGGCTGCGAGGCTCAGAGCGATCGCGGCGGCCGTGCCGACGGCGGCGAGAAGACGGGAAGTGCGCACAGGCGGTCCCTTCGGGTTCGGGTGGGGGTTGCGGCGCAGAGGAGCACCGGGCTTTGGTAAGCCTGGCCTAATCTAACAGAAAGTTAGGCAAGCCTCATCTCGGGATCGACGACGGGCGGCATATCCCGGCGAGGTCGATGCCGACAAGCGCGGCGCTACCCTCGATCTGAGCCTGAGGGGGAACTCATGGAATACGTCGCTGGAAACGCGATACCGCCGGTCGTCTATGTACCCATCGGCAGCATCGATGAAGAGAGCCGAGCACAGATCGAACTGAGGCGGCTTCGGAACGGACAGCTGGCTATCGCCGCATACTCCGCGCTCGATCGGCTTCATCGTGAGCTGGGCTCGGCCCAGCCATGGATGCTCGTCCGTATCGCCGACCTCGAACGGCAAGCGGCGAGCCGAAACGTCTCGCGGGTCCTCATCGACCCGCAGATCGCGGGGTCCCGCACCTCGGGCAGTGCCGCATGAGCCGGATCGATGTCGACTCCGAGCGACTCGACGCCAACGCGGCGCAACTCGAGGAAGTCGTGGAACTGACGAAGACGGCTCTCAGCACGTTCCCCGCCGCCGTCGACGGAGGCGAAGGCTCGATACCCATCGCCGACGTCATCGCCCGCCTCACGTCGATGCTCGAGCCTTTCGGATCGAGCTACATGATGATCGCCGGGATTCTTCGAGACGTCGCTGCGGAGACGATCACCAACGAAGAGACGACCGCAGCGGAGCTGCAGAAGATCGCGGATGCGGTGGGACCGCTGTGACCGCCAGCTTCGCGATCCGCGTCGGCGGTGACCCCGCCGCGATCCGCGGCGCCGCGGAGTGGATGCGCCATTCCGCCGAGAAGGCGGCATCGGAGGGCGACCTCGTCAGCGGTGACGACGCGATCAACACCTCGACCTATTGGCAGGGCGCGTCAGCGACGGCATTCATCGATATCTCCTTCGACCTGGTGCAGGCAGCCAGGGAGATCACCGAGATAGCGGGCCCCTTCGCCGAGGCGATGCACGTGTTCGCCGGCAGGATCGAACGGATGCGCGAGCACTTCGACGGCTATCTGCAGCACGCGCAGGAGATCGGTCTTCGCGTGGTCGGCGACGAGGTCTTCCGCTCGGTCTGGGTGGGCGCGGTGCCGCAGACGACCGACGATCCGTCTTGGGATGACTGGCAGCTCCACCAGCGGCTCGAGCGGGACTATGGACGTATGCAACGTGACGTGGTCGACTGGCACGCGGACCACGAGATCTGGATCTCCGAGAACCTCGTCGCCCTGGCCGCCGGCATATCCGACACCGTCAGCGCCGAGGAGATACGCGCGACGCTTCGCGAGGGCGCCAGCACCATCCTCGATGGGGGCGCCACCTATCTCGACATCGACTGGACGAGCAGAATCGCCAGACTGCAAGCCGATGCGAAGGACTACCACGATCTGGCATCGGAGATGGTGCGCAAGTCGGGAGTCACGAACGATCCCGCGCTGCGAGCACGACTTCAGGAGAAACTCGCGGCGGGACTCCCTGACACGTTCAACGCCAGGGGCGACGACTTCGAGACCTTCTCGGAGTTCCTCACCAATGGTCGCAGGGTGTTGGAGGTCACCGGACCCGCCGGCGACGTCGTCTTCGGTGTCTGGGACATCGCCGAAGGGGAGGCCCCGCTCGACGTCGCGGTCGAATGGGCGGGAGGCGCGCTCGGTGGCGTCGTGGGAGCGGAGGTCGCCGCCATGCTCGCATTCCCCGCCATCGCGTCTGTGGGACTCGGAGCCGGCGGTGCGGCCCTCGTGGGCTGGGCCGCCTCCGAGGTGTGGGGGACAGTCGCGCCCACGTGGAAGGAAGGGATCTACGAGTTCGTCGCCGATGGGTTCATCATCGCGGGCGACATGGGCGAATCCGTGGGCGACTGGTTCTACGACGTCTCCGAGACCCTGAGCCACAGTGACTGAAAGTCGGCGTCGGCGCGTTGTCGTGGTGGCGCAGTACGCGAACGCGCGCCGGCGGCAGTGGCGGACAGACGTGATGAAGCTGTCACTCCTCATACTCTTGCTGGTGGCGGCTGCTGTGGTCGTCGCGACCGGAGACAACCCCTTCGGTGTCGTGCTGGTGATCGGGCTGGTTGCCATGGCGGCACTGGCGGCCGGCGCCTTGCGCCCCTCGAACCATCCCGGACAGGTCGAGGTGCTCACCGCGAGCGGAACGATCACCGCCCGCTCCCGACGACTCCTCATCATCTGGCTCCTCGCGCTTCTGCTCGTCGCCGCGGCGACCGGCCTCGCATATGCCTTCACGCTCGCCGCCCCGGGAGACCTTCCCCGACGCACCAGCGGTATCTTCCTCATCGCCGTCGGCTGCTTCTTCTTCGCCGCGTGGCGTCTGATCGCAGCAGTGACTTCGACTGACCTCCGACTCGACGCCGAGGGCGTCCACCTCTCCTCTCCGGTGCGCAGGTCGCGCCTGATCTCGTGGGACGAGATCGAGCTCACGACCGGCACCGACACGAGCCTCGTGCTCCTGCTGTCAGACGGCACAGAGGCGTCGTTCCCCATCGGACACCAGGCCTCGGATCCACAAGTGCTGCGCGCGCTCGTCGATCGATGCAGCGCTTTTCCCGGGGCCCGCGCACGCATCGGCGATGCGGTGCTCGACGACCTGCTCGCCGAGGCTGCACCACACGGCTCGTTCCCCGGCGATCCCCCGACCGCTCGAGCACGGAGATCACGATGAGCATCCTGCGCGAGACGACGATCGACCGGCTGGCCTCTCACCGGCCGTCCTTCACCTCGACGAGAGGGTTCAGGGTGCCTCTTTACGGGCTCGGCGCCGTCGCCCTCCTCGCCGTCAGCTTCGAGAACGAGGCCGTCATCAAGGCGCTGCTCGGCGGTTGCTTCGTGATCATGGCGCTGCTGTGGGCTCTGGCAGTCGGCGAACCGTCGATTTCCGGCGGTGTCCATGTGCGCACATCGTCCGGAGCGATCTCGGCTCCCTCGCACCGGAAGGCCGGCATCTATGCCGCAGTTCTTCTCGTCGTCAGCGCGATTCCGCTCACGCTGTATGCCTGGATGGCCGCTGCCGAGGGGCTCAGCCGACGCCTGTCGTACAACCTGAGCGCCGCGCTCGCGCTCGTCGGTGTCGGGTATGCGCTCTGGCGCCTGATCGCCGCGCTGCGCTCGGTCGATCTGCTGTTCGACGCGCGAGCACTGACTGCCGCCGCACCGCTCTTTCCCCGCCGCGCTCTGGAGTGGGATGCGATTGCCAGCGTGGTCGGCGACCGGAAGCGCCTCACCCTGACGCTGTCCTCGGGAGACACGCTTGTGCTCGACACCCGCCTGCAGCGCACGGATCACACCGTCTTGGTCGAGCTGATCAACCGGTGCGCGCAGCATCCCGTCGCTCGTGGACGTATCGGCGACGTGATCCTCGGCGACCTGCTGCTCGATGCGGCACCCGATGGAACCGAACCCCCTGGCCCCGAGCGCTCCGCCCCGGCGCACGACTGAGCACCTCGACGAGCCCTGCCGCCCAGCGGGGTCGGTTGCGCACCCCCGACCGGCTAATCGGGTGCGGAATCGACCTCACATCGAACGCGAATGCGGAACTGACCCGCCCGCGCCTGTCGCGCCGCACGAAGACCCGGGGCACAAAGAAAGCCGGCCGGATCCGTGAGGATCCGGCCGGCTTCAGGAAGTCAGCGCGCGCTCAGAGAGCGCGGATGTTCGCCGCCTGCATGCCCTTGGGGCCACGCTCAGCGTCGAATTCGACCTTCTGGTTCTCGCGGAGCTCCTTGAAACCGGAGCCGGCGATTGCCGAGTAGTGGGCGAAAAGGTCGTCCGTGCCGTCATCGGGAGCGATGAAGCCGAAGCCCTTTTCCGCGTTGAACCATTTCACAGTGCCAGTGGCCATGTGTTTTCTACTTTCTGTTTTCAAACGGCCGCTTGCGCGGCCCACGCCGTGTCGGAACGTCCGACATACGCGCTCGCTCAACGTACCACGGCGGGCTGACCGTTGGCCATGAACTCCGACTTCTTCTGGATCACGGCCGCTTCTGTGCGCGTGCCGACACCAAGTTTGCGCAGAACGGCAGACACATGAACGCTGACCGTCTTCGTGCTGATGAAGAGCCGCTCGCCGATCTGCCGGTTGCTCAGCCCCTCGGCGATCAGCGCGAGCACCTGCCGCTCACGTGCGGTGAGCGGGACGGAACCGGCGGTGGAATGCTCGGAGACGGATGCCGGAGCGAGGCCGGACGCCGCGGAGAACGCCCCGACCAACCGCGTCAGCGGCACGTGTCCGAGGCGTTCGGCCTCGCGAAGCGCTGCGGCGAGCACGGGGGTGGCAGCCGCGCGATCTCCGGCGTCGACGAGCAGCCGCGCGAGAGCGAGACGGGTGGTCACACGAAAGGTCACGGGAACGTCGTCGTGGTCGGCGAGGGCGACGGCTGCCTGCAGGCCCGGGATCGACGGCGCGAGGAAGGCCTCGAGGATCGACCCCCAGGCGTCACCGAGCAGCGGGGTGGGCTGTCCGAGCCAGGCACCGCGCACCTCGCCGATCGCGTCGCCGACGTCGGACCCCGAGGCCCGGAGTTCGGCGATCATCCACGCCGCCTCGAGCAGCAGGCGCCGCTGGTGCAGGAACACCGGCCCGTCATCGGCGAGCATCCGTCTCACCTCGTCGAGCGCATGCGCCAGGTCGCCGCGGCCCGCGGCGACCGCCACGCGCATCATGACCTCGTCGTACCAGATCTGCCGCTCGACCCGACCGGTCTCCTCGAACGATGGGCGCCATTCGCGCAGGATCTCGGCGGCCTCTTCATGACGGCCCCGCCAGGCCAGCACCCGCACGCGGGTCATCGTCGAGTACATGTGCGAGATGCGCAGGGTGCGCTGCGCGAGCTCGCGCGCCAGGATCTCCTCGACCTGCTCGACCTCACCCCGCTCGAGCAGCGGCACCGCCATGTTCTGTGTCATCAGTGCGCCGGTCGTGCGTTCGACGCCGAAGGCTCGGGCCGGAGCCAAGCCGTCTTCGGCGACGCGGATCGCATCGTCATAGCGCCCCAGCAGCCCGAGCAGGTCGGAGTAGTTGACCCGATACCGCATCTCGGCGTTCGTGCCCTTCGCCAGGCGCAGCGCCAGCGCGTACTCCCGGTGTCCTGCCTCGAGATCGCCGAGGTGGGCCAGGGCACCGCCGCGCACGTTCGCAGCGATCGACTGCTCGTCGTCGGAGCCTGCACGCTCGGCATGCTCCCCCGCCTCCGTGGCCAGCGCGATCGCCGTCTGGAGGCGTCCCGCGATCATGTGCCTGCTGGCCAGCTGGTTGAGGATGGATGCCCGCAGACGATCGTCGGCGACCCGCCCCTCGAGGGTGGCCAGCGCCTGCTCGAGCAGCGGGATGGATCCGGCGCGGCCGAGATTCATCAGGTAGTAGGCCCTGTCGCGCAGCAGCCGCGCGTGCATGCGCGGGTCGACCGTCTCGGGGTCGACCTCGCCGAGTGCGAGCGTGACCACGGCGAGCGCCCGCTCTCCGTCGCCGGCGTTGCGCAGCACCGAACCGAGGGTGCGCAGCAGCTCGAATCGCTCGACGCCGACGATGCTCGCCGCGTCGGGCACCTGGATCCACAGGTCGAGCGCAAGCTCGCCGAAGCGCGCCGCGCTCGCGAAGGCGAAGCGCGACTTGGCGTCGAGCATCGCGGTGACGGCGGCGGCGAGCGCCCGCCGGGCGTCCTGCGCGAGCTGCCAGTGGTACGCGAGCGCAGCCGGATCCGCGCCGTCGTGGTCATTCGCCTCGAGGGCCTCGGCGTAGGCGCGATGCAGGCGCGCTCTCGCACCGGGGAGCAGGTCGTCATGCACCGCTTCGCGCAGCAGGGCATGGCGGAAGCGATAGTCGTCGTCGACCACCACGAGGATGCCGCTGAGCGTGGCCTCGCGGATGCCGTCGTCGAGTCGATCCTCGGGCAGCCCTGCGAGCTGCGCGACGAGGGGGTGCGACAGTGGCCGCTCGGCGCCCGACATCACCTGCACCACGCGTCTCGCGTCGTCTGCGAGGCGGTCGAACCGAGCCAGCAGCAGGTCGCGCAGGGACCCGGGCAGCGGTCCTGCCGAGCATCCGGCCAGCTCCTCGACGAAGAACGGCACACCCTCTGCCCGTTCGTGGATGCGGTCGAGCGCGGCATCGCTGAGAGTCTCACCCGTGATCGACTCGGCGAGCTCTCGGACGGCCGACGCCTCGAGCCGCTCGACCGCGACCCGTTCGAGCAGACGGCCGCGGGTGGATTCGCCGATGAAGCGGCTCACGGCGTCGCCGCGGCGCACGTCGTCGCTACGGCAGGTGAGGACGAGGAGGATGCGACCGTGGGCCAGCGCGCGCAGAAGAAAAGAGAGGAGCGCGAGGGTCGATTCGTCGGCCCAGTGCAGATCTTCGACGACGAGTACCTGTGGTGCGTGCTCGGCGGCGGCCTCGATGAGGGCCGCGATCGCGTCGCGCAGCCGGTCGGGGCTGGTCTGAGAGCGCTCGGTCGGGTTGAGCTCAGGAAGGAGCATGCCCAGCGCCTCGACCCCGACCCCGAGTTCCTCGCGCACACGATCTGCCCCCAGGCGCGCCACGATCGATCGCAGGATGCCGGTGAGCGGCCCGAAGGGCGTGCGCGATGCGCCGAGGTCGAGGCACCACCCGACGTGGACGTCGGCGCGGGCGGCGATCTCGTCGCCGAACTCGCGCAGCAGCCGGGACTTGCCGATGCCGGCCTCACCCTCGACGAGCACCGCCGTGGGCGTGCCATCGACGGCCCGCCCGAAGAGTCCGCGCACGATCGCGAGCTCGGACTCACGGCCGACCATCACGGTGCTCGGAGCAGACGGGGGCATGGACTCATCGTCCCACTCCCCTCCGACATCCGGGGCGGTCTCTGCCTCCGTCGTCGGCGGAGTGGAACTCACCGAATCGGGGCCGGTTCGCACCCGGCCGGCGGGCGCCTCACCGCGGCAGCGGACGCATCCGGCCCGCGCATATCAGCCGAACGCGCGCCGAGCGCGACAGACCGCGCGCCGGCGCCGGTGTCGGTGCCGCGAGCACCGGTGAGCGCGCGCCGCATCCGCTGCCCGAGCCGGCGGATCGGACCCGCGGCCCGCGGGACGATCTGATCGGCGTGCTCTTCGAGGAAGAACCGGCGGTCGGCGGCCTGCCGGATCTGCTCCTGGTCGTGCTCGCTCACCGTGTAGGCGAGATAGGGGTGTTCGTACATGACATCTCCTCTGTCGGAATGTCTCCACACTCCGCTCTGAGGTGCCCGAGGAACATCGGGCGGATGCCCTATCTTCGTGCGCTCGACGACCTACTCGCGCGTTCGCCCCGCACACGGAACGAGGCCCGAACGGCGACGGGGACGACCGCCGTTCGGACCTCTCGCCTGACGAGTGTCAGGCCTTCACGTCACCGCGCCAGGCGCCGGTCTCGGCACCGTGCTTCTCGATGAACTCCTTGAAGTTCTTCAGATCCTTCTTGACCGCGTGCGATCCCGCACCCACGAGTGCGCCGACCTTCTCGAGAAGCCCCTCGGGCTCCCAGTCGATCTGCACGGTCACGCGGGTCGTGAGGTCTTCGATCCTGTGGAAGGTCACGACTCCCGCGTGCTCGGTGTCGCCGCCCAGGCTGTTCCAGGCGATGCGCTCGTCGGGGTGCTGCTCGGTGATCTCGGCGTCGAACTCACGCGTCGCGCCGCCGACCTTCACGGTCCACCTGTTGTGCGTGTCGTCGATCTGGACGATCGACTCGACCTCGTCGAGGAACTGGGGGAAGCTCTCGAACTGGGTCCACTGGTTGTAGGCGACGTCGATGGGAACGTGGACGTCGATGGTCTCGATGATCTGCACCATAGGATGCTCCTCACTGCTCGTCGTTCGTGTCATCCCATTCAGCGCCCGGTCGAGAACGTTGGCGACGGGGTTGACATCTCGGTCGAACGCGGGCGCTTCCGGTGAACGCCACCCGAGTAGCGTTGACGACATGCGCATCCACGCCGCGATCCGCGCCTCGAAGCGCTCACCCCTGCTGCAGGTGGTGAAGTCCGCCGCCGCCACGATCGCCGCGTGGCTGCTCGCGGGCTGGGTCGTGCCGGGACAGCTGCCGGTGTTCGCTGCGATCGCCGCACTGCTCGTGGTGCAGCCGAGCGTCAACCAGTCGCTGTCGAAGGCGCTCGAGCGCAGCATCGGCGTGATCGTCGGCGTCGTGATCGCCGTCCTGCTCGGCCTGCTGCTCGGATCGCCGAGCTGGATCGTGCTGCTCGCGATCGTCGTCGCGATGCTCGTCGCGTGGGCGCTCCGGGCGACGCCCGGCACCGGCAACCAGGTCGCGATCTCCGCGATGCTCGTGCTCGCGCTCGGATCGACGCCCGACTACGCGCTCGCCCGCATCGTCGAGACCCTGATCGGCGTGGCGATCGGCATCGTCGTGAATGCACTGATCGTGCCGCCGGTGCTCGTCGCCCCTGCTCGCCGCGACCTCGGCATGCTCGGCAAGGAGCTCGCCGCGAGCCTCGACCGGCTGGCCGACGCCCTGCCCGAACCGCAGACCCCGGCCAGGCTGCAGGAGATGATGCTCGAGGCGCGGCTGCTGCGGCCGATGAAGGATGCGGCCGAGGCGGCGATCGAGGCCGGTGAGGAGTCGCTCACCCTGAACCCGCGACGGTCGACGCATCGCGAAGAACTCGTCGAGATGCGCGCGCTGCTCGAACGCCTCTCACCGATCGTCACGCAGACGATCGGCATGACCCGCGCCTACTTCGACCACTACGACGATTCGATCGGCCAGGAGCCGGCGGTCGCCGCCATCGCCGAGCAGCTGCGCCGCGCCGGACACGACGTGCGACTGGCCGTGCAGATCGCCGACGTGGCGCCGGAGCCCGACACCCTGACCTCGGCCATCCCCGCGCTCACGGCACCGCTCGTGATCAGGCCGCCGGCATCGACGCACTGGATCCTGATCGGATCGCTCATGGAAGACCTGCGGCGCATCCGCGGCGAGCTCGTCGACGAGGACTGAGCGCCGGGCCCGGTGTCAGTCCTCGTCGGGGTCGTCGGCGAGCACATCGCCGTCATCGTCGGATGCGGGATCGGACGGGACGACCGTGGGCGGCTCTCCCTTGTTGTCCTCGGCGCCGAGGTTGTCGTTCTCCTCGGTTGCGGGCGACTGCTCGGTGCTGATGTCGTTGCTGTCGGTGCTCATGCGCGTTCCTCTCGTCGATGTTCGGACTGCGTGGGTGAGACATTACGACTGTCCCCGCGAACAGACCCGGGCCTTGACAAGCCCCGAGGCCTACCCTGGTCTCATGTCTGACACCACCGTCGCTGAAGCGCTGGCCGAGCTGGCCGCCATCGAGGATCCCACGATGCGCGCCGCGAACGAGAAGCGCGGCGACGACCACGGCATGAACCTCAGTCGGCTTCGCGGGGTGGCGAAGCGCATCAAGACGGACCAGCCGCTCGCGAAGGAGCTGTGGGCGACGGGCGAGACCGGCCCTCGTCTGCTCGCCCTGCTCATCTGCACACCGAAGCAGTTCACCGCCGACGAACTCGATGCGATGCTGCGCGAGACCCGACCACCGAAGGTCAACGATTGGTTCGTGAACTACGTCGCCAAGAAGTCGCCGCTCGCCGAAGAACTGCGTCTGCGCTGGTTCGACGACTCCGACCCGACGGTCTCCGCCGCGGCGTGGTCGCTCACGACCGTCCGCGTGGCGAAGGACGCCAAAGGCCTCGACCTCGACCACCTGCTAGACCTGATCGAACGCGATCTGAAGGATGCACCGAAGCGCCTGCAGTGGGCGATGAACGAGACGCTCGCGAACATCGGCATCTTCCACCCCGAGCTGCGCCCCAGGGCGCTGGAGATCGGTGAGCGCCTGCAGGTGCTGGCCGACTATCCCACCGCTCCGGGCTGCACCTCGCCCTTCGCTCCGGCGTGGATCGGCGAGATCGTGCGGCGCCGCGAGGGCTGAGCATCCTCGTCGGTTCCTCATCAGTGGCGTCAGTACGCTGAATTCATGAGCACGCACATCGCCGCAGAGCCCGGTCAGATCGCCCCCATCGTCCTGTTCCCCGGCGATCCGCTGCGGGCGAAGTGGATCGCCGAGACCTTCCTCGACGGTGCCGAGCTGTACTCCGAGACCCGCGGGATGCTGGGCTACACCGGCACCTGGGAGGGCCACCGCGTGTCCGTTCAGGGTTCGGGTATGGGCCAGCCGTCGATGGCGATCTACGCGAACGAGCTGTTCGACGAGTACGGCGTGCAGACCATCGTGCGCGTCGGATCGTGCGGTGCGCTGACCGAGAAGCTGAAGGTGCGCGACATCATCATCGCCAACGGCGCCTGCACGGATTCCGGCATCAACCGCGTGCGCTTCCACGGTCTCGACTACGCGCCCGTCGCGGACTTCGGCCTGCTGCGTGCGGCGGTCGAGGCGAGCGAGGCGGAGCCCCTGGACTCGGCCGTGCACGTGGGGCTGCTCTTCTCGAGCGACCAGTTCTACAGCACTCGCCCCGAGCTCACCGAGCCCTTCGTGAAGCACGGCGTGCTCGGTGTCGAGATGGAGGCGGCGGGCCTGTACACCCTGGCCGCCTACTACGAGCGCCGCGCCCTGGCCATCTGCACGGTGTCGGATCACATCGTCACCGGCGAGGAGACCACCGCGCAGGAGCGCGAGCAGACGTTCGGCGACATGATCCGCATCGCGCTGCGCGCCGCGACGTCGGTCTGACGCGTTCACAATTCAGCATGAGATCGTGCTGACCGTTCGAATCCGGTGATCTCGGCCGCATCGGACGATTCCCTGCTGAGTACTGCACGAGGTTCGCCCGTGCCGAAGGTGGGATGATCGACAGACCATGCCTGCGATCCTCGACCCGACCACACTGACCGACGGATCCGATGCGGATGCCGTGTACACGGCGTTCGTCGAGTGGGCCGAGTCGACCGGCATCAGCCTCTATCCCGCGCAGGACGAGGCGGTCATCGAGATCGTCTCGGGCAACAACCTGATCCTGTCGACCCCCACCGGCACCGGAAAGTCGCTCGTCGCGGTCGGCGCACACTTCGCCGCACTCGTCGAGGGCCGCCGCTCGTTCTACACGGCCCCGATCAAGGCCCTGGTGAGCGAGAAGTTCTTCGCGCTCGTCGACGTGTTCGGCGCGTCGAACGTCGGCATGATCACGGGCGACTCCTCGGTCAACGCGGACGCTCCGATCATCTGCTGCACGGCCGAGATCCTCGCGAACCTCGCACTGCGCCAGGGCACGGATGCCGCGGTGCACCAGGTCGTCATGGACGAGTTCCACTTCTACGCCGACCCCGACCGCGGATGGGCGTGGCAGGTGCCGCTGCTCGAGCTGCCTCAGGCGCAGTTCATCCTCATGTCCGCGACCCTCGGCGATGTGTCGCAGCTGTCGAGCGACCTCACCCGCCGGACCGGCCGGGACACGGCATCCGTCACCGGCGTCGAACGCCCGGTGCCGCTGCACTACTTCTACGAGACGACGCCGATCCACGAGACGATCGACGACCTGCTGAGCACCAGACAGGCCCCCGTGTATGTCGTGCACTTCTCGCAGGCCGCCGCGATGGAGCGGGCCCAGGCGCTGTCGAGCACCAAGGTCGCCACGCGTGAGCAGCGCGACGAGATCGCAGCTCTCATCGGCGGCTTCCGCTTCACGACCGCGTTCGGCAAGACCCTCTCGCGCTTCCTCCGCGCCGGCATCGGGGTTCACCATGCCGGGATGCTGCCGAAGTACCGCCGCCTGGTCGAACAGCTCGCGCAGCGCGGCCTGCTGCGCGTGATCTGCGGCACCGACACTCTCGGCGTCGGCATCAACGTGCCGATCCGCACGGTGCTGCTCACGGCGTTGACGAAGTTCGACGGCACGCGGATGCGCCACCTCAGCGCCCGCGAGTTCCACCAGATCGCGGGCCGAGCGGGGCGGGCGGGCTTCGACACCGCGGGCACCGTCGTCGCGCAGGCTCCGGAGCACGAGAGCGAGAACGTCGCCGCGATCAAGAAGGCCGGCGATGATCCGAAGAAGAAGCGCAAGATCGTGCGCAAGAAGGCGCCCGACGGCTTCGTCTCGTGGGGCGAGCCGTCGTTCCGAAAACTGATCGATGCCGAACCAGAGACACTGACCTCGCACATGCAGATCACGAGCGCGATGATGCTCAACGTGATCGGTCGCGGCGGCGATGTCTTCGGCAATATGCGCGCCCTGGTATATGACAACCACGAACCCCGGACGAGGCAGCGCGAGCTCGCTCTGCGCGCGATCGGCATCTACCGGACACTGCTCGAGTCGGGTGTCGTGGAGCAGACAGAAGACGGCGAGATCCGCCTCACGGTCGACCTGCAGCCGAACTTCGCGCTGAACCAGCCGCTGTCTCCGTTCGCCCTCGCCGCGTTCGAGCTGCTCGACCCTTCGACAGGCTCAGGGACCCCGGACAGGACAGGGACCCAGCACGTGACGGCGGGCACCGGGTCGTACGCCCTCGACATGATCTCGATCGTGGAGTCGACGCTCGACGACCCGCGGGCCATCCTCGGCCAGCAGGAGTTCCAGGCACGCGGCGAGGCGGTCGCCGCCATGAAGCGCGAGGGGATCGAGTACGACGAGCGCATGGAGCTGCTCGAAGAGGTCACGTATCCGAAGCCCCTCGACGAGCTGCTGAGCGCGGCCTTCGAGACGTTCAGTGCGGCGCAGCCGTGGATCCGCGACTTCGAGCTGCATCCGAAGTCCGTCGTGCGCGACATGTACGAGCGGGCCATGTCGTTCGGGGAATATGTCGCCTTCTACAAGATCGCGCGCTCCGAAGGAGTCGTGCTCCGTTACCTCTCCGACGCGTATCGCGCGGCCTCGCAGACGATTCCTGAAGAGGCGAAAGACGAGGATCTGCGCGACCTCATCGAATGGCTCGGTGAACTCGTGCGCCAGGTCGACTCGAGCCTGCTCGACGAGTGGGAGGAACTCATGAACGGAGTGCTGCAGGATCCCGACGAGGAGCCGATCGTCCCGCCGGCACCCAAGCGCCTGACGTCGAACACGCGCGCCTTCCGCACCCTCGTGCGCAACGAGCTGTTCCGCCGTGTGCAACTCGCGGCGCGCGAAGATGTCGCGTCCCTCGCCGAGCTCGACCCCTCCTTCGGCGCGGATGCCTGGTCTGACGCGCTCGACGGCTACTTCGCTGATCACGACGAGATCCTCACCGGAGCGAACGCCCGCAGCTCGCAGTTGCTGCTGCTCACCGAAGGCGCCACCGAGTGGACGGTCCGCCAGATCCTCGACGACCCCGCCGGCGACCACGACTGGGGCATCTCGGCCACGGTCGATCTCGCCGCCTCCGACGAGGAGGGCGCCGCGGTCGTCACCGTCACGGGAGTGGATCGGCTCTAGCGCGTCGCCTGGCTCGGCGATTCAGCAGAACGACTCGACGCCGCCCCATCCGCCGACCCAGGCCTCGACCCGCGGATCGGCTCGCAGCGCGTGCACGCCGTCGGCCGGCATCCGTGCGGTCTCGAACCCGTGCTCCACGCGCCAGCGAGCCGCGCGACGGGTGGCGCGGCGGGAACGCAGCGTCCCGATCGACGATCCGTCCTCTGCGAGGAGCTCGACCGAACCCACGTCGCCGGTGCCGAGACGCCGGACGAGCTCGATGATCCAGGTCTTCTCGAGCACGACGACGGGACGGTGCATCTCCCAGACGACCCGGGCGTCGGTATCCTCTCCCGCGGCGCAGACACGCGGATCGCCCGCGAGCACGGCCGGCACGTCGTCGAGGATCAGCCGCGCTCGCGGAAAGGCCTCGAGCACCGAGTCGGCGGCGATGAACAGCGCCGCCGCGGAGTGCTGTCCCCGCACACGCACGAGCAGGTCCGGTTCCCCCGCCCACAGCGCCCGTGGCGCAGAGCCGGACACCGGGATCGTCGACTGCAGCCGCAAGGTCTGGGCGTTGGCGCGGTCCACCCCCGAGCCGTCGCGATCCGCCCACTCCGGGCCGTCGTGCCAGGCCACCGCATCCGGCACGTGTGCGAGCAGCGCTCCCGCCTGCCACATGCGGTGCGCCCACTCCCAGTCCTCGCCGCCATATGTCGTGAACGTCTCGTCGAACCCGCCGACCTCGTCGAACAGGCGGCGCGAGCAGCCCATGACCGCTCCGATCACGAACCGGTAGGAGCGGTCGTCGGCGTCGAGCAGGTCGCGGCTCCGCGCGTACTCCTCGGTCAGCCAGGCGGGTTCCGGCAGCTCGCGACCGGCGGCGGCCCGGGTGACCGGCACGTCCGGCGCGACGTCGGAGAAGTCGGCATGGCGGCGCCGCCCCACCACGACCGCCTCCGGCAGCAGAGCGGGGAGCCGCGTGAGCGCGCGCACGTATCCCGGCTCCGGCGACGTGTCGGCGTCGAGGAAGCACAGCACCTCCCCGGTGCTCGCGCGGACGCCGAGATTGCGCGCGGCGGCCAGACGGAATCCGCGGTCCTCCTGCCTCACGAGCGTCACCCCCGCCGGCACATCGACGTCGCCGGGTGAGCCGTCGTCGGCCACCACGATGTCCAGCAGCCCGGGCGGATAGTCCTGGGCGGCGAGCGCATGCAGGGTGCGGGCGAGCTCGGCGGGCTGGTCGTAATGCGCGACGATCACCGAGACACGAGGCAGGGGGTCGGGAACGACGTCGTCCACCGCGTCCCATCCGTTGCCGACGACCCACGGTTCGGTCACGGGTGAAGCTCTTCCCACAGGCGCAGGTAGGCGCGCGCGGCGTCGGCGCGCGAGTGCGGCAGCCGCTCGAGGCCGTGCCAGGTCGAGCCGGGGTGCGCCGCCGCCTCGCGCAGCGCACCGGCGAGGTCGGTCTCGTCGACCACGGTCAGCGTGCCCGGCCGCAGCGTCGCCATCTCGTCGATGTAGCGGTTGCGCACGGCCACCGGGCGACGGCCCCACCCGATCCACGACGCCAGCGAGCCGGATGCCGAGATGTGTCGGTGCGCGATCACGGGGACCGACACCGCGCGTCCGCGTCGAGCGATCTCGTCGTCGTCGAGCCACCCGGTGACGTCGACCTCGACACCCAGACCGGCGGCGCGGCGCACGAAGGTCTCGAGCTCGCCGGCGTGGCCGTCGGACGCCCGCCCGAGCACGGTGAGCCTGCTGATCCCGGCCGCGGCGGCCGCATCCGCCGCCTCGTCGTGCCCCTTGCCCGGGTAGAAGTACCCGAGCACCCCGACGGACCCGTCCGAGCGCCTCGGTTCTGCGTGTGTCCGGAGTTCGACGGGCAGCGGGATGGGGGTGACCGGTCCCGTCCACACGTCCTCCTCGCCCAGCAGCGCGAGCTCGTGCTCGCTGTTCACGACCACTCCGTGGGCGGCAGAGGCCACGAGCGCGTAGGCCGCCCGCCGCCGGGGCCGGTTCTGCTCGCCGTCGGACTCCCCCGGCACGTCGTGCAGGGTCACGCTCAGACGCAGCCGGGTGGCGAGGGCGGCGAACTCCCGCGACGCCTCCTCGGGGGAAGCACCCCAGAGTCGGTCGGTGAAATGGGCGTGCACCGGGGTCCCGTCCGGCAGCGCGGCGAGCCCTGTCGGCGAGACCGTAAGCACCTCGGCGAGGCCGCCGATCGCCGACGCCATGTCGCGGGCGTACACGGCGACGCCGTGATCGCCGGGGTGGACGAGGAGCAGCGGCGGACGGGTCATGCGGCGCGCCAGACGGCGAGCAGCGGAGCGAGGCGCTCGACCGCGGCGGCGACGAACGCGGGATGCGCGGCGTACCAGGCGGCGTGGGCGGAGCGCACCTCCGCATCGTCGATGACCTCGCCCTCGACGATCCATCCGTCCCGCGGCTCGTCGGGCAGGTCCCACGCCTCGACGACCTCGGCACGCAGCGGCGCGCGGACGGCAGCGAGCAGCGGATGCCCCGGGTCGACGGGTCCGTCCGCGTCGCCCAGTGCATCGAGCACGCGCGCGCCGAGCGGAAGCCAGACCGCGTTGCCCGGGTGGTTCACCGTGCGCGCATGGTCGGAGGTGACGTCGTCGAAGAGATCGGAGACCCGGATGTCGGCGCTGGCCTCGCGTGCGCGCAGAACCTGGATCGAGGAGTGGCCGATGCCCCGCACGGCGCCGGGGGAGATCGACGCCGCCACCGCGATGCCGGCCGCCGCCGCGAGGGTGCGGACGTCGTGATACGCCACGACGGGCGGATCCTCCTCGACCCCGGGAACGCGGATCGCCGCCTGGAACGGATGCAGCCCCGCGAACCGCACGGGCGGAACGGTGAGCACTCGTGCAGAGGTCGCCGCAGCGACCTGCCGCGAGCCGAGCGGCAGGTCGTGGTAGTCGTCGCGCACAGGCTGCGTGACGACCGTGTGCGCTCGCGGCACCAGATCGTGGAGGAGACGAGCGTCCTCCGCGGTCATCTCGTGCACCGGAGGGACGCGGATGAATCGTCGCTCCGGGGCGTCCATGACGAGCCGCAGCGATTCGGCCTGGCAGTTGCCGAGCACCACGCCGAAACTCTCGGGCAGAGGGGCGAGACCGTAGAACTCTCCATAGTGCAGCCGCCGTCCTAGCACCGCCGACCCGGAAGGCGCAATGGTCGTGACGTCAGGGGGAAGGGGGGTCATGCTTCGACGGTATACCTGCGCCCTTTCCCGCTTAACCCCGTTGCATTTCTGCGCCTCCGTCCGTGCGATTCGTGAATACGGAGCGCTCAGTCCTGCAAGGAAGACTCTCATCGACACAGCCGCCGCGCCCACAAGGGTCGCCTCCGTCCCCTCCTCCCACCCCTACGTCCACGCGATCACCGACCCGCACCGGGTCGCACTGCTGCCCGACCCTCCGGTGCCCGGCGCCCCGTCCGGGCAGTGGTGGCCTCCGGTGGCCATGACCGCGCCGTGGCTCAGCGCCCACGCGGCTGACTACGACCTGCTGCACGTGCACTTCGGCCTGGAGTCGTTCTCGCCCGAGGAGCTCCGAGCGGGCCTCGATGCGGCCCGACGGGCCGACAGGCCCGTGGTGTTCACGGTGCACGATCTCGACAATCCGCAGATCGTCGACCAGGAGCCGTATCGGACGCTCCTCGACGTCATCGTCCCGGCTGCCGATCGGCTCGTGACGCTGACGGCATCCGCCGCGACCGAGATCGAGCGTCGATGGGGCCGCCCGAGCCTGGTGCTCCCCCATCCGACGCTGCTCGGAGAGGCTGCTCCCCGAGAGAGCGGGCGCTCGCGCGACGACGTCGTGCGCGTCGGCATCCATCTGCGTGATCTACGGCCGAACATCGATGCCGAGAACGCGGTCATCGCGGCTCGGGATGCGGTGCGGCTGCTCACGGAGTCGGGCCGCCATGCCGAGGTCGAGGTGTTCCTGAACGAGCGTGTGCGCGACGAGCGCGCCGCCGAGCGCGTGGTCGCGGCCGCCGAGGGCCGAAGCGACGTGCGCGTGCGCCGCACCCCGTACCTCGACGACGCGGAGGTCGAGGCCTGGCTGGGCGGACTGGACCTGTTCGTTCTGCCCTACCGTCACGGGACCCATTCGGGATGGGTGGAGCTCAGCTACGACCTGGGGGTGCGCGTGGCCGGCACCGACGTGGGACACATCCGATCGCAGCATCCTTCCGAGTTCCGCGTCGTCGACCTCCACGACCCGCGCACGCTGGCCGATGCGATCGCGTGGTCGGGGAATGCGCGGCGCACATCTCCCGCGCTCGAGCACGACCACCTCCTGGCGCGCCGGACGCAACGGCTCGAGGAGAGACGTGCGGTCCGCGACGCGCACGCCGACCTCTACTCCGACGCGATCGCCGAGGTCTCGGCATGAGCGCCGGCAGGCGTCTGCGCGTGCTGGTGGTCGCACCCGAGCGGCATCCTCTCCGTCAGCCGCACGCCGGCGGCCTCGAGGCCGTCGTCTGGAACCGCGTGCGGTGGCTGCGGCGTCGCGGGCATCACGTCGACCTGTGCGCGGCCGAGGGGTCGGACTTCCTCAGCTCGTCCACCGATCTGCACCTGCCCAGCCCCCGCTGGCATCATGACCGCGACGCGTCGGACACCGAGAACCCCGCCGGCCATCGCCGTCGGATGTCGGATGCCTTCGCCCGCGTCCGCGAGCGGATCAGCGATCCGCTCGACCGCGTCGACGTGGTCGACAATCACAGCCTCCACGGAGATCCGATCCTGTGGAGCAGGGATGCCGGTGTGCCCGTCCTGACGACCCTGCACACGCCGCCCCTCCCCGACATGGTGCAGGCGGCGCGCTCGCTGCCGGCGTCGGCTCCGCACCGCTTCCTCGCGGTGAGCCAGTACACGGCTCGCGCCTGGTCGGCAGAGGGCGTCGACGCCTTCGTCTTCCCGAACGGCGTCGACAGCGCGCAGTGGCAGCGAGGTCAGGGCGGCGACGACTGGGTGTGGTTCGGGCGCATCGTGCCCGAGAAGGCGCCGCACCTCGCGATCAGGGCCGCCCGTCTGGCGGGAGCACGGCTGCGGATCGCGGGTCGCATCGGCGATCGTGAGTACTTCGCGCGCGAAGTCGAGCCGCTCCTCGGCGACGGGATCGACTACGTCGGTCCGCTGCGCCAGCCCGAGCTGTGCGCCCTCGTCGGCGCGTCCGCGGTCGCGCTGGTCACGCCCGTCTGGTCGGAGCCCTTCGGACTGGTGCTCGCGGAGACGCTGATGACCGGCACGCCCGTTGTCGCCTTCGACGCGGGAGGCGCACGTGAAGTCCTCGCCGGGCTGCCCGGATGCTCGGTCGTCCCCGCCGGAGACGTCGTCGCCCTCTCGCAGGCGGCGCGCGCGCTCGCGCGAGACTCGGCGTCGAGCGTGCTCCGCGATCGGGTGCGCGCGGCGGCCGCTGCCCGCCACTCGCTCTCCCGCCGCCACCGCGAGGTCGAACGCGTGCTCGCCGTCGCAGCCCAGAGTCCCGTCCTGATGTCGGACGAGACCAGAGCCGTCGAAGCGGTCGGCGCATGATCGGCTGGTACGTGCACCATCACGGATGGGGACATGTGACACGGATGCAGGCGATACGCCGTCATCTCGACGAGGAGGTCACAGTCTTCTCGAGCCTCCCCGCGCCGGAGGACCTCGACGACCGCACGACCTGGGTCCGTCTGCCTGCGGACGCCGATCCCGTGGTCGGATCCGACGGTGTGCGCCGCGAGGCCCATGAACTCGGCGACGTCACGGCCGGCGGCGCGCTGCACTGGGCGCCCATCGGACACCCCGGTCACCAGGAGCGCCTCGCGATCATCGCGGACTGGATCGCCCGCACCCCCGTGTCGGCGTTCGTCATCGATGTCAGCGTCGAGGTCACCGCGTTCGTGCGCCTGATGGGCGTGCCGACGGTGGTGTTCGCGCAACCCGGCGACCGCATCGACTCCCCGCATCTGCTCGGCTACGACGTCGCAGATCGGATCGTGGCGCCGTGGGCGCCCGGAACGATCCACGTCGAGGTTCTGCAGGGCCACCTCGATCGCGTGCGTCACGTCGGAGCGATCTCGCGGTACGACGGACGGGATCGCGACCGAGGACACGATCACGACGTGCGACGGGTGCTCTTCCTCAGCCGCACGCTCGATCCGCCGCAGCTCGCAGAGACGGTCGACCTGCTGACGGCGCAGGGCTGGGTGGTCGAGACCGCGGGCGCGCGGGCAGACGACCGGGTCGACGACGTCTGGCCGATGCTCTGTCGAGCGACGGTGGTGGTCAGCGCCGCCGGCCAGAACGGCGTGGCCGACCTCGCGGCCGTCGGAGCCCGCGCCGTCGTGCTCTCACAGGACCGACCGTTCGGCGAGCAGGAGCACACCGCGCACGTGCTGCAGTCCGGCGGCTACGCGTGGACGGGCCCTGCCGAGTCGACGCCGTCGCAGGTCGTCGGACTCGTCGAGCGGGCCGCGGACTCGACACCCGATTGGACCGGGTGGGGTGTCGCCGGCGCCGCCGCGCGGGCTGCCGGAGCGATCCGAGAGGTCGCGTCGTGACCGACCGCATCGCCGTGATCACAGCCGCGTCCGAGAACAGGCTCGCCCATCTGCACCGCCAGCGCCGCTTCCTCCGCGAGGTTTCGACGCGCAGACACGAGATCGTGCGGATCGAGGCCTGGCTCGACGAGTCAGCGCCGCCCGCGTTCGACGGCGCCCTGCACGTGCACGTGCCTCCGGGGCGCGCGGGCATGCGGGTCGGAGGTGCGCGCAACGCCGCCGCCGAAGTCGCACTCGCCCGCGGCGCAGACCTCCTGGTGTTCCTCGATGTCGACTGCCTTCCCGGGCCCGAACTCCTCGACCGGTACGCCGCCGCATCGCTGTCGCACCCCGACGGCCTGCTCTGCGGACCGGTCACCTACCTCAGGAGCGTGCAACGACCGTCGTCCCCCGACGAGCTCGGCGCCGCCACGAATCCGCATCCGGTGCGTCCGAACCCCGCGACCGGCGTCGTCGAGTCCGCCGGCCCCGCAGACTACGACCTGTTCTGGTCGCTGTCCTTCGCCGTGACACCCACCACGTGGAAACGCCTGGGAGGGTTCGACGAGCGCTACGAGGGGTACGGCGCGGAGGACACGGACCTCGGGCGTCGAGCGCGAGCGCTCGGCATCCCGCTGCAGTGGGTCGGCGGGGCGCATGCCTATCACCAGTGGCATCCCGCGGGTTCTCCCCCGTGGCGGCACCTCGACGACATCCTCCGGAACGGTGCGCTGTTCGCGGAGCGCTGGGGCGAGTGGCCGATGGGTGGCTGGATCGACGAGTTCGTCGCCGCGGGCGCCGTCGAGCCCCATGGGAGCGGATACCGCCGCACGTCGTACTGACGACAGGATCTGCGTGCGACCGAGATCGACCTGGTCGCATGGACCTGCCCGTCGTCAGCGCTGGGTGCGCGGATCGGTCGTGGGGTTGTCGTACATGACCGGACACCCGTTCGCGACCGCCCCCGGCCGCAGCTCGAAGTGCCAGCGCTCGTTGGCGTAGATCTGGCAGAGCCCGAACTCGGCGCCGCGCTGCGCGAGCCAGTCCTGCGCGGTCAGCGGCCCGAGGTCGACGGCATCGCCGGAGACGTGCTCGGAGTTCTCCGGAGTCGCGACCCAGCGCGCGGCCTCCTCGGCAGAGCCGTACTGCTCCACCGCCTCCTGCTGCAGAACCTGCTGGTACGACACCGATCGCCACCCGCTGTTGACGTGCATCGGCACGCCGTCGTCCGCGGCAGCGTCGGCGGCCGCGCGCACGGCCGCCAGCAGATCGGAGTCGAGGTTCGAGACGGCGGGCACGTCGTCGTGCACCGACACGGCGCCTTCCGCGCGGATGATCCCGTCGCCCTCGCCGAGCGCTTCGCGCGTCACGGGCGGCGAGGCCGCAGCATCCGCCTGCTGCCCGAGCAGCACGAGCGATGCGACGATGAGCCCCATGAGCATCAGGACGGCGACGGCCGCGACGACGCCGGGGCGGGTGAAGGCAGTGCGTGAGTTCATGTCCTCAGTCAAGGAGGGCGCCTGTTGCGACGGCGTATGTGCTTTTGCATATGCTCCCGATATGCGCCCCTGCGTAAGCTCTGAGCACATGGGAGTCCTGCCGTGCGCGTGCTGATCGTCGAGGACGAGCCGTATCTCGCCGAGGCCGTGCGAGACGGACTGCGGCTCGAGGCGATCGCGGCCGACATCGCGGGCGACGGCGACACGGCGCTCGAGCTGCTCAGCATCAACTCCTACGATCTGGCCGTGCTCGACCGCGACATCCCCGGCCCCTCCGGCGATGACGTGGCGCGCTCGATCGTGGCGTCGGGCAGCGGCATCCCGATCCTCATGCTCACGGCTGCCGATCGACTCGACGACAAGGCGAGCGGGTTCGAGCTCGGCGCCGACGACTACCTCACCAAGCCGTTCGAGCTGCGAGAGCTGGTGCTGCGCCTGCGAGCGCTCGACCGCCGACGACAGCGCGCCCGCCCGCCGGTGCTCGAGGTGGCGGGGCTGCGGCTCGATCCGTTCCGCCGCGAGGTCTACCGTGACGGCCGGTACGTCGCACTCACCCGCAAGCAGTTCGCGGTGCTCGAGGTGCTGGTCGATGCGGACGGCGGTGTCGTGAGCGCCGAGCAGCTGCTCGAGCGCGCGTGGGACGAGAACGCCGATCCGTTCACGAACGCCGTGCGCATCACGGTCTCGTCGCTG
This sequence comes from Microbacterium sp. UFMG61, assembly GCF_015354505.1. Taxonomy (GTDB): domain Bacteria; phylum Actinomycetota; class Actinomycetes; order Actinomycetales; family Microbacteriaceae; genus Microbacterium. The sequence continues at coordinate 216,853 of NZ_JACAFP010000003.1, read as the reverse complement.
CGCAAGCGGCTCGGCGAGCCGTGGCTGATCCTCACGGTGCCCGGTGTCGGGTACCGGATCGGCGCGGATGCGGATGCCGATGCGCATGCCGGAGCGGATGCCGATGCCGGAGCGGATGCCGATGCCGATGCGGATGGCGGAGCGGATGCGGATGGCTGACCCGATACGCGAACCCCGGCGACGCGGCATGAGCGCACGGTGGAAGCTCACGCTGAGCTACGCGGCCGTGGTCGTCGTGACCGGCGTCGGGCTGCTCGTCGCGGTCGCCCTCTATCTGCTGCGCTACGTGCCCGATGTGCAGATCCACACCGAGAGCGGCCTGTTCGTGCCGAATCGGTCTGACCTCATCCGCGCGTTCATCCCGGCCGCGGTCGTGGCGATGATCGTGCTGCTCGCGCTCGGGCTGGCCGGCGGATGGATCATCGCCGGACGGATGCTGGCCCCGCTCGACCGCATCGGCCGCGCCGCGCAGCTCGCGGCTCGGGGATCGCTGTCGCACCGCGTGTCCCTCACGGGTCCGCGCGATGAGTTTCGCGATCTGGCCGACGTGTTCGACTCGATGCTCGAACAGCTCGAGGCGCACATCGCCGAGCAGCAACGGTTCGCCGCCAACGCCTCGCACGAGCTGCGCACCCCCCTCGCGATCTCGCAGGCGATGCTCGACGTCGCCCGCACCGACCCCGATCGCGACGTCGACGCGCTGATCGGCCGGCTGCACGAGGTCAACGCGCGGGCGATCGAGCTGACCGAGGCGCTGCTCATGCTCAGTCGCGCCGACCGCCGGGCCTTCACGAAGTCGCCGGTCGACCTCTCGCTCCTGGCAGAGGAGTCCGCAGAGACGCTGCTGCCCCTGGCCGAGCGTCGGGGCGTCACGATCGACGTCGGTGGAAGCGCGGCCGTGGTGTTCGGGTCGTCGGCGCTTCTGCAGCAGCTGATCACGAACCTCGTGCACAACGCGATCGTGCACAACGACCCCGAGGGCGGCTCCGTGATCGTGCGCAGCCATGTGCGGCCCGAGGCCGTCGCACTCGTCGTCGAGAACACCGGGAGCGTGCTGCCGCCCGACCGGGTCGGCGTGCTCGCAGAGCCGTTCCAGCGCGGCGCCGAGCGTACGCGCGGCGACGATCACGTGGGGGTCGGCCTGGGCCTGGCGATCGTGCAGCGCATCGCCCTGGCGCACGACGGCTCTCTGGTGCTCACCGCGCGCGAGGGCGGCGGGCTGAACGTGACGGTGTGGCTGCCGCATCCGCCCTATCGCCCCGGGTGCTGAGCTGCACCCGCATGTGCAGGTGCAGCTCAGATCACGGATGCGTGCTCGTGCTGGTGCTCGTGCTCGTGCTCGTGCTGGCTGAGTTGGCACCTGTTGCCGCTCCCCCGACCGCATTGCGACAACAAGTGCCGACTCAGCGCGGGCACGCCGCGACGCGCGGGAGCCCTCCGCGGGGTCAGGCGACCCGGTCGCCCCGCAGTGCGGCAAGCTCGCGACCGTAGGCGCGCGCCGACTGCTCGGCGTTCTCCCTGAGCTCGCGGGCGGTGTCGGCGAAGGCGTCGAGTGCGGGGTTCACGCCCACGAGGGTGAACGGACGCTCGACGATGCGCAGGTCGAGGCCCCAGACGTCTTCGAGCACCCGGCGCAGCCATGCGGTGGAGTGGTCCCAGCCCTCCTTGGGCGTTCCGGGAGCGTAGTTGCCGCCGAGCACGGTGACGAGCGTGGCCGGCTTGCCGCGCAGCGCCGTGCCCTGCGGGTCGATGCGCGGGTCGGTGTAGGCCAGGTCGAACCAGGTCTTGAAGTGCTGCGAGACTCCGTAGTTGTAGAGCGGCACGGCGAACAGCAGCGCGTCGGCGCCGATCAGCTCATCGGCGAAGGTGGTGCCGAGGGCACGAGCGGCGCGCTGGGCGTCGGTGCGCTGCGCCTCGTCGACGAAGCCGCCGGTGACGGCATCCGCCCAGGCCGTCGCGGGCACGGGGTCTGCGGCGAGATCGCGGCGAGTGACGGTCGAGTCCGGGTGGGATGCGGTCCACTCGGCTTCGACGAGGTCGGCGAGCGAGCGGCTGGCGGACGACGCGGGAAGGATGCTGGCATCCAGGCGGAACAGGGACATGACCGTACCTTTCGGTTCTGAGCGTTGCTTTTCCTAGTCGCTCTGTTTTTCTTAGCGACTTGGGTTAACGTAGCACAGGTACACTGGAGGCATGTCCGAGGTCGACGAAGAACGTCATGTGTGCGACGCCGCCGTCACACTCGCCTTCAGCGTGCTCGGCAAGCGCTGGAACGGCATGATCGTCTCGTCGCTCGGTGGCGGACCCTCGACCTTCGTCGCCCTGCGCCGCGCGGTCGTCGGAATCAGCGACACCGTGCTCTCCGACCGACTCGCCGAGCTCACCGACGCCGGACTCGTGGCGCGCGCCGTCGACGCCGGCCCACCCGTGACGGTCTCGTATTCGCTCACCGACAGCGGCCGCGGGCTGCTGCCGATCCTCGACCAGCTCGGCACCTGGGCGTCCGAGAATCTCGAGATCCGCGCGCGCTGATCCCGGTTCTGTGGTCGCCTCGCGCCCACAGCCCACAGCCCACAGCCCACAGCCCACAGCCCACATGGCTGGAGGATCCCCGCCTGGCTGACTGGAACGACCCGTTCAGCCAGCCATCCGGGGAATCGTCAGCCGGATGCTCACCCGCGGCCGGGCNCACCCGTGGCCGCCCTCGCCCGCGGCCGGGCCCACCCGTGGCCGCCCTCGCCCGTGGCCGGGCCCACCTGTGGCCGGGCCCACCCGCGGCCGGGCTCACCCGTGCCCGGGCCCCCACCTGCCCACACGGCTGACCGGATCCCGCCTGGCTGACCAGAATGCCCCATCAGCCAGCCACCCGGGGAATCGTCAGCCGGATGCTCACGCGAGAGGCCTCACCCGACCGGACTCACCAGGGGCTGGGCTCATAGTCCTTCAGGAACACGCCCTGCACGTCTTCGCCGGCCTCGCCGCGCACGATCGGGTCGTACACGCGGGCGGCTCCATCGACGAGGTCGAGCGGGGCGTGGAAGCCCTCCTCGGCGAGGCGCACCTTGGTGTAGTGCGGCCGTTCGTCGGTGATCCAGCCGGTGTCGACCGCGGTCATCAGGATGCCGTCGGTCTCGAGCATCTCGCCCGCGCTGGTGCGCGTCAGCATGTTCAGCGCGGCCTTCGCCATGTTGGTGTGCGGGTGCCCCGGTCCCTTGTAGCGGCGCGAGAACTGACCCTCCATCGCCGAGACGTTGACCACGTACTTGCGACGCGACGACGAGGCGGCCATGGAGGCGCGCAGCCGACTGATCAGCAGGAACGGCGCGGTCGTGTTCGCGAGCTGCACCTCGAGCATCTCCAGGGGATCGACCTGATCGACCGACTGCACCCAGCTGTTCGTGCGGTTGACGTCGGGCACGAGCCCGCCGGCGTCGATCGCGGTGCCGTCGGCGTGCTTCTCGAGCGACGACGAACCGGGGGCCATCGCGAGCCGCGCGAGGTCTTCGGCGGTCAGCGCCTGGCCGCCTTGCTCGGCGACGGTGCCGCCGAGAGCCGCGACCGACAACAGCGGATGCGCGTCGACGGATGCCTGCAGCGCCTGCGGATGCGGGTCGGCGGTGTGCCCGAACGTCTCCATCTCGGGCAGCGGTCCGTCGGGAAGCGGCTGCAGCTCGGCATCCGCCAGCAGTGAATAGGAGCCGGGCGAGCGGCGCACGGTCTGCGCGGCGTTGTTGATCAGGATGTCGAGGGGGCCCTGCGCCGCGACGGAATCGGCGAGACCGATCACCTGGGCCGGATCACGCAGGTCGATGCCGACCACGCGCAGTCGGTGCAGCCAGTCGGAAGAGTCGGGCAGGGCCGAGAACCGGCGCACGGCATCGCGCGGAAAGCGCGTCGTGATCGTGGTGTGAGCGCCGTCGCGCAGCAGACGCAGTGCGATGTGCATGCCGATCTTGGCGCGACCTCCGGTGAGCAGTGCGCGCTTGCCGGTGAGGTCGGTGCGGGCGTTGCGCTTGCCGTGGCTGAAGCGCGCGCAGTCCGGGCAGAGCTGGTGATAGAACGCGTCGACCACCGTGTACGGCTGCTTGCAGATGTAGCAGTTGCGGGGCTTGAGCAGCTCGCCGGCGATCGGGGCGTCGACGACACTGGTCGCGAGGTCGTGGCCGCGGGTCTCGTCGTCGATGCGGTCGGGAGCGCCCGTGGCGGTGCGGGCTACGACGGCCTTGTCGGCCTCGGCGATCGCGTCGCGGATCTCCTTGCGGCGCACCCGCTTGACGGCCTTGAACATCGCGGCGGTCGCGTGACGCACGGCGACGAAGTCGGGATGCTCGTTGTCGATCTGATGCAGTTCCGAGAGCACCCGCAGCGTCGTGGCGAGGTCGTCGGGGTCGATGCCGGGTCCGAGGTCGGAAGAGGCGTCGGATGCATCGGTCATTGGGCCGATTTTACGCGAGATCGCGCGGTCTTTTCCTGGGAGCCTCGGCGGCCTCTGAACCAGGCTGAGCTCTGAACGGCGAACGGCGGAGAATGGGTGCATGGACACCAACGATCCGCACATCCTCGGCCCCGGAATCCTTCCGACGCCGTTCACCGCCGCCGAGATCCGTGAGGAGACCGGCTCAGGCACGACGATCCGCCTGCGCATCGAACACCCGGACGGCACCGTCGGCGAGCGCATGAACCGGTTCCGCGACACCGATGCCGAGGGTGCGACGCTCGAACGCTGGGCGACAGACGACCCGGATGCTGTGGTCTCGAGCCGCGTGACCTGGGCCGAGCTCCAGGCCCACGCGGCATTCCCCACCGACGGCACGAGCGTGTCGACCGAGACGCTCGAGACTCCCTTCGGCACCCTGGACTGCCGACGGTACGACACGGCAGACGAACCAGGGGGCCCCGTGGCGTCCTTCTGGTTCTCCCTGGCGCACCCCGGTATGCCGGTGCGCTTCGAGGTCGCGGTCGGCGGCGGCGTGATGCGCACGACTGTCGTCGAGATCACCCGAGCCTGACTGCGTCGAACTGCGCCGCCGATCTGCCCGAACGTCGGACCCCCAGCGTAGGGTCTGACCATGAGCAGCCACACCGAACCCCGCGGAATCGTCCCCTCCTACCTGCTCGCGCGCCTGGCCGAATCAGGCCGGTACCCGGGCGCCGCCGCTGCCGCCCGACAGACCCTGACAGCCGGCAGACCGCCGTTCCGCGCCCGCCTCGACCTGTCGATCGACGAGAACGGCGACCTGGTCGCCGAGCTCTCCGACGCCCCCAACCGCACGATCAGTGACGCGGGCAATACGCAGACCCTCCCGGGCGCCGTCGTGCGCGGCGAAGACGACGACCCCGTCGCCGACGACGCGGTGAACCAGGCGTTCGACGGTCTCGGCGCGACGTTCGAGATGCTGCTCACGGCGTTCGGCCGCAACTCGCTCGACGGCGCCGGGGCTCCTCTCGATGCGACCGTGCACTACGGGGTCGACTACGACAACGCGTTCTGGGACGGCGAGCGCATGGTGTTCGGCGATGGCGACGGCGAGGTCTTCGTCGGCTTCACCCGGTCGACCACGGTCATCGGTCACGAGCTCGCGCACGGCGTCGTGCAGTACACCGCGAACCTCGAGTACCAGGGCCAGCCCGGGGCACTGAACGAATCGATCGCCGACGTCTTCGGCGCCCTCACCGAGCAGTACCTGCTCGAGCAGGGTGCGGCCGATGCGACCTGGCTCATCGGCGCGGAGATCTTCACGGATGCTGTGCAGGGCAAGGCCCTGCGGTCGATGATCGAGCCGGGCACGGCCTACGACGACGACGAGCTCGGCAAGGATCCGCAGCCCGCCCACATGAGCGACTTCGTGCGCACGACAGAAGACAACGGCGGCGTGCACATCAACTCCGGCATCCCCAACCGTGCCTTCGCGCTCTTCGCGATCGACCTCGGCGGCAACGCCTGGGAGACCGCGGGCACCGTCTGGTACCGCGCCCTGACCGGCGGACTCTCGAGCACCGCGAACTTCACCGAGTTCGCCGATGCGACGGTCGCTGCGGCATCCGCGATCGACGACGCCACTGCGACAGCCGCTCGACGCGCGTGGTCGACCGTGGGAGTCTATGAAGATGAGCGAGTCCCCCGCACCGAGTGACCGACAGGTCGTCATCGCGGTGGTGCGCACGGGCGGCATCGCCGGCGTCCGTCGTCAGTGGCGGGTCGAACCCGACCCGGCGGATGCTCCCGAGTGGCTCACGATGGTCGACAGCTGCCCGTGGGATGCCGACGGCGACGCGTCGACAGGAGCCGATCGGTTCGTCTGGCTGATCCGCGTGCACACGCCCTCGCAGAAGCTCGAACGCGAACTGCCCGACTCGGCGCTCGACGGCCCGTGGCGCGAACTCGTCGACGCCGTGCGCGCAGCCGCGAAGGCTGCCGCACCGGTGGACTGACGCCTACGCTGGGAGCGAGCCGGCGCGACGACGTCGGCGTGAGGGGGAGATCATGCTGACAACTGACGAAGCGGCACGGCTGCTCGGCCTCGCCCGCGACGCGCACACTCGCGGCGATGTGCTGTTGCACCTGCAGGTCGAGGTCAGCCGCCTCACCGGCGAGGCGTCGTCGTGGGGGTCGGCCGACAACACGTTCACGAGCAACGAGAGCGTCGGCTACTTCCTCGGCGAGGTCGAGGGCATCGGCTGGCGCCTCGAGCACACCGGCTACACCTTCGTGGAGTCGGGCGCGACGACCTCGGCGCGCATGTTGAGCACCGGCACCGGCGTCGTGAACCACGGAGCAGTGACGGGGTACTTCACGTTCCGTCGTGTGACCTGACTGCGGCATCCGCCCGAACGGCGGCATCCGTCCGAATCGGACGATCCGGGGCGACCCCGACGATCCCGCCCGAATCGGGCAATCCGGGGCGAATCGGGCGATCCCGGGCTATCCGCCCGAATCGGGCAATCCGGTGTGAATCAGGCCCATCGAGCATCCGCTGAGCGCCCACCGGGGTCACAATGGTGCCCATGGGTCTTTTCCAGCAGCGTCCCGAAGAGCAGGATAACGAGTGGGCACTGCCCTCCGAGCCCCTCGATCGGTCGGAGGCCGAGGTGCTTCCGACCACTCCCACGGTCGACCCGCTGTCGCTCGGCATCGGTTTGGAGTCCGGCGGCTCGGTGACGTCGATCGTCTTCCCCGTCGCGCCCGCGCCCCCTGCCGCAGAATCCCCCGCCGAGGACTGACACCTGATTTCGAATCGCTCACTTTGCAGTTCTGCGCCACGGAAAACTGCAAAGTAAGCGATTCGAACGAAGGGGGAGGGTCGTCAGGACGGTCAGTCCGCGCGCGCCGCGGCGAGGTCGACACGGGTGCGGGGAAGGGCCTCGGGATGCTCGCGCTGCAGCCACTCCATGAGCTTCTCGCGCACCTCGCAGCGCAGCGTCCACTGGTCGTCGGAGTCCTTCGACGACATCACGAGCCGCACGGTGACGAAGCCGCCCTGGGTGTCGGTGACCACCGCGCTCGACGAACGTCCGTCCCATGCCGGTGACGCCTCGATGATGCGCTGGAACTCCGCGCGAAGCTCGGTCATCGGAACACGCCAGTCGAGGTCGAGGTAGACCGTGCCGAGGATCTTGTCGGAACGCCGCGTCCACGTCTCGATGGGGTTCGTCGTGAAGTAGTTGCACGGCACCACCAGCCGTCGCTCGTCCCAGATGTAGACGACCACATATGACAGGTTGATCTCACCGATCCGCCCCCACTCGCCCTCGACGACGACCACGTCGCCCACTCGGATCGCATCGGTGAACGCGACCTGCACTCCGGCGATCAGGTTGCCGAGGATCGACTGGGCCGCGAGGCCGGCGATGATGCTCACGATGCCGGCCGAGGCGAGCAGACTCGTTCCCACGGCGCGCATCTCGGGGAAGGTGAACAGCACCGTCCCCAGCGCGAGCACGGCGATCGTGACGAGCACCAGACGATGGATGACGAGCAGCTGGGTGCGTCGACGCCGCGCCTCCGGCCCGACGAGAAGGGTCTCTTCGCGAGAGATCAGGCGCTCGAAACCGAACGAGACCGCCGCGGCCAGCAACCATGACCCCGTCAGGATCGTCGCGATCAGGAAGAGCCTCGAGACCGCCGGCCACCACGTCTGCGTCGCGGGCTCGGTGGTCGCGACGGCGATCCAGATCGCGACCACCGCCGTCGTCGCGATCATGGCGTTGCGCACCCGTCTGGCGAGGTCGCGGACCCACGGCACCCTGCGGCTGACGAGGGCTGCGACCAGAGCGAGCAGCGCGAGAGCGCCGGCGGCGACGACGAGCGCGGTGGCGAGCGCCGCCGCGGTGCCGACCCAGGAATCCCATGCGAAGTCGGTAGGCATCCGCCCACACTATGTCGGCAGCGCGGCAGACGCGAAGTCGCCTAGGCGGGCCATGTCGGCCGCCGCGGCTACGGTTGAGGGATGACGATCACCGCCGCCGCAGACGGCTCCGCCCTGGGCAATCCCGGCCCCAACGGCTGGGCCTGGTACATCGACGACGCCAACTGGGCCGCCGGCGGTTCCCCGCACGGCACGAACAACCAGGGCGAGCTGCGGGCGGTGCTCGAGCTGCTGCAGGCGACGGCGGGCGTCTCCGAGAAGCTCATGATCGAGTGCGACAGCCGCTACGTGATCGATTCGGTGACCAAGTGGATGCCGGGATGGAAGCGCAAGGGCTGGCGCAAGTCCGACGGCGGCCCCGTGCTCAACCGCGACCTTCTCGAAGGCATCGACGAGGCGATCCGCGGGCGCGACGTCGAGTTCTCGTGGGTCAAGGGGCATGCCGGTCACCCTCTCAACGAGGCTGCCGACGAGCGAGCGAACGCCGCGGCCAAGGCCTACCAGGCGAAGCAGGAGCCGCGCCGAGGCCCCGGCTTCACGATGGCGACGGATGCCGGGGCAGCAGTCGCCGCATCCGCACCGATCGCTGCGGCCGCGCCGGCATCCAGGTCGGCTCGCACTCCCGCGGCTGCCGCGTCGCCCTCCGCGACGGCGGTCGCCGAACCGCTCTGGGCCGAGGCATCCGACCTGCTCGACGGCCTCGACGCCCCCATCGACGATCCGATCGTCGTGAGCCTGGCGCTCTCGAGCGATGAGCACGCGCGCCTGCGCGACAGCGCCGAGGCGCAGGGCATCTCGATCGAAGAGGCACTCCGCCGCCTGATCTGACCGACCGCCGGGCTGCCTCGACAGGTCCCCCGCGTACACTCGCACCATGTCGAAGAAGAATGTCGCACGCACCATCGGTCGGGTCTTCCTCGGCTCCTTCCTCGTCTTCGCCGGCGTCTCGCATCTGACGTTCGCGCGCGAGGAGTTCCAGGCGCAGGTGCCCGACTGGGTGCCGCTCGATCCTGATGTGACCGTGCTGGCGTCGGGTGTCGTCGAGGTGGGCCTCGGCGCCGCCCTGCTGGTCGCCCGCAAGCGGCGAGGCCTGGTGGGCATCCTCACCGCGCTGTTCTTCGTCGCGGTGTTCCCGGGCAACATCGCCCAGTGGGTCGAACACCGCGATGCCTTCGGTCTCGACACCGATATGAAGCGTTTCGTGCGGTTGTTCTTCCAGCCGGTGCTCATCGCGCTGGCGATCTGGTCGACGCGCAGCGCACGCCGCGCCGATCGCAAGGCCGCGCTCTGACCTCGTAGCCGCTGCTCGTGCACGATTCAGCATGAGCGTGGGCGAGAGCACAGAAGAGGAGGCGATTCTCGAGAGAACCGCCTCCTCATGCTGAATCGTGAACGTCAGACCGTGAGCAGTTCCCGCTCGAGGCGTGCGTACGAGGTCTCCATGCCGTCGGCCATGCCGGTGGCGAGGATCATGTCGCGCGTCTCCTTGTCGGGGTACTCGATGTAGAGCGTGATCAGCGTCGCGCCGTCCTCCTCATAGAGGTTGAGGTCGTTCAGCGTTTCGACCGGCATCCCGATCATCCGCTCGGTCTGCACCGAGCGCCGCGGAGCATCGATCAGCAGCGCCTCCCCCTCGAAGCCGAACGGCTGGCCCTCGGTGTTGCCCACGGGCGCCCACGAGTTGCGATACGTCTGGCCGACCTCGGTCGCGACGACGCACTCGGTCATCTCCCACCCGTCGGGTCCGAGCAGCCACTTCTTCATGAGCTCGGGGTCGTTGTGCGCCTTCCAGACCAGGTCACGCGGTCCCTCGACGAGGCGAGTGATGCGCACGTGCACGTCGTCGAGCAGCTCGACCCGGGTGCCCTTGCCCTGGGCGTAGTCGCGGAGGTCTTGCAGCACGGCGTCGAGCTGACTCATCGCGAGCGTGGTGCCCTCGACCGCGCCCATCGCCACGACCTGCTCGAGCGCTTCGGCGGTCGCGAAGTGGCTCGTGTTGACCATGCGCGTGCCCTCGGCGGTCGACTCGAACGTGAAGACCATGCGCATCGAGGGCAGGTTCGCGTCGGGCGTGCCATCTTCGTCGGCGAAGGCGTCGAGCACCTCGAAGCTGTGCGGGGAGTCGATGCGCAGGAACTCCCACGTTCCCGAGGCCTTCTCGCCGCGAGGTCCGTTCATCGTGTAGTTGGCTTTGCCGCCCACGGTGTGGTCCCACGCGGTGAAGGTCGCAGGCCATCCGGGAGGACCCCAGAAGCGCTCGAGCTGACGGGGATCGGTGTATGCGTCCCACACGCGCTCGATCGGTGCCGCCAGGTCGGCGACCACGGTCATCGTGAGGTTCTCGGCATCGGTGACGACGTCGGTGACAGGCATTGTCAGACTCCTTCTTCGTTTCGTGGATCTTCTGCGGTGTCGCTGGTGTCGGGTGCCCCCTGGGTCCCTGAGCCCACGCTCTGGGTCCCTGAGCTTGTCGAAGGGCCGGCCAGCAGGTCGTCGAGTCGGGCGATGCGCGACCGCCACAGCTCTTCGTATCGGGCGAGGAGCGCCCTGGCGCGGGCGATCATCTCGGGGTTCGCGCGGACGAGCCGCTCGCGTCCCTCGGCGCGCTTGACGATGAGATCAGCCGCTTCGAGCACGGCGACATGCTTCTGCACCGCGGCGAACGACATCTCGTATTCGGAGGCGAGGGTCGAGACGGACTGCTCCCGCTCGATCGTCCGGCGCAGGATGTCGCGCCGGGTCGACGTCGCCAATGCGTGGAACACACGGTCGACCTCCGCTTCGCTCAGTTCTCTTTGTGCAACCATTTGGTTGTACGTTATGCCTGAGTGGAGCGGATGTCAAGGGGTTCCGTGAGTTGCGTCTTCAGATCGGACTAGACGCTTTACATCGGACCACACGAGGCTGACCCGGACTGAGTCCGATCTGAAGCAGAGCGCTGGGGTCGGGTCAATTCGCACCGGTGATGAAGCCAGCTGGGATCGCGGGGGAAGTCAGATCGTCAGGCGGACTCATGCGCGACGACGGTCGAAGGCAAACTTTCGATCCGGATACGGGCGGGATGTTGGTTGACGGAGCGCGCGCCGAAACCCATACACCACCCGTTTTGGTTCCCTACGGTTTCGGCGGGGGGTTACGGCGGGTCGACTCTCGGCGTGTCGCGCCTCCCACCCACCACCACGGGAACCCGGCCGTAAACGATCGTTTTCGGCGTGCCGGGAACGAGAGTCGTCCTATCCCATCGTCAGTAAGGCCACGTCGCTCAGCACGGCATCACGCTGGCGCCCGTACTTCGCAAGCACGTCATGGGGAGAACTGATGAGGGCCTTCCACAGCGCCCACGCAGCTCCTCGCAACCAGGCATCCTCTGGCAGCTCCAGCCGTTCCCGCAGTCGATCACGTTCGCGAAGGCTGCAACTCAACCATGCGAAGCCCAGGTCGGAAGCCGGATCACCAACGCACGCCTGCCCGAAGTCGATGAGCGCGGCCAATTGGCCGCCGCTATCGAACAACATGTTGCCTGGAGCGACATCGCCATGCACCCACACCGGCGGCCTGGTCCACACTGTGCGTACGGCGGCATCCCAGAGTGCGCGACATCCCTCAGCGTGGCGGCTGTCCAGGAGTGGGAGCAGGGCCTGAACGTCCTCGGCAACCGCACTGATGTGACAGCCTCGGTAAGCAGAGGCCCTTCCCGCCCATGGGCCTCCGGCTGTGCCGCATCCCTGCAGCTCCCTAAGTGCGTCGCCCAAAGTACTGATGGCTGTCTCTCGCTCGGGTGGTTCGACTGCCTCCAGAGTGTGCCCCTCAATCCACTCGCGAACGGACCAAGGTCGCTTGAACTCCGCCGAGGGGGCTCCGGTCGCCACCACGCGGGGGACTGCGACACGAAAGCTCGCGCCGAGGATCGCGAGAGTTTGCTGCTCCCTGACCAGGCCGGGGACGTAGCCGTCAGAGCTCGGGAGGCGGACACTCATTCGATCGCCCAGCCGGAAGGTGCGGTTGTCCCACCCCTGAACTTCCACCGGGCGGATCGGCAGCTCCGACCACTGAGGGAATTGCTCCGACACGAGGGTTCGAACCAATAGAGCGGTGATCTCTTCGGAAGCAGCAGCCATCGCGCCAGCTTAACTCGACGACCCCGCGAGCTTGCGACAGTCGTCGATAATCCCCGGAAAGGGCACCGAAATCGTCCGCCGAAAGCACGTTGCGGAGAGCGATATCGGTAGGGGCTCGAACGCGATTAGCTTGATCGAGCCACAAACGATCGTTTTCGGCGACCGACGCGTGACACAAGGAGGAAGTGTCGCCCGTTTGGGGGACATACAGAGCCGACCTCTCTCTCATAGGTTGAACGAGCAATCAGTCTCCGCTTCTCGGAGACGACGAACGACCGGAGGAAGTATGAAGATTCGTCACGTTCTGTCGGCGGCTGCAGCCATCGTGCTTGCAGGCGCCCTTGTCGCCGCGCCCGCATCGGCATCCACAGACGACAGTGGGATCGAGGTTGAGCAGATCCCCGGACTGTCTCAGGAAGATGTTCAGCAGCGGGAGGAGCTGTTCGCGCTTGCTGAGACGCAGACCCCTGAGGAGGTCCAGGAGCTCATTGCTGAGGGGGCAGCGACCGGTGCTCCACTGGAGATCCTTTTCGACGTCGAGTCCGGAGTTGAGATCGCGGCCCGTCCCTCCGAGGAGGCTCCCGTGGCCGCGCGCGCTATCGACATGAAGTGCCTGGATAACCCGGCCAAACTTTACGTTCAGGCCGGCGGTGGTCGACAGGCGATCTATTGCTTCCGCGGCACGGGTGTGTACAACGGGACGTGGGGCGCGGCCTTCAAGATCTCGGCCGGCGCGTACACCACGACTGCGTGGTACGGCACGAACCTGACTCAGGCTTACTTCGCAACCCCTGGCAACACGACCGTGTTCTCGTCAGCAGTTACGGTCGGAAAGATCACACGCTCGTAATGAAGTAATCGTGCACAGCGGGTGCATCGGCAACAGCCGGTGCACCCGCTCTGTGTGTCCAGTCAGGCTCGAAAAGCAGCCAGCGACGGCAATTGACTATCGCTCGTGAACGACATCACGTAGCGCACAGTCGTGTTGGTCTCCTCGTCTGGAACGGAAAGAACTACGGTCGAACTATCCGCCTCGCATGCCACGCTTCCCCCCTCACCCGAGGCGACCGCGGCGATCACACAGCGGTTCCCCTCGTGATCGCGTGCCGCCCACACCCGAGACTGCTCTACCTCCCCGAAGTAGACGACGCTCTCCGTGTCGAACATGGCCGCAGATGGGGGCACCGCATGCGCGAGGGGAGCTTTCGTCGCGACGATACCAACCCCGAGCCCCACTCCCAGACCGACGCTGAGCATGCCAGCGCCGACGGCCGCCACCACCCACTTACTCCTACGGCTCGTGTTCTGTGTAGACGCCAGGGGCGACTGCGCGGCATCTGCCGACCTACGGTCTGGAACAGTTGAAGAATCGACCGCCCGAGGGGTTTCGGTCGTGCCCTCAGCTGACGGGGTCTCCTCCGACAAGTCGTCGTTGACACGAGGGGTGGGCTTTCCTTCGAGAGAGGCAAGTTTGTCTAGCTGCTCTTTCGTGACAACTCCGCCCCTGCCATACAGGGATCGTTGCATCGCCTTGATCTCGGACTCGTCAGTACTCACACCACCACCATAGTGACGGCGATCCGATCTGCAGCGAGCGTGGTTAGCACATCGACTACAGGCCCATCTCCCTAGCCGCCACAGCGGTTCTGGCAATGAACACTGAGTCCAGCGATGCCGTTTTTCCGATGCGGTTGTTGAGCTTCATATCAGCGAAGATTCTCTTCGCTTCGATCGTCAGCTCGTCGTCGGTTGGGAACTGAGAGAGGCGAATGCGATCGAACGTGCTGAGCGGCCCGGCTGGGATCTGTGGCTGCGGCCGCTCGTAAACCAGACGGTCCGAACGGCTGCCGTCGCTGTAGGTGATGATCACGGTGCACTGGCTTGTGTAGTCGATGCGCGCGGAACGGTGGGATGTCATGGTGTGACCCAATCACAGATCGCGGCAGCCCGGGGGCTGACGGCTCCCGGGCCGGTTCAAAAAGTGCGGGCGATCAGCCCAGGCGCCGGTGTTCTGCCGTGCAGATAAGCTCGCCCCATGAGCAAGCCCGCGCCGTCGCTAATCCAGCAGCGCCTCGCGCTCGGACGGTTGCGTCTGACTTCACTGTTCACAATGACCGGCTTCGGCGCACTGGCCGTGCTCCGCGGCATAGGACTTGACCCCACCGAAGTTCTCGACTGGGTCGTCTTCGTATTCTCACTGGCGCTCGCGTTGTACGGCGTGAAGCTCTGGTTCGACTACCGCCGCAAGGTGCGCGCCTTCGAAGCCACGCACGGGCCCGACGCCGGCAAACAGTCGTAGCGTGGCGCGCAACCTCTCGACTCCCTGCTTTGCCGTTAGGGTTCGCGAGGGTTGCATCTCAGGGTGATTCACTGGCCAATCCGACCCTGGCCAGGTGGAACCTCCAGCGACTCAGTTCTGGCGCACCCTTCCGGCGGATCGACGACGTCGGGTGCTGGATCCGAATCGGCAAGATATCGGTCGATTAGTGACATGTGGCGCTCCCTCACAACGACTCGTGCGGTACGTGGCCGGTCGCCGCGATTTCGTCTCAAGCCCGCTGATCCGCCCGCGCGGCTCGTGGGGGCCGGCCAGGTGCGCCTATTCCTCGACGGTCCACCACGCGACCGCGACGAGGCAGAGGCCGGTGCCTGTGTTCCGGAAGAAGATGTCGCCGGGGTATTCCTCGCCGGGGTTCACGCGGTCTGCGGGGAGAGAGAGGTTGATGCTCCACGATGGGTCGAGTGGCGCTTGCTCGGGCCAGTACTCGGGCGTGAACACTCCGGGCTCTTCTGCTGAGAGCCCCTCCCAGTCCTCGGGATCGCGGAGTTCCGGCGCGCTGTCCGCGCACACGTAGGTGTCAACGTCTCCCTCTGAGGCAGCATCGATGATTCGTTCCGTTGTCTCGATGACCTGCGAGCCGTCCGATCCCCAGAGCATGGCGTCGACAGAACAACCTGTCCCGAGCACACCGACGATCCCTAGGGAGAAAGCCGCCAAGAAGCATCGCATGATGGTCGCGCGTGGTCTCGTCGCGCTCATCGAAGGGTTCCGGTCGGAGAGACATCGATAGGAACCCCGTACAGGGCCGGCGTGATGTCGATGGATTGGGTGGGAGGCAGGAGGAGCGCGCTCGGGTTGATTCCGTAGAGGTTCATGTCCGTTGCCTATCTATCGCAGGTCGCGATATCGGTGGGCGCAGCGTCGACGACCGACGTCGTCACGGCAGTCCAGCTCGTCGCTGTCCCTGCGGGGAAGCTGGCGTATGCGGTGAGTGTGACCTCTCGTTCGCCGATGTATTGTCCGGTCTCGGGGTCGATGATGATGTCGTATTGGACGTTGTTCGCCGGTTCGAGCCGTCCGATCGCGATGCCGGTGATGCCATTCAAGGTCGCTTGCTGATCCGTGATCGCCACGCCTGGGATCAGTGCGGCCGCTTTGTACAGCGCTGCCCTGAACTCGGCAGGCGCGGTCCCTCGATAGAGGGCGCTTCTGATCCACTCGAGCGCCTCCCCATCGCGAGACTGTCCAGCGTTGCCGTTCAGTTCGTAGATCTTGCTGAGGAGCTCGGCCGGGTCACGCGGGAGTGCGTCGTCGTTGACGCTCGTGTCCGTCAGGGTCTGGTACCCGACGACGCTGCGCCCATCGGGGCCGATTCCTCCAGGGAATTGCCGGATGACGCTCGAATCGTACTCGTAGAAGCTCGCGGCCTGTTCGCTGGCAAAAGCTTCTGATCTGGGACCGAACGTCTGGAGTGGCCGCCGTCCGCATTGAATCCATACCCAGTCATCGTCACGGTCAGCCGGTACGTACAGCTCGTCGTGATAGCTGTCGATCATGGAAACGTTGTCTTCGGGCAGGATGTTTCCGTCGTTTGCTTGAATCTTCTCGGCGTCCTCTTCCAGAGTTCCGACGGCACCGAAAGCACCATCGGTGCGAATGAACAGATACTGGCCGGGTCCGACGATGGGATCGCTGACTTCCATGGTTGCAAGGGCCGCCGAGTGGAGCGCACTCGCCGCTGCTGGATCGGCTCCGCCGTTCCAGCCAGCAACCCCCAGGACGTTGGTCACCACGAGTGCGACAGCCACGCTCGTCGCACCGAGAACGGAGAACCCCGCCCACGCGACCGTGCGACGGCGACGCGCAGGTGTCGGACGGAACGTGGTCTTCTCGCCCACCTGCGCGAAGAGCGCCACAGGTGTCTCGCCATCGATCCGTGCGGCGAGGGCAGCGCGTCCTCGAGCCAACACCTCAGGGCCTGGCTCACGTGAGTCATCACGCGTGTTGCGGAGCAGCGTCAGCTCGTCCATGATCCGTCTCCTGTTCGGTAGATGTGAGTACAGCCGCCCGGCGCAGCTTTCGCCGCGCGCGGTTGAGTCGCGAGCGCACGGTCCCGATCGGCACATGCATGGCGTCCGCGATCGACACGTAGTCGAGATCTCCCCATGCGTAGAGCAGTAGGGTGTCCCGGTCTACCTCTGGCAATCGCCGCAGGGCCTTCGCCAACCGTCGAGTGAGCCGTGCAGCATCGATGCGTGCGCCGGCCTGCTCGATGAAGTCCGGCGTGATCTGCGCGGCGAGCTCCGCGGACACGCCTTTCCACGCGATGGCTTCCAGGCGGGCGTGTTTGTGCATTAGCCGCGTCGCGATGCCCAGCAGCCATGGCCTTGCACTCGGCACCGTCACGTCGTAGGCCGAACGTCGGTCGAACGCCACAAGGAACGTCTCGGACATCACATCCTCGGCCGCGTGATCGCCTAGCCGTTGCGCTACATAGCGATACACCGACGTCGCATGCCGGGCATACACCGTCTCGAAGACAGCTGGCTCGAGGACCGAGCGTTCAATCACCTCGTTATCGGGGCTCACATCCGTATTGCTCGATTCCCTGGATTCGGTTCACACCAATCCTGCAAGACACGATCCCCGTTTGACGCTCACGGCACGGCTCTGGCCAAACGCAACACCGCCGAAAACTTCCGCCGAAAGCGAGTTTCGGAGAACGATATCGGCAGCCGTTTGAAGGCGAGCAACTCGCTCGCGCCGCAAACGACCGTTATCGGCTGCCTGGCGGTCGACCTGTGGTGCTCTTGGTTGTGGTGAGCCAAGATGGGGGGCCATGTCTCGCCCCCGTTACGCTTCTGCGACAGCTCTGGTTCTCGCGTCGATCACGCTTCTCTCTGGCTGCAGTACTGACCCCGTCGGATTCTCGGACCTTGAAGGGGAAAGAGAAAGCCGCGATGAGTTGCCGGAACTCACGGACTATGCGTATGACGACGTCGACGAGTCGCTACGTCGGGGAGCATGCGGGCACTTCGCTCTGGCTCGCTCGCGGCCTCGAAAACTCAACCGTTTGTCTTGTCGCGGACGCAGGCGAGGATGAGTGGGTGGTGGGCTGCGGTGGCGGCACGGTCGGGGTCGACGGTGTGGCAGGCAAGTACCAAGTCGTAGTCGACGGTGTTCACGCACCGGAAGGAGCGGTCAAGATCTCCGAGAACGTCTACGCCTGGTAACCGCCCAAATTGTCTACCAACGTCGCCTCTTACCCCGGACGGGGCAGAGACGAGCGGGACAGTCCGAGATCAGCCGAAAGCCATTGCCGTTTGGCGGTTGCGGCGAACGTTTGTGACGGGAACTCCTAGGCAGGCACTAGATCGCGCCGTAAACAATCGTTTCCGGCAGGCCAGGCGCGCACCTCTCTGACACCAGTGGTTGCGGGCTGCGCCATTCGAAACGGTGGCCTTCGGGGCGCGGTTCACCCTAGGCTTCGAGGTATCAGGGACCCAGGGGGAAAAACTTAATGTCGCAATTCGATCTCAGCAAGGTTGCCGTCGACGCGTACCTGTACGCGTACCCGCTCGTGACGATGGAGTTCACGCGGCGCCAGATGACGAACGTCCCGGACGCGAATACTGCGTTGTTGCGGGCACCGGCGAACCAGTTCGCACACGCCCGGGAATACCCCGCAGCAGAATCCAAGGACGTCGTGCGTTTCAACTTCGACACGCTCTACTCGTTCGCGTGGCTCGATCTCCGAGACGGACCTGTGATTCTGCACACGCCCGATGCGCCTGACCGGTACTACCTCACGCCCATGCTCGACATGTGGACGGACATCTTCGCCGTTCCCGGCAGCCGAAACACCCTCGGTGAAGGTCGCGACTTCCTCATCGCGCCACCCGCGTGGAGCGGCGAAGTCCCCAGCGGACTCGACCTGATAGTCGCACCGACGCCGCATGTCTGGGTCATGGGTCGTACACAGAGCAACGGCCCCGACGATTTCGCGGAAGTCCACCGCATCCAGGACCAGTACCGCATCACCCGTATGGACGCGTACGGCCAGGAATCAGGCACGCCTTCTGCGGCACCCGTTGACCCGAGCGTGGATGATGTGACACCGCCACTGGACCAGGTGAACGCGCTCAGCAGCGTCGAGTTCTTCACACTCTTTGCCGAGTTGCTAAAAGAGAACCCGCCGCACGCTAACGACTACCCGATCCTGCACCGGATGCGCGCCATCGGAATCGTGCCAGGCGAGGACTTCAACCCTGCGGTGCTGGACGATGCTGCTACTGCCGCCGTCTCGGCAGCTCGAGACACGGCCCTGCAGGATCTCGTGAAAGCGATGACCGAAGCCAGCATCGGGATCGTGCGAAACGGGTGGAACTGGGAGCAGTCGTTCGGGACGTACGGCACCTCGTATCGCGTGCGCGCCCTTGTCGCAATGGCCGGGCTCGGAGCAAACCTGCCCGAGGACGCGATCTACCCCAACGCCTTCGTCGATGCCGACGGTCAACCATTCACCGGGGAGCACAACTACGTGCTCCACTTCGACGCCGGCCAACAGCCCGGCGTGGACGCCTTCTGGTCCCTCACGATGTACGACGGCGACGGCTTCCAGGTCCCGAACCCCCTCAACCGATTCGTGATTCGCGACCGAGACCCACTGATCGTCAACCCTGACGGTTCACTCGACATCTACATTCAGCACGCATCTCCAGGGGCCGAGCGCGAAGCGAACTGGCTACCCGCACCACAGGGAGCGTTCGCCCCGATGCTCCGGCTCTACTCGCCCACCACCGAAACCCTTGCCGGAGACTTCACCCCGCCGAAGATCATCAAGAGATAGGCCAACCGAACTACCGCACGGCGCCGGACCCATGCCGGTTCAGTAGCCGACCGAAAACCCCCGGCGTATCGGGATTCCGGTGAACGTTAACGGACCCCGTTCCGGGACTCCAGACCGGATCGCGCCGTAAACGATCGTTTCCGGCGTGGGATCGCTGCGTCCTCCTTTCCGAGCGATGCGGTGAGTGGGTTCGATAGCGTGAGCCACATGACGCTGCGCGATACGCAGGAAGCTCACGCGGCCCTTCTGACCGCGGGAGCGGTCATGCTCGGGCTCGGGTTCGTACTTGCACAGTGTTTCCCAAGGAGCTTGGGCTCGGCTTAGGCTTGGCGATCGCTGGTGTTGTTCTCTCCCGCTCAGCTGCGGAAGGTTCGGCGGGGTCGTCCTCCACGACGACATCGAACGTAGATACACTCTCGCCATGGAACAGGCCCGGACCTTCGACCAGGACGACTGGGAGACTCATGCCAGACGCACCACACGACGCCGCGTGACGTGGACCATTCTCATCACCGTCGCCGTGGTGCTCCTGCTGTTCTACGCAGGGCGTGTGGCCTGGCTGTTCGTGATGGCGGACGAAGGCGATGTCCCACCTTCGTCGGTGATCCCGCTCCCCGCAGGAGCCGAGATCCTCGGCGAGAGCGAGGGCTGCGGAAGCGGCGGATGCACACTGAACGTCACCGTGCGCCCGCCCGCCGGTCAGTCCGCTGATGACCTCGCCGCCGAGATGGGCACCACCCCACAGCTGCTGGTCCCTGGAAACATCTGGGACCCGCGCACCGTGTCAGTGTTTGCGACGACGTCGGGAAGCACCGTGAACATCAGCCTCGACTTCTCATCCGACGAGTGGGTGCCGTAGATCTGCGACGAGAGCATCATCTCGGCGCGTGATCGGCACGCGCGACCTTCCACCGTCGGTTGCCGGAGCATCGTCTACGACCCGCCCCCGGGCCGATAATCGATATGGCAGGGTCGAGCGTTCCCGCCTTCCGCACCGCGCGGCAGACCACTCGATCTGTTGGAAGGAAGACACCATGAAAGCTCTCCGCTATGTCGAGATCGGCAAGCCCCCCGTCGTCGTCGACATCCCGATTCCGAAGCCCGGCCCCGGCCAGGTGCTGCTCAAGGTCACCGCGGGCGGCGTCCGCCACTCCGACGACTACGTCATGGGCCTCCCCGAGAAGGACTACCTCGAGCAGAGCTACCCGCTGCCGCTGACGCTCGGTCATGAAGGCGCGGGCATCGTGCACGAGATCGGCGAGGGCGTCGACTCGACGCTGAAGGTCGGCGACGCCGTGGCGGTCTACGGCCCCTGGGGCTGCGGTCGCTGCCACAACTGCTCGCAGGGCATGGAGAACTACTGCACCAACGCCGCTGCCGAGGGCATCCGCCCTCCCGGTCTCGGCAGCCAGGGTTCGATGGCCGAGTACATGATCGTCGACGACGCCCGCCACCTCGTGCCGCTGGGCGACCTCGACCCCGTGCAGAACGTCTCGCTGACGGATGCCGGCCTCACCCCGTACCACGCGATCAAGCGCTCACTCCCGAAGCTCGGTGCAGGCACCTTCGCGGTGGTCATCGGCACCGGCGGGCTCGGCCACGTCGGCATCCAGATCCTGAAGGCGATCTCGGGCGCCACCGTCATCGCTCTCGATGTGAACGACACCAAGCTCGCGCTCGCCACCGAGGTCGGCGCCGATCACGTGCTGATCAGCGACGCCTCCGCAGCGGAGAAGATCCGCGAGATCACCGGCGGACTGGGGGCGAACGCGGTGTTCGACTTCGTGGGTGCGAACCCGACCATGGCCCTGGCGCAGAGCGTCGCCGCACTCGACTCCGACGTGACCATCGTCGGCATCGGCGGCGGGACCATGTCGCTCGGCTTCGGCTCGATCGCTTACGACGCCGCCGTGCGCATCCCGTATTGGGGCTCCCGCTCCGAGCTGATCGAGGTCCTCGACCTCGCACGCGCCGGCAAGATCCACGTGCAGACCGAGACCTACTCGCTCGACGACGGCCCGAAGGCCTACGAGGATCTCGCCGCGAACAGCATCCGCGGCCGCGCGGTCATCGTCCCCTGACCGACGAGCGCCGTGCGGTCGGGTCACCACCGCACGGCGCTCCGGTCACACCCCGAGACCTGGTCAGAGCGGCGAACCGCTCGCGAGCGTCGCAGCGACCGCCACGATATGACCGCCCTTGCGCTCGGCACGCCGCACCGACGACGGGTCGACGGCATCGCGCTCGAGCATCCGCCACGGCCTGGCCGAGATGTCGGCTCCGCCCGTCGCACAGGCCAGACGCGCCAGCGGTGAGAGCACCCGCCAGACGCCGTGCGGCGGCTGCATGTCGACGATGCACGCCCGTGCGCCGGGGCGCAGACACGCCCGCGCACGACGCCAGGCCTCTTCCCGCTCGGTGATCACACTGAGCGAGTACGTCGCGAAGACAGCATCCGCTCGTCCGTCACCGTCGCCGCGCAGGTCGGTCACGGCTCGGGCCACATCCTCTGGCCGCAGCTCTGCAGCATCCGCCCGGATCAGGCGAACCCTGTCGCTCCAGCCCTCCCGGTCGATCCGCCGCTGGGCCACCGCCAGCATCTCGGCGCTGCGATCGATGCCGATCACGATCCCCGACGGCCCCGTCGCCGCCAGCAGGGGTGCGAAGTTCAGCCCGGTCCCGCATCCGAGATCGATGACGACCTCGCCGGATCCCGGTGCGAGCAGCCTGATCCCCGTCTGCCGCCCGGCCCGATACACCAGGCGCTCACCCGAGAGCACGTCGTACCAGCGCGCGCCCGCGCTGTACCGCCGCATCAGTGCAGCCATCCGGCCTCCCGCCTCCGCGTCCACTCTAGGCTTCAGGCATGAGCACTCCTTCTCGCAGACCCGCGCGCGCCCTCACGGCCCGCGAAGCCGGCGCACGCACGTGGGATCTGGTCGTGATCGGGGCCGGCAGCGCCGGGCTCGTCGGGGCCCGCACCGCCGTCGCGCTCGGTGCGAACGTGCTGCTGATCGAGGCCCACCGCTTCGGCGGCGAGTGCCTGCACACCGGATGCGTCCCCTCGAAGGCGCTCATCGCCTCGGCCGCCGCCGCCCACGCCGCGCGCAGCAGTGCGGACCTGGGCGTGACCTCGACCGCGGTCGACGTCGACTTCGCCGCGGTCATGCGGCACGTGCACTCCGCGATCCGCGAGATCGAGCCCGTCGACTCCCCCGAGACGCTCACCCGAGACGGCATCCATACGCTCGTCGGGCGCGCGCGGTTCGACGGCCCCCGCTCGGTCGTGGTCGACGGCGAGCGCATCGCCTTCCGCGACGCGCTGATCGCGGCGGGAAGCGCACCCGTGCGCACGTCGGTCGAGGGTGAGGGGGCGATCGACGTGCTCACGAACGAGACGTTCTGGGAGCTGGCCGAGCTGCCCCCACGTCTGCTCGTGCAGGGCGGCGGCGCCATCGGATGCGAGCTCGCGCAGGCGATGGCACGGCTCGGCAGCGCGGTCACGCTGGTGCACCGCGGCGATCGACTGCTGCCGAAGGAGGATGCCGCGGCGAGCGCCGTCGTCCTCGCAGCTCTGCGTGCCGACGGCGTCGACGTGCGTCTCGGCACGACCGTGAGCGCGTTCGAGTCCACCGGGTCCGACGATGATCCCTGCCCGTCAGGAACCGCGACACTGAGCGACGGAACGCAGGTCGCATTCGATCGAGCGCTCGCCGCACTCGGGCGCCGCGTCGAAGCCGCGGGTCTGGGGTTGTCGGCGGCGGGTGTGCGGCTCGACCCGCACGGCGCCGTCGACGTCGATGTCGCCCTGCGCACATCGAACCCCCGCATCCGCGCCGCCGGAGATGTCACGCCGCTGCCGCGGTTCACGCACACCGCAGGCATGTACGGCAGCGTCGCCGCGACGAACGCGGTGCTCGGGCTCTCACGCAGGGCCGACGTCGACGTCGTGCCCCGCATCACGTTCACCTCTCCCGAGGTCGGGGCGGTGGGCATCACGCCCGATGCTGCTCGCGCGCAGGGGATGCGTGTGATCGTGCATTCCCACGCTCATCTCGACCGGGCGATCGCCGACGGGCACACCGACGGCTTCACGAGCATCGTGGTCGATCGGCGGGGCCGTGTCACCGGGGCCGTGATCGTGGGGCCGCGCGCAGGAGAATCGCTCGCGGAGTACACCGTGGCGGTGAAGACCGGCATGAACGTGCGCACGCTGGCCACGACGATGCACGCCTACCCGAGCTACTCCGACGCCGGGTGGAACGCGGTCGTGAAGGAGGCGCAGCGCGGCCTCCGCGGCGGGGTCGTCGCATTCGGCATCCGCCTTCTCGCCCGACGGCGCCGCCGCCGCGCCTGAGCCTGCCCGCCCCTGCCTCACCCCGCCCGGCTCAGCGCAGGCTGCGATAGCCGACGACGATGCGCTGCACAGCGCTCACGGCCACGAAGAGCGCCCACACGACGGCGATCTGCCACGCCCAGAACGGCAGGATGAGCCACAGCGCGTGCACCGCGATGGTCTCGGTGCCCTCGGCGATCCGCCCGAGGAACGACAGCGACCGCCCGTCGTCGATCGTGCGACCGGTGCGCTCGGCGATCGACGAGAAGGCGAGGAAGGCCGTGCCGTTCACGTAGTACACGAGCAGCACGACGAGGAAGGGCCACCACGGGGCGCCGAACTGCGACGTGGCACCGAAGGCGACGCCCACGACGGTCGCTCCGTAGACGACGAAATCGGCGGTGATGTCGAGGAAGCCGCCTGCGTGGGAGGGTGTGGACTCCCGGCCCTCCGCCTCCGCCTGCCGTTGACGGCGTCGGGCGAGGGTGCCGTCGAGACCGTCGGCGATGCGTGAGACGAGCCACAGCACGAGAGCAACCCCCCACAGCTGGAACCCGGCCGTGACCGCGGAGGCGATGCCGAGCGCGAGTCCGAGTACGGTCAGCCGATCGGGGGTGATCCCCGGGCGGTCGAGGGCCGCCGCGATCGCCTCGAGTGGCCGGGCGAGCACGGATCGCAGAGAACGGTCAAGCATCGTCGTCGCTGCCGTTCTTCAGCTCGGATGCGGGGCTCTCACCGTTGGGTCGGCGCAGGATCGTCGCCGCCACGACACCGCCGAGGATGAGCACGCCCAGCACGGCGACGGCGATCCAGAACGGCGGCCCGAGCTCGAGCCCGAACGCGCCGAGTGCCACATACGCGGCGGACCCGGGCAGGATGCCGATGGCCGTGCCCAGCGCGTAGTCGCGGCGTCGCACCGCCGTCAGGCCGGCGCCGTAGTTGATGAGCGTGAAGGGGATGATCGGCACCAGCCGCGCCCCGAGCACCGCGAGGAGTCCGCGGTGCGCGAGAGCGGCGTCGAGGCGCGCGACCCGGGCTCCCGTGAGACGCTCGACGGCCTCCCTGCCGAGCGCCCGACCGATCACGAACGACGCTGCTGCGCCCAGCAGGGCTCCGACGTAGACGAGCACGAGAGCGAGCCAGAAGCCCCACACGAGCCCTGCCGCGATCGTGAGCAGATTCTTGGGCACGGGCGTCAGCGTGAGCGCGGCGTATCCGACCACGAAGAGCAGCGCACCGCCGGGGCCGAGCCCGGCCGCCCAGTCGCGCACCGCCTCGAGGTCGGTCGGGGCGAGAAAATACCCAACCGTTCCGACGAGGGCGACGAACAGAAGGAGAAGCACGAGGCGGACGATCGCCGACCGCTTCGAGGGGGCGACTCTGACACGCGAATCACCAGCGTCCACAGGCATCCTCCCCGACTCCTATACCCTAGCCCGGCGCGATATGCCGATACACCGACTCCGAAGCGAGGAACCCCGATGAGCAGCACCGGACGCCGATATCGGAGGAGCGCGGCCCTCGCTCTCGCCGCACCGCTGATCGCCCTCACCGCCTGCGCTGCTCCCGACAGCAGCGCCTCGACGACCTACGACGACTGGGACGCGGTGCTCGCGGATGCCGAGGGCCAGACCGTGCAGCTGTGGATGTACGGCGGCGACGATCAGGGCAACGCCTACGTCGACGACATCCTCGCTCCTGCCGTCGCGGAGTACGGCGTCACGCTCGAGCGGGTGCCCGTGACCGACACCGGCGATGCGCTGAACCGCGTGTTCACCGAGATCCAGGCCGGCCGCGAAGACGGCACGGTCGACCTCATCTGGGTCAACGGCGACAACTTCCGCACCGGCAAGGAGGCCGATGCCTGGCTCTGCGGCTGGACCGATCTGCTGCCGTCGATGGCAGCGACCGACCCGGATGACCCCCTTCTGCAGTCCGACTTCGGCACCCCCGTCGACGGCTGCGAGGCGCCCTGGCACAAGGCGCAGTTCACGCTCGCCTACAACGCCGAGGCGATCTCCGACCCTCCCACGACTCTCGCGGAAGTGCTCGAGTGGGCCGAGGCCAACCCCGGCCGCTTCACGTATCCCGCTCCCCCGGACTTCACCGGATCGGTCTTCGTACGCGAGGTCCTGGCGAGTGTCTCCGGCGGTGCCGACGAGGTGCCCGCCGAGTACTCGGACGAGGCGTTCGACGAGCTGAGCCCCGCCCTCTACGAGCGTCTCGACGAGCTCGCCCCGAGCCTGTGGCGCGGTGGCGACACGTATCCCGCGAACGAGGCCGAGCTCGGACAGCTCTTCGCCGACCGCCAGATCGACATCACCATGACCTACGGCCCGGCGACGCTCACCGATCTCGTCGCCGACGGCACCTACCCGGCCGGGACGAAGGTGCTGCCGCTCGAGGACGGCACCGTGGGCAACGCCAGCTTCCTCGGCCTGCCCGCCAACTCCGACTCGACCGCGGGCGCGATGGTCGTCGCGAACGTCGCCCTCTCGGTCGAGCAGCAGGTGGCGAAGGCGCAGCCCGATGTGTGGGGCCAGTTCACGGTGCTCGACATCGAGAGCCTGTCGGATGCCGACCGCGCCCTGTTCGACGCCCTCCCGGAGTCGCCGGTCGTGCCCGGCTACGAGGTGCTGTCGGAGAACGCGCACGGGGAGCTCGCGGCCGAGTGGGTCCCCGCCCTCGATGAGGGCTGGCGCACCGGCGTGCTCGACCGATGAGCTTCGCGCCGGTGGCGCGCCGCCCGGGGAGCGCTCGTCAGCTCCTCGGCGGCGCGTTGCTGGTGCTCCCCGCCGCAGCCGTGACGCTGCTCGTCGTGGGCGGCGGCATCACCGCCACTCTGCTGCAGGCGCTCGGCCTCATGCCCATAGCGGGGCCCGTGACACCCGGAGTCGACGCCTTCACCGCGCATCCCGAGGACCTTCTCGCAGCGACCGGTGTATCGATCGCCATCGCCACGGTGTCGACCGTCATCGCCGTCGTCGTCGGCACAGCCGCCGCGGTCGTCATCGCCTCCGGTCGGGCGGGCAGCCGCCTGCTCACCGCCCTCGGAGCGACGACCGTGACGGTGCCTCATCTCATCGGAGCCGCGACCATCGGACTCCTGCTCTCGGATGCCGGGGTGCTGCCGCGACTGCTCGGCATTCCGCCCGAGCAGTGGGCGCCCTGGGTCGGCGGTCCGCTCTGGGGTGCGGTGATCGCGGAGTTCGCCTGGAAGGAGTCGGCGTTCGTCGCGCTCGTGGTCACCGGCACCCTCGCGACCCGTATCGCCACCTATGACGAGACCGCCGCTCTGCTCGGCGCCGGCCGGTGGCGCCGCTTCCGCCATGTGCTCCTTCCCTTGACCGCGCCGACCATCGTCATCTGCGCCGCGATCAGCTTCGTCTACGCCCTGGGATCGTACGAGGTGGCCTGGCTGCTCGGCCGGACGTATCCCGAACCGCTGCCCGTGCTGGCCGTGCGACTCTTCCAGGGCGTCTCGCTGGCGTCTCGTCCCGAAGCGGCAGCGGTCGCTCTCGTCACATGTGCGATCTCCCTCGCCGTCGTGGCCCTCACCTTCGCGGCGCTGCGACGCACCGCGGTCTGGCGGTGAACGCATGCCGTCGACCAGTCTCACGACGAAGGAGCGCCGCGCCGCGCCGAGCGCTCTGACCACGCCCCGCGGCATCGGTCGCGTCATCCGCCTCGCCCTCACCGCGCTGCTGGTGATCTGGTTCGCCCTGCCGTTCCTGCCCCTCGTGCTCTGGGCGTTCGCCGACGGCTGGTCCTTCCCCTCGCCGCTGCCCACGGCGTGGGGCGTGCGGGGCATCGAGGATGCGCTGGGATTCGGCCTGCTTCCGGGCTTCGCCCGGTCCGTGCTGCTCGGGCTCGTCGTCGCCGCGATCGCCACCCCGCTGGGCGCGCTCGCGGCGCGAGCGCTGACCTTCGGCACCGTCCCCTTCCCCCGCACGGTCTCGGCGCTGCTGCTCGCCCCCATCGCCCTGCCGCCGTTCGCCGCGGTGCTCGGCGTGAACGTGCTGCTGCTGCGCGCGTACATCCCCCCGCTCATCGGCGTGGTGCTCGTGCTGGTGGTGCTGGCACTGCCCTACACGACCTTCGTGATGCGCACGGCGTACGGCGCCTACGACCTGTCGTACGAGGACGAGGCGCGACTGCTCGGCGCCTCCCGCACGCAGGTGCTCCGACGCGTGCACCTGCCGATGATCTCTCCCGCGCTCGCTCGCGCCGCGTTCCTCGCGTTCCTCGTCGCCTGGAGCGACTACATCGTGACGGTGATCGTCGGCGGCGGCGAGGTCGTCACCCTTCCGCTGATCGTCGCGAGCGCCGCGGCAGGCCTCGGCAACGACGCCGCCGTCGCCGTCATGTCGCTCAGCGCCGTCATCCCCCCGGTCCTGCTGCTCGTCGCCGTGCTGGCGCTGCGCGGCTCCGGCCGGTCCACCGCCCGGAGGCGCCGACCGTCGTCCGCTCTGTCGCGCTCCGATGCTGCGATCACCCCCGATTCCCGCCGCACGACATCAGGAGCATCCGCGTGAGCGCCGACCTCGTCCTCGACGGACTCGACAAGAGATTCCCCGGCTCGCCCACCCCGGCGCTGCACGGGTTCTCGCTCACCGTGGCGGCGGGCACCTGCACGGCCGTTCTCGGACCCAGCGGTTCGGGCAAGAGCACCCTGCTGCGGGTCATCGCGGGGCTGGAGACGCCGGATGCCGGAGCCGTCCGCATCGGCGGAACCGATGTCGCGGGCGTCGCGGCGGAGCATCGCGGAGTCGGCATGGTCTTCCAGCGATCGCTGCTGTTCCCCCACCTCACGATCCTCGACAACGTCGCGTTCTCCGACCGCGTGTCGGGCATGAGTCGCCGTGCCGCGCGTTCCCGCGCCGCGGAGTACCTCGAGATGGTGCAGCTGCCCGGATTCGGAGACCGCCGGGTCGGCGAACTGTCGGGCGGCCAGGAGCAGCGCGTCGCGATCGCACGGGCGCTCGCCGCCGAACCCGCCGTGCTGCTGCTCGATGAGCCGTTCAGCGCCCTCGATCCCGCGCTCCGCAGCGACATGCACGACCTGCTCGACGCCGTGCGCGCGACGGTCTCACCCACGATCGTGCTCGTCACGCACGACCGCGACGAGGCGGCGCGGGCGTCGGATCGCATCGCCCTGCTCGAACACGGCGAGCTCCTGCATGAGGGCACCGTGGTCGAGGCGTACCGCCGACCCCAGAACCTGCGAGCGGCTCAGCTCATGGGCGGACGCAACGAGATCGCCGGAGAGGTGCGCGGCGGCCGCCATCACAGTGCGCTGGGGGCCGTGCCTGTGCCTGCGGAGATACCGTCGGGGATCGGAACCCTCGTGATCCGGCAGGAGGATGTGGCCGTTCTCGACGCTGGCGCCGGCCCCGCGGATGCCGGTGCGATCGCCGGAGTCGTGGAATCGGTGCGGGTGACCGGCGCGCGCTCCGAGATCGCCGTCCGCTGCGGCGACGCCCTGCTGCACGCCGAAGCGCCTCCGACACAACGCTGCCAGCTCGGCGATCGGATCCGCCTGCTGCTGCCGACGGCCGCCGTGCACGTCGTCGCCGGCTGACGCTCACGATCGCCGCGGCGCACATCGTCGCCGGCTTATCCCGACGCCCGAGGCGCCATCATCGACCGACACGGCCCGGCGACAGGCCCGGCTCGGCGACCGACACGGCTCAGTGAGTCGCGGCGCGGGCCGTCCCCGTCTCGCGGACGCCCGTGAGACCGGAGGGACGCGAGACGACCTGCGGCGCAGCGCCGTCGCGCACGGACGGGAGTGGCAGCAGGCGACGCAGCTCGATGTTCTCGATCGGGTCGAGAACCGAGTGCTGCACGCACGCCGGAACCAGGCGCCCGTCCTCCGGATGCGCCATCGCGTACATGCACGAGCCGAGGCGCTCCTGGGTCTCCTTGAGCAGCGGGTCGTCGGCGACGATGCCCTGCTCCATGAGCTTCCATGCGGGGTCGACCTGCTCGGCATCCATGAAGTTGTGCACGACGAACGTCTTGAACGAGACCTTGCCGCGGCGCGCTTCACGCAGCACCCGGCGCAGTCCACCGGCGCGCCGGAGCACGCGGCGGGCGAGACCGATGAGCGGAGGGATGTCGCCCGGGTGGCCGGCGATCGCGCGCACGACCTTCACCACGAGCACCGGCTTCGGGATGCCGCCGAAGATCATGCCGCCGAAGTGGTCGAGGAATCGGTCGCGCGCCGCGATGTC
This sequence comes from Microbacterium sp. UFMG61, assembly GCF_015354505.1. Lineage (GTDB taxonomy): Bacteria > Actinomycetota > Actinomycetes > Actinomycetales > Microbacteriaceae > Microbacterium. The sequence goes on along the minus strand of NZ_JACAFP010000003.1, from coordinate 186,667 downwards.
CTTCGGGTCGTCGGGGTCGAGCAGGGCGGCGAACCCGCCGCCGACACGCACGCCGACCGTCGAGCGGTTGCACCGAGGGTCGCCGAACTGGGTGGCCTGCCAGGGCAGCTTGTGCCCCGCGCCCGCCTCGATCCGCTCCCACACGGCGTCGATCGTGACCTCGCCGAAGTCCTCGCGCCAGCGCCGGTCGTCGCCGATGAAGGCAGCGGGCTGGAACGACATCATGTCGAACGGCATCTCGAGCACGTCGCGGGTGACCTGCTCGACCTCGTCGACATTCGACGGCGTCACGGTCATGTTGTGCGCGAGGTAGCTGTCGACGCCATGATCGCGCTTGAGGTCGATGAACATCTGCGCGAACTTCTCGCGGAACGGGTTGAGCTCGGCCTCGCTGTGCGGCCGTACCGCACCCGTGCGACCCCTCATGAGCGAGTCGAAGTGAGCGGCGAACGACACCTTGTCGAACCTCGGCTTTCGATCCTCGTCGAGCACCACATCGAGCAGGTAGTCGTATTCGAAGTCGCCGTGGGTCATCGACATCGGCTCGCGGCCGACCGCGCGCATGGCGAGAAGCGCCTGCGCGTGATCTTCAGCCGACAACAGGCTGACTTCGCCGCCGATCAGCTGCGCGTGGGCCCGCGGGCCCCGGATCTGTCGCAGGTACGACATCTGACGCGCGACGTTGTCAATCGTGTGGTCGCCGTCGATGCGCACCTTGTTGGCGTCAGCCGAGTGGTAGCAGGGCGAGCACGTGAGGTTGCACTTGGGGAAGACGCCGTGCGTTCCCTCGCATCCGACGGCACAGCGGCCGAGCAGCTGGTTCGGCGTCTTCGCGTGCTCGGGCAGCTCCGACCAGCGGATGGCGAGAGCGCGGCGGGTCTCGGGATGGATCGGGCGCGTCTCGAGCTCGATCCGCTTGAGTGTCTGTGCGAGTCCCATGGGCTTCCTCTCGACCAGGCGAGCGTCCGCACCGTCGACGGGCTCGATGTCCGAGAGTTGTTCGACGCCGAACCGATCTCGGATTGCATCCGATTCTCGCACCAACGTCTGCACTGCCGCACAGATGTCACGACATCTCTGCGATCAGTTCCTCACCGCCCCAGAACGGCCCGGACGCTCGCATCGGGAGACAGATCGATGCGCCGCAGGAGCTGCGCATTGAGAGCGACGACGATCGTCGACAGCGACATCAGCACGGCTCCGACCGACATGGGCAGGACGAATCCGACGGGCGCCAGGATGCCGGCGGCGAGCGGCACCGAGATCAGGTTGTACCCGGCCGCCCACCAGAGGTTCTGCGTCATCTTGCGGTAGGCGGCACGGGAGAGCTCGATCACGGAGACCACCGAGCGGGGGTCGGAGCTCGCGAGTATCACTCCGGCCGAGGCGATGGCCACGTCGGTGCCGGCGCCGATCGCGATGCCGACGTCGGCCTGAGCGAGAGCGGGGGCGTCGTTGACGCCGTCGCCGACCATCGCGACCTTCTTGCCCTCGGCCTGCAGCTCCTTGACCTTCGCGGACTTGTCTTCGGGGCGCACCCCGGCGAACACCCGGTCGATGCCGAGCTCCGCCGCCACGGCTTCTGCGACGGCCTCGGCATCTCCGGTGATCATGACCACTTCGACTCCGAGACGGTGCAGTGCGTCGACAGCGTCGCGAGACTCCGGGCGCACCTCGTCGGCGAGCTTCAGCCCTCCCGCCACCTGCCCGTCGACGGTCACGTGCAGGATGATGGCGCCCTCGCCTCGCCATGCGTCTGCGGCGGCGATGTCTCGGCCTCCGACCTCGTCGAGGAGCTTCGGCCCGCCCACACGGATCTCGCTGCCGTCGACGGTGGCGGTCACTCCCACCGCCGGAGACGACGTGAAGCCCGAGGCCTTCGACAGCGTCAGGCCTCTGTCTTCGGCGGCACGCACGATGGCGCGAGCCAGCGGATGCTCGCTGTCGGCCTCTGCGGATGCGGCGAGCGCGAGCAGGCGATCGGCGTCGATGCCACCGACCGGTTCGACGGCGGTCACGGTCGGGGCGCCCTTCGTCAACGTGCCCGTCTTGTCGAACAGCACGGCATCGACGGTGCGCATGCTCTCGAGCGCGAGGCGGTCCTTCACGAGCACACCGCCCCGGGCAGCGCGCTCTGTCGCGATCGACACGACCAGGGGGATCGCGAGACCGAGCGCATGCGGGCAGGCGATGACGAGCACGGTGATGCTGCGCACGACGGCGGCGTCAGGATCTCCGACGAGAGTCCACACGAGAGCGGTCAGTGCCGCCGAGACCAGGGCGAACCAGAACAGCAGCGCGGCTGCCCGATCGGCGATGCGCTGCGCCCGCGACGACGAGTTCTGCGCGTCGACCACGAGGCGCTGGATGCCAGCGAGGGCGGTGTCGTCGCCGGTGGCGGTGATCTCGACTCGCAGTCCCGAGTCGGTCGCGACCGTGCCCGCAGTCACCGTGTCGCCCGTCGTGCGGGTGACGGGGCGGGACTCGCCCGTCACCATCGACTCATCCATCGCGGCGGTCCCGTCGATGATGCGACCGTCGGCCGGAACGCTCGCTCCGGGGCGGATGACGACGACATCGCCGACAACGAGGTCGGCGGGTGCGACCGTGACGATCTCGTCGCCGTCGATCCGTTCGGCCTCGTCTGGAAGCAGAGCGGCGAGGGAATCGAGCGCAGAGGTCGTCTGCGCGAGCGACCTCATCTCGATCCAGTGCCCCAGCAGCATGATGACGATGAGCAGCGCGAGCTCCCACCAGAACTCGAGCTCGTGGTGGAGGATCCCGAGGGTCGCGCCCCACGAGGCGAAGAACGCGACGGTGATCGCGAGGGCGATCAGCAGCATCATCCCCGGCGTGCGCGCCCTGAGTTCGCCGATCGCACCCGAGAGGAACGGCCATCCGCCCCACGCGTACATGACGGTGCCGAGCACGGGAGAGATGAACCGCGCCCAGTCGGCGACCTCGTAGCCGAAGATCATCGCGAACATCGGCGAGAACGCCACCACCGGCACCGCGATGACGAGGTCGATCCAGAACAGGCGCCGGAACTGGCCGACGTGGTCGCCGTGCCCGGCGTGACCACCGTGCCCCTCGTGCCCGGCATGTCCCTCGTGCCCGGAGTGTCCCTCGTGACCTCCGTCTGCGTCCTGAGCGTGGTGATCGTGAGTGACGTGCTGGTCGCCGGCGCTTCCCTCGGCGTGGTGCGTGCTCATCATGAACGCTGTCTCCCGTGTCGGGTGTGGATCTCAGTGTCTCTCTTCGGGGTGCGCGATATCGCCCGGGTCACCGCGGGATGACACTCCGGAACCCCCGCAGGCGCAGGCTGTTGCCGACGACGAAGACGCTCGACAGTGCCATCGCCGCGCCGGCGAGCATGGGGTTGAGCATTCCGAGCGCGGCGACCGGGATGGCCGCGACGTTGTAGGCGAAGGCCCAGAACAGGTTGGTCTTGATGGTTCCGAGCGTCCTGCGCGAGAGGCGGATCGCGTCGACCGCGCTGCGCAGGTCTCCGCGGACCAGGGTGATGTCGGATGCTTCGATCGCGACGTCCGCCCCGGTGCCCATCGCGATGCCGAGGTCGGCCTGGGCGAGGGCGGGGGCGTCGTTGACGCCGTCGCCGATCATCGCGACGGTCTTGCCCTCGCGCTGCAACCGCGTGACGACGTCGACCTTGTCCTTCGGGAGGACCTCGGCGAAGACCTCGTCGATGCCCACCTCGGCCGCGATCCGCCTGGCGACCGCGTCGTTGTCTCCGGTGAGCAGGATGGGGGTCAACCCGATCGCCGTGAACTGAGCGATCGCTTCGGCGCTGCTGGGCTTCACCGTGTCGGCCACGACCAGGATGCCGCGCGCCTGGCCGTCCCAGCCCACAGCCACGACCGTCTTGCCCTCGCCCTCGGCGCGGGCCTTCGTCGACGCGAGCTCGGGGCTCAGCGTCTGCGACCACTCGGCGAGGAGCGAATCCCGGCCGACGAGCACGGCGTGACCGTCGACGATCCCCTGCACTCCCTTGCCCTCGATGTTCGCGAAGTCCTCTGGCATCGGCAGGGTCCCGACCTCCTGCGTCGCACCCTTGGCGATCGCCTGGGCGATCGGGTGCTCCGAGGCATCCTCCAGCGCACCGGCCAGCCGCAGGAGTTCCGCGCGGTCGGTGCCGGCTTCGACGACCACGTCGACGAGCGTCATCCTGCCGCTGGTCACCGTCCCGGTCTTGTCGAGCACGACGGTGTCGATCCTGCGGGTCGACTCCAGCACCTCCGGCCCCTTGATGAGCACTCCCATCTGTGCACCGCGCCCGGTGCCGACGAGCAGCGCAGTGGGCGTCGCGAGACCGAGCGCGCACGGGCAGGCGATCACGAGCACGGCCACCGCCGCGGTGAATGCCGCGCTCACGGGGAACCCCGCGCCGAGCCAGCCGCCCAGCGCGACGACGGCTATCACGATCACGATCGGCACGAAGACGCCCGAGATCCTGTCGGCGAGACGCTGCACCTCGGCCTTCCCGGTCTGAGCGTCCTCGACGAGCTGGGCCATCTGCGCCAGCTGGGTGTCGGAGCCGATCCGGGTCGCACGAACCACGAGCCGCCCGCCGACGTTGGTCGTGGCGCCGGTGACGGTGTCGCCCTCGGCGACCTCGACCGGCACCGCTTCACCGGTGAGCATCGATGCGTCGACGGCCGAGGTGCCCGAGACCACCACGCCGTCGGTCGCGATCTTCTCGCCCGGCCGCACGACGAACTGGTCTCCCACCCGCAGATCCTCGACCGGGATCTTCGTCTCCACGCCACCGCGCAGCACGGCGACGTCCTTCGCGCCGAGCTCGAGCAGCGCGCGCAGCGCGGCACCCGCCTGCTTCTTCGACCGCTTCTCGAAGTAGCGTCCGGCGAGGATGAACATCGTCACGCCGGCGCCGACCTCGAGGTAGATGTTCGCGGCCCCGTCGGAGGGGGCCAGTGCGAACTCGAACGGGTGCGTCATGCCGGGGGTGCCGGCCGTGCCGAAGAACAGCGCGTAGAGCGACCACAGGAATGCGGCCGATGTGCCCAGGGAGATGAGCGTGTCCATCGTCGCGGTGCCGTGCCTGAGGTTCATCCATGCGGCCCGGTGGAACGGCCACGCCGCCCAGAGGATCACCGGGGCCGCGAGTGCGAGCGAGGCCCACTGCCAGTAGGTGAACTGCAGCGCCGGGATCATGGCCATCGCGATCACCGGCACCGTCAGCACGATCGCACCGATCAGGCGGTTGCGCAGCGACCGCAGCTCAGGGTCTGCGGTGCCCTCACCGGCGGAGGCGGCATCGTTCTTCGAGCCCTTCGGTGCGGGGATCGACGCCGAGTACCCCGTTTTCTCGACCTCTGCGATCAGCGCCGCCGGATCGTACCCGTCCGGCACGGTGACCTTCGCCTTCTCGGTCGCATAGTTGACGGTCGCCACGACACCATCGAGCTTGTTCAGCTTCTTCTCGATCCGCATCGCGCAGGAGGCGCAGGTCATGCCGCCTATCTCCAGTTCGACTCCGGTCCCTGCGTTCGCAGGTGCTGACGTGCTCATGTTCGTTCCTTCTCTGGCTTGCATCTGTGGGCCGCAGCGATCAGCTGCGGCAGGGGCGACGGCTGACGGTCAATGCCCGTCGTCGTGCGAATCGCCCTCGTTTTCGGTCACGCCCTGCGCCTGAGCGGCATCGAGCACGAACTCGGCCGTGTGCACCGTGCCGTCCACCTGGAAGTCCAGGTACAGCAGGTACCGCCCCGCGGTCGGGGCCTCTGCGGCGAACGCGATCTCGGGCCCCGACGTCTCGCCCGCTTCGGGCTCATCACCCGCGGCGTGCACGTGCAGATACGCGAGGTCGCCGTCGCGCAGCGCCACGAGGTGTCCGAACGCGCCGAGATACGGCTCCAGGGCGGTGACCGGGCGACCGTCCTGTGCGACCGTCACAGTGAGATCGCTCGCCGCTCCTGCTTCGAGGTCGCCGTCGAGCGAGACCGTGAAGCCATCGACCTCCGCGACGCGGGTCGGCTGCGGCGCGACGGGTGCGAACTCACCCGCCACCTGGACAGTGCGCGTGAGAGTGAGCGACGCAGCATCCGCCTGGGCCGGGGTGAAGTCCGCGAAGACGCGGTAGGTTCCGGCATCTGTCCACTCCCAGGGAAGCGACCACGTTCCCGTGGCCTCGTCGAGCACCGGATGGACGTGTCGGAACCGGCTCCCGTCTGAGCGCACAACGATCAGGTGCAGATCCTTGTCGTGCGCCGTCGCGTAGTCCGTGACGGGGACGCCGGCGGCGTCTTCGATCCGGAATGCCAGTGCACCGGGTTCGCCCGGGGATGCCGGCGCCTCGATCGGCGACAGCACATATCGGTCGAGACCGAGCGACAGGCCTTTCAGGTCGTCTGCAGCGGCACTCGCCGCGTCATCCGCGCCGACAGCACTCTCGGCGTGACCATTGTGATCGTCCACTTCCGCACCCTTCGTCCAGTCGCTGACCGCGCTCGCGGGAACGATGACGCCGGCGAGCCCGAAGGCCGCGCCGAACGCCACCACGAGGCCCGCCCCGAAGAGGCCGAGCCGTGCGCCGGCGTTCATGCCGTCCGCACCGCCGAATAGCCTGCCTCTGCGACGGCGGCCAGGACCTGCGCATCGTCGACCGACGTCGAGCCGGTGACGACGAGCTTTCCGGTCTGGGCGCTCACCTGGACGTCTTCGACGCCGGGGATCTCGGAGACCTCTTCGCGCACCGACATCTCGCAGTGCCCGCAGGTCATGCCCGTCACCTGGAACTCGTTCTTCGTCATCATGTCTCCATCCCTCGTTCTAGTACCCCTGGGGGGTATTGAGAACAAGCGTATACCCTCTTGGGGTATTCCTCCGCGATGGGTCGATGACTTCGCGCGACCGCAGCTGTCGCGCGCGAGGCCGGTGCCGCTACCTCAGCACGCCTCCTCTGCGACGGCGACGCGCACCTCGCGCAGCGTTCCCCCCACGGCCGCCAGCGAACAGGCGCGACGCGAGGAGGCGGGGATCAACGCGGTGAGCACCCGATCGCCGTCCTCCGCGAACAGCTCGAGCGATGCCACCCGGTCGTTCAGCGCGTCGATCCAGATCTCCCAGGCGACCTCGCCCGCACACGCGACGGGCATCGACATCGACCCGCCCACCCCCGCAGGCGGAACCACGTCGGGGCGAACGACGTCGATGCGCCCGCTCGCGTGGCTCTGCCGGATGACGACCTCGCCGGCATCCCCGGCCCCGATGCGGAGTTCGACGCTGTCGGCGTCTCCGAAGGTCGCCGTGACTCGGATCCGCACCGCATCCGGCAGCCCAGCATCCACAGCGACACGACCCGTCAGCGAGCCGAGCTCGGTGATCTCGTCGGCCCCGACCTCGATCGCCGGCGCCTGCCGCAGACGCACCGCGCCGCTGCAGTCGCGGGTGAGCGAGAGCCTGCGGGGAAGTGTCATCGCGCTGCGGTACTCGGATGAGTCATCGTGCGGGATGCTGCCGGCGTACCGCCAGTTGTCCATCCAGGCGATCAGCGTGCGTTCGTGCGCGGCGAGGCCGTCGAACGTGACGCCGGCGTAGCAGTCGGGGCCGAAGTCGATCCAGCCGAACGCCTCGAGCTCGTCACGCGACTGGCTGCGCTCGACCAGGAGTTCGGGCGCGGGAGTCGGGAGGGGCGCAGTCGGCCGGAAGGTCGTGCCGTCGAACTCGCCCACGACGCAGTGGGTTCCCGAGCCGCCGGCGATGCCTCCCGGGTTGAGGCTGATGAGCAGCACCCACCGCGCATCGTCCTCATCGCCGTCGACCGCCAGCCTGAACATGTCCGGGCACTCCCAGACCCCGCCGACGGGGCCGGCCGGACCATAGGACGACAGATAGGTCCACGTCTTGAGGTCGTCGGAACGGTGGAACAGCACCTGGCGGTCCTCCGCCTCGACCGCGACCATGACCCAGTAGCCCTCGCCCCCGTCGTCGTAGCGGAACACCTTCGGATCGCGGAAGTCGCTCGTGCCCCGGTCGAGCACCGGGTTCCCCCGATACTTCGTCCAGACGTATCCGCCGTCGGTGCTGTACGCGAGAGCCTGCGCCTGGTGCCCGTTCGCGGCCGCCGTGTAGAGCGCCACCAGCGGAGGCTCCTCGGCCGTGCCGAACCCTGAGGTGTTGCCGTGATCGACCACGATGGAGCCGGAGTAGATCTGCTCCGTGTCGTCCCAGAGGATCGCCGGCTCGTGCTCGGTCCATCGCGCGAGATCGGTGCTCGTCGCGTGGCCCCAGCTGAGGTGGGCGTGCTCGCTGCCCTGCGGGTTGTACTGGAAGTACAGGTGGTACAGACCGTCGTGGAAGACGAGACCGTTCGGATCGTTCATCCAGTTGTTGCGCGGAGCGAAGTGCAGTCGTGGGCTCAGGGTGCGGACCGGGGGAAGGTCAGTGGGGGTCACCGGGGCAGTCGTCTTTCTACTTGATGGGGGCGTGCGTCATTTGCCGACGCCCGCCGTGAGTCCTTCGCGCAGAGGCTTCTGCCCGAAGAAGAACACCAGGAGTGCGGGGATCATCGAGAGGATCACACCGGCGAGCACCGTCGAGACGCTGCCGGTGCCGAGGTTGCCCTGCAGCGTCACCAGGCCGAGTGGCAGCGTGAAGTTCTGATCGCTGATGGTCATGATGAGAGGTCGGAAGAACTCGTTCCAGTGATAGTTGAAGGCGAGGATGCCGACGATCGCGAGCCCGGGGGTGGCCAGCGGCAGATAGACGCCGAAGAACGTGCGCCAGGGCCCGGCCCCGTCGAGCTGCGCGGCCTCACCCAGCTCGGTCGGGATGCCCATGAAGTACTGCCGCATCAGGAACGTGCCGAAAGCGGTGGGAAGCGCAGGCACGATGAGAGCGAGGAGGGTGTCGGCGAGCCCCATGCCCCTCACCAGCATGAACACGGGGACGATCGTCACCTGCAGCGGAACCATCATCGTCGCGAGGATCAGCGCGAACATCAGCTTCTTGTGACGGAACTCGAACTTCGCGAAGACGTAGCCGGCCATCGCGGCGGAGAGCATCTGGCCGGCGGCGACCAGCAGCACCACCAGGGCGCTGTTCCACGCGTAGAGCCAGATCGGGATCTTGGTGAAGACGTCGGCGAAGGCTCCGAAACCCACGTTGACCTCTTTGGTCACGCTGTCGGTCGGCGACAGCGCCGTGATCAGGGTCCAGACGACGGGCCCGAGGGTCAGTAGTGCCGCGAGTCCGAGCAGGGCGAACTTGCCGCCCGTGCCGAGCGTGTAGAGCCAGGAGCGCTTCGTAACCACTGTCGTTGTCATGATGGGCCTCACCCGTAGAAGACGAATCGGCGGCTCAGCCGGAACTGGATGGCCGTGACGAGCATGATCAGAAGGGTCAGCACGATGCCGATGGCCGACGCTCCACCGAAATCGAGCTGTCGGAACGCGGACTCGTAGATCACCATCACGGCCGTGCGGGTCTCGTCACCGGGGCCACCGCGGGTCAGCACCCACGGCTGGTCGAAGATCTGCAGGGCGTTGATGATCGCCATGACGGATGCCACGAGCAGCGTCGGACTCACCAGAGGCAGCGTGATCATCCGGAACTGGGTCCATCCCGCCGCACCGTCGAGGGCGGATGCCTCATAGACCTCACTCGGGATCGCGGCGAGCCCGCCGATGAAGAGCAGGAACGTGAACCCGAAGTTCTGCCACACGTAGACCAGGAGCACCACGACCTTCGCGCCGAGTCCGGTCGTCAACCACCCGACATCCGCGATGCCGATCAGGTTCAACGTCTGATTCACCAGGCCGAACTCCTGGTTGAACAGGTACGCCATGATCAGCGAGACGGAGGCCGCCGACAGGATCAGCGGGAAGAACAGCGCCGACCGGAAGAAGGTGCGCAGCCAGTTCGGCATCTTCGACTGCACGAGCACCGCGAGCACCAGTGCGACCCCGAGCTGCAGGATGACGGCGACGACGACGAAGCCGATGGTGTTCAGGAACGACACGCTCACCGTCGGGTTGGCCGCCAGATCGACGAAGTTGTCGAACCCGACGAAGACCGGGTCAGAGATGATGTCCCAGCGGAAGAAGGCCAGGACGAACGATCCGATGATCGGGACGAAGTTGAACAGCCCGAGCCCGATGAGGGTGGGCGCCAGGAAGCACCAGATGATCGATCGTCCCGAGCGGGCGACCGTGCCGGTCTCGCGCCGGAATCCCGGCGGCACGGTGAGAGTGCGGGTGGTGTTCTCGGACATCAGTTTCCCCCCAGCGCGAGCTCGAGATCTCGCTGCATGGTCTCGAGCCCTCGGCGGACGCCGGATGGGCCGTTCGTGATGGTCGACACCACGTTCTTGAGCAGAGCGGACTCGACGGCGGCCTGCTGCGGAGGCGCCGGCATCGGACCGGTGTCGGGGAACTTGTCGAGAGTGTCGTAGAAGACCTCCCAGTGCGCAGGCCCCACCCCCGCGCCATAGAGCTCGGCGTTGAGGGAGCGACGAGGGAGTGACGAGTCGGGCTTCGGGTGGGCGATCGTCATGCCCTCGACCGAGACGCAGTACTTGAGCCACTCCCATGCCTCGTCCTTGCGGGGCGAGGTCTCCATGATCGCGTAGCCGCCCGCCCCGAACTGGTGCCGTTGCCCCGCCATCCTCGGGAAGTAGGTCACGTCGTAGGCGTCGTTCGCGACGCCCGCCTCTTCGAGGCCGCTGACCCAGAAGCCTCCCGCGGGGGTCATCCCGACCGAGCCCGTGGAGAACAGGGAGACCAGCTCGTTTCCGCCACCCTGTGCGGGGTTCGCGGCGAGCCCCTCCGAGACCATGCGCTCGAGCACCGAGAAGCTCTCGATCGCGTGCTCGTTGAGCGCGTCGGCCTGCTTCCACACGTAGCCGCCGCTGCGGGCCGCCTGGTCGGGATAGAAGCGGTCCCACAGCCAGTCGCCGCCGCTCGCCTTCTCCTCGTGCAGGAAGCTGGTGTTGTTGACGTACAGCCAGGGGACGACGCCGCCCCACAGCCGGTTGTTCCAGAAGTACGGCAGGAACTGCCCCGAAGCGCTCTTCTTCATCGCACGGGCGGTGCCGAGGAAGTCCTCCAGCGTCCAGTTGTCGGCGGGGCGTTCCAGCCCCGCGCGGTCCATCGCCGTCGTGCTGTAGAAGACGTTCGCCGCATTGAAGTTGTCGGGCATCTGGAACAGGCTGCCCTGGTACATGAACGCCTCGATGAGGGTCGGGTTCACGTCGTCGAAGTACTCCTGCATCTCCGACGCGTCGCGGCGCACATACTCGTCGAGAGGATGCGCGAGGCGTGATGCGAAGAGCTGCGCCCCCTCGGTCGCGACCGTGACGACGTCGGGCGGCGTGCCCGCGGCGATCATCGTGAGGATCTTCGCGAAGTACTCGCTCCAGTCCTGTCCTTGAATGGCCACGATGCGCACGGTGATGCCGGGGTGCTTGCGCTGGAAGCCGTCGACCAGCGCCTGACGCGCCACGGCGTCCTGCGCGGTGCCGAAGAGGGCGACGGTCAGAGTGTCTGTGCCGCGGCCGGGGATGTCGGCTCCGGTGAGTCTCGGCCACGAGACGACGGTGCCCACGATGCCCAGACCGATCGCGCCGAGCAGAGCCCTGCGAGTGAGATCAACCACGATGTTCTCTCCTGAGTGAATGACTTCAGAGCGAGGGAATCGAGTCCCGCCCATGAAGCTAAATTGATTCAGCATCGCCGAGGTTAGCATCGTCGATCGAGGGCCGCAACGATTTTGCTAAATCAATTCAACCAGCGTGGTTCCGGGGTGCCGCATGCACTGCCTAAGCTGGAGATGTCACGACAGGAGGAACCCGGTGCCGAAGAACGTCGATCGCAGGCCGACGCTCGCCGACGTCGCCGCGCTCTCGGGCATGTCCAAGACCGCCGTGAGCATGATCCTGAACGACCGACCGGGTTCACGTCTCTCCGCCGACGCGGCACGCCGGGTGCGGGCAGCAGCGGAGGAACTCGGCTACCGGCCGAATCCCGCCGCCCAGAGTCTGCGCCTCCGCAAGACGAAGACTCTGGGATTCATCTCGGATCAGATCACCGTGACCCGCTATGCCTCCGAGATGATCCGCGGCCTGCTGTCCGCGGCGAAGGAGCACGGCCACACCGTTCTGATCGCCGAGACGGAGGGTGATGACGCGACCATCTCCGACGAGATCCAGGCGATGATCGACCGCCGGGTCGACGGCATCCTGATCGGGCTCCTCGGCGCCCGCATGATCGAGGTGCCCGAGACCCCCGCCGACGTGCCGGTCGTGATCGTCAACGGCACGTCGACGACGGGGCATCCCTCCGTGCTCCCCGACGAGCGGACCGCCGGCCATGCGATGGCGCGCCTGCTCACGGATGCCGGCCACCGCCGGATCGGCGTGATCGGCAACAACCCGCGTGCGGTGTCGTCTCCCCGGCACTCGGTGACCATCGGCCCGAGATTCGACGGCATCCGCGCCGCCTTCGCCGGGGCCGGCGTCGATCCGTTCATCATGGACGTCCCCGAGTGGAACCCCGATATCGGATACTCGCGCACGCTGCAGATGCTCGACGCTCACCCCGACCTCACGGCGATCCTGGCCGGCAACGACGGAGTGGCTTTCGGCACGTATCAGGCGATCGCCGAGCGAGGGCTTCGAGTGCCCGACGACATCTCCGTCGCCTCCTTCGACGACGAAGAGCTCGCCGGCTTCCAGCGACCGGGACTCACGACCGCGCGACTCCCCTACGACGTGATGGGGCGCACCGCGGTCGAGATGCTGCTCGGCGAGCGCCCGCTCGACGCCGTGCTGATCCCGATGCCGGTCGTCGAGCGCGCCTCGATCCGCTCTCTGGGCTGACGCACAGCGGTAACCTCTTTCCATGCCACCAGCCACGCCGAGACCTCCCTCGTCGAGCAGCATGGGCCGAGGGCTCGATGTGCTCTCCTCCGTGGCGACGCTCACCCGCGACCTCCGACCGGCCACGGTCAGCGTGATCGCGGATTCCCTCGGTCGTGAGCGCTCACAGGTGTCGCGCACGCTGGCGAGCCTGGAGCGCTCGGGCCTCGTCACCAGAGCGGCGGACCGTTCATTCACCCTCGCGTGGGGATGGTACGCCGCCGCCCAGGAACTGAGCGCACAGCGCCTGCGCACGCACGGCCTGGTGGTGCTCGAAGACCTGTCGTCGCGCCTCGGCGAAGCCGCCTTCCTCAGCGTGCTGCAGGGAGACACGACGCTCACCATGCTCGAGAGCCTTCCCGCCGACTCGCGCATGATCGGGTCGTGGATCGGACGCGCCTACCCTGCCTATTGCAGCGACGCCGGCCGTGCCACGCTGTGGGACGCCTCCGCCGATGAGATCCGCGCGGTGTTCCGCGCCACCGACTTCTCGCCTCAGGGGCCGAACACCCCTACGTCGATCGACGACTTCCTCTCACGGCTCGACGACGATCGGCGCCGAGGGTTCGCGATCGTCGACCAGGAGGCTGAGCCAGGTCTCTACTCGGTCGCCGCTCCCGTGTGGGACCACCGCGGCGAGGTCGTCGCCGCGGTCCAGGTGATCGGGACGCGCGACGTGATGGCGGAGCGCACGGCGACGTGCGGCGAAGCATGTGCCCGGGCTGCCGCCGAGCTCTCCCGAGAACTCGGCGCCCCGTCAGCCGTTCTCGCGTGAGGGCTGATCGGCGCCGGCTGCGGCGCTGAGCTCGCCGGCGAAGTGCGTGAGCAGGGCCCGCGTGTCGCGGGTGATCCCCTGGGGGCGGTGCCTGCCACGCACAGCCAGGGAGGCGATGACCTCACCCCTGCTGCGGATGGGGAGGGCGAACTCGTCGATGCCCTCGTCGTATTCCTCCGCCGCGGCGACGAGCGAATCCTCGCGGTCCCGTTCGAGCAGCGCCCACACATCGCGCGTCGAACGAGCGGCTGTCGGTCCACCGACCCCGACGAACTGCACGTCCTCGAGCAGCGCCTCGAGCTGCTCGAGCGTGTGATCCCAAAGCAACGCCCGGCCCGCACCGGTGCACCAGATCGGTGTGACGAGCCCCTCACGGATGGAGCGATCGAACCCATCGGCGGACCTCTCGCAGCGCAGCAATACACCGCGCGCGCCATCGGCGATCGTGATCAGGGCGTTGACACCTCGCTGCGAGGCGAGCGCCCGCAGCGCGGCTCGCGAGGCCCGCAACCAGGGTGCGTTGAGAACGGCAGCGGTGCGGAAGAACTCCGGCCCCGCCGAGAACAGCGCGTCGTCGTCGCGACTGAGGAGCTCCCGTGCGCGCAGCTCCTGCGTGAGCCGCGACACCCGGCTGCGCTCGATCTCGGTGGCCTCCGCCAGACGGGAGGCATTGAGTCCGGGACGAGCGCGGCGCTCCTGGGAGACCGAGGCATCGAGAAGCTTCAGACCCTGGACGAGCGAAGATGAGGCTGCCATCGTTTGCTCCTTCGTGCGGGTCGAGATCACGGCAATCCTATCCGGCGGCCGCGACCGGACGACGCGGCAGGAGCCGCCCCCAGGCGACGTAGAGATCGGCAGCGATGTGACCGTGCGACCGCTCGACATCGGCCGGGGCGATCACCTCGTCGCCTTGCCGGCCGAACAGCACCGCCTCGTCTCCCGGCGCTGCACGCGGGATGCTCGAGACATCGACGAGGAAGCTGTTCATGGCGATCCGATCGACGATCGGTGCACGTCTGCCCCGCACGAGCACCTCGCCGGTGCCGCTGAGGCTGCGATGGATTCCGTCGGCATATCCCAGAGGGATCACGGCCAGACGCGCATCGTGGTCGAGACGGTGCCAGCGCTCGTATCCCACAGTGCTGCCCCGCGGATAGGCATTGATCGCCGCGATCCTCGACACGACCCGCATGGCAGGACGCAGCGCGCCGCCGACCGTGTCGGAGTCGCCATACAGCCCCGCGCCGATGCGCACGAGGTCGAACCGAGACTCGGGCACCGTGAGTGCCGCGAACGTGGTCGCGCAATGCCGCGCGATCCGATCATACGCATGCGTTCCGGCGAGCAGCACACGGGTCTCCTCGTCGAAGCGCGATGCGCCCTCGGCCACATCGGCAGCGTCTTCGCAGGGGAAGTGGGAGCACAGGCCGACGACCTCCAGGTGCGGGTCTGCGAGAACGGCGGTCACGGCATCCAGGCCCCCGGCTTCACCGAGGTCGATGCCGTCGCGACCGAGCCCGGTCGAGTTGAGCGAGAGATGCACGCGAGTCCTGACCCCCCGCGCCGCCGCGGTCACTCCCACGATTCCCGCGTGCTCGACTCCGCCGACCCATTCCTCCAGGCCGAAGCGGATGCCGTCGTCGATCTCCTCCCGCCCGGCGGGGCGCACGCGCATCAGTCGCCCGACGAACCCCGCCGCACGAACGGCGGCGGCGTCGTCGTTCGAGGCCGCCCCGACGATCGCGATCCCCTCGGCGACGAGCAGCGGTGCGACGATGTCGATCCCGTGCCCGTAGGCGTCGGCCTTCACGACCGCGCAGAACCCGACCTCCTCGCCGAGCTCTGCGCGGATCGTGCGGATGTTGTGCGTGATCGCGTTCCGGTCGATCTCCACCCACCCCGCCGCGGACGACGGAGCCGTCATGCCTCGACGGACTCGGCCTCGTGATCCTGCACGACATCACGTACGCCCTGGCGACCGTGACGCCACCAGAAGTACAGGTAGCAGGCACCGACGAAGGGGATGCCGAAGTAGAGCGCGGCCACCTGGTTCGGGTCGAACGCGATCGCAATGATCGAGATGAGCAGCAGAGAGAATGCGACGATCGGCAGCGCGGGGTAGAGCGGCGTGCGGTAGGCCAGATCCTGCACGCGTCCTCCTTCGCGCACGAAGGTGCGGCGATGGAAGAACTGCGAGGCGACGATCGACATCCACACCGCGACGACCGCGAATCCGGCGATCGACACGAGCACCAGGTAGACCGTTCCGGCCGCGATCACGCTCGTCAGCAGCGAGACGAGACCGATGAGGATGCTGACGCTGAGCGCGATGAGCGGCACACCCCGCCGGGTGAGGCGGGTGAACGCCTTCGGGGCGTGACCCTCCTCGGCGAGCGAGAACAGCATCCGCGCGCAGGAGAAGAGTCCGCTGTTGCCGGCCGAGAGAAGCGCCGTGATGATCACGAAGTTCATGATGTCGGCGGCGTAGGGGACGCCGACGTACTGGAAGACGTCGACGAACGGGCTGCTGGTGACGCTGGCCTGGTCGTACGGCAGGATCGCGGCGATGACGGCGATCGCCCCGACGAAGAGCACCACGAGGCGCAGCACCGTCGAGCGCAGGGCACGGGGGATGTTCTTGGCGGGGTCCTTCGTCTCGCCGGCGGCGACACCGATCAGCTCCGAGCCGCTGAACGCGTAGAAGACGGCGAGGGCGGTGACGATCACACCGCTGAATCCGTTCGGGAAGAGGCCGCCGGGAGTCTCGAAGTTGCTGAAGAGCAGTGCCGGCGGATGCTCTGGAGACAGCGGTGTGAATCCGAAGATCGCCGCGCCGCCGAGCACGATCAGGCCGACGATCGCGATGACCTTGACGAGCGAGAACCAGAACTCCGCCTCGCCGAACACGCGAGCCGAGATCGCGTTGAGCAGGAACAGCACCGCGGCGAAGATCAGGCACCACAGCCACACCGGAACCCCGGGGAACCAACGCTGCATGAGGATGCCGGATGCCGTGAACTCGGATCCGAGCGCCACCACCCAGCAGAGCCAGTACAGCCAGGCGGTGGTGAAGCCGGTCGCCGGGCCGATCGACCGCGACGCGTAGATGTGGAAGGCACCCGAGACCGGGTACGCGACCGCGAGTTCGCCCAGGCATGCCATGACGAGGTAGACGACGAAAGCGCCGATCAGATACGCGATGATCGCGCCGAGGGGTCCGGCCTGCGAGATCGTGTAGCCGGAGCTGAGGAACAGCCCCGAGCCGATCACCCCGCCGAGCGCGATCATGATCAGGTGACGGGCATCCATGGTGCGCTGCAGCCGACGCAGCGGCACCTGGGTGGCCGTCGTACTCGGCAGGACGTTTGGGAGGGGCTTCTCGCCGGGAAGAGGCGTCATCGGAACTCTCAATCGGGTTGTATGTGCATCATATTCACATCTATGTGCCAATGACGCATTTCTGTTGTGATCTGCGGGGACACTATCTCCTCAGATATCCGGTGCGCAAGAGCACATCTGCGGATTGGCCCCCGCATGCGCCACCGCCGACATTCCGGGCGAGAAGCTGCCATTCCGCCCACTCCCGCTGCCGTTCTGACAGGCGCGCACAGACACCACGCGCGCTGAGGATGGACACATGTCAGCGCGGCGACGCCGGCGACAGTCCACGTAGAGAAGGAGAACCCCGGTGACTCACCACGACCTCGCCCTCATCGGCTTCGGAGGCGTCAACCGCGCCCTCGCCGAGATCATCCACGACCGAGGCTCCGACCTCGCCGACGATCTCGGCTTCACCCTGAGAGTCGTGGCGATCACGGATCTGCGGTTCGGCTCCCTCATGCAGGAGGACGGCATCGACCTCGGAGCCGTGCTCGCGATGACAGGGGATGCCTCCTTCGCCGGGATGCCGGGTGGAGACGTCGATCCTCGCAACGACCACGTCATCCGCACCACGACGGCGGGCATCATCGTCGAGGCGACCTACACGAACCCGATCGACGGCGAACCTGCGATCTCGCACGTCCGCGCCGCCCTCGAGAGCGGCAAGAGCGTCACGACCACGAACAAGGGGCCCGTCGCACTCGCGAGCGCCGAACTCAACCGGCTCGCAGAGCAGCACGGCGCCCGCTTCGAGTACGAGGGTTCTGTGATGAGCGGCACTCCGGTGCTGCGACTGGCACAGCAGACGCTCAAGGGACTCCGCATCAGCCGCATCCAGGGAATCCTCAACGGCACGAGCAACTTCGTGCTCGGCCAGATGGAGTCGGGCAAGTCGCTCGGCGATGCCGTGGCCGAGGCTCAGGCATTGGGTTACGCCGAGGCCGACCCCACCGCCGACATCGAAGGATCCGACGTGCAGCTGAAGGTCGTGATCCTCGCCAATGAGCTGCTCGGCGCCGAGATCACCACGGCCGACGTCTCTCGCGTCGGCATCAGCGGGATCACCGCGAGCGATGTGATCGCGGCAGCGGCGGCGGGCGAGCACTGGAAGCTCCTCGGCACGATCACCCGCGACGAGTCGGGCGCCGTGACGGCATCCGTCCAGCCCCTCTCGCTGGCCGCCGACCACCCTCTCGCAGGCATCTCCGGAGCGACCAACGCGATCGCGTTCACGACCGACCTGCTCGGCACCGTCACGATGTCCGGCCCCGGCGCCGGACGCCTCGAGACGGCCTACGCGCTGCTGTCCGACATCATCGCGATCGACGCGCAGCAGGCGTCACTCGTCGGAGCGGCGTGATGAGCGCGCCCGCCATGGAGGCTCCTGTGACGCAGGCGTCGCTTCTCGAGGTGCTCGACCCGTACAACGGGGAGGTGATCGCCCGCCTCGCCCAGCACTCGGTCGACGATGTCGACGAGATCATGTCGCGCGCGCGGCTCGGCGCCACTCTCTCGGGCGACCTGTCGAGATTTGCGCGGCACCGGATCCTGGATAGCGCAGCGCGGATCCTCGAGGGCCGCGCCGAAGAGGCAGCGACCCTCATCGTCCGCGAAGCGGGGAAGACGATCACTCAGGCGCGCAAAGAAGTGCAGCGAGCCGTGACCACGATCTCGCTCTCGGCCGAGACCGCTCGCGCCTTCGACGGCGAGGTCATTCCCTTCGACGCCTACGAGGGCTCCGCGAATCGCCGCGGCTGGTACACACGAGAGCCGCTCGGGGTGATCCTCGCGATCACGCCCTACAACGACGCCCTCAACCTCGTCGCCCATAAGATCGGCCCGGCGATCGCCGGTGGCAACGCCGTGATCCTCAAGCCGTCGCAGTTCACCCCGCTGACCGCGCGGTTCCTCGTCGACGTGCTGTTGGAGGCAGGACTCCCCGACGAGATCATCACGGTCGTCCACGGCGACCGGCACGTGGCGCAAGCGCTCGTCGCCGTGCGCGACATCCGCATGGTGTCGTTCACCGGAGGATTCACCACCGGTGAGGCGATCGCCCGCACCGCGGGTCTCAAGAGGCTGGCGATGGAGTTGGGCGGCAACGCCCCCGTGCTGGTTTTCGCGGATGCCGACATCCCGGCCGCCGTCGAGGCCTGCGTGTCCGGCGCATTCTGGGCTGCGGGGCAGAACTGCGTCGGCGCGCAGCGCATCCTCATCGAGCGCTCCGTGTACGCCGAGTTCCGCGACCGCTTCGCCGCTCGCACCTCGATGCTTCGCGCGGGAGACCCCGTCAACCAGGCGACCGACGTGGGTCCGATGATCTCGGTCGCTGCGGCGACGCACGCCGAGCGCGTGGTCGACGACGCCGTGCGGGCGGGGGCGCGCGTGCTCGCCGGGCACCGACGCGAGGGCTCGGTGTACTGGCCGACCGCTCTCGAGAACGTCTCGCCCCACTGCGATGTCTGGAACGAGGAGGCCTTCGCCCCCATCGTTGTCCTGACTCCGTTCGACACCGAGGACGACGCAATTGCCGAGGCGAACAGCATCGAGTACGCCCTCCATGCCGCGGCGTTCACGTCGGACATCACCCGCGCGCTGCGAGTCGCCGAAGCGCTCGACGCCGGAGGCGTGATGATCAACGACTCCTCCGACTACCGCATCGACAGCATGCCTTTCGGCGGCTCGAAGTACGGGAGCATGGGGCGCGAAGGCGTGCGCTTCGCGTACGAGGAGATGACCCAGCCGAAGGTCACCTGCATCACCACCTGAGATCTCCTCGCGGAGGGGAAGGGGTCCGCGGGGGATGCCCTGCCCCTCTGCGAGGTCACGCCCGGTCGACCACCCGGGTCAGCGACACCGCTGTGACGGTGTTCGCGACTCCCGGGAGCGCTGCGAGCATCTCCCAGATCTCGCCGATGCGATCCATCGACTCCGCTTCCAGCGTCACCAGCAGGTCGAAGTCACCCGAGAGCACATCGCACCGACGCACTTCGGGAATCTGGGCGATCTCCGAGGCGACGCCACCCCCGCGCATACGATCGCTGCGGTAGACCAGCACGATGGCCGAGACGGGCGAGCCGCCAGCACGTCCGGGAACGACGCTGTAGCCGCCGATGACGCCCTGGCGCTCCATCCGCTCGATGCGCTGCTTGACGGCGTTGCGCGACAGATGCACCTGGGCTGCAAGGGTGACCAGCGGGATGCGGGCATCCTCGGTGAGCGCCGCAAGTATCTGACGATCGATCTGATCGAGATGAAGCCGCTCCATCGAGACCTCCTGAGACAGTGCAAGCTCATGCACGATTAGCAATTGCGTGTGTCTATTATGCACCTTAGAGTGAAAGTCGGCACTGGAAGACGGTGCGGAACGAAGGAGTCACGATGGGCGCTCGACCCGACCGCAAGGATCTGCACACGCTGTCCGACCTCAGCCTGGCCGTGCATGCAGGCAATCAACTCGACTCGACGTTGGCGCTGCGCACACCTCTCGTGATGGCGAACTCGTACCAGCTGCCCGACGACCCGAGCGAGATCAGCTGGTCGGCCACCGCACCCGGGCTGTACACCCGCAACACCGGGGTCAACCAGGCGGCACTCGAGCAGAAGCTCGCCGCCCTCGACGGCGCCGAAGAGGCGGTCGCACTCGCCTCCGGAGTCGCGGCCCTGCACGCGGTGTTCTTCACCCATGTGCGCGCCGGTGATCATGTGGTCGTGAGCGATGTGGTCTACGAGGCCACTTGGCGGCTGTGGACCGAGCTGCTGCCCCAGCGTTACGGCCTCGAGGCGACCTTCGTCGATATCAGCGACCTCGACGCGGTGCGGGCGGCCATGCGCCCCGAGACGCGCCTCGTGTGCATCGAGGCCATCGCGAACCCGACCACCAAGGTCGCCGACGTGAGCGCGGTCGCCGAGATCGCCCACGCCACAGGCGCCATCCTCATGGTCGACTCGACCTTCTCGCCGCCGCCGTTCTACCGACCGATCCACGACGGCGCCGACCTGGTGGTGCACTCCCTCACCAAGTACCTCAACGGGCACGGCGACGCCATGGGCGGCTCGGTCTCGGGGCGGCGCGATCTCATCCAGGCGATCAAGGCCGACGCCATGGTCGACGTCGGCGGCATCATCTCGCCCTTCAACGCCTGGCAGATCCAGCGCGGCACCGTCACCCTGCCCCTGCGCCTGCGTCAGCACTTCTCGTCGGCGCTGCAGATCGCGCAGATGCTCGAGGCCGACCCCCGAGTGGAGTACATCTACTATCCCGGCCTCGAATCGCATCCGGATCACGCTCTCGCCGTGCGGCAGTTCGGCGGGCGCGGCTTCGGTGGAATGATGTCGTTCGCCGTGACGGGCTCCCCCGACGTGCAGAACCGGTTCGTCGCGAACCTCCGACTGATCACCTCGGGTTTCTCCCTCGGTCACGACGACTCGCTCATCGTGCACACTGGCACCGAGGGCGGCCGTGTCGCCACGTACCCGGCGCCGTTCCGAGAGTTCGGACACCTGCGTCTCTCTGTGGGCCTCGAGGATGCCGACGACCTGGCCGCCGACCTCTCCGAAGCCCTGGATCTCACTTTCGGCACCGATTCGCGATAGAGCAGTGGAGCCGAGAAAAATCCATTCACGCGCATCCATCCCGCTCCGACAGGCGTAGGCTGGAGAGAAGGACGGACCGTCCGAGAAGATCTCCCGGCACCGCGCCCGTCCGGGAGAGGAGCCACTCGTGGCTCAGTACGACGTCTCGAACCGCTCGGCGATCGTGACGGGAGCAGGCAGCGGCATCGGACGCTCGACCGCTCTGCTGCTCGCTCAGAACGGCGCATCCGTCGTCGTCAACGACCTCAACGCCGAGCATGCGAACGCGGTGGTCGACGAGATCCGCGCCGCCGGCGGCACCGCCGAGGCATCCGTCGGTGATGCGACCGACACCGCGTGGATCGCCAGCTCGATCGAGCTCGCGAACACGCTCGCCCCGCTGCGCATCGGTGTGAACAACGCCGGCATCAGCGGAGCATCCGCCCCCACCGCCGAATACGACGACGAGGCCTGGGACAAGGTCATCTCGATCAACCTCAACGCCGTCTTCCGCAACATGAAGGCGCAGATCCCCTCGATCCTCGCGAACGGCGGCGGCTCGGTCGTCAACATCGCGTCGATCCTCGGCAGCGTCGGCTTCGCGAACTCCCCCGCCTACGTCGCCGCGAAGCACGCGGTCGTCGGCATGACCAAGTCGGCCGCCCTCGAGTACTCGGCGCAGGGCGTGCGCGTGAACTCGGTCGGCCCCGGCTTCATCGACACCCCGCTGCTCGCCACCATGGGCGACGAGGCCAAGAACTTCCTCATCAGCAAGCACCCGATCGGACGCCTCGGCCAGTCCGACGAGGTCGCGAACCTCATCGCCTTCCTCGCCAGCGACGCCGCCAGCTTCATCACGGGCAGCTACCACCTCGTCGACGGCGGCTACACCGCCCTCTGAGGCTCAGTCGCCGCACGCATCGCAGCACGCGTGCCGGACGAACGGATGCAGAGCGAGATCACCGATCTCACCCTGCATCCGTTCTTTCGTCCTGCATCCGGCGCGGGGGTCACCACTCAGCCCCGTGGCTTGCGACCCTCGAGCACTCCGGCGAGCAGCACCGCGACGAACGCGGCCGCGGGAGCGACGATCAACCCGGCGCGCAGACTCTCGTTCTCGGCGATGAACCCGACGAACGGCGGCGACAGCAGGAACCCGAGCCGCAGCAGCCACGACACGATCGTGAGCCCGACACCGGCCCGCAGTCCCGGCAGCTCATCCGCCGCGTGCATCGCCGCCGGGATGAGCGTCGCGATGCCGAAGCCCACGGCCGCGAAGCCCGCGATCGTGCCCGGCACGCTGGGGAAGAGCAGCGCAAGCGTCATGCCGGCCGTCGCGATGAGGCCGCCGACCCGGGCGACGGCGCGCTGGCCGAAGCGGTCGGTCATGCCGTCGCCGAGCATCCGCCCGATGAACTGCGCTCCGACGAGGGCGATGAAGCCGAGAGGCGCGACCGCCGCCGCCGCCCCGAGCGACTCCGACAGATACAGCGTCGCCCACGAGTTGCCGGCATCCTCGGCGATCGCCCCCGCCATCGCGATCAGCGTGAGCGCGATCACCGCGAACACGATGCGCGGCGTGATGCCCCGGCGCACGGCCGCCTGCAGCTCGACGGGATCGGCGGTCGCCTCGGCATCCGCCTCTTCATCGCCCCCGGGCAGGCAGAACGCGAGCGCCGTGATCGCGACGGTCGCGAAGACGGCCGTCGAGATGCCGAGGTGCACGCCCAGAGGCAGCTGCAGTGCGATCGCGGCGGCGGCCATTCCCCCACCGATCACCGCGCCGATCGACCAGATCGCGTGGAACGAGTTGATGATCGAGCGACCGAACCGACGCTGCACGCGCAGCCCGTGCGCGTTCTGCGCGACGTCGGTGATGGCATCGGACGCTCCACCGAGCAGCAGCGCCAGGGCGAACAGGATGCCGGACGGCGCGAGCGCCGCAGCGAGCAGACCGAGCCCCGTGGCGACCGTGCCGATGACGGCGATCTTGGCCGAGCCGAACCGTCGGATCAGCACCGCAGCCAGAAGACCTGCGGCGATGGCCCCCGCGGGGAAGGCGGCGATCGCGAGACCGTAGCCGACGTTGTCGAGGCCGAGCGCGGACTTGATCTCGGGATACCGCGGAAGGATGTTGGCGAAGAGGGCGCCGTTGGTGAGGAACAGCGCCGAGACGGCGATGCGCGCGCGCCGCACAGCCCGGTCGGGAGCTGGTCGTCGAATCGATTCGGCGGAAGTCATGCGTACGATCGTACACGCAACCTCGAGGGCTCAGGAACCAGGTCGCGGACAGCAGGAGCAGCGCACCGAACGCAGAGACGCCGCCCCGATGGGGCGGCGTTCGCGTGGTGATGCGGTTCTCGATCGGACCTAGACCAGCGACTCCGGAGCGATCGACGATGCCATCGCGCCGGCCGCCATGATGACGGCCTCCTTGGCCTCGTCGAGCTCGTCGAAGCGGCCGACGAACTCCGAGCTCGGCCCGAAGGCGCTGAAGCCCTCGCCCGGCGTCCCGGTGATCGACCCGAGGAACTGACGCCGATCGTTGCCGACGTGGAATCCGGGATCGACCTCGACCCAGAGGCCGCGCGGTGCGACCGATGCTCCGACCTTCTTAGCCGTCGAGCTGGCGGCCGCCTTCGCGGCCTTGCGTATGCGTGTCGACATGGCTCATGCACTCAGGGCGTGCAGACCGCGGGTGACCTGCAGTGCGGATGAGAACTCGTCGGTCGTGAGATCGAGCCCGCGGGCGGAGTTCGCGGCATTCATCATCGAGACCAGCAGCGAACGGTCGAGGGAGTGATCGTCCTCTTCCATGACGAAGCGGAGGGGAATCGACGCGTGGATCCACAGCGTCTCGGCCACCCCCGACGAGGCTTCGATGGTCAGGGGGAAGGACTCGTTGCGCCGGAGCTTAGTGACGATCACCGTGCGCAGGTGAGCGATCAGCTCGTCACCGATCTCGATCGGCGTCGTCGTGTTTCCGTAGGACAGGTAACCCATGATTCCTCCTCATCGCAGACGATTCGTCAGCGGGGACCGCAAGCGAATGGCTTCAGAGAAAGATTACTAGGTTACCTAGCTATTTAGCAAAGGCGGATTAACAGAGACGTCGATCGGCGTCACGGAAGGTCGTTGATCTCTTCCGTGAGACGACGGAGGAAACGAGCCACGACGTCGGTCTGATCAGGGGTGAACTCGCTCGCGATCGACTCGATGCGCTGCGTCAGGTCGTCGGCTGCCGCATCCGCTTCACGCAGCGAGGGGCGGAGCACTTTGGATCGCGCGTCGCTCGGGTGCTGCGCGACCACGACCTGCCCGCGGTCCTGCAGTCGACGGAGGATGCTCGTGACCGCCGCCGTGCTCACGCCCAGGTGTGCGGCGAGCCCACCCGGCGTCGCCGGCGCGTCGTCGGTGGCCTCCGCGATGAAGCGCATGGCCTCGCGGTCGGTGTCGTTCGGAGCACGGACGGCGGAGAGGCGTCGTGCGAACTGCGCTTCGGCGCGACGGAGTTCGTCGACTCTCATGATGAGATCCGACGTGATCGTGCGCGTGGCGTCGCGGACTGTACCGGCCATTCGTCACCCCCTGACCCTTCCATGCTACTCGAAAGACGCGTAACGAGTCAGACTAGCAAATGCAATGCACGACTCCGGACGTTCGGATGCGAAGATGGATTCCTGTCGGAAAGGACGTCATGATCGAGCGATTCACTCTCGAGGAGGCGGGGTACATCCTGTACGCCGAGATGCTCGAACGTCTCCGCGAGCGCTTCCCCTCCATTCCGGAGTGGCGGCTCGACCAGATCGTCACCGCAGAACACGATGCGATCACCGGGGGCATCCTGCAGATCGTGCCCTCCGAGGTCGAATCGGGCGCGATCGAGATGCTCGAGCGCGAACAGCACGAGGGCCTGAGCGACAAGGGCGAGGTGGCATGATGACCGCTCCGGAAGAGTTCGGCAGATCCGGCTACTGGTACCCCGAATCGAGTACCGCCAGCACCGTCGACGTGTTGAACATGCTGCGCCGCTATCGCGCTGCGGAGACCGCGATGCGCGCGCGCACCCGGGCGTCGATGGGGATGAACGAGACCGACCTCATCGCACTGCGTTTCCTGCTGCGTGAGCAGCGCGCCGGACGCATCGTGCGTCCGATCGATCTCGCCCGCGTGCTCGACATCTCCACAGCCTCCACGACCACCCTCATCGACCGCCTCGAGAAGGGCGGCCACGCCCGCCGCGAGCCGCACCCCACCGACCGCCGCGCCGGCGTCGTGGTGCCGACCGTGAGCAGCGACGACGAGGTGCGCGAGACCCTGGGGGCCATGCACCGCCGGATGCTCGCGCTCGTCGACGAGATGAGCGATGCGGAGCGCGCGATCGTCACGCGGTTCCTCGCCGGCATGACCTCGGCGATCGAGGAGGCATCGGATCTCGACCAGGAGCTTCGCGACGTCATCCGCTCGCACGAGGAGTCAGAGGGCGCGGGCGAGTAGCCGCCGAGGACCGGCCGAAGAACGACCGGTCCCCGACGGATCGGTCAGGCCTTCTCTGCCTGACCTTCTGCCTGCTCGGCTGCCTGAGCCTGCTGCTGCACTTGCTCGGCGAGCTCTGCCGCATACTTCGCGTTCTCGAGCCGCTCGGGGAAGAGCTCGTCGAGGTCGAGGTCGGGGTTCTCCTCCTGCGTCTCGACCAGCTCGATCGCCTCTTCGATGGTCTGCACGCTCGGCATCGCGCCGGGCAGGGGCCTGCGCGCCGACTCCTTGAGCACGACCACGGCGATGAAGCCGGCGATCGACGTGCCGATGACGTAGAACGCCGGGGCGAGCGACGAGCCGGTCAGCTGCACGAGCGCCTCCATGACGACCGGAGCCGTACCGGCGAAGAGGGCGACCGCGAGGTTGTACGAGATGCCCATGCCGCCGTAGCGCGAGGAGGTCGGGAAGAGCGCGGGCAGCGACGAGGCGAGGTTCGCCACGTAGAACGTCACCGGGAAGGCGAGCAGCACGAGTCCGAGCAGGGTCGACCAGATCTCGCCGTGCATCATGAACAGGAACGACGGCACGGCCAGCACGATCGCCGAGACCGATCCGATGAACAGCACCTTCTTGCGGCCAATGCGGTCGGAGAGCTTTCCGGTGAGCGGGATGCTGAGTGCCATCGCGATCAGCACCGGCAGCGTGAGCAGCGTGCCGTGCACCTCGTCGTAGCCGAGGGTTCCCGTGAGGTACGTCGGCATGTACGAGGTCAGCGCGTAGCCGACCGTGTTCGCCGCGGCGACGAGCACGAAGGCCGTCAGCAGTTCGCGCCAGTAGGCGCGGATCAGCGCGATGACGCCCTTCGGAGCATCCGCGGACTCCTTCGCGTCGTCGGAGGCGCGCTGCGCAGCATCCTGCGCCTCCTGGAAGGCCGGGGTGTCTTCGATCTTGAGGCGGAAGTAGATCGCGATGAGTCCGAGCGGCAGGGCGACGAGGAACGGGATGCGCCACGCGAAGCCCTGCATGACCTCGGCCGAGAGCGTGAGCTGCAGGATCGACACGAAGGCGGCACCGATCGCGAAGCCCATGTACGAGCCGAGGTCGAGCAGCGAGGCGTAGAAGCCGCGCCGCTTGTCGGGGGCGTACTCGGTGATGAAGGTCGTGGCGCCGGCGTACTCGCCACCGGTCGAGAAGCCCTGCGCGAGCTTCAGCACGATGAGCAGGATGGGCGCCCAGACGCCGATGACCGAGAAGTCGGGCAGCACACCGATGAGGAACGTGGCGGCGGCCATCATGATGAGCGTGAACGCGAGCACGCGCTGGCGGCCCATGCGGTCGCCGAGCTGACCGAGCACGATGCCGCCGAGCGGGCGGGCGACGAAGGTCACGGCGAAGACGCCGAGCGAGAACAGCGATTGCGCGCCGGCCGAGGCATCCGGCAGGAACGCGCGTCCGATGATGACCGCGAGGTATCCGTAGACCCCGATGTCGTACCACTCCATGAGGTTGCCGACCACGGTGCCGGCCACCGCGCGGCGGAGCATCGGCCGATCGACGACCGTCACGTCGTCGACGGTGAGACGACGGAGCTCATCATCCTTGACGAGTCCCAGGCGGCGCCCGAGGCGCCTCCACAGGGAGTCCTTCTTCACGGTTTCCGACATGGCGCCTTGCCTTCTTCCCTCTTTCGCTCCCGCGCGAGACCACGTGCGGGAACAGACGACGGGGAGGCGACAGTCGTCGCCTCCCCGCACACTGTGACGGCTCTCAGTTGAGCGCGTCCTTGACGTTCTCGCCGGCCTTCTTGACGCTGGCCTTGGCCTGGTCGGCGCGACCCTCGGCCTCGAGCTTCTCGTTGTCGGTCACCTTGCCGACGGTTTCCTTCGCCTTGCCGGTGAGGTCCTGGGCGGCGTTCTTGATCTTGTCATCGAGTCCCATGGGGGGCCTTTCTCTCTTCCAACGGTGGTCTGGGTGGTCTTGTCTGGTCTTCCGGCGCCTCAGAGCGGCACGGACAGGAGGTCGGCGATCAGCGGCAGCGACCCTGCCGCGATGAGCGAGACGAGTCCCGCGATGCCGAGCGCTGTCCACAGGGGTGAGCGGGCGACGCCGATCGCGACGGGTTCGATACCGGTCGAGCGCCCGACGGCGTCTCGGGCCGAGACCGGAGCGAGGCTGGCAGAGTCCGGCGCGAGAAGCGTGGGGCGCGCGGAACGGCGGGTTCTCGTGCGGGTCTCCGTCGTCACGGTCATGTCATCACCTTCCTCGGGCAGAAGATTACTAGATGAACTAGTCATATACCAACCTAGTGAAAAACTCAGGCTTCGCGCCTACGCTCGGGAACATGACCGAGCTCACCCAGCCCACCGGGCACGAAGACGCCCTCCGCGCACACCCCCGCGACGACGGGTTGGCACCTCGCGCCCTCGTGCTCGGCGCCACCGGCTACATCGGCGGGCGGCTCACACCCCGGCTCGTGAACGCCGGCTACCGGGTGCGACTGCTCGCCCGCGACGCCGCGCGCGCGGCATCCTTCCCCTGGGGTTCGGACTGCGAGATCGTCGAGGGATCCGCAGACGACGCGGATGCCGTGGCCGAGGCCATGCGCGACGTCGACGTCGTGTACTACCTGATCCACTCGATGACCGCGGGCAAGGGCTTCGAAGAGAGCGACGAGCGGGCGGCGACGACGGTGGCCGATGCCGCGGCGAAGGCCGGTGTTCGCAGGATCGTCTATCTCGGCGGACTGCATCCCGACGACGCGAAGCTCTCGCCCCACCTGCGCTCGCGGGTGCGGGTCGGCGAGATCTTCCTCGAGTCCGGGGTGCCGACGCTCGTGCTGCAGGCCGGCGTCGTGATCGGCTCGGGGTCGGCCTCGTTCGAGATGATCCGCCACCTCACCGACGTGCTGCCGTACATGCCCGCACCGAAGTGGGTGCGCAACCGCATCCAGCCCATCGCCGTGCGCGACGTGCTGCACTATCTGCTGGGCGCGGCCCGCGTCGACGATTCCGTGAATCGCGCGGTCGACATCGGCGGCCCCGACGTGCTGCGCTACGGGCAGATGATGAACGGCTATGCCCTCGAGGCCGGACTCCGCCAGCGCGCGATCGCCTCGCTGCCGGTGCTGACCCCCGGACTCGCCTCGCACTGGGTGAACCTCGTGACGCCGGTGCCGCGCTCGATCGCCCGCCCGCTGGTCGCCTCGCTGCAGAACGAGTGCATCGTGAAGGACCACGCGGTCGACGACCTCATCCCGAGGCCCGAGAAGGGACTCACCCCGTATCGGCGGGCGGTCGCGATGGCTCTGGGACGCGTGGATGCCGACACGATCGAGACGAGCTGGCAGGATGCCGAGGTCTCGGGCGCTCCGAGTGATCCGCTGCCGAGCGACCCGGAGTGGGCGGGACGCACAGTGTTCACGGACGCCCGATCACTGCGCACGAAGGCCCCCGTCGACGGGCTGTGGCGCGTGATCATCGGCATCGGCGGCGAGAACGGGTGGTACTCGTCGAAGTTCCTGTGGGCCGTGCGCGGGTGGATGGACCGCCTGGTCGGCGGCGTGGGACTGCGCCGGGGGCGCCGCAGCCGCACGGCGGCGCGCGTCGGCGATGCGATCGACTTCTGGCGCGTCGAGGCCGTCGAGGAGCCGGGTCGCGAGACCGAGGCATCGCCCGCGAGCGGCGGACTGCTGCGGCTGCGCGCCGAGATGAAGGTGCCGGGCGAGGCATGGCTCGAGCTGCGGGCACTGCCCGACGGCGCGGGGGCGCGCTACGAGCAGCGCGCGGTGTTCTTCCCCCGCGGACTGGCCGGACGCCTGTACTGGTTGGGCGTGCTACCGTTCCACGGCTTCATCTTCGCGGGCATGGCCGCCCGGATCACCGACGCCGCGGCGGAGCCGGTCGAGGTGGTGGATTCGGACGAGGAGCGGAAGCCTGCGGCGGAGACGACGACGCCCATCACCTGAGGTCGGAAGCGCCGGGATCCGCACCGGCAGCCGCACCCCCCACGGTTCCCGCATCCGCATCCGCCGTGGCATCCGCATCCGCCGTGGCATCCGCATCCGCCGTGGCATCCGCATCCGCCGTAGCTTCCGCATCCGCCGTGGCATCCGAATCCGACTCGGCCCTGGTATCCGCCCTGGTCCCGGCGTCCGGGATGATGTCAATGGCCTCGGTCGCGGTCGCGTAGACCTCGGCGAGGCTGTCGTCGACGTCGGCCTCGTCGATCCAGTCGAGGTCGTCTTCCGAATGGTCGTAGGCGACGGGCACGAGCGCGAAGTCATCGCCGTACTCCTCGAGCCCCGACATGACGCTGTGGCGCACAGCCATGCGGGCATACCGCTCGCGCAGGATCATCGGATCGCGACGGAGGTCCTTCATGAACGCGACCATCATGAACGCCATAATGACCGCGAAGGGCAGCGCCGCGATGATCGTGACGTTCTGCAGCGATTTGAGGCCGCTGCCCTCCTCACCCGACACGAGCAGCACGGCGGCGATGACTCCGACCAGCACACCCCAGACGACCGAGACCCACCGAGACGGCTCGGGCCGCCCCTGCTGCGACAGTGTTCCCATCACGAGAGAGGCGGAGTCCGCCCCGGTGATGAAGAAGATCGCGATCAGCAGGATGAGCACGATGCTCGTGATCAGCGGGAACGGCAGGTTCTCGAGCACGCCGAAGAGCACCTCTTCGGGCGGGTCGACCGTGAGGTTCGCGCCGTCCATCTGCTGCTGGATCGCCGTGGTGCCGAAGATCGCGAACCAGACGAGCGAGATGACCGCGGGTACGACGATGACGACCGACACGAACTGGCGCAGCGTGCGGCCGCGCGAGATCTTGGCGATGAACATGCCGACGAACGGCGACCACGAGATCCACCAGGCCCAGTAGAAGATCGTCCAGCTCGAGAGGAACATCTGCGCCTCGTCGCCCTGAGACGCCGAACGGGCGACCATCTCGGGCAGGTCGCCGAGGAACTGCACGGCGACCGAGGGGATGACGTTGAGGATGAGCAGCGTCGGGCCGACGAAGAACACGAAGAAGGCGAGCAGCAGCGCGACGACGGCATTGATGTTCGACAGTGCGCGGATGCCCTTCGAGACTCCGGACACGGCCGAGGCGATGAAGCACGCGGTGAGCACGGCGATCGCGGCGATGAGCACGCCGTTGCCGAGCTCGCCGATGCCGCTGACGATCTCGACGCCGTGGCCGATCTGCAGGGCGCCGAGGCCGAGCGAGGCGGCGGTGCCGAACAGGGTGACGATGATCGAGAAGATGTCGATCGTGCGACCGAGGGGTCCGGCGGTGCGGCCCTCGCCGAGCAGCGGCGCGAAGATCGACGAGATCAGCGGGGTGCGTCCGCGGCGGAAAGCGCCGTAGGCGATCGCGCCGCCGACGAGCGCGTAGAACGCCCAGGCCTGCGGGCCCCAGTGGTAGAGCACCTGCGCCTGCGCGGTGTGCATCGCGTCGAGCGTGTCGGCCTCGACCGTGCCCGGCGGCGGGCTCTCGAAGAACGTGAGCGGCTCGGCGGCACCCCAGAAGACGAGGCCGATGCCCATGCCCGCGGCGAACAGCATCGAGATCCACGAGAACATCGAGAACTCGGGCTCTTCGTCATCGCGGCCGAGCGGGATGCGCCCGTAGCGGCTGAAGCCGATGAACAGCATGAAGACGAGGATGACGGTGGCGATCGTCGTGAAGAAGAAGCCGAAGTACTCGACCACCCAGGCGAGCACGGTCGAGGTGGTGCCCGAGAGGTTGTCGCCCGCGAACACGCCCCACGCGATGAACGCGACGGTCAGAGCGGCAGCGACTCCGAAGACGAGCTTGTCGGTGCGGTACGTGCGGCCGGTCTCCTCGACCGAGACGCCCGGGACGAGCGCCGGATGCACGCCGCGCGGCGGGACGGCGACGATGTCACGGACGATCTTCTGGGCGGCCTCGGTGGCCTTGGCGGCCTGCCCGATCGCGGCGGTGGAGGTCTTCGGAGCGTCGTTCCTCGGGGGCGTCTTATCGTCCGGAGTGTCCATGGGAACCCATTCTCCCATGCCGGCATTCTGCGGCTGTGGCGGGAAAACCCAGATCACTCGGTCGATCCGCGGCGCGTCGGGCTCGGACGCGCCGCGCGGATGCCGGATGCTCCGGGTTTTCCGAGCGGGTCCGCTCGCCGTCAGCGCGGGCGACGTCCGCCGAAGACCGAGTGCAAGAGGGGCAGCGCCGAGACGCAGAGGAGGGTGATGCCGAGGGGGGCGATCGACGGGAGGAGCAGCGCTCCCCCGACGAGCATCGCGGCGAACAGCACGCCGGATCCGATGCGGCGGGCGATGCCCTCGAGGCGGTCGAGCCGGCGTTCGAGGGCCGATGTGTCGAACGTGACGTTGCCGTCGTCGACGCGGGTGATGATCGCGTCGATGCGCTTGGGCAGACGGTAGGTGACGGCGGCGGTCTCCATGGCCTGCTGAGCCATGTCCTGCATGAGGTTGCCCGACTCGTCGCGCAGCAGCCGACCGGCGTAGGGCTCGGCGGCGTCCCACACATTGAAGGTGGGGTCGAGACTCGAGCACATGCCGGAGGTCAGCGACACCGCGCGGATCAGCAGCAGCATGTTCTCGGGCAGTTGCAGCGGGAGCGAGCGCACCATGTCGCCGAACTCGTCGGCGAAGTCCGTGAACTCGCGCGGATCGACCGTCGCGAGCTCGGCAAAGCCCATGCCGCCGAAGCGGGAGAACAGTGCCCGGAGCGCCCGTTCGAGCTCGGCGGTGTCGGCGGAGGGCAGCAGCACGCCGATCTCCTGCGCCGCCTTCACGAGTCCGCGGCTGTCTCGCGCGGTCACCGCGATGAGCAGCATCCGCAGTCCGTCGCGCAGGTTGTCGGGGACCTCGGCCATCATGCCGAAGTCGATGAACGTGAGACGGAAGTTCTGCCCGGTGTCGGATGCCGCCTCGGGCGTCACGAAGATGTTGCCCGGGTGCGGGTCGGCGTGCACGAAGCTGTGCGTGAAGACCTGGTCGAACATGACCTCGGCGAACGCGTCGGCGACGGCGGCCGGATCGATGCCCGCCGCGCGCAGAGCATCCGTGTCGTTGATCTTGATCGCCGTGACGTCGGACAGCGTGAGCACGCGACGAGTCGATCGCTCCCAGACGATCTCGGGGGCGTCGACGCGCGGATCCGCGGCGAAGTTCTCGCGGAACCGCTCGGCGCTCGCGGCCTCATGCAGGTAGTCGATCTCCTCGAGGCTCGTCTCGGCGAACTCCTCGACGAGGCCGGGGGCGTCGACCCGGTCGCTGACGAGCCTGACGCGCATCGCCCAGCGGGCCACGCGACGCAGCGCCGCGAGGTCTACCGCGACGATCTCGTCGATGCCGGGGCGCTGCACCTTGACGATGACGTTGCCGAGACCGGTGTCGACCGCATCCTGCGCGGCGAGACGCGCGCGGTGCGCCTGCCCGAGGGATGCTGCGGCCACGGGCGTCTCGTCGAACCATGCGTAGGCCTGCTCGAGCGGATGTCCGAGTTCGGCCTCGGCGGCAGCACGGATGTCGGCGAACGGCACCGCGGGCACCTCGTCCTGCAGTCCCTCGAGCTCCTTCGTGATCTCGGGCGGCAGCACGTCGAGGCGCGAGGACATGAACTGTCCGACCTTGATCATGAGGCCGCCGAGCTCGACGGCGAGCACGTGGAAGCGCTTCGCGAAACGCTGCATCCGCGGGCCGCGCGTGCGCTCGGCGATCGACGTCATGCCGAAGCGCGGCAGCACGAGTTCGAACCACCAGATCTTGATGAACTCGCGCGCCGCGAACGACAGGATGCGGCGGTATCGGGCGCGATGGGCGCCCTGCGCCGCGGCATCCGTCATGTGTGTCCCCTGGGTCGTGTGCGATCAGTCCTGAGCGAGGATCGTGTACAGCCTACGGCGGGCCTCGTCGAGGATGTCGACCGCCTGCTGCACCTGCTCGGGGCTGCCGCTGCGTCCGACCTGAGCCGCGGCGGCGGCGAGGTCGACACCCGCCTTGGGGAGTGCGCTGTATCGGGGGTTATCGTGCAGGCTCTCGCCCTTGGGCTGCGACTCCCACGGCGCGGGGGTCTCGGTGCTCTCGACCGCGACCTCGCGGCCCGCCTCGGTGAGCGAGTAGGTCTTGCGACCGTTCTGCTCCTCGGCTTCGATGAGGCCCTCGTCGGCGAGCAGCTGCAGGGTGGGGTAGACCGAGCCGGCACTGGGCTTCCACGATCCGCCGCTGCGCTCGGCGATCTCGTTGATGATCTGGTAGCCGTGCATGGGCCTCTCGGCGAGCAGCGACAGCACGGCGGTGCGGACGTCTCCCTTGGCCATGCGCGATCCGCCGCTGGGGCGCTGTTCGAAGGACTTCTCGAAGCTCTTGCGGAGCTGGTCCATGGCATCGAAGATCGCGGATGCGGGACCCCCGGAGCCTGCACCGAAGCCGGATCCGCCGAAGGGGTTCGAGGGGAATGCGTTGTTCATGGTGACCTCCCTGGAGTGGTGAGCGATAGTCAACGATATATCGTTAAGGCTGTGTGCGGGGTGGGAATTCGAGCTTTTTCACGCACGCGTGCCTGAAAGCAACCCCCGTGTGCTCCACAGGTCTCGGTGTTTGACTACCGAAGATGTCGAATCTGCGTGTGAGTGTGGTCGTTCCCGTCTTCCAGCCCGGGAAGGCCATCGACGCGCTCATCGCCTCGCTGGATCGGCAGACTCTCGACGCGTCGCTGTTCGAGGTGCTGCTGTGCGATGACGGATCCGGCGACGCGACGCGCGAGCAGCTCGCGGCGATCGCCGCCGACCGGCCGTACGTGCGGGTGCTGGATCTGCCGCACTCCGGGTGGCCGGGCACGCCCCGCAACCGCGGCGTCGAGGCGGCGCGTGGCACGTACGTGCAGTTCGTGGATCAGGATGACTGGCTGTTCGACTCCGCTCTCGAGCGACTGTGCGACTTCGCCGATGCCCACGGGTCGGATGTGGTCGTCGGCAAGGAGGTCGGGATCGGTCGCCGACTGCCGAGCAGGATCTTCCGCCGGGATGTGCCGAACGCGCGCCTCGGCGAGGACCCGCTGCTCGAGATGCTCACGCCGCACAAGATGTTCCGCACCGCTTTCCTGCGCGATCGCGGGATCCGCTTCCCCGAGGGCAAGGTGCGCCTCGAGGACCACCTGTTTGTGATGCGGGCGTATTTCGAGGCCGAGACGATCTCGATCTTCGCGAGTGAGCCCTGCTACGCGTGGGTCAAGCAGCCCGGCAGCGCCAGCTCGTCGCGCATCGACCCGGAGTCGTATTTCCCGCATCTCGGGGCGGTGCTCGATCTCGTCGAGGAGTACACGGCGCCGGGCCGACTGCGCGACCGCCTGCTGCGGCACTGGTTCCGCGGCAAGATCCTCAAGCGACTGTCGGGCAAGCGCATGGTCGCATACCCCGCCGAGTACCGGACTCGACTCCTCGACGTCGTCACTCCTCTCGCGCAGCGTCGCTTCGGGCCGGGCGTCGACGGCGGCCTGGCATTTCCGCAGCGCATCCGTGCCGCGCTGCTGCGAGCGAACCGCCGCGACGATCTGGTCGAGTTCGCGCGCTTCGAATCCGAGATGACATGCCGCGCAGAGGTGACGGAGGCGCGCTGGTCTCGCGGTGGAGGCCTGCATCTGGCGGTTCGCGTCGCGGTCACCCGCGACGGCGCCGACGCTCTCGTCTTCGAACCGGGTTCGGGGCGGCTGACGTCATTGCCGTTCTCAGGGGCCGATCTGCCCTCCGGCCTTCTGCTCGCGGGTCGCGAGCTCGGCAATGATCAGATCGAGCTCTTCCTGCGCGACACCGCGACGGGCGACGAGCGCCGGATCGCCGCATCGTCGTTGCAGGACCGGACCTCGGTGACGTTCGCGATAGACCCCCTCAAAGTGTTCGGGCCGGCGGATCAGACCCGCGGCGCTCGACTCGTCGCCAAGGTGCGCAGGGCCGGGTGGACGTTCGACGTACCGCTGAAATCGGATGCCTCGACCCTCGCCGGCGCCGGCCCTTCGCCGTTGCTGGCCGGTCGCACGTGCACCCCGGTCGCAACCCGCGGCGGGTCGGTCGAGCTGCGCCGCGTCTGGCCCGGTGGCCGATTCAAGGACTTCGCCGGCCGCGCCGCCCGTCGGGTGCGGAGCCGCTCGCGCGGACGCTGAGGGCCGGTGCGATCAGCGCGGGACCGTCACGATCAGCGCGGCAGCGTCAGGATCAGCGCGGCAGCGTCAGGATCTCCGCGCCGTCTTCGGTGATCGCGATCGTGTGCTCGGTGTGCGCCGTGCGGCATCCGGTCGCGCTGCGGAGCGTCCACCCGTCGGCATCGGTCACGAGCTCGTCGGTGTCGGCCATGACCCAGGGTTCGAGCGCCAGCACGAGTCCGGGCCGCAACCGGTAGCCCCGCCCCGCGCGCCCGTCGTTCGCGACATGCGGATCCTGATGCATCGTCGACCCGA
Source organism: Microbacterium sp. UFMG61 (assembly GCF_015354505.1). Classification (GTDB taxonomy): domain Bacteria; phylum Actinomycetota; class Actinomycetes; order Actinomycetales; family Microbacteriaceae; genus Microbacterium. The sequence goes on along the minus strand of NZ_JACAFP010000003.1, from coordinate 150,095 downwards.
TGCCGTGCCCGCCGAACTCGAGGTTGATCGGGTACCCGGCCGCCGACAGCACAGTCCCGATCGCGTGCGAGAGGTCTCCGATGCGGGCACCCGGCCGTGCGGCCGCGATCGCCGCCGCCAGCGCCCGCTCCGTCGCGGCGATCATCGCGAGGTCTTCTGCGGCAGGATGCGACCCGACCACGAAACTGATCGCCGCGTCCGCCGCGACGCCCTGCAGCGTCACGGCGAGATCGAGCGTCAGCAGATCGCCGTCTGCGAGGACGTAGTCGTGCGGCATCCCGTGCAGCACCGCGTCGTTCACCGCCGTGCACACGTAGTGGCCGAACGGTCCGCGCCCGAACGACGGCGCGTAATCGACGTAGCAGGACTCGGCCCCCGCGTTCTCGATGAGCTGCTTCGTCCACCGATCGAGGTCGAGCAGGTTCACCCCGACGACAGCCCGCCGCTTGAGGTTCTGGAGTATCGAGCCGACCAGCGCACCCGTCTCACGTGCTCTGTGGAGTTGTTCCGTGGTGAGGATTTCGATCATGACCGGTAATACTATCCCGGTATTAGTATGGGCACATGATGGTTCGTCTTCCGCTCACCCCCGCCGATGTCGAACGCGGCGAGCGCCTGGGCGCCCTGTTGCGTCGGGCGCGTGGTTCACGGTCGATGCTGAGCGTGGCCCTCGATGCCGGCATCTCGCCCGAAACTCTGCGCAAGATCGAGTCGGGCCGCGTCGCCACTCCGTCGTTCTCGACCATCGCCGCCGTCGCCGGGGTACTGCATCTCTCACTGGACTCCGTCTGGGCCGAGATCGAGCCTCCGCGCTCCGACGGTCGCACGCAGGTCGCGTCCTGACATGGCGACCGCCCTCGTCACCGGAAGCTCGCGCGGCATCGGCCGCGCCATCGCCCAGACTCTCGCCCGGCATGGAGATCGCGTGGCCGTGCACTGCAGCTCCGATCTCGCAGCCGCCGAGGAGACGCTGGCGTCTCTCGCGGGTACCGGGCACGCGCTGGTGGTCGGCGATCTGAGCGACCCCGCCGCAGCGGAGCAGATCGTCGACAGCGCCGTCAGCACCCTCGGATCCATAGACATTCTGGTCAACAACGCCGCGATCGCACCGAGCAGCGCCAACGCGCACCGCATCGACACGACCACGTATGCGCACTGGCAGGAATCGTGGTCGCGCATGGTGTCGGTGAATCTGATCGGCACGTCGAACCTGACGATGCTCGTCGCCCAGCAGATGGTCGCCCAGGGCAGGGGCGGAGCGATCGTCAACATCGGTTCGCGCGGAGCATTCCGCGGTGAAGCCGAGCATCCCGCGTACGCAGCCACGAAGGCCGGGCTGCAGGCGCTCGGCCAGTCCTTGGCTCTGACACTCGCGCCGCACGGCATCGCGGTCACATCCGTGGCCCCCGGGATGATCGCGACCGAACGACAGGCCGAGAAGCTCGCCGGCGCTCAGGGCGAGAGCATCCGAGGCCAGAGCCCCTTCGGCCGTGTGGGAACCGCCTCCGAGGTCGCCGACGCCGTCGCCTATCTGACGTCGCCGGGCGCCGTCTGGGCATCGGGCGCCGTTCTCGACCTCAACGGCGCCTCGTATCTCCGCTGAGCACACGACATCGACGGCGCTCATGCGGCCACATCGAATCGGGCCCTACCGCCCAGCCGGGGCCGGCGCTCCGCGTCGACGTAGGCAGGCGGAAGGAACCACACCTTCGCCGCGACACCCACTCCGTCGATGCGGATCTCCCAGCCGTTGTCATGGATCCGGTGATGGCAGGTCTCGCACAGCAGCAGGCCGTTCGACAGATCGGTCGACCCCGCGTCTCGACTCCACCACCTGATGTGATGCGCCTTCGTCATCTCGGGCGGAAGCCCGCACATCGCGCATCCGCCGTCGCGTTCGACGAGGGCCAGTCGTTGGGCTTTCGTGAAGAGCCGTTTCTCGCGGCCCCAGTCGAGGATCTGACTGTCACCGCCGAGCACACAGGGTATAATCCCACCGCTCGCCGCCATCCTGCGCGCGGCACCGATGCTGATCTTCTGACCGATACCGTCGATCTCGGCCGTTCCGCACCCGGACTGCAGGTCATCGAGGGTCACGCGCACGACGACGGTGGCGCCGGCCAGCGGCATCCGCTCATCCCGACAGCCGAGAACGTGTGCGCAGAACAGTGCCAGCGCGTCGGCCTGAAGCATCGCCACACTGCGACGATCGGCATCCGGCGACTCAGCAGCCGGCTCGTCCTTGCGCGCTGCGAAGGCGGCCGTGACGTACCCGCGGATCGCCGCCACGAGGGGTGCGGCAGCCTCGGGGTGGAATCGCCCGTTGAGATGCACCATGCCGTCACGCTCGAAGATCGTCAACGATCGCCGCGACCGTCGCTCCTCGTCGCGAGGTGCGCTGCCGTCGGGGTCGAGCCACCCCTCCGCCCGATCGACGATCGTGCGCACGTCATCGAGCGGCAGGTCGACAGCCGCGTCGACGAGGGTCTTCTCGGCTTCGGCGACCTTCTGTGTGCCGACCGCGACCCGGCACCGCTCGAGAAGCGCAAGAATCAGCGCCGCAGCCTGCACGCTGAGCCGCCCGCAGAGCAGAGCCGCGCGCACGAGGGGATACCGAGCCGGCAACGGCGATCCGAGCAGATCAGCGCGCGGCGCAGTCGCCTCGCCGACCCTGATCACTCTCGAGGCCTCAGCGAACGAGATGCCGGTCGTCGATGAGATCAGCCTGGCGGCCGAACGATACCCCTGCTGCTTCGCGAGGCCACCGGCACCGAGTTCAGCGCGCGACTCCGAGGCGATGCGCGCGGCGACGTCGATGTGCACGGCATCCAACTGCCGCTTCATCGCATCGATCGCGGTGTTCATCGCCAGCAACTGCTCGCGGGAGAGACCTGACGCCGAGCTGGAATCCGCCCACACCTCATCGAGGCGGGACATCGCCTCGTGCAGACCGACCAACTTCGACATATCTCGATTTTACCCGCGTACACGCCGAGTTTCGAAGATATGTACTAATGGATTCCGGAACTTCGGGATGCCCCGAGAAAGGCCGCGAACACGGGAGCACGCGAGCACGCGAACACGCGAACACGCGAGCACGCGAGCACGCGAGAACGATGCCGACCTACCCCCGGAGCACCGACTCCAGAAGTCCGGGGAACAGCGAATCCAGGTCGTCGCGACGCAGCGTGAGCATCCGCCTCCGCCCGTTCGGCTCGTTGCGGATCACGCCCGCCTCGCGCAGCACCTTCATGAAGTGGGACTTGGTCGACTTCGGCAGATTCGGATCGGTGGCATGGCACTCGGCCATATCGAGCGGACCGTCCGCGAGCTGCCTCGTGATCGCCAGCCGCTCGGGGTCACTGAGCGCGAAGAGCACGTCTGTCAGCTGGATCTCGGAGCGATCCGGGTGCGGGAGGTCGCCTGGCATGGTTCGAGAATAGTTGAACAATCGCGCGAAGGCGAGTACGCTCCAACAGTTCGATGATTATCGAACTCAGGCATCCCCGACATCAGGAGCACGCATGACGCTGACCGCCCCGACACCCGTCGCGACAGCATCCGTCCGCCGCTCGCGCTTCGGATTCGCCCTCGCGATCGTGGCCCAGATCGCGATGATGGTCGGCGCGAGCGCTCCATCGCCGTTCTATCCCGTGCTCGCCGCCGAGATCGGGTTCGACTCGATCGTGATCAGCGCGATCTTCGCCGTCTACGCGATCGCACTCCTCCTCGCCCTGCTCAGCGCGGGATCGCTCTCCGACCACATCGGCCGCCGCCCGGTCGCGATCGCCGGGTTCCTGCTTCTCACCACGAGCATGATTCTGTTCTGGCATGCTGACACTGTGGCGACCCTCGTGCTCGCGCGCATCCTGCAGGGGGCGGCGAGCGGCGTGCTCATCTCGACCCTGTCGGCGACGGCGCTCGATCTCGCCCCCGAAGGAAAAGCCCGCGTCGCCGCACTCTGGAACGCCCTGAGCCCCGGAATCGGCCTCGGACTCGGTGCGATCCTCGCCGGCATCGCCCTCGATCTCACGGGCGAACCGCTGCTCGACGTGTTCGCACCTCTGACCGCGATCTACCTGGTGCTCGCCGGCCTGTTCCTTCTCGCCCCCGAGACGGCGCCGCGGCGACCCGGTGCGTGGGCATCCCTGCGATTCCGGCTCTCGATCCCCGGCAGCGTGCGCGGCGACTTCTGGCGCGGCGCTCCCGCCGTGATCGCCGGCTGGGCGACCGGAGGACTGTTCCTGTCGCTCGGCGCCACCATCGTGCACACCGAGCTCGGCGGTGAGGCGCACTCGTGGCAGGGCCTCGCGGTCGGGATGCTCGCCGGCGTCGGCGCGATCACGGCGTTCATCATGCGCCACCGCAGCCCTCGCACGACGGTGATCTTCGGCACCGCCGCCCTCGCGGTCGGCACCGCCCTCTCGCTCGTCGCCCTGAGCGCGGCGTCACTCCCCTTCTACCTCGCGGCGACCGCCGTCACCGGCATGGGCTTCGGCACCGCGTTCTCGGGCGTCGTCGCCTCGCTCGCCCCGCGGATTCCCGCCACGGAACGCGCCGACACATTCGCGGTGATCTACGTGCTCGCCTACTCGGCATTCGGCGTGCCGACGGTCATCGCCGGCACCCTCGTCGGACCCCTCGGGCTCGAGACCGTGTGCGTCGGCTACGGCGCGGTCGTCATCGTGCTCGCGCTGATCGCACTCGTGCTGCGGGTGCACCGAGCGCAGTAGCGCGCGGGGCTCGCGGGCGGGGTCTCGGTGATGGGCGGGGCCTCGGTGATGGGCGGCGAGCTCCGCGATGGGCGGATGCTGACGCCACAGAGTTCCGCCCGACAGGGAGAAGGCCTCCCACGCGCTGGCGCCCGCGGCGGCCACCGCGATCGGCGGGGACCCCCGTGATGGGCGGGGCCCCGGTGATGGGCGGGGCCTCGGTGATGGGCGGCGAACTCCGCGATGGGCGGATGCTGACGCCCCAGAGTTCCGCCCGACAGGGAGAAGGCCTCCCACGCGCTGGCGCCCGCGGCGGCCACCGCGATCGGCGGGGACCCCCGTGATGGGCGGGGCCCCGGTGATGGGCGGGGCCTCGGTGATGGGCGGCGAACTCCGCGATGGGCGGATGCTGACGGCTCAGAGTTCCGCCCAATAGGGGGAAGGCCGCCCCACACGGAGGAGCCGACGGCGGCCGACGGCGGCCGACGGCAGTCGAGACCGAGGAAGAGCGAGGCGCCCGACGCTCAACCACCCGCGGGTGCGGGCGGCTGCATTCCGACGTCGGCCAGCCCCACGAAGGCGCCGCTCGCGAAGAAGATCGCGATGGCGACCATGAGCAGGATCATCCACAGATCCGCGATCGTGAGCCGCCTGTGCTGTTCCGCTCGCTTCGCCGCCCATCGACTGCCCACGCCGAACAGGAACCCCAGGTAGACGTACCAGTCGTAGAGGCGCGACCATACGAGCAGCATCACCATGAAGGAGACGACGAAAGCCCCGAACAGCGAGATCAGGAAGATCATCTGCCCGGCCGAGAAGGCGATCTCCACGAAGGCTCCGACCGGGGCGAGGATGTGGCGCTGCACCCATTCGAGCGGTCCCGGCGTGATCGGTGAGTGCGCGACCTCGACGGCCATCTGCGCACGCAGCGTCTCGAGCGTCGCTCCCTCGTGCTCGGAGGAGAACACCGCGACCCACGTCCAGATCACGGCGATGATGGCCAGGACGGCCTCGGTCAGAACGATGGCCGCTCCGCGTCCCCACAGCTGCCATCGCACCGCGCGCACGACACTCAGCACCGCGGTCACGGCGAACCCCACCCCGGCCCCGAGCGAGAACCAGCTCACGATCGGGTAGTAGTTGGCGAACAGCGCGGCTGCGGCGGCGAACGCGACGACGATCAGCCAGATGCTGTCGTCGGGTACTCCGCCGCGCGCAGCATCCTTCATCCCTCCGGACTCGCGGATGTGGTTGATGACGATGCTGCGATTGTCGATCCTGTGGTCGCTGTTGTCGACGCGGCGGCTGTTGTCGATCGTCACACCCTCGAGCGACGAACCGGTGAAGATGGGCACACCACCATCGTCGACACCCGACCCGTCATGCCCGCGACGGCGCCGGACGAGCTGCACGATCGGCGGAATCGCGGCGACGGCGCCGCCTACGATGAATGCCGAGACACTCTGGATCGTGATCTCGGTGAAGATATCGGCCACTGCAGGACTCGCCTTCCGCCCTGCGGTCGCGGGGCCTCACGGCGGACGATATCGAGGCCCGTTCCCCCGACGTGCGGTATCTCGGAATGCCTTGCGGGCTCGTGCGGATGCCACAGTGGATGCCTGCGGCGCGACCTGCCCCGGATAGCACCAACCGCAACCGGGACCCCGGGCACCGCCCGCGCCCGACGGCACGGAAGCTAGCGCGCCGCGAGCATCTCCCGCAGCCGTGTGGCCTCGTCATCGGGCATGCCATACCCGTGCTCGGGTGCCGGGTACGCCCCCGAGCGCACCTCCGAGGCGTAGGCCGAGACACCGTCCACGGACACGCCTCGTACGTCGGCATAGCGCTTGACGAACTTCGCGGCGGGGCCATCGTAGATTCCGAGCAGGTCGTGGAAGACGAGCACCTGGCCGTCGGCATCCGGACCCGCTCCGATGCCGATGGTCGGAATCCGCAGCAGCGGAGCGAGCGCCGCCATGACCTGCGAGGGCACCGCTTCGACCACGATCAACGAGACTCCGGCGTCCTGCAGGGCGAGGGCGTCGTCGATCACGGCGAGCGCCGCCTCGGCGGTGCGGCCCTGGGCGCGGTATCCGCCGAGTGCGGTGGCGGTCTGCGGTGTGAGGCCGACGTGACCCACGACCGGGATGCCGGCGTTCACCAGGGCACGTGCACGCTCGACGGTCGTTCCCCCGCGCTCGATCTTGACGAGGTCGACCCCCGCCTCTTTGACGAAGCGCTGCGCGGTCGCGATGGCCAGCTCGTCGGAGGCCTCGTACGATCCGAACGGCAGGTCGCCCACGAGCAGAGCCCTCGTGAGCCCGCGGCGCGCCGCCCGGGTGAGCATGAGCATCTCGTCGGTCGTGACGGGCACGGTGCTGTCGTAGCCGAGCACGGTCATCGCGCCGGAATCGCCGACGAGCACCATGTCGACACCGGCCTCATCGGCGATCTGCACACTGGGGTAGTCGTACGCCGTGACCATGACGATCGGTTCGCCGGACGCTTTCTTCTTCGCGATGTCGCCGAGCGTCAGGCGGGTGGTCGGTGCGGCGTGGGCGCTCATGAGGCGACCCCTCTCAGCAGGTGGTTGTCGATCAGACGGGCGGCGCCGACGCGGGCGGCCACCAGCAGAAGTGCATCACGCTCGACCGCGTCCACGGGCTGCAACGTCTCGGCATCCCGGAGTTCCAGGTACTCGACATCGATCGACGCGTCCGCGAGCACCCGGTCGGCAGCAGCGCGGATGCTCTCGCCATCGTTCTGTCCGGAGGCGAGGACTGCCTCCGCAGCATCGATCGACCGATTCAGCGCGGATGCCTGCGCGCGAGCATCCGCGTCGAGATAGACATTGCGTGAGCTCATGGCGAGGCCGTCGGGCTCGCGCACGATCGGGCACGCCTCGATGCGCACGTCGAGGTCGAGGTCGCGCACGACCCGACGCACCACGAGCACCTGCTGGGCATCCTTCTGGCCGAAGTAGGCCACGTCGGGCGTCACGATGCCGAACAGCTTGGTGACGACCGTGGCGACGCCGTCGAAGTGATGGGCGCCGCGGATGGCACCGTCGAGCACCTCGGTGATTCCCGCGACGTGGATGTTCGTGGCGAAGCCGTCGGGGTAGATCTCGGCGGCGGCCGGCGCGAACAGGATGTCGACGCCCTCGACTTCGGCGAGCGCCGCGTCGCGGGCCTCATCGCGCGGATACGTGCTGAGGTCTTCGTTCGCGCCGAACTGGGTCGGGTTCACGAACAGAGAGACGACGACAAGATCGCTCTCGGCGCGGGCCTGTCGCATGAGCGACAAGTGTCCCTCGTGGAAGGCGCCCATGGTCGGCACGAGGCCGACGGTCTCGCCCTCGGCGCGGGCTGCGCGAACCGCCGCGCGCACCTCGGCGATCGTTCGCAGTATCTTCATGCGCGTCTCTCCTCGGAGGAAGTACCCGGGTGGGCGATGTCTCGAGTCGCTGCGGCGAGCGCGTCGAACAGGTCGGTGAACTCTGCGGATGCCGCGCGCTGCCGCGCGACGGTGTCTTCGTCTCCGCGGACGATGGGCCCGGTGAGTGCAGCCGCCGCCCCGGATGCGGTCCAGTTCTCGACCGTCTGCCGCACGAGCGGAGCCAAGTGCGCACGGTGCACCCCGACCGGGGCCGCGAGCCGCTCTGCCGCGTCGAGCACGGTGAGAACGAAGTTCGAGGCGAACGATGCGGCGGCGTGATACTCCGCGCGGTGGTCGTCGTCGACGCGGAACGGGTGCGCACCGAGCGCCGTCGCGAGCTCCTCGGCGACCGCCAGCGCCTCGGGGGTGCGTCCGTCGACGGCGACACCGATACCCCGGAAGACCACCGGCGCCTCACGACCGGTGAACGTCTGCAGCGGATGGATGCTGAAGTCGACGTCCGCGAGCGGTGTCGCCCCCGAGACATGGCCGACGAGCTGAACATGAGGCCTGACGGCGAAGGCCACGGCAGGAATCGCGGCATCCGGAACGCAGAGCAGCGCGATGTCGGCATCCGGAACCCGGTCGTCCCGACGAAGCGGTCCGATGACGACGAAGCCCGCCGTGCGGAGCGCACGTGCGAGTACGCCGCCGAGACGTCCGGCGCCGACGATGGCGATGGTCGTTTCAGGGGCGAGAGAAGGGGTGCTGTGCATGTCGATTCCTCCGCCCGGTAGGGCGTGGATGGGTCGAGTATCCGCCCGAGTCGGCGTGTGAGCAAAATCTGAGAACAGAAAGACAAGTCCGATTGAAATACTTGTTGGCATAAAAGATTGAGAAACCTGAGCGTATTACGCATAGTGATGACGGGCGAATCCTGACACCAATGCGAGCCGAGCCACCTCCCGCATCGCAGGAGTGACGAAGCCGTGTGCGTCAGCCGCCGACAGCAGGCCGAGCTGGGCGGCGATCTCACCCCCCACGCCCGCAGCTCGCGAGCGCGCGGGCCTCGCCCACGGCGACTCCCCGTCGTCGAGCTCGACCCGCACGTCCGATTCGACAAGCGCTCGGGAGCCTTCGATCACGAGATCCGGAAGACCATCGAGATGCACCGCGCTCCCATCCGCGATCGCAAGCAGAGCGATCGCCTCTTCGGCCTGCACGCGAGTGGATCTGAAGTCATGCCACCCTGACTCGGTGGCCATGATCATCGCCGCGAGCCGATCGAGTGTGAGCGGCGAGGGGACGCGCACCTTCCGCGCGAGAGCCGTCATGACGACCTTCCCTCTAAAGCGGCGGATCAGCTTCGCCCGCCGGGCGAAGGAGACCAGCCTGTCCCCTCGCTCCCGCGCCTCTGCGGCCGTTGCGTCCCAGCCGAGCGAATGCACGAGCCGACCGATCTCGGCCATCGGAATCCACCCCTTCTCCGCGTCTTGCTCCATCCCGTCGGCGCCGAGCATGTCGAGAAGCCGGGTGAGCGGCACCAAGGCCGACTCCGCCTCGCGCAGATCCGGCGCGGCGGTGCGCAGCAGGTCGGTCTCGTCGATGTGGGCAAGCAGCGCCAGCCGTCGCGCGGGGGTCACCAGTGCTGCGAGGGTCGCGATCGGCGACGGCATCGGCAGCCGGGGGTCGACGAACCACAGATCGCTGTCGTCGAAGTACGGTTGCACCACACCGTGACGGCGCAGCAGCTCCCGGTTCACGTCGTCCTCACGGAACGGCGCCTGCCCGGTCAGCCACCCGGATGACGGCCCCGTAGCCGGCGGGTCCGAGGCATCCGACAGGGAAGAAACCGAGAGCCACGGTGTGCCGATCGGCGGAGTGTCGATCGTTCGGATGAGGACAGCCGGCTCGTGAGGCAGTCCTGGGATCTCGTCGGATCCGGGGACCGAGGGCCACGGATACGCGTAGGCCTCTTCGTGGTGACAGTGGTCGATGCCGTCGTGGTCAGAGTTCTCGTGAGGCTCGAGTCCGAGGCTCAGCCGGTAGGCCTCGACGATCCAGCCTCGTGGTGAATGGGCGGGCAGCTCGATCGCGCGATCAAGGTCGGGATGTCCGCCGACCGTGAGCTCGACGCGCATGAAGGTGGGCATTCGGACAGGAATCTGAATCGTCATGCGAGCGAGGCTATGAACCGGCGCGGACGCTTTCAGACGCGCGGCCCAGCAGCTGTGGACGAGAGAGATGAGAAAGATCGGCGTGCAGAAGACCGGCTCATGACTCGTATGCCGGAATGGGCTTGCACTCCCCCTCGACTCGCCGACCGCATTGTCGATCGCCACTGGTAGTCAAGGTGCATGAGCGCCTCCCCGATACCGTCCATCCTCCGCCGGAGCACGTCATGGTTCTTCCTCGCCGGCGCGGGCAACATCGCCATCCTGTTCGCGGTCTTCATCATCGGCATGCCTCCCTTGAGCGGGCCCTACGCGGAATCGCTGCAGGTGATATCCACGTTCGCGATGCCCATGTATGCGCCGGAGCTTCTGATCTTCACGTCGATTCCCGCGCTTCTCAGCGGCCTGCGGGCGGACGGCGCGAGCGGTTCCGAAAGAGACGAAGCCGTTCGACTCATCGCGTGGGCCGTTCGCGTCGCACTCACGTTCGTGCTGATGTTCGCGGTGCCGGTCGTGGCCGTGACACCGGAAATGCTGTCGACCGTGCTCTTCGCAGTGCTTCTCGCTTTCGTGACGTTCGTGCTCGCCGAGAGGTTGGACCCGCCGGTTCCGGCGTCGATCGAGATGCGGATCATGAAGGCCGACAGGGATCTCGCGCTGCGGGAATCGAGAGCAACCGAAGCGCTCGGCCGCAATTGGCACGAGGACACGACCCGATGGTGGTGGGCGATCATCGCCCTGTTCATTCTTGCTCCTGTCGCCGTGCAGACCATCGCCGGCACGGTTGTGGCCGTCTTCTTGTGGGGCCCCCAGTTCGCACTCTCCGGCGAGTGGATCGTGGTGCCCCTTCTCACCTCGTACGGGTCGGTCATCTTGACGTTCGCGTGGCTCTCGACCGCTGACAAGACCGATTCACCGCAGGCGCGGGCATGGCGCGGAACAGCGTTCGCCGCCCTGGCGGGAATTGCGAGCGTCATATTCGCGGCGGTCTTCTTCGTCGCGAGGGGCGACAGCGCGCCGATCGGCATGGTCATCCTCACGACCACCGCACTTCATGGTGCGGCGCTGTGGATTCGGACGGATTGGTGGGGACGACGACTCTTGCACCGGGTGTCCGCCACGCTCACGTCACGTCGCCTCGAACGGCTCACGCGCGGGTACGCGGCGGTCTACCTCGCGTGGGACGATGATCAGTCTGCGAAGGACGCCGACAGCGCACCGACTTCACGCTGGCACCTGTTCCGCCGTCGGGGCTGAGAGACGTGAGCGCATCCGCCCCCCGCATCCGCTCTAGGCTGGAACGTCGGCCTCACTCCCAGGCCGCGTTCTCTGGAGCATCCCCATGTCAGCATCCGCGGTCGATGATCGTGCCCGCTATCGGGCGAAACCGTCTGTCCTCGACGCGCTGAAGAGTCCCCGGATGCTGACGCGCGAGGTGCTCGCGGGTCTCGTCGTGGGTCTCGCGCTGATCCCCGAGGCGATCGCGTTCTCGGTGATCGCGGGCGTGGACCCGAAGGTGGGCCTCTTCTCGTCGTTCATCATGGCGGTGTCGATCGCGTTCCTCGGTGGACGCCCGGCGATGGTGACCGCGGCGACCGGCGCCGTGGCCCTGGTGATCGCACCGGTCGCGCCGACGTACGGGATGGACTACTTCATCGCGACGGTGATTCTCGCGGGCATCTTCCAGGTGATCCTCGGGGTGCTGGGCGTCGCGAAGCTGATGCGGTTCATCCCCCGCAGCGTCATGGTCGGCTTCGTGAACGCGCTGGCGATCTTCGTGTTCAGCTCGCAGTTCCCGCAGCTCATCGACGTGCCGTGGCTGGTGTATCCGCTGGTCGCGCTGGGAATCGTCGTCATGATCGTGATGCCGAGGATCACGAAGATCGTGCCCGCTCCGCTCGTCTCGGTCATCATCGTGACGGCCGTCGTGCTGACGATGGGCCTCACCGTGCCGACCGTCGGCGATCAGGGCGAGCTGCCCCAGAGCCTTCCCTCGCTGTTCCTGCCCGACATCCCGTGGACGTGGGAGACATTCGGCATCATCGCGCCGTTCGCACTCGGCGTCGCCCTGGTCGGACTCATGGAGTCGCTGCTCACCGCGAAGCTCGTCGACGAGATCACCGACACCCACTCGAACAAGACTCGGGAGTCGTGGGCGCAGGGCGTCGCGAACATGCTGTCGGGCTTCTTCGGCGGCATGGGCGGATGCGCGGTGATCGGCCAGACCATGATCGGCGTGAAGGCATCCGGCGCCCGCACCCGCATCTCGACGTTCTGTGCCGGTATCTTCCTGTTCCTGCTGGTCGTGGTGTTCGGCGACTTCGTCAGCACGATCCCGATGGCAGCCCTCGTCGCCGTGATGATCATGGTCGCGATCGGAGCCTTCGACTGGCACAGCGTCAAGCCCTCGACACTCAAGCGGATGCCGAAGAGCGAGACGTTCGTGATGATCGCGACCGTGGTTCTCGTGCTGCTGACGCACAACCTCGCGGTCGGCGTCGTCGGCGGGGTGCTCGTCGCCTCGGTGCTGTTCGTGCGGCGGGTGGCGCACTTCGTGTCGGTGTCTCGCACTGTTGCCGGTGATTCCGTCACGTACGCCGTGACCGGTGAGCTGTTCTTCGCCTCGAGCAACGACCTGACGACGCTGTTCTCGTATTCGGACGACCCCGAAGAGGTCGTCATCGACCTGACCGGATCGCACATCTGGGATGCCTCGACGGTCGCCGCGCTGGATGCGATCGAGACGAAGTACGCCACCCTCGGGAAGACCGTCGAGATCGTCGGGATGAATGAGAGCAGCCAGCGGATGCGGGGGCGGCTGACCGGCGGGTTCGAGTAAGGCGCGTCCAGTGCCCCGAGACCGACCTTCCGTCATGAGACCCACGTGCACGACGTGGGTCTCATGACGGAACGTGGGTTTCGCCGGATGCCAGGCATCCCAGCGCCCCGAGACCGACCTTTCGGGGTGAGACCCACGTGCACGACGTGGGTCTCATGACGGAACGTGGGTTTCGCCACGAGACCGCGCCCCGAACCAGCGCACGCCCTCAGACCGGCTGCGCCACGAGGATGCCGGTCTCGTCACGCGTCCAGTTCAGGTTCGAACTGTCGCGGAACCACATGCCGGCGATGTATCGCTTCTTGGACTTCGCCAGGGGTCGGATCTCATCGTCGAAGGATCGGAGTCGAGACGGGTAGTTCCAGGCGAAGGCCTTCACGCTCTCTTCGAGGTAGAAGGATCCAGGCGGCAGGAAGGCCAGCTTGATCGGGGTCCGCTCCACCCCGTTCGCTCCCACCACCCGCACCATCACGTCGTAGATCGCCTGGTCAGACGAGTTCACGACGACCGCACCGTATGCCGCCGCCTCACCGTCGACCATGCGAGCTGCGACCCACGCGAACACTCGGCTCGCCTGCGCCTGCTTCTCGCGAGCGGCGGCGTTCTGGTCGCGTTTCGCCTCGACGGCGAAGAGTCGAGCGGCGTGCTTCGCGCCGACGATGGCCGCGAAGAGAGCGCCGATGGCGGTGAGGGCGGTGACGATGTCTGCGAGGGATCCGAGGTTCACCGGCTCGACGCTAGGTGTGGAGCAGCACTCATCAGCGCCGCCACGTGCGGGTAGCGAAGGAGCATGACGGCATTCTGCTTGGTCTGGTCTGATCGAGGTGGTACAAGTACAATTGCACTCGCGACGAGAGGTGCAGCCCGCGCCTCGGAGAAGAGCCACGACATGCCCGAGACCGACGCGACAGCCCCCTCCCCGGTCGGACTGACCAGGCACGGACTGCGTCGCCCACTGCGCTCCTCTCCTGTGATCGAGCGCGGACTCGTGCACGAGTGGCATCGGCGCAATCGACAGGTCACCCTGCCGCACGGCATCCGGATGCTCGAGGAGTACGGCAACCTCGACAACCTGCGTCGCGTCACCGGCGAGTCCGATGCCGAGTTCCGCGGCATGCTCTTCGCCGACTCCGACATCTACAAGACCCTCGAGGCCGCGGCGTGGGAGCTCGGTCGCGAGGAGGATGCCGACAGCCGGGAGTTCTTCGACCGCACCGTCGCCCTCATCGAGCGAGCACAGCAGGACGACGGCTACCTCGACTCCGCCTATCTGCGCCGCGACGACCGCCGGCCGTGGAGCGACTTCGCCCAGGGCCATGAGCTCTACTGCCTGGGTCACCTGGTCCAGGCAGCGGTCGGCGCGCACCGCGCGATCGGCGACGACCGTCTGCTGCGGATCGCCGAGCGGTTCGTCGACCACGCGGTCGCTCGGCTCGGCGCCGACGATGCGGTCGAGTACTGCGGGCATCCGCTCATCGAGGCGGCCCTCGTCGAGCTGCACCGTACGACCGGCGCCGAGGCGCCTCTCGCGCTGGCCGACGCGTTCGTGCGCCGACGCGGCTCCGGATTCCTCGGCGGAGTGATGTTCGGCGCCGAGTACTACCAGGACGAACAGCCCGCCCTGCAGGCCACCCGCATGCGCGGTCACGCGGTGCGAGCGCTCTACCTGAACCAGGGCATCACCGACCTGTACCTCGAGACCGGCGATCCCGAGATGCTCGACGTGATGCGCACCCAGTGGGACGACCTGGTCTCGCGACGCATGTACGTCACCGGCGGCACGGGAGCCCGCCACGAAGATGAAGCCTTCGGCGAGGCCTTCGAACTGCCACCGGATCGCGCCTACGCCGAGACGTGTGCGGGAGTCGCCCTCTTCGGATGGGCCTGGCGGATGTACCTCGCGACCGGCGAGGCAGGATTCATGGATGCTGCGGAGACGGCGCTCTACAACGTCGTGGCCGCGGGTATCTCGACCCACGGCGACTCGTTCACCTACGTCAATCCGCTGCAGGTGCGCGATGAACGACCCTACGGCGGCCAGGCGCCTGCGGCGCGGCGGCGCTGGTTCAGCTGCGCGTGCTGCCCACCGAACCTGATGCGCACGTTCGCGACTCTCGAGCACCACCTCGCCGCGGAACGCGCGGACGGTCTCGACATCGTGCTCTACGCCTCGGCCACATTGCACGCGCACGGCGCATCGGTCACCATCGACACCGCCTACCCGGCCGACGGACGCGCGCGCATCAGCGTGCAGGGAGATGCCGATGACGGATGCCGACGGCTCGCCCTCCGCGTGCCGGAGTGGGTGTCGGGGCGAGAGGTCAGGCTGCTCCGCAACGGCGAAGCCGTGGATCCTGTCATCGACGGCGGGTGGATCGTGCTCGAGGACGCCCTGGTCGACGGCACCGAGATCGACCTGCAGCTGCCGGTCGAGATCGACATCATCCACCCGCATCCGCGCATCGATGCGGTGCGCGGCACCGTCGCCGTGCGCCGCGGACCGGTCGTCTACTGCGCGGTCGGCGAGGTCGACGATCTGGAGGTCGGGACGGATGCGCTCGCAGAGGCGTCCGTCGCCGAGCCTGTCGGCGCTGCGGCTGTCGGGGCTGCGGGGGCCAGGCGTGCCGAGGGTGCGGGGGCTGGGCGTGCCGAGGGTGCAGAGGACGAGGGCCGAGGGCTGCTCGGGCCGAGGCTCACGGTCGCCGCCCGCAGGCTGCACACCGACCGGGAGGCGCTGTACGCGCGCGACCGCGATGGTGCGGCATCCGAAGATTTCGAGGCCGAGTTGCGTCCGTTCGCCGAGTTCGACGGCGGCACGGCAATGCGGGTCTGGATGCCTTCCTCGACTGTCTGAGCAGTGGGCGGAACGGGGTCGGTGCGAGGCACTGCCTGGAGTGCACTGTGCGGGGCCAAGAACACACCGCGACCACCGATCGACGCCAGGCGGGGTCAAGAACACCCCGGAAACGGCCGTACGCGATGCGAAAACGACCCCGCACGCGGGACGACACCAGGCGGGGCCACAAACACCCCGGAAACGGCCGTACGCGATGCGAAAACGACCCCGCACGCGGGACGACACCGGGCGGGGCCACACACGCACCGAGCCGCCCCGCACCCAGACACCACAGCGGGTGCCGTTCCGAGGATCGGCACCCGCTGTGCGTGTCAGGTCAGAGTCACCGCCGGGTCAGGGCAGGACCAGGATGCCGTCGACCCGCCGCGCGATGCCGAGCGGGTTGCCCTCTTTCAGCGCATCCGGCAGCAGGCCCTGGGGCACGTTCTGGTAGGCGACCGGTCGCAGGAACCGCGTGATCGCGGCCATGCCCACCGAGGTCGTGCCGACCGCCGTCGTGGCGGGGTACGGTCCGCCGTGCTGCTGCGCCCAGGTCACCGAGACTCCGGTCGGCCACTGATTCCAGAGCACCCGCCCCGCCCGCTCCGACAGCTTGGGCAGCAGGTCGACGGCGATCTCGTCGTCGTCTTCACCGATGATCGTGGCGGTGAGCTGTCCTTCGAGGCGGTCGGCGATCTCGAGCAGTTCGCTCTCGTCGTCGTACGTCACGACGAGCGCTGCGGGGCCGAACATCTCGCTCATCAGGGTGTCCATCTCGGCGCGCAGCGTCTGGCTCGACGCGGCGAACAGCACGGCCGCGGGCGCGTCGGCTGCATCGTCCGCACCCGCACCGAGGGTGCGCACCCCGGCGACCCCGCTCGTCGAGGCGACCGACTCGCGGAACCCGCTCTCGATCCCGCCGTTCAGCAGCGGCGTCGCAGCCGGCAGCTGCTGGGCTTCGAGCTCCGCGACGAGCGACGATTCCGCCGGCACGAAGAGCACTCCGGGCTTGGTGCAGAGCTGCCCTGCGCTGCCGGTGACCGAGGCGACGAAGTCGCGGGCGATGCCGGCGGCATCCCGTTCGGCCGCGCGCCGCGTCACGAACGCGGGGTTGGTGCTGCCGAGCTCACCGTAGAACGGGATCGGCTCGGGCCGGCTCGCGGCGATGTCGAACAGGGCACGTCCACCGCGCACCGAACCGGTGAAAGCGGCAGCCTTGATGCCGGGGGCGCGCAGCGCGCGTACACCCGCCTCGGTGCCGTAGATCGTCTGGAAGAGACCCTCGGGTGCCCCCACCTCGGCGAGCGCATCGACCACGACGGCTGCCGTCGCCGCCGAGAGGTCGGGATGCCCGTGATGGGCCTTGAGCACCACGGCGTTGCCCGCGGCGAGCGCACTCACGGTGTCGCCCCCAGCGACGGAGAAGGCGAACGGGAAGTTGCTCGCGGCGAACACGAGCGTCGCCCCGATCGGCTCGAGCTGACGGCGCAGATCGGGGCGCGGGGCTCCCATCGGCCAGTCGGCGTCGGCGTGGTCGATGCGGGCGTCGAGCCAGAGCCCCTCGGGCAGCATCTCGGCGAACATGCGCAGTTGGAAGCTGGTGCGGCGCAGCTCGCCCCGCAGCCGCGCCTCGGCGAGGTGGGTCTCGCGCTGCGCGATCGGGATCAGTTCGTCGGCGTGCTGATCGAGAGCATCCGCCACGGCGTCGAGCGCCCGGGTGCGCTCCGCGATGATGGCGCGCTTCCACTGCTCCGAGGCGCTCGCGGCGCGGTCGATGATCTGGTCCACGTTGTCGTCAGACGTGTCGTGCATGGTCATGACTCCTCCTGGTTCGGGTGGTGCGGCACCAGCGCGGCGAGGTCGCCGAGCGAGACGGGCACGCCCACCTGTCGATTGGTCAAGGATTCGAGGGCGGGGGCGTCGACGACGCCTCCCGTGCCGGTGGCGACGAGCTTCGAGAGCGCGAATCCGCACACCCTCCCCTGACACAGACCCATTCCCGGGCGCGCGGTGACACGCACGTCTCTCGCGTCGTCGGCGCGGAGGCCGTCGACGGCGTCGGTCACTTCGGCCGCGGTGACCTCTTCGCACCGGCAGATGTGGGTGTCGGGGGTCAGCCACTCGTCCCACGCTTCGGGAACGGGGCTCGCCCGATGCATGCCGATCGCGAAGCGGCGTCCGCGCCGCAAGCGCCGGCGGTGCCGTGCCATGCGTCGCGGATCGGTCGAGAACCCCAGATCCTGCGCGACGGCTGCGCCCGCGAGCTCGCCCTCGGCGCAGGATGCGATGGCACCGCCGATGCCGGTGACCTCTCCGGCGGCGAAGACGAGACGATCCGACGAGCGCAGGTCGTCGTCGACGTCGATCACGAGCGATCCGTCGACGTCGATGCGGGTGCGCAGCCCGAGCCCGACGGCGAGCTCAAGCTGCGGGGTGAACCCCCAGCCGAACGCGACGAGATCGGCGGTCACGGTGCGCGACGACCCGGGACGCACCCGTCCTGCCCCGTCGACCCGCGCGAGCTCGACCTCTTTCGCCCGGCCGCTGCCGCGCACGGCGGTGACGACCGTGCGGGTGCGGAGCGGCACCCGGTGTCGCAGGAAGGTGGCGGCGTACTGCACGCCCTCCCACAGCTTGCCCGGCTCCTGCAGAGCACGCAGCGGGGTGGCCGCCCATCGCGAGAGCGCGTTGGCGTCGACCACCTCGACGACCTCGACCCCGGCTTCGGCGAGCCCGGCGGCGACCGAGAGCAGGAACGGCCCGGTGCCCGCGACCACGGCACGACGCCCGGCCCGCACCTGGTTGGCCTTGAGCATGGCCTGCACTCCGCCGGCGGCCATGACCCCGGGCAGCGTCCACCCGGGCACGGGCAGCTGGCGATCGTAGGCGCCGGTCGCGATCACGAGTCGTCGCGCCCAGGTGGTGCGCTCGGCGAGGGGCAGGCTGTCGGTGCCGGCGACCGAGCTGGTGCGCAGCGCCACCCGGTCGTCGAAGGCGTCGGTGCGCCACACCTGGCGCGCGGCGAGATGACGAAGGCGACCCGAGGCGACGGATGCCGCGAGCCGCTCGCGCAGGTCGGTGTAGTGCGCCCAGTCGTGATGACCGGTGTGCTCGGGCGCCGAGAACGCATCGCGATGACGCTCGTCGGGGTGACGCCAGTACTGCCCGCCGGTCTGCCGCCCGGCATCGATCAGCACGACCTGCAGGCCGTGCTCGGCCGCGACGACCGCGGCGCTCAGCCCCGCGGGGCCCGCGCCCACGACGGCGACATCGGCGAGAGACGGCTCGGATGCCGGGATGCTCTGCTCAGTCATGCGATTCCTCCGAACTCCGGCCGTCGGACAACGGCAGCTCCGACACCGGCAACTCCGACACCGGCAGCTCGGACACCGGCAACTCCGACACCGGCAACTCGGACACCGGCAACTCCGACACCGGCAGCGGCTCGTCCGGGTCGGCGCTGCGCACGTCCTGTCCTGCGCACGCCTCGACGAGGCATGCGCGCTGGCTGCGCACACCGTCGACCGTGACGAGGCAGTCGAAGCAGACCCCGATGCCGCAGAAGAGTCCGCGAGGAGCGTGGTCGCGACGCGTCGTGCGCCACGACACGATGCCGGCGCCCGCGAGGGCACCGCCGATCGTCTGCCCCGGGGTGAACGGCACGGGGGTGCCGTCGAAGTCGATGCTGGTGACGGATCCAGCACCGGAGCCAGCGCCTGACCCAGCACTGTTCACGGGGTCGGTGCCGTCGATGCGCGTGCGGGTCATGCGGCGACGAGCCCTTCGAGTCGTTCGGGGCGGAAGGGAGCCAAGTCGAGATCGGTCGCTTCCGACCGCAGCGCCTGCGAGAGCAGTTTGCCCGTGCCGACCGAGAGGCCGACTCCGGCGCCCTCGTGCCCGGCGGCGTGCCAGAGCCCGGGCATCCGAGCATCCTCTCCGATGGCCGGGAGGTGATCGGGGCAGTACGGGCGGAATCCGGAGTACGTGCGCTGCACACCCACGTCGCGTAGCGCCGGGAACAGGCCGAGACCGCTCGCGGCGATGCGGGCGACCGCCTCGGCCGAGAACGATCGGTCGAAACCGACGCGCTCGCGGCTGGCGCCGAGCAGGATCGTGCCGCTCGGAGTGCCCTCGACGACCGGCGAGACCTGCAGCCCGGCATCCGAGCTCGCGACGTCGCCGACGTATTCGGCGGCGTAGACCTTGTGATGCACCGTGATCGGCACCGGCTCGGTGACGAGCACGAATCCGCGTCGTGGCAGCACCGGCAGGTGCACGCCCGCGAGGGCGGCGACCTCACCGCTCCAGGGTCCGGCGCAGTTGACGACGGCTCCGGCCGAGATGCGCCCGATCGACGTGTCGACGCCCACGGCGCGACCGTGCTCGGTGAGGATGCCGTGCACCGAGGTGCGTGTGTGCAGCTCGGCGCCGTGCTCGACCGCGAGGCGCAGCAGGTGATGCGTCGCGAGCAGCGGCTGCACCTGGGCGTCGTCCGGGTAGAACGCGCCGCCGACGAGCGCGGGGTTGATGTAGGGCTCGACCTCGCGCAGCCCGGCGTTGTCGTCGATGATCTCGGCCCGGATGCCCAGCTCGCGCTGGTGCGCGACGAGCGCGGTGAGGCCCGCCATGCTCCCCGCGCTGCCGGCGACGACGAGACCGCCCTTGGACTCGAACTCCCACAGGCCGGCGTGCTCGGCGAGATCCTCGCGCCACACGCGCTGCGAGTACAGCGACAGCTCGAGCTCGGGTCCCACCTCTTTGTCGGAGACGAGGATGTTGCCCTCACAGCGGCTGCTGGTTCCCGAGGCGATCGAACCGCGCTCGATCACGACGGTTCGAAGGCCGGATGCCGCGGCGAAATACGCCGTCGCGGCACCGACGACCCCCGCCCCGACGATCACGACGTCGGCGCGTGCTGTCGATCGACCCACTAGCCGTTCGCCTCCGCGGGGTGGGGTTCGCCCACCGTGTGCCCCGACCAGTCGCCCTTCACGTGCTCGATGTGCGAGACCACGAGGTCGCGCGCACGCACCGCGTCTCGGTCCTCGATGGCATCCATGATCGTGTGGTGCTCCTTGGCCGAGCTCGTGAGATGACCGCGCTCGTACAGCTCGGCGAGACCGAAGAGGCGGGTCTGCGACCGCAGCGACTGGATCAGCTGCGTGAGCCTGGCGTTGCCCGCGTACTGCAGGATCGCCAGGTGGAAGTCGCTGTCGGCGCTCAGGTACTCGACCAGATCTCCCCTCTCGGCCGCCGCGACGATGTCGTCGGCCTTGCTGCGCAGCTCGGCGAACGCGCTCTCGGGGATCAGCGGCGTCGCCTTCTCGACGGCGGGCGGTTCGAGGAACAGGCGCAGCTCGGTCACCTCGGCGAGGTCGTGCGACGACACCTCGGTCACGCGGAAACCGCGGTTCGGCATCGCGACGACGAGCCCCTCGCGCACCAGGTCGAGCATCGCCTCGCGGATGGGCGTCGCGGAGGTGCCGAACTCCTCACCGAGACTCGGTGCCGAGTACACGCGGCCGGGCTGCATCTCACCGCTGATGATGGCGGATCGCAGGGCACGGGTGACCGTGTCGCGCACGCTGGGCTGCTTGCTGAGCCGCACGAGGCTGCGGGTGTCAGTTCCGGACATCTGTGTTCCCTCTCCGAGGCGATGCATCAGCGCTCTGCGCCGACCTCAGGATCCGCGCCACCACGGCGAGATCCTCCCAGCTCATCCCGACGCCCGTGTAGACCGCCGGTCGAGCCTCGCGGCGCACGAAGGCACCCGCCACCAACTCTCGCAGATTCGTCACGGGCTGCGCACCTGCCTGCCATTCGGCGAGGTCGCGGGCCTGCAGCAGGTTGCCGTTCTCGCGCAAGGCCGAGGCCCTCGCCTCGACGACCAGATCGGCATCCGTCACCAGATCGCCGGCGAGCTCGCGATGCGCGGTGCCGTGCGAGCCGATCGCCCCCACCACGGCGTGATCACCGACGTCACCGCGGCTCAGCACCGGGGTGCTCGACGAGGTCGCGGCGATGACGACGTCGGCGGCGCCGACCTCGTCGCGCGTCGCGGATGCCGCGCGGATGCCGCTCCCCCGAAGCCGCTCGACGAGTTGGGCCGCGCGGCCGGGAGTTCGGCCCACGATGCTCACGGCGCCCACCGGCATGAGGTCGACGAGCGTGCGCACGTGCGCCTCTGCCTGCGGACCCGACCCGATCACGGCGAGTGAGTCGATGCTCTCCTTCGCGCCGCGAGGGTCGGCCTGCAGCATCCCCCGGATCGCGACCGCCGTGACCGCGGGCGTGCGGAGGATGGTGAGGTGGGCTCCCTCGAGGATCGCGAGAGGGCTCAGCGTCTCGGCGTCGAAGACCAGGTACCAGGCCTGGATCTTCGGCAGCCCGAGGTCGGTGTTGTGCGGGGCGATCGTGACGACCTTGATGCCCGCGTGCTCGGGCGACTGGGTCGGCATGAGCAGGAACTCGCCGCTGTCGAGCGGGCTGAACAGGCGCGGGGCGTCCGATTCGATGTCGACGCCCTCGCGCAGCGCGGCCTCGATGGCGTCGACAGCACCACGGCGGTCGATCGCCGCGTCGATCTCCTCGACGCCGATGACGGGAACAGAGGTCACAGCACGAACCCCTGCGGGAAGGGATCGCTCGGGTCGAGCATGTACTGCGCAGTGCCGGTCACCCATGCCCGGCCGGTGATGGTCGGGATGACCGCCGGGATGCCGGCGACCTCGGTCGTCTCGACGAGGCGGCCGGTGAAGCTGGTGCCGATGAACGACTCGTTGACGAAGTCCTGATCCAGCGGCAGCTCTCCCCGCGCGTGCAGCTGCGCCATGCGGGCGCTCGTGCCCGTGCCGCAGGGCGACCGGTCGAACCAGCCGGGGTAGATGGCCATGGCGTGTCGCGAGTGCTGTGCGGTCGACCCCGGCGCCTTCAGGTAGACGTGGTGGCAGCCGCGGATGGTCGGGTCGATCGGATGCACCGGCTCGCCCTTCGCCTCGATGGCCTCCATGATGCTGAGGCCCGCCGCGAGCAGCTCGTCTTTGTGCGCGCGGTCGAACGGCAGCCCGACCTGCTCGAGCGAGACGATCGCATAGAAGTTGCCGCCGAACGCGAGGTCGTACTCGACGGCCCCGAGCCCCGGCACGTCGACGACCTGGTCGAGGGCGACGACGAACGAGGGCACGTTGCGCAGGGTGACACTGTCGGCGTGCCCGTCGGAGACCTGCACCTCGGCGATCACGAGGCCGGCCGGTGTGTCGAGGCGGATCGTGGTGACCGGCTCGACGACCGGGACCATGCCCGTCTCGACGAGCACGGTCGCCACACCGATCGTGCCGTGACCGCACATGGGCAGGCAGCCCGACACCTCGATGTAGAGCACGCCGAAGTCGGCATCCGGTCGCGTCGGCGGCTGCAGGATCGCACCGCTCATGGCGCTGTGTCCACGGGGCTCGTTCATCAGCAGCAGGCGCAGGTCATCGCTGTTCGCCATGAACCACTGCCGGCGCTCTTCCATCGTCGACCCCGGCATCACGCCGACGCCGCCGACGATCACACGCGTCGGCATCCCCTCGGTGTGGGAGTCGACGGCGTGGAAGACGCGTTGTGCTCGCATGAGATGTGTCTCCGGATCAGCGGTAGCCCTTGGCCAGAACGGCCTCGGTGTCGGCGATGATACGCGTGCGCACCTCGTCGGGAAGCGGCAGGCGCGGCGGGCGGGTCGTGATGCCGGCGGGCGCGACTCCCGCGACCTCCTGCGACAGCTTGATCGCCTGCACGAACCAGGTCTTCGAGTCCCAGCGCAGCAGCGGGTGCAGGTCGCGGTACATCTCGTGCGCCTTGGCCCAGCTGGCGGGGTCGCCCGAGGTCGACAGGTTGTAGAGCTCGACGGTGGATGCCGGGATGGCATTGGGGTAGCCGGCCACCCAGCCGACGGCGCCGTTGATGCCGAGCTCGAGCACGACGTCGTCGGAGCCGATCGAGATGTCGAGACCCGGTGCGAGCTCGCGGATCGCGTAGGCGTTGCGCACGTCGCCCGAGAACTCCTTGACCGAGACGATCAGGCCCTCGTCGAAGAGGCGCGCGAGCAGCTCGGGGCGCAGGTCGATCTTGGTGTCGATCGGGTTGTTGTAGGCGAGGATCGGCAGGCCCACGGCGGCGACGCGGCGGTAGTGGTCGACGACCTCGTCGTCGCTCGCCCGGTAGGCGTTCGGGGGCAGCAGCATGACGGCGGGTGCGCCGTGCTCGGCCGCATGCTCGGTGAAGCGCACGCTCTCCATCGCGCCGTAGGCACCGACACCGGGGATCACGGCCACATCCTCGGGCGACGCCTCGACGGCGGTGAGGTAGACCTGCTTGCGCTCTTCTTCGGTGAGCGTCTGGTACTCACCGAGCGAGCCGTTGGGGATGATGCCCGTCACGCCGTTGTCGGTCGTGAAGCGGACGTGCTCGGCGTAGGCGTCGTAGTTGACGGAGAAGTCCGGATTGATCGGCAGGGTCGTGGCGAGATTGACGCCGTGCCAGGGCTTCTTTTCGGTCATGAGTCAGAACTCCTGTGCTTACGGCGCCCCTCGGCACCAGGGTGAGTGGTGAGTACAATTGCAATGTTAGTGGTCGAGGCTGGTCCTGTCCACGACCCGCGTCGATTCATCACGAGGCGTCTCCCCGAGGCGGCAGAATCAGCCTCTGACGAGCCTCTTCGTTGCCCGCGCGATCGGTCGCCGCGAACTCGATGATCTGCTCCTCGTCGCTGAGCGCACGCACGAACGCCTCCTGGAACGTCGCCCAGAACGTGCCGGGCCCCTCCCACTGGATACGCTCGACCCCCGACACCTCGTCGGTCGCCGTCAGAGTGATCTCGACGCTCGATCCGAGTCGGCGCACGGTCGCCTGCGATACCGGCGCACCCGTGTCGACGGCCACCTCGCGCGACGCATGGCCCGTCGCCCCCGAGGCATCCGTCGCTCGCGCGCGCACCCGGTGCTCGCCGTCACCGGGCAGCGGGAACGGCGCCGTGTACGGCATCCAGTCGCCCTCGCCCAGCGACACCTCGACGCGCAGACCAGCGGAACCCGTGGCACCGGAGAGGTCGTCGGCGGTCACGGTGATCATCGGGACCTCGGTGAACCAGCCCGAGGGTGCGGGCAGGACTCCGGTCGTGATCGCGACGGCCGGGGCGATCGCCGCCGCGGCGAGCGCAGGGGGCACGATCCAGTCGACCACGCGGATGCCGTCGGCATCGACGCTCTCACGCCAGGTCACCGCCGCCGTGTCACCGGATGCTTCACCTGAGTCCGTATCGCTCTCGAGCACCGCACCGCCTGGGTGCACACCGAGGCCGTCGACGTCGGCCGTGACGGCGGCGCGCAGCACCTCGACGAGCTCGTCCTGCGAGAGCAGCCCATCGCGGCGAGCCGCGGCGGCGGTCGCAGCGACCCGGTCGAGGAACTCGGCGCGCGTCTGGGGCAGGGGCTCGCGCCACACGTCGTCGAGCAGCGAGGTTCCGTCGTGCCGCACGCGCACCGGCACCTCGGTCTCGGCGCCGACGAACCCGATGCGAGCTCCTGCCGCGCGCACGTACATGTGATACCGCTCGTCGCTGCCTGTCCAGATCGGCTCGAACCGCACGCCGTCGATGTGCACGGCGCCGTCGGCGCGCAGCGCGGCTTCGACCGCATCCGCCGAATCGGTGCCGGAGGGCGCGGAAAAGACATCGGCGCGCACCGAGCCGTCGAGTCGGCGCCGCTGGGCGAGCGGAAGGTCGAGGGCGGTCGTCGCCGCCGATCGCGCGACCAGCACCGAGGGTCCGAACTCGATCGACTGCAGGGTCGGGTCGTCGGGCGTCGACACGGCTCGCAGCGCCGAGCGCGTCTCGATGCGCAGCACCTCGCCCGAGGTCCACGGCCGGCGCACCACCAGGTAGCCGTCGTCGAGCGCGGCGGTGATCGTCTCGTCGCCGACCCTCAGGCTCGGTATGCCGACGGTCCACTCGGGAACACGGATGCGGAGCGTCAGCGGGGTGCCGTCGACGAAGTCGTCGTCGCCGTCGATGCGCAGCTCGGTCACGCCGCCGAGCGGCTGCGTGGTCTGCATTCGCACCGTCGCGTGCTGCTCGCGCCAGTCGAGCGTCGCGGGCACGAAGAACGAGACCCACAGCTCGGCATCCGCAGACGTGAAGAAGATCGTGTCCTGGTATTTGACGTGGTTCTCGAGTCCGGTGCCGCCGCAGCAGGTGCCGATGTTGTCGAACTCGGCGACCGTGCCCGGGTTCACCGGGAACATGTAGGCGACCTCGGGGCTCGTGTCGGAGTCGACATCGCGGCGCGAGGCGAGGATGTGATTCAGCACCCCGCGCTCGTAATAGGCCATGAATCGCGCCTCGCGGGTGAGGGCGAACAGGTGCCGCGCGATCTTGAGCAGGTTGTAGGTGGCGCAGGTCTCGGCGTTGCGGTGACCGATGTCGCCCGCGACCGTGTTCGGTGGTCCCCACAGTTCGCTCTCGCCGGTGCCGCCGTGCGCGAAGGTGCGACCGGGCACGATCTGATCCCAGAGGCCCAGCACCGCGTCGAGGTAGCGGCGCTCGCCGGTGAGGTCGTATTCGTGCAGGTATCCGATGAGCTGTGGCAGGTGCTGGTTCGCGTGCATGTCGGTGAGCACGTCACGACGCTCGGCGCCGGCCGCGAGCAGGTCGTCCTGGTCGAAGAGCCGAGCGACGTCGAGGAAGAGCGGCTCATCGGCGACGACGCTCAGCCGGGCCATCGTCTCGTTCATGCCGCCGTACTCGCCGGCGATGTACAGCGACCACATGCGCTGGATGCGCTCGTGATCGAGCCGCGTCAGT
This sequence comes from Microbacterium sp. UFMG61, assembly GCF_015354505.1. Lineage (GTDB taxonomy): Bacteria > Actinomycetota > Actinomycetes > Actinomycetales > Microbacteriaceae > Microbacterium. The sequence continues at coordinate 123,316 of NZ_JACAFP010000003.1, read as the reverse complement.
CGATGCGCCACCCAGTGGCCCATCGACGCGGCGATCTCGCGCGCCTCGACGTTGCCGGTCAGCTCGTAGGCGTCGAGCAGGCCCGCCATGATCTTGTGGGTCGTGTAATACGGCGCCCAGATCTCGCCGTAGGGCGCGTAGTCCTCGAGGCGGGAGAACTGCCATTCGCCGTAGGCGGCGAGAAAGCCCGGGTGCGAGTAGCGGCCGGTCGCGGCGAGCGCACGCTGCACGTCGCCGAGTCCTGCGACGAACTCGTCGACCTTGGCGCGCAGCGTCTCGTCGCGCTCCCCCGCGTAGGCGAGCGACAGCATCGACAGGAAGTGACCGGCGTAGTGCCCGCGCAGCAGGTTCGCCGTCTGCGCGCTCTCGCGCCCGGGATAGTCGTGCTCGCCCCAGGCCTGCTCACGCGGGTGTCCGAAGTCCTCCCAGTTGCCGGGAGCCAGCGCATCGCGGGTGTCGAGCCCGGCGTTCGCGCGGAAGACGGCCAGCAGCCGATCGACCGGGTACACGCGCGCCAGGTGCAGCATCTGGTTCTTCGCCCGCGCGAAGACGCTGTCGTCGCCGATGCGCACGCGGTCGAGCGGGAACGGGCGCAGCTGGGCTGAGGAGAGGATGCCGGTGGCCGACGGGTACTCGTCAGAACGAGCACCCGCATTCCCCGCGACCGCCGCGCTCCCCGTCACCGCGGCGTCCCACGCCATCGCATTGCCCCGGGTCATCGCGCGGCCCGGTGCCGCTGCGTCCACTCCTCGACACCCGCGGCGTCGATGGGCAGGCCGTCGGAGAGCACCTCGGATCCGGTGGGCGTGACGAGGATGTCGTCTTCGAGGCGCACGCCGATGCCGCGCAGCTCGGGCGGCAGCGTGAGGTCGTGGGTATGGAAGTAGAGGCCCGGCTCGACCGTCATCACGACGCCCGGCTCGAGGTCCGCACCCATGTAGTCCTCGTAGTGCGCCTGACTGCAGTCGTGCACGTCGAGGCCGAGGTGATGGCCGATGCCGCAGGCGAGGTAGCGGCGATGCTGCTGTCCCTCGGGCGACAGCGCCTCGTCGACCGAGACCGGCAGCAGGCCCCAGTCGTGCAGGCCCTGGGCCACGACCTGCATCGAGGCGAAGTGGAAGTCGAGGTAGGGCGTGCCGGGCCGGATCTGCGCGAGCCCCGCGCGGTGCGCCTTCTCGACGAGGTCGTGCACCTCGCGCTGCGCCGCACTGAACGTGCCCTCGGCGGGCACCGTGCGCGTGACGTCGGCGGTGTAGAGCGAGCGGGCCTCGACCCCCATGTCGAGCAGCAGCGCCTGGTCGGGGTGGATCGGGCCGTCGCAGCGCACCCAGTGCAGGATCGGCGCGTGCGAACCCGAGCCGACGATCGTCGAGTATCCGGGTCCGTTGCCGTGCGTGCGGGCGTGGCGGTCGAACGTGCCCTGCAGCCAGCGCTCGCCCAGGCCGTCAGAGATCGCGCGCGGGATCTCGGCGGCCACGGCGGCGAAGCCCGCGACGGTCGCGTCGATCGCCAGCCGCAGCTGACCGATCTCCCACTCGTCCTTGATCATGCGCAGGCGCGAGAGGGTGCGCTCGACATCGGCCGAGACCTCGAGGCCGTGTTCGGCGGCCAGCGCCGCGGCCGAGCGGGCGGCGAGCGCGCCGCGCAGGTCGGCGGCGCGGGCGGGCAGTGCGTCGAGGGGCTCGACCGTCACCTGCAGCTCGTCGGCCCATTCCGCGAGGCCGGCCGACGGGCCGACCCAGAGCTCACCGTGCAGTGCGTTGCTGAAGAAGCCGTCGTCGCCGGGGCGGAACGGCGCGGGCATGTAGAGCACGGCGTCGTGGCCGCCCGGTCGCGCCCACATCACCAGGGTCGCGTCCTCGGTCTGACAGCCGGTCGCCCACACGAAGCTGCTGTCGGCGCGGAAGCCGTACGACGAGTCGTCGTTGCGCACCGGGGCGATGCCCGAGCTCAGCACCAGGGTCTGCCCGGGCATCGCTGCGCTCAGGCGCTCGCGGTGCTCGGCCGCGGCCTGGGCCGTGCCGGCCGGCAGATCGGGGCGTGTGGGCACCTCGTCCCAGCCCTGCGCGATGAACTCGCGGAAGGCGGGGATCTGAGCCAGCCTCGGGTAACGGGTTCCCGCATACGGCGGGCGTGATCCGGTGGTCGTGTCGCTCATGCGCGCTCTCCTCCGCGGTCTCGGACGAGTTCTCTCAGGCGCGTCAGCGTGCGGCCCGATCCGATCCCGTCGTGTTCGTATTCGTTGGTCACCCAGTACTGCGAGTTGCCGACGCCCGCGAGCGTCTGCAGCTGCAGACCGGAGTCGACGTACATGTCGTCGAAGTAGACGACCGCAGCCACCGGCACCTCGTTGCTCTGCAGAGCCGCGGCGTCATAGAGCGGCGACCAGTCGGTCTTCGCGGCGAGCTGGTCGACGGCGGTGCGGAACCCGCGCAGCAGGCGCACCTCGTCGAACATCCACGGGAACGCCATCTCGCCGGTGAACAGCAGCGGCCGGCGGGCCTCGTCGAACCGCGGGCGCCGCTCGCGCTCGGCCTGCGCCGCCCACGCGGTCGCGCCGCTCTGCTCGTCGCCGTAGATCGATTCCTGCAGAGTCCAGAAGAGCGGGTTGCCGGCGCTCGAGGACAGCGCCATCACGTCCTGCAGAAAGCCCGTCGACAGCTCACCGGGGCGCACGAACGCCTTCTCGACGAGCCAGTGCAGGCGCTCGAAACCCGGCTTCATGCCGAAGTCGATGCCCAGCGACTGCCAGCGCCTGACCGTCAGCAGGTCGCCGTCGGGCAGACGCACATCGCCCGCGGCCAGCCGGTCGGCGATGCGCGCGACGGCGGCCTCGTCGTCGGGAAAGCGCCGGTAGAACTCGGCCGTCTTGGCCTCCACCCGGTCGAACGTGCGTCGGTAGACCTCGCTCGCCCGCGGGGGCATGCCGGGCACTCCGCCGCAGATGTAGCTCGCCGTCAGCCCCTCGGGGGCGAACGACAGGTAGGTCATCGTGATCCAGCCGCCGAAGCTCTGTGCCAGGGTCGCCCAGCGACGCCCGTCGTAGAGCGAGGTGCGCACGTGCTCGAGGTCGCGCACGATCGAGTCGGCGCGGAAGCACGCGAGGTACTCGCCGCCCGCATCGCCGCGCTCGGCGACGATCGCGGCATCCACCGGCGTGCTCTGCCCGGTGCCACGCTGGTCGACGAGCACGACGCGGTAGTCGCTCAGCGCCTCGTCGATCCAGCCGTCACGCCCGAGAGGGCGCGGGTTCGCACCGCCGGGTCCGCCCTGCAGGTAGGTCAGCAGCGGACGGTCGGCGGTGTCGGATGCCGGGTCGACGAGTTCGCGCACGAAGAGCTCGATGGTCTCGCCGTCGGGGGCGTGCCAGTCGAGCGGTGCCGTCGTGCGGTACTCGCGGACGCGGATGCCGGGCAGCATGTACTGCGCCGTCGGGGTGGCGGTCGTCGTCGTGCGGGTCATCGGGTCTCCTCCGTGCTCGAGGCGGCGGCGACAGCATCCGGGTTCTGACCTGCACGCGCCGCCTCGGCCGTGCGGCGCCGAGCATCCCACTCGGGATTGATGCGCGGCACGGCCTGCAGCAGCGTCTTCGTGTACTCATGCTCGGGTCGCTCGAAGATCTCGTCGCGCATGCCGGTCTCGACGATCGCGCCCTGCGACATCACGGCCACGCGGGTCGCGATCTGCCGTACGACCGCGAGGTCGTGCGCGATGAAGAGGTAGCCGAAGCCCTCGTCGGACTGCAGGTCGCGCAGCAGGTTGATGACCTGCGCCTGCACCGACACGTCGAGAGCCGAGACGGCCTCGTCGCAGATGACGAGCTTGGGTCGCACGGCCAGCGCCCTCGCGATGCCGATGCGCTGCGCCTGACCGCCCGAGAACTGCGAGGCATAGCGCTCGGAGTGCATCGGGTTGAGGCCCACGCGCTCCATGAGCTCGCGGGTGAAGGCGCGCGCGCCGCCGGGGATCTTGCGTCCCTGATACACGAGCGGCGCCGTCACCAGACGCTCGACGGTGTGCTTGGGGTTCAGCGACGAGTACGGGTCCTGGAAGATCACCTGCACCGCGCCGCGGAACTCCCGCAGCTCCGAGCCCTTCGCGCGGGTGACGTCGGCGCCCTCGAACTCGAGCGTGCCGCTGGTGGCATCCATCAGGCGGGCGACGAGTCGCGCGGTGGTCGACTTGCCCGAGCCCGACTCGCCGACCACGGCGAGCGTCTCGCCGCGGTGCACCTCGAGAGAGACGTTGTCGACGGCACGGAAGGTCTTCGACTTTCCGAGCGGCCCTGCCGAGCCCGTGGCGAACTCCTTCACCAGGTCGGTGCCGCGGAACAGGGGTGTCGTGGTGTTTGTCATGCGCTTCTCCCGTCCTGCACGGTGATCTCGGTCGTGCGCAGCACGCCGATCTCGTCGTCGATGCGCGGCACGGCGTCGAGCAGACGCCGGGTGTAGTCGGCCTGCGGGTCGCTGAAGACCTGCTCGACCGCGCCGCGTTCGACGGTCTCGCCCGCGCGCATCACGACGATCTGGTCGGTGACCTCGCTCACGACGGCGAGGTCGTGGGTGATGAGGATGAGTCCCGCGCCGGTCTCGGCGCGGATCTCGTCGAGCAGGTCGAGGATCTGCGCCTGCACCGTCACGTCGAGCGCGGTGGTCGGCTCGTCGGCGATGATCAGGTCGGGTTCCATGCTCAGCGCCATGGCGATCATGATGCGCTGGCGCATGCCGCCCGAGAACTGATGCGGGTAATGGTCGACGCGACGGGCGGCGTCGCGGATGTGCACCCGCTCCATCGCCTCGATCGCGACCGCGCGCGCCTGCTTGCGCGAGACTCCGCTGCGGTGCGACAGATACGCCTCGGCGATCTGCGTGCCGACCTTGTAATAGGGGTTCAGCGACGAGAGCGGGTCCTGGAAGATCATCGCGATGCGGTCACCGCGGATGCGACGCTTCTCGCGTTCCGGCATCCCGATCAGTTCCGAGCCGTCGAACCGCACCGACCCGGTGGCGGTGCCGCCCTTGGGCAGCAGGCCCATGATCGCGAGGCTCGTCATCGACTTGCCCGATCCCGATTCGCCGACGATGCCGAGCGCGCCGCCCCGCGGCACGTCGAACTCGAGGTTCTTCACGACGCTGACCGGGCCCCGGGCCGTGCGGAACGAGACCGTGAGGTCGCGCACCGACAGCAGCGGGCCGGTGTTCGAGGTCGTGTTCTCGGTGTCGGTCATGCGGTGGCCCCCGTCCGGACGCGCGGATCGATCGCGGTGTACAGCAGGTCGACGACCATGTTGCCGATGATCACGAAGAACGCCGACAGCAGGGTGACGGCCATGATGACGGGCTGGTCGTTGGCGGTGATCGAATCGGCGGTGAGCTTGCCGACGCCGTTCAGGCCGAACACCGTCTCGGTGATCACGGCGCCGCCGAGCAGGCCCGCGACATCCATTCCGAAGATCGTGACGATCGGGGTCAGCGCCGGACGCAGCGCGTGACGGCGCCAGACGAGCCCCGGCTGCAGACCCTTCGCCCGCGCGGTGCGCACGAAGTTCTCCTGCAGGGTGTCGATCACGTTCGCGCGGGTGAGGCGCGTGTAGACCGCCGCATAGCCGACCGCCAGGACTATCCACGGGAGGATGAAGTTGAGGAACCACTGCACCGGGTCATCCGAGAACTTCACGGCCTGCGGGAACGGCAGCCAGCCGAGCGCCACCACGAAGATGAACTGCAGCGCGAGCGCGAGCACGTAGTTCGGGATCGACATCGAGCCGAGCGTCAGCCCGGCGAAGAACCGGTCGAGGAACTTGCCCTCCTTCACCGCGCTGAGCACACCGGCCACGACACCGCCGAGCAGCCACAGGATGGCCGCGCCGATCGCGATGGTCGCGGTGATGGGCAGGCGCTGCACGATCATGTCGCCGACCAGCTGGCTGGTCTGGAACGAGTAGCCGAGGCACGGGGCCGCGCACTCGACCGCGGCACCGGCGACCATGAAGGTGCGGCCGGTGAACAGGCCGCCGACGTAGCCCCAGAACTGGGTCCAGAAGGGCTGGTCCAGGCCGAGGTTCAGGCGAATCTGCTCGATGCGCTCGGGCGTGCAGTTCTTGCCGCAGATCTGCACGGCAGGATCCGCCGAGAGCAGGAAGAAGATCGCGTAGGTGAACAGAGTCACCAGGAACAGCACGACGAGCATGCCGAGCAGGCGTGAGCCGACGATGCGGATCATGAGCGGGCCTCCCCACTGGTGGCGATGGTGCGGATGCGGTCGCCGAGGGTCGTGAACGACAGCACCAGGAGGAAGAGGAACGCGCCGGGGATCACGAAGTACATCGGGTCGACGGCGTACCAGGGGGTCGCCGCGGCGATCATCTGGCCCCAGCTGGGAGTCGGCGGAACCACACCGACGCCGAGGAACGAGAGCCCCGCTTCGGTGCCGATGTAGCCGGGCACCGCGAGGGTCGCCATGACGATGATCGTCGACTGCAGGTTGGGCAGAATCTCGCGGAAGATGATGCGCACGCTGGTCGCACCGGATGCCTTGGCGGCCTCGACGAACTCGCGCTCCTTGAGCGAGAGGGTCTGCGAGCGCACGATGCGGGCGAGGTAGGGCCAGCCGAAGAGCGAGATGACGACCACGAGCAGGAAGACGCGGTTGTCGGCGGGGAGTGCCGAGAGGATCGCGATCATGAAGATGAGGGCGGGGAACGCCATCAGGAACTCCATGACGCGGGAGATCACGAGATCGATGAGTCCGCCGAAGTAGCCGGCGAGCAGGCCCATCACGACGCCGATCACCGTGGTGAGGAGCGTCGCCGAGAGGGCGACCGTCATCGAGACGCGGGCACCGTAGGCGATGCGGGCGAAGATGTCGCGACCGCTGCCGGGCTCGACGCCGAACCAGTGCTCGGCGCTGATGCCGCCGAAGGGTCCGATCGGGATGGCACCGAGGTTCGGGTCGATCGCCGACTGGTCGAACTGGTACGGGCCCCATCCGCTCAGCATCGTCAGCAGCGGCGCGAAGATCGCCATCAGGATGATGAGCAGGATGTAGGCGCTGGAGAGCATGGCTCCCCAGTCGGTCAGGAACGCGCGAAGCAGCCGCCGGCCAGAGGCCGGGGGTGACTCCAGTGTCGTTTCGAGACTGGAGTCCCCCGCCGGCGTGGCTTCGGACTCGAGCGATGTCGAGCTGAAGGTCATGCTCAGCCCTTCGAGGGGTCCTTGAGACCGATGATCGTCAGGTCCGTCAGGCTGGTGCTCGGGTAGTAGCCGGCGATGTTCTCACCCGGCAGGAAGATGCCCTTGCTGAACACGAGCGGCGCGATGGGCGAGAGACCCATGATCTGCTCGTCGAGGTCGCCCCACGCGGTCTTCGCCTCGTCGACGTCGGTCATCGCGGTGATCTCGTCGATGCGGTCGTTGATGGCCGGGTCGTTGATCTGGGCGAGGTTGGAGTTGCCCTTCTCGAAGATGTTCCGTCCGTCGAACAGCGGCGGGATGATCGTGCTGGCGCTCGAGGCCCAGTCGGGGCACCAACCGGTGATCGCAGCGTCGTTCTGCTGCGCCGGGGTGCCGATGGTCTCGTAGTAGATCGAGGTGTCGATCACGTTGAGGTTGACCGTGATGCCGAGCGGCTCGAGAGCCTGCTGGATCGCCTCGGCCTGCCCCTGCATGAGCGGCTGCGAGCGGATGTCGAGCGTGAACTCGAACCCGTCGGAGAGACCGGCCGCGTCGAGCAGCTCCTGAGCCTTCTCGGTGTCGCCCTTGTCGCCCTCGGACTCCCACAGGTTGAAGTCCTTGAAGCTCGAGACCACCGGCGGGATGATCGTGTACGCCGGGTCGGCGAGCTGCGTGCCGCCTGACGCGTTGACCAGTGCCGAGCGGTCGATCGCCCAGTTGATCGCGGTGCGCACGTCGGCGTTGTCAAACGGGGCCTTGGTGGTGTTCATCGACATGTAGGTCGTGCAGAAGGCATCCGCCGTGATCGCGCGGTCCTTGAGCTGCGGGGTCTGCAGTCGGGGCAGGGTGGCCGCGCTGACGGTGCCGGAGATCGCGTTCTGGTCGTCGCTCTGACCGGCGATCATGCGCTCGTCGATCGTGGCGGGGTCGATGCCGATCTCGAACTCCCAGTTGTCGGGATAGGCCTTGCGCACGTCATCGGTCGCGTCGTCCCAGTACTCGTTGCGCTCGAGAACGATCGAGCTGCCCGGGGTGTACTCGGCCAGCGTGTAGGGGCCCGAGGCGATGATGTCCTTGATGAACTCGTCGCCGGCGCCGGTGCCCTCGGGGAACGGCACGGCGTTGGGCTGCGCGAGCACGTTGTCGAACTCGGGGAACGGCTTCTTCAGGTGGAAGACGATGGTCTTGTCGTCGGGCGTCTCGATCGTCGGCAGGTCGCCCGAGACGTAGGGGCCCTGGTAGTCCTCGGGGGCGTCGATGACCTGACGCAGGTAGGGCGAGCCGATGCCGACTTGGGGGTCCCACGCGCGCGAAATGCCGAACTTCATGGCCTCGGAGGTGATGGGGGTGCCGTCGTCGAAGAAGATGTCGTCCTTGAGCGTGTAGGTCCACGTCAGGCCGTCTTCCGACGCCTCGCCGAGCTTCTCGGCCAGGTCGGGAACGATCTTGTTCGGGTCGTCGGCGTCACCGGCGGCCTGCATGGTGAGGCCGCGGTAGATCAGGCGGTAGAACGCGTTGACGCCGCCGTCGAACCCACGCGACGGGTCGAGGTACGAGAAGTCGGCGTTCTGCAGCATGTGCACGGTGCCACCCGACTGGGGCGTTCCGTCGGTGCCGGGCTGGGAGGCATCGGAGCCGCCTCCGCCTGCAGAACAACCGGAGACGAGCAGAGCGGATGCGGCGGCCGCGGCGATGAATGCGGGAAGCCTACGAGATGCGGTCACGAGACCAGACCTTTCTGTCGATTGCGCCATTGCGAATGGTTTCCATAGAACCCCATGACAGTGCAATGTACAACTGTACTGGTGGATCTTTTCTAGCCGAGGATTGTGGGGAGCGGCCGTTCTGTAACAGGATCGTCATGCGGGGCCGCGGGGGTTTTGGGTGGGTTTTGAGGGCTGAGCTGGGATGTTCTGTGGGTGGCTTGCTCGGGCGAGGCCCATGTTCTGCGGCGAGACCCTGGTGCACGACGTGGGTCTCGTCAGGGGATGTGGGTCTCGGGGAACACCGAGCCGCATCACAGACCGAACCGGCGAGACCCATCTTCTGTGGCGAAACCCACGGCCAGGACCTGGGTCTCGCTACGGAGTGTGGGCCTCAGGGGATGACGGGCGGATCGGTATCCGGTGATCCACCCGGTGGATCAGGCCTCGCCGAGGCGCATCGGACGGGGTCCGGTCACGGTCAACGAGAGCGCCCATGGCCCGGCCCCTCGTTTGATGATCTCCCTCACGATCCGCTCCTCGTGGCGCAGAAAGAGAGCGGCCTGCTCGTCTGGTCGCATGTCCCTCTTGGCACCGATCCACACCGATCGGATTCCGTGCTCGCGGTAGGCGGCAAGCTCGGCGGGTCGCGTGCGGATGCGTCTGTCTCGCGTCACGACGACAAAGCCTCGTTCCCCGACGATCGGCATCCACTCGAGATCGAGAGCACCGAGGGGCACTTCGGGGAGATCCGGATGCCCGGGAGACAAGAAGTCCTCTCGCCCGGAGCGCCGAAGCACCTTCGCCAGACCCAGCGTGTTCTCGTCAGCGAAATACACCGGCGAGAACGGAGTCATCACGCTGCTCGGTCGCTGCCGACGATGAGCTCGAAGCGCAATGCCTCGTCGACTTGGTCGAGAGTCAAGTCGTAGAGGTCAGCGAGCTCGTCGCGCGAACTGCCGGCCCTGAAGTCTCCGGCAAGGATCTCGGTGCGTACGTTTCGCACCGCGGGCTGACCGAAAGTACGCGCCGGATCCATGACGACGAAAGGGGTGCGCGGATCGGGTCGGATGCTTCCCGCGACGCCGTCCACATACTCCACCGCGTCGCTGAATCGTTCGGTCGCCGCAGTGAGCATGCTCTGCCCGTTGCGCACCACCACGAGTTGAAGGGATCGATCAAGCCCGACCTGCTCTTGGACGATCTGCACGAGCTCTCGACCTTCGACTTCGAGAAAAGGCTGCGCGAGCGCTAGCGGATACCGTCCGAACCGCTCCCGAAGCTGCTCGATCGCCGGACGCAGTTTCTGAACGGTGACGTCGCGGCTTCGGAACTCGGCGAGAAGTCGAGCTTCGACCATCTCGCCCCAGGTGACGACTTCGGTTCCCTTCGACGCTTCGCGAAGGATCGGCTCGTAGAACTTCCCCGCCCTCGTGTAACCATCGAGCCAGCGGCGAGCGGTACCACCATGCAGGCCAACGAGGCGATCGACGTCCGCGTAGGAGTAGATCGCCCTGTCGAGCATCGAGATGGCCATGGCGTCAATCATGACAGCCGCAGACGACAGCTCGGGGATTGCGCGAGGATGCAACCGGGCCGCGCGCATCATCGGATCCCTGACGCGACGAAGCGCGCCCCGAATGCGGTGAGCGCAGCGACGATGTCTGCGAGGGATTCGAGTTGCACGGGATGAATGTACCCACTCGTCGACTCGTTGCCAGGCGGGGACTCACCGTCTCGCGAAGCAGTACACCGGCATCCATGACGACTGTCCGCGACCAACGTCGCGCACCTCCGACAGTTCACCCCGCGCTCCCCCGCAGTTCATCTCCGCCACCTACTTTGAGTGCGGTCGCGCGAACGCGGCTACGAAACACACAAATCGTTGTACAGAAACCACAAAGCCGGGGTACAGTCAGATCAGACACACCTCGATGACGAGAAAGGCGACCATGGTCGACATCCGAAAGAAGCGCTGGTCTCTCCTGGGTATCGCGGCCGTGGCGGCCGTGACCCTCACCGGATGCGCGGGCGGCAGCACCGAATCCGACGGCGGCGACAGCGACGGCAGCAGCGACGGCGGCTCCGATGCGACCCTCATCGTCTACACGAACTCGAACAGCGACGGCCGTGGTGAGTGGATCACCGAGCAGGCCTCCGAGGCCGGCATCGACATCGAGATCGTGGGCCTCGGCGGCGCCGACCTCACCAACCGCATCATCGCCGAGAAGAACAACCCGGTCGGCGATGTCGTGTTCGGTCTGAACAACATGTTCTTCGAGCAGCTCAAGGCCGAAGAGGCGATCACCGCCTACGAGCCCGAGTGGAGCGGTGAGGTTCCCGCCGACGCGGGCGACCCCGCCGACGGCGCGTTCTGGCCGCTCGTCGAGCAGGCCATCGTCACCGTCTATGACGAGAACACCATCACCGACGCCCCCTCCGACGAGGAGGAGCTCTGGACCGACGAGAAGTACGCCGGCCGCTACGAGGTCAACCCGGCGCTCGGCGAGGCCACCCCGCAGCTCATGCTCGCCAGCATGCTGTCGCGTCACCTCGACGAGGACGGCGACCTCGGCGTCAGCGACGAGGGCTGGGAGCTCGTGGAGTCGTACTACGCGAACGGCTCGCCGGCGGTTCAGGGCACCGACCTCTACGCCCGCATCACGCGTGACGAGGTCGACTACGGCGTGCTGCCCTCGAGCGGCATCGCCGCGCGTGACGAGGAGTACGGCACGAAGACCGGCATGATCGTTCCCGACTACGGCGTGCCGTATGTCACCGAGCAGATCGCGCAGATCACCGGCACCGGCAACGAGGCCAAGGCGCAGGAGTTCATCGACTGGTTCGGCAGCGCCGAGGTGCAGGGCGAGTTCGCGGCCGAGTTCAACGCGATGCCCGTCAACGAGGGCGCGGTCGAGCAGGCCAACCCCGAGGTCGTCGAGCTCATGGGCACCCTCGACCGTCAGGACATCGACTTCGGCTTCGTGAGCGAGAACCTCGGGGCCTGGGTCGAGAAGGTCACGCTCGAGTACATCGGCTGATCGCACTCAACCCCTCTTCACCACCTAGCCGGAAAGACAGCATGATCCGTTTCGAAGATGTCGAGGTCGCGTTCGGCGATCACCGCGCGGTCTCGCACCTCGATCTGGAGATCCGGGAGGGTGAGTTCTTCACCCTCCTGGGTCCGTCCGGATGCGGCAAGACCACCGCTCTCCGCACCCTCGCCGGATTCGTCGAGCCGACCGGCGGACGCATCCACATCAACGGCCGCGACGTCACGCGCGTGCCGAGTGAGAAGCGCGGCGTGGGAATGGTGTTCCAGAACTACGCACTCTTCCCGAGCATGAACGTGCGCGAGAACATCGCGTTCGGCCTGTCGATCCAGAAGACGTCGAAGGCCGAGCAGCGCCGCCGCGTCGACGAGATCGCCGACCGCACCGGTCTCGCGCCGAGCCAGCTCGAGAAGAACGTGTCGGAGCTCTCGGGTGGGCAGCAGCAGCGCGTGGCGATCGCCCGCGCCCTCGCGCTGACCCCCAGCATCCTGCTGCTCGACGAGCCGCTGTCGAACCTCGACGCCAAGCTGCGCGTGCAGCTGCGCGAACAGTTGAAAGACCTGCAGCACGAGGTCGGTGTCACCACGGTCTACGTCACGCACGATCAGGAAGAGGCACTCACCCTGAGTGACCGCATCGCCGTGCTGGATGCCGGAACTCTGCAGCAGGTCGGCACTCCCGAGGAGATCTACGACCGCAGCGCGACGCCCTTCGTCTGCCGCTTCATCGGCGAGAACAACCGCCTCAGCCCGTCGCAGATCACGAGCCTCGGTGCAGCGCTCGATGCCACGGCCGAGAGCTATGTGCGGCCCGAGAAGCTGCACCTCGCCGAAGCGAGAGACAGCTCGACGGCATCCGCTTCGCTCGATGGCATCATCGTCGATCGCACGTACCACGGCAGCCACAGCGTCTACACGGTGAAGGCTGCGGATGCTGCGCTGCGCGTCAGCGTCCCGGCTGCGGCGAGCGCCCGACAGTGGAACCCGGGCGACGCGGTGCGCGTCGACGTCGACCCCCGCTGGATTCTGCAGTATCCGGCGGCGTGACATGTCGACGCCCCAGAACCCGCAGACACCCCAGAACCACACAGACCCCGCGGTCCCGCCGTCAGCGGCCGTGACCGGAGAAGCCGGCTCCTTGACGACCCACGCGGTCGTCGAGGGTCAGACGCCGGGACCGCGGACCCGCAAGAGAGGAAAGCCCGGCAGCGTGAAGGCGATGCTGCGCTCGCCGCTCGCGTGGATCACAGGCATCATCGTGATCTGGTTCGCAGCCGCGTTCCTCGTGCTGCCGAACGCGGCCCTGCTCGGGGTCACGTTCTTCCCCGACGGGCAGTTCAGCATCCGCGCCGTCGAGAAGCTGTTCGGCAGCGAGCGGGCGCTGAAGACGCTCGGCAACAGCTTCTTGCTGGCGATCACCCTGTCGATCACGGTCAACGTGGTCGGTGTGTTCATCGTGCTGGTGACGAAGTACTTCCAGGTGCGCGGCGCGAAGATCCTCTGGCTCGGCTATGCCACGACCCTGATCTACGGCGGCATCGTGCTCGCCGCCGGTTACAACTTCATCTACGGCCGGTTCGGGTTCTTCACGAACATGATGGTCAACGTGTGGCCCGACATGGACCGCGACTGGTTCTCGGGGTACTTCGCCGTGGTCTTCGTGATGACGTTCGCGACCACGACGAACCACATGCTGTTCCTCTCGTCGTCCCTCGGCAAGGTCGACTACGCGTCGATCGAGGCGGCGAAGCTCATGGGCGCCTCGACGTGGACCATCCTGCGCCGCATCGTGCTGCCGGTGATGAAGCCGATGCTGTTCGCCGTCACGGTGCTGACGTTCCTCATCGGGCTCGGGGCGCTGACGGCTCCGCTCGTGCTCGGCGGACCGGACTTCCAGACAGTCGCGCCGCTGATCATCGACCTCTCGCGCAGCCCCATCACGCGTGACATCGCAGCGCTGCTGGCGATCGTGCTCGGCATCGCGACAATCATCCTGCTCGCGATCATGAACCGCTTCGAGAAGTCGGGCGTGTACTTCTCGGTTGCCAAGGTGGCGACGCCGATCCAGAAGCAGAGGATCCGCAACCCGTTCGCAAACGTCATCGTGCACGTCATCGCGTACCTGCTGTGGGTGATCTACCTGATCCCCGTGGTGCTGATCGTGATCTTCTCGTTCGTCGATGCGCGCAGCATCCTCGCCGGGTCGATCACCCTCGACAGCTTCACGCTCGACAACTACGTCACCGTGTTCTCGAGCGCCGAGGCGATCCGTCCGTTCATCGTCAGCGTCGTCTACAGCGCCGTGGCCTCGATCGTCGTCGTCGGAGGGCTGCTGTTCGTGGCGCGGATGCTGCAGAAGCACCGCAACCTGCTGACCACCGCGATCGAGTACGTGCTGCACATCCCGTGGATCCTCCCGATCGTGCTGATCGCGCTCGCTCTGGTGACCGCCTTCGACGAGCCGCGGGCGATCGTGGGCGGGCTGGTGCTGACCGGCACGCCGATCCTGCTGCTCATCGCCTACATCTGCGTGAAGATCCCGTTCACGCTGCGCCTGCTCAAGGCCGGGTTCGCGTCGGTGCCCGACTCGCTCGAAGACGCCTCGCGCATCCTTGGGGCGAAGTCGCTGACGACGTTCCGCAAGGTGCTGGTGCCGCTGGTGCTGCCGACCGCTGCGGCGATCACGGCACTGAACTTCAACAGCCTGCTCGACGACTACGACGCGGCGATCTTCCTCTACCACCCGCTGTTCAAGCCGCTCGGTGTCGCGATCCAAGAAAGCACGCGCGGCGAGAACAACCTCGACGCGATGCCGATCACGTTCGTCTATACAGTGCTGCTCATGATCATCATGGGTGTCACCATGTATCTCGTGTATGGACGAGGTTCGCGCGCCGGAGCGCCCCGCAAGGCCAAGAAGGCGCGCGCGTGAGTTCGACGGGTGACCGGCCCGCACTGCGGGTGACGATCAGCGATGTGGCCGCGGCGGCCGGGGTCTCCCGGGCGACCGCGACCCGGGCGCTGAAGGGCGAGGGGCGTTTCGCTCCCGAGACACAGGAGCGCATCGTCGCTGCCGCCGAACGCCTTGGATACGTGCGCAACACGATGGCCGCCGAGCTCGCCGCCGGCCGCACCGGAACCGTCGGGCTCATGCTGCGCGACGCAAGCAACCCGGCCTACGGTCTGCTGTTCTCGCGGCTGCAGGACGAGGCGCACCGGCGTGGCCTAGACCTCGTGACTGTGACGATCGGCGCGGATGTGCAGGGCGCCGAGCAGGTGAACGCGCTGCACCGGTTGCTCGGGATGCGGGTGGCGGGGTTGATCGTCGCGACCGGTGGCATCACGGCCGCGCAGCTCGAGCCGTTCGCCGACCAGGTGCCGATCGTACGCGCGGGGCGGGTCGAGACGGCGGAGCGGATTCATACCGCGCACTATGACGATCCGGAGCATGGGCGTCTCTTGGCCTCGCATGTCTTGTCACTCGGGCACCGGCGTGTGGTCGTGCTCTCTGGCGCGGAGGATGTCTCGTTCGCCGAGCATCTGCGGGCATCGGCGATGTCGGCGACTCTGGTCGACGGCGGGGCGTCGGTGACTCTGGTGTCTGCGGGGGCTGCGCCGACCGATGGAGTGGATGAGGCTCTGGATGCCGTGCGCGACGGGGCCACGGCAGTGATGTGCGCATCGGACTACCGGCAGCTCGCGGTCATGCGCGCTCTGCGTGCTGCGGGGTTGTCTGTGCCCGGCGACGTGAGCGTGACGGGGTGTGATGGCATCCTGCCCGGTGCAGACCTGCTGGGGCTGACGACGCTGCGGATTCCGGTCGAGGCTGTTGCTGCCGCGGCTGTGGAGACGATGCAGCTTCTTCTGAGTTCTGACGCCGACTCCACGCCGACCGTGCGGCAGCCGTTCGTCGGGACTCTCGTGCCCGGGTCGACCGCCGCTCCCGTCTGACTTTTCTGTAACTGTTCGTCGTCTCACTGGAAGAGAAATGATCCTCACCGAACACTCTCGCCCATCGCACACCTTTGTGCACATCTCCGATACGCACCTTCCCGGTGAACGCGCGCCGCTGTACGGCAGTGGGGCGGATGCCGATGCGAACCTGTCTTCGGTGCTGGACCGGTTGGTGTCTTCGGGGCTTCGTCCTGATGCGTTGTTGTTCACGGGGGATCTCGCGGATCGAGGAGACGCGTCGTCGTACCGGCGGCTGCGGGAGCTGGTGTCGCCGGCGGTGGATGCGCTGGGGTGTGAAGTCGTGTGGGCCATGGGCAACCACGATGAGCGCGGGGCGATGCGGGCGGAGCTGGGGCTTGCCGGCGGATCTTCTGATGCCGTTGTCGAGGTGCGCTGGTTCGGTGGGATGCGGGTGATCGTGTTGGATTCAACGGTTCCCGGGGAGCACTGGGGGCGGGTGGATGAGGCACAGCTGGAGTGGCTCGCGGAGGAGCTGGCGACGCCCGCGCCGGAGGGATCGCTGCTGCTGATCCATCACCCGCCGCTGCCGACGGTGCTGGACCTTGCGGTCACGGTCGAGCTGCGCGAGCAGGCGGCGCTGGCTGCGGTGCTGGCGGGGTCGGACGTGCGGGGGATCCTGTCGGGGCACGTGCATCACCCGTCGTTCGGAACCTTCGCCGGGATTCCGGTGGCGGCTGCATCGTCGAGTGCGTACGGGCAGGATCTCGCTCAGCCGGTCGGAGCCACGCGTGGGCATGATGCGTCGCAGGGCTACAACCTCGTGCACGTGTATGACGGGACGATCGTGCACTCGGTCGTCGGGCTCGAGGTCGGCGCGGACGTGGGGGAGCCGGTCGCGGCGGAGGAGGCCGGGAGACGGATTGCTGGGCGCGGAATTGCTTGGCGAGAGCGGGTCTAGTTCCACCCGTTCGTTGAGCGAGCCCGGCGCAGCCGAGCGAGACGAAACGCGCGCAGTCAGTTCACGCCGCTCACTTCACGCCGCGACCCCCATGAAATGATGCGTCGGCATCCCGAGCGCGAGGATCGAGAAAAACTGGCCGGGCGCTGCACTGTTAGTTTCGTCCCGCACTCCGGGCGGCCATCACCAAAAGGACCAGGCCGGTGATGACCAACGCGATGTTCACGATGAGGTAAACGGCTCCGTCTACACCACCTGCGCGCACGACAGAGAACGACGCCACTGAGCCGATTGCGGCCAAGCCGATCGCGACGAACCCCCAGACCCGTATCGTCGATTTCTTCATCTCATCACCGCCCCTTCTGCGCCCCAGGGTAGCCTGTCCGGCCACGCGTTGATGATGGCCCGCGGTCCCGCACGCTGGGGACAGCAAGAAGGCTGTCCCCGATGCAACGGATGCCGAAGTACTGCGCGATACCTCCGGTGAGTGAACTAGCTTGTTTGCATGCAAACACGGATGACGGATTCGGCTCACACGACGCCGATCTACTCCGTGACGGAGGCAGCGCAAATCATTCACGCGCCGGCGACGTCATTCGCTCGGTGGGCCCACGGACATCGCTTCAAGCAACGGCGCGAAGGCGAATGGGGGTTCAGCAACCCGATCCTCACCGGAGTACGTGAAGGGCGCGGATATACGGTGCCTTTCAACGCGTTGGCCGAAGGCTTCATCGTCGAGTCGTTCCGTCGTGCGGGATTGCCCATGGCGCGCATCCGTCCCGCCATCGATGTTCTGAGAAACGAACTCGGAGTGGAGAACGCACTCCTCAGCGAACGGCTCAAGACAGACGGCGCCGAGATCCTCATCGAGAACGGCGATCATGAACTCGTCGTCGTACGCAATCACCAGGGGGTCTTCCGCGACGTCGTCGCCGAGTATCTGCAGAGCATCCGCTATCGCGACGGATTCGTCGAGTTCGTTCAGCTACCGACCTATGAACGAGCGGAGGTGATCGTCGATCCTCTGCGCAACTCCGGGCAGCCGACGATCGCGCGGCTCGGCGTCAGGGTGGAAGATGTCGTGAGTCGCGTACGCGCAGGAGAGGCGATGACCGACGTGGCTGATGATTTCGGGCTGAAGAAGGCCGAGCTGCGATCTCTCCTTGTTCAGGCTGCGTGACATGATCGCGGCGAGCTTCCTCCTGGACCGCTCCCTGGGAAGCAAGATATTGATCGCTCGTCTACGTGGCGCGGGCTGGGACGCGCGGCAGCGAAACCGTCGCTACCCTCTCATCGCACCGTTCGGGGATGCGGACCTTGCAGAACTCCGCGCGACTACGGGCGGTCAAGCAATCAGCTTCTACACCTCGGCCTCTAAGGCCAACAACGAGGAGATCATCGGTTGGCGACTGAGGGCGGGTCGTCGACACTCATCCGAGGCTTCCGCCATGATCAGAGCATGGAAGCCGCACCGATTCTGACCTGGACCCTTCAGCAGGAGATCCCCGTCCCGCCTGACGTCTACGAGCTGCTGCTTGAAGGCGAGCAGGCCATCACCTCGTTCAAGACGTTCCGAGACTCCGCCACGTTCACCTCGAAGCGACTGATCGTTCGCGATGCGCAGGGCATCACGGGTAAGAAGGTGGAGATCTATTCGCTGCCGTACAGCTCGATCAATATGTGGTCGTCAGAGAACGCGGGCAAGCTCGACTGGAACTCTGAGATCGAGCTCTGGACCCGCGCCGGACACATCAAGGTGAAGCTGTCGAAGGGCGCGGATGTGCGCAGGATCGACAGTCTTCTCGCCTGGGCAGTGCTGCAGTCCCACTGACAACTCATAACGGGCCCCGCTCTGCGAAGAGAGCGGGGCCCGTTCGTGATTTGTTGTAAGTCAGTATCCGACGGCGGCGAGACCGAACTCGATCTCAGCGGGAAGGAATCCCTCGTAGGCCATCTGGTCGTAGAGCCCCTGCCGAGAGAACGACGAGTAGTCGAGGTACTGCTGAGCAGTCTCCGCGGCTTCTGCGTTCCAATCAGCGCCTGCGTTGTCGACGCCGAAGGTGGCCTCTTCGGTGCTGAAACCCTCGTACTCGAGCTGACCGATCAGCCCGGTGCGCGAGAATCCGCTGTATTCGAGGTAGTCCTGCGCCGAGCTGATGGCGTTCTGCTGAGCCAGCGTGTACGCCGGCTTCTCCTCGAGCGTGAGCGCGATCTCCGTGCCCTCCTCGACCTCGGTATTCGCTGCGGGGCTCGTCGAGAGCACCTTCGCCAGCGGGTCGGCGAGCGCTGTCAGCACGGGCGGGTTGAGACCTGCGGCCATCAGAGTCGCCAGCGCCTCGGTCGCCGTCTGTCCAGTGACGTCGGGGACGGCGACCATCACGACGGGATCGGGTTCGGGCTCCGGCTCTTCGGCCGGCTCTTCATCGACCGTCGTCGCCGTCGACGCGGCGGGCTTCTCATCGGCGACGTCGGTCTTGTTACCTCCGCCGCCCATCGCGCTGGCGACGCTGCTGATCAAGATGACGGCTGCGGCGACCGACCCTCCGATGATCCAGCCCTTCTTCGACTTGGGCTTCTTCTCGGGCGTCGGCTCCGAGACGCGCGTCGGCACAGGGAACTCGGTCGGCGCGCTGGAGCCACCGCCGGGGGTCGGGACCCCCGGACCGCCGGTCGCCCCGTATGCGCCAGTGACGTGCCCCGCGGACGGAAGCGCCACAGTGGGAGCGTCAGCGGGAAGCGGAGCGGTCGGGAAGGCGATCGTCTCAGCTTCCGCGGCCGCAACCGGTGCGGGCGGCGCCTGCGGTTCGAGCCACTGGACACCGTCCCAGTAGCGCAGCTCGTTGTTCGCGTGAGGCGCGGGGTACCACCCCGGCGCGGGGTTCTGGTCTGACATTCTGATTCCCTTTCGGCGCCGTCGCCGGCTCATCGTGATCAAGGCCGAAGGGACGACGGCCTTCGGTACTGCGGTGGTGATTCGTACATCCGCCGAAGTCGGCGGTCGCGTCCATGCGCCTCGTCGTCTTGCGCGGACGTGAAGCCTATTGCGCGGAGTTTGCCACTCCACGCGTCGCTTCGACCTGCGCGCGCACGGTGTCGACGGCGGCGAGGATCGTCGCGCCGTCTTGAGTGGAGACCGCGTCGGTCAGCACATCGAGGGTCGCGTCGAGAGCGACCAGTGACTCGGGCCAGGTGACAGCGACGTTCGCCGGGACCTCGAGAGCCTGAAGCTGGCCAAGATTGAACGCCAGTTCGCCGGTGTTGCTGAGCAGGCGCCAGAATCCGTCCTCCTGCACAGTGACGATCATGTCGTCGAGGTCTTTATTCATGTCGTCGAGATGCGATCCGGCCTGCGCTCGGAAGGCCACCGCGTCGACGACCGGAACTTCCGGCGTCGGGGTGACGGTGGGCGTAGGCGTGGGCGTTGCGGTAGGAGTCGGGGTCGGCGTCGGCTCTTCGGCTTCTTCGGTCTCGACGACCACCGGGGCGGCGCTCGCCTGCGGGGCATCGACACGGTTGGAGCCGCTTGACCCGATGGCGGCGCCGACAGAACCGACGACGATCACTCCGGCCGCGATCGCTCCACCGATCAGCCACTTCTTCTTCGAGCTCGCGGGTGCTCCGGGCGCAGATGCGGCGACCGGAGCAAGAGGCACGGGCGACCCAAACTGTGCCGGCGCAGGGTAGGCAGGAGTACTCGGCGCCGGCGACGCTGCGGGTGCGCTGGGAGTCGGAGCGGAAGCAGCCGCCGGAGCCCGATGCTCAGTCCACTGGACGCCATCCCACCAGCGAACCTGCGTCGGGTCTTCGGGACTCGGGTACCACCCGGCGGGGACGTTGCTCACATCGACTCCATGTTGCTGAGACGCCCCCAGTTGGGCTCGATCTGACACTAGCGACTCCATGCGATCGCATGGTGTCTCTGACGTCACGTTTGGGTGACGAGATGGGGGACGTCATCTCCACGGTCACGCGCAGGCTGATCCCCGAAGACGGCCGGCTGCGCCTTGCACACCCCAGCTGCCGACGGTCCCCAGCGCCTCTCCGCGACACCCGCTTCTGCCCGTCATGCCAGGATGATCCCGAGGCCACGAACTGAGGTCGACGTGACCACACGCCCTCCGGTCGAGTCCTCGCCGAACCGCTTGGCCGCCGTAGAGCCGTTAGGACGACGACGATGAGTAACGACGTGAGGCGTGCCGAACGCGCCAGAACCACCTTGGAGATACTGGCCGCGCAGGCACCGGACGGGAACTACGTCCCGATCTCGAAGTTGTGGGCTGAGACTCTCGAACGCGTTCCGCTGACCGAGTACGAGTCGGAACTGAAGGCTCACAACCGTCCGCGCGGCGAGAACGACTGGCGTTGGTCGAGTGCCGACCTGGTGGCGTCTGGATGGCTTCGCAAGAATCCCTCGGGGGTCGGCGAATGGGCGATCACGGCGGAGGGCATCGCCGCGCTGGCAACTTACCCCGGCACGGCGCTGCTCCTGGAGGCGCAGCGTAACTATGCACTCGGCCGCGCCCGCCTGCGCAACGAGATCGAACGGTCTTTGCCGGAACGCTGGGTCAGCACCGACAGCGCGCAGCGGAAGCTGCTCGCCGCTGCGGAAGTGATCGTGCAAGAGGGCCTGCGCAACGGCATGTCGGCCTTCGCGCCCGGGCGAGAGGTCTGGAGCGGCGACAACATCCGCGCCGTCCACAAGATCTGGGACGAAGCAGAGGCGACGGCCGGCGAGGGATTCTCCGGCAACCTCACGCGACAGTTCGCTGACGCCACGGATGACCAGTGCCTTCTGATGGCGGAGGTCATCGCCCTCCAGACGCTTCCGGTGGGATGGATCATCGGGCATGCGAAGAAACGTGAACGCGTTGAGTCGATGCTGCAAACCATGCGGCATCCCGTGGAGATTCCGCAGATTTTCGACGAGGCCTTCGGCGGTGGAGCGTTCAATCCCGGGCAAGGGATGCAGACGCACATCAACCGCGCGATCACGGTGATTCTCGACGTGCTGCTGGCGTGGTCCGAGCTCAGCCAGGACGATCAGGCCGCCGCCCTCGAAGACCCTCACCGCTGGCGCGACCTGGTGGCCCCCGAGAAGGGCTTCCCGACGCAGCGCTACGCGCTCCTCTACCTCGTGCATCCGGGCTACTTCGGCCCGATTGTCTCGACCGATCATCGGCAACGCATCAGGGAGGCGTTCATCGGAGAGATCGGCGGCGAGTTCAGCGACGATCCTGACGCCGATCTGTTGGGCATCCAGATCGCGCTCCAGACCAAGGCGGGCAAAGCGGTCAGTATGTACGACGAGCCGCTTCGAAGCCGGTGGCACCCGGATGCTGTCACGACCCCCTCTCCATCTGAGGACATGAGGCCTGAGAACGACTCCGACGATGCCGACCCTCGAGGCTTCGTCGTCGCCGACATCGACGTCGCCGGACTCGCAGAATCAACACACCTCGACGCCGCCTGGCTGACGAAAGTGACAAGCGCTCTTTACCGCCGCGGGCAGGTGATCCTCTACGGCCCTCCCGGAACCGGCAAGACCTATGTCGCCCGAGCGCTCGCAGAGAAGCTCGGCAAGCCGGGCAGCGTCGTCAAACGCATCCAGTTCCACCCGTCGTACACCTACGAGGACTTCTTCGCGGGGTACCGACCCGTCACCGACATCGCTGGCCAGCTGTCGTTCTCGCTCACGCGGGGACCGCTTCGTGAGATCGCGGACGAAGCCCGCAAGAACCCGGACGTGCCGCACGTGCTGATGATCGACGAGATCAACCGGGCCAACATCAGCAAGGTGTTCGGCGAGCTCTACTATCTGCTCGAGTATCGCGATGATGCGATCGACGTTCTCTACGCGGGGTCGGGCGACGACGGCGGCAAGTCGTTCACGCTGCCTGCCAACGTTCTGATCATCGGCACGATGAACACGGCCGATCGATCCATCGCGCTTCTCGACTCGGCGATGCGTCGCCGGTTCTCGTTCTTCGAGCTGCATCCTGACGTGTCGCCGGTCAAGGGAATTCTCGACCGCTGGCAGAAGCGTCATCCGCAGAGCATGCCGGTGGCGGCGCTGTTCGAGCTGCTGAACGTGAGCATCCGCGATCGAGAGGATCGCATCGGGCCCAGCCACCTTCTCAGCCCGGCTGACCTCAGCGAGGACGATCTGCGTGCTGTGTGGGACGAGAGCATCCTGCCGCTACTCGAAGAGCGCCACATCGGTACCGGCGTCGATGTACACGTGAAGTACGGTCTGGATGCGCTGCTCGTCGCACTGAGGTCTGAGTCCGTGACAACGGAGGCATGAGCCCCTCGATGGATGCCGTACGGGTCGAGGAGATCGCAGAGAAGGGCGAGACCTTCGTCGCGTTGACGTCTGCTCAGGCGGCAGAACTCCAGAGCCTGAAGTTCTGCCGGGTCTCGCCGACCTCAACCTCCGGTGTCTGGCGGGTCACCGACGTCACACGCGTCGGAGTGGTGGGAATCGACGACGTCCGGCTCATGGTGCGTCCCAAGACGCCGCTGCGGAGCCTGATCTTCATGGCCTCTCATGCGGGCGTGCAGGCCGCCGTGCGCGAAGGCTCCTTCGAGTTCGAGAGCGAGGACGATCTACCGGCCGCTCTTGCGGCTGCTTTGCTCGGGGCCGTCAAGAACGCCACGAGTCGGGGACTCCTCAAGGGGTACGTGCCGGTCGAGGAGACCGGAACCGTGATCCGTGGTCGGTGGGACATCGCTCGGCAGCTCAAGGCTCGCCCCGGCATCCCCAGTCCGGTGGAGCTCACATACGACGACTACACCGAAGACGTGCTCGAGAACCGGATCGTGAAAGCCGCGGTGCGTGCGCTCACGAGACTCGAGCAGCTTCCCCGAGGAATCGTCCGTGAACTCGGGCCGCTTCTGTCGTTGTTCTCCGAGGTGTCTGACCTGCGCGCCGACGGGCCGATCGTCTTGCCGCGGCAGACACGACTGAATGCCCACTACCAGCCGGCTCTGCGCCTATCGAAGTGGATCATCGATGCGTCATCGTGGGCTCATGCAGAAGGCGCACGCGGTGGATCGACGTTCCTGCTGAATGTCGCGAAGGTGTACGAGGACTTCGTGGGTTCCGTGCTTCGGTCGGCGCTGAAACCTAAGGGCTTCGATGTCGATCTGCAGGTGTCGGACTGGCGGTTGGATGCCGATGGCCAGGTGGGGATGAGGCCCGACATCGTGATCTCCCGCAACGGGGATGTGGTGACCGTCGCCGACACGAAGTACAAGGTCTGGGGTGAGAGTGATGGCTCCCCGCCCAACGCGGATGTCTACCAGGCGCTGGCGTACGCAGTGACAGCGGGCGTTCCGGAAGTGCATCTGTTGTATGTGTCTGGTGATGTCGAGCCGCGGCGGTATCGCATCTCGGCGACCGGGACGACGGTCGTCGCCCACTCGGTGGACGTGAGTGGGTCGCCGGACGAACTCGTGCAGCGGATCGGGGAGCTCGGGCGGCGGTTGGTTGTCGCGAATCTCCTTGACACCACTTCCATTTCGACGGCCTGACGAGAAATCCACGATGCCGAGTTGCTGGCTGGGTCTACGCAGACTCTCAAGCAGGCTGGCTAATGCGGCTACTCACATCCGCATGTCCCATTGGCGTGGAAAGCCATCGTGCATTCAGGGCAGGTGCCATAGTCCCGCTTCGATCCGAATTGAGGACCGCCGGAGCCACCAACGCCGTGTTTCGGATGCGTGATGCCCCAGAGGTTGCCTGGCGCACGCCCACTTGGCCAACGTTCCACGTCACCAAGGGCATTCACCACCTCGTCCTGCGAGACAAAGCCGTTGCTCCAGCCAGAAGCGATGCGAATATCGGGGCCGCCGGACGGCCGCACGCCGCGGATGTAGCCCGACGTGCCGTAGAACTCGACGATCCCGAGGTGAGCGACCGCTCGTCGGATGAGCGCATGGTTTTCCAACGGGATGCGCCTGAGCAGAAGGGCCTGGTCCAACGAGAGGCAACGGGTGGGTTCCTCGGCTTCGGCGTCCACTCCAGCATCAAGCGGGAGAGCTTCGAGTTCCGCCCCGGCGTCTTCCGACTGCCCCACGGTTCACACCCCCCGGGGCGCGGAAAGCGCCGACTCGTCACGCGCCTGTCGAATGACTGCAGCGTAGTCGACATCCTCAAGACCATAGATCGACAAGCCAGTCGCCGGGTCAGTTCTGTATCGCCAGTCAACCTTGAAGCCGACCTTCTTGCCCTTTCGGCTCGACCACGCGATCGCGCCCGGGATCTCGCGAGAACCCTTGAGCCCGAGCTCCTGGACGATCGCGTCTGCCGTCACCATGACCGGTGCCGCGTCAACCCAGATACTCCAGATCGCAGCTTCCTTCGGCGTGAGCGACCTCCACCAGGCAAGAGCGGGATCAAGGGACGCAGTGCTATCGGAGCGCCCGGCATCGGGCTTCTCGTTCTCCTTCCAATCCGCAAACCAGCGATAGAACTCTGCCTCGCGATGAACCGGAACGTTTACTCGAACCTCGATGCTATCCACGCTATTTCCAATCTATAGTCAACCTATAGCTAGGATAGCACAGAGGTAGCGGCGCGGCCATCGGTCACCATGAGGGTGAGGTCACGACTCAACGCGACACGGCCCCACGCTCCCAGGGGTAAGGATTAATCGCGCCAGCGACTCGGGCATCACGGAATCACGATCACCTTGCCCGAGATCGGCCCCTCAGTCGCTTCCGCGTGCAGCGCTGGCAGCTCGGTCAGCGGGATGCGACGGGTGACCTCCAAAGTGAGCGCTCCGTTATCGACCAGCGACACAAGCTCCGCGAGCTTCTCCGCATCACTCCGAACAAACACAACCACAGACGTCACCCCACGCTCAGCATCATCCGGTGCCGCCATCCAGGCGGTGGTGCTCACCACGACTCCCCCGTCACGCACGAGTCGCACCAATGCGGTGAACTCGTCCGGCTCGATCGGAGCAAGGTTGAGCAGGAGGTCGACCTGGTCGGTGACGACATCCAGGACATCGGTCTTGGTGTGGTCGATGATCTCGTTGGCACCCGCCGCGTGCACGGCATCCGCACTCCGCGGGCTGGCCGTCGCGATGACGTAGGCGCCCGCACGCTTCGCCAGGGCGATCGCGTACTTGCCCACGACTCCGCCTGCACCCACGATGAGCACTCGCCGCCCTGCCTCCAAGCCGCCGTCGTCGAAGAGCGCCTGACGCGCGGTCAGCGCGACGGACGGCAGGGCTGCAGCATCCGCGAGCGGCACGCTTGTCGGTGCGGCGACGAGCGCATCCGCCGGGGCGATGACGTACTCCGCCGCTCCGCCGTCGGTCGCCATCGGCAGGAACGCGATCACGGCGTCGCCCGCCGCGAAGCCATCGACTCCGTCGCCCAGGGCGTCGATCGTTCCTGACACGTCGTATCCGGGGATGTGCGGGAGCACGACCGGGATGGGCAGGAATCCCGCTCGCATGCCGTTGTCGGCGGCGCTGAACGCGGATGCGGCGACCCGCAGCCGCACCTGACCGGCACCCGGGATGGGCTGGTCAATCTCCTCGTACTGCAGAACCTCGGGGCCGCCCACTTCGTGGAACCGTACTGCCTTTATGATCTTTCCTCTCGTCAGTGGCTTCGAATTCGAAGCAATAGGTTGAAGGTGGCACTGCTTCGAATTCGAAGCAACACGTATACTGGATCCATGAGCACACCACCCCCTCAGCTCTCCCCAACGGAGCTCGCGGCCTACTTCGCCTTCACCGAGGTGAGCAGCCTGCTGCGGCATGCGGTCGAGAAGCAGCTGCGCGACGTCGGCAAGCTCAGCTATGTGCAGTTCCAGCTGCTCGCGCGGCTCGGCGACGCTCCGGGTGGGTCACAACGGATGACGGACCTTGCGGATGGGGTCGTGTACAGCCGGAGTGGGCTGACGTATCAGGCGCAGTCGTTGGAGGAGCGTGGGCTCGTAACGCGCGGGCCGTCACCGGAGGATGAGCGCAGCACCATCGTCGCGATCACGGATGAAGGGCGGGACGTGCTGGCGAAGGTGTTCCCCGGGCACATTGAGGCCGTGAAGACGCATCTGTTCGAGTCGCTCAACGCGGAGGATGTGGAGATGCTTGCGCGGGTGATGACGCAGGTGAGCGGACATCTTCGGTCGGAACCGCCTCGGAGTGCCGCACCGAGAAACCGTGCGGCGAAGCCCACCTAGCGCGGTGCCGAGTGAGGTCAGGGCGTCGCTGACGAAGTATCCGGAGCGCCAGCACGTTCTTGCTGCGGTCTGCCGCGGCTCTGCAGCGCATAGGTGGCGGCTCCGCGATCGCAAAGGCTGGCTCCGACATCGGCTCCTCCAAAACCCGGAAAGCACCCTCAATGGCCTCGACACTTTCGCGCATCCCCAGCACTGACGTCATCGTTCTCGCGTACGCGAGATCACCGACGAACGCACTCCCGGATATGGCTCGCAACGGCATGCCAGTCCTCGAAAGCTCGCGAACCGACTTGTATCACCTCGGAAGTGCCGTCCTCGTCACGCGCGGCCATGCCACGAGTGACGAAGATGTCGCAGTCCATAGCACCCAGTCGATCTATCAGCAACCGACCGCCAGTGAAGAAGTATCCCGTGAAGGAATCAGACCCCGCTAGGTAAAGGAGATCCGCACGTGACCCACCAATGTCAATGTCGCCCAGGCATAAGGTCCACTCGACACCGCCAGCGATGGCACCCGGAAGCCCTATAGACCACCACTCCTGCCCGAAGGCGTCGGCGAACGCTCGACCTACCTCCCGCAGAACCTTGGTGTCCTCGATCCGCAAGCCGCTCTCGCGTGCGCGCCGAATCGCACCCCAGTCGGACTGCGCCATGATCGAGCCGAAGTCGATGTAGACACGCAGTTTCCGCCAGCCCGTCCGGTGTGGAGATTCTGCGGAATCGGAGGCAGACCCTCCCGTGGAAGCATCGCCGTTCCCGAGGGCTGCAGCGATCACATCCGCAAGTCGAGCGACCTCTCGTTCGTGCTCGGAAAGGGCATGTAGGACCTCGACCACTGACGGCTCGGTGTTCGCCGTGGACGAGACGTGCAGTTGGCCGGATTCATCAAGCAGCGCGACTGGAACACCTGCCTTTTCGACAAGCCACAGTGGTTCGTGCCAGTGCTCGATATGATCCGCCAGCTCCCCCTCGCGGAACTGGACTTCGAGCATGCCAAGGTACGAATCCACCGCGGAATCGACCGTTGGAAACGCTTCTAGAAGGGTATATACCGAGAGCGATTCGTCACTTTTGATAAAACGCGCTGGCCGGACCGACCACGCCGGGCCACGTGTGACGAATGCACTCAGCAACTCATAAACGGCGATCTTCGGCGTCGTCTCTGAATGTAGGGCACCAGGGCCCCACTCATCCGCCCAGCCGAAGGCGTCACCCGTCTGGGCGAAATCGTCCCAGTCGAGTGAGAGCACGCCCGCCTTTCCGGCAAAGGTCGGGCCTGCCTCGTCGTCAAAATGCAGGGCCGGGCCGGTCGCACCGTCGTGCACCACAAGATGCCAGCCTTCTTTCGGTCGTGCGATCCAGCTGATTGTCAGCCATGGACGCATCCTGACCTGAGCCGCTGCAAGCTCCCAGGCCAAACGCTGCGACTCGTGGCTCAAGGCTCCGATTTCACGCATCGTGCTCCGCCTCGATCTTCTCCGCCCGGCGCCGCAGCACATCGGGCTTCCGCAGGGACACGAAGACACAGTTCGAAGGGAGGGTCAGATCGCTGGCGCTCGCCACGAGAATGTCATCGAGAAGGAACACTCGATCTCCTTTGTTCGCATGTCTTCGATCGTGACCGGTGCACTGGCGTAAGCATAGGTGCGGTCAATCTGCAGTGAGCCCTGCTCGTTCCGCTCCAGCACTCGTCAGGATCCATACCCCCCGAGTTGGTGACGGCCCGTCGCCAGCACGGAACAAGTAGCCTCCATTGACGAGATGGAGGCGAGCAAACTGCACTCTGTTCGCCCACTTGCTGATGCTCGATCTGTATCGATCCTTCTTCTCCTCAATCGTCAGTTCTGGGAATAGGAGAGCCAAAGCCTCATAACATTCCTGGGCGTGCGACCTGTGATCGTTCGATCTCGCGAGGTGATGGAGAAGCGCTTCCTGTATCTCCTTGTCATGCGGAATCGCCATAGAGTCATCGCCGCTTCGAGCCAGCTCGGGAAGAAGGTGCGAATATTTCGTCGAGCTCGATCGCCCTCCCGACACTGCTGAGCGACCAGTCCTTCGTCCTGCTGTTGTCGACGGCAACGAGCACGCCCACGTTGCGCAGGTACTGCGCCGCCCACCGGATGTCGTACTGCCACGTGAAGAACAGATCTCCTGAGGCTCGCAATTCTGACTCATGCATCTGCCAGACGCGCTGGCACACCTGAACAATTGTTCCCGCTCCGCCGAGTTGACGAAGAGCCTCGACAACCCAGACCTTGAGATCGTTACGTTCCGCCATGGTCACAACATAGCGGTAGGTCTCAGAAGCTCTCCAGCAGCTTTCGAGCGATCGCCTCGCCGAGAGGGATAGGCACCGCATTGCCGATTTGCTTCGCGATCGCAGTCTTCGACCCCACGAACTTATGCTCGGGCGGGAACCCCTGGAGAACGGCCGCCTCGAAGTGGGTGATCGCACGGTCCGCGGCAGGGTGGAGATAGCGCCCCTTCTCCGGCTTGAAGAACTCGGTGCGGATCGTTACCGCCGGGTCCTTCCACCGCAACCGTCCCATCACGTCCGCAGAACCCGAAGTGTGGTGCACCCAACATCTCGGAAGCAGATCCGGGCGCTTCTCCGCGATGTCGAAGCGATTGCCACCGGGCCCGATGGTGGCGAATCGGTCGAGTGACAGTTGCGTGTAGCGCCGGCCCAGGTGGAGCTCATCACGCACGAACGGCCCCGCGAAGCGCTTGCCTTCGAACTCGGTCATGCGGTCGTCGACGAAGTCGATGCCCGCGACGTCCGTCGGGATCTGCGCCTCAATAAAGGCCGCTTCGACGCTCTTGTGCGCTCCTTCGTGCGTGAGATCCGGCCAGCCTGGGAACTCCAGAGTGCGGAGGTGCCCGATGATCACTGTCCGCTTGCGCGCCTGTGGTGCGCCGTAGTCGGCGGCGTTCAGAACCCGGTGCTGGAACGTGTAGTCCTCGAGCTCACCACCGGGTTGAGTCTCCGCCAGGAACAATCGGTATTGCGGAGACTTCGCGAATGCCGCGACGTTCTCGACCACGAAGTACTTCGGTCGCGCCTTCAAGATCGTCGCCATGTACTCGCGCCACAGCGAGTTGCGCTCGTCCTCCGCGTCCCGTTTGCCGAGCGTCGAGAATCCCTGGCACGGCGGTCCGCCCACGATCAGATCCGCAGACGGCACCTCCTCCTTCTCCAACCAGTCCTGGATGCTCCCCGGGAAGACGATCCCCTCGCCGAATGTCGCAGCATAGGAGGCGGCGGCTGCCTGATCCCACTCGACTGCACGCACGGTCGTAAAGCGCGCCGACGCCTGCTTGAAACCTGCGGTGAGCCCGCCGGCTCCTGCGAAGAGGTCGATGACGCGGATAGTACTCACGGTTTCGAATTGTATCCGTGCGGGTCAGCTGAGCTCGGAGGCGCGAGCAAGGTGTGCCGCATCCTCCTGGGGCCGCATCGCACTCAGCATGCGGCGCGTCAGTCGGGGTCGCTCGTCGCTGTCGAGGATCGACCATGCCATCAGCAGAAGAGGGATGTCGGTCACATCGCCGACTGCACGCAGCGTCAGCCCCTGCGTGAGCAGTTGATGAATGCGGTCTCGTTCAGGCTCGCCGAGTGCCGTGCGCGCGTGTTCACTCGCCAGCGGCCGCACGTCGCCCTCGTCGAGATCAAACACGCATCGTGCAAGCGCCGCTGCGATGTCGTCGGCCGCGGTGTCGACGGCATCGGCAATGCTCGCAATCGACCATCCGTCGCTATAGAGACCGAACACTCTGACCATCGTCGGCCAAGGGACCGCGGTGTGCTCCGCCGCCGGAGCGGCCTCCGCTGCGGCATCGAAACGAACTGGCGCTTCCTCTCCCGCTTCTCCCTTGATTACTCTCGGCGCGGCAGCGCGCCCAGGAGCGACCTCCTTGTCTCTGGACTTTCGTGCGCCCCTCGCCTCGCTCTGCTGTGGAAGGATCCCCGCAGAACGACGCATCGACTCGATCGCCTTCTTCTCGATCTGTCGGATCCGCTCCCGGGTGACGCCGAATGCATCACCGATCTGATCCAGTGTCTGCGGGACCCCGTCTTCCATTCCGAATCGCTTCCGCATCACTGCTTGTTCGCGGTCACTCAATGCGCTCAGCAGATCATTGACTCGGCGTACCTT
This sequence comes from Microbacterium sp. UFMG61, assembly GCF_015354505.1. Lineage (GTDB taxonomy): Bacteria > Actinomycetota > Actinomycetes > Actinomycetales > Microbacteriaceae > Microbacterium. The sequence continues at coordinate 92,158 of NZ_JACAFP010000003.1, read as the reverse complement.
GTCAAAGCGCTCCGCCCACTCTTCGGGACCGAACGCGTCGCTCTCCGTGAGTACGTCGACAACGGGAATGGGCATCCACGAACCGCTGTCCACCTTGACCGCGATAGTCGAGTCAAGCGACAACGGCTCGTAGAGGTTGTTGACGATCCCCCGAATCGCGCCGACCGACTCAGCGCGCTGCTCCGCGACCGCGTGCAGACGCTCGGTTGCACTGCCCTCTGATTCGTTCCACTGTTGCTTGATCTCGGGCAACTTCTCCACGATATGAACCGGAAACCGGATCATCCGTCCTCTATCCGCAAGCGCCCTGGTGATCGCTTGACGGATCCACCATGTGCCGTATGTGGAGAACTTCGTCCCTTGCGCATAGTCGAACTTCTTCACGGCATGGATCAGTCCGAGGATCCCCTCTTGGATCAGATCGCCGAGCTCGAGCCCGTTGTACTGATACTTCCGCGCAATCGATATGACGAGACGGACGTTCGATAGCACCATCCGGTCCTGGGCTCGCTTCCCTTCACGCTCGACGAAGGCCAGGTCGAGGGTCGCCTGGTCGAACACTCGACCACCATGCTGCTGCAGCAGCCGCTCACGTGCGAAGAGTCCTGCTTCGATCGCGGTACCAAGTGCGACCTCTTCCTCAGCCTCGAGCAGTGCGTTCTTGCGAACACCTCTCATGAAGTCGTCCAAGGCTTCGCCCGACACGTACACGTGAGCTACCCGCGGGTCTGCCAAGGGTTCGTCCGGATCAGCGCGCTCGACCACCGCTCGCGGTAATCCCGGATCGCCGCCGATTATCGGCAGATCCACGCGCGTACCCTCCTGAGCTTCGCGCTGCGGGATCACGTTCGCAGCCATTCCGGCCTGCATCGCATCGAGCCGCTCCGCAGTAGCCGCCGCAAGCCGTTCCTTGCCGGCGTGCGGTTCCAGCAGGAAGAACAGACTCGTCTTAATTAGTGAGAGATTCCCCTCGTCCTGTTCCAGGCGAGTTCGATGCCGCTCGTTCAACCAGATGATCCCGGTGGGCGGGTCGAAGACGAACAGCTGTTCATGGTCCAGCAGCTTCCAATCGAACGACACGGCAGCGTCGTCGTCCTCGCGCACTCCTACGGTCTGCTCGACGATCCCGCTGAGCGCCGAAGGGACCCCTTCTCCAAGCTGGGCGAAGGGTCTGGCCCTGATCTCTCGGCGCTTCGACTGCGTCCATGCATCACGGCACGCATCCCAGAACGCCCGCAAGGTCACCCCGTCGGTGACCGCTCGCTCCAGCCCCTGCACGATGCTCGGGCGGAGGATGACGCCACGCTTCTCCGGGTTTATGACGAACGCGTCGAGCGCATCCTCCGCCAGGTCGATCGCGATCCTCGCCAACTGCAGGTCCGGAGGGAGGTCTAAGCGGAAGCCACCCCAACCGCCCGACTGCAACAAGCGCCCATGGCGGTAGATGTACAAGCCTTGTGCTTCGCGGCGCGATCTGCCGATAAGACCGCTCTCGACTCCTGGGGCCAGGACGAAAAGATCCGCGTGGATCACGACTCCGCCCTGCAACTGCACACTCAGCCGACGCGGATAACCGTTGCTGCCCCAGCGGTCGAAGTCAAATGGATCTATCGGCCTGACTCGGCGAGGGGCACCAGTTTCACCGCTGTCTTCGTCCATCTCTACGAGTTCGATCCGTACCCGGCCATCCTCCAGCAGGCGATGGAAGGTCAGTCCGAGTTCATCGCGAACCTGCAGAATAGTCCTTTCGATCCAACGCCTCCGTTCCTGGATGTTCGTCGCTATGGATACAGATTCGAGGTGCGTCCATTCGACGAGTGTGCCTGGCGCACCGACGCCACGGCGTCGGAGTATCCCGGCCGCAGACTCAGCATCGATGATGTCCGCGACGATGCCGTTCCCGCTCTGCCCCTTCGCCAGCCGCATCCCCGCTGGCGGCGTGTGGCCAGACGCTGAATACACGGAAAGGACTTTTGCCTGGCTGAACGACGCACCCTTCAGACCGACTCCGAAATGACCGAGCGACGTCGTCCCGTATTCCCTGCGCCGCCCGATGGTCATGGCATCGGCGAGCTGGCCGGCCGTCATCCCGCAGCCGTCGTCGGCGATGCGGATGGACCGGATCTTCGAGTCCTTCACGACGAACATAATGGAGATCGAGCCAGCACCCGCGTCGATGCTGTTGTCGATCAGATCCGCGAGTGCGGATGTAAGAGTGTGTCCACGGCCCACCGCATCGAGCACGGACGCGTCCGGTTGCAGCACGACTCGTTCCGGTGCTGATCCGTCCGCCGTGGTGAAGTCGTCCATGCCGCTGATCGTACTGAACGGGCACGACATTCGGTTCAGGCTGCGACCGTTAGTCAAGGACTCAGCCATAGGCTAGAAAGGGAACATCAACAGGGGGAAGTGCGCGAACGAACGCGCGCCGCGACCTCCGCACTACAGGGGGGCGTCGTGTCGAAGAAGAAGCTCATCGAGGTCGCTCCGCCCCTCGACGCCATCAATGCGCCGTCCGCGCGCGAGAAGTCGATTCGGCATGTACATCCGTCGGCCCTGCATCTTTAGTGGGCTCGCCGACTGCTGGCGACGGCCCCCGCCGTGCGCTTCGCGCAGCTTTTTGCTGCTGATGCACTACTCGACTTACTTCGAGGGTTCGTAGTTCGGCGCGCGCGAGAAGGCCGAGATCGACACCTGGAACCAGCTACTGACCACCGCAATGCGCGATGAGACGGCACGACAAGAAAAGGAACTGAGGGACGATGATGTCTGATCCCGAGCTGACTCGAGACACGATCGAGGACTACTTCGCGGCTGGCGCCGAGGTAGCCTTTCCCATCGGGACTTCGCGTGGGGCGACCCTGGAAATCGATCCGAACCGGCAGCAGCTCCGGCTCATCTGTCCGGCGACCGGGGCGGAACCGGATGTGACTCGGTACGAACGGATCGGTGTCGAGCGCATCAACATCATCGGGCACGGCGGCGACTGGTACCGGCTGACGATCGACGCACGGGATATGCACTACGAGGCCTACGGGCTCATAGTGTCGATCGTCGATCAGCTCGATGGCGGGGTCTCGTTCCAGATGGCTGTGAACGAATCACTCGAAGGGCTAAGGGAACTGCTCAGCGGACGCCGTCGTCTCACCGCCGAAAAAGAAGCCGGGCTCATCGGCGAGCTTCTCGTGCTCGAACATCTCCTGCTCAACGCCGACGAGGACACCGCGATCACGTCGTGGTTGGGTCCGTTGGCCGAGGAACACGATTTCGGCCTCGAACATTTTGAGGCCGAGGTGAAGACGACGCGATCAGAAGCACGAGTACACGTTATTGGGAGCGAGACTCAGCTGCAGCCAAGTCTCGAGCGTCCACTCTTCCTCATTTCGATCCAGATCACGCTCGCTGGTGATTCTTCGGCAGCGTTCACGCTCCCCGACGCGATCGGACGGATCCGCACGCGACTCGACCTCGGACGTCGGGCGTTCGATCGGGCTCTGCTCAGCGCAGGTTGGACGGATGACGCCGCCGACCTCTACACGGACAGATTCGAGCTGCGCAGTACTCCTCGGGCCTATGCCGTCGAAAACGACTTCCCCGCGATCACATCCACGATGCTCGACGCCGTCGTCCCACAGAGAAGCCTGGTCGGCGGCGTGTCGTACCGTATCGACGTGAGCCATCTCAAATGGTCAACGGCCCCCGCCCCTCTGGGCGATCTCTGTGAGAGGAACGAAACGAAGTGACCGATCAGAATCTGCAACAGGCGGTCCGCGCCGTTTTCGACGGCATGCGGGACGTGGGGCCGTCGAAACTGCTCTCAAAGGTGAACGCCTGGCTCGATGACGTTGATGAAAGCGCCGACGAAGCAGCCATCATAGACGCGATCGTCGGTGCGGACGGAAACGCTCCTGCTCGCAAGTCGGCCCACACATGCCTCGCGCAATGGGATGCAGTCGGCGAGGCGCATTGGACCGACGACACCCCCTCAAAGAGCGAAGCGCGCAGGATCCTCGTATATACACGGCTCGGTATCGGCGCAGATGCCGGAAAGAGCCTAAACGAGCAGTTCCCGACCATCGCGCAAAAGGACATCGTGATCGAGAACCCGGGACCATGGGAACCCTGGTACACGCAGGAGCGCCGGGACGCCCACCGCTTCTACTGGGATGCATACCGGGGCGTCCTCGCCTCGAACAATTGGGCTCCGGAGTCGATCGCGAATCTGGACGAATCGACCAACGACATCGTGGGAAGGCTCGCTGACCCCGCTGGCGCGCAGTCATACCAGTCGAAGGGCCTCGTCGTCGGATACGTGCAGAGCGGGAAGACTGCAAACTTCACAGGGATCGTCGCAAAGGCAATGGATGCGGGCTATCGTCTTGTGATCGTCCTGACGGGGACCCTCGAGCTGCTCCGTGGACAGACCCAGCGCCGCATCGACAAGGAGCTCGTCGGGGAAGAAAACATCCTCGGAGGGCGCGATCGACACGATGCGAACGCCATCCGCGATGTCGACTACATCGGAACCGGCGATGATGATTGGCGGGACGGCAAGTTCCTCCGTCACGGCGTCGACATCAGCCGTCGGCCGGACATTCCCGCGATCAAGCGCCTGACTTCAGCGTCCGGCGACTACAAGCTGCTGAAAGCCGGTCTCGATACCCTCGACTTCCGCAGCTCGAATGAGTTGAAGGATCCCACGAAGCCGTTGTTCGACCCGGTAAACCTCTTCAGCACGGATATTCGTCTCGCCGTGGTGAAGAAGAACAAGTCGGTCCTTGAGAAGCTCCTCCGCGATATTCACGATGTCCACACCTCCCTCAAGGAGATTCCGGTTCTCATCATTGATGATGAGGCGGATCAGGCCTCGGTGAACACCACCAATCCAAAGAGATCTAAATCGAAGGAAGAGAAGGACCGCACTGCGATCAACGGACTGATCTCGCGGATCATCTCAGAGATGCCTCGCGCCCAGTACATCGGGTACACCGCAACACCGTTCGCCAACGTATTCGTCTCCCCGGAGGACAGCCAAGATATCTTCCCGAGTGATTTCATCATCGCTCTGGAGCCTCCGCCTGCCTACATGGGCGGTAAGGCGTTCCACGATCTGGATCCGCTGCCAGAGGACGAAATCGCCTCCGCGGCCAACTCGAATGAAGTGGCCTTCGTACGCAACCTCAAGGCTACGACGGAAGAGGAGGAACGCAGCGAAATCCGAGACGCGCTCGACGCATTTGTGCTGAGTGGTGCGATCAAGCTTTGGCGAGGCGAGACTGTCCCTGGCACTGAATTTCGCCACCACACCATGCTCGTCCATTCGTCGGTCGCGCAGGCCGACCACACCGAGCTCGCCGGACTGATCGAAGACGTATGGCAATCCGCGGAGTACAGCAGCCCAGCTGGCCTCGCGCGCTTGCGTCGACTCTACACAGACGATTTCGCGCGGGTACATGCGAGTCGCAGTGAGTGGGACGCTGGGCTTCCGTCGTCGTTCGACGATCTGAAGTCCAGGCACATCGGTGATGCGATCAATCTCATCACCGCGAAGGGCAGCCCAGTCGTCATCGTCAACGGCGCCAAGGACAGCGAGTACAAGGCCGCTGACTTCAACTCCGGGCGCTACTGGCGAGTCATGGTCGGCGGCGCGAAACTGAGCCGCGGCTTCACAGTTGAGGGGCTCACCATCTCGTATTATCGGCGCCGCGCGATGGCCGCCGACACGCTCATGCAGATGGGCCGCTGGTTCGGTTACCGCAAGGGTTACCGGGATCTCGTCCGACTGTACATCGCACGGAACATCACCGACGCCCGCGGCAAGAATTATGACCTGTACGAGGCTTTCACTGCGATCGTGCAGGACGAGGAGGCATTCCGCGATCAACTGCGTCGATTCTCCGGGACCGATGCGGATGGTCGGCCGCTCGTCAGGCCGATCGACGTTCCCCCTCTGGTGTTCCAGCAGCTTCCCTGGCTCAAACCCACCGGTGCCAACAAGATGTACAACGCTGTTCTGGACTTCGAGGGGGATGGCGGCCAGCTGAAGGATTTCCCGCGTCAGGCAGAGCGTACTTCTACGCGCAATGCCAAGCATTTCGAAGCAGTACGGCCGTGGCTCGCCAACCTCAGCGAGCTGATCGAGTTTGAGTATGTCGAAAGCCGTGCTGGCGACGAGCCTAAGACGAGGACATTCCAAGGGCGCACCGCGCTCATCAGCGCCGCGGAGATGATTGCTGCTCTGAGCGAGTTCGAATGGACGCCAAACTACTCGTTCGAGCCGACATTGGAATTTATGCGGCAATCCATCCTCACCGACAAGCTTCACGACTGGATGGTCCTTATTCCCGAGCTCAAGGGTGTCGGAACGACGATGATCGACGGACATGAGCTTCAGCTCATCAAGCGCAGCCGCCGCGAACGTGGAGGGTTCTCGGGCAGCTCCTTCCGTCAGCGTGCAGCAATCGAACGGATTGCGGGGAACAAGAAGGCCCCGGGCGGCTCCGAGGCCGCACGCATGAGCACACCGACTCGTGGGGCGATGCTTCTTACCTTCGCTATGGACACCGCGAAGACTGCTCCGCCTCTCGATCCGGGCGACGTGGCGACGCTCTTTTCCCTTGCGATGCCGTACGCATCAGCACCGCGTGGAAGGATCGGTTTTCGCGTCCTCGATCATGGCCGGGAGAATGAGGCGATCATCGACGCCAGCTGACTCCGCACGGCGAGCCGATTTCAGGGCTTCCTAGGACGGTGTCTCACCTCCAATGAGGTCGAACAAACGCGCCAGCACAAAGCCCGATCTCCGGATATGTCGACGGCTTTATCCGGATGGCTATCGATATCGCGTCGTCTTCGAGCCCGCGTGCTCGTCGCGCGAAAACGCGCCGACATCGCCTTCACCAAGGTGCGGCTGGCTGTGCTCATCGATGGCTGCTTCTGGCATGAATGTCTACTGTTCGCGACGATACTTGTTCGCAAACCTTCGTATCGGGAGCCGAAGCTGCTGCGGAATCAGGCTCGTGATTTCCAGGCAGTTGCGCTACTCGAATCCGCGGGAGGCGGGTGCGGTATGCGGCGCGTCGAGGACGGCCCTGCGGGCTTTCTCACTGTGCGGACGAGGCACCCTCCGAGCGTACTCAGGCGTATGCTTACCCGTAAGTAGACGCACCGTTGCGAAACCAAGCCTCAAGGAGCACCTCATGGCCCTCACCGCACACTCCACCATCGGCGACTGGCTGAACGACCCGACCGGCGGGCCACTCATCCGCGCACTCTTCGAGCAGACGGGTGCCGACCCCGAGCTCCTCACCCCCGTGCTCGGACTACCGCTGCAGCAGCTCGTCGCGATGAGCCAGGGCGCACTCCCGCAGTCGGTCGTCGACGACCTCGTCCGCGCAGCCAACGGCGGCGAGATCCCCGAGGCCGACGAGTCCGAGGGCTGGACCGAGAAGCCCACCACCGGACGCTTCGCCGGCAAGACCGTGATCGTCACTGGCGCAGCATCCGGAATCGGCAAGGCCACCGCATCCCGCATCGCCCGTGAAGGCGGACGTGTCATCGCCTCTGACATCGCCGCCGACAAGCTCGATTCACTGAAGGCCGAGCTACCGGATGCCGACATCACCACCGTCGCCGGCGACCTGACCAAGCAAGACGCCATCGACGCCGTCATCACCGCCGCGGGCGACCGCATCGACGCACTCGCGAACGTCGCTGGCATCAACGACGACTTCTCCCCCGCGGGCGAGACGACGGATGCCGTCTGGGACCGCGTCATCGCCATCAACCTAACCGCCCCGTTCAAGCTCATGCGCGCGGTGCTTCCGATCATGGAGAAGGCCGGCCGCGGCTCGATCCTCAACGTCGCCAGCGAAGCGGGCCTGCGCGGCAACGCGTCGGGCAACGCCTACACGGCCAGCAAGCACGGCATCATCGGTGTCACGAAGTCCGCGGCGTTCATGTACGGCCCGAAGGGCATCCGCGTGAACTCCGTCGCACCGGGCGGCGTCGCCACCGGCATCCCGATGCCCCCGAACATGTCGGAGTACGGCTCGGGTCGACTGGCCCCGTTCCAGCAGGCGATCCCGACGGTCGCGACCGCCGAGCACCTCGCCGCATCGATCACGTTCCTGCTGTCGGACGACGCGGTGAACATCAACGGTGCGGTGCTGGCATCGGATGGTGGATGGTCGGTGCAGTGAGTGCCCGATGACTACGCCCCTGCCGCCCGAACGGCGGGGGCGATCTTCCAGTCAGGCCGACCGCGATCACGTGCGCATTACCGCCTCAGTATCCGCCGCATTCCCCTGGCTCGGGGTTTCTGCAACTGAACAACGACACCCTTGAGTCCGAACCTCGTGTTGCGGACTACACTCCGAGGGACCACCGCGGTCCTCGATAATCCGCTCACGCTCGGACACCCCGCTCCTTCCTTCGAGCGATGATGTAGCTCCTCATATAGGTGCTGTCGGTTTCGTTGCTCTCGCCTCTACGGTTGAAGACATGGTCAGAGATTTGGTTGCCGGTTTCGGCGACTTCCGCATCGAAGGGCTCAGGAAGCGTACCTGTGTCGCACTCGTGCGCGGCGCACAGAAGGCTGTCAGGAGCCAGCCCAGTTCGGGCAGCGGGGGACAGTCCCGGACTCGCTCGCTCGCGAGTGGCCGAGACACACCAGCGACATTGACTCCCGGCCTCACCGGCGGTGCGCCTGGGCGGATTCGCATATGACCGCGCAGCTACATGGTCGACAGTTGGATCGAGATGCTGTGTCGTCTTGCACCGGTGTTGTCCTCGTCCGCGGCGACTCTGGAATCGGAAAGTCCACCTTCCTTGAGAGCTTGAGCGCGGTTCCCTCACAAGCTGAGCTGGTTTCTGACGTGCAAGTTCTTCGAAGCACCGCTGGCTCTTTGCAGAATGCGATCGCAAGTGCTCTAGGGGACTGTCTGCTGCAAAGCTCAGAAGACGAGACCCGCCAACGCCTTGTTTGGGAGAGCGTGAAGGGCTCTGTTCTTCGCGCCGCTACCGGGGCGAAGAAAGAGCTCGGTCGTTTGCTCGTCTCGAGGGCCACCGAAATTATTGAGGCCAAGATTGGCAAAGACGCTACGTCGCTGATTCGTAGCGTGGTCGACGAATTACTGCTCTCTCCGCGCGCGTTGCTCGAGGACCAACTCTCCGCGTTCGCGATTGCTGATGCAGCTGAGGAAATCGGGCGCCTAGTCCAAGATGTCGCAGTAGCTACTGAGAGAACGCTGGTTCTTCGGATGGATGCCGCAGAGCGCCTGGGGCGGGACGACCGTGACCTGCTCGTGGAGTTGGCCACCGAGCTCGGTGGCAACGTCCGCATGGTGGTCACTGCGAATGATCAACACCCCGAAGGGCAGGAGCTTCAGCGACTACTCGAAGGACGAAACGCGGAACCTCACGAGCTCGGCCCGCTGCCTCGTGAAGATGTTGAAGCGTGGCTCATCGCCGAAAACGTCATGAGAAACCAATGGTCGCAGGTGATCCGCATTTCGGACGGATACCCGCTGTTCGTTCAGGATGCGATCCGGTTGGTGAAGGCAGGCATCTCGCTCTCGTCAATCGAAACGCCGAGGAGCTTCCAGTCTGTCTTTGAACAATCGTTTCGCCGGGTAGGCGCAGGCCTCCAGTCGCGAATCATTCAGATCGCAGCATTCAGCGATCCGCCTCCTGACGACTACCTCGCCGGGCTCCTTGGCCTCTCAAGTCTGGAGCTAACGGTCTTCGAGCAGAAGCTTGTCGACGAGGGCGTCTTCATCCGACGCCCCGACGGCGTCGCCTGGTTTCATGACCGACGCCGGGCCTATCTGTGGAATAGTCGCCTCACCGCGAAACAACGGCAGGCCGTTGCGATCACGGTGCTCGACTCACTCCAAGAACGTCTGCGCGAACAGTCGGGCGTCGAGTCTTGGCTCGCCCTGAGCACACCCGCGGTCCTCGCCGCAGCCGGTACTGAAGACCTAGATCCAGATGTTTCCCGTGTTCTGAATACGGAAACCAATGAATTGGCCCTCCTCGCGTCGATGATTGAACTCATTGAACCCGATCAAAATCCGGCTGCGCACACTCGCGAGATTGCGGCACACGCCGCAATCAGGTTTTCTTACACCGGAGACCCGATCGCCGACCTTGAGGCGTTGAGGGCCAGCGGCATGATCGAGCTTGCTTCGAATGCATACGTCTCGGTTGCCGCACCGGTCATCCCGCGCGGTTTCGCTTACGCCACGCTGATCGGTGAGATCCAGCATCGATTCGGATTGGAGCTTGTCCCGGGGCGCGCTTTGAGATCGTTCGAGGCTTTCATCAAGCCAATCCTCGGGCGGTTCGACAGCGCAGTGGTATTTCTGCAGAGATCGACGCTGTCCGAGCTGGCTTCGACTTTCCGAGACTCTGTCGCCAAGAACGAGGATTCGCAGCGGAGCCAATCTAAGGTCGGGCTAGGAATCGTACTCGTAATCGATGATCAGCCTGTCTCCGTCGTCGCGCACTTTGATGACGCTACGGAGCGAACCGCCGCCCGTTCGTCGCTCCTGGAGGGGATTCGGTCCTCCTCTGCACGAAATCACATCCAGGTAGAACGGATCGAAGATCTGCCCGCGTCGCGAGTCCCCTACGCTCGCCTTGAGAATCTCATCATGGATCGTCAACGCCAGCGTCGAACCGTCATGATCCGGAGCCAGGCCGAGTTCGCGGATCTCTTGTACGAACGTGCTGTCTCCGCCGACCGGTTGGCGTCATCCATGAGCGACTATGAAGCGGCGGCACTCGGAATCGAACGACGACGACGTTTCATTGTCGACATTCGTGGAGAGCGAATGGAAGCGGTCGTCTTCGAGATATCCACCTCTCACGTCGCACGCACGGTAGTTGCCACGGTCGCATCGGAAGTCCCGCTGTTCGAGGACCCGCTCATCGAGTTGCGCTTGCGTGCGCAGGGTCTGATCTCGGCCGAGGAGCGACTAGCTGGGTGGACAGCCCACCTAGATGTAACTCAACTCGACGAGGCCGTTGTCGAGACGATCGATGACCTGATCAAGCAGGGACGCCAGTTCAATAAGGATCTCCCACGCGTTCCGATACCTCTGGACGAGAAAGAGTTAGCCGAACGAATTCAGAACGAAATGACAACGGCTCGTAATCTTGAGGACGAGCTAGTCCGCGGTGGGCTGCTCGAGCAAAGCCTCGGAGATCGGGACGACTCATTGCTCGTGCTCTTGAATTCGGGGAAACCGTCCAGCGATCGCTGGTACCCATGGGGCGCGTCGACCTTTTGGATCCGCGATGGGCGAGCTCAGGTTTGTGTGCGTGTGCTCCCGGAAAACCAGGAGCCACCGCCGATGTTTGCGACCGCCGAGGAACTCGCTGCGGCGGGCATCGAGAATGCCTCAGCTGTCACTCGAACAGGCGGCGGGGTCGCGAACTCTGTGCTCGCAGGCCTCCTCGGGTACACAGCTGAGGATGTGGCGATTGCAGATCCGCGATTTCCTGAGTACTTCTAGATGTCGCCCAGGTGGTCTTTAGATATCCCACACCTCCATTGAGTCGGCGGGCTAGCTCAGTTCCTAAGGGGTCAGGCGGAGCCAGTCCAAGTGAATTGCACGAAGAGAGGCTGCCGCATCGTTCGCTTTCCTACTGTCGGACGACGCCGTGAACATCAACGGTGCGGTGCTCGCATCCGACGGAGGATGGTCGGTGCAGTAAGCACCTCAGTCTTGGAGGCCGGCATGGCGACCATGCCGGCCTTCGAACTCCTCTATCCCTCTACGCGCCTTGCGCAGCTCGAAGATCCCGACTCCCACTCCTGCTCCGAAGATGACCAGGCTTATCCATCGGTAGAGCGCGCTCGGATCGAGTGCGATCGCGACGCCCCATCCTGCGAGCATGACCGTTGAGAACACGATCGTGTAGAGCGCGAAGTTCTTGCGGCGCTGTAATGCCATGCGCTGCTGGATCAGGGACGACTCCGCACTGGGCTCGCTCATGAGCCGAGCCTAGACCGCGGGTCCCCCGGCACCCACGAAGCGGATGACAGACTGACCCCATGCCCACCCGCCCCGAGATCGTCTGCATCTGCGGCTCCATGCAATACGCCGACGACATGCGCGCGCTGAGTCAGTTACTGACACGCGCCGGCTTCATCGTCCTCATGCCGACCGAAATCGACACCCCGATCACCGACGAGCAGAAGGCCGCGCTCAGCGAGCTGCACCTGCGCCGGATCGACCGGGCCGACCGCGTCGAAGTCGTGAACCGCGGCGAGCACTTCGGCGAATCCACCCTCCGCGAGATCGTCTACGCAGAGGCCGCGGGCAAGCCCATCACCTTCGTCGGGGTGGTCCACGGCTCGCAGTAGACCTCACATCTCCCCTCGCTACCCTGACTCCCATGAAGAAGCTCCCCGCGCTCGCCGTCGGCATCCTGCTGCTCTCCGGATGCTCGCAGGCGTCGACCCTCGCGGCCTGTGGCCAGGTCGCCGGTCAGGCGGTGCAGGTGGCGGGTGTGCTCGAGAGCTTCAGCTCGCCGACGCCCGAAGCCGCGCAGGCGGCGCTCGGCGAGGTCAGAGCCGTGGCCGAGAAGATCCGCGGCATCGACGGTCCCGCAGAGTTCGTCACGCTTCGCGACGACTGGGCGACCAGCATCGACGCGTTCGCCGCCGCAGGCGAGAAGGCCGTCGCGGGCGACGTCAGCGGCATGGATGCGGCCTCCGCCCAGTTGCGCACGGCGACCGACGCGATGGTCGCCCACTGCACCCCTAACTGACGCCCGTCACTCGCTCTGTTGAACGCTCATCGCGATCTCGAAGCTGTCAGCGATCACGCGCCCGCCGTCGAACACGGGGTCCTCATCGAGCGTCTCGGTCACGCGTGGATCCCGCGTGACGGCAGCGGTCCCTCGTTCACGCGTCTCGCGCGACGGCCAGGTCGTCACCGTGACCACGACCGACTCCGCAGCGCTCGCGCCCGCCAGCTCGGCGATGCTCCTGAGCTCGCCCGATTCGTACGACGCCCCCTCCGCGTGAAAGTCGGACTGGTCGGCTGACTCGCTCGACTGCCAGTAGTCGACGACGCTGATCGCCCCATGATCGCGATACACCTCGGCCATGCGCTTCGAGAAGTCCAGGTACGCGGCCTTGCGTTCGGTCGCCACCGGAACGACGGTGATATCAGCGAATGTCATCTTCAGCTCCCGTCCTCGGCGTCGAGTACACGGCAAGGGCATCCATCGCCGACCCCGCCCGACCAGACGTTCCCTACCGCGCAATCCCCCGCAGCAACCGCGTCACCGTCTCCTCGACCCGCTCTGCACTCAACGGCTGACCGATCAGCGCCGCATACGAGGCCATGGCGATGAGCTGGTCGGCGATCGCGTCGGCATCCACGTCTGCCCGCACCTGCCCGTCGGCCTGTCCGCGCGCGATACGTTCGGCGACCCACGTGCGAATAGGCGCCGCGAGCCGCTCGTTGAGCGCGAGCCCGAGTTCATGGTCGGTCGCGGTCACCGCGATCAGCGCCCGGGCGAGCGCCACCCCCTCGGGCCGCGCGAGTCCGGCAGACATGGCCGAGAACCAGGAGTGCAGGTCGGCTCGGATGTCGTCGCTCGTCGCAACGGATGCATCCGCGAGAGGCACCTCACCTTCGAGCAGCGCCTCACCGAGGATCGCCGCCTTCGACGGCCACCACCGGTAGATCGTCTGCTTCGAGACTCCGGCCGACTCCGCGAGCCCCTCGATCGTCACAGCCTCGTACGAGCCACCCACGACGGCGGCGCGCATCGCCTCGAGCACGGACTGGCGCGCGGCTTCACTTCGGGGACGGGGCATGAGGATAAGGGTATCGACCCTTGCATCCCCTGTCGTATGCGACGGCGTTCTCGCCTGCCGCCCCGCGCCAATCGCGGACTCAACTTTCCTCTCTGCCTCGACGGGCGATTGCGCGAAGAGGCTGGCGAGATCAGTCGCTGGGCCCGTCGGCGTTGAAGACTCCGCGCTCGATGCCTGCTGGTGCGTTGGCGGACAGCAAACTCAATGGCTCAATGGCTCGAGGTATGAACGGATGGGCTGCCGGCCTCCGTCACTGAAGGTCGCGTGCGCCGTCGCTGCCCACCCTTTGCCGCGGGCTCGACAGTATCACTCAATGCTACTTTCGACTGCAGCTCCGCCGGAGAAGCCCGTAGCCCCCGTGTGCTGCGCCGCTAGAGTCGGAGCATGCACAAGGGATGGGTCTCCGACATTGGTTGTTGACGGGCGCGGCGTCGCTGATGGTCAAGATGTGCCCCGCCAGCGCGTGGCTGAGTATGTGCGAAGATCTCAGGTGCTGCGCCAGATTCACGGGAACAAGGCATCACGAACTCAACGAGCGGAGATTGCATACCTGATCGTCACCGTGGTGGTGGCGACGGTCGTAACCGTGCTCGGGTTTGCGGGGCCATCAAAACTCGCCCCTTTTCTGCGCAAGGAATTAATCCCAGGCATGGAAAACACGACCATCCTTGAAATGCTTTTCAACCTGGCCGTGCTCCTGATTCTCGTTCTGACGCTCCTCGGCCTGATCTATCGCTACGGCGAACGTGCAAATCGCCACTTCAGGTCCGTCGAGGTATTGACCGAGTTCATCCGCGACTGGGAAGACGCGGTTGCCCTGCACGATGCAGGAGTCGCAACACTTGATCACCATGATCTCGCATTGGCAGGCGAGCGTTACAAAGGAATTCTTGGCGCACTCCCGCCTAACACGGACCGCGAGTACCGCAAGGCGAAAGACGACGCCAAGAAGAAGAAAGAGCATGAGGCGGGGCGTGATCGGCGCCTACCATTGCGACTGCGCGGTGAACTCTCCTTCGGGAGCAGCTCGGATTCGTCTCCTCTACACGCTTCCGAGCTTGCCATGATACTCCAATATGACACCACACGGCTTGCGGCACTCCAGACCGTGAGCGCAATCCTTGGGCCAGAATATTGGATTGTCGGAAGCTTCGTTCGAGAGGCAGTGTGGGACTCAAAGCAGGGGTTCAAGACTTTCAGCCCTCTCCGTGAGATCGATGTCATCTATTTCGACCCTCATGACCTTCGTGGGTCTTCCGAACAGATGACCCGCGAGCGCTTGGCTCGGGTCGCCAATAATCTGGACTGGTCGATCAAGAACCAGGCGCGCATGCACATACCGAACGGTCACGCGCCATATGCCGATATTGCGGAGGCGATATCTCGAGCACCCGAGACGGCCAGCACCGTCGCCGTGCAGCTGGATCGCGGAACTCTACGCGTCCTCGCCCCCATGGGCCTGACCGACTTGATGGAGATGCGCCTACGGTTAAACCCGCGCGGCGATCCAAAGGTCTTCATGCGCAGAGTCACCAAGGTAGAGCGCAATGGCCGTTGGCCTGGCCTCAAGATCCATCTACCTCAAGAGAGAACATTCGCACACAAAATCCTCGGGCGATTGAGAACACGACAGCGATAAGCGTGCGACTGATCGTTAGATATGTCGTCACGACAGCGAGTCGCGCCTGAGGGCCACGCAACGGCGAAACGGCACTTCGGACGACGGCTACAGCCGACTAGCGCATTGATCACCTAGCCTCGAAGAGTGGCGTGCTCACATGTCGGCCCGCACTATCCGTCCTTTGGTGGCACTGATTGCTGTTCAGCACCCGTCGGTCGGCTCGGCACGAGCTTGCGGGCGACTGAGCCGACGATGCCCAGGACCAACGGAACCAGGACCGACCACCTCGACGCTGAGCAGGGCGTCAACGCGAAAAGGCAGCCGGGCGAGAGAGGTCGAGTTCTCAATTAGATGCTGGCATTCGAACAGCCGGAGGCGGAGCGTCGCTCCACGGCGGATCCTTTGCCGAGCTGGACTCATGCGCATCGTCGTGAGCGGGCCGGCCTCGGCGGACTCGTGCTCGCCCAGGCCCTGCGCGACCACGCCGACGTCATCGTGCTCGACCGCGACGCGAACTCGGCCGACACGGGCGGCTACCGCATCGTCTTCACGCCCGAGGCGGTCGCCGTGATCGAGCGGCACGTTCCCGCGCCGCTGGTCGACCGCATCCGTTCGGTCTCCGACGGCGCCGAGACGTTCTCGCAGTTCACCATCGCCGATTCGCACCTGCGGCCGATCGTCGTGGCGCCCGAACCACCCGGACAGGACCGAATGCTGTGCCAGCGCCGCGCCCTGCGTCAGATCCCCAGCGAGGGCCTCGGCGAGCGCGTACGGTTCTCGTCGACCGTGGTGTCGGCGCAGACCCATGGCGGCGGAGCGACCGTGACTCTCGCGGACGGATCGCGCGTCGACGCGGACCTGGTCGTCGCGGCCGACGGCGCGCGCTCGGCGACCCTGCAATCCTTCGCCCCTGACACCAGCTCGGACACCGGCCTCGTCGGCATCGCCGCGTCGACACCACTGACGAGGCGCACCGGGTTCCCGCGCTACCTGCTGCACGGACCCGCACTCGCCATCGACCGGCACGTCCGGCGAACTCGCTGCCATGGCCTTGCCGCTCGTCGACCGGTGGACACCGTGGATGGCGGATGTCATCCGTGACACCGACCCTGACCGCACGGCCGCGGTCTCGTTCCGCGCCGCCGATCCGGAGGCACCGCGGTTTCCGTGGAGGCCCTGCCGCATCACAGCGATCGGCGACGCCGTTCATGCGATGCCGCCCACAGGCGGCCGCGCCGGGTCGACCGCCATCCGCTCAGCCGGAGCCCTCGCCGACGCCCTGATCGCCGAGCCCGACATCGACTCGGCCGTGGCGCGATACCAAGCCCGAGTCGATGAGTGGGCTGTGCCGGCGATCGAGGAGTCGCTCGGTCCGGTGCGGGCAATCCAGGCGCTCGGCAACCCGGTGGCTCAGCTCGCCGCAGGCCCGCTGCTGAGCATCGCGGGGTGGATCGGAGCCGGACGGTATCGCCGCAGTCAGGCCGACCGGTCCGTCCGGTAGGTGTTCGCGACGGCCCCTGACCCGAACTCTCGCCGCTCGACCAACTCCAACCGCATCCGTTCACTCAGCCCATCGAGCAACCGCGGCCCATGCCCCGCGATGACCGGATGCACGACGAACGTGTACTCGTCGATCAATCCCCACTCGGCGAGCGCGAGAGGAAGCGTCACGCCGCCCACCGACAGCCCCTCACCCGGCTGCGCCTTGAGGGCGCGCACCGCCTCACCGAGGTCGCCGCGTACCAGCTCGGCGTTCCAGTCGACGGAATCCAGCGTGCTCGACACGACGTGCTTCGGGATGCGGTCGAGGGCATCCGCGAACGGATGCTCCCACGACTCCATCCAGTCGGGCCACACCCCGGATGCCGGGCGGCGCCAGGCCGACTGCATCATCTCGTAGGTGGTTCTGCCGTAGACCACGGCATCCGCCCGCTGCATCTCGGCCGTCCAGAACTGCATCAGCTCTTCGTCGGGGGCAACGCCTGCCTCGTGGTGGACGCAGCCGTCGAGCGTGACGTTGATCGCATAGCGCAGTGGTCTCATCTCGCCGATCTCCTTCGATGCGGGCGGTGGGTGGATCCCGCCGAGTTGTGCACAGTTGCATCCTCCTCCGGATCTCCGTGTTCCGCGTCGGGTATCGTACTGCGTACGTCACGTACGTGACGTACGCTCACCTCAGACCGTGACCGGAAAAGAACTCATGAGTCAGCCCGCAGTCGTCGACTACCCCAGCTATTCGAGCGCCCGCACGCACTTCAAAGACGTGCTCGACGCCGCAGAGCGCGGTCGATCGGTCACCGTCTCGCGCGACGGCACCGTGTCGGTGGTCATGCAGGCCGACCGGCTTCGAGAGTTCTTCTTCCGCTCGGTGACTCCGCGAGTGGAGATCGCCGAGGAGGACGGACGCGTCATCGCACTGATGTCGGGTCGCCCGTTCGTCTCCGAGGGTGCATCGGTCGACGATGCACTCGCAGACCTCGCGGACTCGCTGCGTGAGTACGCGGAGGATTGGGAGGTCCGCCTGCAGCACGCGCCCAACCATCGTGACAACTGGGCGCTGGTGCAGCTCGTCAAACTCTCCTCCGACGACGAGCTCCTCGAGTGGTTCGAGCGCGGCGGTGAGTGAGAAGCATCCGACCCCGACGAGGGAAGACCACGACGACTTCTGCACGACCGAGAAGTGGGACCTCGTTCGCGGGTCCACCGGCAAGCCGGTCACCCATCACCGGACATACGAGCTCGGGCTGTGGGATGGGCGCATCCTCCGCACTCGCATCTCGCGCCCGATCGACAGGACGGACTACTCCGCACGCATGTGGGCGCACATCCTGCGCCAGCAGCTCGAAGTCACCCCGAACGAGTTCTGGAGCTGCGCCCGCGACAGCGTCGTTCCCGACCGAGGAGCACCCGAGATCGTCGCGCCGCGCAAAACGGTGCCGCTCCACCTCGTGCGCGAACTGAGCCGGCTGGGCGTTGCGGAAGAGAAGATCCTCACCCTGGATGCTGCGGGGGCTGCCCAGCTGTACGCAGACCTCCTGGCGGGCTGACCGCGCGCGGCCCGTCTACCGGTCGTTCCCGGTCGCCGCGATCGGCTCACCGCGACCGACCCTCGCGACATACTTGAGCACTTCCGCGACGCCCGCCTCCAACGGCCTCATCGAATCGACGCGCAGACGAGCATCGGTCCAGGTCTCGAAGCCCACCCGGCGTTCGACGACCGACTCCCACGTCGGCTCCGCGAACCCGACGATTCCGCGGTGACGGCCCTCAAGCCGTCGACGGTGCTCATCAACGTCGCTGCAGAAGACCTCGATGAACACCAGAGGCTGGCCGAGCTCTGCGGCCAGTGACACCCACTGACCGCGCGCCGCTTCGACGTCGTTGACCGCGTCAACGACGACGTCGTTGCCGATCGACAACTGCTCGCGCGCAAGATCCTCGGCCACGACGTATGCCGCGAGTCCCGTGGGCTGGTCTCTGGCGATGCCCGCGCGCCACATCGCCGCCTCGATCGGGTCGACCGACAGCAGCGCGCAGCCGAGGGCACGGGCGACCTCGCCGGCCACCGCACTCTTACCCGCGCCGGGCAGCCCGGCCATCGCGATCAGCATGGATTCATTGTCCGTCACTCCCCACGGGTTGACCCTGCCCCTGCGTCAGTGTTTACGCTCGATCGACATGACCCTCACCCTGATCGACAGCGCGACAGCGACCGCCCGCATTCTCGACGCACCCCCGGAGTCACGCGACGACCTCGTCCGCGAGATGTGGCAGCCGATGGCCGGCATGTACCACTTCATCCCCGGCGGGCCCGACCTGGCGGCCGTGCACCGCCAGAGCTTCGGGTTCGATGCTGATGCCGACGACGACGACGGAATCGATCAGCTGCGCGACGGGCTGAATGCTCTCATCGCGGCCGAGGCCTGGCGTCGGGTCGAGACAGCGTTGCACGACAGCGTCGCCGTGCTCGAGGCATCCGTCCCCGACCTGACCGTCCCCGACTTGACCGTGCTGTTGGTGCTGGGCGACCCGACGAACCGGCACTTCATCGATGAGGTGCAGGGTCTCTCGGGCTTCGGCGGCATCAGCGGATACATCAGCCTGACCCTGTGGCCCACCCCTCAGGTCCTCGACCGACTCGAAGCGATCGCGGTGCACGAGCTGCACCACAACGTGCGCTACTCGCCCGGCGGGGTCGTGTGGAATCCGGCGACCGTGACGGTCGGCGAGCACGTCGTGTCCGAGGGGCTTGCCGACGTGTTCGCGACCGAGCTCTACGGCGATGCCGGCTATACCCACTTCGTCGCCGAGAAGACCCGCACCGACGATGCCGTGCTGGCGAAGGTCGCGAGCGGACTCGACATCACCGGCATGCAGGACTTCGCCGCGTGGGTGCTGGGTGACGCCACCGCCCGCTTGTTCGGTTCCACCCCCGTCGGGCTGCCGACCGGTGCGGGGTATGCGGCGGGCGCACGGATCGTCGAGGCGTACCGCGACGCGACGGGACGCAGCGCGGCCGAGGCGGTGCGCGTTTCGGCATCCGAGATCCTGGCCACCGCTCTGCCTCGGCTCGGGTTGGTGAACCCGAGCACCACCTGACCACCTTCCGATCCTTGGAGCGCTCGATGGAGTGGACCGTCAACGAACTCGCCGAACGGGCGGGCATCACCGACCGTACCCTGCGGCACTATCACCGCATCGGGCTTCTGCCTCCCGACCGCATCGGATCGAACGGCTACCGCTACTACGGTCCTGCTGCGGTCGCGCGGCTGCAGCGCATCCTGCTGCTGCGAGACACCGGCATGGGCCTTGCCGAGATCGCCGCGGTGCTCGACGCACCGGCGCAGCCGACGAGCGAAGTCGCCGCACTGCGCTCGCACCTGGCCCAGCTGACGGCGGAACGGGATGCGGTCGACCGCCGCATCGCCGCGGTCGAGCACACTCTGACGATGCGCGAACAGGGGCTCGAGCCGCGCATGGACGTGATGCTGCAGGGATTCAACGACGACTACGAATCGGAGGTCGTCGAGCGGTGGGGGCGCGATGCCTTCGACGCGTCGAACCAGTGGTGGCACGAGAAGTCGCTGCGTGCGCAGCGCGAATGGAAACAGCGCACCGAGGCGCTCGTCGCGCGGTGGCGAGAGCTGCACGAGGCAGGACACGAACCGGATGCTCCGGCTGCTCGCGAGCATGCGGCAGTGCACCTGCGCTGGTTCGCCGAGATCCCCGGAACGCCCACGCACGCCGGGGATGCCGAGAACTCTCGGGCGATGGTTCTCGGCATGGCCGACATCTACGAGAGCGACCCCGCGTTCCACGTCACCTTCGGGACGGCCGCAGCGGCACGGTTCGCGGCGGAGGCGCTGCGCCGGGCGCTCGACACGGGTAGCGCACGGTCGTTGAGCGAAGACGACGCAGTCGACTGAGACGAACGTCGGGAGTCGATCTCGGAAACTCACCACGTTTCGACTCGGGCCGCTCCGCGGGCCTCGCTCAACGACCCAGGACGGAGACTGCTCCGCGGGCCTCGCTCAACGACCGGGGACGCCCCCGGATGTGAGAAGAACGTAACGCGGGGAGTACGACGCAGATACACCGCCGAAACATGGATACCGAACGATGTCCAGCAATGGATACATCATTGGCCACATCGCAGGATCCGGGCTCCGAGCGCCGGCGTCCCGCCCGCATCCGCGTCTATGAGCAGCTACGGGCCGAGCTGCTGACCGCGGCGTACTCGCCCTTCCACCGCTTCACCGAGGAGAACGTCGCCGAGCGTTTCGAGCTCTCCCGCACACCGGTGCGTGACGCGCTGGCGCGGCTCGAAGCAGACGGCCTCCTCGTCAAGCGCGACGGTGCGCTGTTCCGCTACATGCCCACGCTCGAAGAGTTCACCGACCTCTATGAGCTGCGCATCCTGCTGGAGTCGCAGGGCATCGATCGCGCCATCGCCGACCCGACGATCACGCATGAGCGTGCCCAGCTCACCGCCGAGCAGGACCTCTGGATCTCTCGACTTGAGGCCGGCATCACCCCCGATCCCGGTTTCGTCGACGCCGACGAGCACTTCCACCTCGCGCTCCTGGGAGCGGCGGGCAACCGCGAGCTGGTCGGAGCGCTCGAGCGCGTGAACCGCCGCATCCGCCCGATCCGCATGCACGACTACCTCACCCAGGACCGGGTCGACGCGACCATCAGCGAGCACCTCGAGATCCTCGAGCTCGTGCTCACCGGGCGCCTCCGCGAAGCCCGCGACTTCCTGCGCACGCACGTCGGCCAGTCGCAGTCGATCGTCGAGGCCCGCGCAGCTCGCGCCATGCAGATCTCCCACATGAACCACGGATTGGACCCGCACCGATGATCTCCCTCTCCTCTTCCGAGTCCGTCGCAGCCAGCGTCGCGGCGCTCGAGACCGCGCTGGACGCCGCGCCCGCCAGCATCTGGATCACCCGTCGCAGCGCCGAGCAGATCCAGGCGGATGCCGAGAGCGTGCGCGCCCGCGTCGCCGCGGGAGCATCCCTCCCCCTCGCCGGGCTGACGTTCGCCGTCAAGGACAACATCGACGTGGCCGGCCTTCCGACCACCGCCGCACACCCCGCCTTCGCCCGGGTCCCCGCGAAGAGCGCGACCGTCGTCACGCGGCTGCTCGACGCGGGCGCCGTCCTCGTGGGCAAGACCAACATGGATCAGTTCGCCACCGGACTCGTCGGCACACGCAGCCCCTACGGCGTCGTCACGAGCGCGCTCGACCCCCAGCGCGTCTCGGGCGGATCGAGCTCGGGATCCGGCGCCGCCGTCGGGCACGACCTCGTCGACTTCTCGCTCGGCACCGACACCGCGGGCTCCGGGCGGGTTCCGGCCGCCTTCAACGGCATCCTCGGTGTGAAGCCCACCCTCGGACTGCTGCCGCTCGACGGGGTGCTCCCCGCCTCTCCCTCGTACGACACCGTCTCGGTCTTCACCCGCACCACCGGCCTCGCCGCTCGGGTGATGTCGGTCGTCGCCGGCCCGTCGACGACCGACCCGAAGAGCCGACCGTGGGCGCTCGACGCCCCGCAGGCGGCCCCGCCGCGACCGGTGATCGCCGTGCCCCGACGCGCCGACCTCGCGTCGCTCTCGCCGGCGGTCCTGGCCGCGTTCGACGAGACGATCGCCCGCTTCGAAGCGCTGGGCGCCGAGACCCGCACGATCGACATCTCGCCGTTCCTCGCCACCGCCCGCCTGCTCTACGGCGGCGGACTGGTCAGCGAGCGGGCCTGGTCGTACGGCGCCTTCCTCGCGGCACACCCGGAGGATGCCGATCCCTCGGTCGCCGCGATCGCCGCCCGCGCCTCAGAGATCGACGGCACGACGGTGATCGATGCCCAGCAGGCCGTCGCCGCCGCGACACTGCTCGCTCGGGACGTGCTCGACGGCACGGATGCCCTGATCATCCCGACCGCGCCGATCCACCCGACCGTCGCCGAGGTCGCGACCGACCCGCTCGGCGTGAACAGCACCGTCGGCACCTTCACGAACTTCGTGAACCTCATGGACATGGCCGCCGTCGCCGTGCCGACGGGTGAGGTCGCAGGCGAGGGCCACTTCGGCGTCTCGATCGTGACGCCGACGTTCCACGACCAGGTCGCGCTCGATCTCGCGGCCCGCCTGCTCGGCGAATCGGAGCCGGATGCCACGCTCGACGCCCCGGGCGTCGACGTCGCCGTCTTCGGCGCGCACCTCAGCGGCGAACCGCTCAACCCGCAGCTGCAGGCGCTCGGCGCCCGGCTCGTCGGCGAGGTTCGCACCTCGGACAGGTTCCGGATGCTGCTGGTCGAAGGCGCGGTCGACCGCCCGGCGGTCATCCGCTCCACCGAGGGCGCCAAGCTCCCCGGAGAGCTGTGGCGCCTGTCGCCCCTCGCGCTGTCGACGCTGCTGCGCAGCATCGCCGCTCCTCTCGCACTCGGCGAGATCGAGCTCTCCGACGGCTCGTCGGTGCTCGGCTTCACCGCATCCGTCGACCTCACCGAACGAGACATCACCGACTTCGGCGGCTGGCGCGCCTACCGCGCAGCATCCGTCGTCCCCGCCAACGCCTGACCCCGACCCGCTGCCCCTGTCCCTGCACCAGCCGTCCTGGCCTCGCCCCCACCAGGAGAACACATGACCTTCCGCACCCCCTCCCGCTCGTCCTTCCGCACGCCGTCGCTCGCCGTCGCCTCGCTCGCCGCCGCGACGCTCGTGCTCGCCGGCTGCTCCGCGTCGCCCTCGTCCGCCGACTCCGAGAGCGGCGACGGCGGCGGACAGTCCGTCACCATCGGCACGCTGCGTGCGCAGCCCCACCTCTTCAGCCCCTTCTTCTACGAAGAGGTCGCCGAGGAGGGCATCGACGTCGAGATCGTGCTCTTCGACACCTCCAGCGACATCAAGAACGCGATCGTCTCGGGCTCCGTCGACTTCGGCGTGACTGGTGCGGCATCGGTCATCGCCGGCGTCGCCGAGAAGCAGGATGTGCGCATCGTCGCCTCCGCTGCCGACGGCGGCACCCGCATCGTCGCCACAAAAGACATCGAGACGCCGGATGACCTCAAGGGTGCGAAGGTCGGCTTCCCGATGGGCGCCACCCAGGAGATCCTCCTCAAGCGCACGCTCGAGGCACAGGGCATCGACCCCGCGAGCGACGTCGAGCTCGTCAACCTGCCCTTCGCCGACATGGCCACCGCGTTCGCCTCCGGACAGATCGACGCGTTCATCTCGGCCGAGGTCGGCCCGTCGATCGCGATCGAGGGCGGTGCTCACGAGCTGATGTCGGCCTACGACACCCCGATCGGCCAGACGAACATCGTGCTCGCCACGAGCAACAGCCTGATCGAGTCCGACCCCGAGCTCGTGCAATCCGTCGTCGACACCCACATCGCGGCGGTCGAGCACATGGCGGACGACACCGCCGCCTGGGCCGACGGCCTCGTCGAGGAGTTCGCCCTGAACCCCGCGATCGTCGACCTGGCGATCGAGAACATCTGGCCCCGCTGGGACCTCGACGCCGACTACCTCTCGACGCTGGCCGCGATGAGCGAGGAGATGCTCGCCTTCGACCAGGTCTCGGCCGAGGCCGACCAGGACCTCCTCACCGACGTCAGCTTCGTCGAGACCGCACGGACGGAGTGATCGTGACGACCACCGCACTCGCCGATCCGCCCCAGGGCGTCGCGACCACCGAGACGCAGCCCGACGGCATCCGCACCTCTCGGCCGCGCCGCCGTGTGTCGCTCGGATGGGCCATCGCGCTTCCCGTTCCGATCCTCCTGCTGATCGGCTGGCACCTGGGCGTGCAGAACGCCTGGACGCTGCCGTTCGACATCAAGATGACGTTCCTGCCCACCCCCGGAGAGGTCGCGGTGAGGGGTGTGGACTTCGCCTTCGGCGGCATCTACGACGACTCGTTCAGCGGCACGCTCTGGGGCCACCTCGGGGCCTCGGCGCTGCGCGTGCTGCAGGGCTTCGGCCTCGCGGTCGTCATCGCCGTGCCGCTCGGCGTGCTGATGGGCCGGTCGAAGCTCCTGTTCCGCATGCTGGAGCCGACCGTCAACCTCGTCCGCCCGATCCCCGTCACAGCCTGGGCGCCGCTGACCCTGCTGATCATCGGCTTCGGCGACCGCTCCACGGTGTTCCTCGTGTTCATCGCCGCGGTGTTCCCCATCCTGCTGAACACCATCAGCGGAGTCCACCAGGTGCCGGGGCGCCTTCTCGAAGCCGCCGCGATGCTGGGCACGCCCCGCCTGCAGTCGCTCTACAAGGTCGTCATCCCGGCTGCCGCGCCGCAGATCATCAGCGGCATGCGCATCGCGATGGGACTCTCGTGGGTGATCCTCGTCGTCGGCGAGACGGTGGGCATCAGCACCGGGCTCGGCGCGCTCATCACCCAGGCCCGGGAGCAGTCGCGCACCGACCTCATCATCGTGGGCATGGTCGTCATCGGCCTGGCCGGCTTCATCGCCGACCGCCTGCTCACGCTCATCTTCGCCATCGCCTTCGGGCGCCGACCGATCCAGAAGTGAGAGATCGCATGAGCATTCCTCCCCAGCACGCCGCCGACATCGTCATGACCGGTGTGGGCAAGCGGTACCCCGGATCGCCGATCGCCGCCGTCGACGGTGTCGACATCACCGTCGCGGCCGGCGAGGTGGTCTGCATCGTCGGCGCCTCAGGATGCGGCAAGTCGACGCTGCTGCGCATGGTCGCAGGCTTCGAGACGATCACCGAGGGGTCGTTGACGGTTGCCGGGAAGGAGGTGACCGGCCCCGGGCCCGACCGGGGCGTCGTCTTCCAGGACTACGGGCTGTTCCCCTGGCTGACGGTGCGCGAGAACATCGAGTACGGCCCGCGGCAGGCCCGCCTCCCCCGCGCAGTCGTGAAGGAGCGGGCGACCGCGGCGCTGGACTCCGTCGGACTCAGCCGCGTCGCGGCATCCTTCCCGCACCAGCTCTCGGGCGGCATGCAGCAGCGCGTCGCGATCGCGCGACTGCTCGCGAACACTCCGTCGGTGATGCTCATGGACGAACCGTTCGGCGCTCTCGACGCGCTCACGCGCACCGAGATGCAGCACGAGCTGCAGCGCATCCAGCGGGATGCCGGCATCACCGTGCTGTTCGTGACGCACAGCATCGAGGAGGCCGTGTACCTCGGTGACCGCGTGCTCGTCATGGCGGGCGGCACGGCCCACGGCAACTCGGGGCACGTGCGGGAGATCGTGACGGTCGACCTCCCCGGCGAGCGCGACGTGAACTCACCGGAGTTCAACGCGATCGAGCGCCGGATCGACGCCCTCGTGCACGTCGGCAACGATCGCAGGGTGGATGCTGCGCTCGTCTGAGTTCGGTGCCCGGTCGTTGAGTGCCTGCCGCTCGTCCAGCGACTGCCGGTCATGAGTGACCGACGTCCGTTGACCGAAGACGACGCAGGCGACTGAGACGAAACGTGGCGAGCCGACTTCGGCACGTCACCACGTTTCGTCTCGCTCGGCTCCGCCGGACGAATTCGTCTCAGAGCGACCTGTAGAAGTAGAACGCCTTCTCACCAGTGTCCGGGTCACCGTTGCTGAAGCCGTGCCGTTCGTAGAAGCGCATCGCTCCGGCATCCGACTCGTCGACGTTGATCTCGATCGCCGCGACGCCGAGCTCCCGGCAGATCTCGACCATGTGCTGCAGGATCGCGCTGCCGACGCCGCTGCCGCGCTGCGCCGGAGCGACGTACATCTCGTCGAGCAGCGCCACCGGTCCGTCGGACCAGACGTTCGGGCGCAGGGTCACGAGCGCGAGACCGGCGGCGGGGTCGTCGGCGAGCACGGCGAAGGTCGCTGGTCCGGCCAGCAGGGTCCGCAGCCGCGGTTCGAGAGTCTCGACCCCCGGCGTCTCGGTGTCGAACTCGGTGTTGAAGGCGTGCAGCATCTCGGCGAGAGAGGCGGCGTCGTGCGGGGTGGCTCGACGGGTGACGGTGGTCATATTGATGCCTTTCTCGGGCCGGGGCTTCGTCTGGGGCCGGCGGCGGCGGGTCGACCGGTTCACAACTCAGGACGAACGGGTCGGCCGACGCATCGGTCCCGCGGGATTCCGGGGCCGAGCCCACGGCCTCATCCGATTCTTGCTGAGTTGTGAACGCGGATCTCCGCGGACCTCGCTCGGCGGACCGGGACAACTCGGTCAGTCGGACTCCGCCTTGCGCGCACCCGCTTCCAGCACGTCTCCGGCGGGCAGCTCCTGGTGTCCGCCGAACTGCAGGCGCATCGCCGACAGCACCTGGTTCGCGAAGTGATCTTCGTCGCGCGAGGCGAAGCGCTCGAACAGCGACGCCGCGAGCACCGGAACCGGCACGCCCACGTCGACCGCGGCCTTGACCGTCCAGCGACCCTCGCCCGAGTCGGACACCCGACCGGCGAGACCGTCGAGCTGCGGGTTCTCGGCCAGCGCGGCGGCGGTCAGGTCGAGCAGCCACGACGAGATCACCGAACCCCGGCGCCACAGCTCGGCGACCTTCGACGTGTCGATGGGGAACTGGTAGAACTCCGGCTCTTCGAGCGGGGCGATCTCGGCGGAATGCTCGGCCTCGCGCACCCCGGCATCCGCGTTGTGCAGCAGATTGAGGCCCTCGGCGATCGACGCCATGATGCCGTACTCGATGCCGTTGTGCACCATCTTCACGAAGTGCCCCGCGCCCGACGGACCGCAGTGCAGGTAGCCCTGCTCCTCCGGCGTGAGGTCCCCTGTGCGACCGGGCGTGCGCTCGATCTCGCCGACACCCGGAGCGATCGTCTTCAGCACCGGCTCGATGCGCTGCACGGCTTCATCCGGTCCGCCGACCATCAGGCAGTATCCGCGGTCGAGTCCGAAGACCCCGCCGCTCGTGCCGACGTCGACGTAGTGGATGCCGCGCTCCCGGAACGCCTTCGCCCGCCGCACATCGTCGCGGTAGTTCGAGTTGCCGCCGTCGATGAGGATGTCGCCCTCGTCGAGCACCTCCGCGACCTGGTCGGCGACGGTTCCGGTGAGCGAGGCGGGCACCATCATCCAGACGGCCCGAGGCGCCTCGAGCTTCGACGCGAGGTCGGCCATGGTGCTCGCGCCGGTGGCTCCCTCGGCGACCAGCGCCTGCACGGCATCCGCATTCACGTCGTAGACGACGCATTCGTGTCCGTCGCGCATGAGGCGGCGCACGATGTTGGCGCCCATCCGGCCGAGTCCGATCATCGCCAGCTGCATGAGATTCCCTTCGTCCCCGCCCCCGGTGAGCCGAGTCGGGGCAATCCTGGCACGCGTGCGGAGACGGCTCAATGGTGTGGCGCGGGTGTGCCCCCATGCCGCCCCCCCGATGCGGGGTCAATTGCGCACCCCCACAGCCGGCCCCGGATGCCGAAACGGCCCCGCACGCATCCCGCGCCCGATGTGGGCGCGCCGGGCATCCGAAGCCCGGCATCCGACTACCAGGCGACAGTGCCGCTGTCGTCGTGGATGAATGTCAGCGAGTGGTTGCCCCCGCTGCGATAGCCGGCCAGCATCAGCTGGCGCGCGCCGCGCATCCACGCCTTGCGTTCGGTGATGTACGGCGGAACCTCGGCCTCGCCGAGCAGTCCTGAGAAGTACTCGGCGAGCACTGCGCGCCGCTGCGGCAGATCGTTCACGACGACACCGGCAGGATGAAGTCCCGCGCCCAGGTCGACGGCGAATGAGATGCGACCCGGACGCTCGTGCACGAGCGGCGTCCGGATCAGCCGCTCGGTCGGATGCATGATGCCTGCTCCGTCCCCTGCGGCCCAATCCGCGAACGGCACACCCGACATCCAGGCGACGACTGCTGCGCCGACGGATTCGAGGGACCGCTGCGGGCGAGCCGTCACCGTGACGATGTCGTCGACACGCAGCTCGCAGATGAACGGACCCGAGCTGTAGGCCTTGTCGGTGCCCGTGGGCTTTCCGAGCGTCCTCGAGATCACTGTGCGCAGCTGCCGGCCCAATCGGGCGGAGTCCTCGGAGTGCTGAAGTCGCAGCGATCTCAGGTCGTCGGCCCGCGGGCGGGGAGAGTGCTCCAGCCCCTCTTCGAGGGCGATCGCCCGCATCCGCTCGATGTCGTATTCGGCAACCTCGCTCAGCCGTGCGAGTGCCGCGGGAAGTCGGGCCGAGAGCTCGTCGCCGGTATACGCATCCGCCATCGCCCCATCGTATCGACGCGATCCCGCCGGTTTCTCGGCGGGGCGCGACAGGTGCAGGCTCAGATCACGGATGCAGGCCCGATCCGCCGTTCTCGGCATGCGTGTGTGATCGGGGCATGCAGGTGCGGGCCTCGACACCCCACCGGGTGAAAGGATTGAGTCATGACATCCGGCGCCTTCGACCAGCTGACCGAACAGGACCTGCGAAACGCCGGCAGCCTCAAATGGACCACCTTCCCCGACATGATCGGGGCTTTCGTCGCCGAGATGGACTTCGGCCTCGCGCCCGCGATCAGCGGGGCACTGAAGGATGCTCTCGACCTGGGCGTCACCGGCTACCTGCCCGAGAAGCTCGCGAAGGACCTCTCCGCAGCGGCATCGCGCTGGTACTCCGACTCGTACGGATGGGAAGTGCCCGCCGACCGCATCCACCACGTTCCCGATGTGATCGCCGCGTTCGAGCTGGCGATCGAGAACTTCACGACTCCGGGGTCCGCCGTGATCGTGCCGACTCCCGCCTACATGCCATTCCTGATCGTGCCGCCCATGCACGACCGCCGGGTCATCGAGGTGCCGAGCATCGAGGTCGACGGCCGCTGGGTCATGGACCTGGATGCCGTGGCGCAGGCGCTCCGCGACGGCGGCGAGATGCTGGTGCTCTGCAACCCGCACAACCCGCTCGGTACCGTGGCCACCCGCGACGAGCTGCTCGCAATCGCGGCGGTCGTGACGGACGCCGGCGGCCGGGTGTTCTCCGACGAGATCCACGCGCCCATCGTCTACGCGCCGGCTCAGCACATCCCCTACGCGTCGGTGTCTGCGGATGCTGCCTCGCACACCCTCACCGCGACTTCGGCCTCGAAGGCCTGGAACCTCGCCGGCCTCAAGTGCGCGCAGGTCATCCTGTCGAACGACGCGGATGCCGAGCTCTGGGAGAGCCTCGGGTTCTGGGCAGGACACGGCACCTCGACGCTCGGCGTGATCGCCAACATCGCGGCCTACACGGGCGGACGCGACTGGCTCGACGGGGTCGTCGACTACCTCGACGGCAACCGGCGGATGCTGGCGCAGCTGGTCGACGAGAATCTGCCGGGCGTGCGGATGATCGTGCCGGAGGGCAGCTACATCGCGCTGCTCGACTTCCGCGAGACGGGACTCACGGGTGACCTCGGTGAGTGGTTCCGTGAGCACGCGGGCGTCGCGATGACGGACGGCGCCGCGTGCGGCGAGGCCGCGATCGGATACACGCGCTTCGTGTTCGCGCTGCCGCGGCCGGTCATGATCGAGGCGGTCGAGCGCATCGCCCGAGCGCTGGGCGAACGGGCTGTCGCCGCGTCACCCGTGGCGTAGCTCCCGCGCCACGGCCCCTGCGGGGTCGATTCTCTACCCGCGTGCCCGCCGAGCGGGGCCAGTTCCGCACCCGCGGCCCCGAGCGGGGCCAGTTCCGCACCCGAATCAGCCGTGTGCGGTGCGAAAGCGACCCCGCCCGGCTCACCCCACGAGCCGGCGTCAGACCGACGGCACCGCATCCCGGTCGACGAAGTCGACGATCGTCCGCGTGAACAGATCGGCATCCTGGATGCTCCACACGTGCCGCATCCGCGGAGCGATCCAGGTGCGGGTCTGCGGCATCGCCAGGGTGAGCGCCGGGAACGCCCGTGCGACATCCCGGGGCTCCCGCTCGCCCGCGATCGCGAGCATCGGCCCGGCGTAGTCGAACCGGCCCGGAGGCATCGACCCGTCGAAGATCTCCCCGTACATCGCGTGCGCCGTCTGCGCGCTCACGCCCATGCCGGCGGCGATGAACTGCTCGCGCGCGTCGGCGGGGATCCGGAACATCGCCGCCTGCATCCGCCAGAACCATCGCCGGTCCCAGGCACGCAACTGCAGCTCGGCCACACGGCGCTGCATGCCGTCGACGCCCACCATCATCGCTCCGGTGACCATGCATGAGCGCACGAGATCGGGATGCCGCGCAACCAGATGCACCGCGATGACCGCACCCATCGACAGACCGACGACGTGGGCCCGACCGTCGACGGCCCGCTCGCGGATGATCGACGCGATGTCGTCGGCGGCTCCCGCCAGGCCCGGCCAGGCCTCATCGGATCGCGCGTCGAAGCCGATGATGTTCGGCGTGATCACGTGGCGACCCGCGAGGCGTGCGACCTGCGGCTCCCACATCCAGCTGCCGACGTTGCCGCCGTGTAGCAGGATGATCGATTCCCCCGCACGCTCGCCGTGCTCGATCGGGTAGTCGAGGTTCATCACGAGCCCTCGAGGTCCGAGACCGATGCGCGCGTCGCGCGGAGCCAGGCCAACTCCGCCTCGCCCTGCCGGATGCCGGCATCCAGCGTCGCCGCGCGCAGCACCGCCCCCAGGTCTCCGCTCGCCGCCGGCAGTGCGCGGAGCTGGTCGAGGGCGGCGCGCACCGCCGCCTCTCGCTCGTCGAGCAGCTGCAGAACGCCCTCGACGCCGAGCGGAGCGGCGAAGAACAGCCGAGCGAGGAACGGCTCCTTGGGCTTCAGCACCTCGAGCGGCGTGCCCAGCCACTCGGCCAGCTCCGCCCGCCCGCCGTCGGTCAGCGAGTGCACGCGCCGATCGGGCTTGCCCTGCTGCGGGATGGTCTCGGTCTCGATCGCACCGTCGGCCTCGAGCCGGTCGAGCGTGCGATAGATCTGCGACTGGTCGGCATTCCAGAAGTGAGCGACAGACCCGTCGAACGCCCGACCGAGGTCGTATCCGCTCTGCGGAGCGATGTCGAGAAGGCCGAGCACGGCGTGACGGAGCTGCATGGTTATATATGACCACACATATATAGGACGATGCAAGTATGAAGAGCGGGTTTCAGTCCTCAGCGGACTCCTCGCGCTCGAACCACGCCGCACAGAGACCGGACTCTCCGGCCTCTCGGAAGACCGGATCCTCCCAGTCGAGAGAGAGGGGAGAGCTCCAGCCGGGGAACATCTCGGGTCGCTCGGCCACGGCCTCGTTCACGCGCGCGAGCAGGTGATCCGCCTGGGCGACATCGCCGGCGTCGACCGCCGACCACGCGGACAGCAGCACGGCGCATCCCCACCATGCGTAAGCGACATCGTCTCCCCATGAGGTGCTCATCGCGAATCCCGTTTCCGGAGCCTCCGCGGGGAACCCGTACCCCGCCGGCATCTCGTAGGGAAAATCCGTGATCGCGCCGGGCCACCGCGAATCGCGATAGGCGTTCGACGTCGACCCGTCATTCGAGGGAGCGGACGGAGTGGAAGTGACCTGAGCCGGACTCGGCGACGGCGGTTGCGGCGGACCAGCCTCGCCGGTCGGCGTGCAGGCCGCCGAGACGGACACGATCAGGGCGGCGCCGAGAACGGCGACCCAACCACGCGAAGAACTTTGCATGGTCTGATCCTGGCAGGAGGTACTTCCGCGCGCTGCGATGGGCGCGCTCATGCGGATTCGCGGCCGGTCGCGCGCTGCGGAACGGAGGCCGGATGCCCTCGCTCGACCTCGCGTCGGCCGTTCCGCCCGACCAGCATCCGCACGATCGTGCCGGCGATCGCGATCGCCAGCGCAACGACGACCGTCAGCACGCCGTCTTCTGCGAGCAGTGCCGGGAAGATCCCGACGCCCTGGGCGACCATCTCGGGGAAGTCGCCCAGGATCAGCCGGAACCCGAGCGCCGACAGGATCGACATCAGCACCGCCGGCAGCAGCCACAGAACCAGCAGCGACGCCGCCCAGACGAGGAGTCGCGGGAGCGGACGCACTCCGCACCAGACGAGCGCGAGGCCGACCACGATCGCGGGAACCCACTGCACCACGGCAGGAAGGAACACCGGCGGGAAGACTTCGCCCGTGAACGCGAGGAACCACCGTCCGATCCATTCGCCGAAGGGCACTGCGGCGAGCGCGACGCCGAAGGCGGCGACGCCCGCAGACCGGTGTGAGGTCATCCAGAACGCGAGCTGGGCGAGGGCCGCGACGACGACTGTGCCGCCGAGCAGTCCGGCGAGGTAGATGACGGCCTGGGGGTCGGAGCCGAGGGCGAGTCCGGATGCCGTCATGCCGAAGCTCTCGACGATCGCGAGCACGTGCACCGCCAGCACCCCGAGGGCTGCGGGCCATGCGGCGATCGTGCGACTGCGCGCGGCGATGCGCAGCGTGAGGCCCGCGAAGACGCCCCCGAGCAGCACGATGGAGAACAGCACGATCACGTAGTACTGACTCACCGGCAGCAGCACCAGCGGCATGTCGTCGGGCATGGTCGAGAGCACCCAGAGGTTCTGCAGCGGCAGTCGGGCCCCGCCGAGGATCCACGGCAGGAGTCCCAAGACGCCGCCGCCGACCCCGATGAGGAACGGCAGCAAGCGTGAGGGCGGCGTCGCCGCGTGGGCGGCGGTGTCGGCAGTCATGACAGTCAGGCTGGCACAGGATGCCGGATGCGGCGGTGAACCGCGAGCGGGTCGTGTCGCGGGCCGGGAGCCGGATCGAGGCCCCTCTCCCGGCGCGAGGCGCGGTAAGCCGGGGCCACAAACGCACCGGCCCATCTGTGCGGGGTCACTAGCGCACCGCTACAGGCCCATTCCGGTGGTTCATCGCCCCCGCACGCATGACCAGTCACGCCCAGCGCGATTGAATCGTTACTTGTCCGGTGCGTCTCGTAACCGATATACAGGTCGAGGCGCTCTGGGGGCGCCGGCGATTCGTCGCCTCATCGTCGAGGGGAACCTTCATGTCTCAGCCGCCTGCCGCGTGGCATCCCGATCCCGAGAACCCGAACCAGCTGCGCTGGTGGGACGGACATCAGTGGAGCGCAGCCACCGCGCCGTCACCTGCGGCGGCGGCGACGTCGCAGCTGCATCAGCATCCTGCGCCCGCCGCTGAACTGACTCCCGTGAAGCGCCGCACCGGATGGCGCATCGCCGGGGTCATCGCGGGATCGCTCGTGGTCGGCAGCATTCTCGGGCGATTCGCTCCCGTCGTGATGATCTTCGCAATCGTCGCGGCGATCATCGTGGCGCTGTTCGTGCTGCTGGTCAGGCCGGCTCCCGCCCTCGGACTGCGGTCGCGCTCGTCGGGATTCGTCGCTCTCGCCGTCGCCGCGCTGCTCGTGACCAGCGGCGGCATCGCGAGCGCCAGCACGGGCACGGCGACGCCCACGGCATCCGAGGCTCAGACGTTCGCGACGCTGCCGACGGCCACCGCCACCGCGACGCCCTCGACCTCCCCGACGCCGACTCCCATTCCGACGACCTTCCAGACGGCGACCGAAGAGGTGCTCGTGCCGTTCGAGGCGACCACCACCGACGATCCGAACCTCGACCAGGGCGCGACGGCACTGGTCGCCGCCGGCGTCGACGGGCTAAAGGTCATCACCTACCGTGTGACCGTCGTGGACGGCGTCGAGACCGCGCGCGAGATCGTCAGCGAGGTCATGCAGACCGCACCGGTGAACGAGGTCACGGCGATCGGCAGCAAGGCGCCCGCT
The DNA here is from genome assembly GCF_015354505.1 of Microbacterium sp. UFMG61. Taxonomy (GTDB): domain Bacteria; phylum Actinomycetota; class Actinomycetes; order Actinomycetales; family Microbacteriaceae; genus Microbacterium. Next base: position 57,534 of record NZ_JACAFP010000003.1, on the reverse strand, counting down.
CCTGCGCCCGTCGCGTCGGCACCGGCACCGGCACCCGAGACCGTTCCTGCGGCCCCGGTTCCGGCCGCCCCGGTCCCGGCGGTGCCCCAGCCCGGTGGATGCGACCCGAATTACGCGGACGCCTGCGTGCCCGTCGCGAGCGACGTGGACTGCGCGGGCGGCAGCGGTGACGGTCCCGCGTACGTGCAGGGACCGGTGCGGATCGTCGGGTCAGACATCTACGACCTCGACCGCGACGGAGACGGCATCGCCTGCGACAAGTGACGGCGGATACCGAGACGCACCCTGCGGTGCGGTGCGGGCAGAGTGATGCGGTGCAGTACGGGGCACGGGGATCAGGTCGTCACGCGTAGGCCAAAGATGCACCGCCGACACCATGCGTGGCCACAAGCGCACCCTCGCGGGCGTGCGGGGTCGATAACGCACCGCCAACGGCCGGATGCGGTACTTCATCGACCTCGCACGAATCATCACCCCGGGGTGAGGGCGATTCCGGATGCCGAGTGGGTTCCGGCATCAGCCGAAACCCACTCCATTCACCGTTGACATCGGTCGTGGTCAGCGAATGACGCGAAGCCGGTGGTTGATCTACTACTTCTACTAGTTCGAGCGTAGAATCGGAGAATGGCCACGGTGTCGAAGACTGAGCTGAACCAGCAGACCGCGAAGGTCCTCGCTCGCGTGGCCGCGGGCGAACGCCTGACCATCACCGATCGGGGCCGCCCGATCGCCGAGTTGAGCCCCCCGTCGCAGAACCCGTGGGAGCGGCTCGTGTCATCCGGTCGCGTCTCTCTGCCGACGAAGACCGGCGCGCCCCTGACGCCCCCGACGACCGCCGACCGCACCACCCGAGAGATCCTGCACGATCTCCGGAGCGATCGCCTTTGATCTATCTCGACACGTCCGCAGCAGCCAAAGCACTCATCGAGGAGGACGGAAGCGATGCGGTGCGCCAAGCCTTTGCCGACGGCGTCCCCTTCGTCTCATCACGACTCCTGGCCGTAGAGCTGCACGCCGTCGCCGACCGCCGCTCGGTCAGTGCCGAAGCGGCGCAGGAACTCCTCGACAGGGTCGCTCTTGTCTCGCTCGCCGACGACACCCTCACACGCGCGGTGGACATGCACAGCGGTCTGCGCACCCTCGATGCGCTGCATCTCGCGACAGCGATCGAGATCGGAGACGCGCTCTCGAGCATCCTCACGTTCGATGTCGAGTTCGCCGCGGCAGCGACTCGACTCGGCATCCCGGCATCGTCTCGCGTTCCGGCGTAGCGACTCCGTCGGCCTGAGCGACCTCAGCGCGACGCGAGCGCATCCCCCATCGCGGCGAATGCTTCGCGCAAGATCGGCCGCGGCGTCGCGAACACGACTCGCACGAAGTCCTCGTACCCACGCCCGAGCAGCGCCCCCTCGGTGAGCACGACACCCGCGTGCTCGCGGAAGAACGCGGCTGGCGGTCCGTCGATCTCGAGCGCACTCGTGTCGATCCAGCCGATGTAGGTGGCCTCCGGCTCCCGGTACACCGCGCCGGGCAGATGCTCGGCGACCAGCGCACCGAGCGTGCGTCGCGACTCCGACAGGTAGTCGAGCACACCGTCGAGCCACGGCTTGCCCTCGCGATACGCGGCCGTCGAGGCGACCACGCCGAGCGTCGCGGCGCCGTGCTGCACCGAGAACCCGAAGCGACGGTAGAGCTGCTGATCGGCGTCGTTCGAGGTGATCAGCTGGGCGGTCTTGAGCCCCGGGATGTTCCACGCCTTCGAGGCGCTCGTGCCGGTGACGGTGTGCGCGGCTGTCGCCTGCGACAGCGAGGCGTACGGGATGAAGGGGCGGCCGTCGAAGCGCAGCGGCGCGTGGATCTCGTCGGCGAACACGCGCCCGCCGTGCCGCTCGACGATCTCGGCGAGCGCCTCGAGTTCGGATCGCTCGACGACGGTTCCGGTCGGATTGTGCGGGTTGCAGAGCACGAGGGTGCGAGCACCGGCGGCGAATGCCTCGTCGATGCGCTGCACGTCATGATGCCAGCGCACTCGACCGCTCGGATCCTGGACCTCGACCCCGGGCACCTCGATGACCGGATGCCCGATGGCTGGAAGATATGTCAGAAACGGCATATATGCCGGAGTCGGCACGATCACGGGCGACCCCGCAGGCGCATACTCCTCGACGGCGACACGCAGTGCGGCCATCACGTCGGACACCGGGTGCACGCGCTCGGGATCGATGGACCAGTCGTACTCGTTCTGCATCCAGCCTGCCGTGGCCTCACCGAGCCGCGCCGCCAGGGGCGGCGACAGATAACCCAGGTTCTCCTCGCCGATCGCGCGGTGCATCGCCTCGGCGATCACGGGCGCGACCCCGAAGTCCATCTCGGCGACCCAGGCACCGATGTGCCCGGGATGCAGACTCCACTTGCGGCTCTCGGGCCGGTCGAGGTCGAACCTCGTGCGGGAATCGAACGGATGCCGTGCGGCGGCGAAGTCGAAGGCCATGTCGAGCGGCTCTCAGTCCGCGAACCGACATCGAGCGGCGGCACCCACGCTGCGCATGCTCGTGGAGCCACTCGTCACGGTCGAGATCTCAGACACGGCAACTCCTTCACATCGCGAGCTTCCACCCTAGAGACGGCGACGCTTCCGCGGCGATTCTCGTGTCGATGCATGACGGGCGGATGCCGAGGCAGTGGCCCCGTTCGGCCCGTTCTCGCCGGGCAGCGGGCCTCAGTTCATGAGGTCGCGCGGATGCCAGTCGTGCAGGTTCCCGGTATCCGACGGCCCCTCTTCCGTGCGCACCGTGTGCACGACCTGACGTGCGGCAGCTGCTCCCCGTCCGACCCGGACCGCCTCATCTTCGGTCTCGAAGCTGGAACCCAGCGTGCGGGATTCGCCTTCGATGCGGTTGAACCAGATCCCGTCTCGCTGGAACGTCTCGATGTCACCTGCGGCCATGCCACGTCCTTTCGATCTCCCTCTTTTCTACGTGAGGCATCGGACACTCAGGAGGGCCTTGACAGCGTTCGCTGCCGGCGCCCGCGCGCCTCATCGAGGTGCGGACGCCTGAGATGCACGGCGCGCGATGCCAGTGCGCGAGAGCCGGATCGCCGAGTTCGCGTACGCCGCACCGATCACCAGCAGGACGAACACAGCGACGTTGCCCGGCACCTCCAGGGGCGGCGACCACGTGCTGAAGAACGAGAAGGCCGCCTGAGCCAGGAATGCCGCGAAGAGGAGCGCACTGGCGAGAGGGGTGGCCGTCATCCGCCACCACGGCCGCGGAGCAGTCGACTCCTGTGCACCACGGAATGTCCGGGCCGAGAAGATCACGAGCGCAGTCATCGCGAGGATCATCCAAGCGGCCCCCCACCAGGGGGTCACCACCGTCAGCGCCACGCCGATCATCGGCATCAGGACCACCGCGACGACCACGATGCCAGTCTGAGTCGAGGGGGCGGATATCCGCATGGAGACTCCGTTCGGTTCTCGGCGTTCGACACCGAGCGTAGCCAGGAGAGGTCGTGGTCTCCACCCCTGCAGGGTCGTCGTCAACGCCTACCGGAATGAAAGACGCCCGACGCCTCCCGACGACTTTCACCGTTTCACGCTCGCGTCAACCCCGATGACGACCCCGACACTGAGACGTAGATTGATCTGATGCATCACCCGGATGCAGCCATGAGGAGCGCTCGATGACGCTGGAAGTGATGTCGCCGACCGCGGCACTGCTCGATGGGCGATACGTGCTGCACGATCGCGTCGGCAGAGGCGGAATGGCGACCGTCTATCGCGCCGAGGACTCGCACCTCGGCCGCACGGTAGCTATCAAGATGATCCACGAGGGCGAGGGGCCGATCGCATCGATCGAGCGCGCCCACACCGAGAAGGCGCTGCTGGCCTCGCTGAGCCACCCGTCGCTCGTGACCCTGCACGACGCGCAGCTCGCGCCCGGACGACCTCAGTATCTGGTGATGGAGTTCGTCGACGGTCCGACGCTCGCCGAACGTATGGCCGCGGGACCGCTGCCGCCCCGCGACGTCGCCCGCATCACCCGTGACCTCGCCGAGGGGCTGGCCGCCGTGCACGCGGCCGGGATCGTGCACCGTGACGTCAAGCCGTCGAACGTCTTGCTCGCCAAGGGACGCACCGGACGACCGATCGCGGCGAAGCTCGCCGACTTCGGCATCGCCTGCTCCGTCGAGAACCCCCGCCTGACGACGCCGGGCATCGTGCTCGGCACCCTGACCTACATGGCGCCCGAGCAGCTGCGCGATCTCGATCCCGGCACGCCGGTCGATGTCTTCGCCCTCGGACTCGTCGTTCTCGAGGCCCTGACCGGAGAGCCCGGATACCCGTCGCTCATGTCCGGCCGCGCGGCGGCGATCGCCCGGCTCGCAGAACCTCCGGTGATCTCGGAGACGGTTCCCGAGGAGTGGCGCGACCTGCTCGCACGCATGACCCGACTCGAGCCGAGTGAGCGTCCGGCGGCAGATGAGGTCGCGCGGGCTGCGCGGAGCCTGCTGCGCGGATACTCCGCGAACAGCCAGGGGACGGCGGTCGCTGCGGCGGCGGCGGCGATCGTCGCTTCCGCCGGGACGACTCCTGCGCTGGCGGAGGCCTCCACTGCCGCGGCGGCGGCGCAGGAGACGGGAACGACGGCGCAGGAGACGGCCGTGATGCCGCAGTCGGATGCCGCGGCGATGCCGTCGCCCCGCACTGGATCCGCATCCACCGGCGCGACAGCGGTTCTCCCCACCGCCGACGACACCCCCGAGGCCGATGCCACCTCGCCTCGGTCGAGCGCCGGTTCCCGCACCCGCACCCGCGTGATCGCCGGTGCCGCCGGGCTGGCCGCGACCGGAGCGCTCGTCGTCGGACTCGCCGCCTTCACCGCACCGGCATCCGACATCGGTCGCGTCGCCTCGGGCGCGCTCGTGCGCACCGCGTCGGTACCTGCCGACACCGCGCCTGCGGAGGCCCCTGCGGCTCCCGTCGAGGTGGTCAGCGACCCGGGCAACTCCGGGAACAACGGGAACAACGGGAACAAGGGGAACAACGGGAACTCCGGAAACAACGGGAACTCCGGAAACAACGGGAACTCCGGAAACAACGGCAAGGGCGGCAACGGCAACTCCGGCAAGAACTGAGCCGCACCGCCCCCGTTCACGATTCAGCACCAGACGTCGAGAATCGCCCCCGTTCAGCCGTTTCGGCCCGATCCGACGACATTCATGCTGAATCGTGAACCGCGACCGGCTCAGCCCGCGTGCGCAGCCCGCACGTCGAGCACCCAGGTCACGCCGAACCGGTCGGTCAGCATCCCGAATCCGGGCGACCACGCCGATGCCGCGAGCGGCTCGACGATCGACCCGCCGTCGGCGAGAGCATCCCAGTATCCGGTCAGCTCATCGAGCGAATCGGCGCGCAGTGACTGGAAGAACGTGCGGTCGGTCACGGTCGCACCGTTCTCGCGCGAGGTCGTCCCCGCGGTCGCGGCGTGGTCTTCGGATGAGCCCGGGATGTCGTAGGCCATGAGCCGGAAGCCCTCGGCGTTCTCGACCTGCCCGAACACGACCTTATCGGCGCCGGGCACCCCGGCCGGCATCCCGAAGTCGCCGTAGGTCGCGACGGTCACCTCGCCGCCGAAGACGGCTCCGTAGAACTCGAGCGCCTGGCGAGCGGTGCCACGAAAGTTGAGGTGGGTGGTGGTTGCGATGGTCATGATCTCTCCTCGATCGTCGTGCGGCGGATTCGCCGCCGATGACCACACTCACAGCAGAAGCGGACAGTTTCGGTCCTCTACCTGACGCAGAATGGATGCCATGACAGGCAGCTCTTCGCGCATGCTCGCCCTGCTCTCGCTGCTGCAGACGCAGCGCGACTGGCCGGGGCAGGTGCTCGCCGACCGCCTCGACGTCACGCCCCGCACGGTGCGACGAGACATCGACCGCCTGCGCGAACTGGGCTACCGGATCAGCGCGATCAAAGGCCCGGATGGCGGATACCGCCTGGCCGCGGGCTCCGAGCTTCCTCCTCTTCTGTTCGACGACGAGCAGGCCGTCGCGATCGCCGTCGCCCTGCAGAGCGTGCCCGCCACCGGGATCGACATCGACGAGGGCGCGGCTCGTGCGCTCGCCACCGTGCGGCAGGTCATGCCGTCGCGCCTGCGGCACCGGGTCGACGGCATCCGCTTCACCGGCGTCGAGAACGAGACCCGGGTGGATCCCGCGGTGCTCGAAGCGGTCAGCGCCGCAGTGCGCGACCGGCACGTGCTGCGCTTCGACTACGGCGAAACCCACGACCTCCCGGCCCGGCGCACCGAGCCGCACGCCGTCGTTGCCCGCGAAGGCCGCTGGTACCTGCTCGCCTGGGATCTCGAGGCCGACGACTGGCGCACCTTCCGGCTCGATCGCATGGCGCCGCGCATCCCGACTGGCCCCGCCTTCCCGCCCCGCGAACTGCCCGCCGCCGACGCACAGACCTACCTCGCGGCTCGCGCGAAGGGGTCGGATGCCGGCGATCGCTGGCCCTGCATCGGCGAGCTCGTGCTCGAGGTGCCCGCCCGCGAAGCCGCGCGATGGATCGGACGCGACGGCGCCGTCGAGCCGATCGACGACACCTCCTGCCGCGTCACAGTAGGTTCGTGGTCGTGGATCGGCATCCTCGCGTCGATCGCCCGCTTCGACGCCCCGTTCCGCGTGGTCGGTCCGCCCGCTCTGGCGGACGCCGCCCGCACCCTCGCAGCCCGGCTCGGCGCTGCATCCTGAGCGGCCATCGCCCCCGGCATCCCCCGGTAGACTGGCCATGCCCCGCCGGCCCCTCATCTAGGAGTGCGCGTGACCACCGCCCCTGCACCTGCCCACAAGCACGTCCCCGACTCCGTCGAGAACGCCACCGCGACTCCCGAGAAGGAGCAGCCGTACGCAGCGCTGGGCCTCAAGGATGACGAGTACGCCCGCATCAAGGAGATCCTGGGCCGCCGCCCGACCTCCGGTGAGCTGGCCATGTACTCCGTCATGTGGTCGGAGCACTGCTCGTACAAGTCGTCGAAGAACTACCTGCGCCGCTTCGGCCAGAAGGTGTCCGACGAGATGAAGGAACGCCTGATGGTGGGCATGGGCCAGAACGCGGGCGTCATCGACGTCGGCGAGGGCTGGGCCGTCACCTTCAAGGCCGAGTCGCACAACCACCCGTCGTTCATCGAGCCGTTCCAGGGTGCCGCGACCGGCGTCGGCGGCATCGTCCGCGACATCATCTCGATGGGCGCGCGCCCGGTCGCGGTCATGGACGCCCTGCGCTTCGGCGCGATCGACCACCCCGACACCGCCCGCGTCGTGCACGGTGTGACCAGCGGCATCAGCTTCTACGGCAACTGCCTGGGCCTGCCGAACATCGGCGGCGAGACGGTCTTCGACTCCGTCTACCAGGCCAACCCGCTCGTCAACGCGCTCGCGGTCGGCGTGCTCCGCCACGAAGACCTCAAGCTCGCCAACGCCACCGGCGTCGGCAACAAGGTCGTGCTGTTCGGTGCCCGCACGGGTGGCGACGGCATCGGCGGCGCCAGCATCCTGGCATCCGACTCGTTCGACTCCACCGGCCCGACCAAGCGCCCTGCGGTGCAGGTCGGCGACCCGTTCGCCGAGAAGGTGCTGATCGAGTGCTGCCTCGAGCTGTACCGCGACGAGCTCGTCGAGGCCATTCAAGACCTGGGGGCCGCCGGCATCTCGTGCGCGACCAGCGAACTCGCGGCCAACGGCAACAGCGGCATGAAGGTCTCGCTCGACAACGTGCTGCTGCGCGACCCGTCGCTCACGGCTGAGGAGATCCTCATGTCGGAGTCGCAGGAGCGCATGATGGCGATCGTCGCCCCCGAGAAGCTCGACGCGTTCCTCGCGGTCGTGAAGAAGTGGGACGTCGAGACGTCGGTGCTCGGTGAGGTCACCGGCGACGGCCGCCTCGTCATCGACTGGCAGGGCGAGCGCATCGTCGACGTCGACCCCTCGACCGTCGCGGTCGACGGCCCGGTCTACGACCGCCCGGTCGCGTACCCGACGTGGATCGACGCGCTGCAGGCGGATGCCGCCGAGAAGCTGCCCCGATCGAACGACCCCGAGGTGCTGCGCGAGCAGTTCCTGAACCTGGTCGCCTCGCCGAACCTCGCCGACACCCGCTGGATCACCAACCAGTACGACTACTACGTGCTCGGCAACACGGCCCTCTCGTTCCCCGATGACGCCGGCATGATCCGCGTCGACGAGGAGTCGGGCCTCGGCTTCGCGATCTCGACCGACGCCAACGGCCGCTACTGCCAGCTCGACCCGTACGCGGGCGCACAGCTGGCACTCGCCGAGGCGTACCGCAACGTCGCCGTCACCGGCGCCGTGCCGACCGCGATCACCGACTGCCTGAACTTCGGCTCCCCCGAGAACCCCGAGGTCATGTGGCAGTTCGGGCAGACCGTCGACGGCCTGGCAGACGGATGCTACGAGCTCGGCACGCCGGTCACCGGCGGAAACGTCTCGTTCTACAACCAGACCGGCGACGTGCCGATCCACCCGACCCCGCTCGTCGGCGTGCTCGGCATCATCGACGACGTCTCGCGCCGCATCCCCTCGGGGTGGCAGGACGAGGGCCAGAACATCTACCTTCTCGGCACGACCTCGACCGAGCTGTCGGGTTCGGCGTGGGCCGAGACCGTGCACCAGCACCTCGGCGGACTGCCCCCGAAGGTCGACCTCGCCGGCGAGAAGCGCCTCGCGGGTCTGCTCGGCGCCGCCCGTGACGAGTGGCTGATCTCGTCGGCGCACGACGTGTCGGAGGGTGGCCTCGCGCAGGCTCTCGCCGAGGGAGTCTCGCGCTTCGGCGTCGGCGCGCGCGTCTGGCTGAACGAGATCATCGAGCGCGACGGCGTGGATGCGGCATCCGCGCTGTTCTCGGAGTCGACCGGTCGCGTCATCGTGACGGTTCCCCGTGAGGACGACGTGAAGTTCCGCGGGCTCTGCGAAGGCCGGAACTACCCGGTGATGCGCATCGGTGTGACCGACAGCGAGGGCGACAAGCTCGAGGTGCAGGACGTCTTCACCGTTCCGATCGCCGAGATCCGCGAGCGCTCGCAGGCCACGCTTCCCGCCGCCTTCGGCCCGACCGTCTCGGAGCCGGTCGGCGCATGAGCGGCGACGGCCTGAGCGAGGACTACGGCGACCTCGGCGAGCGACGCAACCGGCGCATCCGCATCGTCGCCTGGACGGTCATCGTGGCACTGATCCTCGGTGGCGGCGGCGCGACGGTCCTGACGCTCCTCTTCGGCTGAGACCCCGAGCCCGCCCACCTGGGCCCCTGAGCCNGTCGAAGGGCCCNNCCCCCGGGAGTCCCCGAGCCCGCCCATCTGGGTCCCTGAGCCTGTCGAAGGGCCCGGCCACACGCCGGCGTCCTCTCCTGCACCGGCATCCGTGATCTGGGTTCGTCCACACACCCCGGAATTCGGCCTTGCAATGTAGGTACCCCCGCGAAGGATTCACGGCATCACGAACCCAAGGGGGATGCCATGACCGAAGCCAAACTCGACCTCATCGCCAAGCTGCTCGCCAAGGCCGAGAGCACCACGCCCGAAGAGGCCGAGGCTCTGACCGAGCACGCCGAGCGACTCATCGTGAAATACGGGATCGAACAGGCGCAGATCGACGAACGGCGGGGGCGACTGGGCCAGACGAAGGAGCAGATCGTCACAGAACGGATGCTGTTCCGCGGCGTCTACGCCAAGGATCTCCGCGAGATCGGCATCGGCGTCGCCAGCGCGCTCGGGGTCGTGCGGCCGCTTCTTGCCGAGTATCCGCCGATCGCGGGCCTGCTGCTGGTCGGGCACGAATCCGACGTGCGCCAGGCGCAGACGCTGACAGCCAGCCTGGAGGTGCAGGCGATGGTCGCGATGCGCAGCTGGTGGCTCGAGCACCGCCACTTCTACGTCGAGCAACGCGAAGGGGTGAAGCGGCGTGCTCGCAGCGGGTTCCTCCGCGGATTCGCGGCGGGCGCCATGAGTCGCATCGCCGAGAGCAGACGCGCCGTCATCGACGAGAGCGGCGCCGGCACCGAGCTCGTGCTCGTCTCGCGAAGAAGCCGGGTGGATGCCGCGGTCGACGCGCTGGCGACGAAGTCAGCCCGAGCGCGACGCGGCGCAGATGCGACATCGTTCGCATTCGGGCACCGATCAGGCCTGGACGCGCGGACAGGAGGTCAGGCGGCGGTCGCGGGATGAAGCGGTGGCGCGGTGGCGCGGTGAGGCAGTCGCGGGATGAAGCGGTGGCGCGGTGGCGCGGTGAGGCGGACTATCGGGAGAACAGGTAGCGGCTCAGCTGCACGATCGACTCGGGATCGTGCTCTTCTCGGCCGAGCGACTCGACGATGATCGCGCCGAGGATCGCTCGTCCGAGCTGTTCGACAGGAGCGTCCTCCGCGAGCTGCCCGTCACGGATGCCGCCGCGCAGTCGCTGCGTCAGGTACTTCTCGACGCCCAAGCTTTCTCCGAGATGGGCGCCGACCCCGGCATCCTCGGTGGCCGCCGCGACAAGGGATCGCAGCAGGGCGCCTCCCTCGGGCGCTTCGAGGATCGAGAGCACGCTGCGCAGCCAGGTCTCGACGTCGGCGGCGAGGTCTCCGGTATCGGGGACGATGAAGTCGACGGGGATCAGACGCCCCTCCGCAAGGCACTCGCCGATCAGGGCTCCGCGCGACGGCCACCACCGGTAGATGGTCTGCTTGCCGACGCCGGCCTCCTTCGCGATGCCCTCGATCGTGAGCCTGTCGTACCCCTGGTTGTGGAACAGACGCGACGTCGCGTCGAGAATCGCCTCGCGCGCAGCCGTGCTGCGCACGGGTCCGCTCCGATGCTCGTTCACCACCCGTTCAGGATAACCACAGAACGCTAGACGATACGCACCGTATGATCTAGGAGTCTGAAGGAGATGATTCGTGGCTTCACTGCTCTACCGTCTGGGTTCCCTCGCTGCGCGCAAGGCGTGGACGGTGATCGTCTCGTGGATCGTGATCCTCGGCCTGGGGGTCGGCGCGTTCCTCACTCTCGGCGGCACGCTGAGCAACAGCTTCGACATCCCGGGCACCGCCTCGGGCGCAGTCACCGACCAGCTGGCCGAGAAGCTGCCCGACACCGCCGGCGGAACGGGCACTGTGGTCTATCAGACGACCGACGGCTCGGCCTTCACCGATGAGCAGAGGCAGCAGATCGCTGAGCTCGCGGCGAGCGCAGAAGACCTCGACGGCGTGGCCTCGGTCGTCGACCCGTTCGACGCCCAGCAGCAGCAGGCAGACCAGGCGCAGCAGCTGGCGGACGGCGAGTCACAGATCGCCGACGGTCGCATGCAGCTGGATGCCGGCCAGGCCCAGCTCGACGCCGGGCGTGCTCAGCTCGACGCCGGTCTCGAACAGCTCACCGCCGCGCGTTCCCAGGCCGACGCAGGCGGCGCTCCCGCCGAGCAGCTCGCCGCCCTCGATGCGCAGCTCTCCGCACTGAACGTCCAGCTCGCCGAGGTCGACGCGCAGCAGAAGACGATCGACGACTCGCGCGCCGAGCTCGACGACAACGCCGAGCAGGTCGAACTCGGCTCGACGCTCCTCGACCTCACGAACGGCATCGGCGTGGTGTCCGACGACGGTGCCACCGCGATCGTCAACGTCTCGTTCGAAGATCCCCGCCTCGAGCTCTCCGAAGAGGTCAAGCAGGGCACGATCGAGCACTTCGAGTCGTCGCCGATCGACGGCGTCGAGGTCGACTTCGGCACCGACATCGCGCAGGGCGTCCCCGAGATCTTCGGCGTGGGCGAGGCCATCGGGCTCGCGTTCGCCGCTGTCGTGCTGATCGTGATGCTCGGCACGCTGATCGGCGCCGCCCTCCCGATCGTCACCGCCGTCGTCGGCGTGGGCGTCGGCGTGACCGCATCCCTCGCCTTCTCGGGTGTCGTCGACATGGCATCCGTCACTCCGGTTCTCGGAGTGATGCTCGGCCTCGCGGTCGGCATCGACTACTCGCTCTTCATCGTGAACAGGCACCGCAAGCAGCTGCTCAACGGTGTTCCGGTTCGCGAGTCCATCGGCCTCGCCACGGGCACCTCGGGCACCGCGGTCGTGTTCGCCGGAGCCACGGTCATCGTGGCACTGCTCGCGCTCAATGTGACGGGTGTGCCGTTCCTCGGACTCATGGGCACCGTCGGCGCGGTCTGCGTCGCGGTCGCAGTGCTGGTCGCCATCACGCTCGCGCCCGCGGTGCTCGGCCTCGTCGGCACCCGCCTGCTCAGCGGCAGGGCCCGCGCGACGATCGGACAGCCCCACGCTGCGGGCAAGCCCGTGAAGCAGATGTCGACGCTGCGCGCGATCGTCACCGTGCTCGTCAGCGTGATCGCCCTGCTGATCGTCGCTATCCCGTCGATGTCGATGCGCCTCGGCCTCCCCGACGGCGCGAGCGAGCCCTCGGACTCGACCAGCTACCGGGCGTTCCACGTCGTCGACGAGCAGTTCGGCGAGGGCGCGAACGGGCCGCTGCTCGTCACCGCGACGCTCGACGACGCGGTCAGCGACGACGATCTGCTCGCCACCCAGGTCGAGGTCGCGCAGAAGATCTCCGACCTGGATGACGTCGTCGCGGTCGCCCCTGTCGCGGCATCCGACGACAACACCCTGCTGGCGTTCCAGGTGCTTCCCGCCGAGGGCCCCAACAGCGCGTCGACCGAGAGGCTCGTGCAGGACATCCGGGCTCTGCCGCAGCTCGACGGCGGCATCACGCTCGGCGTCGCCGGGCAGGCCGCGACCAACATCGACATCTCCGAGGCGCTCGCCGGAGTGCTGCCGATCTACCTCGTGGTCGTCGTCGGACTCTCGCTGCTCATCATGATCGTCGTGTTCCGCTCGCTGCTCGTGCCGATCATCGCGACCGGTGGCTTCGTGCTCTCGCTGTTCGCGACCTACGGCCTGATCGTCGCGGTCTTCCAGTGGGGATGGGGCGCCGACCTCATCGGCCTGCACAGCACGGGGCCGATCCTGAGCTTCCTGCCGGTGATCCTCGTCGGCATCCTGTTCGGGTTGGCGATGGATTACCAGCTCTTCCTCGCCTCGGGGATGCGCGAAGCCTACGTGCACGGAGCCTCGGCACGGGATGCCGTCGCCCAGGGCTTCCGCGCCGGCCGGTCGGTCGTGATCGCGGCAGCCCTCATCATGGTCTCGGTGTTCGGCGGGTTCATCTTCTCGGAGTCGACCATCATCCGCTCGATCGGCTTCGGCCTCGCCTTCGGCGTGCTGCTCGACGCCTTCGTCGTGCGGATGCTGCTCATGCCGGCACTCATGCACCTGCTCGGCCGGTCGGCCTGGTGGCTGCCACGGTGGCTCGACCGCATCCTCCCGAACGTCGACATGGAAGGTGCAGCGCTCGAGCGCGACCACCCCGGCGTACGGACGGATGCGGTGCCGGTCGTCGCGAACGCCGAGAAGCCCGCGAAGCACTGACGCACCTGTTGGGCGGAGAACTCCGCGTCGGGCGGATCTCTGTCGAAGAAGGCTCCGCCCAACAGGGAGAACTCCGCCCGACAGCACCCTGACCGGCGCTCGGGGTTCGCGCCCGGATCAGGCAACCATCCCGCGCCAGACCACCTCGACGGCGGACCGCAGTCGAGCCGCGACCGCCGGGTCGTCCATCCGGTCGCCGCGTACGACGATCTGGTAGTACGCGGTACCGGCGATCGCGTCGAAGCAGGCCTCGACATCGAGATCGGCCCGCAGCTCGCCGCGCTCGATGCCCGAACGCAGCGCGTTCAGCAACGGCACCCGACGCCGTGACACATGCGACTGCCAGTAGGCCTTCTGCAGCGCCCGGTCGGACATCACGAGGCGGATGCGCTGCCGGAACCGCTCCTCCGAATAGCCCGAGACCGCGAGCGCGACGCTGCTGCCGCCCAGACCGAACCCGTCGATGAGCGCGTCTCGAAGGTCCACGTCGTCCGGGTACTCCGGCGGGATCGTGCGGCCGACGTCGAGCGCCGCGGCGATCAGCGTCGTGAGTGACGGCCACCGACGGTACAGCGCGGCGCGACTCACCCCGCTGCCGGCGACGACGCGGCTGACCGTCACGTCCTGCCCCGCATCGATGATCTCGAGCGTCGCAGCGACGATCTGCCCGTCCATCTCCTCATCGCGTGGCCGACCGGGGCGGCGGCGAACCGCTGCCCCGGCATCCACCTCGGCGACCGTCACGCGGCGAGCGCCCGCTCACGCAGCCGGCTGATCGTCGCATCCGACAGTCCAGCCGCCCGCAGCGGCGCGAGGGCATCGCCGTGCTGCGCGCGAAGCGTGTCGAGCAGCGTGCGCATCGACACCTCCATCGAGCCTTCGAGCAGCGACGACGTCGACGCGACGGCGTCCGCGTCGACGCCGAGCGCCTTCCACATCGCGCCCATCACGGGAGCGGTGCGCTGCATGATCGCGACCATGTTGTCGCCGGTCAACGCGTAGTCGGCGACGATGTCGTCGTCCGCCGCGCCGAGGGCCAGCAGCAGCATGGCCGCGAGTACGCCCGTGCGATCCCGCCCGGCCGCGCAGTGGAAGGCCGCGACCCCGGGGGTGTGGGCGATCACGTTGAGAGCGGTGACGAGCTGCGGCGCCGCGACCTCGACCATGCGCAGGTACATCTGCCCCATCGCATCGTGGCTGAGCTCCGTCGCGCCTTCACCCATCGAACGACCGACATCCGCGATCAGCGGCAGGTGGTGGTACGCGACCGGGTAGTCGGCGAGCGGCCCGCGCCCGGTGACCGACACCTCCAACGGAGAGCGCAGATCGATGACGGCGGTGAGTCCGGCGGCGACGAGCTGAGACGCGATGTCGGTCGTGACGTACGCGAGGTCATCCGTGCGGATCGCGAGACCCTCGCGCAGCTCGCCCCCGGCGATCGGGATTCCGCCGAGGTCGCGCAGGTTGACGGGGGCGCTGAGCACCAGGTCGATGTCGGCGATGGTCATGTGATTCTCCTTCGGATGAGGGCACTGCCCTGGTCGATCAGCGTGACGAGCACGATGATGCAGATGATGATGGCGCTGAGGTGGCCGTAGTCGTACATGCGCATCGCGGTGGTGAGCTCGAGACCGATGCCACCGGCGCCGACCAGGCCGAGGATGGTCGCGCCACGCACGTTGCCCTCGAACAGCAGCAGTGTGTACGAGGTGAGCAGCGGCGCGCTCTGCGGCAGGATGCCGTATTGGATGACCTGCCTCTTCGAGGCTCCGACCGCTTCCATGGCGACGACGGGTCCGCGGTCGACCTGCTCCATGGCCTCGGCGAAGATCTTGCCGATCGACCCGATGGACCCGAGGGTCATGGCCAGGATGCCGGCGAACGGACCGAGTCCCACGGCCGAGACGAACATGAGCGCGAAGACGAGATCGGGCACCGAGCGGATGATTTTCATCACCCACCGCGTCGGGTAGTAGACCCATTTCGGTGCGATGTTCGACGACGCCCCGAACGCGGCGAACAGCGAGAGCACGGCACCGAGCACCGTGCCGACGACCGCCATCTGGAAGGTCTCGAGCAGCAGCGCGAGGATGATGCCGATCTTCGAGAAGTCCGGCGGGAACAGGCGCGACAGGAACTCGCCCATGTTGACCGCGCCGTCGCCGAGCTTGATGAAGTCGAACCCTGCGCCGTTGAACGACCAGATCAGGATCAGCGCGGCGATCGGGAGTCCGATGAGGAACCTCGCCCGCGGCACCCGGAAGGCACGCTCGAGACGCGAGCGCTCCGCGGCGTCGAGCGCGGGGCGGGTCGTCGGACGGTCTTTCCGGGGGTCAGCGGGAGCCTCCCCGGCGGAGCTCGGGTCAGTCGAGCCGGCCCCGGCGGACCGCGGCCCGGAGAAGTGCGGGTCAGTGAGCGTCATCGTCATGCTCCTCGTCGTCGTAGAGCGGCTCGAGTGCCGCGGCATCCAGCTGCGAGGTGACGCCGGAGACCAGCATCCGCCCGTGCCGCAGACCGATGATGCGGTCGCTGTGCGCGAGCGCGAGCGGCAGCACGTGCAGGCTGACGAGCACCGGGATGCCGTCTTCGGTGGCGATCTCGCGCAGCAGCTCGAGCACGATGTCGGCGAGCTTCGGATCGAGCGATGCGACGGGCTCGTCGGCGAGGATCACCTTCGGTTGCTGCATGAGCGCGCGGGCGATCGCGACGCGCTGCTGCTGTCCGCCCGAGAGCGAGCGGGCGGGCTCGCCGGCCTTATGGGCGATGCCGACCCGGTCGAGCAGCTCGAGCGCGCGGCGACGGTGTGCGCTCGAGAAGCCGCCGATCATGTTGATCGCGCCCGCTCCGTGCAGGGCACCGGTGAGCACGTTCGTCAGCACGCTGAGCCTCGGGATGAGGTTGAACTGCTGGAACACCTGCCCGACGTCCGACCGCAGGGTGCGGAGCTCGCCCCGCGCGAGATTCGTGACGTCGTGGCCCGCGACCCGCACGGATCCGGCCGAGATCGGTGCGAAGCCGGTGAGGCTGCGCATCAGCGTCGACTTGCCCGAACCGGATGCTCCGAGCAGTGCGACCATCTCGCCCGGGAACAGGTCGAGGTCGACGCCGTCGAGCACCGTCGTCGTGTCGTACGCGACGCTGAGGTCGCGCACGGTCACGAGCGGCAGGGCCTGGCGCAGTTCGGCGGTGGGGGGCGTCGCAGCATCCGCCACTGCATCCGTGGTCGGAAAACCCAGACCATCGGATGCCGTTGCGGCGCGTCGCGACGCGGCACGCCGTGCGGCGGACGCACCGTCTGGGTTTTCCGACGATGCGAGGGCGGTGGGGGCAGGACTCGTCACTTCAGGTCCTTGAGCTCGACGCCGGCCACCGCGGCGATCTCGGCGAAGGACTCGAACGACGAGGACTCGGGGTCGGTGGTCTGCTCGGCGGCGGCGAAGGAGCCGTATGCTCCGAGGCGCTCGGCGTTCTCGGGCGAGAAGACCTCGGCGATGCCGTCCTGGATGACCTTGCGCGTCTCCGCATCCAGCGACTGGCGACCGAGCACCGCACCCTGAATGTCCATCGCCGGGCTCTCGCCGACCGCGCGCCACTCGCCATCGGCGAACGGGAACATCGGCGCGCCGAGCTCGGTCAGCATGACGGCGGTGCAGGCGGCATCCACCTGTCCCTGCTCGAGCGCCGCGAAGCTGCCCTCGTGTCCACCCGCGAAGATCGCCTCGTAGTCGGTGCCCTGCTCGAGGCCTGCCTCATGCAGCATGTACACCGGCATGAAGTACCCCGAGCTCGACGCCTGGTCGGCGAAGGCGACGGTCGTGCCCTCGAGGTCCTCGACGGTCTGGATCGGCGAATCGTTCAGCACGACGCAGGTCGAGACGGGCTTGCCGTCACCCTGGAACGCGACGAGTGCGTCGACCTCGCCCGTGTTCACGGCGAGCGCCGAGGGGAAGCCGCTCATGATGCCGATGTCGACGTGGTCGGCGCGGATGGCCTCGACGACGCTCAGGTAGTCGGGCACGTCGGTGATCTCGGCGAAGACCTCGACGGGGTTCTCGGCCGTGGGGTCGTCGCCGACCGGAAGGGTCGCGATCGTGATCGGAGCGTTCGGGTCGGCAGGAGCCGCTTCGGCGGACGGGCTCTGGCAGCCGGTCAGGGCGAGGGCGGCGACGCCGAGGAGGCCGACGGCGGGCAGGGTGAGGCGGCGCATGATGACCTTTCGGGAGGAGACGTTCCCGAATTCCGAGAACACGGGTATTCCAACTCGCGAAGGTGACAGGCAATTACGAGACCGCCGTACTCGAAACGGAACGCTGGATGAACGGCTGGTGACGGCGGTCGGGTCTGCCGGCACGGATGGCTGCTCGGATCCCGGACGCCTGCGGAGAACCGTGATCCTCGACAGCCATCCGGGGTTCGATCAGCCGTCCGAGCTCGATCCACGCGGTCGCACGCAGGGAATGCGGATGCCACCGCCCCCCGAGTGTCGGCGCCCGGGCCTAGAGTGTGCGGATGACGTCGGATGCTCGTGCACTCCTCGAACGCCTGCGCGCGCAGGCGAGCGATCGCGTCGCATCGACCGCGGCGACTCTCGCCGAGCTCACCCACGATCGCGAAGGCTCGAACGACGACGACGAGCACGACCCCGAGGGCGTCACGCTGTCGTCGGAGTGGTCACGCCTGACCGGGCTCGCCGAGGCCGCGGCATCCGAACTGCAGCAGGTCGACGACGCGATCGCCCGACTGGATGCCGGCACCTACGGCGTCTGCGCGCACTGCGGCCGGCCGATTCCCGCCGCTCGCCTCGAGGTGCGCCCGTTCGCCACGCACTGCGTCGCATGTGCCGAGAGGCTCGGCCTCTGAGGGTCCGATCAGGCCCCGACCGGCGCCCAGGACGCCGCGCGGATGCCCTCCCACAGCCTCGACAGCCGATCCGCCATGTCGATCGACGGGTCGAGCAGCCACTGCACCTGCAGCCCGTCGGCGGCGGCGATGAGCAGGTCGGCGACGTACGCGACGTCGACCTCGGGCCCCATCCTCTCGGCGGCCTGCTCGCGCTCGACGGCGTCGATCATGAGGGTGCGCACCCACGCGAAGCGCTCCTCGAAGAACGCTCGCGCCGGGTGCCCCTCGATGGTCGCCTCCGCCGAGTACTCGACGTACAGCCGCACCAGTCCCGGAACGGTGGCGTTGTGCGCGATCACGTCGAGGAAACCCTGGAACCCGTGCTCCGGCGAGTAGAACTGCTCGTGATCGCGCGCATCCCGGGCTCGCAGCACCTCGACGAAGAGATCTTCTCTCGTCCGGAAGTAGTGCATCAGCCCCGGCTGCGTGAGCCCGACGCGGACGGCGATCTCACGGTTCGACGACTTGCGCGTGCCCATCTCGGCGACGACGTCGAGTGCGACGGCGAGGATCTCGGCCCGCTTGGCCGCGCCCTTCGCGTACTGTCCTCGTCGAGTCATCTCGTCAGTCTAGGAGAATCCGATGAATGGCCGGGATGAGGCTGCGAAGACCGGACGCCTCCCCTGCGCATCCGATCTCCGCCTCCCCTCCCCGCTACTTCACGCTCTTTATCGGGAAGATCACGATCGCGCCTATCAGCGCGGCGACCGCACAGATGGTGAACCAGACCGTGTAGTCGGCACCGCTGGCGCCACCCGTCGCCGCGAGCACGAACCCGCCGATGAGCGGAGCGACGGTCTGCGGAAGCGCGTTGGCGATGTTGAAGACGCCGAGGTCCTTGCCGGAGTCGTCCGGATTCGGCAGCACGTCGACGACCAGCGCCAGGTCGACTCCCACATAGATGCCATACGCCGCCCCGAGCAACACCTCGAGCACGTAGTAGGACGGGACGTCCTGGATGAAGATCAGAGCGAACGTACCCGCCGCGAAAAGCACGGTCGACGTCCACACGAAGATCTTGCGGCGACCGATCCTGTCCGAGATCCTGCCGGCGATCCAAGCCGTGATCACGAGCGCCCCCGTGTACACGAGCGTCGTGTTGGCGATCAGGAGGCCGATCTCCTCCTCAGGCACTCCGAGGTGGAACCCCATGTATGCGAAACGGAACGTCGTGAAGCCGAAGCTCGCGAAAGTGATGAGGAACCTCGACCACCAGGCCAGCGCGAAGTCGGGGTGCGCGACCGGACTCACCCAGATCGTCTGCAGAATCTCCTTGACCGTCATGCGTGGCGGCCGCACCGGCAGCACCTTGTCGGGGAGGACGATCGCGAATACCACCATCGTGATGATGGCGAGGATCGCGGGTATCACGAACACGATGAACAGGCTGAACGAGAACCACCCGGCGACGTAGACGCCGCCCACGATGCCGAGATTCTGAGCGATACCGAGCCCCGCTGTGATGCCGCCCCGCTGGAACTTCGGAACCTGATCCGCGATGGTCGCAACAAATGGCGCGAGGGTCATGTTGGCACCGAGCTGAGCGATCGCCCACCCGATCGTCGCGACGAGAAGACTGGGACCGAGCGCCATGAACACGAACCCGACGGCCATGACGACGGTCCCCGAGACGATCCAGATGCGGCGACGCCCCCACCGGCTGGTCGTGCGGTCAGAAACCCGGCCGAACACGACGTTCGCGACGGTCGCGAAGAACGCCCCCACGCCACCGAGGATCGCCGACGCCGTATTGAAGCCAGCCGCCCCCTCGGGGATCGCGCCCGCGTTCTGCAAGTCCGTGATCTTCAGGCCGATCCCGACGATAGCCGGACCCAACAGTGCGATGAAGAACACCAGCTGCGCGATGAGCAGCCAGGCGACGTAGCTCTTCTTCGCCGGTTCGGTGGGTTCCGTGAACCAATGATGCTCTCGTGCGACTGCCGTCGCCGTCGTCATTCCCGACGGCATACCCGCTGCGGACCCGCTCATACCTGCCTCCTTCGGCCGGTGGGAGTCCGAAGGCATCGCCACTCTGTGATGCCGGCATTTCGCTCCCGTGGCTGAAAACCTAGACCTTTCAGGTTTTCAGCGCAACAGATTTCTCGTCGGATGACGACGGCGGCTTGTGTGCGAAAATCTAAGAAGATAAAGTTTTCACATCCGAGCGGTCTCCGCGCCATCCGATGCGGCACGAAACCGGCTCAACGGCGAGAGGAATCACATGTCCGAGCCCACCGGCGCGAGCGCCCAGGACCTCACCCTCGACGAGAAGGCGTCGCTCACCAGCGGGGCCGACTTCTGGACGACGAAGAGCGTCGACCGCGTGGGCATCCCCTCGCTCATGCTCACCGACGGCCCCCACGGGCTGCGCAAGCAGGGCGGCGCCACCGACCACCTCGGCCTCGCCGGCAGCGTGCCCGCCACCTGCTTCCCGCCCGCCGTCGGCCTCTCGGCGACGTTCGACCCCGAGCTCGCCGAGCGCGTCGGCGTGGCTCTCGGCGTCGAGTCGGCCATCGAAGACGTCGCCGTGATCCTCGGCCCGGGCATCAACATCAAGCGCTCCCCGCTGTGCGGACGCAACTTCGAGTACATGTCGGAAGACCCGATCGTCTCGGGCGCGATGGGTGCCGGGCTCGTGCGCGGCATCCAGTCGCAGGGCGTCGGCTCGTCGCTCAAGCACTTCGCCGCGAACAACCAGGAGACCGACCGCCTGCGCGTCTCGAGCGATGTCGATCCGCGCACGCTGCGCGAGATCTACCTGCGCGGATTCCAGCGGGTCGTCGAGGACGCCCAGCCGTGGACCGTCATGTGCTCGTACAACCGCATCAACGGCGTCTACGCCTCGGAAGACCCGTGGCTGCTCACCACCGTGCTGCGCGACGAGTGGGGCTTCGAGGGCATCGTGGTCTCGGACTGGGGCGCGGTGAACGACCGCGTCGCCGGCCTCGTCGCCGGCATGGACCTCGAGATGCCCTCGTCAGGCGGACGGACGGATGCCGAGGTCGTGGCCGCCGTGCAGAACGGCAGCCTCGACGAGTCCGCCCTCGACACCGTCGTCGGCCGTCTCATCGACCTCACGCGCAAGGCGCAGGCCCGCCCCGCGGCATCCGGCCCTCTCGATGTCGACGCGCACCACGCCCTCGCCCGCGAGGTCGCCGGACGCTCGATCGTGCTGCTGCGCAACGAGGGCGACCTCCTGCCGCTGCAGCGCACCGCGAACCTCGCCGTGATCGGCGAGTTCGCCCGCACGCCGCGCTTCCAGGGCGCCGGATCGTCGCAGATCAACCCGACCCGCATCGACACCGCGATCGACGAGATCCGCGCACTCAGCGATTCCGACGTCTCGTTCGCCGCCGGGTACACGATCGGGACCGACGCGGATGCCGACGCCGCCGCCCTGCGCGATGAGGCCGTGGCCGCGGCATCCGCCGCCGACGTCGCCGTGGTCTTCCTGGGAGTGCCCGCGCACGAGGAGTCCGAGGGCTTCGACCGCGAGCACATCGACCTGCCCGCAGCTCAGCTCGAACTGCTCGACGCCGTTCTCGAGGCGAACCCGAACGCTGTCGTCGTGCTCTCGAACGGCGGCGTCGTCGCGCTGCCCTTCGCCGACCGCGTGCCCGCGATCGTCGAGGCCTGGCTGCTCGGCCAGGCCGGCGGCGGCGGCACCGCCGACGTGCTGTTCGGCATCGTCAACCCGTCGGGCCGGCTCGCCGAGACCATCCCGCTGCGCCTCGAAGACACCCCCGCCTTCGGCAGCTTCCCCGGCGAGCACGGCCACTCCGTGTACGGCGAGGGACTGCTCGTCGGATACCGCTGGTACGACGCCCGCCGCATGGAGGTCGCGTACCCGTTCGGTCACGGCCTGTCATACACGACGTTCTCGTACGGCGACGCGACCGCATCCGTCGACGGCTCGGGCGATGTCATCGTCACGGTGCCGGTCACGAACACCGGATCCGTCGCGGGCCGCGAGGTCGTGCAGGCGTACACGAGCCTGCCCGGGTCGTCGGTGCAGCGCGCTCCCCGCGAGCTCAAGGCCTTCGCCTCGGTGCTGATCGAGGCCGGCGAGACCGCACAGGTCGAACTGCGCCTGCGCCGCGCCGAGCTGGCCTACTGGGACACCCGCGTCGACGCATGGATCGTCGAGAACGGCGAGTACGCGATCGAGGTCGGATCGTCGAGCCGCGACCTGCGGGCACGCACGACCGTGGCCGTCACGGGCGACGACGTCGTGCTGCCGATCACTCTCGGCTCATCGTTCGAAGAGCTGCTCGGCGACCCGGTGGTCGGTGCGGAGTTCGGTGCCGTCATCGACGAGAAGTTCGGCGCGGAGGGCAACGAGATGCTCAAGATGCTCGGCAACTTCCCCGTCGGCCGCCTCGACGGCTTCCCGCTGCCGCGCGCCGAGCTCGTCGCACTGGTCGAGCGCGCTCAGCGGGGCTGAGGCGCGGCCGGTCGGTCGCCTTCGCGGCGGCCGACCGGGCTGGCGGGCCGGGTGCGCGGGCCGGGGGCGCGTTCACAATTCAGCATGGCTCTATCGCCGGTGAGGCTGCCCGACCGCCGATCCGCCGAACGAGCGGCGCATGGCCTCCGGGCGGACAATCTCATGCTGAGTCGTGAACGGCACCGGCGCGAACCCCTCGGCGACGAGGCGACGCCGAGGATCCGCGAGGCCCGCGAAGTAGGCTGAGGGCATCATGGACGAGTTCATCCGGGGCTTCTGGATCTTCGCGGGCAACTACTGGTGGCTCGTGTTCCCCATCATGGGCATGGCCGGCGGCGCCGCGAAGGCGTGGGAGCGCAGCTCCAAGCGGCGGCATGAACGACGCATCGAGACCCTGCGGCTGAAGGCCGAGATCAAGGCCGCCCAACTCGAGGCTCGCGGCAAGCCCAAGAACCTCGGGCCCGTGGTCGTCGACACGACGACATCCGTCGCCCCGAACACCCTGCTCGAGCGACTGTTCGCCGAGCACGACGAGATCACTGCGCGCTGGCTCGACTACGAGCTCGACGTCGCCAAGCTGATCGCGTTCCCGGCGATGAGCGACGGACGTCAGCCGCTGGTCGCCGCCTTCCTGCGGGCGAAGAAGACGGCGGATGCTCTGCGGCCGGCAACCGCCGATGCGAGCGTCACCGAACGCCAGGTGTCGGAGTATCTCGACGCGGTGGGCGCCTACGCCGTGGCTTTCGAGATCGCCGAGAAGGATGCCCGGCGCCTGCGCGACTCGACCTTCACCGAACCCGAGCGCAAGCGCCTCGACCGTGCCCAGCAGCTGCTCAAGGTCGCCGTCGACGAGTCGGCCACGCAGGCCGAGCGCAACGTCGCCTACCGCCGGGTGCGGGATGAGCTCGAGGGATTGATCCTGCTGAGCGACGAGGCGGTCGAGGTGCTCGAGAAGCAGGTCGCCCGTGAGCTGACGAGCTCGGCGCCAGACGGCTCGGCGACCGGTGGTTCTGCAGCGACCGGATCGCAGTCGACGGAGTCCCCCGCCACTCCGGCGGCGCCCGAGGCACCGACGGACGCACCGAACACTCTGAACGCACCGACCACACTGAACGCACCGAACCCCGAACCCGAACGGATGCCGATCATCGACCCGCACTCCCCGCAGCGCTCGAACCCTCCGCGCACCTTCCCCGGCGCCGGCGCATGACCTCGAAGACGATCGTCCTCACCGGAGCATCCGACGGCATCGGTGCGGCCTCGGCACGCCAGCTCGCGGCATCCGGCCATCGGCTGATCCTGGTGGGTCGATCGCCCGAGAAGACCCGCGCGGTCGCCGCAGACACCGGGGCCGAATGGTTCACCGCCGACTTCGCGCGGCTCGACGAGGTGCGCGAGCTCGCCGCGAGTATCGCGGATGCGGTGGGCGACACCGGCATCCATGTGCTCGCGAACAACGCCGGAGGAATCTTCGGCGACCAGACCCCGACGGTCGACGGCTTCGAGAAGACGCTGCAGGTCAACCATCTGGCGCCGTTCCTGCTGACGAACCTGCTGCTGCCGCAGCTGCGCACCGGCCACGCGGCCATCATCAACACCTCGAGCGTCGCGCATCGGCTGTTCGCGAAGCTCGACGTCGACGACCTCGACAACCGCAAGAACTTCAGCGCGAACAGGGCGTACGGCGATGCGAAGCTCGCGAACGTGCTGTTCACGAAGAGCCTGCACGCGAAGTTCCGCGGCGAGGGGCTGACCTCGGTCGCCTTCCACCCCGGCACGGTGCAGACGAACTTCGCCTCGGACTCGAGCACGGTCATGCGCCTCGTCTACCGCACTCCGCTCAGGCACCTTCTGCTCATCAGCAGCGAGAAGGGCGGCAGGAACCTGACCTGGTTCGTCGAGGGAACGCCCGATGAGACCTGGATCTCCGGCGAGTACTACGACGAGCGCGTCCTGACACGACGCGTCAACCCGCGCATCGAGGATGCCGCGCTGGCGGAAGCCCTCTGGCAGCGGAGCGCCGAGCTCGTCGGCATCCCCGCCGCGTGACCGCATCCCCTCTGTTCGAATCGCGCACTATGCAGATCCGAGGCCCGGGAAACTGCCAGGTGAGCGATTCGAAGGGAGGGGTGAGCAGGAGTATGCTGGCACACCGGGTCAACTGACCCCTTCAGAGCGCGAAAGGCGGTGATGGCGATGTCCGGTGATAGTTGCGACGCCGCCTTCGTTGCGTCGCGTCTGACGGCATCCGTGCGTTGAGTTCCGGCTCCGCACCTGCACGTCCTGCACCGCAGCCGTCGGCGGCGTCTTCCGCCCCCTGACGAATTCTGCGCACGCCCTCTCTGACGAGGCAGTGCGCCTGCGAGAACGGAGCCAGCCATGGCCCTCATCGACAACGGCGTGTACGTCCACGGACGTCGCGTGGAGACCCCGAAGAACCTCGACGAGACCTACCGGTCGCTCGATTCCCACGGCGGCATCGCCTGGATCGGCCTCTACCGGCCGAGCCCTCAGGAGGTCGCCTCGGTCGCGCGCGAATTCGACCTGCATCCGCTCGCCGTCGAGGACGCGCTCTCGGGCCACCAGCGGTCGAAGGTCGAGCGCTACGGCGACACGCTGTTCGCCGTGCTGCGCCCCGCCCGCTATCGCGACGAGCAGGAGTCGATCGAGTTCGGCGAGCTGCACCTGTTCGTGGGGCCCGACTTCGTCGTGACCATCCGGCACGCCGAGTCGCCCGACCTCGCAGCCGTGCGCCGCCGCATGGAGGCGCACCCGGAGCTGCTCGCGATGGGACCGGAAGCCGTGTTCTACGCGATCCTCGACGAGGTCGTCGACGGCTACGAGCCGATCGTGACCGGCCTGCTCAACGACATCGACGAGATCGAGGATCAGCTCTTCGGCGACAGCGACGACGACGCACTCTCGCGGCGCATCTACGAGCTCTCGCGCGAGGTCATCAACTTCCAGCGCGCAGTGCACCCGCTGGCCGGGATGCTGGAATGGCTGCGCCGCGGGTCCGAGAAGTACCGCATCGACGAAGAACTGCAGCGGTCGCTGCGCGACGTTCTCGACCACGTCATCCGCGTCAACGAGCGGGTCGACTCGTTCCGCGCGATCCTCGAGAACGCGCTCACGGTGCATTCCGCTCTCGTCGCACGCCGGCAGACCGAGGCGGGACTCGCACAGAACGACGAGATCAAGCGGATCTCGTCGTGGGCGGCGATCATCTTCGCACCGACGCTCGTCGGCACGGTCTACGGCATGAACTTCGAGGGGATGCCCGAGCTCAGCTGGTCGTTCGGATACCCGCTCGCGATCGGCGCGATGGCAGCCTTCGCCATCGGACTCTACGGAGTGTTCAAGTACAAGAAGTGGTTGTGAGTCCGGGTCAGACGCGTGCGGTGCGCTCCGCCTCCTTGGCGGCCACGATCTTGCGCAGACCCGAGCTCGAGAAGCGGTGGTCACGCGCGTTGAAGTACAGCTCGATGCCGCGCTCTTCGCAGTACTCCCTGCCCGTGAAGTCGCGGTCCGCGTACTCGTCGCCGACGATGCGCACGTCGATCTTGAACGAGCGCAGGATGTCTTCCAGGTCCTGCTCGGTCGAGTACGGCACGATCTCGTCGACGTACTCGCAGCCCCGCAGCTGGATGTAACGCTCGACCACGGTCTGGGTCGGAGCGTTCTTCTCGGGGCGGTCGAGCGTGGGATCCATCTGGAGCCCGCAGATGAGGTAGTCGCACTGCCGCTTGGCCTCGGCCAGCATCATGATGTGCCCCGCGTGCAGCAGGTCGAACGTCGAGAATGTGATCCCGACGCGCGGTCCCGGATTGTAATCCTGGTGCTTGGTGGCGTGCTCGAGCGACATCCGCTCCCCCTTGTGAATCGTTCGGTGTCCCAGAGAATCCTATAGAGGTCTGCACCACCGCCCGATCGCGCGATGCCTGAGCCACCGGGCAAGGATGCCGGCGCCGCCCCGCTAGGCTCGAAGCCGTGTCGAACGCCGAAGTGACCGCATCCGCTGCCTCTGACCTCCGCGATCTCGCCGAACTGCTCACGAGCACCGAACCGCTCAACTGGGTCATCACCGGCGATTCGATCACCCACGGGCTCGTGCACACTCACGGTGGCCGCAGCTATGCCGAGCACCTGCACGAGCTGATCCGCGGCGAACTCGCCCGCACACGTGACGCCGTGATCAACACGGCGATCAGCGGTCATCGCCTGCCCGACATCCTCGGCGACTTCGACCGGCGCGTGGCATCGTGGCGCCCCGACGTCGTCACCCTGATGATCGGCACGAACGACATGTCGACCCTGCCCGGCAGCCCGCTCGTGGCACCCGCCGACTTCGCGGCCTCGCTGCGCGAGTTCGTCACCCGCGTGCGCTCCCTGGGGGCGATTCCGGTGCTGCAGACGCCGCCGTCGATCGACACGGCCAACGCACCGGGGCGCGAGCGGCTTACGGAGTTCGCGGATGCTGTGCGCGAGGTCGCCACGAGCGAAGACGTGATCCTCGTCGACCAGCACGCGCGGTTCACCGAACTGGGACACGGCGGAGTGCCCTGGGGGCTCATGAACGACCCGTTCCACCCGAACGGCGCCGGCCACGCGGCGCTGGCTCTCGAACTCGCGACCGCTCTGGGTCTTCGACCGCCCGTCTCGCGGGCGATCCCGTTGCTCGAGGCCCAGGTGCGCGCCGCACGCCTCGTCTGAGGCCTTTCTCGCTCGCGGTCTCCGAGCCGACGCGTTCACCACTCAGCATGAACGGTCCTGACCGCGCCCGATTCCGGCCATACCGCCGCCGAGGCGGACTCTCCTGCTGAGTTGTGAGCGGACCCCAGGGCAGAGCTCAGTATTCGGTGTTGCTAAGTACCGGTACTCAGTGTTACTTTGTACCGGTACCCAGCAACACTGAGTACTCGAAAGACGGAAAGGCGGCTCTCATGGGCAAGCAGATGACCGAGATGCTCAAGGGCACCCTGGAGGGCATCGTTCTGGCCCTCCTCGCCGAGCAGCCGGCCTACGGATACGAGATCACCACTCGTCTCCGCGATCACGGCTTCACCGAGATCGCCGAGGGCACGATCTACGCCCTGCTCGTGCGCGTCGAGCAGAAGAAGCTCGTCGACGTCGAGAAGGTCCCGAGCGAGAAGGGACCGCCCCGCAAGGTCTACTCCCTGAACCCGGCGGGCATGCAGGAGCTCGAGGAGTTCTGGAAGACCTGGACCTTCCTCGCAGGACGCATCGAACGACTCAGCACGAACACGAACATCACCGACAGCGACAACACCGACTCGAACAAGGAGAACTGACCATGGCCGCGAAGTGGATCGAAGCGCTCACCGGACCGCTCGAGCAGAAGAAGCAGTACCGCGATGCGAAGAAGCGCATCGACGCCCTCCCCGAGCCGTACCGCACCGTCGCGAACGCTCAGCACCGCTACACGATGTACTACGGGGGCATCACCGACGGCGACATCCTCGTGCAGATCTTCCTCGACCTCGCCGACCTGTGGGAGCGCGCCGCCATCGACGGCACCCCGATCGACGACATCGTCGGCGACGACCCCGTTTCGTTCGCCGAGACCTACGCCGAGGCCTACGGCGGAACCCATTGGATCGACAAGGAACGCGCCCGCCTGATCGGCGCGGTCGACGACGCGAAGAAGAAGGAGTCACGATCATGAACGCACCAGCGATCGCCGTGCGCGGCATCGAGAAGTCCTACCGGGACCTCCCTGTGCTGCGCGGCGTCGACTTCGAGGTCGAGAAGGGATCGATCTTCGCCCTGCTCGGCTCGAACGGCGCGGGCAAGACCACGATCGTCCGCATCCTCTCCACCCTGCTGACCTCGGATGCCGGCACCGCCACCGTGCAGGGAGTCGACGTCGCCGCCGACCCGGTCGCCGTAAGACAGCGGATCAGCCTCACCGGCCAGTTTGCCGCGGTCGACGAGATCCTCACCGGCCGTGAGAACCTCGTGCTGGTCGCCAAGCTCCGCCACCTTCCCGATCCGGCATCCGTCGCCGACGACCTGCTCACCCGCTTCCGACTGACGGATGCCGGGGGCCGCAAGGTCGGCACGTACTCCGGAGGCATGCGCCGCCGGCTCGACATCGCGATGAGCCTGGTCGGACACCCCGAGGTCATCTACCTCGACGAGCCGACCACCGGCCTCGACCCCGAGGCTCGCATCGAGGTCTGGGACGTCGTCAAGGAACTCGCGAACACCGGTACCACCGTGCTGCTGACCACGCAGTATCTCGATGAGGCCGAGCAGCTGGCCGACCGCATCGCGATCCTCCACGAGGGTCGGATCATCGCGAACGGCACCCTCGCCGAGCTCAAGCGCCTGCTGCCGGCGGCGAAGGTCGAGTACGTCGAGAAGCAGCCCACCCTCGAGGAGATCTTCCTCACCCTCGTCGGCACCCCGTCTGGCCCTTCGACAGGCCCTTCGACAGGCCCAGGGATCCATTCCGGAAAGGAGAACGCAGCATGAGCACGCACGTCGTCGCCGACACCGCGACACTCACCGGCCGCTCGATGCGGCACATCTTCCGCAGCACCGACACCATCATCACCACGGCGGTCACCCCGATCGCGCTGATGCTGCTGTTCGTGTTCGTCTTCGGAGGGGCCCTCACGCAGAGCATCGGCTCCGAGAACTACGTCAACTACCTGCTCCCCGGCATCCTGCTGATCGCCGTCGCGTCGGGCATCGCCTACACGGCGTACCGCCTGTTCACCGACCTCCAGAGCGGCATCTTCGAGCGCTTCCACTCGATGCCCATCGCCCGATCGAGCGTGCTGTGGGCGCACGTGCTCACCTCGCTCGTCGCGAACGGCATCACGCTGGCGATCATCTTCGCCGTCGGGTTCCTGTTGGGGTTCCGCATCGGAGCAGGCCCCCTCACCTGGCTCGCCGTCATCGGCATCCTGCTGCTGTTCACCCTGGCCCTCACCTGGCTGGCGATCATCGCAGGGCTGAGCGCCAAGACGATCGACGGGGCGACGGCATTCTCGTATCCGCTGATCTTCCTGCCGTTCATCAGCTCGGCGTTCGTGCCGACCGACACGATGCCGGGTCCGGTGCAGTGGTTCGCCGAGAACCAGCCGGTCACCTCGATCGTGAACACCATCCAGGCGCTGTTCGCCGGGAAGCCGGTCGGCACCGACATCTGGGTCGCTCTCGCCTGGTGCGTCGGCATCCTGGTCGTCGGCTACGTGTTCGCGATCATCGCCTACCGCAAGAAGGTCAGTTGACCGTCTGCAGTGAGACGGAACGCTCCGTCCGGGCCCCGCGCCCGGCCGGGGCGTTTCGCCGCGCTCGGCGTCGGCTTTCGTTCCCGCCTCGCCTCCCGTGATGCGCTGTCGGGAGGAGATCTCCGCGTAGGGCGGACCGATCAGCGCGGAGCCTCCGCCCGACAGGGCATAGTCCTCCCGACGGGGTGAGGGGTCATGGTCTCCTTCGCTGGCGCGAGTCTGATGTGGATGCGGACGGACTACCGCAGCCCGAGCGGCCCCAGCACCACGGCCTGCCGGGTGCGCACCCAGACCGCACCGTCCTGCCGCTTCTCCTCCCGGGTCGCGAAGCGGTAGCGGTACGACACGGCCCGCACCCAGCGCGGCCGCTCGCCCTCGAACGGATCGACCCGCAGCAGAGCGAGCGTCGGCGCATCGGCCTCGAGCAGCCGCAGCAGGAACACCGTGAACCAGTCGTCGAGCGAGCGTCCGAGGGGCAGGAACCACATGAGCCAGTCGAGTCGCAGGTGGTACGGCGCGAACTGACGCGGGATACGGCGCACGTCCCCCGGCTTGCCCCTGAACTCGTACTCGCGCCACAGCAGACCGTCGTCGTCGACCGACCCCTCGACCACGATCTCGATCCGCTGTTTCGTGACGGTTCCGAACGCCCCGTAGGCATTGCCGATCTGCCACCTGTTGAAGCTCGCATTCATCAGCTGGCGTCGTGCGAAGAGATTGCGCAGAGCAGGCCAGCTCAGCACCACGACGAGCAGTCCGACGGCCGCGGTGATCACGAACCAGTACAGGGGGATGCCGGGCCACAGCGCGCCATCCGCATCGGCGTTGCCGGCAGAACCCACCCCCGGCATCCCGATCGCCGAGAACGCGAGGACGATGGTCACCCAGTTCAACCAGGCGAAGTTGCCCGTCGCGACGAGCCACACCTGCGTCGCGATCACGATCGCCGCCGCCACCGCTCCGACGATCTGCGGCACCGGCCCGGGAACCCACAGCGACAGGATCGGCGCGAACAGGAAGACGGGCACGACGAGCTGCGCGAAGTGGTTGCCGACGACCTCGCCTCGATGGAACCACCGAGGCAGCAGATGCGCCTGCCGACTGAACGGCCCCGGCATGGGCTGCGTCTCGTGGTGGTACATCAGTGCCGTCAGATCACGCCACTCGCGGCCACCGCGGATCTTGATCATGCCGGCGCCGAACTCGACCCGGAACAGCAGCCACCAGAACAGCACGATCACGACCGTCGGCGGCGACTGGTCGTTCGAGCCGAGGAATGCGGCCAGGAACCCCGCCTCGAGCAGCAGCATCTCCCACCCGAACGAATAGAAGGTCTGACCGATGCTGACCACCGACATGTACCCGAGCCACAGCGCGAGGAAGCACAGCATCGGCATCCACGGCGGAGCCCACTGAGGGATGCCGATCACGAGCAGTGCCGCCACGGCGATGCCCGACCAGCACAGCAGCGCGAGTCGCCGGTCGGAGTATCGGATGCGCAGGAAGAGCGTCGGGTGCAGCATCCGCCGTCGTTCCTTCTTCTCGCCGATCCAGTCGAGCAGCATCGGCGCCGGCAGCAGTCCGTGCTCGCCGAGAAGCGGCCGGAACTGGTTCAGGGTCGAGACGAACGCGACGAGATACAGCGCCGCGATGCCCCGCTGCAGGACCTCGCGGGCGAACCCGAAGTCGACCGCCGCGAACCCGTCCACCGCCACAGGCTACGCCCGCGGTCTGAGCGCGCAGGAGGGGGTTGCGGCAGAGGGATTCTGCACGATTCGTGCCGCTTCGCTCGCGCCCCGACCAGCGCCGTCGCCCCGACCGGCGGCGAACTCCCCGATGGGCGGATGCTGCGGGCCGAACGTTCCGCCCAGCGGGGAGAAGTCCGCCAGACGGGCTCACGACCGCAGGCCGCACGCCGCACGCCGCACGCCGCACGCCGCACGCCGCACGCAGAGGGGGCGCCGCGCACGTGCGCGACGCCCCCTCGAAATCGTGTTCTTACTCGGAGACGACCCAGTCGAACTCGCTGCCGTGCTCCTCGAGCCACGCGTCGATGGCATCCGCTTCGTTGCCCTCGCCGTACTCGTTCACGACCATGTCCTCGAGCGAGCCGTACTGCTCGTCGTCGAGCGTGATCTGCTCGATCAGCTCAGCGGCCTCGGGGAACTCCTCGGCGAAGCCCTTCGTGCCCAGGAAGTGCAGCGCCTCGGACTCGCCCATGGCGCCCTTGGGGTCTTCGAGGTCCTTCACGGGGAAGGCGTCGTTGGCCCAGAACGGGCGCCACAGCGTGACGACGATGTCCTCCTGCTTGTCGGTCGCGGACTTCAGCTCGGTGAGCATCGCCGCGGTCGACGAGGTGACGAGCTCGTACTCGCTGTCGAGGCCGTACTCGGGCATCATCTTCTGCGTCTGCGCGGTGAGGCCGGCCCCCGGCTCGATGCCGTAGATCTTGCCGTCGAGCTCAGCGCCCTTGCCCGCGAGGTCCTCGATCGAGTTCAGGTCGGAGTACTCCGGAACCGCGAGAGTCAGCTTGGCGTTGTCGTAGTACGCACCGAGGTCTTCGATGTCGTCGCCGTAGGTGTCCATGTACTCGGCGTGCGTCAGCTCGGGCCAGGCCGACGGGTACATGTCGACGTCGCCCTGGGCGAGGCCGGTGTACAGCGGGCCTGCCTCGGTCAGCGTCTTCATCTCGACGGTGTAGCCGATCTTCTCGAGCTGGTCCTGCAGCAGGTACGCGGTGCTGAGGCCGTCGGTCCACGAGGGCAGGAACCCGAGGGTGATCGTGCCCTTGTCGCCCGAACCGGACTCGCTGCCACCGGCCGAGCCTCCGCCGGTGCCGCCCATGCCGTCGCCGCTGCATCCGGCGAGCGTCAGGGTCGCTGCGGCTCCGATGGCCGCGATCGTCAGGAACTTCTTCTTCATGTGTGTGTCTCTCTCGTTACGTATATCTGTGTGCTGTGTTGCTGTGTACTGCGGTGTTGCGTGTTCTCTTGTGGGAGGGATGAGTCAGTGCACGCCGCCGCCGACGGCGGTGCGACGAGGGGATGCCGTCTCGCGATCAGCCGCGTCTGCCGCAGCCTTCGAGTCGGCCGCGTCGGCCGCGTCGGCCGAGACCGACGCGGATCCGGATGCCGTCGACTCCGCCGCAGCGGATGCCGCATCCAGGCGCTTCTGCGTGCGGCGACGCGCCAGCATCCCGAGCAGCGACGAGCGGTTGCTGCCGAGATCGCCCAGGGCCGCGGTGACGCGGTCGAGGAAGACCGCGATGAGCACGACGCCCAGGCCTGCCTCGACGCCCTTGGCGATGTTGATGGTCGAGATCGCTTCGACGACGATCTTCCCGAGGCCGTCCGCACCCGCCATTCCGGCGATGACCGCCATCGACAGCGCGAGCATGATGACCTGGTTGACGCCGGCGAGGATCGTGGGCATGGCGAGCGGAAGCTGGATGCCGCGCAGAATCTGACCCGGCTTCGCACCGAAGGCCTGGCCGGCCTCGACCGTCTCGGAGTCGACTCCGCGGATGCCGAGCTCGGTGAGTCGCACGCCCGGAGGCAGCGCGAAGATCACGGTCGCGACGAGTCCGGGAACGACGCCGATGCTGAAGAACACGATCGCCGGGATCAGGTAGACGAACGCCGGCATGGTCTGCATGAAGTCGAGCACGGGCTTGAGCACCGCGCGCACGGTGGCGTTGCGGGCCGACCAGATGCCGAGCGGCACCGCGATCAGCACGGCGATCACCGCGGCGACGAGCACGAGGGCGAGGGTCTGCATCGCCGGGACCCACAGGCCCATGGCCACGATGAGACCGAACGACACGACCGTCCCGATCGCGAGCTGCCAGGAGCGCACGAGCCACGCGATGAATGCGGCGATCAGGATGATGACGATGAAGTGCGGGCTCAGCAGCGCGCGGGTGAGGCCGTCGACCAGGAAGCTGACGACGAACGAGATGACGTCGAGAAGACCGTCGAGGTTCGTCTTGATCCAGTCGACGCCTGTCGCGACCCAGCTGCCGAGGGGAATACGGAAACCATCCATCAGCGCACCTCCTCCGTCGTTCCGGCGACCGGCTGCGGGTCGGCCGTCCATCCGTCATCGAGCACTGCATCGATCTCGGCCTGCGGCATCGGAAGAAGCGGCAGGGTGAGCTCGCCGGTCGCGCCCGGGCCGGGGCCGAGGGCTGCGAGCAGGGTGATTCGCGGGATGACACCGGTCAGGCGCCCCGAGGCATCCACGACTGCGAGGGGCAGCGTCGACTCGACCGAGGGGATGAAGAGGTTCATGAGCACCTCGTCCTCGCTCACGCTCTGCGGCACGGGCTTGATGATCGACTCGAGGGTCGACACGCCCTTGCGCACGAGCTTGACGGCATCGCGGTCGGTGACGATGCCCAGCAGCTTGCGGTCGCGCCCGGTGACGTAGGTGGCCGACATGAAGGCGTCGCGCATCTGTCGCAGCGCCGTGCGCGGCCCCGCAGTCTCGGCGACCACGGGACGGGGGCGCTCCATGACGTTCGCGGCGGTGAGCACGCGGGCGCGGTCGACGTCCTGCACGAACTGCTCGACGTAGTCATTCGCGGGATCCGTGAGGATGTCCTCCGGCGTGCCGATCTGCACGATGCGACCGTCGCGCATCACGGCGATGCGGTCACCGAGGAACATGGCCTCGTTGAGGTCGTGGGTGATGAAGACGATCGTCTTCTGCAGCTTCTCCTGCAATTCGAGCAGCTGCTCCTGCATCTCGCGACGGATCAGCGGGTCGAGGGCGCTGAACGCCTCGTCCATGAGCAGGATGTCGGAGTCGGCGGCGAGCGCCCGGGCGATGCCCACGCGCTGCTGCATGCCGCCCGAGAGCTCGGAGGGAAGCTTGTCGGCCTGGCCCTCGAGGCCCACCAGGGCGAGGATCTCCTCGGCCTTCTTGAGGCGCTGGTCTTTGCCGACCCCCTTGAGCTCGAGCGGGTAGGCGACGTTCGCGGCGACCGTGCGGTGCGGCAGCAGTGCGAAGTGCTGGAACACCATCGAGATGCGGTCGCGGCGGATCTCACGCAGCCGACCGGAAGGGATGCCGGTGATCGAGTCGCCGTTCACGACGACCGAGCCGTCGGATGCCTCGTGCAGGCCGTTGAGCATGCGGATGATGGTGGACTTGCCGGAACCCGACAGCCCCATGATCACGAAGATCTCGCCCTTGTTGACGGTGAAACTGGCGTCGATGACGGCGGCGGTTCCTGCGTCGCTGACCGCCGATCTGCTCTCACCGGCCTTCAGTCGACGGACGGCACTGCTCGGATTCTTCCCGAACACCTTGTACAGATTGCGCGCTTCTAGAGCGATTTCGGACACGTTTCCCCTGCGGCTCGCCTCGGCGGCAGAGCCTGCTTCGGTTACGCCCGGGTGATGTTCTCAGGGCCGTTTCGAGTGCATGCTGTGGCGGCGCGGACGGCGGATTTCGGATCCACCGCGATAGAGCATCGACCGTACGCCCACGCCTCTTCGCAGCACAGCTCATCGAAAGAAGGACGTGGCCGCGGACTGGTCTTCGGACCGTCAGGCCCGCATTCCAACGTAACGAAATGGCCGGTCAGGGGCAAATCCGTCATTCCGATCGGCGTTCAGTTTCTGCGGCTGACCGGGGGATTGCGCGGGTTTCGGACACCGAGACGGACACGTGCGGCACGGGCGTTTCACGATCCCGCGGCGCGCCGTTCCGGGACCGCCTTCGTTCTAGGCCGGAAGCACCAGGGCGGCCTGAAGCGGCACCGGCGCACACGCCACGCAGAGCGTCTCCCGCTCGCCGGATGCCGCGCGACGAGCAACCCAGGGTTCGCCCCGTCCGATCGGATCGTCGCAGACCTCGCAACGACGACGACGGGCAGCGAGCAGGAGCAGTCCTGCGGCAGCGATTCCGAGCGCGAGAGCGATGAGCGCCGCAGTGAGTGCCGCATCGGCACCCGTCTGCGCGAGGATCGGAGGCGTGGTACTCGTGTCACCCTCGAGGTGGACGCGGATGTCGAATCGCAGGCCTGTCGACTCGGCGTGGGCGTTCATCTCGGTGGTCAGCGACGCCGGCACGTCGAATCCGACGGTGACGGGAACATCGGCACCGCGCGGCACCTGGACCTGTACGAGTT
This sequence comes from Microbacterium sp. UFMG61, assembly GCF_015354505.1. GTDB lineage: Bacteria > Actinomycetota > Actinomycetes > Actinomycetales > Microbacteriaceae > Microbacterium. The sequence continues at coordinate 21,292 of NZ_JACAFP010000003.1, read as the reverse complement.
CGGGGCGCCCGTCGTCGAGAGCGAGCAGATCCGAGAAGGGCGCGGATCCTGTCACTCCGGCGATGTCCCAGAACACCGTGACATGGTCGCCGAGCTCGGGGTTGGCCGCCAGCATGGGAACAGTCTCGGCCAGCACGAGGCCGACAGCCATGACGCCGTCAGAGGGGCCGTCGTTGCGCACGCTGAGGGTTCGGGAGACGTGGTCGCCGGGGGAGATCAGACGTTCGCCCACGAAGCTCGCCTCGGCCGTCGCGTACTCGGAGCCTCGCCAATCGAGATGGACGGTGTGGCCGTCCCAGAGACCGGAGAGCAGCTGCGCTTCGGTGGCGGTGGCCAAGGTCGACGAGGTGCCCGCGTTGTCTGCGGCATACGTCTCCGCCCCGTCGGCCGCGCTCGAAGCCTCCTCCACCGGAGCGCGGGTGCCGAACACGGTGGCACTCGCCGGGGCCATGTAGAACATCACTGAGATGAGGATGGCGAGCACGAGCGCGACGGCGCCCAGAATGCGCGCGCCGCGTGCCAACCGCGATGGCTGCTTCAGCGCATAGCTGTCGCCGGAGATGTCGATATAGGCACTCATAGGTGTTCCTCTCACGGAGACGGTGTGGCGGTGGCTGTGGCTGTGGCTGTGGCGTGGAACTGTTGTTCCAGAAGCGCGATCTCACGCTCACGAAGGGTGAGCTCTCGCTCCCGCAGATCCAGCTCTCGCAGCCGGAACGACGAGTCACCGCTGGAGGCTTCGTTGTCGTCGGAAGAAGGCGAGGCGGTGACGGGTGCGATCGGCGCCCCCGCGATCGTGCGGATGCGCGTTCGCGGGCGGGCCCGATCGAGCGCGTAGATTCCCACCGCCAGGAGAGCGAAGGCCGCGAACACGAGGATCTTGTTGTCCTCGACCCAGCTGCGTGCCCATCCGACGGCGGGGATGCCGTACATGAACACGCCACGCACCTGCTCGGGCGAGACCGGTTCGTCCGCTGCCGAGTTCGCATCACCCTGCAGGATGAGGCGACAGGACGTGCCGTCGTCGTAGGTGCCGACAGTCTTGGCGATGACGCGGTGGGTGATGAGCGCCGGGTCATTGGGGGTGGGGTAGTAGGTCACGATGTCGCCGATCGAGACGTCTGTGCAGACGTCCTCCTGTGCGAGCGCCCGCACTGCGACGACGTCGCCCGGCGTGAGGCTGGGCTCCATCGAGCCGGTGAGCACCGTGAGGCTGTCTCCCCCGAGGATGCGCGGGATGAGGAACAGGGTCGCGATGACGACGATGATGACGCCGGCCGCGATCGCGCCGAGTAAGGCGCCGAGTGACTGCCAGAGAGAGCCGCGCACCCGTGCCAGACGGAGTCCGGCACCCTGCCGGGTCCGCGTGGATCTGATTCGGTTGCGAGGCACTTTCTTCTCCTTGATGCGGGGCACCCGCGTGCGCGGGTGCCCCGGTGTTCGGGCGTGCTCAGTCGAACTGCGAGCCGGTGTCGCGGACCTGGTCGAGCTGCAGCTTCAGCTCAGCCAGGGTGTCGACGGTCAGGGCGTCCTCGCGGGTGCCCGTCGCTGCCTCGGTCTGGTCCGAGTAGCTGCCGTCTGCGGCAACAGTCGCCTTGCCGGCGTCGCCGGCGGTGCTGTCGAACGTGCCGTAGAGCACCACGGTGACGTCCTCAGACGTGTCGGTCATCTGGAAGACGGTCGAACCCGCGACGTCACCTGCGGTGGCAGCCATGGGAACGCCGTCGTCGATGCCGTCAGCCTGGCCCGTGGCCGGAGCCGACAGGTAGAACAGGCTGCTGTCCGCGGGGACCGCGGTCTCGGAGACGAGCAGAGTGCCCTTGTTGTAGACCTCGTACGACCAGGTCATCGACGCGTTGCCGTCGATCATGGCGTCGAGGCCTGCGACCGAGAGCTTGCCGACGAGGTTGTCGCCCTCGAGCGTGACGTCTGCCGAGAATGCGGCGGCGACCTTGTCACCCGGCACGGCCCGCCACGACGCGTCGTCGATCAGGTGGCCGAGCTGCGTGCCGTCGGTGCCCACGAGGGTCTCGGTGGCGTCAGCACGGTCGGCGGACACGTCGTAGAACGAGGTGTCGGCCGTCTGAACGAGGTTGAGGTCACCCGCGGTGATGTCGCCACCCGCGAAGGTGTCGTTGGCGCTCCAGAGCGCGAACGTCGACCCTCCCGAAAGCAGAGCGACGGCTCCGAGTCCGACCCAGACCAGTCCCCGGCGACGCTTGCGCTCCTCGGTGACAACGATCGTTGATGCGTGGTTGTCCATGTTTCTCTTTCTTGTCTTAGCCCCATGCGAGGGGCTGGTTCGACCGAGGCCGGGTGGCCGTCGGGGGTGGGTACCGAACGCTGTCACTCGTTCGAAGTCGTTGTCGCGAAGTGATCGCCGGGCTGCGTCGCTGCCGCGTTGAGGTTCGTGACCGCGGGGTCGAGAACGATCGTGATGTCCGGCTCGTCGCTCGGGTCCGGGTACAGCGCGGCGCTCCACACATCCACGTCCCGAGGACGCGTCTGGTCCTCCGCGACGCCGGTGGCTTCCGCTTCATTGACGTAGGTGCCCAGCAGCGGCAACGACGGCGGGAAGCTCACAGCCGTGTTCCACGTGTCCAGCGCTCCGTAGACCTTTCCGTCCTCGGCGGCGCCCTGCGCGAACGCGTCGTTGACGTAGCTGCCGTCCGGCGCGTTGATGAAGTCCATCGCCGCGCACCAGGTCTGACTCGATCCACCATCGCTTCGAGCGCCAGGCGCCTGGAGCTGATGATCCTGACCGTCGAACACCATGACGTTCTTCTGCGTCTCCCCTTCGGGCGTCTCAGGGGTCGCGGGCACAGCTGTGCACCCGCCTCCGGCGTCGGCTGGATACACCTTGAGGGTCGAGTAGCGAAGAAGCGTGCCCTCGTCTCCGACGCCGGAGCTCAGGTCATGAACAGACCCGTCGCGTGCGACCTGCGTGGCGACAGAGACGTCGTACACGACGCCCCCGATGCCGTCCGCCCATCCGGTGGCCTCGAAGGTCCAGATGATGGGCGCCGCATCGGGCCCGGTCTGCCCGAGGACTTCAGCCATCTTCGAGCCGGGCAGGACGAGCTCGACCGGGGCACCATCCGTGCTGTGGACGAGAGCTGCCGACCCATCGGTCGGAGCCGCCGCGAACGCGACCCGGCCGTGATCGAACGCGGGAATGGTGACGGAATCGTCCATCGCCCACAGCGCGTATGCGGCGGGGACGGTGCCGGCGGCAAGTGCTCCCAGAACGAGTCCGCCGATGGCGGCCTGTGCACAGGAGCGACCGAGGGTGCGCCTGCGCGACCCCTTCGCCAGGCGTTCGCTCTTGCGGCTCATGGCGTCCCTCCCTCGACATAGCCGGCTCCTGCGCGGAGCTGCTCGAGGGTGACGACGATGTTCCCTGCTGCCCACTGGGCAGGTGCGTCGTCGAGGGATCCACCGTCGACCCAGTCGTAGTCGCCGAGGATCTCTGCAGAGACGACGATCTTCCAGTCTTCGACGACCCCGCCATCGGTGCCGGTCAGACCGTCCACTGCAAGAGTGGTGCCGAACGGGGCGGTTCCGCTCGCGGGAGCGACCTGAACCCCCTCTGCGTTCTCGATGTGGAACGACAGCGCGATCAGTCCGTCCTCGACATCCTGGGCGACGTCGCTCCCGGCCGCGTAGTCGACCGCGAGCCCCGCAGTGAGGTTGTCGCCCTGGAGGTACGACTCGACGTTCTGGGTGATCCTGATGATGTCGCCGGGCATCACGCGGAAGCCTTCGGGCGTGCCGGTGAGCGGGAGTTCCTCCGCCGTTCCTGTTCCCGGAGTGACCTGACTCCAGGTCGTCTCCATCGAGACGAGCCTGAGGTTGCCGCTGGTGATGTCGCCGAGGCTGGCTGACGTGCTGGTCGACCAGAGGGCATACGTCCCTCCGGCCGTTGCGCCGGCGATGAGGAGTCCGACCAGGAGTGGGGCTGCGACCGCGAGGCCGGGCCGCCGAAGGCTCCGGCTGCGTCGTTCACGCGTCGTCACGGGGCCTCACCCGATTCTGCGATCGGGCCGTCGACCGTGGTGTCTGCGGGGATGAGCGAGACGCAGGAGAACAGCTTCACGGAGTCGCCGCTCTCGAGCGACGGGATGGTGCCGATGAGTCCGGCGTCGCCGAGGCGCTCATCGGAGTCCCTGACCTGGATGTCGCGGAGAACCGTGACCCAGTCGTCTGCAGACGTGTTGGTGACGGTGTACACGAAGCACACGGGCTGTCCGTCAGTCAGTCGGCTGTCGCGCGGAGCGGGTGAACCCGTCGCCTCGATCCGCTGCACGGAGGAGGAATCGATGACGTCGACGTATGCGCGCTTCGCGATGTTGATCACCGGGTCGGTGGCATAGAGGTAGGGGGTCACATCCGGCACGAGCAGGCCGTCGTAGTTGCTGTCGCCGGTCGCGACGCTCGCCGAGATCGTCGTCTTCGTGCCCGCCTCGGCGTCACCCGAGGCAGCGGTCACCACGATGGCACTCGTCTGCGACGCGCCACCGGCGATCACCGGCGACGTCGTGCTGAGAGAGAGCTTGGGCGTGCCCGCGGGCTGGCTGACGCTCGTCGTGAACTTCAGCTGCTCGGTCGGAGCGGGTGCACCGGCCGCCAGCATGTAGGTGAAGTTCTTGCCCCGCTCATCGCCGGTCACGACCGTGAACTTGCTCGGCTGAGCGGTGATGGGGTTCACGAACGTCACGACGTTGTCGGTACCGCGCTCGTCACCGGTGGTCGCTGCACTGATGTTCGCAAGTCCCGTGGGAATGGCGACAGTGTTCTCTCCGATGGACACGGTCACCGTCGCGGTGTCGTCGACGCGGACGATCACATCGAACTGCGTGCCCGAGCTTCCGGCGACCTCCGTGACCGAGACGACTCGCGGGGCGAGCCTGTCGGCGTCGATGGTGCTGATGCCTGCGGCGACACCGTCGAGCCCCTCGGACGTGGCACTCGTCGCCTCGACGACGAAGTCCTCGATGGCCACCGTCGACGGGTCGAGCTGCATCGACGAGGTGAGCGTGAAGTGCAGGTCGCGGGCGTGCGTCTCCTCGTTCTGAGTGGTCGCCTGCGCGATCGTGATGACCGGTCGGCAGCTGCCGTCGATGACCGCGACTCGCGAGTACTGCGACGACGGTGACGCGCTTCCCACCGGGGATTCGATCGTCTGCACGCGCAGGCCCCCGGTCACCGCTCCCGTGATGGGATCGACGGGGCCGACGCCGCTGTTCTTCTCGAGCATCGCGTCACCGGGCATGGGTAGAGCGACCTGCAGAGTCTGGCGTTCGTCGGCGTCGACGTCGTAGCGGCCGAGGTAGACCTCGGCATCGTTCCCCCGGGTCCAGTAGACGTCGAGCGCGACGGGCACGGCGGGGTAGCGGCCCGCGGCATAGTCGGTCGTGTTCTCCGCGTCGGCGGGTGGGGCCACCTCGAGCGGCACCGTGCACTCGGCTGCAGTGAGCGGAGTGGTCTGCACGTTCGCGCTGGTGCGCGCGGTCGGCCACCACGTGTTCAGCTTCGCGTTCGCCGACGCGTTCAGGTTGTTGACCAGCGTCGACGCGACAGAGCCGTTGCCGGCGAACTCCTCGAGGACGGTGTTGGCCTGGCTCCCCGACCGCGCGCCGAAGGTGTTTCGTGCGATCTCCACGACGCCGGTCTGAGTCATCCGGATGCTGGAGCGCGATGCGCTGGTCGAGAACCCGTCGAAGTGGTTGTCCACGATCGAGACGCGCGAGTCGGCGAGGTTCGTGGCGGAGTCCGTCGACTCGAGACCGTTCCAATAGACAGCCTGCGTGTTCAGGGTTCCGGTCGCTGTGAACTCGTTGTCCGAGACCTTTCCACCGGTGCCTATGCGCTTGTCCGTGGGCAGCACGATCGCAGCCGCCGAGTCGTCGACGTCGCCGTTGCCCGACATCTCCGTGAAGTCATTGCCGATGATCTCGAAACTGTCGAGGGTGGCGTATGCCAGGTCGACCACTGCCTGTCTAGCGCGATAGTAGGGCGCGGTGAACGTGTTGTCACTGATCTTGAGCTTCCCCACCGTGGCGTAACGGAGGTCGAGGCCGCGAGCGTCCGAGGCGGATGCGCGGTTGATGTTCTGAACGACGTTGCCGGTGAACTCGAGCTCCGTGATGTGCTGCTCGTAGGCCTCGACCGGCGTCGAGGTGCATCCCGCGGCTGTGCTGCCGTTGCATGCACCGGATGCGGCGCCGGCGACATAGGTGTTGCCGGTGACAGTCAGCCCCTTGACCGGGAACGACGCGCTGGTCCCGTCGACCACGCCCCAGTTCCAGTCCCTCTCGTTGGCGGCGAAACCGCCGATCGTCGAGTTCGAGACGGTGATCTCTTCGGCTCCCCCTCGCACGACGAAGAAGCGCTCGGGGTAGTAGGTCTCGGTCTGAATCTCGATCTCATCCAGGGTGACGCGCGCGGCGTTCGGCCCGATGTAGATGGAGGTCTCGCCTGCCCAGATGTCGTCGACAGCACGCAGGGTGATGTCGGGTCCGTTGAGGTGGAACGGGACGAGTGCGAGGTCGCCTGCTCCGGTCGGGTGCACCGTGATCTTGTGTTCCAGATCGACCGTCACCGGCGCGGTGATTTCAAAGGAAGCACCGCTGTCACCCGCGACGCCACCGGCTACCGCGCCGTTGGCCGCATAGAGGTTCGTGCTCACCATGCGGTTGGCAGCGGTGTTCGTGATCGCGATGTTGCCACCGGCGAAGTCGGGGTCGACCCCGATCTTGACTTCGCCGGCAGCGCCGTTGATGGCGTTGGATTCCTGGATGGCCGCGCGCAGCGTGCACGTTCCCGCGGTGGACTCGCACTTGCCGTCCGTGAGGGATCCCGCAGCAGCCTGAAGACCGAGGGAGTCGATCGAGAGTTCGGTCGCCGCCTGAGCCACGGTCGCGATGGCGATCGGAGTGAGCAGCCCCGCCGCGATGGCGAGCGTCACGCCCAGAGCGGTGGCCTTGCGGCGGCGTCCGCTGTCGGTTCTACGAGTTCGCATTTTCTTGGTTCCCCTACTGCGCAACTGCGCGGCGATGTCCAGGAGTGGCTGACGCCTCTATGACATCTCGGGTGCCGGAGGGCACGGCGGTCTCCGGGAACCGTTGAGTGGTGCGCGATCGGGACTTAGGTAGTCACGTCGAGGTCTCTCCGTGGGCGAACGACGCGCGGGCAGAAAAACAGCGGTCAGCCGGTATATCCCATCCGGGTTCGCCGAACTCGCACGGAGCAGTCACTCAGCCCGGACAGGGGTGGATGCACGATGCGCGGGATCGACGGAGCGAGCGGCGTCGATCCCGGCGCCGAGGGCAGGCTCAGCGACGGATGCTGCGCGTGACCGTGAACTTCGGGGTGCGCTCGAGCTGCGCGGTGGGGCCGATGAGGCGCGTCAGCTCGGCCCGGTATCCGAGCGACGAGTTGAAGACCGTGAACAGCTCGCCGCCGGGGCGGAGGATGCGGGCGGCGGCCTCGAACAGGCGTGTCGCCGCGCCCGTGTGCACGCTGCTGCCGAGGTGGAAAGGCGGGTTGAGCAGCACGACGTCGGCGCTGGCGTCGGCGAGTTCGGACCCGGCGTCGTCGTGCATCACGGTGACGCGGTCAGCGACCCCGTTCGCGGCCATCGTGGCGCGCGCGGAGGCGACCGCCGCGGCCGACCGATCCGTGGCGATGACCCGGAATTCCGGGTGCGCGAGGGCGTACGACGCGGCGAGCGCGCCGGTTCCGCAGCCCAGGTCGACGGCGATCAGAGGAACGCGGGACGCTTCGACGGGCTCAGCGACCGAGTCCGTGTCCGTGTCCGTGTCCGTGTCCGGAGCGTGCCGGAAGCTGGGTCCCTGAGCCTGTCGAAGGGCCCCCAGCAGCACCCGTGTGCCGATGTCGAGCTTCGCCCCCGCGAACGCGCCGCCGTGCGCGACCAGGGTCAGTCCGCCATGCTCCGCTGTCACCGGAAAAGGGGACGTGACCGGGACCGCTCTCGGCTCGCTGGCCACGATCAGTCGGGACTTGCGCTCGGCGCGCTGAGCGTGAACCTGCGCGAAGCTGCGGCCGAGGACGTCGTTCTGCGCGATGGTCATGTGCTTCACCCGGCCACCGGCGACGAGCACCACGTCGGGCGCCGCCCAGCGGGCCACGGCGTCGGCGATCTCCTCGAGCTCGGCGAGCGCCTTGGGCAGCTGCAGCAGCACGAGACGGGCACCGTCGAGCAGCGATTCATCGAGCTCGTGCGTCGAGAACCCGAGCAGCCCGAGCTCATCGGCGTTGCGGGCCAGCGCACGGCGGCCCGTCGCGAGGTCCTGATGAACGCGGATGCCGTCGAGCCCAGCATCCGTCAGCGAAAGCGTGATCGCGCCGTACTCGTCGCCGATCACCGCGATCTCGCGCCCCTCGACCCCGAGGGCGAGCGCGCGCTCGACCAGCAGCAGGTCGGTCGCGTCATGGGCCTGCAGGTTGTCAGCCTCGACATCGGGCCAACGGCGCAGGCGGGCGAAGGGGAAGTCCACGACTCCAGACTAGGAGCGCGACCTCTTGACGCAGACTGAACACCTGTTTAGCATGCTGTACATGCGTTCAGCTTCTGACGATCTCACCGCCCGGGCGCGGATCCGCGACACGGCCATCGCCGCCTTCGCCCGCGACGGGTTCGACGGCACGAGCCTGCGAGGCATCGCGAAGGAGGTGGGCGTCAGCCCGGCGCTGATCGTGCACCACTTCGGCGACAAGAACACGCTGCGCGCCGAATGCGACGACCACGTGGTCGGTGTCTTCATCGACGAGGAGCACGACCTGATCCAGGCTCCGACCCGCGACCGCATCCGCACGGCGCTGCACGACCTCGAGCGGTACGGCCCCTATGTCGACTACCTCTCACGCATGCTCGTCGACGGCTCCCCCGCAGCCGACCGGCTGTTCGACAGCTTCCTCGCGAGCACCCGCGACGTGCTCGACGAGCAGCGTGCGGCCGGGATGCTCGAGCCCATGAGCGACCCCGAGATGACCACGCTGCTCGTGACCCTGATCGGACTCGGCCCGGTCGTGATGCGCAGCCAGATCGCCCGCGCACTGGGCACCGATCAGCTGAGCCCCGCCGGCCTGATCCGCACCACGCTGCCCACGCTCGAGCTGCTCACCCACGGCATCTACTCGACCACCGCGCTGCTCGACGGCGCTCGTGACGCACTCGCCGCAGAGACGCCCGCCCCGGAAGGAGAGGCATCATGACCGACACCATCGAGATCGACCGTCTGCACAAGCTCTACGGCAACCGCATCGCGCTGCACGAGCTCGACCTGCACGTGCGAACCGGTACCGTCTTCGGACTCATCGGCCCGAACGGCGCGGGCAAGACCACCACGCTGCGCACGCTCGTCGACATCATCCGACCGTCCTCAGGCACCGTGCGCATCCTCGGTGGGGACCCCCGTCACGGCGGCGCCACCCTGCGTCGGCGCATCGGCTACGTGCCGGGCGAGCTGCACCTCGAGGGCCGGGCGAGCGGGCACCGGATGCTGTCGTTCTACGCCCAGGTCTCGGGTGGTCGCGACTCGGACGTCACCCTGCGCACCGCACGCGATCTCGCCGACCGGCTCGGTGTCGACCTGACGCGGCCCGTGCGCACCCTGTCGAAGGGCAACAAGCAGAAGGTCGGGCTGATCCAGGCATTCATGCACCGACCCGAACTGCTGATCCTCGACGAACCCACCAGCGGCCTCGACCCCCTCGTGCAGCGCGAGTTCCTGCAGATGGTCCGCGAGGCGAGGGATGCCGGACAGACCGTGCTGCTCAGTTCGCACGTGCTCAGCGAGATCCAGCAGACCGCCGACGAGGTCGCGGTGCTCGCGAACGGCCGGGTGGTCGCCGACGGCGATGTCGCCTCGCTGCGCCTGGGCTCGATCCGCCGCGTGCGTGCCGAGATCGCGACGACGGATGCCGCGGCGGCCCGCCCCGAGTTCGACCGGTTGCCTGGCCTCACGGGTCTCGACGTGCACGACGCCGACGGCATCCTGCACCTGTCCGGCACGATCGACGGCGCGATCGACCCGTTCATCAAAGCCCTCGCCCCGTTCGAGGTGCGCGACCTGACGGTCGAGGAGCCCGACCTCGAGGAGTCGGTGCTGCGACTGTACGGCGACGCACCCGCATCTGCCTCCCCGTCCGCCTCACCGACGCCCGCGACTCGACGAACGCGGCGAGCGAGGATGGAGCAGCGATGAACCGCATCCTGCCCGTGTTCCGGCGCAATCTGAGCGATTCGTGGCGCAGCCTGCTCGGCTGGACGCTCGGCCTCGCCGCCGTGCTGTTCCTCTACCTGCCGCTGTACCCGAGCCTCGGCGGCGGCGGTCAGCTCGAGGACATCATCTCGTCGCTGCCCCCGGAGCTCGTCGAGACGCTCGGCTACGACCAGATCTCGAGCGGCGCCGGGTACACGCAGAGCACCTTCTTCGGCCTGATGGGCTTTCTGCTGACCACGATCGCGGCCGTGCTGTGGGGCTCGGCGGCCATCGCCGGGGCCGAGGAGAGCGGACGCGCCGAACTCGACCTCGCGCACGGCATCGGCCGCGGCCAGTACGCGATCGAGTCGGCCGCCGCCGTGCTCGTGCGGATTCTCTGGCTCGGCGCCTTCTCGGGCCTCGTCGTCTGGGCGTTGAACGACTCCGCGGAGCTCGGTCTCGACGGATGGCGCGTCGTCGGTGCGAGCGCCGCCCTCACCGGTCTCGCGTCTCTCACCGCTTCCGCTGCTCTGCTCGCGGGAGCCGTGACCGGCCGACGCATCTGGGCGACGGGGGTCGGTGCGGGCATCGCGGTCGTGGGGTACATCCTGCAGGCGCTCGCCAAGCAGTCCGACGACCTCGAATGGCTGAACGGCCTCTCGCCCTACGCCTGGGCCTACCGGCAATCGCCGCTCGCCGAGGGCGTCGACCCGGGCGGCCTCGCACTCACCTGGGGCCTCGCCGTGGTCTTCGTCGCCGCATCGGCCGTCGCACTGCGCGCCCGAGATCTGCGCGGCTGAGCCGTCGGGGGCGCACGCCTTTCCGCTGCGAGACCTCCACCTCCGAATCGGGACGTGTACGTACTGCTGCCCGACCAGCCACCTGCTCCAGCTCTGCGCCCCGCCGGCCCTGCGCCACGTGACGGAGAGCACCGGAATACGATCGCCGCTTCGATGCGCAGAGCATCCGCGAGCTTCTCGACGGCCTCGAGGCCGACATCTCGGAGCTGAACGACCTGTGGACCGGGCAGGCCAATCAGGCCTTCGACCGCGCCCAGCGCGAATGGAGCGCGTGCGCCGCCGACATGCGGTCCGCCCTCATCAGCGCCGCGACCGCCGCCGCACGCACCCAAGCCCGCTCGAGAGAGGCCGAGGCGCAGGTGGCCGCTCTCTGGAGCTGACGACTCCCGACCGCGCGCGCCGCTTCACCAGCGGTGGGGCGGCCACTTCCGCACCCGCCCCGCCGTGGGTAGCCACTTCCGCACCCGAACGGCCCTCTTCCGGTGCGAAATTGACCACCCCATCGGCGAAGAGCCAATCGATCCAGATTGCTGGTTGACACACCTCACGTTCAGTGGTTACCTAGTCAAGTAACTAACCCACCAACCCCCTCGGAGGACTCGTGATCGACGAAGGCAAGCCGCTCTTCCTCCAGATCGCCGAGCAGATCGAGGACTCGATCATCGACGGTTCGCTCGCGGAAGAGACGCAGGCACCGTCGACGAACGAGCTCGCCGGTTTCTACCGGATCAACCCTGCGACGGCAGCGAAGGGAGTCGCCATGCTCACCGACAAGGGAGTGCTGTACAAGCGCCGCGGCATCGGCATGTTCGTCGCCGCAGGCGCGCGGGACATCGTTCTCGGCGAACGCCGTGACGCGTTCGCCGACCGCTACATCGAACCGCTCCTCGCCGAGGCCCGCACGCTGGGACTCGGCGCCGACGACCTCGCCGCGCTGCTCCGAGAGCGCGCGGCCCACACCGAACAGACACCGCAGACAGAAGGGAAGACCACCGCATGACCGCCGTCATCGAGGTCACGAACCTCACGAAGCACTTCAAGGAGAAGAACGCGCTCGACGACGTGTCGCTCAGCCTCGAGGGCGGCGCGATCTACGGGCTCCTCGGCCGCAACGGCGCAGGCAAGACGACGCTCATGTCGATCCTGACCGCGCAGAACTTCGAGACCTCGGGCACCGTCCGGGTCTTCGGCGAGCACCCGTACGAGAACACGCGGGTCCTGAACCGGATCTGCTTCGTCCGCGAGAGCCAGAAGTACCCGGACGACGCCTACCCGCGTCACGCCTTCACGGCCGCGAGCCTGTTCTTCGAGAACTGGGACCAGGAACTGGCCGACGAACTCATCGAGCAGTTCCAGCTGCCGATGAAGCAGACCATCAAGAAGCTCTCGCGCGGCCAGCTCTCGGCCGTCGGCGTGATCATCGGACTCGCGTCCCGTGCCGAGCTCACGTTCTTCGACGAGCCCTACCTGGGCCTCGACGCGGTGGCCAGGCAGATCTTCTACGACCGCCTGCTCGAGGACTACGCCGAGCACCCGCGCACGATCATCCTCTCGTCGCACCTGATCGACGAGGTCTCGAACCTCATCGAGAAGGTCATCGTGATCGACAACGGGCAGATCCTGCTGAACGAAGACACGGATGCCGTGCGCGACCGCGCCGTCACCGTCGTCGGCGACGCCGCCAAGGTCGACGCCTGGGCCGCCGACCGCGAGGTGCTGCACCGCGAGGCGCTGGGCCGTGTGGCCTCCGTCACGGTGCTCGGACACCTGTCGTCCGCCGAGCGGGCCGAGGTCACGGCATCCGGACTCGATCTCGCTCCCGTCTCGCTGCAGCAGCTCATCGTCCGCCTCACTCAGAAGGCAGAGGCGGGCGCTGCCACCAGAGCCTCGTCCGCGAAAGAGGAGGTGCGCTGATGCGACGCACACTCAATGTCATCCGCCTGCAGTTGATCAACCGTCAGACCTTCATCGCGGTGCCGCTGATCATCCTCGGCTCCGCCGTCGTGCTCTCGGTGCTCATCTACGCGATGATCCCGGGCGACCAGCCGAAGTACGGCGGTGGCGGCCAGGCCCCGCTCTGGTACTTCTTCGCGATCGGCATCTCGGCCATGACGCTCACGTTCCCGTTCTCGCAGGCGATGAGCGTCACGCGGCGGGACTTCTACTTTGGCACGCTGCTCACGGCGGTCCTCGGCAGCGCTTTCATGGGCGTGCTGTTCCTGATCGGCGGCGGCATCGAGACGCTGACGAACGGATACGGCGTGAACGGGTACGTGTTCTACCTGCCGTGGCTGTGGGAGGCGGGTCCGCTCGGGGCGTTCATCGTGTACTTCACGCTCGCCCTGTTCCTGTTCGTCCTCGGCTTCACCGGCGCGACGATCTACAAGAGCTGGGGGCCGACCGTTCTGACCGTCGTGGGCGTCGGGCTCGCGCTGATCCTCGTCGGGCTCGCGTTCCTCGCCACCAGGCTCGAGCTGTGGGCCCAGGTCTGGACCGGCATCCTCGACGCGGGTGCGCTCGGCCTCGCGCTCTGGGGACTCGTCGCCACGGTCGTGCTCAGCGGAGTCTCGTTCCTCGCCTTCCGGCGGGCGATCCCCTGATCGCAGTCCCGCCGATGACGCCGGTCGCCCGCACAGGGCGGCCGGCGTCGTCGCGTCCCGCGCCATCGCACCCGGCCCGCTACCCGGCCCGCGCTCCCCACGCAACCCGTTGGGAGAAGCGGATGCCGACGGCTAGCGTCGCTCTGCAGGGGAGGAGACGAAGGGATGCCGTGAACACCATCAGCACGCGACTGCGCGCCCGCCGTTCGGGGGCCGCGCACGAGATCCGCGAGGCCGTGCTTCCGGCACGTCTGCTGCTCGTCGCCAAGACGACGCTCGCCGTCGGGCTCGCGTGGCTGATCGCCCCGCACACTCCCGGCGTCACCGACGAGTACCCCTATTACGCCCCGCTCGGCGCACTCGTGAGCATGTATCCCACGCTCATGGGCTCGGTGCGATCGGGCCTGCAGACCCTGCTCGGCCTCGCGACCGGAATCGGTCTCGCTCTGCTCGTGGTGATGACGGTCGGCCCGACCTGGTGGACGGTGCCCGCCGTGGTGGGAGTCGGCATGCTCGTGGCGGGCACGGGCTGGTTCGGCGCCGCCCGGGAGTACGTGCCCGTCGCCGCGCTGTTCGTGCTGATCGTCGGCGGGCAGAACGCGGACGACTATTCGCTCGGCTACCTCGTGCAGATGGCGGTCGGCATCGTGATCGGCCTGATCGTCAACGTCGTGATCGCCCCCGCTCCCCTGACTTTCGCCGCCGCGGCGCGGGTCGACGCCTTCCGCGATCAGTTGAGCGCCCACCTGCACGACATCGGATCCGCCGTGTCGGAGTCGTGGCCGCCCGAGCACGAGAAATGGGCCGACGATGCGGCGTCGCTCGCCGACACGACCTCCGAACTGCGCACCGCCCTGTCCGACGCCGACGACAGCCGACGCGGCAACGTCAGGGCACGCGGACGACGCGGCGAGACCCGGCACATCCATGCCGAGCTCGAGGCGCTCGATCGCATCGCGCACCTGATCCGCGACATCTCCGACGAGATCGCCGACACCATCTGGGATCGGCCGGGCGCGCTCGATCTCGACCCCGCGCTGCCCGATCCCCTGTCGGCGGCCTGCCATGCGGTGGCCGAGGTGATCGCGCAGCAGGAGCCGCTCACCTCCGAGGATCACCGGGTGCGGGGCGAGGCCGCGCGCGCGATCCGCCTTCTGCTCGAGACGGTCGACGACCGCACGATCGATGTGCGGCGCTCGATGGGGCCCGGCGTGCTCGCGGCGATGCATCTGCGCCGCATCCTGATCCTCAGCGGCCAGCGCGCGCCCGACGACGAGGTCGACGACGGCCTCGACTGAGAACGTCGACCGAGTTCAGATCGTGTCGTCGGCCGCGAGGATGTCGATCTGCCAGGGGCGTCCGGCCGGGTCGTCCTTGTCGTGGGCGCCCACTGCGTCGGAGATGACGTCCTGCACACGATCCATCAGGGCGTCGAACTCCGCCTCGGTGAGGCGGACCATGCGCTGCGAAAACGCGGCGTGCACTTCGGCGGTGCGCCTCGACACGTACTCGGGCGTCCACGCGATGACGCGCGCCATCATGGCCTGATGGTCATCGGCGATCGATCGGATCATGGCGCTGCCCAGCGCCTCGTCGGGCACCGGATGCTCCGGACCGCCGACGCTCATCGCGCCCTTGCGCGACTTCCAGACCCTGTCGCGACGGTCGCGGGCGTGCTCGGGAGCTTCTTCGATGAGCCCCGCGTCGGCCAGCACCCGCAGGTGGAAGCTCGCGCTGTTGGCCGGCACCTCGAGGTCGGCCGCGACATCGGCCGCGCGCAGGTGCTCGCGGCGCGCGAACAGTCGCAGCATCTGACGCCGCAGCGGGTGCGCGTACGCCTTGAGCATCGCCGACGTCATCCAGACCTGATCCGCCTGTTGCCGCTCGCCCTTCGCACCCTCGCCCATCCCCGCAGTCTATCCGCAGGAAAAGTTGCGCAATGAGTCTTGCGCAACTTTTCTTGCGCAACTACCGTGGAGCCCATGACCACCACCGCGACCGCGCCACACCGACTGTGGCGGAACGCCCGCTACCTCACCTGGCTCGTGAGCGACACGAGCAAGGGCCTCTCCGCCGCGCTCTTCGGCTTCGCGATCCCGCTGCTGGCGCTGATCGTCACGAACGACCCCGCGCAGGCCGGCATCATCGGGGGCGCGGGCATGGTCGCGCGCCTCGTGTTCACGCTCGCCGGCGGCATCCTCGCCGACCGGCATCCACGCATCGCGCTCATGCTGCTCGGGTCGCTCCTGGGCATCCTGCTCTCGGGGGCCTTCACACTGCTCGCGCTCGCCGATGCGCTCACCTTCAGCACGCTCCTCGCAGCGAACGTGCTGCTCGCCGCTCGCAGCGGGCTCTTCGACGTCGCGGGTGAGAGCGCGCTGAAAGAACTCGTGCCCGACGGCGCGATGGGCCGGGCGCAGGCCGCGAATCAGGGTCGTGATGCCGCGCTGCAGCTGGCCGGCGGCCCCCTCGGCGGCCTGCTGCTCGGTGTCGGAGGCTGGCTCGTCGGCGTCGCGATGACCGTGTGCCATGTGGTGGCCGCCGTCACGGCAGGGATGCTGCGCGGCACCCGCTCCCCGACGGCGGTGGCGCATAACGGAGACGAGGATGCTGCCGCGGAGCGTGTCGCCGACGGACCCGCCGTCGACGCGCGCGATGGTCTGGGTTTTCCCTCCGAGCTGAGTGCGGAGGCCGCCGCGGTCGCCGCCCCCGCGACCGCCCCTGCGAAGACCGGTGCGTGGGCCGAGCTGCGCGAGGGGTTCTCGTGGCTGCTCTCCCGGCCCGACCTCGGCGGCGTGCTGCTCATCATCACGATCATCAACCTGGGGTTCAACGCGGCGATCACGACCACGATCTACGCGTTGCAGCAGGCCGGATACTCCGAGCTGCTCATCGGATCGCTCAGCGCCGCGGTCGGGGCCGTCATGCTCGTCGGCGCGATCGTGGCGCCGATGCTCGTGCCCCGATTCCGCGCCGGCGTGCTCGCGATCAGCGGGCTGTCGGTCGCGGCACTCGGCTCGGCGGCGCTCGCGATGGTGACCGAGCCCTGGGCGATCGTGGTCGTGCTCGGTGCCTCGGTGCTGCTGCTGCCCGCCCTCAACGCGGGCATGATGGGCTACTTCATGGTCGCCACCCCGACCGAGCTGCTGGGTCGGGCGAACAGCGCCGCTGGCGTGCTGGGCATGGGCGCGCTGCCGCTCGCGCCCCTGATCGCCGGGTTCGGGCTCACCTGGATCGGCCGCGAGGCCACGATCCTCGTGTGCGCGGCGCTCTGCATGGTCGCCGTCGCGCTCGCCCTGGGCAACCGTGCGCTCCGCGCCCTGCCGGTCGAGTCGCGGTGGGCCGAGCACGCGACGCAGTACGAGAGGGCCTGACCCGACGGGGAACCTCCCATACCGAGATATCGGAGAGTGCTCCCTAGGCTGACACGCGTGGACGACGACAGCACGCGTGCGGACGACGACGGCCGGTGGGCGCTCCTGCTGGCGATGCTCAGCTTCGGCCTCGGCGTGCAGATGCTGGTGGACGGCGTCGGACCCGAGTGGTGGTCCTCCGTCAGTGTGGTGATCGTCTTCGGCGGCGCGGTGATGTCGACGTGGCGGTACGTCGTCGACAGTCGCGCGGTGAAACGCCTGGCGCGTGCAGCGGACGAGCGCGCAGAAGCGACCGTCGTCGCGGACGACCGCTAACCGAGAGGCGACGAACCTCGCGTGTGCGGCGCTGCGCCGTGCTGTACTGCGCTGAGCTGCGCGTGGTCGTCGACGCGGTGGGGCTCCTCGTGGACCGATGTCGGTGTCCCCGCGTAGGCTCGGCGCCACCAGCCACCGACCTGAGGAGACGACGATGTCCGACATGCAGATCACCGAGAAGCCGCTTCCCTTCGTGCGACTCGCCGCGTTGTCCGAGACCGTCGGCACACAGCCCGAGGTCGCCGCCGTCGTGGGACCGCTGTTCGACCGCGTGGAAGACGCGCTTCGGGCATCCGGAGCGGCCCCCGGGCTGCCGATCGCCGAGTACGACATGGACAGGCACGGCGTTCGCATCACGGTCGGGTTCACCTACGACGGCCCTGCGGTCGACGATGTCGTCATCGTCGAGCTTCCGGCCGTCGAAGCGGCTTTCGCCACGACCCACCACGGGGCCATGGCGACGATCGACGACAGCTGGCGCGCCCTCAACGAGGCGATCACCGCCCGGGGCGCGGAAGCCCGGGGAGCGTGCCGCGAGGTCTACCTGCAGTCCGAGTCCGAAGACCAGACCGATTGGATCACCGAACTGCAGCAGCCCATCGCCGGCGACTGAGAGTCAGAGCGCGCCGGCGAGCGCCGCGACTCCGACGACCACCGAGACCAGCGCGAGCACCAGGGCGATCGCGATCAGCACCGCGTGCACCTTGAGGAAGGTCGTGGCCCTGCCGTCGGCATCGCGCGCCCGCGGGTCGTTCGCGACGCGCTTGTAGAACCGCGGCCACACCAGCACGTTGAAGGCGGCGTTGAGGAAGAGGACGACAGCAAGGGCGATCACCCCTCCACGCTATCGCCCACTGCATCCTGCCTCTGGCATGGCCAGGCTGGCCGGCTGGCTGGCTGGCCCACCACTCGTCATCCCGCACCTCGCGCCGACCGGCATCCCGCGCCGACCGCATCCCCGCCGATATTCCGAAAAACATACCCAGTCCATGTATCACCGGGCTCTTGCCGAGCTCCTTACCTGTGTGATCACAATGGGACTCATGATCGACGGCGCACCCGACGGCGCCGCCCTCGATCCTGCACCGGACGACGGAGCGGCACGCTGGAAGCGCGCCGCCGACCTCTTCGACGCATGGCGGGACGGCGACAGCCGCGCGATGGACGACCTCGTGCGGCTGATGACCCCTGTGCTCTGGCATGTCGTGCGCGCCTACGGGCTCGAGCGCACGTTGGCCGAAGACGTCATCCAGACGACGTGGCTGCAACTGGTGCGCGGGCACCGCTCGATCGCCGACCCGAAGGCCGTGTCGGCCTGGCTCACGACGACCGCGCGGCGCGAGGCCTGGCGGGCGGGCAAAGCCCACAACCGCGTCGACACGACGGAGACGGATGCTCTCGACGCCCTGCTGCCGGAGCAGCAGTCGGCCGAAGACCACGCCGCGACGGGAGACGAGAACCGTCGACTCTGGTCTGCCGTGCAGCGTCTCGCCGAGCGGTGCCAGCGTCTGCTGCGCGTGATCGCCTTCGAGGAACGCCCGGATTACGCGCGGCTCGCCGCCGACCTCGCGATGCCGGTCGGCAGCATCGGACCGACGCGCAAGCGCTGCCTCGCCAAACTGCGCGACCTGCTCGACGCCCCGACACCGCGGACGGAGGGCGGCTCATGACTGAGAACGACGGCGGCAACCGCGCGGACGCCCACGAGGATGCCGAGCTGTTCGCGCACCTGAGATCGCTCTGGCGCGACGTCGACCCGATGCCGGCTGCGCTGATCGATCGGATGATCGCGGCCGTCGCGGCGGAGGGCCTGTCGGAGGAGTACGCGCTGCTCACCCTGATCGACGAGCCTCTGGGTGCGGTGCGCGGCGACGCCGACGCGCTGACCCTGCAGTTCAGCGACGGCACCACGAGCATCCTCCTGCACGTCACCGGCACGGCGAGCGGGGCGCATCGCATCGACGGCTGGGTCGACACGGCGTCCGGCCTGATCGAACTCGCGCAGGGCGAGAGCATCCGCACGACGACCGCGAGTGACACGGGTCGCTTCGTGTTCGATGACGTGACCGACGGGCTGACGCTCGTGCGCCTCACCACGACGGTCGGCGACGAGCAGCGCACGCTGTCGACCCCGCAGTTCGAGTTGTGATCCACACGGGCCGGCCCGCACACCGCGGGGCCGATCCCGCACACCGCGGGGCCGATCCCGCACCTCGCGGGATCCCCCCGCACACACCGCAGGGCCGCTCCCGCACCTCGGGGGTCCGCCCGCACAGGACGCGGGTCCGCCCGCGAGGAGAGGACCGACGATGGAGCAGCCCAAGGGGTGGAGCTGGCAGGACCGCGCAGAGGGGTCGATCCGCCGAGGCACGGCGCTGGATCCGTCCGTCGAGCCGGTCGACGGCGTTCGCGCATTCCCGACCGCGTACCTGCAGGAGCGTCTGCTGATCACTCAGGATCAAGTCGACAACGGCCAGGAGGCGTACGACCGCGAGATCCGCGCGCTCCGAGAAGCCGCCGGCTCGTTCGGCTGGAATCTCGACATCGAGTCGCCCGACGCGGTGCGCTCCGCCGACCAGCTGGTGCCCGGAGTGCCCGGGTTCCTCCGAGCGCACCTCACGACGCCCGATGAGCCGACACGCGGCGAGTCACCGGTGCCCCCGGATGCCTGGCGCGTGCTGCAGCGCGCCCGACGCAGCACGGGAACCCCGATGCCGAGGACCAGCCTCGAGCATGTACTCTCGATCGACCCGGTCGGGCTCAATCCGTTCAGCCGCACGAATCCCTTCAGCCGCACCAACCCGTTCAGCCGGACCAACCCGGTGCGCGGCGCGGGAGGCGCCGGCGGCAGCGACGACTATCTCGAACCGGGCCGCGGCGCGCGACAGCCGGTCGCCTGGCTCGGCCCGGCGCCGCTGCGCAGCGCTGCTCCGAAGCGCGGCCGCCGGCCGGTCGTGGCGGTGCTCGACACCGGATGCGGCGTGCACGACTGGCTGCCCGACGACGTCGTCACCCGGCACATCGAGCTCGACGGGGTGCCGGTCGGACTCACCGACGACGCCGATCCCGAGCGTTACCCCGACCTCTACGGACAGCTCGACGGCGAGATCGATGCGGTCGCCGGGCACGGCACCTTCATCGCGGGCATCATCCGGCAGACCGCGCCGGATGCCGACATCCTGTCGATCCGCATGGCCGGGGCGCTCGGCGTGATCGACGAGAGCACGTTCCTCATCACCGTGGCGCAGGTCGTCGAGCTGCTGCGCCGTCACCGCGAAGACCCGAAGACCGGGCACCCGATCGACGTGCTGAACCTGTCGCTCGGGTACTACCACGAGACCCCGGTCGACGGTCAGTTCAGCACGACGCTCAACGCCCTGCTGACCACGGCCCGGGAGCTCGGCTGCGTGGTCGTGTGCTCGGCGGGCAACGATGCGATCGATCGGCCGTCGTTCCCGGCATCCCTCTGGCCCTGGCCCGGCGCCGACAACGGCATCCACCCGGACACGGACGCGCCGCACGTCTCGGTGGGTGCGCTCAACCCGTCGTCGCGGTCGGTCGCTCTCTTCTCGAACGTCGGGCCGTGGGTGCAGGTGTATGCCCCGGGAGCGGCCGTCGTGAGCACCTCCCCGGCGTTCGTCGGGGGCGAGCAGGCCATGACCAAGGCAGACGTCGACGGCCTGCGGCGAGAGACCATCGACCCCGACGACTACCGCGGCGGATTCGCGATCTGGAGCGGCACGTCGTTCGCGGCTCCCTACGTCGCGGGGCGCATCGCCGCCCAGCTCGGCACGGTTCCGGCGCAGGGCGTGAGGGCGGATGCCGCGGCCAAAGCGGTCGCCGCCGTGCTCACGACGCTGCCTGCCCCAGTCGAGCGGGGGTAGCCGGGCGGGGGCAGCCGCGGCGGGCGAGGCCGGGCCGGGCGGATGGGGAGCGGGGGCAGCCGCGGCGGGCGAGGCCGGGCCGGGCGGATGGGG
>NZ_JACAFP010000029.1 GCF_015354505.1 Microbacterium sp. UFMG61 | reverse complement strand
TCTTCGCGGGCGTCGAGCGCGCGGACTCGGTCATCGTCGATCCCCACAAGTGGCTGTTCGCGCCGTTCGACTGCTGCGCTCTGATCTACCGCGACCCCGACGCAGGCCGCCGCGCGCACACGCAGCACGCCGAATACCTCGACACCCTCACCGACGCGGGCGCCGGGTCAGCTGGATCGAGTAGTCCGACGGGCTGAAGTCGCCCGCGTGGCCTGCCGCTGTGGTTCTCCCTCGCGACCTACGGGGTGACCGCCTACCGCGAGGCCGTGAGCGCGACGCTCGCGCTCACCCGGCAGATCGCCGCAGAGATCGCGTCTCGACCGGAGCTCACGCTCGTGCGTGATCCGCAGCTCTCGGTCGTGGTGTTCGAGCGCGAGGGGTGGGAGCGCGAGGACTACGACCGCTGGTCCGACGAGCTGCTCGACTCGCAGCGCGCGTTCGTCGTGCCGAGCTCGCACCGCGGACGCCCGAACACCCGGTTCGCGATCCTCAATCCGCTCACGACCTTCGACGATCTGGTCGGCATCCTCGACACCATGAAGTAGGCCGGTCGCGCCGTTCCGTGGTGTCCCGATCTGCGGACGGTGTCCCGTTCTGCGTCCGATCGGCGGGGATTCGACCGCAGAACGGGACACCGTCCGCAGATCGGGACACCACGGAACGGCGCGACCGGCCTACTTCATGGTGTCGAGGATGCCGACCAGATCGTCGAAGGTCGTGAGCGGATTGAGGATCGCGAACCGGGTGTTCGGGCGTCCGCGGTGCGAGCTCGGCACGACGAACGCGCGCTGCGAGTCGAGCAGCTCGTCGGACCAGCGGTCGTAGTCCTC
>NZ_JACAFP010000028.1 GCF_015354505.1 Microbacterium sp. UFMG61 | reverse complement strand
TGTTTGTACAGATTGATACGTTCATTTGGTTTTGAGGCAGTATAGCCATCTACACCGGGTGTTCGCTTACCGTTATTTTGTTGTGTTACTCTGCGAATAGAAAGCAGTAGATTTGCTTTACTCCGAAGGAGTAAACGTTGAAGTTTCNTTACTTTTCTTTGTTGATTTTGTTGTTCGGCACGATAAATTCTTTGTCG
This sequence comes from Microbacterium sp. UFMG61, assembly GCF_015354505.1. Taxonomy (GTDB): domain Bacteria; phylum Actinomycetota; class Actinomycetes; order Actinomycetales; family Microbacteriaceae; genus Microbacterium. The sequence continues at coordinate 637 of NZ_JACAFP010000028.1, read as the reverse complement.
TAACTTCGCTACATATTTTTGTATNATACTCCAATCAATAGAGTACCAATCTTTATGCGAGACGTGCGCCGACGCTCGTAGAGAGGTATTCATAACAGCACGCTCCTTTTCGTTAGAAGATAGCCACAAATTTATTTTCGTGTTGAAGACCAATGAGAAGTGGGCGCTCTTTCGAGCCTGTCCTTGTCTGTAAAGCCGACAGTATCCGTCCAGTTATACAATGATTCTGCTTTCCTGTTCCTTTTCAGGGTAACGGCCTTAGCTTTTTCTCATATCCCATACCCTCTGTCACATTGTTTGACTTTGCAGTCATCCTACTGCTTATGCAGATGACGTAGGGCTTACCAAGTTTCACTTCCTCCAGATTCGATGGGGGTAGGCAGGTTCTTTACTCCGGGCAAGATGCGGGACGCATTAGAGTAGCTTTATGATTCTACTTTTCCTCTTACCAAGACCCAAGCAAGAATATGCATTATCTTGAGCTAACTGTGACGAAGCTTATAAACCTTCACTTTCGTTTACCATACCTATCTTCTCCTAGCAGTATTCCGGACCATGCATTTGTCCTCTGTTTCCACATTTCCTCATGCAACCGACAGACTCGTTACCAAGAATGCCGTTTCGGATGGAGATCATC
>NZ_JACAFP010000027.1 GCF_015354505.1 Microbacterium sp. UFMG61 | reverse complement strand
ACTCTATACAAAGNTAGTTAACATAATCACTCTTTCCGGAACACATGGGAAAAGAAACCCCTTGGCGTAGAGGGGTTTCCATGAGGGTAAAGTTTCTTTATTATGCAGCTTTTTATACATCCNTGATATAACGCTGATTATCCAAGGCTTAAGTAGCAGAAAAATGTATAAAAAGCGCACCTTTTATACATATGCAAAGCCGTTCAAATAGTTGATTTTGTATACAAATATGATATATTAAAAGTCAGACTATTTTTTACAAATTTCAACGTAACCCTATTTTTGAGGAACCTCACGTCCACTGGCGAGGTTCCTCTTTTATTTTGTATATGTAGCAACACATTCAAATTAGTGTTTAATTACAGAACATGGTAATCTACTTATGTTTCATACTTCGGATACGTATGAACAAACCCTTACAAAAAAAGCAACCTCGTTCATTGGCCAATGCCGAGGTTGCTTTTTTGTTATTTTCAATAGCTCTATTTAATCTTTTCTAATTCATTTAACATCTCATCAATAAATTGACTAATCTCTACCGTGTTACTACTTGTAAAACCCTCTTTGAATGCCGTTTCTACCAACGATTTTCTCTCTTTTTCAATCTCCACTGTTAAAGCTTCTTTTAAAATCACTTTATGAGACTCCAATATTCCCCTCACCCATTTGCTTTTAATAGCAAAACGAATACAAGGTTGATCATTCTAAAAGCGATCAACCTTGTATTCATTTTATCTTTTTATTTTCATACAAGTATTTTACAGTATACAAATGTCCTTATACAACGGAATTTTATCTTTCAATCTCTTATTACTTATCTTGAAATCAAAACTTGTCATACGAATTTTAATTTTTTATCTTCACAACCAAAAAAGTTTGTGATATACTTCACATATAAAG
>NZ_JACAFP010000026.1 GCF_015354505.1 Microbacterium sp. UFMG61 | reverse complement strand
GGCCGGGGCAGAGGACCGGGGACAGGACAGGGGCGGCCGGGGCTCAGCGGGTCGTGTGCGCGTTCAGGAAGTCGATCGTCTTCTGCAACGCCGTCTGCGCGTCGGGCATGTCCAGGTGGAACTGGTACTCGTGCGGCAGTGCCGGCTCATGCGGTGCCGGCCAGAAGAGCGTGGTGACGTCCACCCCGAGCTCCTCGAGCCTCTTCGCCATCGGGATCGACTGCAACCAGGTGAGTCCGTCGCCGTTTCCTCCCGAGATGTACGTGGTCGGGAAATCCGCCGTCACCCAGTCGATCGTCGACATCGTCGCTCCGGTCGAGTCCTCCGCCCACGTCTTGGTGCCCGAGTAGGCCCACATCGAGGTCTTGAGGCCCCAGCCGACCACCCCGTCGAGGGTGGCGAGGGCCGCGAGGTCGTAGACGCCGCAGTTGAGCACGGTCGCCACCACCTGGTCCTTCGCCAGCGCGGGCGTGATGCCCATGATGTCCGCGTAGTCGGGGCTCGTCATGAGCGTCGCCATCTGACTGGCGAGCTGCCCTCCGGCCGAGTCGCCGGCGAGCACGATCTGGTTCGGGTCGACGCCGAGCTCGTCGGCATGCGCGTCGATGTACGCGAGCGCGTCGTTGAGCTGGTGCACGGCGAGCGGATACACGCCCTCGGGCCCGATCGTGTAGTTCACCGCGATGGTCGTGTACCCCTCGGCGGCGAGGATGCGCATGTACGGGTCGACGTTCTCCTTCGCCCCCGAGATCCAGGCGCCGCCGTGGATCCAGACCACCGTCGGCAGCGGGCCGGAGGCGGATGCCGGTGTGAACACGTCCATCGTGGTGTCGGCTCCGCCGTCGGCGTAGGCCACATCGCGCTGCTCGGTGAGCGTCGTGTCGGGCACGTGCTTGTCCATCTCGGCGGCGGTCTCGTCGCCGCCCTTCGTGAACACCGAGCGGATCAGCATGGCGGAGGGCCACGGCGTGAGCGCACCGACGATAGCGATCACGGCAATGACGGCCACGATCAGCCCCAGCGCGACCTTCGTCCGGTGCCACGGTCGGCGAACCGTCGTCGCACGGACAGCTTCGCCTTCGGGCGCACTCGTTGTCATGGAAACCCCTCTCCGCGCCTCATCTTGGCAGTATTCCGGTGACTCCGGCGGGCGACAGGCACAGGCTGTCCGCTGCGCGACATCGCGATCGCCTAGCGTGAATCACAAGGGTTCGACGCCATCGCGTCGGCCCGGCCCCGTCCCCTGGGGTACCTGATGTCCGCGTCCGCGCGCCCGGAACACGCACAGCCCCACGTCGGCGGCGCACAGGCGACCGGCGGCGCACAGGCGACCACCGTCGCGCAGGCTTTCCGCGAGGGGGTCTGGGGCAGGGGTCGTCGAGCGCGCGCGGCGCTGTCGATCGCCGGGTTCTGCGGGCACCAGCTCGCCGAGGTCATGGTTCCCGTGGCGGTCGGCGTCGTGATCGACCGGGCGATCGCACCGGGAGACCCGGTGGCACTGGGGTGGGCGCTGGCCTTTCTCGTCGTCGTCTTCGCGGTGCTGATCTGCTCGTGGCAGGTCGGTGACCGGGCCGGCACGAAGGCCTACGCGCAGGGCGAGCACGCTCTGCGCCAGGGCGTGCTCGGGCTCGCCCTGCGTCGTCGCACGCGCCGCCCCGCCGGAGAGGTGCTGACGATCTCGTCGTCGGATGCGGGCGAGACCGCCGGTTTCTTCTGGGTCATCGCCGAGCAGGCGGCGGCGGCGACCGCGGTGCTCGCGGCGTGCATCACCCTGCTCGTGATCGCCTGGCCGCTGGCGATCGCGGTCGTGATCGGCACGCTCGTGCAGGCCCTCGTCGTGAATGCGGTCAGCGGCGGGCTGCGGCGACGCGGATACGAGGCGCAGAAGCAGGCGGCGCGACTCGACGCCGTGAGCACCGACTTCGCCACCGGGCTGCGCGTTCTCGGCGCGCTCGGGGGAGCATCACGGGCTGCGGAGCGCTACGTCGCCGAGAGCGCCGTCGCCGCCGAGGCCGCGTACCGCGCCGAGAAGGCGGCGGCCGGGCTGACCGCGCTGAACATCCTCGTCAGCGGACTCGTCTTCACCGGCATCGCCGTGCTCGCGGGCCGGCTCGCCCTCGACGGCGTCATCACGATCGGCGGCTTCGTCACGGCGATGGGTCTCGCCCAGACGATCCGAGGTCCGCTGCAGGCCCTCGGCTACCTCCCCGCGCAGATCGCATCGAAGCACGGCTCGGCCACCCGCATCGCGGAGTTCACGAGAGAAGCGGGCGCGAGAGCGGATGCTCCCGGCGCGCAGGCCGTCCAGGGCGTCCAGGCCGACCAGGACGGCACGGCCCAACAGGCCGACTCAACCACCGCGGCGCCGATCCCCACGGACGTCGTCGCGCGTCTGACGGTCGACGGAGAGACGCTCGACATCACGGCGGGCCGGGTCACCGGCATCCGCGCCGATCCCGATCGGATCGTCGATCTCGCCCGTCTCTTCAGCGGCCTGCGACACCCCGAGCCGGGAGAGCTGGTGATCGGGAACCGCGACGCTGCGCATCTGGGACATGACGGCCTGCGTGCCGAGGTGTTCGCGCCTCCGCACGATGCGGCCGTGTTCACCGGGTCGGCTGCCGAGAACATCGCGACCGAGATCGACCATGCCCGTCTCACGGCATCCGCATTCGATGAGGTCGTCGAGCGACTGCCCGACGGGCTCGCCGAGAGAGTGGGGGAGAGAGGACTCCGGCTGTCGGGAGGCCAGCGTCAGCGCCTGCTGCTCGCCCGCGCCCTGCATCAGCCGCAACGCCTCGTCGTGCTGCACGAGCCGACCACCGCGATCGATCCGATCACCGAGGCGCAGGTCGCGGCGGGCCTCGCCGCCGAGGGCCGGACGATCGTGTTGCTCACCGACCGCGCGTCTCTGCTGTCGAGCTGCCATCGCGTGCACGATCTGCGAGGTGTGGACGCATGAGCGACGAGAAGCTCCCGATCGCCCCGCGACGCGAGACGGCGCGGGGCCTCATCGCCGCTCTCCGCCGTCGCCGCGGACTCTGCGCTGCCGCGGTCGTCACGCTGTTCGCGGGTGTCGGCGCCGCTCTCCTGGCCCCGTGGATCATCGGGATGATGGTCGACGACATCGTCGCCGGCGGGGCTGCCCTGCTGCCGTTCGGCCTCGCGCTGGCGGGATCCATCGCGGCCGGTGCCGTGCTGACCTGGGCGGGACGCGTGCTCCTCGCACGACTCGGTCAGGGGAGCATCCGCGATGTCCGCGAGCAGGCGTTCCGGACCGCGCTCGCGCAGCCGTCCGCGCGCATCGAGAGAGCCGGCACCGGAGACCTGGTGGCCAGGCTCTCGGGTGATGTCCGCGCCGTAGGTCAGGTCGTCGAAGATGCTCTGCCCGCCTTCCTGACCGCGCTCTTCAGCATCGTGCTGAGCCTGCTCGGCATGGGGCTGATGGACTGGCGATTCGCGCTCGCCGCGCTGCTCGTGGCGCCCATCCAGTACTTCTCGCTGCGCTGGTTCCTGCGGCGCTCCGCCCCGGTGTACCGCGAGCACCGGGTGGTCGTGGCCGAGCGCGGCCAGCGCACGATCGAGGCCGTGCGCGGGGCCGACACCGTGCGCGCTCTCCGCGCCGAAGAGCGGCACCTCGCGGGCATCGCCGAGGCGAGCGAAGACGCCATCGCGCTCGAGGTGCGGGCGACCCGCGTGCGCAACGACTTCAACGTGTTCCTCAACGGGGCCGAGCTCGTCGGTCTCGCCGCCGTGCTCGTGGTCGGCTACCTGCTCGTCACCGGGGGCGAGGTCGAGCTGGGGGCGGCGACCGCGGCGGCGCTGTACTTCCTCGGACTGTTCGGCCCGATGGGCAGCTTGCTCTACCGGGTCGACGACCTGCAGGATGCCGGGGCCAGCCTCGTGCGCCTGTTCGGTGTGATCGGACTGCCGACCCCTGCCGAGCGCTCGATCCGTCGTGGGGCGGAACGCGAGTCCGTCGGCGACAGCACGGCGCTGCGGGGAACGATCGATGTCGAGGGGCTGGACTTCGGCTACCGCCCCGATCGACGCGATCTCGATGCGATCTCGCTCACGATAGCGCCGGGGGAGCGGGTGGCGATCGTCGGCGCGAGCGGTGCGGGCAAGACGACGCTCGCACGCGTGCTCGCCGGTGCGCTGCCGGTCGGCGGCGGCGCGGTGCGCCACGACGGGAGTGCCATCGATCAGTGGCATCCGCACGATCTCCGCGACGCCGTCGTGATGCTCAGCCAGGAACCGCACGTCTTCGCGGGCACCGTGCGAGACGACCTCGCACTGTTCAGCGACGCCGACGACGAGCGGATGCGGGGTGTGATCGCGCAGCTCGGTGCCGACTGGATCCTGCGGCTGCCCGACGGGCTCGACACCGAGATCGGCGAGGCCGGGCATCCGCTCACTCCCGGGCAGGCACAGCACCTCGCCCTCGTGCGCGTGGCGCTGTCGGCGGCATCCGTCGTGATCCTCGACGAGGCGACGGCCGAGGCGGGATCTGCCGACTCCGAAGTGCTGGACCTGGCCTCGCTCGGCGCGATCGGCGACCGCACCGGCATCGTGATCGCGCACCGGCTGAGCCAGGCGGCCACCGCCGACCGGATCCTCGTGATGGCCGACGGACGCGTCGTGCAGTCGGGGTCCCACGCCGAGCTCGTGGCGACGCCCGGCCCCTACGCCGAACTGTGGGCGGCCTGGACGGCGTGGTGACGGGATGGGCCAGTCGGCGCCCGATCTGCGGACGAGTGCACGGATCGCGGACTGATCCGGCGAATCCTCCGGCAGATCGGGACATGCTCCGCAGATCGGGACCGGAACAGCGACGTCAGACGGGACGGGCCGAGTCAGCGCCCGGCCAGCACCGCCGCCGTGTCGCTGATCGTGATCTGCGGCGGGTAGAGACCCATCACGTGCATGGCTGCCGCGTGGTTCTCGGCCGTCGACCCCGCGCACGCGTCGGCGGCGACCGTGACGTGCGCCCCGGCATCCGCTGCGGCCAGCGCCGTCGAGATGACGCAGCAATCGGTCGAGACGCCGGTGAGCACGACGTGCGCGCCGCGGCCCACGATCGCCTCGATCTCGGGGCCCCACTTGCCGAAGGTCGGCAGGTCGAGCGTCGGATGTGGTGACAGATCGACCGCGTCGGGAACGAGGTCGAACAGCGGATCCGTCGGGGGCCGGTCGGCGAACGGCCAGGCCGTGCAGTACTCGCCCCACGAGGTCGAGCGATCGGCGGTCGGCATCCAGCGCGTCACGATCACCCGCTCGCCGAACGACTCGGCGAGCGAGCGGATGCGGGGCACGACGTCTGCGAAGAACGGCGACCCCCACGCGGAGTCGGGCGACGCGAAGATCGTCTGCGGGTCGATCACGACCAGCCAGGGCTGGGTCCCTGAGCCTGTCGACGGGCCTGTCACGCTCCCTGCTCCTGCCGGCGGATCCGGCCCGCCCGCGCGAACCAGGTGACCGCGAACGACAGGACGAGAGCGAAGAACACCCCGAGGTTGGCGTAGGCCCAGGCGCCGTCGACCCCGCCGACGAGGCCGAGCAGGTAGCCCTGCCAGTTGTTCCAGGGGGCGGCATCCGCGAAGCCGTTGAGCACGAAGCCCCAGCCGATCACGCTCGCGACGACCATGGTGCCGATCGAGATCCAGTCCCAGGCGCCGTAACGGCCGCGACTGTCGAACAGCGCGTCATCGTCGTAGTCCTTCGTGCGACGCAGGATGTCGGCGATCAGGATGCCCGCCCACGAGGCCAGCGGCACGCCGAGCGTGATGAGGAAACTCTGGAACGGACCGAGGAAGTCGGTGGAGAAGAACACGACGTAGATCGTGCCCAGGGTGAGGATCACCCCGTCGATCGCCGCGGCCGAGGGACGCGGGATGCGGATGCCGAGGCTCAGCAGCGTGAGGCCGGAGGAGTAGATGCCGAGCACCGCGCCCGAGACGAGCGCGAGCACCGCGGTGAGCAGGAACGGCACGAGAACCCAGAGGGGCAGGATCGTGGCGAGGGCGCCGATCGGGTCGGCGGCGATCGCGGCGCTGAGGTCGTCGTCGGAGCCTGCGAGCAGCAGTCCGAACACCACGAGGATCACCGGGGCGATCGAGCCGCCGATCGTGTTCCACGCGACGATCGCGCCGTCGGATGCCGTGCGCTTCTGGTACCGCGACCAGTCGGCGGCGATGTTGATCCAGCCGAGCCCGAAGCCGGTCATCACCATGACGAGCGCGCCGATGACCTGGCCGAGGCCGCCGTCGGGCCGGGCCATGACCGCGGCGATGTCGATGCTCGGGGCGGCGAGCACGATGTAGAGGATCGTCACCGCACCGGTGACCCACGTGAGCACCGACTGCAGCTTCATGATCGTGTGGTAGCCGAGCACCGAGGCCGCGACGATGAGGGCGGCGACGATGACGGTCGCGGTGATCTTCAGCGCGATGCTCTCGCCGTCGCCGCCGAGCTGCGTGATGACGGTGGCGGTCGCGAGCACCGCCATGATCGCGAGGAACGTCTCCCAGCCGATCGACGTCAGCCACGAGACGATGCCGGGCACCTTCTGGCCCTGCACGCCGAAGGCCGCCCTCGAGAGCACCATCGTGGGCGCCGAGCCGCGCTTGCCCGCGATGGCGATCAGCCCGCAGAGCAGGAACGACACGACGATGCCGACGACCGCCACGATCGTCGCCTGCCAGAACGAGATGCCGAAGCCGAGCACGAACGATCCGTACGACATGCCGAACACCGACACGTTCGCCGCGAACCACGGCCAGAACAGGTCACGCGGCTTCGCCGTGCGCTCGGATTCGGGGATGATCTCGATGCCCGCGCGCTCGATGAGAGCAGGCTTGATGTCCGTCATTCCCTCATCCTGGCACTGCGCAGGCTCGGTGGGGCACTGCGGATGCCTCGCAGGAGTCAGCCGGCGAAGAAAGCCCCCGCGACGCGGGCGAGGTCGTGCAGGTCCGAAACCCCCGCGAGCTCGCGCGCCGAGTGCATAGACAGGATCGGGATGCCGACGTCGACCGTGCGGATGCCGAGACGCGTCGCGGTGATCGGGCCGATCGTCGAGCCGCAGGGCACCGTGTTGTTCGACACGAACTCCTGCGTCGTGACGTCGGCGCTCTCGCACCAACGACGCCACGCGGCGGAGCCGACGGCATCCGTCGCGTAGCGCTGGTTGGCGTTGAGCTTGAGGATCGGACCCGAGCCGAGCACCGGCTGCACGACAGGGTCGTGCTTGTGCGCGTAGTTCGGGTGCACCGAGTGACCGACGTCGCTCGACAGGCACCACGACATCGACAGCGCGCGTCGGCGCTCCGAGGCGTCGGCTCCGAGGGCGTCGTAGATGCGCCCGAGGATGTCTTCGAGGAACGGACCCGCCGCGCCGGAGCGCGAGTTCGAGCCGAGTTCCTCATGGTCGAAGGCAGCGAGGATCGCGAGGGGGGCACCTTCCTGGGTCCCTGAGCCTGCACCTTCCTGGGTCCCTGAGCCTGCACCTTCCTGGGTCCCTGAGCCTGCACCTTCCTGGGTCCCTGAGCCTGCACCTTCCTGGGTCCCTGAGCCTGTCGAAGGGCCCGCGAGCGCCACGACTCCGGCGTGCACCGAGGCGAGGTCGTCGAGGCGACCCGACGCGAAGAACGCGTCGTCCTTGCCGAACACGGCGCCGCGCGCGGTGTCGGCGATCACCACGTCGTAGCCGCGGATGTCGGATGCCGAGACACCCGCCGATTCTGCGAGCTCGGCGAGGATGTCGGCCTGCGACGGGTCGCCCACACCCCAGACCGGCTGGGTCTGATACTGCTTGTCGAGTGCGAGCCCCGTGTTCGCCTCGCGGTCGAGGTGCACGGCGAGCTGGGGGAGACGCAGCATCGCGCCGGTGTCGGCGAGCACGACACGGCCGTCTGCGAGCGCGAGGCGTCCGGCGAGGCGCAGTTCGCGGTCGAGCCAGGAGTTCAGCAGCGGGCCGCCGTAGACCTCGACGGCGGCCTGCAGCCAGCCCTTCGAGCCCGTGGTGGGCTGCGGCTTGAGCTTGAAGCCGGGAGAGTCGGTGTGCGCGCCGAACACGTGCGCGGGTGTCGTGGCGACCGCATCCGTCGGAATCGTCCAGGCGATGGCCGCGCCGTCGCGGACGACGACGTAGCGTCCGCCGGGCGTCACATCCCAGGCATCCTCCTCGGCGAGACGCTCGAAACCGGCATCCTCCAGACGCCGGGCCACCTCGGCGGCGGCGTGATAGCTCGAGGGCGAGGCGGCGACGAAGTCGGCGAGATCCTCGGCGTGGGCGAGAGCGTCCGGAGTGACGGGCATGACGACCTTCCTGCTGGGGCGGTCCTTCGATCGTAATCGGGTCGGATGACAGGGAGTGCGGGGAAAGCGGCGGGGACCTGCCGGTGCTCGGCCGTTCACCGGCCGGACACCTGCATCCCCTACTCTCGATCTCGATAGCGCCTAGGGTTCCGGGGTCGCCTGCATTCCTGCGAATGCGAGGTCCCGTCTGGTCCGAGCGGCGCCACGGTGCTCCTCCGCAGGGGCGCCGTCATCTGACAGGACAAAAGCCCGGAGGACCCCGTTCGTCGCGCCGCGCGACGCGCAGGAGGGTCCGTCATGTCTTCGCTCGCTTTCGCTCTCGTCATCGCGGCGGCCGTCACCCACGCGGCCTGGAACGTCATCGCGCACGGCGTCAGCAAGGCGGGGATGCCGTTCCTCTGGTGGGGTGCGGTCGGGGGCACCGTCGTATGGATCGGCGTGATCCCTGTCACCGGAGGGCTCGGAACCGACGACCTGCTCGCGTTCCTGCTCGGCGTCGGGGTGTCGGCGGTGATGCACGTCGTCTACATGGCCGTGCTGCAGCGGGGATACCGCGCGGGCAATCTGTCGACGGTCTACGCGACGGCGCGGGGAACCGGACCGTTCCTGTCGGTGCTCGTCGCGGTGCTGGTACTGGGTGAGCGGCCGTCGCAGGTCGCTCTGATCGGTGTCGCGGCCATCATCCTCGGTGTGGTGGCGATCGGTGTCGTCGATCGCGGGCGAGCCGATGCCTCGACGCGGCGCCGCATCGATCCGGGACTCGTCTTCGGCCTGCTGACGGGGGTGGCGATCGCCGCGTACACGATCTGGGACGCCCACGCGGTGCGCACCTGGAGCCTGTCGCCGGTGGCGTTCATGGTCGGCACGATGCTGCTCGAGATCCCCTTCTACTCGATCGGGGTGCGACGGCGGTGGAGCGCGGTCTGGACGCTCGGGCGCACGCAATGGAGACGCATCGTCGCGTTCAGCATCCTCTCGCCGCTGTCATACATCCTGGTGCTCACCGCCATCCAGGTCGCGCCGGTCGCCCTCGTCGCGCCTCTGCGTGAGGTGAGCGTCGTGCTCGTCAGTCTGTTCGGGGTGTTCGTGTTGAAGGAGAGCCGGCCGGGATGGCGGATCGCCGCATCGGCGGTCGTGGCGGTGGGCATCGTGCTGCTCGCTTTGTGAGAATGGATGCCGTGGTCGTGTCCTGGTCGTATCGCCCGAGTGCCCCGTCGGATGCATCGTGGATCGCCGAGCTGCGTGCCGTGGTCATGAGGCCCGATCTCGAGCGACTCGGCCGGTTCGATCCGGTGCGCGTGCGGCAGAGGTTCCTGGATGCTTTCGAGCCGCAGCTCACGCGCGTGATCGTGGTCGAGGGCGTCGATATCGGGACGATCGCTGTTCGGCCGGCCGCGGGAGCCGTGTGGATCGAGCACTTCTATCAGGCGCCCGAGTGGCACGGTCGCGGCGTGGGCGGAGCCGTATTGGGGGCGACGCTCGCCGAGGCACGTGATGATGCGAGCCCCGCGCCATATCGATTGAACGTGCTCCAGGGGAGCGGGGCGAGGCGACTGTACGAACGACACGGCTTCGTGGTCGAGAGCGAAGACGAGGTCGACGTGTTCATGAAGAGGGTGCCGGTTTCCTGAGCGTGCCGGTTCTGGGTCCCTGAGCTTGTCGAAGGGTCCCTGAGCCGGTCTACCTGGATCCCTGCGGCTGCCGGTTTTGGGTCCCTGAGCTTATCTGCCTGGGTCCCTGAGCTTGTCGAAGGGTCCCTGAGCTTGTCGAAGGGCCGTGGGGTGGGTTTCGCTGGGTGGGTTTCAGTATCCCGGAACGATGGTCTGGTGTTCCGGAATATGCTTCTGATCGGGTCTTAAACCGGCCTGTTTCGGGGTGGGAATGTCGGTGGTGGCGGGTTGGATGGGGTCATGCCCACCCGCACCCGTGCTCTTCTCGACCAGGCGGTCTCCTGCCTGAGCGAGGTGCTGTCCGGGCCCGGACTGGTCGGGCTGTCGGACGCGGAGCGCATCGACGTTCTCGTCACCGCGGGGGCGGCGTTCCGGCGGGTGGAGGCGGTCGTGGTCGAGACTCTCGCGACCGCTCCTCTGACGTCCACGGATCTGGCTCACACGGCGGGGTGCCGCACCGAGAACGAGTTGCTGCAGCGCACGCTGCTGACCGACGTGCCGGCAGCGACCCGGTTCGGCAAAGTCGTCGGGCTGGTGCACCGGAACGTGAGCCTGGTCTCCGGAGACCGGCTCCCTGCCCGCTGGCCCGCACTGCGCGAAGCGATGCTCGATGGGGCACTCACGGTGGAGGGGTTTCTGGCCGCGGTAGGGCCGGTGGAGAAGTGCGGGGACCGGATCACTCTGGCGGACCGGTTACGGGCGGATGGGTTCCTCGCCGACCAGGCTCGCGGGCTGCGGGATGCGGATGCGGGACCGGATGCGCCGCGGGGACCGAAGCCGACACCGGCGGATCTGCAGATCCTCGCCCAAGCCCTCGTCGCACTGTTGGACCCGGACGGCGCGGAACCGAAAGACAAGAACGCCCAGCACCGCCGCGGCATCACGATCGGACGGTTGAAAGACGGGTTGCGGTCGATCCGTGGGTGGTTGTCCCCCGAAGTCGCCGCGCAACTGGAAACGATCCTCGACGCGATCAACAACCCCGCCCGTGACGGGGCGCCCGACCCAGGCGTCCGCTTCACCCCGAGCGGCTCACACGACAACGCGAATGATAGCGCCGACGGGTTCTTCGACGGCGAGCGCGACGATAGCGATAGCGATGCGCGAAGTGGCAGCGGCAGCGGCGGCGATGGCAGCGTCGACATCGATGTCGATGACGACGTCTCAGACCGCGATGATTCCCCTGCCGGGTTCGACCCGGCAGGGGAGGGTCTTCCCGATAGCGCAGACCCGGCGAACTGTGACCCGCGGGGCGTGATCGATCCGCGCACCGCGGACCAGAAACGACACGACGCGTTCGCCGCGGCTATCGGTATCGCGGCCCGTCACGCGTCGATGCCCACCATCGGCGGCGCGGCCCCGACCCTGGTCGTCACGATCGACGCGAAAGACCTCGCCGCCGGCACCGGGTGGGCGCGGCTCCCCGGCGCCCACGGGCACCCGTTCGGGCACGTCCCGGCGCGTGTCGCGGCGCAGACCGGCTGCACCGGCACGATCCAACGGGTGATCATGGACCAGGGTCGGATCATCGGGATCAGCACCACTCACCGGGTCTTCACCGCCCATCAACGACGGGCGATCATCGCCCGCGACCACGAATGTCTCATTCCCGGATGCCACACCCCGGCCACGTGGTGCGAGATTCACCACGTCACCGAACACGCCCACGGCGGCCCCACCCACACCGACAACGGTGTCCCGCTCTGCTACTTCCACCACCGCTCCCTCGACGGCTCCGGGTGGGAGATCCGCATGGCCACCGGGACCCCGCAAGTCAGAGGCCCCGCCTGGTGGGACCCCGAACAGGAATGGCGAACACCCCGACACAGCGTCCCCACCGACAACGCCGGACCTGCAACCCGCGCGCCGGCTTCAGCTGGAGTCAGATCGCAGAGCTTCTCGGAGTGACACGGCAAGCCGTTCACAAGAAGTACGGCAAACGTGTCGATCCGACCATCGAGGTCCCGAGACGGCGGCACTCATGAGCCGCATCGTCAGCACCATGAAGTGGCTTCGCGAGGTCAGCGTGCTCGCCGAAGACGAGCAGCGTCGAGCAGCGCACCCCGCCGACTCATCATCCGCGCGCAACTGCGGGGTAAGGCCGACAACATCTCGCGGGCGCTGCGTACCTGATTCGCGTCAGCGGAACTCGACCAGGCCCGCGTGGGCGGCTGTCACCAGGATCTGCACGCGGTCACGCACGTGCCACTTCGACATGATGCGCCCGAGGTGCGCCTTCACCGTACCCTCCGAGACGATCAGAGCGCGTGCGATCTCGGCGTTCGACATGCCCTGGGCCAGGCGCTGCAGAACCTCGTCTTCACGATCGGTTAGCTCTTCGAGGGTTCCGTCGCCGCCCACCGGTTCGGTGTCGCGCACGTGCTTGATCAGCAGTGAGGCGATGCGCGGAGAGAGCGAGCTCGCGCCGCTGTACACCTCGCGCACCGCGGCGACGATGCTCGCAGCGCTCGAGTCCTTCAGCATGTAGCCCGATGCGCCGGCGCTCAGCATCGGCAGAACGGTGTCGCTGCCGTCGAGCGTCGTCACCGCGAGGATCTTGACGTCCGGCCAGCGCTCGCTGATCACCGCGGTGGCCTCGATGCCGTTCATCTCGGGCATCTGCACGTCCATCATGACGACGTCGGGTCGCTCGCGCTCGACGGTGTCGATGCCTTCCAGGCCTGTCTCGGCCTCGGCGATCACGGTGATCTCGGGATCCCGTGAGACGAAGTGGGAGAGCGCAGAACGCACCAACGGGTCGTCGTCGACGATCACTACGCGGATTTCGGGCATGGAGGAAGCCTAACCGTGGTGGACCCTGGGTGCGACGGTATAGACCTTTGGCTATCGAGGTCTAGACGAGAGACAGATGTGCCGCGTGATCATCACCGAGATGATGAATACATCGCTAAACGAAAGTTCACATTTGGAGGTGAATTTATATGTCTTTTTGGGATCAGGTTGGTCGCTTCTTCGGCTTCTATCGTTAATCTAGCTGGCGAAAAGGAGATACTGAAGTATGGCTTCAAGTCTTGCGACGGGTGATCGCTCCGACGTCACCCGGCTCGGCAAGGGTGAGAAGCTCAGCACGATCGAACGGATCGCCGTTCTGGCGGTTCTCGGTACGATCCTCGTCTTCGACATCGTCGGACTGTTCCTCCCTCCGGGGTTGGAGCCTCTGGCAGCAGCTCTCAGCATCGCGTCCAGCGTGGTGCTGGCTCTCTATCTCTGGTCGCCTCTCGTCGCGACATACGCCCTCGGCGTCGTGTTCGCGCTCTCATTCATTGCCGGAACCCAAGCGCAGGTACTGACCACAGCCGCATTCGCGGCAGGTCTGATCGTGCGGCTCGGGTGGACCTCCTTGGTCCTCTCCTACGTCGGAGTCTTCCTCGTCGCATCCGCTCTGGTGGCGACCGGTGGCTCGACCGAGGTCTTCCATGTCGGCATCTTCCTCGTCGGGGCCGCTGTGTCCGGGGCCGTCGGGTACGCGCTTCGTCTCGCCTTCGCCAGGGGGCGGACGCTCGAGGCGCAACTGGCCGAGAAGGCCGAACAGGAACGACAAGCAGTTCTCGCCGAGCGACGATGGATCGCCGGCGAGTTGCATGACAGCATCGCTCACCACCTCACGGTGGTGTCGCTGCACGTGCAGATGCTCGATGACGATCGAGCAGGCGCGGCCTCACAGGAGGCCATTCGCATCGCCGCGCGCAAGGCGATGACCGACCTCCGCTTCGTGATCGACCTCGCCGATGACGGACCCCGCTCGACGGGTATGCCGTCGGGCGACCTCGCCTCGTCGATCGACGAGGCTGCAGAGGAGTTCGAGTCCGCCGGGCATCCCGTGCTCCGCAGCGGCGACCCCACCGACGAGCGGATCCCGCGCGCGGCCGAGATCATCCTCGCGCGCATCATGCGCGAATCGGCCACCAACGCGTTGAAGTACGCCGGACCGGGTGAGATCTCGATCGACCTCGACGTCAGTGACGAATCTGCCGCGCTCACCGTCTCCAGCCCGCTCTCCGCGACTCCGCGCCGCGAGCTCTCCTCGAGTCGCACCGGCATCGGGCGCATGGCTGAGCGCGTCCTCGGCGCGAGCGGCACGTTCGACGCCGGAGAGCTCGACGGACGTTGGGTCGTCTCAGCCCATCTGCCCATCGCACGCGTCTGACACGGGCCGCTCGGGCTGGCGCATCGCCAAGACTAGACAAAGGTCTAGGGCACATCTCGACGTTAGACCGTACTCCCTCGGTGAATACGCGGTCTACATTGGTAATACCCCAGAAATAGCGCATCCCCAGCGCTGTGATCGCGAGCGCGGTTCTTGGAATCTGATCCCCATCGCGCTCGCGATCGGCTTCTCTTCTGTCAGAGCGATCTGACGGCGAAGCGATCGCAGCGGCTCAGCCGCCGACCGCCCTCATGTAGTGCCCATCCGTCGAGATTCCGGATGCCGCCACCGTGAAGCGCACCACCTCGCTGAGGTATCGGTCCTCCGACGCCTCGAAGATGCGTCCCTCGGCGTCGCGAGAGATCCTGCTCAGACGCAGGATCGGCGTTCCCTGGGGAACCTGCAGAAGAGCAGCATCCTGCTCATCGGCCGCCACCGCGTCGATCTGATGCTGCAGTCCGACGATCGGATGCCCGCGCGAGCCGAGGTATTCGGTGATGGAGATCTCATCGGGGTCGACGGCGAAGAGCTCGCGTCCGACCGACTCGGTGAAGAACAGTCTCTCGAGCATCGTCGGTCGGCCGTCGAGCAGGCGCAGGCGCACCACGCCGACGATGATGTCATCAGGCGCGACGCCCAGCAGCTCCGCCCGGTCGCCGGCACGCCGCAGGCTGAGCTCCTGTGTCTTCGCGCCCGGTTCGACGCCGAGTTCCCGCGCCCATCGGGTGAACGGTACCGACACGTCGACGGCCTGGCTCGCCTTCTGTGAGACGACGCGCGCAGGACGCCCGCGTCCGGTGTCGATGAGCCCCTCGGCCTTCAGCGTCGCGAGTGCGTTCCGGATCGGGCCGCGAGAGGTGTGCCAGCGCTCGGCGAGGTCGGCCTCGGTCGGCACGTCGTCTCCGGGGCGCAGCGTGCCCGCCTGGATCTGCGAGCGCAGGTCGTCGGCGATCTGGGTGTATACAGCTTCGGCCACATAGGCATACTACTTCGGCATCCGGATCTCCGGATGCGCGTTTCTCTCGTGTTCATCCCGGGTAATCCCGGGTGAACGAACTCTGAACTCTTCCGAGTTAGGTATATATCTCGACCCCTCGCCTGTCAGAGTGGCTGACGGATCACCTCCCTCACCCTCGAAAGGTCCTCATGAAGCTCCGTGCTCTCCCCGTTCTCGCCGGCGCCGCGATCCTCGCGCTCGGCCTCTCCGCGTGCTCCGGCGCCGCCGAGGCGACCGGCAACTCCGGTGCCGCAGAGTCGTCGACCGCCGGCGGCTTCGCGGTCGATGAGAACACTCTCGTGTTCGGCGTCGTGCCCGACTCGGTCGACACCGAGACGAACTACCAGCCCCTGATGGACTACATCGCCGAGATCTCGGGCAAGACCGTCGAGTACCACGAGTCCACCGACTACGCCGCCCTCATCGAGGCCGCGGTCGCCGGCAAGGTCGATGTCGCATCGTTCTCCGGCTTCACGTACGTGACGGCCACGAACAACGGCGCGAAGCTCACTCCGATCTCCTCGATCGTCACCGAAGAGGGCCAGGAGCCGGGCTACTACTCGCAGGCGATCGTCCCGGTCGACAGCGACATCGACAGCTACGAGGACTTCGCCGGCAAGAAGGTCTGCTTCGTCGACCCGTCGTCGACCTCGGGCTATCTCTTCCCGTCGTACAACCTGCTCGAGGCGGGCATCGACCCCAAGACCGACATCACACCTGTCTTCGCGGGCAAGCACGACGTGAGCGTGCAGAAGGTCGGCGAGGGCGTCGAGTGCGAGGTCGGCTTCGCCGAGGACTCCGAGGTCGAGAAGTCGGATGCCGTCAAGGTCATCGACGAGACCATGGTGCCCGGCGCCCCGCTCGTCTACTCCTCGACCCTTCCCGACGATGTCTCGAAGACCCTGATCGACGGTCTCTCCGAGATCACGATCGACGACATCATCGCCGCGGGCATCGACAGCGCCGACACCGACGCCTTCCGCAGCGTGTTCTACGCCACGAGCCCGGTCGACGACGCGTACTACGACCTCATCCGCGACATCTGCGAAGAGACCGAAGCCGAGCAGTGCAAGGCCTGACCGGCTGAGCATTCCGGTTCGCCCGGCGCTTCGACAGGCTCAGCGACCCACTCGGTCCTGAGCCTGTCGACCTCCGCCCCGCCCCCTGGGTCCCTGAGCTTGTCGAAGGGC
>NZ_JACAFP010000025.1 GCF_015354505.1 Microbacterium sp. UFMG61 | reverse complement strand
GGCGGAGGGGGCGGGAACGGGGCGTCGTGTAAAGAATTCTTGACACGACGGATGCCTGGGCGTAGCCTGATGTCAAGAATCTTTGACACGGGAGGCATCATGGTCTACGAAGAGCGCAACGCGTGGGCGGGTCTCATCGTCGGCGTCCTCGTGATCGGCGGATACGTCGTGTCGGTGCTCCAACAGGCGTCCGGCCGGCCGGTGACCGAGGTCGACTGGCTCCCGCCGATGCTGTGGACGATCGGCCTCGGCATCGTGGCCACGATCGTGATCAGCATCGTGTGGGGGATCATCGCCGGTGCGAAGGATCCCGACGGTGTCGGGAAGTCCGACGTCCGCGACCGCGACATCAGCCGCATGGGCAGCCGTGTCGAACAGGCCTTCGTCGTCATCGCCGGGCTCGGGGTGATCGCCCTGTGTGCCGTCGGCGCCGACGTCTTCTGGATCGCGAACACCATGTTCGCCGGGTTCGCCGTCGCGGCGATGGTCGGCAGCGTCGCGCGGGTCGTCGCCTACCGGCGGGGTCTCGTCTGATGGTCAAGCCCACCCTCGTGTCCAACCGCATCCGCGCGCATCGCGAAGCCGCGGGACTCACGCAGGCCGAGCTCGCGCGCAGCATCGGCGTGACCAGGCAGACCCTCATCGCGATCGAGCAGGAGAAGTACTCGCCGACGCTCGAACTCGCGTTCCAGATCGCCCGCGCCTTCGGGGTCGGGCTCGACGATCTCTTCCAGTACCCCGAACCGACCGTGAAGGATGCCTGAGATGAGCGACACGAACCCCGTCGGCACGACGCCGCCACGCAGCATGCCCGCCTGGCGCCGCGAGACCTACGGCCCGGCGGACGGAGTCCGCCTCGAGCAGATCCCCGTGCCGGTTCCGCGACGCGGAGAGGCGCTGCTGCGCGTGCAGGCCACCGCGCTGAACGCCGGAGACGTGCGGCTCCTGCTCGGTGACCCCCTGCTGGTGCGCCCGGTGTTCGGCCTCACGAAGCCGAAGCATCCGGTGCGCGGGATGGAGGTCGCCGGCGAGGTGGTCGCCACCGGGCCGGCCGTCATCGGAGCCGAGGTCGGTGAGACGGTCGTGGGCGAGCTCGTCGGCGGCGGTGGACTCGCCGAGTATGTGGCGGTGCCGGCATCCCGTCTCGTGCCGATCCCGCCCGACGTGGGCGCCGAGGCGGCGGCGTGCCTTCCGGTCGCCGGCGGCACGGCCTGGCAGGCGCTCGACCTCGCCGGGGTGGGAATCGGAGCCGGCGACGACGGACGGGCTGCGGCCGGTCAGCGGGTGCTCGTGATCGGGGCATCCGGCGGGGTCGGCACGTTCGCCGTGCAGCTCGCGGCGTTGCGGGGTGCGGAGGTCTGGGCGGCGTGCGGCGACCGCAACGCGCGGCTCGTCGAGTACCTCGGCGCGGCGCGCACGTTCGACCATCGGCGTTCGCCGCTGTCGGAGCTGCCCGCAGCGCACTTCGACGCGGTGATCGACATCGCCGGTGGCACGGACCTCCGCGCGTTGCAGAGACTGCTGGTGCCGGGTGGAAGCGCCGTGCTCGTCACGGGCAACGGCGGGCACGTGCTCGGGCCGGTACCGCGGATGCTCGAGGCGTTCTCACGGTCGATCGGCTCGAAACGGCGCGTCCGACCGCTCGCGGCGACGCCTCGCCCCGAGGTGCTCGCGAAGCTGCTCGATCTCACCGCCGACGGTCGCCTCACGCCCGTCATCGAGCGCGAATACGGCTTCGACGACGCATCCGCCGCGCTCACCCACCTCGAAGCCGGTCATACGGTCGGCAAGCTCGTCGTCCGCGGCGCCTTCGAATAGCGCACTTGGCAGAATCTGCCGCCCCGAAACTGCCAAGTGAGCGATTCGAAGGCAGCAAAGGGGGGCGCTCTGGCGGCATCCAGGGGGCGGGTGACAGAATGGGATGCGGCGTGCTCGAGTCGCATCTTCCCCGCCGCCGACTCTCACCGAGCGGCGCGGGTCGAAGGACCGCCGGGCCCCTGGACAGCGTCCGCCGCATCCCGTTCGAGGAGCCCCATGTCTGTCGAAACCACTGCGTCGACGTCCGAGACCGCGACCCCGGTCCGCACCGCACACCACCGTCACTACCTGATGTGCGCGCCCTCGCACTTCACGGTGAACTACTCGATCAACCCGTGGATGGAGCCGTCGAAGCCCACCGACACCGCCCGGGCCGTCGAGCAGTGGCAGAAGCTGCACGACCTGTACGTCGAGCTCGGCCACGAGGTCGAGCTGATCGAGCCCCTCGCGGGCTTCCCCGACATGGTCTACACCGCGAACGGCGGGTTCCTGATCGACGGCCGCGCCTACGCGCCGAAGTTCCGCTTCGTCGAGCGTCAGGGTGAGGCTCCGGCCTTCGCCGACTGGTTCCGCGCCGCCGGGTACGACACGGTCATCCCCGAAGAGGTCAACGAGGGCGAGGGCGACTTCCTGCTCGTCGGCGACGTGATCCTCGCGGGCACGGGCTTCCGCTCGACCGGAGACAGCCACCGCGAGGTCGGCGAGGTCTTCGGTCGCGAGGTCGTGTCGCTCACCCTCGTCGACCCTCGCTTCTATCACCTCGACACCGCCATCGCCGTGCTCGACCCGGTGCAGGGCATTGAGAACGGCGGCCCCGAGCGCGCCAACATCGCCTACCTGCCCGGTGCGTTCGACGACGCGAGCCGCGCGATCCTCGAGGAGCGCTTCCCCGAGGCGATCCTCGTGTCCGACGAGGACGGCTCGGTCTTCGGCCTCAACTCGGCGAGCGACGGCTACAACGTGATCATCTCGCCGCGCGCGACGGGCTTCGAGAAGCAGCTGCGCGAGCGCGGCTACAACCCGATCATGATCGACCTGTCCGAGCTGCTGCTCGGCGGCGGCGGCATCAAGTGCTGCACGCTCGAACTGCGGGGCCGGTCATGACCCTTCGACAGGCTCAGGGACCCATCGACGCCGGCACCGACGCTGCCGGCACCGACGCCGAGGTCACAGCCGAGCCGCACGTCGCGCACAACTACCACCCGCTGCCCGTCACGATCGCCCGCGGTGAGGGCGCCTGGGTGACGGATGCCGAAGGCAAGCGCTACCTCGATCTGCTCGCCGCCTACTCGGCGGTGAACTTCGGCCACCGGCATCCGGAGATCGTCGCGGCTCTCACCGAGCAGCTCGGCCGCGTCGCGCTCACGAGCCGTGCGTTCATGAGCGATCGCCTCGAGCCCTTCGCCGCCGCACTCGCGAGCCTCGCGGGCAAGGACATGGTGCTGCCCATGAACACGGGCGCCGAAGCCGTCGAGACGGGCATCAAGGTCGCCCGCGCGTGGGGCTACCGCGTCAAGGGCATCGTCGAGGGCAGGGCGCGCATCATCGTCGCTGCCGGCAACTTCCACGGCCGCACCACCACGATCGTGAGCTTCAGCGACGACCCCGAGGCGCGGGCGGACTTCGGTCCGTACACGCCCGGCTTCGATGTGGTCCCTTACGGCGATGCGGATGCCGTCGCCGCAGCGATCACCGAAGACACCGCCGCCGTGCTGATCGAGCCCATCCAGGGCGAGGGCGGTGTGGTGATCCCGCCGGAGGGCTACCTGCGCCGCATCCGCGAGATCTGCGACGAGAAGAACGTGCTGTTCATCGCCGACGAGATCCAGTCGGGACTCGGTCGGGTCGGCGAGACGTTCGCGTGCGATCGCGAGGGCGTCGTGCCCGACCTGTACCTGCTGGGCAAGGCGCTTGGCGGGGGGATCCTGCCGGTCTCGGCTGTGGTGGGGAACACCGATGTGCTCGGTGTCATCCGGCCCGGCGAGCACGGATCGACGTTCGGCGGCAACCCGCTCGCCGCGGCCGTGGGGCTGCGTGTAGTCGAGATGCTCGAGTCGGGGGAGTTCCAGGAGCGGGCCCGCGCGCTCGGCGAGCACCTCGCCGCAGCTCTCGCGCCGCTCATCGGCCACGGCATCACCGAAGTGCGCATCGCCGGCCTGTGGGCGGGTGTCGACATCGACCCGGCCAAGGGCACGGGTCGCGAGATCGCCGAGAAGCTGCTCGACCGGGGCGTGCTCGTCAAGGACACGCACGGTCAGACGATCCGCATCGCTCCGCCGATCGTGATCCGCGCGACCGAGCTCGACTGGGCCGTCGAGCAGTTGAAGCTGGTGCTCGGCGCCTGAGCGCTGTGAGAGCGCGATCCCGCCGGCGTGGCTGCGGCTCTGGCACACGTGAGAGGACGATCCGCCGAGCGGTCTGACCGACCGTCTGCGGATCGTCCTCTGATCCTCCGATCATCACGACCCGGCGCACCACCCGCCCCCCTGGGTACCGGCGCGCTCGCGTCGTGTCTCAGGCCGGAGCGTCGTCCGGGTCGAGGGTGCGCAGCGTGTCGCGCTCGACATCGTTGTCGGCCGTCAGCTGCTCCTCGGTGTTCTCATCGCCGCCGAGTGCGGCCTCGCGGTCGGGGCTCGCATCGCCCTGGATCGCCCCGCGGGGTGATTCGCCGTGCGAGCTGTCGCCCTGGATCGCGCCACCCTGCGCCGCGCCCTGGGCGTTTCCGTCCTGCGCTTCGCCCTGGATCGCACCGCGCGCGGCATCGCCGTGCGAGCTGTCTCCCTGAATGGCCCCGCCCTGGGTCGATCCCTGAGCGTTGCCGTGCAGTTCGTCACGCTCGGCGGATCCCTCGGCCGGCTCTTCGGAGTGCGGGGTGCGTCCTGTGTTCTGGTCCATGCTGCGACGTTACGACTGCCTCCGCCGCGCGTGGAGGGCATTGACAAACCGCGCACCGGTGATCAGCGGGTGTGATCGCGCCGCGCTCAGCGGATCGGTTCGTCGTCT
The DNA here is from genome assembly GCF_015354505.1 of Microbacterium sp. UFMG61. Taxonomy (GTDB): domain Bacteria; phylum Actinomycetota; class Actinomycetes; order Actinomycetales; family Microbacteriaceae; genus Microbacterium. The sequence goes on along the minus strand of NZ_JACAFP010000025.1, from coordinate 16,105 downwards.
CGGGTGGTGCGGATCGGCGTCGTGATGGCGGCCTCGTCGCTGAACTCCACCGGCTCGGGCCGCCGCACGGCCTCCGCCTCGATCACGTCGAGCGGCCGGGTCTCGTCGAGCGTCATCAGGAACCGGCTGTTCTCGGCGCGGTGCAGGCGGCCCGAGGTGAAGACCCAGATCGCCCCGATCGCGCACGCGACGAATCCGGCGGTGCCGCCGAGCATGATCGCGCTGCGCGGGCCGAACGCGTCGGCCACCCATCCCGCGATCGGGGCGCCCACCGGGGTCGATCCCATGATGACCGCCATGTACAGCGCGAGCACACGCCCGCGCAGCGCCGGCGCCGTGGTCATCTGCACGTAACCGTTCGCGGTCGTCAGCAGGGTCACGATCATGAACCCGGTGAACGTCAGGGTGACGGCGTAGCTCACGTAGGTCGGCATCGCCGCCGACACGAACGCGGCGATGCCGAAGCCGCCGGCCGCGAAGATCACGACGCGCACGCGGGCGCGGTCGCGCCGGGCGGCGAGCAGAGCCCCGGCGAGTGATCCGATCGCCAGCACCGAGCTGAGGATGCCGTAGCCGTCGGCCCCCGCGCCGAACTCGAGTGCCATCGTCGAGGCGAAGATCGGGAAGTTCATGCCGAAGGCACCGATCAGGAAGACGGTCACGAACACGACGCGCAGGTCGCTGCGGCCCCACACGTACCGGAACCCTTCGGCGAGGCCGCCGGGGCGGCGGTTCTTCGGCCTCGGGGCGAGCTGGCCGGTGCGCAGCATCAGCAGAGCGATGAGCATCGCGAGGAACGTCACGGCGTTCGCGATGAACACCCACCCCGATCCGATCGCGACGATCAGCAGACCGCCCACGGCCGGTCCGATCATGCGGGCCAGGTTGAAGGATGCCGAGTTCAGCGCCACCGCGTTCGACGTGTCACCCGACGAGACCATGTCCGACACGAACGCCTGCCTGGCGGGGGCGTCGAACGCGTTCACGACGCCGAAGGCGGCGGCGAAGCCGAACATCATCGGCAGGGTCATGACGTCGTTCAGCAGCAGCACGCCCACCGCGATCGCGAGCAGCAGCAGCGAGGTCTGGGTGGCGAGCAGGATCTTCCGCCGCTCGAAGCGATCGGCCACCCATCCGGTCAGGCTCACGAGCACGAGCGGAGGCCCGAACTGCAGCGCCATCGTCACGCCCATCGCCGCCGCGTCGTTGTCGGTCAGCTCGGTCAACACGACCCAGTCCTGCGCGGTGGCCTGCATCCAGCCGCCGATGTTCGAGACGAGGGCCCCGGCGAACCAGATGCGGTAGTTGATGTTCGCGAACGACCGGAACATGGCGCTCATCGGTCGACCACCTTGCGCATCAGGGCGCTCGCTTCGCGCAGCGTCGCGAGCTCCGTCTCGGTGAAGTCGAGCTCGCCGAGCATCTCGGCGAGTGCCTCGTCGCGACGCTGGATGGTCTGGGCGACGATCGCGATCCCCGCATCCGTGATGTCGACCTGCACCCGGCGCCGGTCCTCGGCGTCGGGGGTGCGCACGACGAGACCCTGCTCTTCGAGGCCGTTGACCATGTTCGTCATCGACGGCGCGGTGACGCGCTCACGCTCGGCGAGAGCGGTGATGGTGCGTCGACCGTGCATGCGCAGGGTGGCGAGCACGGCGAGCTGGGCATCGCTCATGGCGTCGACGGCGCGGACGCAGCGAAGGCGCCGGGCGAGCCGGAAGGTGGCCATGCGCAGATCTGTCGCGGTGAGCTGGAGGGAATCATCGGGCACAGACATTACTTAGCCAGTCTAAGTAATTTCCCGCGCGAGGGGAAGGGCGTGGCGGATCAGGGGTGCCCGACAGTCCAGAATGGACCCATGACACGACCCGTCGCCCTCGAGATCGCCGTGCAGGACCCCACCGGAGTGCGCATCGCCGGCGCGGTCGGCGCCGCACGCGTCGAACTCGCCCAGGCCCTCGCGCTCGGCGGCCTCACCCCCTCGCCTGCCACGCTCGAGCTGTCGATCGACGCAGCCCGTGCCGTGGGGCCCGAGGTGCACGTGCTGATCCGTCCGCGTGCGGGCGGCTTCGTCTACACCGCCGACGAGATCGCGGTCGCCGAGAACGATGTGCGCAGGGCGATCGCGGCCGGCGCCGACGGTGTCGTGATCGGCGCGCTGGGTGACGACGGGCTGCTCGACATCCCGGCGATGCGCCGCCTGCGCGACGCCGCGGGCGGTGCATCCGTCACCCTGCACCGCGCCATCGACGTGACCGTCGACCCCGTCGCGACCCTCGCCACCGCGCGCTCGCTCGGCCTCCGTCGGGTGCTCACCTCGGGTGGCGCCTCGGTCGCGATCGACGGCGTCGACACCCTGCGTGCCCTGGTCGCCGAGGCTGCGGGCGAGATCGAGATCATGGCGGGGAGCGGAGTGGATGCCGCGAGCGCCCGCGCGCTCATCGAGACCGGCATCGACGCGCTGCACTTCTCCGCCAAGCGCACGGTCGTGGACGACGACAGCCGGGCGCGGGGCGGGGTGCGCATGGGATCGGCCTCCGACGGCGTCGGGGGCTACGAGGTCACCGACCTCGAGATCGCGCAGAGCATGGTCGACGCGCTGGTGCACTGACGCGCTGCGACACTCGTGCACTGACGCGCTGCGACACTCGTGCACTGACGCGCTGAACCTCTCGTCAGTAGTGTGGGTGCGTGACGGATACGCGCGAGTTCACGGATGCCCACGGCATCGCCATCGTCTACGACGTGCACCCCGCGGCGGGTGACGCCCGCGGAGTCGTGCAGCTGCTGCACGGGGTGGGCGAGCACGCGGGCCGTTACGGCGCCCTGATCGCCGCCCTGACTCAGGCCGGCTTCATCGTGTACGCCGACGATCACCGCGGTCACGGTCGCACCGGCATCCGCCAGCACGGAGGTCCCGCGAAGCTCGGGCGCCTGGGCAAGGGCGGTCTGACGGCGGCCAAGGATGCGATCTGGCAGCTCACCGGCATCATCAAGGATGAGCATCCCGATCTGCCGCTCGTGCTGCTCGGACATTCGTGGGGGTCGTTCCTCGCGCAGATGCTGGTGAACGAGCATCCCGAAGCTTGGGATGCAGTGATCCTCTCCGGCTCGGCGCTGCGGATGCCGGGTTCGCTCAACGCCGCGCCGCTGAACGCCCGCTGGGCGGGCCCCGACGCCACCGGTCTCGAGTGGCTGAGCCGCGACCCGGCCGTGTGGACCCAGTTCGACGAGGACCCGCTCACCACCGACGAACCGCTGCTCAAGCTCTTCGGTCCGATCGAGGCCGCCAAGCTCTACGGGCGCCCGCGCAAGAACCTCGGCCGCGACATCCCGATGCTCCTGCTCGTCGGTCGCGACGACTCGGTCGGCGGCCCGCGCAGCGTGCACAAGCTCGCCGACGAGTACCGCACCCGATCGGGACTCACCGACGTCACGACGCTGGTGTACCCGGATGCTCGGCACGAGATCTTCGCTGAGCTGCAGCAGGACGAGGTCCGAGCCGACGTGCTGTCGTGGCTCGACGCGCACATCCCCGCACGCTGAGCTGCCCACTCGTTCTCGCTCCCGCACGCTCGCGCGCGTCCGCGCGCGTCCGCGCGCGTCCGCGTGTTACGCCCCGTGAACGGGTGTTACAGCGGGTGAATCCGCGTGACGTCTTCGCGGCATATCGGCCTTCTCTCCGCATAGATTCGCGGCGAGAGGGAGGTGCGTGGTGGGTTTCACAGACGACTGGCGGGCATGGCATGAGTCGCGTGAGCGATACGCCGGGGCGGAGTACGGCCCTGCCGCGCTCGAGTCGACGAACTGGCTCATCACCGAGCCGGCCGCGGTGGAGGGGGTTCCGGGTCTGTGGGCGCTCACCGGCGACGGGGGCATCCGCGGCAGCGATCTCGGTGCGGGCGGATCGGTGGTCACGCTGCGGGGTGGCGAGACGCTGCGGCTGGGTCGGCGAGAGCTGAGGGTGTTCGATCGGAGGGGCTCGGTGGCGCTGCGGGTGTTCAATCCCCGGCGACGCGAGCGCGAGCACTTCAGCGCGATCGACGCATATCCGCCGCGGGAGGGGTGGCGGATCCCTGCGTCGTTCGAGCCGACGCCGGGCGAGACGATCACGATCACCGCGATCGACGGTCAGGTGGCCGAGTCGGACCTCGCCGGACGCCTGCACTTCGAGCTCGACGGCATCCCGCTCGCGCTGCACGTGACCCGCACCCCGCAGGGCGGTCTGACCGCAGTGTTCGCCGACGGGACGAACGGCATCGAGACCTATCGCTTCCGGTTCCTGCCCATCGACGAACCGGGTGCCGACGGGTCGGCGGTCATCGACTTCAACCGCGCGTACCTTCCCCCATGCGCGTTCTCCGATCAGTACCTGTGCCCGCAGCCACCGGCCGGCAACCGCTACTCGCTGCCGATCCGGGCCGGCGAGCGTGCCGTCGTGCTCGGCGGCTGAGCGCGCAGCCTCCGCGCCGCCGGGCACCCTGCGCCTTAAGCTGTAACCGTGCACGGTGAATACAAGGTTCCAGGAGGAAAGCTCGTCGTCGTCGATCTCGACGTCGAAGACGGCAGGATCGCCCGCTTCCGGCTCGCCGGCGACTTCTTCCTCGAACCCGATACGGCGCTCGACGACATCGACGCGGCGGTGACCGGGCTGCCGGTCGAATCGGATGCCACGGCCATCGCCGCCGTGGTCCGCGGCGCGCTGCCCGAGGGAGCCCAGCTGCTCGGGTTCACGCCCGAAGCCGTCGGCACCGCGGTGCGCCGCGCGCTGGTGACCGCACCCGGGTGGAACGACTTCGACTGGGAGATCGTGCACGAGAAGGCGGTCTCGCCGCGCATGAACCTCGCGCTCGACGAGGTGCTCACCTCGCGCGTCGGTGAAGGGCGTCGCCGCCCCACCCTGCGCATCTGGGAGTGGGACCAGTCGGCCGTCGTCATCGGCTCGTTCCAGTCGTACCGCAACGAGGTCGACCCCGAGGGGGCCGCGCGACACGGATTCGACGTCGTGCGCCGCATCTCGGGCGGTGGCGCGATGCTCATGGCCGCGGGCCAGATCATCACCTACTCGCTGTACGTGCCGGCATCGCTCGTGCAGGGTATGACCTTCGCCGACTCCTACGCGTTCCTCGACGACTGGGTGCTGCAGGCCCTGCGCTCGCTCGGGATCGACGCGATCTATCAGCCGCTCAACGACATCGCCAGCTCGTCGGGCAAGATCGGCGGAGCCGCGCAGAAGCGCCTCGCCAACGGGGGAGTGCTGCACCACGCGACCCTTTCGTACGACATCGACGGCCAGATGATGACCGAGGTGCTGCGCATCGGCCGCGAGAAGCTCAGCGACAAGGGCACGACGTCGGCCGCGAAGCGCGTCGATCCGCTGCGCAGCCAGACCGGTCTCGCGCGCGCCGAGATCATCGAGCGCTTCACAGACACCTTCCGGTCGCTGACCTCTGCCGAGGACGGCACGATCACCCCCGACGAGTACGCCGATGCCGAGGCGCTGGTGGAGTCGAAGTTCGCCACCGACGCATGGCTGCACCGGGTTCCGTGATCGACGACCCGGGAGCCCTCGGCCCCGGGTCCGTCTCGATCATCCAGGGAGACAACCTCGCCGTCGCGGCGACGCTGCCCTCGGCATCGTTCACACTCGTGTACCTCGATCCGCCCTTCAACACCGGGCGCACGCAGGAGCGACAGGTCGTCACCGCGCGACGCACATCCACTATTCAGCATGAGTCCGATGCCGACGACGAGGGCGGCGCGGCATCCCGGGGTTCGAGTGCCGGGGCGGCCTCACTCGTGCTGAGTTCTGAACCGGCGGCGGCGCCGGCCGAGGTGCGGCACGGCTTCCACGGGCACGAGTACGAGCGCGTGCGCGGCATGCTGCGCACCTACGACGACCGGTTCGACGACTACGGCGCGTTCCTCATGCCGCGGCTCGAAGAGGCGTGGCGCCTGCTGGCCGACGACGGCACCCTCTACCTGCACCTCGACTACCGTGAGGCCCACTACGCCAAGGTCATGCTCGACGCAGTGTTCGGCCGAGACAGCTTCCTCAACGAGCTCATCTGGGCCTACGACTACGGAGCGAAGTCGCGACGTCGGTGGCCCACCAAGCACGACACGATCCTCGTGTACGTCAAGAATCCGCGCGAATACGTGTTCAACAGCGACGATGTCGACCGGGAGCCGTACATGGCGCCGGGCCTCGTCACCGCCGAGAAGGCGGCTCGCGGCAAGCTGCCCACCGATGTCTGGTGGCACACGATCGTGCCGACGACCGGACGCGAGAAGACCGGATACCCGACGCAGAAGCCCGAGGGCATCCTGCGCCGGATCGTGCGGGCATCCAGCCGGCCCGGCGACCGGGTGCTCGACCTCTTCGCCGGCAGCGGCACGACCGGCGCGGTCGCCTCGGCTCTCGGCCGCGATGCGGTGCTCGTCGACGACAACCCCGCGGCGGTGCGCGTGATGACCGAGCGGATGCCGCACGCCGCGGTGACCCGCGTCGGCGAGTAGGCGGGGGCCACAACGGAAGGCAGTCATGACCGATTTCGTCGAAGTGCAGACCGCCGCAGGCCGGGTGCGCGGGCGCTGGCGCCCGACCACGGGAGGGAGAGGAGCTCCCCGATCGGCGGCGTTCCTGGGCATCCCGTTCGCGGAGCCTCCGACCGGCGACCTGCGGTTCCAGGCGCCGGTGCCCAAGGCGCCGTGGGAGGGCGTGCTCGACGCGCTCGAGTTCGCCGCGACCGCGCAGCGGGGCGACCCCGGTGTGACGCTGATCCCCGAACCGAGCGTCGAGGGCGACTCGACGCTGAATGTCAACGTCTTCACACCCGATCCGACGGCATCGGGACTCCCCGTGCTCGTCTGGATCCACGGCGGCGGGTACTTCGCCGGCTCACCTGCGAGTCCCTGGTACGACGGGCGCAACTTCACCCGCGACGGCATCGTCACCGTCTCGATCTCGTACCGCCTCGGGTTCGACGGCTTCGGCTGGATCGAGGATGCGCCGTCGAACCGCGGGGTGCGCGACTGGCTGCTGGCTCTCGAATGGGTGCAGCAGAACATCGGCGCGTTCGGGGGAGACCCGAGCCGCGTGACGATCGCCGGCCAGTCCGCCGGCGGCGGCGCCGTGCTGACGCTGCTCGGCATGGAGAAGGCGCAGCACCTGTTCCACGGCGTGTACACGATCTCGGGTGCGCTCGGAGACGTGTCCGCGGTCCGCGCCGAGGCGTTCGGGCTGGCGCTCGCCGCGTCGGCTGGTGTGCCACCGACCGTCGCCGGACTCTCGACGCTGTCGGAGGATCGTCTGCTCGCGCTGCAGAAGAAGGCCACTCAGCTCGGGCCGTCCTCGATGACGACCGTGATCGACGAAGGGCTGCCGCTCGGCCCCGCCATCGACGGCGATCTACTGCCGCGCCCGACCCGAGAGTCGCTGCGCGCCGGCATCGGTGCCGACAAGCCACTCGTGATCGGCGCCACCGACGACGAATTCACGATGGCGTTCGCCGGCGGGGCGGCGAAGGCTCTGCGCTGGGTCCCGCAGTCCGTGCTGCTGAACAGGTTCGGTGTGCCCAAGCGCATCCGCGCCGAGTATCTCGCCGCCAACGCCGAGATCGTGCGTCTCGGCAAGGCGCGTCTCGCGGGCCGGGTGTTGACAGATCGGATGTTCCGCACCACCGTGCCGCGCATCGCGGCCGACCGTGCCGACGCCCCCACCTGGCTCTACCGCTTCTCGTGGCCCTCCGGCCGCTTCGGTTTCGCGGAGCACTGCCTCGACGTGCCGTTCTTCTTCGATTGCCTCGACGGCCCGGCGATGGAAGCCCTCGCAGGGCCGAACCCGCCGCAGACGCTGGCGGACGAGGTGCACGGCGCTGCGGTGTCCTTCATCACCACGGGCGACCCGGGCTGGCCGTTGCGTGAGGGGGACGCCGGGATCGTGCGGGTCTTCGACGAGCCCACCCGCGACGTCGCCGATGCGTACGCCTCGGTGCGGGCGCTGCTCTGACGCTCTCTGCCGTCTGCTCTCTGCTCGCTGCGCTCTGCCGTCCGCTCTTCCACTCTCCCACTGAGTTGGCACCTGTTGCCGGAATGTCTCCCGGATAGCGGCTCCGGGTGCCAGTTGTGTGTGGTTAGGCCCGCATGGGGTGGCACCTGTTGCCGGAATATCTCCCGGATAGCGACGCCGGGCGCCAGTTGTGTGTGGTGCGACCTGGCGCTCACTCTTCGTGCACAGATGCCCGATCCGACGGGTCGTTCACAGTGGGCGGTGCGCCCGTCCGGGATCGAGGTCACCCGCAGGCACCATCGCCTCATGTCGCGTCGTCCCACACCTCTCCCCGCCTCGCTCGGACACGTCTTCACGCCGGAACAGGCGCGCGCCGCCGGGGTGAGCGCACGCCGACTCCGAGCGCAGGACCTCGAGCACCCCCACCGCGGGCTGATCGTCGCCCCGGCGCCGGCTGCCGAGGGCGACACGATGCGCGTAGAACACGAGGATGCGCCGCTGGCCCGCGACCGGGCCCAGCGCGCGGACATGCGCCGCCGGGCCGAGCTGTACCGGCCACTCATGGTGCGCCATGCGTTCTTCGTCGGTCGAACGGCCGCGGGATTCTGGGAGCTGCCCGTCGACTGCTCGGGCGAGCTCGAAGTGGGGGTCACAGCTCCGCATCGCGCTCCACGACGTTCCGGCATCGGAGGACGCCAGGTCGCCGCGACGCTCGTGTCGGTGCGTCAGCTCGACGGATTCGCTGTGGCGAGCCCGGCATCCACGTGGGCCATGCTGGCGACGGAGCTGTCGGTACGCGAACTCGTGCAGGTAGGCGATGCGCTCGTGCGCGTCCCGAGGGATGACCATGCACGATTGAGGCGGGATCGCGGGCTGTGCTCCATCGAGCAGCTGCGCGCCGCGATCCACGCCGGGCGACGGCACGGCTCGTCGCGTCTTCGAGCGGCGATCGACGACATCCGCGTGGGGAGCGCATCGCCGTTGGAGACCGACTGCCGTCTCGACGCCGCAATCGACGGTCTTCCGGAACCGGTTCTCGATGTCGAGATCCGTGATGCCCGGGGTCGCCTTCTCGGTGTGACCGAAATCGCCTACCCGGAGTTCAGAGTGCTCGTCGAAGTCGAGGGGGACCATCACCGCACGTCACGCGCGCAGTGGCACCGTGACATCGAGAAGTACGCCGCCTACGCCATCGAGGGATACGAGGTCGTTCGGCTCACGTCCGATCACATTCGAGGGCCGCATCCGACGGCGAGCGGGCTCATCCGCGATGCGCTGCTGCGCCGTGGCTGGCGCGGGTGAGATCGCGGGCGTTGTGAGTTGGCGCCCGTTGTCGGAAATCGGGCTCGTATCCGGCAACAGGTGCCACATTGAGTGTTGGCAATGGTGGGCAGTTGGCACCTGTTGTCGGAATGCCTCGCGGATAGCGGCAACAGGTGCCACATGAAGTGCTCCCGAGAGGGGAGGGTAGCTGGGAGCACAGGCACCCTCAGGCGATGTAGATCTTGCGCAGCGTCTCGGTGACCGTCCACGCGGTGCGCTGGCCCTCGGCCAGACGGACGACCGAGCCCGGCCCGACCTCGATCGCGGGCAGTGCCGGTTCGACGAACTCGATTCTGGCATGACCCGAGAGCACGACGAAGACCTCGTCGACCTCGGTGTCGGATGCCGTGCCCGGCGTCATCTCCCAGATGCCGACCTCGACGCCGCCGATCGTCGCCAGATCGTGCACCGCCGTCGTCGGCGCACCGATGATCACCTCGTCAGTCGGCAACGGCTCATGCGCGAGGGGCGCCGCACCGGCATCCACTCCCTCGCCGGGCGCGAGCCCGCTCACGAGTCGAATCCCATGCCGACCGCGTCGAGCGTCTTGAGAAACAGGTTGCGCTTGCCCTCGTTGTGGTCGGCCTGGTTCATCGCCGCGCGGACGAGGTTGACGCCGATCGAGGCGACGGGCTCGGGCGGGAAGGGGATCGGCTTCTCGCGCACCATCGCGAGCTCGGTGCGCTCGGTGGGCTCGCCCGACAGCTTGTCGAGCATGACGTCGGCGGCGAAGCGGGCGGCGCCGACGCCGAGTCCCGTGAACCCCGTCGCGTAGGCCACCCGTCCCTTGCGGGCGGTGCCGAAGAACGCGCAGAAGCGGCTCGACGAGTCGATGGCTCCGGCCCAGCGGTGCGTGAAGCGCAGGCCCTCGAGCTGCGGGAACGTCGTGAAGAAGTGCGAGGCCAGCTTGCGGTGGCTCTCGGCGCGGTCCTCGTACTCGGGGCGCACCTTGCCGCCGAAGTGGTAGACGGCATCGTATCCGCCGAAGAGGATGCGGTTGTCTGCGGTGAGCCGGTAGTAGTGGAACTGGTTGGCGCTGTCGGCGAGGCCCTGCCGGTGCGACCAGCCGATCGAGGCGAGCTGCTCGTCTGTCAGCGGTTCGGTCATCAGCACGTAGTCGTAGACGGGAACGGTCATCAGGCGGTTGCGTGTGAGCAGCGAGGGGAAGACGTTGGTGGCCAGCGCCACGGCATCCGCGTTCACCCTGCCGCCATCGCGCGTGACGAGCGTGATCGCCCCCGATCCGTCGCCGATGATCTCGCGCACGAGGGACTGCTCGTAGATCTCGACGCCCAGATCGGCGGCGACGCGCGCCAGCTCCAGACCGAGCTTGGCCGGATGCACGAGTGCGGTGCTGTCCCGCTCCCAGGCCCCGGCGAGGAACGTGTCGGAGTGCACCTCTGCCTGAACGGCCTCGCGGTCGAGGAACCCCTCCTCCTCGCGCAGCCACTCGACCTGATGCGGCTCGACCGCGACGGCCAGCTGACCGGTGCGCTCGAACTCGACGTCCATGCCGTATCGCTTCACGGTCTCCTCGATGCCGTCGAGGTTCTCGATCCCCAGCTCTTCGAGGCGATCGATCTCGTCGGGCCAGCGCGTCAGACCGTTCTCATGACCGTGCGTCAGACTCGCCTCGCAGAATCCGCCGTTGCGCCCCGAGGCAGCCCACGCGATCCGCGACGCCTCGAGCAGCACGACGCGGCGGTCGGGGTCGCGCTCCTTCGCCCGCACGGCCGTCCACAGGCCGGCATATCCGCCGCCGACGATCGCGAGGTCGGCTGTCACCGTGCCGGTCAATGCCGGGTGCGAGACGCGCTCGACGTCGTCGAGCCAGAACACGCGGAACGCCGTGTCGCGCAGCGAGGCGTCGATAACGGCATCCGCGGGGCGGCGACGTTCGAAGACCGTGGTTCCCATGCTGTTCTCCTGCTCTCCGCTCGCGCCTCAGCGCGTGCCCCAGTTGTAGAGGTCTTTGTAGAGGCCGGCGTAGAGCAGGCTCTCGGTGTGGGTCACACCCGGGATCGTGCGGACGCGCGTGGCGATGAGGTCGAGCAGATCGGCATCGCTCTCGCACACCGCCTCGACGAGGATGTCGAAGGTGCCGAGGGTCGCGACCACGTAGGCCAGCTCGGGGATCTTCGTCAGCTGCTCGGCGACGAGACGCGGATCCCCGGTCACACGGATGCCGATCATCGACATGCGGTGGAAGCCCAGCTGCATGGGGTCGGTGACGGCGACGATCTGGATGATGCCGGCCTCGGTCATGCGCTGCACCCGCTGCCGCGCCGCGGCCTCGCTGAGGCCGACCTCGCGGCCGATCTCGGCGTACGGACGGCGACCGTCCTCCTGCAGCAGTTCGATGATGCGCTTCGAGATGTCATCCAGGGCCGGCTGCTTGCGGGGAGTGCTCATGTGACGATATTGACAGCCGTAGCGCTGTCTGGCAACAGATTCCATCGTTTTGTGCACAGGATGTCGACGTATTCGTGGCCACCGATGGCGACGCCGATGAGCGGATGCAGGAGCCTCTCGACCAGTGAGACGCGATGTGTCATGCTGGGCGAGCATCGAGTCCGGGGGATCACCATGGCACGACCACTCGCAGGTCCGCAGACGCTGCTGCGCACGTTGAACGGCCGGGCGATCCTCGAGACGCTCGCGCGCCGGGGGCCGCTCACGCGCGCGGAGCTGATGGCCGAGACCGGGCTCTCGCGCACGGCGGTCACGCAGGTGCTTCGGATGCTCGAGGGATCGGCGGCCGTCGCTCCGGCCGGCGTCGATCGCGAGACGCGGGGTCCCGCAGCGGGTCGCGTCGCGCTGCATCCCCACCTCGGGTTCGCCGCCGCCGTGCACGTCGACGGTCAGGGGGCGCACGTCGTGCTGGTCGATCCGACGGGCGCGGTGCGCGCCGAGGATCATGCCTCGCTGCCGCCGCACGTCGATCGTGTCGAAGTCATCGCCGAGGCCGTCGAGCGGTGTCTTCGCTCGGTCACCGGGCCCCTGCGCCTCGTGGTGGCCGGCGTCCCCGGAATCGTGACGGCCGACGGCGGCATCCGCGATGACCAGGGCCCTGATGGCGGGGCCTTCCGCTGCGCCCTCTCGACCCGCCTCGGGTGCTCCGTGCGCGTCGAGAACGACGTGAACCTCGCCGCGCTCGCCGAGCTCACGGCCGGGTCGGGAGCGTCGCTCGCCAGTTTCGCGCTGCTGCTGCTCGACGAGGGCCTCGGCGCCGGCATCGTGATCGACGGCTCTCTGCACCGCGGATTCTCCGGCGTGGCCGGCGAGGTCATGTACCTGCCGCAGACGCCGGTGCCCATCGGCGCCCCGGTGCTCAGCGACGATGTCGTCTCCGACCTCGCCCTCGCGCACGGGCGCGACCCAAAGGATCCGATCGCTCGTCACCTCGATGCGGCGGCTCAGGGCGATGCGCCCGCCCAGGCCATGGTCGCCGAGATGGCGCGGCGCCTCACGCTGGTCGCGGGCACCATCGCGCTCGTGCTGGACCCCGAAGCGTTCATCCTGGCGGGCACGGCGGCGCATCCGGCGCTCGTCGACGCCGTCGCGCGAGAGGCGGAAGAGCTCGCCGCGCGTCTGCCCCTGCGGTTCCTCGTCTCGTCCTTCGGCCCCGAAGCCCCTCTCGTCGGAGCGGTCGGCGAGGCGGGCGCGGCGCTCCGGGCCACGGTCTTCGCGCAGCTCGTCCCCTCGGTCGAGCGGCCTCCCGTCGCTCGCAGGGCATAGGCGGCAGGACAGCGCATGACGTCGGATCTCGTGAAGCGACTCGGACTCGGCCCCGGCACCAGGGCCGTGATCATCAACGCGGATGACTTCGGCATGTGCCATGCGGCGAACTCCGCGGTGTCGGGCCTGCTCGATGCAGGCGACATCGACTCCGCCACAGTGATGGTGCCCTGCGCGTGGGCCCCCGAGGCGTTGGCATTCGCCGCGGCGCGCACCGATCTCGACGTCGGCGTGCACCTCGTGCTCACGAGCGAGTGGACCGACTACCGCTGGCGTCCGCTGACCGGCACGGCTACCACGCTCGTCGATCAGGCCGGATACTTCCCGGCGGGGGCGGTCGCCGTCGAGCAGCAGGCCTCGGTCGACGACGTCGCCGCCGAGATCGCCGCGCAGCTGCAGGCGGCGCTCGCCGCGGGCGTCGACGTCACGCACCTCGACAACCACATGGGTTCGCTCTACGGGCTGCTCACCGGGCGCGATTTCCTCGCCCCGGTGCTCGCTCTCGCCGCCCGTCACGGACTCCCGTTCCGCCTGCCGAGGGTGATCGAGGGAGCGGATGCCGCGCTGAGGCGCCGTCTCGAGCAGGCCGGCGCCGCGGCCGACGCACTCGGCGTCGAGATCGTCGACCGGCTGTGGACGCATCCGTTCGAGGAGGTCCCCGGCGAGAGCTACGAGCAGGTGCGGGATGGGTTCCTGGCTCTGCTGCGAGAGGTTCCCGCCGGCGTGACCGAGATCTACCTGCACCCCATGGTCGACGACGACGAACTGCGGGCGGTCGTCGACTTCGCCGCGGTGAAACGCGGGCAGGAGCTGCGCCTTCTCGCCGACCCGCTCGTGCGGCAGGTCATCGCCGACGAGGGACTCGTGCGCATCGGGTGGCGTGCTCTGCGTGATCTGCAGAGGAGCGCGGTCGCATGACCTCGCCGGTCCTGCGCCTGCGTGAGCGCCGGTTGGACGGCGCCCCGACCCGCGCCCAGACGATCGCGTTCGGCGCCTCGGGCTTTCCGACGCAGCTCATGGCGCAGACCTTCTCGGCGTTCGTCGTGTACTTCTACGTCACCCACCTGGGGGTCGCCCCCGCCTGGATCGCCGGTGCCCTGATCGCGCACGGAGTGCTGAGCGCGGTGCTGAACCCGGTGGTGGGGGCGCTCTCCGACCGCATCCGCACGCCCTGGGGGCGCCGCATCCCCTGGATCGGTCTCGGCATCGTGCCGCTCGTGGTCGCATTCGCTCTGGTGTGGATGCCACCGGCGCTGCCGACCGGCGGGCTCATCGTCTGGTTCCTCGTCGCGGTCGCCGTGTACGACATCGCGTTCGTGGTGGTGGTGCTCAACATCTCGGCGCTGTTCCCCGAGATCTTCCGCACGACGCAGGAGAGAGCGCGGGGCAACGTGCCGCGCCAGGTGTTCGCGATCCTCGGCATGGTGCTGGGGACCGCCGGTGCCCCGGCGCTCTACGGGTGGATCGGCTGGGCGGGGATGGCGATCGTGCTCTCGGCCGTCTGCCTGGCCCTGCTCGCGTGGTCCTTCTTCGGCGGGATGATCGAACGGCGGGTGCCGGAGGCCGCATCCGAGGCCATGAGGTGGAGCGCGCAGCTGACGTACACCTTCCGCAACCGCGCGTTCGTGCCCTACGTGCTCGGCTCGCTCTTCATGCAGACGGCGATCGCGGTGATCCTGGCGGGTCTGCCGTTCTACGTCCGCTACTCGCTGCGTGCCGCCGAGGGGCAGGGCAGTGCGCTGCTCGGAGCGATCTTCGTCACGGCGATCCCGTCGATCGTGCTGTGGAGTGCCGTCGTGCGCCGCACGACTCCGCGCGCCGCGCTGCTGTGGAGCGTGGCGGTGTTCGGGCTCGCGGTGCTCGGGTACCTGCTGCCCGTGAGCGTGCTGGCTGCCGCGATGGTCGGAGTGGGCGTCGGTGTGGGTGTCGGGGGACTGCTGCAGCTGCTCGAGGTCGTGCTCGCCCAGATCATCGATGACGATGCGATGCGCACCGGCCACCGGCGAGAGGGCGCGTACTTCGGGGTGAACGGTTTCGTGGTGCGCGGATCCGTGGTGCTGCAGGCAGTGGTGGTCGCCGTGGTGCTGACGGTCTCCGGTTTCGATGCCTCGCTGGGGGAGGGGCAGCCCGAGTCGGTGGATGCCGGCATCCGGGTCATGGTGGCCGTGGTTCCTCTGGTGTTCAGTGCGCTGGCATGGCTCTGCTTCTTCGCGTATCCCATCCGCACGCAGGACGTGTGATCCGCCGCCGACCGTGCGACACGCCCGGCGGATCGCGATGATTTGCCGGATCCCCGGGATCCGCGTAACTTATTACTTGTTCGCCCCACAGGGAAGCGGAGAGGCCGAGAGCCTTACCCCCCTCAAGCGGAGAACCACCTCCAACTGATCAGCTCCTCGGAGCGGATCACAGACACACTTCTGTCTGACCTGGAGCTTCCACCTCGGAGAAACAGTCGATTTGACAGCGACTCCGAAGCGGATAAGCTAGTGAAGTTGCCTCGGAGCGCTAAGCCCGAAGCCGCAGATCTGGTTCTGAGCTTTCCGGCGTGTCGATTTGACAGCCTGAAAGACACAGATAAGATAGAGAAGTTGCCCTGCGGGCCTGGTTGTGATGACTGGGTCGTGGGAGCATCCGATCCTTGAGAACTCAACAGCGTGCACTTGTCAAATGCCAAATAACCTCGATTCAGCTTCGGCTGGATGAGATTCCTTTGGATCAAAGACCAACTCCTCCCGGGGGGTTGGCAATGGATGAAGTCAGCAATGAATTTGTCTCTTTGGTCAGCATCAAACTCGCTGCGTCATCGTTTTCCCGGTGTCGTATGCATTTCTTTTTTACGGAGAGTTTGATCCTGGCTCAGGATGAACGCTGGCGGCGTGCTTAACACATGCAAGTCGAACGGTGAACACGGAGCTTGCTCTGTGGGATCAGTGGCGAACGGGTGAGTAACACGTGAGCAACCTGCCCCTGACTCTGGGATAAGCGCTGGAAACGGCGTCTAATACTGGATACGAACCACGAAGGCATCTT
>NZ_JACAFP010000024.1 GCF_015354505.1 Microbacterium sp. UFMG61 | reverse complement strand
CACCGCACCCATGCGCAGGTTCCTGCGCGCCCGCGACCAGCACTGCCGATTCCCCGGATGCCGCACGCCCACCCACCGCTGCGACATCGACCACACCCACGACCACGCCAGAGGCGGCAAAACCCGCACCGACAACCTCAGCCACCTCTGCCGGCGACACCACACCCTCAAACACCCCGACATCCACGACCGACACCGCTGGACCGCACACCAACAACCAGACGGCACCATCACCTGGACCAGCCCCCTCGGCCGCACCTACACCGACCCACCACCACGACGAGTCATGTTCGTCTGATGGCCTGTCAGTTCACTCAGGCGCCGGCATCAAGCATGCCGCGCAGCCACCCGGACGAGCGGACCTGCAGAGCGCCCTCAGCAACGACGCGCTCCTGCAGCTCGCGGTCGCTCGTCACGGCGATCACTGTCTGGCCGAGAGCTGCGCGACGCGCGACCTCCGCGACGATCGCGTCGTCACCCGCAGCGGCGGCCTCGACCACGGACACGACTCCAGAGGGAAGCAGCTCACCGACATCAGGCGATGACGATGCGGACGTCGCCCCCGGCGAAGGCAACGGCACGGACTCCCGAGCCGAGGCCGGTACCTCGATGCCGCGTGCCTGGCCCTCGACCACGAGCGCGATCTCGGGGAACCACTCGGTTCCGCCGATCTCGAGGTCAGCGGCCGGAACCGACAGGCCGTCGAGACGCACAGCGAGGCGAGTGGTGGCGCTGGCGCGGTCCTTCCACCAGCCGTCCGGCACTGAGCCGACCACATTCGCCGCGTCGACGACCAGCGCCGGATGCACCGACAACAGCGTCCTCAGCTCGGGCCATGCCCGTGCGAAACCGGGGTGCAGTGGGCGCGCATCGACCTCGTCGACAGGCACCCATTCCAGGGCGAGGCTCTCGGGATCGCTGATCACCGGCTCGAACGGCACGACGACATCGGCGATCACCGTCGTGTACGACCAGATTCCGAGATCGAGCACACTCGTGAAACGTGGGCGCACCGAGGCATCCGGGACACCTGCTTCCTCCTGCGCTTCGCGGACGGCGCCCACGATCGCGGACTCGCCCTCGTGCATGGCACCGCCGGGCAGACCCCAGGTCCCACCGAAGTGGCTCCACGCCACACGGTGCTGCAGCAGGATGCCCCGCGCCGGATCGACGGCGAGGAGGCCTGCGGCGCCGAAACGGCCCCAGTACTTCTCCCCCGACGGCGCGACGACCCAGGCATCGCCGGGGTTACGCGGTCCGTCGGGGCGGCGAGGCTCACCGGCAGCAGGAGGTACGACAGTCACCCCTCCAGCCTTTCACAGCATCCCGGCATCGGCACCGATCGCAGTCACATGCGGGAACGCAGCGATGACGACGATCGGCGCCGGACGCCTCGGCGGATCAGCGCTGGCGCTTCTCGCGCACCCGCATGTTGACGACGATCGGCGTCCCCTCGAACGAGTACAGCTCGCGCAGGCGACGCTGGATGAACCGGCGGTAGCCCGGGTCGAGGAAGCCGGTCGTGAAGAGAACGAACGTCGGCGGACGCGTCGACGCCTGCGTGCCGAACAGAATGCGCGGCTGCTTGCCTCCACGCAGCGGGTGCGGGTGCTCGGCGACGAGCTCGGCGAGGAAGGCGTTGAACTTGCCCGTGGGGATGCGGCGGTCCCAGCTCTCGAGCGCGGTCTCGAGTGCCGGCACGAGCTTGTCGAGGTGACGACCCGTCTTCGCCGAGATGTTCACGCGCGGGGCCCAGGCGACGTGCGCCAGGTCCTGCTCGATCTCGCGCTCGAGGTAGCGTCGGCGGTCGGCGTTCTCGAGGTCGTCGTCATTGAGACGGTCCCATTTGTTGAACGCCAGCACGAGGGCACGCCCGGACTCGAGCACCAGGTCGATGATGCGCACGTCCTGCTCGCTGATCGTCTCGGAGACGTCGAGCACGACGACGGCGACCTCGGCCTTCTCGAGGGCGGCCGATGTGCGCAGCGAGGCATAGAAGTCGGCGCCCTGCGCCATGTGCACGCGACGACGGATGCCGGCGGTGTCCACCAGCGTCCACAGCTTGCCGCCGAGCTCGACGATCTCGTCGACGGGGTCGCGCGTGGTTCCCGCGAGGTCGTTCACGACGACGCGCTCCTCACCGGCGGCCTTGTTGAGCAGCGACGACTTGCCGACGTTCGGGCGACCGAGAATGGCCACGCGACGCGGGCCGCCGATCTCGGCCTTCGCCACGGCAGAGACCTCGGGGAGCTTCGTCAACACGGCGTCGAGCAGATCTGCGACACCACGGCCATGGATCGCCGACACCGGATACGGCTCACCGAGACCGAGGTTCCACAACGCGGCGGCCTCAGGCTCCTGGCGGCCGTCGTCGATCTTGTTCGCGACGAGGAAGACCGGCTTGCCGCTCTTGCGCAGCAGCTTCACGACGTGCTCATCGGTCGAGGTCGCCCCCACCATGGCGTCGACCACGAACAGCACGACATCGGAGAGATCGATCGCGACCTCGGCCTGGGCGGCGACCGAACGGTCGATGCCCTTCGCGTCGGGCTCCCATCCTCCGGTGTCGACCAGCGTGAAGCGTCGGTCGGTCCACTCGGCCTTGTACGTCACACGGTCACGCGTCACGCCGGGAGTGTCCTCCACGACGGCTTCGCGGCGACCGAGGATGCGGTTGACGAGCGCGGACTTGCCCACGTTCGGTCGCCCGACGATCGCCACCACCGGCAGCGCCGGCATGAACTGGATGCCGTCCTCGCCCATCGTGATACCAGCGAGAAGCGCGGCATCCTCGTCGTCGAGCTCGTAGTCGGCGAGACCCTGGCGCAGCGTCTCCGCGCGGGCCTCGGCGAGCTGCTCGTCGAGCGACTCCATCTTCTCGGCGAGCTGGTCGGGGCCGCCTTCGTATTCGTCGTCAGCCATGCTGTGCTCCTCGGAGTCGTTCGATCACCGTGAGCACGGCGTCGATGGTCTGGGGGAAATCGAGGTCGGTCGAGTCGACCACCTCGACGCCGTCTGCGGCATTCAGGAAATCGACGACGGCGCTGTCAGACGCGTCGCGCTTGTGCAGCGCCGCAGCCACAGCCTCGGCGTTCTCACCCGCGAGCTCTCCGGCTCGTCGGGCTGCGCGCACCTCGGGCGCTGCGGTCAGAAGGATCCGCACGGGGGCATCGGGAGCGACCACCGTGGTGATGTCACGTCCTTCGACGACCACCGCGGGGTATGAAGCCTCGGCGACGAGCGATCGGAACAGGCGGTTGACCTGCTCACGGACCTCGGCGACGCGGGCGACGCCGCTCACCGCACCTGAGACGCGGGGTTCGCGGATCGCCTCCGTCACGTCGACGTCACCGACTCGCACCGTGCGGTCGTCGGGGTCGAGCCCGAGGCTCACCGGGAAGTCGGATGCCGCGGCGAGCACCGCGTCCGCGTCCGCGGTGTCGGCACCGCGGTGGAGCACGTGCCAGGCGAGAGCGCGGTACGCCGACCCGGTGTCGAGGTACCCGAAGCCGAGCGTGCGAGCCACGGCTTTGGAGACGCTGGACTTGCCGGATCCGGCAGGGCCGTCGATCGCGATGAAGTCGGCGCCGGTCGCCACGCGCTGCTGCGCATTCGTCGAAAGATCAGTCATTGCTCGTACCTGCAATCCGCCAGCCGCGTTCCTGAAGTCCTGTGATGGCGCCGTGCAGCGCGGCCGGGTCGACGCTGATCTCGGCCAGGCCGAACTGCGCGCCCGGCGAATGCTCGAGTCGCAGATCCTCGACATTCACACCGAGCTCGCCGAGCTCGCCGAACAGGCGGCCCAGCTGGCCCGCGGTGTCGTCCACCATGACCACGAGCGTCTCGAAGCGCTGATTCTGACCGTGCTTGCCGGGCAGACGCTCGACGCCGTCGTTGCCCTGGCGGATGGTCTCCGCCACGACGCGACGCGATCCCGGCGCATCGGGTGCTCGAAGCGCATCCGACACCTGGCGCAGATCGTCTGCCAGCGCATCCAGGATCTCGACGACGGGCCGTGCGTTCGCTCCGAGGATCTGCACCCACAGTTCGGGGGCGGATGCGGCGATGCGCGTCGTGTCGCGCACGCCCTGCCCGGCCAGCCGCAGAGCGCCCTCGTCGGCGCCGGCGAGACGGCCGGCCAACAGACTCGCGACGACCTGGGGCACGTGCGAAGTCAGGGCGACCGAGCGATCGTGCTCTTCCGGAGTCATCTCGACCGGTGTGGCCCCCACATCGAGGGCGAGCGACTCGACGAGGGCGAGATCCGCGGCCTTCGTATCGTGATCGCGGCACACGACCCACGGGCGACCGATGAAGAGGTCGGCGCGCGCCGAGATCGCTCCCCCGCGCTCACGCCCTGCCAGCGGGTGCGAGCCGATGTAGCGCGTCAGATCGACGCCGCGCCTCTGCAACTCGCGGAACGGCTCGAGCTTCACACTCGCCACGTCGGTCACGACAGCATCCGGGTGTCGCTCGAGCTCGGCCTGGATGACGTCGGCGGTCACGTCCGGAGGAACGGCGACGACCACGAGCGCAGGGGCATCGTCGTCGACAGCTGCCCGTCCCGCACCGTAGTCGATGGCGAGGCGGAGCTGCGCCGGCGACGTGTCGGAGAGAACGACGTCGATTCCCTTGGCCCGCAGGGCATGGCCGATGCTCGCGCCCAGGAGGCCCGCTCCGACGATGCGGACGGTCCCCGACAGGCGAGTCGCGACGCGAGGCGCGACGGAGCCCGAGGGCTGCACCCGTGCGGGCGCACTCGTCGTATCGGTCACTCGTTCTCCTGCTGCTCGCCTGGCGCCTCGGCGACACCGGAATCACGGCGCGCGAGAGTCAACAGCGCACCGAGTTCGATTTTACTCAGTTCACGGGTCCGGCCCGCAGGGAGCGTTCCCAGGTGCAGGGGTCCGAACTGGCGCCGCACGAGTTCCGTCACGGGGTGCCCCACTGCCGCGAGCATGCGGCGCACGATGCGGTTGCGTCCCGAGTGGAGGGTCAGCTCCACGAGACTCGACCCACGCGAGGTGTCGAGCAGACGAGCCTTGTCCGCGGCGATCGGGCCGTCCTCGAGCTCGATGCCCTTCGTGAGCTTCGCGATGGTCTGAGCGGTCACCGCGCCCTCGACCTTGGCGATGTAGACCTTCGTGACCCCGAACGAGGGGTGCGCCAATACGTGGGCGAGCGCGCCGTCGTTGGTCAGGATCAGCAGCCCGCTCGTCTCGGCATCCAGCCGGCCGACGTTGTACAGACGCTCCTCGTAGTCCTCGGTGAAGCGCCTCAGATCGGGCCGGCCGCTCTCGTCGCGCATACTGCTCACGACGCCGGTGGGCTTGTTGAGCATCACATAGCGCTTCGAGACGTCGAGCTGCACGGCGGTGCCGTCGATATCGACGAGGTCGTTCTCGGGGTCGATACGCCGACCGAGCTCGGTCACGGTCTCGCCGTTGACGCGGATACGCCCCTCGACGATGTACTGCTCGACGACGCGGCGAGACGCCACGCCCGCTGCGGCGAGAACCTTCTGCAGGCGGACGCCCTCGGGCTGTGCCGCGTCGGCGGATACGGGAGAGGTCATCGGATGGTCCCTTCGTCGAACAGAACCTTCTGCAGGCGGACGCCCTCGGGCTGTGCCGCGTCAGCAGATACGGGAGAGGTCATCGGATGGTCCCTTCGTCGAAACCGTCTGCCCCGTCGTCGAGCAGAGGTGAGATCGGTGGCAGCTCATCGAGCGAGTTGATGCCGAGGTGCTGGAGCAGCGCGTCGGTGGTGCCGTAGTTGATCGCGCCCGTCTCCGCGTCGGCGAAGAGCTCGGTGATGAGCCCTCGAGCGAGCAGAGTGCGAACCACCGAATCGACGTTCACCGCGCGGATCGATGCGACCTGGCTGCGAGTCACGGGCTGCTTGTAGGCGATCACGGCGAGCGTCTCGAGTGCCGCCTGCGACAGACGGGCGGGGGCCTGCCCGCCGATGAACTCGGCGACGAGGTCGTCGTGATCATCCCGCACATAGAGCCGCCACCCACCGCCCACCTCGCGCAGCTCGAACCCACGACGCGGGCCGTGACCGCGTCCGTCGTAGTCGTCGACGAGAGTCTCGAGCGCCTGTCGCACGGCCGCCACCGGCGACCCCACGGCGGCGGCGAGGGCGACCAGCCCGATCGGCTCGTCGATGATCAGCAGGATCGCCTCGATCCGCTCTGCGAGCGGCGACTCGGCAAGCGGAGATTCTGCGAGCGGTGTCGTCATGTCATCGGTCATAGTCAGCCCCCAGGCTTGCGAGTGTCTCATCCGACCAGGACTCGGCCGACCAGCGGAGGGTGAGCTCGCCGAGTGGCTCGAGCTGCTCGAACGAGAGCGCGGCGTGTCGGTACAGCTCGAGCACCGAGATGAAGCGGGCGACCACGATCCCCGGCTCCTGCACCCCGGCCACGAGCTCGCGGAAGTTCACCGACTCGGCGCTGCGGAGAAGGGTGACGACGATCGCCGCCTGCTCGCGGATGCTGACGAGCGGCGCGTGCAGGTGATCGAGCCCGACGTGCGGGATCTCCTTCGGAGCGAACGCGAGCAGCGCCAGCGCCCCGAAGTCATCGACGCTGAGCGTCCAGACCAGTTCAGGGGTCTTCGTGCGGTGCTTCTCATCGAGCCGCACCGCGCGGACGTGCCGCCGGCCCTCTCGATGCAGACACCGGGAGAACCACACCGAGACGTCCTTGAAGGCGCGGTACTGCAGCAGACGGGCGAACAGCAGATCGCGGGCCTCGAGCAGCGCGACCGCCTCGGCATCCACCAGCTCTCCCTGCGGCAGCAACCCGGCCACCTTCATGTCGAGCAGCGTCGCGGCGACGACGAGGAACTCCGATGCCTGGTCGAGCTCTTCGTCGTCGTCGAGCTCCTTCAGATAGGCGATGAACTCGTTCGTGACCGCGCTGAGGGAGACCTCGGTGATGTCCATCTCGTGCTTCGAGATGAGGTTCAGCAGCAGATCGAAGGGGCCGTCGAAGTTCGACAGGGAGACACGGAAGCCCGAGTCCTCGGGCGCGGGATCGACGGCATCCGTCGTGTCGACAGAGCTCTCGTCAGGCGACGGCGCCACGGGCGACCAGCTCCCGCGCAAGCCGCAGATAGGCCTGCGCGGCGGCGTGTTCGGGAGCGAACTCGGTGATGGGCACACCCGACACCGACGCGTCGGGGAACTTCACGGTGCGGCCGATCACGGTCTCGAGGACGTCGTCTCCGAATGCCTCGACCACACGTTCGAGGACCTCGCGCGAGTGCAGGGTGCGCGGGTCGTACATGGTCGCGAGCAGGCCGTCCATGGTGATCGACGGGTTCAGGCGATCACGGACCTTGTCGATGGTCTCGATCAGCAGCGCGACGCCGCGCAGCGCGAAGAACTCGCACTCGAGCGGGATGATCACACCGTGGGCCGCGGTGAGCGCGTTCACGGTGAGCAGTCCGAGCGACGGCTGGCAGTCGATGAGGATGACGTCGTACTCCCCCGCGACCTGGCGGAGCACTCGGGCGAGGATCGTCTCGCGTGCGACCTCGTTGACGAGGTGCACCTCGGCCGCGGACAGGTCGATGTTGGCGGGCATGACGTCGAGGCCCTCGACGTTCGATCGCACGATCGCGTCGTGGGCATCGCGCTTGGTGTCGAGAAGCAGGTCGTAGATCGTCGGCACGTCGTGCGTCTGGATACCGAGACCGGCCGACAGCGCACCCTGCGGATCGAAGTCGACGGCGAGCACCTTGCGACCGTACTCGGCGAGCGACGCCGCGAGGTTGATCGAGGTGGTCGTCTTTCCGACCCCACCCTTCTGATTGCACAGGGCGATGATGCGCGCAGGGCCGTGCGAGGTCAGTGGTGCAGGGGTCGGGAACCCGTGATAGGGACGACCGGTCGGTCCGAGGGGCGTCTCGTCAGCCTTCTGTGACTTCGCCCTGGACTTCGCCGCTTTCTCAACCACCGATTCTCCTGCTCCTTCGTGCTTGATCGATTCTAGCGGCAGGGCTCCGTGCTGCGCCCTCGGCGCGCGGCGTGGCCACTCAGGTGAAGGCCCGAGCGGTCACGCCCCGCGCAGAGCGGCGACCGGTTCGACGCGCGCGGCGCGGCGCGCCGGGTACCAGCCGGACCCCCAGCCGACGACCGCACCGAGAACCGCGCCTGCGAGCGCGATCAGCGGATCAGTGACCGGCGTCCACCCCTGCACCACGGCGACCGCGATCACCGCGAACACCCCGAGCGCAGAGCCGATGAGTCCGCCGATGAAGCCGATCACTATCGACTCGACCATGAACTGGGCCCCGATCTGCCGGCGCGTCGCGCCGAGCGCACGACGCAGACCGATCTCGCCGATCCGTTCCATCACCGAGAGCAGCGTGACGTTCGCGATGCCCAGACCACCGGCCAGCAGGGCGATGACGCCGAGGATCAGGAACACCACATTCACGTCCGACTGCACGCTCTGGCTCAGGTCGGAGGCTCCCGACGGCGCCTTGGCCTCGAGGCTCTCGGGGTCATCGGGTTGCAGAGCGACGACCGCCTGCTTCGCCACCTGGGGGCCGGCTCCCACGGCGATCCGGATGTCGAGCTCTGAGGGCGCGAGCAGCCCGAAGTCGGCTCGTGCGGATCCGGTCGGGATGATCACGGCATCCTGCAGTTCGCTGCGACGCTCCATCCCGTCCACGATGCCGATCACCGCATAGGCGACTCCGCCGATGAAGACCGACGGCTGGGAGTCGACCCGGTTGATGCCCATGCGTTCGGCCGCCCGCTTGCCGAGCACGGCGACCCTGTCGGCGCGCGAGTCGTGCCCGGAGTCGAAGAATCGACCGGTCACGAGGCCACCCTCTGCGGTGTCGAGCAGATCGGGCGACGCCGAGAACAGTCGAGGCGATGCGACTGCCGCAGCCGAGGGGTCGTTCACCGGCACCGCCGTGATCGTCTCCCCCTCGGTGAGCTCGACCTCGCCGAGCAGCGTCGCGCTCTCGACTCCCGCGAGGGAGGTCACACGATCGGGCGAGTCCCACGGCAGCCGCCCCGCGGCGACACTCTGGTTCTGGGAACCCGACTGCGCCTTCGCGGCGGTCACCACGACCCGCGTCGCCGCCGCCCCGTCGAACTGGCTCGCGATCTGCGCGGCCGCCGTCTGCGCGAAGCCGATCGTCGCCACGAGCGAGGCGATGCCGAGCACTGTGCCGAGGATCGTCATGACCAGCCGTGCCGGCCGCGAGCCGATGTCCGACGTCGCCTCCGCGACGAGGTCCTGGAACGTGAACCGGTCAGCGTGCGCGATCGCCGGCACGAGCGGCGTGCCCGCGGCATCGCTCGTCGAGACCTGAGCGTCGTCGCGGTCCGTGCGGCGCGTACGACGGAACCGGCCGATCACAGCTCGCTCAATCGACCGTCGGAGATGCGGATGCACCGCCGGGCGCGACGCGCGACGCCGTCATCGTGGGTGATGACGATGAGGGTGAGTCCGTCTTCGTTCAGCTCCTCGAACAGCGACATGACCTCGCCCGAGGTGCGCTGATCGAGGTTTCCGGTCGGCTCGTCCGCCAGCAGCAACCGGGGTCCGCTCACCACGGCACGTGCGACCGCGACCCGCTGTCGTTCACCGCCCGAGAGCGAGTTCGGGAAGAAGTCGATCCGGTGCCCGAGGCCCACCCGCGTCAGGGCTTCGCGTGCGCGCTCTTCGCGCTCGCGCCGCGGGACACCGCTGTACAGCATCGGCAGCAGCACGTTGTCGAGCACGGTGCGTCGCGGCAGCAGATGGAACGACTGGAACACGAATCCGATGAATCGCGCGCGAACAGCGGCGCGCTCGTCGTCCGAGAGATCGCCCGTGAGCGAGCCCGACAGGCGGTACTCGCCCACGCTCGGACGATCGAGGAGCCCGAGGATGTTGAGCATCGTCGACTTGCCCGAGCCACTGGGGCCGACGATCGAGATGTAATCGCCCGGCGCCACCGCGAGGGTGGCCGCCTTGAGCGCCTGGACCTCAGGCGGCCCCGGGAACGATCGCGTCACGTCGCGCAGTTCGACGAGCGGCACGACAGGATCGACGTCGGACGCGGCGGGCAGGATCGACGTCTGCGCGTCGGTCACTTGCCCACCACCACGAGATCGCCTTCGTCGAGTTCGCCCTCGACGGGAGTGACCTCCACCGCGCCCTTGGCGGCGAGCCCGGTCTCGACGACGACCAGTCGCGTCTTCGCATCCGCACCCTCGCGGGGGTCCGACTCGACGACCTCGATGCGCGATTCACCTCCGGGGCCGGCGGTGAGCGCAGCGAGCGGCACCGAGAGAACGTCGCCCTCAGTCGCGCCTACCGCGATACGCACCCGCACGTTGCTCCCCTGCAACTGAGAGATCTGCTCCGCGGTCAGAGGGTCCGGCTCGAAGAGAACCTCCCAGCGTGCCTTGGCATCCTTCCCCGGCTTCAGCTCTGAGACGACCGCGCGGTGCTCGGTGCCGTCGGGGAGCTCGAAGACTCCCTCAGCACCGACCTCGAGCAGTCGCGCGTCGGCTTCGGCTGCCGCGCCCGTGAGGCGCACCGTCGCTCCGGATACCGTCATGACGGCGCCCGAGATGGCGCTGCCGCGCTTCACGTTCACCGCATCGACGCGTCGCGGCAGCTCCGTGAGGAACAGCACCTCACTCGAGGGCAAGTACGGAAGGACGCTCTCGCGCGCACTCGCGAGCGATTCCTCGGCCGCCCCGACCTGCTGACGCGCAGCATCGAGAGCTGCTCTCTCCGCTCCGGTGTCCTTCCCCGCCCACAGCTGGTCGCGCTCGAGGCGAGCCGTCTGCAGATCCCATTCCGCCTGCTGGACGTTCGTCCCCTCGGCGCCGTTCTTCGCGTCCGCGAGCGCCTGCTCCGCCTGAGCCACGCGGACATCGGCCTGCCAGGTCTCGAGGCTCGAAGGACCGGCTCCCGCAGCAGCGAGCGCCTGCTCCGCCTGCGCGACCCCGCTCTGAGCAGCGCGGACGCCCTCCTCCGCGGCGCGAACGGTGTCCTCCGCCCCCTCCTCGGGGGACGGCAGGGGGTATCCCGCCTGGGCGTACAGCTGCCCGACCGCGTTCGCCGTCGTCTGGTCGAACAGGTTCGACGACACATCCCCGGCATCGATGCCGATGCTCACGAGCGCCTGCTTCAACTGGATGACGTCGGGGCCGGAGACTCCGACCCGCAGCGTCCGGTAGGCCGGAAGCTCGCCCGGCAGCACGATCACGGGTCGACCTTCGACCTCGAGCGCGATCGACAGCGGGTTGAGCGTGGCTCCGACCTCCGGCACAGATCCGGTCACGACGCTGCCGCCGCCCGTGGTGTCGATCGTCACCTCGACGGCATCCGCGTATCCGACGTCGGCGCGGAGGGTCACATCGTTGCTGAGCGCCCCGAACTCGACGGGTACGGTGACGAGACCGGGATCCGGCGTCTCGCTCGCATCGGCCGGGGAGATCAGGAAGCGACCGACCAGCAGTCCGGCGACCAGGCTGACCACAGCGCAGGCCGCCACGATCCACAGCGTCCGGTTGCCGCGGAGGATCCGTCGCCACCCGCTCACGCGGGACGTGTCGACGTCGTCGGTCTGTGCCCCCTCTTCCGGCGCGAGGTCGGGGGTCTGCTCGGGAAGGAGCTCGGCGGGAAGTTCAGTCGTCGGTGTCTCGTCGTCCTTCATGTCAGCTGTTCTGCTCGGCGGCTGCCTTGAACGCCTCGAGGTCCGCCTTGTTCTCGGCGATGAACTTCTCCTCGATCGCGAACTGGATCTCGAGCGCCTGCTTCATGTACGACGTCTTCTCCTTGCACTCCAGGTCGACGAGGGCCAGCTCGATCTCGCGCTCGCCGAGCTCCTTCATCTCCGGCGACTCGGACGGGTCCACGAAATCGGGCGACTCGACGTCGACCTCCGTCGTGCCGTCACCGTATGCGGCGTCGAAGAGAGCGCTCTGCTCGTCGGAGATCGACTGCTGCGCATCGAGCTGCGCGGTGAATCCGGGCTCGCCGGCATCATCCATGCACGCGGCCCACTCGGCGTTCAGGTCTTTCAGCTCCGGCGATTCCTGCGCCTCGGTGAACACGGCGTTCATCTTGTCGCGCAGGTCTGCGAACTCGTCGGACTGCCACGGGTCCTCGCCCTCGAGCTCGTGCTGAGCCCATCCCTGGCACCCCGCGTCCTCCCAGTTGTACTCGTAGCTCCCGTCCTCGGCGAGCTCCTCCTCCTCGGGCGGCACGCCGTAGGCGGTCTCGTAGTACGCGGTCTGCTCCGACTCAGAGAGGGACTCGACGTACTCCGAGTTCGGGTCAACGTACTCCTCCGACCCGCCCTCCTGCATGACCTCGTTGTACGGGTTGTTCACGATCCCGTATCCGTACTTCGCGACCCAGTCCTTCTTCTCCGGCTCCCACTCGACCTCATCGTCGGAGAAGACCATGCCACCGTTCTGCGTGTTCGGCGTGTACTCGAAGCCCTCTTCGGCCATGCACTCCGCCATCAGCTCCTCGGTCTTCAGCTGCCGTTCCTCGAACTGCTTCTGCTGCTCCTCGGGCGAGAGGTCTCCGCCGTACGCGGCGGAGAGGTACTCGTTCAGCGGCGAGTCCTCGTAGGTGAGCTCGCCGTCGGTCGCGCCGGAGCACCCGGCGAGAGTGAACACCAGAGCGGTTGCAGCGAGCGCGGCAAGAGGACCGGTGGTACGCATGTCTTACTCCATTCATCGCCGACGCACAGAGATCGGCGGTCCCGAGTAACACTAGGGGGAGAGCATCGATCGCCGCGTCCCCCAAATGGCGGACGAAGATACCTCCGAAGGATGACGTCGCGGGGTCTCGGATGCCGCTATCGCGCCCGCGGATGCGAGGTCGCGTAGACGTCCCGGAGAGTGTCGACGGACACGTGCGTGTAGATCTGGGTGGTCGCGACGGAGGCATGACCGAGCAGCTCCTGCACCACACGCACATCCGCACCGCCCTGGAGCAGATGGGTCGCGAAGGAGTGCCGGAGAGTGTGCGGAGACACCTCGGCCGTGATCTGCGCGCGCTCGGCGGCCGCGCGGATCACGAGCCACGCGCTCTGCCGTGACAGCGGTGCGCCCCGCGCACCGAGGAACAACCGCGCCGAGGCACGCCCGGACGCCGCGAGCTGGGGGCGCACCCGCGTCAGATACGCGTCGACCGCACTGCGGGCGTAAGAGCCCACCGGGACGATCCGCTCCTTCGAACCCTTGCCGCGCAGTCGCAGGACGTCACCGTGAGCCAGATCGTCGACGTCGAGCCCCACGGCTTCGGAGACCCGGGCCCCCGTCGCGTAGAGCAGCTCGAGCAGCGCGCGATCGCGGATGCCGAGGGGCTCCTCGGCAGACGGGGCGTTCAGCAGGCGCTCGACCTGATCGATCGTCAGGGCCTTCGGCAGGCGGCGCGGTGCCTTGGGGGGACGCAGGCGTCCGCTCGGGTCATCGGCCTCGACTCCCTCGCGTGCCAGGAACCTGTGCCAGCCGCGAACCGAGGATTGCAGCCGCGCGAGGCTCGTCGCCGCCGGGGCCGGATCACCGCCCGACCTCTCGGCGATGAAGTCACCGACCACGGCCGGAGTGATCTCCCCGGTGTCGGTGACCCCCGATGCATGCAGCCAGTCGAGGTACCCGCCGAGATCGCGCCGGTACGCCGCGATGGTGTGCTCGCTGAGCCCGCGCTCGATCGTGACGTGGCGCAGGTAGGTGTCCAGCGCACGATCGAGCTGCACGTCAGCTCCGGTCGCGCAGTCGCTGCGCGGTCGCCAGCACCCCGATCGTCAGGATGCCGTTGCGCATGCGTCCGTCGAGCACCGCGTCGACGGCCTCGCCGAGCGGGACCCACTCGACGCGGATGTCGGCCTCTTCGTCTTCGCGCTCATGGGCGGCCGGAGCCGACGAGATGCCGGTCGCGAGAAAGAGGTGGATCACCTCGTCGTTCCCGCCCGGGGTGGTCCACGACGAGACGAGCGGTTCCCAGCGCTCGGCGACCAGGTCGGCCTCCTCCGCGAGTTCGCGCTTCGCCGCCTTGAGGGGCTCCTCCCCCGCGACGTCGAGCAGGCCGGCGGGCAACTCCCAATCGCGATGACGGATCGGATGCCGGTACTGCTGGATCAACAGCACCCTGTCCTGTTCGTCGAGAGCGAGGATCGCCACCGCTCCGGTGTGCTCCACGTACTGCCGACGGATCTCGCCCTCGCCGTAGCGGACGAGGTCGTCGCGCACGTTCCACACCGCACCCTGGTAGGCGAGGTCGCTCCGGAGCACCTCCGGAACGAAGGGCTCGTCGCGCAGATTCTCGATCGACTCAGGCATCGGCAGCGTCGACATCGAACAGTTCGCTCGACCGGTGACGCGCGATCGCCGCGCCCACCAGTCCGCGGAACAGCGGGTGCGGGTCGGTCGGACGCGAGCGGAGCTCGGGGTGCGCCTGGGTGGCGATGTAGTACGGGTGCACATCGCGGGGCAGCTCCACGAACTCGACCAGGTCGAGGTCGGGGTTCAGGCCCGAGAACACCAGTCCGGCGTCGGCCAGACGCGTGCGGTACGCGTTGTTGACCTCGTAGCGGTGGCGGTGGCGCTCGGATGCCTCGGGCGCGCCGTACAGCTCACGCGCCAGCGAACCCTCGGCGAGAGCCGCCTGATAGAGGCCGAGGCGCATGGTGCCGCCCAGGTCTCCCCCGTCGAGGATCTCGATCTGCTCGGCCATGGTCGCGATCACGGGGGCTGCGGTCTCGGGGTCGAACTCGCTCGACGAGGCGCCCTCGATCCCGGCGACATCCCGGGCGTACTCGATGACCATGCACTGCAGGCCCAGGCAGAGACCCAGGGTCGGGATCCCCTGCTCACGGGCGAACTTCAGCGCGCCGAGCTTGCCCTCGATGCCGCGGATGCCGAAGCCTCCGGGAACGCAGATCCCGTCGAGCGCGCCCAGCTGCTCCTTCGCGCCCTCGGGCGTCTCGCACAGGTCGGACGGGATCCAGCGGATGTTGACCTTGGTCTCCTGCGCGAAGCCACCCGCCTTGAGCGCTTCGGTCACCGAGAGGTACGCGTCGGGCAGGTCGATGTACTTTCCGACCAGGCCGATCGTCACCTCGTGCTTGGGGTTGTGCACCGCGTGCAGGACCTTGCTCCAGCGCGACCAGTCGACATCGGCGGCGGCCTTCCGATCGAGACCCAGGCGGCGGACGATGTACGAGTCGAGGCCCTGATCGTTGAGCGTCGACGGGATGTCGTAGATGCTCGGCAGGTCGACCGTGTTGATGACGCCCTCGGCGTCGACGTCGCACATGAGCGCGATCTTGTTGCGGTTGCTCTCGCTGACCGGGCGGTCGCTGCGGAGCACGAGTGCATCGGGCTGGATGCCGACCTGGCGGAGGGCGGCGACCGAGTGCTGGGTGGGCTTGGTCTTCTGCTCACCGGATGCGCCCATGAAGGGCACGAGGGAGACATGCACGAAGAACACACTGTCGCGGCCGAGCTCATGGCGCAGCTGACGCGCGGACTCCAGGAACGGCTGCGATTCGATGTCGCCGACGGTGCCGCCGACCTCGGTGATGATGACATCGGGACGCGGGTCCTCGGTCGCCTGCAGACGCATGCGGCGCTTGATCTCGTCGGTGATGTGCGGGATCACCTGCACCGTGTCGCCGAGGTACTCGCCGCGGCGTTCGCGGGCGATGACCTGCGAGTAGATCTGGCCGGTCGTGACGTTCGCAGCCTGCGACAGGTTGATGTCGAGGAAGCGCTCGTAGTGGCCGATGTCGAGATCGGTCTCTGCACCGTCGTCCGTGACGAACACCTCACCGTGCTGGAAGGGGTTCATGGTGCCGGGATCGACGTTCAGATACGGGTCGAGCTTCTGCATCACGACGCGGAGTCCGCGGGCGGTGAGGAGGTTACCGAGGCTCGCGGCGGTGAGCCCCTTGCCCAAAGACGAAACGACACCACCAGTCACGAAGATGTGCTTGGTCGTGTCGTTCTTGGGCCCCGCAGAAGAAGAGTTCATCACGGGCTTCGATCCTATCAGGCGGTGGAGGTGCCGAGGCTGAGAAGTTCTCGGGCATGGGTGAGTGCGGCGTCGGAATCGGTCAGACCGGAGAGCAGTCGCGCCATCTCGGCTTCGCGTTCGGTCCCCTCGAGACGGCGCACACTCGAGGCGGTGACTGCGCCGTCGTGGGACTTGACGACCGAGAGGTGGTTGCCGGCGAACGCCGCCACCTGAGCGAGATGCGTCACGGCGATGACCTGCGACGTCTCTGCGAGTCGGGCGAGTCGTCGCCCGACCTCGATCGCGGCGGCGCCGCCGATGCCGGCGTCGACCTCGTCGAACACGAAGGTGGGCACGGGGTCCGTCCCGGCGATGACGACCTCGATCGCGAGCATCACCCGGGAGAGCTCTCCCCCGGATGCCCCCTTGGCCACCGAGCGCGGCTCGGCACCGGGATGCGGTGCGAGGAGGATAGAGACGTCGTCGCGACCGTGGGTGGTCTCGGCGCCCGGCGCCACCGCGACCTCGAGGCGGGCATCCGGCATGGCGAGGGCGTGGAGCTCGTCGCTCACGGCAGCGCCGAGCCTGGCGGCGGCCGAGGTTCGCGCGGCTGTCAGATTCTCCGCCTTCAGATCGAGGTCCGCGCGGGCTGCATCGCGCTCGGCCTGCAGTCGCTCGAGTCGTTCCCCGTCGTCATCGAGCTCGGCGAGTCGGGCGGAGCCGCTCTGCCAGAGTTCCAGAGCTTCCTCGAGCGATCCGTGCGCGCGGATCAGCACACCGAGCGCAGCGCGGCGCTCCTCGACGGCTGCGAGCTCATGCGGGCCGGTCTCATCGAGGTCGGCGAGGTACGCGGACAGCTGTCCTGCGAGGTCGGTGACGCGGTAGCCGATATCGGCGAGAGCCTCTGCGATGTCGGTGAGCGTGGCGTCCGAGGCACGCTCGAGCACGCGCCGGGCCTCGGCCAGCAGCGCCGTGACGTCGGGCTCCCCCTCTTCGTTCGAGAGAGCACCGTGCGCCTGCGAGGCAGCTAACCGAAGCTCCTCGGCATTCGCGAGACGTTCGGCTCGGGCGCCGAGCTCGGCATCCTCTCCCGGCTCGGGAGCAGTGGCCTCGATGAGCGCGAGCGCGTCGCGCAGACGGCCGGCCTCTTCGGCCCTGCGGTCGCGGTTCTCGGTGATGTCGGTGATCTCGGCGTCGAGGTCACGCCACGTGCCGTACGCCCGCGTGTAGGCCTCGAGTGCGGTCGCGATCGGAGCGCCTCCGAATCGGTCGAGCGCGTCGCGCTGCGCGGACGCGGACTTCAGCCGCAGCTGCTCCGACTGTCCGTGCACGACGACGAGTTCCTCCGCGAGCGCCGAGAGCACCCCCGCAGGCGCTGCCCGTCCGCCCACGCTGGCCCTGCTGCGCCCTTCGGCGTTGAGCGTGCGCGAGACGTAGAGTTCTGCGAGCCCCGCACCGGCCGGTTCCAGCTCTCCGCCGGCATCCGTCACGATGTCGGCGACGTCGCCGGACTCCGGTACGACCCATACGCCGGCCACCGAGGCCTGCGACGACCCCGCACGCACGGCGCCGGAGTCGGCGCGCTGGCCCAACAGCAGGCCGAGCCCGGTGACGACCATGGTCTTTCCCGCGCCGGTCTCGCCAGTGATCGCGGTGAAACCTGCTCCGAGGGGCAGAACGGCATCGGCGATGACGCCGAGCCCCTGCATCCGCATCTCCTCGATCATGCCGTCACCCCCTGCCCTCGCCAGCCGGCGACCGGCAGCTGGAACTTGCGCACCAGGCGGTCGGTGAACTCGGTCGGATGCAGGCGCGCGAGCCGCACGGGCCGGGACGACCGCCTCACCACCACGCGCGCTCCGGGCGGCAGGTCGTGAGAGCGCCGGCCATCGCACCACAGGATGCCGGAACCCGACGTGCCCTCGAGCATCTCGATCGCCACCGCCGCATCCGGGCTGACGACGAGAGGCTTCGCGAAAAGCGCATGCGCCGACAGTGGGACGACCGCGATGGCCTCGACACTCGGCCAGATGACGGGCCCGCCCGCCGAGAAGTTGTAGGCGGTCGACCCGGTCGGGGTCGACACCACCATGCCGTCGCAGCCGAAGCTCGACAGCGGGCGCCCGTCGATCTCGAGCACGACCTCGATCATGCGCTCACGGCTGGCCTTCTCGACCGTGGCCTCGTTCAGCGCGAAGGTCTCGTACACGACGGCCCCGTCGACGTCCTTGACACGGATCGAGAGGGCCAGCCGTTCCTCGACCTCGTAGTCGCGGGCGATCACCCGTCGAACCGCATCGTCCATGTCATCGCGGTCGATCTCGGCCAGGAATCCCACATGCCCCATGTTGATCCCGAGAACGGGCGCGGCACAGCCGCGGACGAGCTCCGCGGCACGCAGGATCGTGCCGTCGCCGCCGAGGACGATGGCGAGTTCGAGGTCTTCCTGCTGCACGGTCTCGCCGAGCACGTCGACGTCGGCGAAGTGCTGGTCGACTGCGCAGAGATCGGCGCTGTCGTCCGCGGCGAGCACCGGACGCGCACCCGCTCCGCGCAGAGCGTCGGTCACCCACCGCGCGGCGGCCACCGTATCAGCGCGGCCCGCATGGGCGACGACCAGGATGTTGCGCTCGTTCATCGTCCCCCTGTCACTGCGTTGATGCGGTCCGACCATTCTGACGGATCGCTGCCCCGGCCCGGCGCGAGGTGTACCAGGTACTCCGCGTTGCCGTGCGTCCCGAGGATCGGAGAGGGCAGGATGCCGAGCATTCCGAGGCCCACATCCCACGCGCTCCAGACGGTGCGCGCCACCGCGTCCGATCGCGTCGCGGGGTCGGTCACGAGCCCGCCGCGAACTGCCGTGCGTCCGACCTCGAACTGTGGTTTGACGAGCAGGACGATGTCAGCTCCTGCCGGAGCCACCGCCGCGACGGCCGGGAGCACGAGTTCGAGCGAGATGAAGGAGAGATCGCCCACCACGAGGTCGGGCGGCGCGGCTTCGCCCGTCGCCGCTGCGAGGTTCTCGGGGGTCATGTACCGGACGTTGTAGCCCTCGACGCTCACGACACCGGGGTCGTCGGCGACGGAGGCGGCGAGCTGATCGTGCCCCACGTCGACCGCCAGGACTCGGCGGGCGCCGCGCTCGCGCAGCACCTGGGTGAAGCCGCCGGTCGACGCACCCATGTCGAGGGCGAGCCGCCCGTCGACCACGATGCCGAACGCGTCGAGTGCGGCGATGAGCTTATGCGCCGCACGTCCGACGTAGTGGTCGGCGCCGGCGACCGTGATCTCCGACGACTCTGCGACTGATGTCGACGGCTTCACGACGGGGCGGCCATCGACGCTCACGACGCCGTCAGCGATGAGGGAGGCCGCGTGCGTGCGCGAGCGAGCGAGTCCTCGAGCGGCGAGGGCGGCGTCGAGTCGCGTCATCGGGCGCCCGGCGCGTCGCGCTGGTCGATCCTGGCGCCGCTGTCGAGCCTGCGCGACAACTCGTCGTGCAATCCGGAGTACGCGTCTGCGCGGGCGGCGAGCGGCTGCCCCTCGATCAGGCGCAGGCGACTCCACAGACCATCGGTCGGTGCGTTCGTCGTCTCTTCGCTCACGCTTCTACTGTACGCGGCGGCGACGACACGTCGGCGAAGCCACGTCGGCGTTCAGGGCCGGATCTCAGGGGCAGATCTCAGGGGCAGATCTCAGGGGCGATGGAACGGGTCGTCATAGAGTCGCTCCGGCACGCGCAGCACGAACACCGGCGTGCCCGAGGCCCAGATCGCGGCCGCGCCGGCGCGCAGCAGATCGATCTGCGAGTCGCCCTCGGCGATGATCTCGACGTCGGCGCCGACGACACGTACCGATGCCCCGTTGACCGAGTGGACGCCGTCCTTCACCGTCGTCTCCGGATACTGCTGGTGCAGCTCCCGGAGATCGCTGAGGATGTAGGTCGGGCGCGATCCCTCGGGAGCAGCGAGAACGTGCTTCGGTCGATCGATTCCCGTGAGCACCAGAGCCGAGTCGATGCCCGCGCGTACGGCGCCGAGGATGTCGGTGTCCAGACGGTCGCCGATGAACAGCGGCTTCGTCGCAGCGAACCGCTCGGTCGCCTCTTCGAAGATCGGCACCTCGGGCTTGCCGGCGACGGTCGCGAGGCGGCCGATGGCGGTGTGCACAGCGGACACGAGGGTGCCGTTTCCCGGTGCGACCCCGCGCTCACGCGGGATCGTCCAATCGGTGTTCGTGGCGATCCAGGGGATGCCCCCCTCGTCCTCGGGCACCTTCAGAGCGAAGGCGGCCTCGGCGAGATCGGTCCACGCCACCTCGGGGGCGAAGCCCTGTACCACGGCGTCGGGAGCATCCTCGGCGCTGCGTGTGACGGTGTATCCGGCCTTCTCCGCCTCGTCCACCAGGCCGGCTCCGCCGACGATCAGCAACGTCGCCGGCGGAGGAACGATCCCCGCCAGCAGGCGCATCGCTGCCTGAGGACTGGTGATCACGTCAGCCGGAGCGACGTCGAGACCGAGACTCGTGAGATGCTCGGCCACCGATGCATCGGTGCGCGACGCATTGTTCGTGATGTAGCCGAGGCGTGCGGATGTCGCTGCCTCGTTCAGACTCTCGACCGCATGGGGAAGAGCGCCGGGGCCGGCGTACACGACGCCGTCGAGATCGGCCAGCACCGCGTCGACGCCGTCCAGCGGGGTCCGCGAGGTGACCGGCTTCTTCGAGAACAGCCCCACTACGCCTCCTCGGACGTGCCGGAGGCAGCAGGCTTCTCTCCGGCGTCATCCCGCTCGTCGTCAGAAGCGCCGATGTCCTCGCCGAGAAGCTCGCGTACCTCGTCGTCGATCGACGGCTCGGGCTGCGGGTCAGTCTCGTTGTCGGTTTCGGCGTCGGACTCAGGAGCGGCGTCGGCCTCCGCGAGGTCGACGATCTCGTCATTCTCGAAGTCGCCCTCGATCAGGCCGTCTTCGATGAGGATCTCCTCGTCGCCGGCCTCGTCGACTCCCAGTGCCTCTGCGGCGACGTCGGCACGGTGCGCCCAGAACTCGGCTTCCTCGGTGCGCCCGAGGTCCTCGAGAACCGCTGCGCGCGCAGAGAACAGCATGGGGCTCCACTCGAAGGCACGATCAGGGTCGAGCTCGGGGATCTCGAGCTCACCGAGCGCGAGATCGAGGTCGCCCTGATCGAGGCGAGCACCGGACATCGCTATGGCCAGCGAGACGCGGACGGGTGTGGTGAGCGCGGCCCGGTCGACCGCACGCCCGGTCTCGAGAGCACGGTCCGGACGACCGATGCCACGCTCGCTGTCGACCATCAGTGCGATCTGATCGTCCTTGCCGGAGATGCGACGGTAGGTGCGCAGCTCACGGAGCGCCAGCGCGAAGTCCTCTGTGGCGTACGCGGTGATACCGAGCGTCTCGCGCACGATCGCGATGCGACCGGCACGACGGGATGCCGCGAGTGCGTGCTCGTGAGCGAGTGCGGGGTCCTCGTCGATCAGTCGTGATGCCATGGCAAGGTGACGAGCGACGAGATCGGCGTTCTCCTTGCTCAGGGTCTTGAGCTCGTTACGAGCTGAGGTGTGAAGATCGCGCGCGGTGACATCGTCCGGGATATGCGGGTCGTTGAAGCGCGGGCGGTCTCCCGAGGCCTGCACCGGACGCTCACGACCTGCTCCCCCACGCTGCGGGTACGAGCGCGAAGAGTCACGATCCTCGCGAGGCGCGCGGTCATCGCGGTTGTACCCACCGGAGCGGGGAGCACCGCCATCACGGTTGTCACGGTTGTACCCGCCCGAACGGGGAGCGCCACCGTCGCGGGTGTCACGGTTGTACCCGCCAGAGCGAGGTGCACCACCGTCACGGTTGTCACGGTTGTAGCCGCCAGAGCGAGGTGCGCCACTGTCGCGGTTGTCACGGTTGTAGCCGCCGGAACGAGGTGCACCACCGTCACGGTTGTAGCCACCGGAGCGAGGTGCACTGCCGTCACGGTTGTCACGGTTGTACCCGCCCGAACGAGGAGCGCCACCGTCACGGCTGTCACGGTTGTAGCCGCCAGAGCGAGGTGCGCCACTGTCGCGGTTGTCACGGTTGTAGCCACCGGAACGAGGTGCACCACCGTCACGGTTGTAGCCACCGGAGCGAGGTGCACTGCCGTCGCGGTTGTCACGGTTGTAGCCGCCCGAACGAGGAGCACCACCGTCGCGGTTGTCACGGTTGTACCCGCCCGAACGAGGAGCACCACCGTCGCGGTTGTCACGGTTGTACCCGCCCGAACGAGGAGCACCACCGTCGCGGTTGTCACGGTTGTACCCGCCCGAACGAGGAGCACCACCGTCGCGGCTGTCACGGTTGTACCCGCCCGAACGAGGAGCACCACCGTCGCGGCTGTCACGGTTGTAGCCGCCCGAACGAGGAGCACCACCGTCGCGGCTGTCACGGTTGTAGCCGCCCGAACGAGGAGCGCCAGCGTCGCGGCTGTCACGGTTGTACCCACCCGAACGAGGGGCGCCACCGTCGCGGTTGTCGCGGTTGTACCCACCAGAACGGGGTGCGCCACCATCACGGCTGTAACCACCGGAGCGAGGTGCCGCGCCGTCGCGGCTGTCACGGTTGTACCCACCGGAGCGGGGTGCGCCACCGTCACGGCTGTCACGGTTGTACCCACCAGAACGAGGAGCACCACCATCACGGTTATCGCGGTTATAGCCACCCGAACGAGGTGCGCCACCATCCCGGTTGTCGCGGTTGTAACCGCCTGAACGGGGGGCACCATCGCGGTTGTCTCGGTTGTAACCGCCATCGCGACGGGGGCCACCGTTGTCGCGGTTACCCTCGGAGCGTCCGCCGGAAGGTCGGTGACCGCGCGATCCATTGTCGTCGTTGCGACGCGGACGGCGCTCTTCCTCATCCGGCATGATGCTCCCTATTGTTGTTGCTGTAAACGCAAAATGGCCACCCAACGATGGGTGGCCATTTGCTTAAAAGAAGTCCGGCGGTGTCCTACTCTCCCACAGGGTCCCCCCTGCAGTACCATCGGCGCTGTGAGGCTTAGCTTCCGGGTTCGGAATGTAACCGGGCGTTTCCCTCACGCTATGGCCGCCGAAACACTATTGATGTTTCAATCAAACACATAACAAAGTCATTGTCATGCGGTTCTCGACCGTACATCGAGAACCACTCAGTGGACGCGTAGCACCAACAAACGGTGTGTTATCAAGTCATCGGCTTATTAGTACCAGTCAGCTGCATGCATTGCTGCACTTCCACATCTGGCCTATCAACCCAGTAGTCTGGCTGGGAGCCTCTCACCCGAAGGTATGGAAATCTCATCTTGAGGCCGGCTTCCCGCTTAGATGCTTTCAGCGGTTATCCATCCCGAACGTAGCTAATCAGCGGTGCTCCTGGCGGAACAACTGACACACCA
>NZ_JACAFP010000023.1 GCF_015354505.1 Microbacterium sp. UFMG61 | reverse complement strand
CAGCGACAACGCGTTCGCCTACCGGCACTCGACCGCGTTTCGAGACGTAATCGACGCGCACGGCATCACGCAGAAGTTCATCCGCCCGCACTGCCCCTGGACGAACGGGAAAGTCGAGCGCTTGAACCGCACCCTCGCCGCCGAATGGGCCTACGCCCGACCCTGGACCTCCAACGACGACCGCCGAGCAGCATTGACGGCCTGGCTCGACCACTACAACCTAGACAGAACCCACCTCGGCATCGGAGGCAAGACCCCTATCGACCGAATCAACAACGGTCGAGGTCAGTACATCTAGTCGGATGTCGGACGCCGATGGCAGGATGAGCGCATGCCTGAGATGCCGGAAGTCCAGGGCCTGACCGCATTCCTCACCGAGCGGACCGTGGGGCGCACGATCGTGCGCACGGCGGTGGGAGCGATCGCCGCGCTCAAGACCTACGATCCGCCGAACACGGCGTTGCACGGGTCGGAGATCACCTCCGTGTCGCGGCGGGGCAAGTTCATCGTGCTCTCCTGCGGCCCCGACCTGCACCTCGTGTTCCATCTGGCCAAGGCGGGGTGGCTGCGCTGGTACGAGACGCTGCCGACGACGCTCATCAAGCCGGGCAAGTCACCGATCGCGCTGAGGGTCGCGCTCGACGACGAGAGCGGTTTCGACCTCACGGAGGCGGGCACGAAGAAGTCACTCTCGGTCTCCGTGGTGCGCGACCCGGAGGACGTTCCGGGGATCGCCCGGCTCGGGCCCGATCCACTCGAGTCGACCTTCACCCGCGAGGTCTTCGGCGGGCTGCTCCAGGGCCGGCGCACGCAGATCAAGGGGCTCCTGCGCGATCAGAGCGTCATCGCCGGCATCGGCAACGCGTACTCCGACGAGATCCTGCACGCGGCTCGGATGTCGCCCTACGCGATCGCCGACAAGCTCGGCGATGACGAGGTCGATCGGCTGTTCGCCGCGATGAGGACGACTCTGACGGAGGCGGTGGCGGAGGCATCCGGAAAGCCGCCGGCTGACCTGAAGGACGCGAAACGTCGAGGCATGCAGGTACATGCCCGCCGTGGCGAGGCCTGCCCGGTATGCGGCGACACCGTGCGCAGCGTGTTCTTCGCCGACCGCTCTCTCGAGTACTGCCCGACGTGTCAGACCGGTGGCAAGCCTCTCGCCGACAGGCGCCTGTCGAGACTGCTCAAGTAGCACTTCGACGCGGAATGAAATGTGTTCGGGCGCGTTGAGTACACTCAGAGCATCAACGTGCTCCGGGGTCGGTGAGAATCCGAACCGGCGGTGACAGTCCGCGAGCGTCTCGGTTCTCCGAGATGCCGATCCGGTGGAATTCCGGGACCGACGGTGATGCGAGGCGCAGCCTCGCTAGTCCGGAAGGGAGGCAGCACGGTGCGCCGCCGCGCGCGCTTTCTGCCTGCGTCTCCTCGAGGAGATCCCCCGGAGCCTCAGAGAGGACCACGGATGGCAGTCAACGAGACGGAACGACGGGCGATGAGCCGTGCGCTCGA
Source organism: Microbacterium sp. UFMG61 (assembly GCF_015354505.1). Taxonomy (GTDB): domain Bacteria; phylum Actinomycetota; class Actinomycetes; order Actinomycetales; family Microbacteriaceae; genus Microbacterium. Next base: position 23,126 of record NZ_JACAFP010000023.1, on the reverse strand, counting down.
GCTCGCGACGCTCGGCCCGCGCGGCGTGAACCCGCAGGTCGGTGCCGTCATCCTCTCTCCTGACGGCACAGTGCTCGCCGAGGGCTGGCACCAGGGAGCCGGCACCCCGCACGCCGAGGTCGATGCGCTCTCGAAGCTCGCTCCGGGCGCGGCCCGGGGAGCCACCGCGGTCGTGACCCTCGAGCCCTGCAACCACACGGGGCGCACCGGCCCCTGCGCCGTCGCGCTCCTCGAGGCCGGCATCGACCGCGTCGTCTACGCTCTCGACGACCCGGGCGCGGTGTCCGGCGGTGGCGCCGATCGCCTTCGTGCGGCAGGCGTCAGCGTCGAGGCCGGCGAGCAGGCCGACGTCGCGCAACGCATCATCGGCGGCTGGCTCACGGCACAGCGACTGGGGCGCCCGCACGTGACCGTGAAGTGGGCGCAGTCGCTCGACGGTCGCGCCGCCGCCTCCGACGGCACGAGCCAGTGGATCACCGGGCCGGATGCACGCGCGGACGTGCACCGTCGCCGGGCAGCGGCCGATGCGATCGTCGTCGGCACCGGAACCGTGCTCGCCGACGACCCGTCGCTGACCGCACGCGACGGCGACACGCTGTTCGCCGACCAGCCGGTCCCCGTCGTGATCGGCTCACGCGCGACGCCTGACGACGCCGTGATGCGCCGCCATCCGAAGACGCCGCTCTTCTACGACACCCACGACCTGCACACCGTGCTCACAGATCTGCACTCGCGGGGCATCCAGAGCGTCTTCGTCGAGGGCGGCCCCACGCTCGCCAGCGCCTTCATCGCGCAGGGCCTGGCCGACCGGGTGCTCGCCTACATCGCACCGGTGCTGCTCGGCGGCTCGAAGCTCGCACTCACCGACATCGGCGTCGCCTCGATCGCCGCCGCCCACCGCCTGACGGTCGACGAGTGGCTGCCGCTCGGAGCGGACCTGCTCGCGATCGCCCACCCCGCCGCCGACCTGGAAGAAGGAGTCGCCTGATGTTCACCGGAATCATCGAGGAGATCGGAGAGATCACCGCGATCGCTCCAGCGGGCGACGGGTGGCGGCTGACCGTGCGCGCCCCGAAGGCGGCATCCGATGCCGTGCACGGCGAGTCGATCGCGGTCTCGGGTGTGTGTCTGACGGTCGTCGACTCGACCGCCGACACGTTCGACGCCGACGTCATGAAGCAGACCCTCGACGTGGCAGCCCTCGGCGGAGCCTCCGTCGGCACGCGCGTCAACATCGAGAAGGCGATGCCGGTCGGCGCGCGCCTCGGCGGCCACATCGTGCAGGGTCACGTCGACGGGGTCGGCAGCATCGTCGAGGTGCGCCCCGGCGCACAGTGGAGCGTTCTGCGGGTCTCTCTGCCCCGTGACCTCGCGCCGCTCGTCGTCGACAAGGGATCGATCTCGGTCGACGGCACCTCTCTCACGGTCAGCGCCGTGAGCCCCGTCAATGCAGAGGACTCGTGGTTCGAGATCTCTCTGATCCCCGAGACCCTTGCGGCCACGACCCTCGGCGCTCGCGCCGTCGGCGACCGCGTCAACCTCGAGACCGACATCCTCGCCCGCCATGTGGAACGTCTGCTGGCGTTCCGGGCAGCACCGGAAGGAGGCTCGCGATGAGCCTTTCCACCATCCCCGAGGCCCTCGAGGCCCTGCGCGCCGGACGCCCCGTCCTCGTCGCGGACGACGAGAACCGCGAGAACGAAGGCGACGTCATCATGTCCGCCGAGCTCGCGACGCCCGAGTGGGTGGCCTGGACGGTGCGCTGGTCGTCAGGTTTCATCTGCGCACCGATGCCGGCCGACCTCGCCGACAATCTGAACCTGCAGCCCATGGTCGCCGCGTCCGAGGACGCCCGATCGACCGCGTACACGGTCAGTGTCGACGCGGCCGAGGGCGTGACGACGGGCATCAGCGCGCATGACCGCGCGCACACGCTGAACGTCCTCGCGGATCCCGAATCGACGGCGACCAGCATCATCCGCCCCGGCCATGTCCTGCCCCTCCGCGCCGTCGACGGCGGTGTGCGCGAGCGCAGCGGCCACACCGAGGCGGCCGTCGATCTGATGAAGCTCGCGGGCCTTCGTCCGGTGGGCGCGATCGCCGAGGTCGTCGCGGAGGACGGCAGCATGATGCGTCTACCCGGTCTCATCGAGCTCGGCGCACGTGACGGGGTTCCGGTCATCACGATCGAGCAGCTCATCGCCCACCTCAACGAGATCGACCCCACAGGCTGGTTGCCGGAGCGCGCCAGTCGGCGTGTGAGCCTGCGTGCGGATGCGACGGTTCCCACCACGCACGGCACGTTCCGCTTCCTCGCGTACAAAGACAGGGTCACCGGCACCGATCACATCGCGGTCGTCTCGGGCGAGCCGGGCGAGACCGCTCTGGTGCGCGTGCACTCGGAGTGCCTGACCGGTGAGGCGTTCGGGTCGCTCAAGTGCGAGTGCGGTCCGCAGCTGGACGCGGCTCTCGACGCGATCGAGCAGGACGGCGGCATCGTCATCTACATGCGGGGCCATGAGGGGCGAGGCATCGGCCTGATCAACAAGCTCCGTGCCTACAGCCTGCAGGAGGAAGGCCTCGACACCGTCGACGCCAACCTCGCGCTCGGACTCCCCGCAGACGCGCGCGACTACGCGGCTGCCGCCGGCATCCTCGCCGACCTGGGCGTGTCGAAGGTCCGCCTGCTGACGAACAACTCCGACAAGGTGAACCAGCTGCGCAGCCTCGGTCTCGACGTCGTCGAGCAGGTGCCGCTCATCGTCGGCGTCGGCCCCAACAACCACCAGTATCTCGAGACCAAGCGTGACCGGATGGGTCACATCATCGGTGAGGCGGAGCTCGCACAGGCTCTCGCCGACGGACGGAAGGACGACGCATGAGCGGCGCGGGAGCACCCAAGACCGAGAAGATCGACGGAAGCGGCCTGAAGGTCGTCATCGTGGCCGGCACCTGGCACGACGTCATCACCGACGGCCTCATCGCCGGTGCGCAGCGCGTGCTCGACGACGCCGAGGCCGCCTACCGCCTCGTGCGCGTGCCCGGCTCGTTCGAGCTCGCCCTCGCGGCACAGGCCGCGTTCGCCGGTGGAGCCGACGCCGTGGTGGCACTCGGCGTGATCATCCGCGGCGGCACCCCGCACTTCGAGTACGTCTCGGCCGCGACCACCGACGGGCTCACCCGTGTCTCGCTGGACGCCGGCAAGCCGGTCGGGTTCGGCGTGCTGACGCTCGACGACGAGAAGCAGGGTCTCGACCGGGCCGGACTCGAAGGGTCGAAGGAAGACAAGGGAGCAGAGGCGGCGGATGCGGCGCTGCGCACGGCCATCGTCGTGCGCGATCTGCGCGGCTGAGGTCAGCCTGCCCTTGCTGGCGCCGGGGCTCTGCGTTCTCCTAGCGTGAGGGCATGGAGACTCTGCGCCACGTCGTTCTGTTCGTCCATCTCATCGGCTTCGCCGTGCTCTTCGGCGCCTGGGCCGTGCAGGCGTTCGGCGGAAAGCGCGAGTTCACGCGCCTGATGAGCATCGGCATGACGATCGCCGCCGTCGCGGGCCTCGCCCTCGCGGCGCCCTGGGGTCTCCCCGACGGCGTCGAGATGAACTACGCCAAGATCGGCACGAAGCTCGTCGTTCTGCTCGTGATCGGCGCCCTCCTCGGCATCGGCACCTCGAAGCAGCGCAAGTCCGGGTCGGTGCCCGTCGCGATGTTCTGGCTCGTCGGCATCCTGACCGCGCTCAACGCCGCGATCGCCACGATCTGGCGCTGAGACGCGGATCGCTGGGTCACGAGCGCAGCGGCACCCGTACGTCGGCTCCGGCCTCCTCGGTCACCCGCTCACCCATCTGCACGAAGGTGGGCTGCGCGATGAAGCCGCCGGCGAAGAGCGCCTGCCCCTGAGCGAAACCCTGCGCGCGGCGGATGTCGTCCTCCCCCACGAACCCGAACACGTCGGCGAGCTCGGCGATATCGCGCGGCGCGTTGACACGCATGAGTCCGAGGTTGTCGCACTGCGACAGCACGTTCGGGTGGATCTTCGTCGGGCGCTGGGTCGAGAGCAGCAGCCACAGACCGAACTTGCGCCCCTCGGCCGCGATCTGCACGAGCTGCTCGGTGAGTGCGCGCTCCACGGCCGTGCGCGGTTCGGGTGAGCAGATGTTGTGCGCCTCGTCGATCACGATGAGCAGCGGGCGACGGCTCTCACGCCGCGCCCACAGCTGCTCGAGCACGGCGAGAGCGGCGACCTTGGGCTCGGCGGGGTGGTCGAAGCCGCCGAGATCGAGGATGGTGGCGGCGGGTCTCTCGTCGATCACATCGACCACCGATCCTGCGCCCCTCGACCAGAGGTCCCACTCCAGGACCTGCAGATTCTCCATGCGATTGGCGAGATGCACGCGCGCCGGGTCGCCCGAGGCCCGGAACTCCCTGAGCATCTCGTCGGCGTCGAAATCGGCGGCACCGGCATCCCAGTGCAGGAGGACGTTGTACTCCTCGGCATCGGTGATCGGGTCGATCTGCAGCACCGCCGCCTTCGCCGCCGGAGACAGGTCGACGTACCGCGCGTGCACCTTCTGTCCCTCGCCGTGCCCGGAACGGAACACACGGATATCGCTCTGCGCGATGTGCTCGGCATGTGCCGCCGGAGCGCCCGACCGCGCCTCGGCGAGCCTCACGAAATCGGCGTTCGGGTCGAGGATGAGCATCGGGAGCTCGGTGTGCAGCAGCAGCTGCTCGAGCACGACTCCGAGGGCATAGGTCTTGCCGCTGCCGCTCTGTCCGCACCAGAAGGTGTGACGGTTGAACCGCCGCGGGTCGAGCCGTACCGCTTCGGTGGGGTCGTCGGTCATCGACCCGATGGTCAGATCGGTCATGGAATTCTCCTCAGCCGCTGCATGCGATCCAGCTTGGCGGCTCCGGCGAGCGTCAGCCTCACACCTTCCGGGTGACGCGGCGCGGCGCAGAAGCCGATTGCGGAGGGTCGTGTCCGCATCCGGGGCCATGCGAGAGCCGGCACCGGCGGCTCCGCCGCTAAATCGCCCGGAACGGGTGACGCGGCGGCAGACCGCACGTCCGAGAGTGACACCGTGAGCGACGCCGGCACCATGGCCGAGGAGCCATCCCCTCCCCCGCCCTGCGGCGCGCCGCTCGAGCACAGCGGCCCCGAATCCAGGTCACGATCACCAGGCCGCTCCTGTTCGGATCCGTCGTGACGCCGACGGTACACATCCCCATCAGGACGCGAAGGTCTGAGGACGGAGCAGCGCATGGCGAAGACGACGATCGAGGATCTGCAGAGACGACTGGCCGAGCTCGAGTCCGAGAACACGGCTCTGCGGGCAGGGGCCGCTCCCGACTCGCTCCCGCCCGTGCCACCGACAGCATCCTCACCGCGACGCTCCCGCACGTGGGGGCGATCGCTGGCGGCGACCGTGCTGATCGTGCTCGGCACACTGATCGCGCCTGTCGCGCTCGTCTCCGCCTGGGCGAACGTGCAGCTCACCGACACCGATCGATTCGTCGCGAGCTACTCCATGCTCGCGAGCGATCCGGCCGTGCAGTCCGCGGTGACCGAGCAGGTCGTCGCGGCGATCGGCGAGCAGGTCGACATACCGACCCTCACCGACGATGTGATCGACGGCGTGATCGACCTCGGCACGAGGCCGGCCGCGACGCGAGCCCTCGAGGTGCTCAAGGGGCCGGCCGCGCAAGGGCTGCAGTCGCTGGTGGCCACCATGGTCGAGCGCTTCGTCGGCTCGGAGGCGTTCGCGAACGTGTGGGCCTCGGCTCTGCGCATCAGCCACTCCCAGATCGTCTCCGCTCTGCAGAACGACCCGGATGCGGCGATCGCACTCGGCGCCGACGACTCGATCGGCATCCAGCTTGCGCCGATCATCGACGCCGCGAAAGACGTCCTCGTCGATCAGGGAATCGGATTCGCCACGTCGATCCCGACGATCGACAGGACCATCACGGTCGCGCAGCTCGACTCGCTCGCCTCCGTGCAGCTCGGCTACCAGCTGGTCATCGCTGCGGGACTGTGGCTCCCCTGGATCTCGATCCTTCTGCTCGTGGCAGGGGTTCTCGCAGCCCGCCGCCGCTCCGTGGCAGGCATCACCGCAGCCCTGTCGCTCGGCTCCGTGATGGTGATCGTGATCGCCGGCCTCGCGGTCGGCCGGGTGTTCTTCGACACCGCACTGCGCGCGAACGGGATCTCCGCCGACGCGGGCGGCGCGATCTACGAGGTCGTCGCCGGCCCCATGCGCGACACTGCCGCGGCGGTGCTGGTGCTCGCACTCGTCACGGCGGCCGTGATCTGGTTCGCAGGACCGTTCGAGGTGCCCCGACGTCTGCGGGGAGTCGTGCACGGAGGTGCCGCGACGATTCGATCGTCTCTCGAGCGACGAGGCCTGAGCAGCGGACGAGTCGGAACGTGGCTCCATTCCCGGCGGGCGCTGATGCGGGGCATCATCGCCCTCGCGAGCGCAGCCGTCGTCCTGCTCGTGCGCCCGCTGACACCCCCGCTCATCCTGTGGACGCTCGTGCTGGCGGTGCTGGCCGTAGTGATCCTCGAGGTCGTCGAGCGTCCTCCACTGGACGAGCCCGAATCGGCACCGACAGATGGCGACCTGACCGTTCGCGACGACGCGGTCGTCGCCGGGAGCTCGTCATGACACAGGGGCGCGCCGCGGACCTCGCCGATCCGTTCGCCGCGAGACGAGACGCGGGACGTGCGGCGCGGGCGCGGATGCCGAGGGCGGACCTCGCCGCCTGGACGCCGCCGCCCGCACGCACAGACCCGATCGCGCTGCTGGAGGAGCAGGGGCGCTCCCGAGTTCCCGAACTCGTGCCCGTGCGGTACGCCCGCATGGCGATGTCACCACTGGCGTTCTACCGAGGCGCTGCCCTGATCATGGCGTCTGACCTCGCGGCGACCCCGCACACCGGCATCGTCGCGCAGCTCTGCGGCGATGCCCATCTCTCGAACTTCGGGCTGTACCGCACCCCCGAGAGGGTGATGATCTTCGACATCAACGATTTCGATGAGACGCTGCCCGGCCCCTTCGAATGGGACGTGAAGCGGCTCGCGGCGAGCTTCGCGGTGGCATGCCGGCAGCGAGGCTTCCGCAGCGAGGAGGAGCGCGAGTGCCTTCTCGCTGCGGCGAACGGCTACCGCACGGCGATCAGAAGAGCCGCGACTTCGACCGTGCTCGACGCCTGGTACGACCGGCTCGACGCCGACCGCGCGCGTCGGTGGATCCGGGAGCAACGACGAGACGAACGCGCCGGCGACAGCGAGATCCGCCGCCTGGACGCGGTGATCGACAAGGCCGGCAGACGCGACCACCGGCAAGCCTTCCGCAAACTGGTGAGCGACGTCGACGGCGACCTGAGGATAGCGGCCTCTCCCCCGTTGATCGTGCCCGTCGAGGACATCCTGCGCGAGGCCGGAGCCTCCGCGGCCGCAGAAGCCGAGGCCATGCACGAGGTGTTGGCGTCGTATCCGAAGACTCTGATCGGCGATCGGCATCCGATCGCCGAGTACCGCTATCGACACATGGCCCGCAAGGTTGTGGGCGTGGGCAGCGTGGGCACGCGCGCCTGGGTGATCCTCATGAGCGGCCGTGACGACGACGACCCTCTCCTGCTCCAGGGCAAGGAAGCGCAGGCCTCGGTCTTCGAGCGGTTCCTGGGTGCGAGCGAGTTCGAGAGTCACGGAGAGCGCGTCGTCCGCGGGCAACGTCTCATGCAGGCGTCCAGTGATCTCTTCCTCGGCTGGCAGTCCCTCACCGCCGTCGACGGACAGCGCCGCGACTTCTACGTGCGCCAGCTGCAGGACGGCAAGGGAGGGATCGATCCGGATGCGATGACCGAGCGCGGCGCGATCCTGTATGCCCGGATCTGCGGCGAGACACTCGGCCGCGCTCACGCCCGGTCCGGGGATCGGGTCGAGATCGCCGGCTATCTCGGGCGCAGCTCCGCGTTCGACGAGGCGATCGCCGACTTCGCATCCGCCTATGCCGAGCAGAACCAGCACGATTTCGACGCCCTGACCGAGGCGCTGGATTCAGGGCGCCTCCCGCGCAGCCGCGAAGCGGGGTGACCCACGCCATGCGAGCCGTCATCACCGCCGTCCGGGATCGGCGCTCCGGCTACTGGCCGGTGCTCGCACTGCTCATCGTCGCCTATGCACTGTGCGCGGCTCAGTCCACGACCGATCCCAGCCCCTGGGTGCTCGTGGTGCAGCTCGTGACCGTCGCCGTCGTGCTCCGAGTGACCGAGGCACATCGCCGAGTGCAGCACACGGCATGGATCTTCCTGTCGGCGGCCGCCGCCGCGACCTTCGTCGTCGCGCTGCTGGGTCTGCGCGGCGACGTGCTCGACATCGTGCTGTCCGCCGCCTCCGCCCTCGCCTTCCTGCTCGCCCCGGTGGCCATCATCCGCCATCAGATGCATCGGCGCGGCCTCGACATCGAGGCGCTGCTCGCGGCGACCGCCGCCTACGTGCTGGTGGGCATGTTCTTCACGCACGTCTACAACCTCGTCGCGTTGCTGGCGGTCGCGCCGACATTCGGCGCGGGGACGGTCGACTCGCTCTCGAGTCAGCTGTTCTTCTCGTTCACGACGCTCACCACCACCGGCTACGGCAACATCGTCCCCGTCTCACCCGGCGTGCAGGGCATCGCCGTCGCCGAGGCGATCACCGGACAGCTCTTCCTGATCACCGCGGTGGCGCGGATCATGCGCGGCTCCCGCCGCTCGCCCTACGACACGACATCCGCATCCGCATTCGAGGAGACGCCGTGAAGAAGTGGAACGTCGTCATCGTGCTCGGCGCCGCGCAGTTCGTCATGGTGCTCGACGGCACGGTCATGAACGTGTCGATCTCGACGGTCGTGAGCGACCTGAACACCTCGGTCACGGCCATGCAGGCGGCGATCACCTTCTACACCCTGACCATGGCCGCCTTCATGCTCTTCGGCGCGAAGCTCGGCGACGTATGGGGTCGCCGCCGAGCCTTCGTGATCGGCTCGTGCGTCTATGCGCTCGGCTCCCTGATCACGGCTGTGAGCCCGACCGTCGGTTTCCTCTTCCTCGGTTGGTCGATCATCGAGGGCCTGGGCGCAGTGCTGGTCATCCCGGCGATCGCCGCTCTCGTTGCCGACAACTACCGGGGACGCGACAGGGTGACGGCGTTCGCGGTCATCGGCGCCGTGTCCGGCGCCGCGGTCGCCGCGGGCCCGTTGATCGGCGGCGGCGTGACCACCTACTCGAGCTGGCGGTTCGTGTTCGTCGCCGAGGTGGTCATCATGCTGGCCGTCGTCCTGTGTGCGCGCCGTCACCGATTCCACGCCGCGGCAGAGCATACGGATCGACATCGGCAGCGTGCTCCTGTCGTCGGCAGGTCTCGTGCTGATCGTGTTCGGCATGCTGCAGAGCAAGACGTGGGGGTGGGTGGTCCCCCTGCACCGACCCGAGATCGCCGGTGTCGCCCTCGCCCCTCTCGGCATCTCCTTGACCGCCTGGTGCATCGCCGCGGGGGTCATCCTCCTCTCCCTGTTCATCTCCTGGCAGCGCCGCCTCGTGCGCGACGGCAGATCCCCGCTCATGCAGCCCGACCTGTTCTCGATCGTCTCGCTGCGCAGCGGGCTGTCGGTGCTGGGCGCCCAGTACGCGGTGACCGCCGGTCTCTTCTTCATGGTTCCGGTGTACCTGCAGATGACCCTCGGGTTGGACGCGCTCGAGACGGGGATCAAGATCTTCCCCCTCTCGATCGCGCTGATCCTGTTCTCGATCGTGGGAACGACGCTGTCCCGACGCTGGTCTCCCCGCCGCATCGTGCGGATCGGGCAGTCGGTACTGGTGGTCTCTGCGCTGCTGCTTCTCGACTCGGTGACCGAAGACCTGCGCGGCGGCCTGTTCGGGCTCGGGATGTTCCTCACCGGGGCCGCCCTCGGACTCCTGGCATCGCAGCTGGGCAACGTGAACATGTCGAGCGTGAGCGAGAAGGACACGAGCGAGGCGGGCGGACTGCAGGGAGTGTTCCAGAACCTCGGTTCCTCACTCGGCACCGCACTGATCGGCTCGCTGCTGATCGGCGCTCTCTCCACGTCGTTCGCCTCAGGGGTCGCGACGAGCGACCTCTCCGAACAGGTCAAGGCCACCGTGAGTGCGGCGACCGACCGCGGAGTGACCGTCGTGCCCGCCGCGGACGTCGCGGGCATCGGCGAGGCCGCGGGTCTCACCGATGACGAATCACGTGAGCTCGCCGAGGTCTACCGCGAATCGCAGCTGTCTTCGCTGCGCGTGGCGTTCGTGGGGTTGATCCTGATCGCACTGCTGTCGATGCTCTTCTCGCGCGGAATCCCCGATGCCGCTGCCGTCCGTCGCCGAACCGGCGCCGAAGAGAGCGTGTGATCAGACCCGGGGCGGTGCGGTGCTCGCGCGGATCACGAGTTCGGTGCCCACGAGCGGCGTCTGCGTGCGGTCTCCGCCGTCGAGCTCGGCGAGCAGGGCATCGACCGCCAGCGCGCCGACGCGCTCCGGATGCTGCTGCACGGTCGTCAGCGGCGGCCAGAGCTGCGCGGCATCCGGAAGGCCGTCGAAGCCGACGACGCTGACGTCGGTCGGGATGTCGCGTCCCGCTTCCCGGAATGCACGCACGACGCCGATCGCCATCTGGTCGTTCGCGGCGAACACCGCCGTGACGCTGTCTTCACCTCGAAGGCGAAGCCCCGCCTGATAGCCGGATTCGGCCGTCCAGTCCCCCTGCAGCGGCTCGGGCACGGCGAGTCCGCGCGACGAGAGCGTCTGCCGCCACGACTCTCGACGACGCTCGGCGGAATACGACTTGGCGGGTCCCGCCACATGCCAGACGGTCTCGTGCCCGAGGTCGAGCAGGTGCTCGGTCGCGAGTCGTGCTCCCTGCGCCTGATCGGTGTCGACGAAGGGGTGCCCCTCGCCGCGATTCGAGTCGACGAGCACGACGGGCAGCCCGTCGGGGATCTCGACCTCGGCCTCATCGAGCTGGTGGGCCTCGATCACGATGATGATGCCGTCGACCGCGTGCTCCTCGAGGCGGCGGAAGGCTCCCGCCACGGTGTCGCGCGCACTCGACTCGACCGGGATCAGGGTCAGCGCGTACCCCATCTGCGAGGCGCGCACGGCGATCGCGTCGAGCGTGCGCTGGTTTCCGTATGAGCTGAACGAGAACATGATGACGCCGATGGCACGGAATCGGCCCGATCGCAGCGCCCGAGCGGCACTGTTGGGCCGATAGCCGAGTCGCTGCATCGCGTCTTCGACGCGCACTCTGGTCGCCGCCCCGACATAGCCCCGGGCGTTCACGACGCGGGAGACGGTCTGCCCGGAGACACCGGCCTCACGCGCGACGTCCTCCATCGACGGGTCTCTCCGCCGCTGCGGCGGCTCTGCCGACTGCTCCGAGGTCACGATCAACCATCCATTCATATGTTGACGTTGACACACTACCAGCGCATCGCATATGTTGACGTTGACACACGGCGCGGTGAGCGCTCGATCTCAAAGAAGGTTCTCGTCAATGACGACTCAAATTTCCGCACCCCGTGCGGACCACGGCATCCGCCGGCGCGAGAAGCGCGATTGGAAGGGCTGGGCGTTCGTCGGCCCCTTCATGGTCGTGTTCGCGCTGGTGTTCCTGACACCCCTCGCCTACGCGCTGTACCTCAGCTTCTTCCAGGAGAAGCTGATCGGCGGCACCGCGTTCGTGGGCTTCGACAACTACGTCCGCGCCCTCACCGATCCCCAGTTCTGGGAGGCGTTCGGGCGCGTCGTGCTCTTCCTCGTGGTGCAGGTGCCGATCATGCTCGCGCTGGCGCTGGCCGCGGCGCTCGCCCTCGACAGCGCCCGTCTGCGCGGAGCATCGTTCTTCCGCATCCTGATCTTCCTGCCGTACGCCGTGCCGGCCGTCGTGGCGGTGCTGATGTGGGGATACATCTACGGCGACCAGTTCGGTCTCACGAGCAACCTGAACGACTTCCTCGGCAGCGACGTCTTCACCCCGTTCGCCCGCGAGTGGATCCTGGTGTCGATCGGCAACATCGTGACCTGGCAGTTCGTCGGCTACAACATGCTGATCTTCTACTCGTCGCTCAAGACGATTCCGACGGACATGTACGAGGCGGCCTCGCTCGACGGCGCGGGAGCATGGCGCACGATCTTCTCGATCAAGATCCCCAACGTCCGCGGAGCTCTCGTCATCGCGACGATCTTCTCGATCATCGGCAGCTTCCAGCTCTTCAACGAGCCGAACATCCTGCGCCCGCTCGCTCCGAACGTGATCACCACGTTCTTCACGCCCAACATGTACGCGTACAACCTGTCGTTCGCCGGGCAGCAGTTCAACTACGCCGCGACGATCGCCATCATCATGGGCGTCATCACCGCGGTGATCGCCTACGTCGTGCAGCTGCGCGGCTCGAAGTCGGAGGTGCGCTGACATGGCACTCCCCCTCGCACGTCCCTCGCAGAAGCGCCACGATCTGATGAATCCGCGCAAGTCGAAGATCCTGCTGATCGTCATGGTCGCGTACGCGCTCTACACGCTCGTACCCCTCGTGTGGCTGCTGTTCAGCTCCACCAAGACGCAGGCCGGCCTGTTCAGCTCCTTCGGGCTGTGGTTCTCCGACGACTTCGCGTTCTTCGACAACCTGGTCGCGACCTTCTCGTACCAGGACGGCATCTTCCTGCGCTGGCTCGGCAACACCCTGCTCTACGTCGTGGTCGGCGCGGGCGGTGCGACTCTGCTGGCCACCATGGCGGGCTACGGTCTGGCGAAGTACCGCTTCCCCGGCCGCCGCGCCGTGTTCGCGGTCGTCCTCGGTGCGGTCGCCGTTCCCGGCACCGCTCTCGCAGTGCCGACCTTCCTGCTCTTCAGCGAGCTGGGCATGACGAACACGCCCTGGGCCGTGATCATCCCGTCGCTCATCAGCCCGTTCGGTCTCTACCTGATCTGGGTCTTCGCCTCCGAATCCGTTCCGACCGAGTTGCTCGAGGCCGCGCGCATCGACGGCGCGGGCGAGTTCCGCACCTTCTTCACGATCTCGATGCGGCTGCTCGCACCCGGCATCGTCACCGTGGCACTGTTCACCGTCGTCGCGACCTGGAACAACTACTTCCTGCCCCTGATCATGCTGTCCGACCCCGCCTGGTACCCGCTCACCGTGGGCCTCAACCAGTGGAGCTCGCAGGCGATCGGTGCAGGATCCCAGCCGATCTACAACCTCGTGATCATGGGTTCGCTCCTGACGATCATCCCGATCGTCATCGCCTTCCTGCTGCTGCAGCGTTTCTGGCAGTCAGGTCTCACCGCAGGAAGCGTCAAGCAGTAGCTCCCTGCACCCCTGCATCGAAATCGTCGGTCCGATGCTGGACCGCACCCCCCGAAAGGACACAGCAATGAAGCACCTTCCCTCTCCCGCCGCACGGCGCACCCTCACGGTGCTCGCCGCCGGCACCGTGGCAGCGCTCGCGCTGGCCGGCTGCAGCACGGGCGACTCGGGCGCAGGCGGCGCCGCCGGTGACGGATCGTTCGACTCGGTCGAGGCAGCGCTCGAGGCCGGTGGCGAGATCACGTACTGGTCGTGGACCCCGTCCGCCGAGGCTCAGGTCGAGGCGTTCGAGAAGGAGTACCCGAACGTCACGGTGAACGTGGTCAACGCGGGCACCAACAACGAGGAGTACACCAAGCTGCAGAACGCCATCAAGGCGGGCTCGGGCGGCCCCGACGTCGTGCAGATCGAGTACTACGCGCTCCCGCAGTTCTCCCTCACCGACGCGTTCGTCGACCTCTCGCAGTACGGCTTCGCCGACTTCGAGGATGACTACACCGCCTCGACGTGGAACTCCGTCACCGACGGCGACGCGATCTACGGTCTGCCGCAGGACTCGGGCCCCATGGCCCTCTTCTACAACAAGGCCGTCTTCGACGCCGCCGGCGTGGCCGTTCCCACCACCTGGGACGAGTACTACGAGGCAGCGAAGGCCATCCACGCCGCCAACCCGAACGCCTACATCACCAACGACACCGGCGACGCCGGCTTCGCGACGTCGATGATCTGGCAGGCCGGCGGCAAGCCGTTCCAGACCTCGGGCACCGACGTCACGATCGACCTGCAGGACGACGGCTCGAAGAAGTGGACCGAGAACTGGAACCGCCTCGTCGAGGAGGACCTGCTCGCCCCGTACAACAGCTGGAGCGACGAGTGGTTCCGCGCACTCGGCGACGGCAGCCTCGCGACCCTCGTGATCGGCGCCTGGATGCCCGGAAACCTGATCTCCGGCGCACCCGACGGAGCCGGAGACTGGCGTGTCGCCCCGATGCCGACCTATGACGGCACCCCGGCGACCGCAGAGAACGGCGGCGGCGGCCAGGCCGTGACGAAGCAGAGCAAGAACCCGGCACTCGCGGCCGGCTTCCTGTGGTGGCTGAACAACTCGGAGGAGAGCATCTCGATCTTCCTCGAGTCGGGCGGATTCCCGTCGACCACGGCCGAGCTGTCGAGCGAGGAGTTCCTCGCCGACGCACCCGAGTACTTCGGCGGTCAGAAGATCAACGAGGTCCTCGCCGCTGCCGCGGACGAGGTCGTCGAGGGCTGGGGCTACCTGCCCTACCAGGTGTACGCGAACAGCATCTTCGGCGACACCGTGGGCCAGTCGTATCAGAACGGCACCGACCTGAACGAGGGCCTCGTGTCCTGGCAGGACGCGCTCGAGCAGTACGGCAACGAGCAGGGCTTCGCCGTCAACAAGTAATCGCACGTCTGGTCGCGTCAGCCTTCGCTCCGTCGAGGGCTGACGCGACCTCCCCCATCGAAAGCACTTCATCGTGACCTCCTTCTCCATCGGCGAGTCCGACTTCCTCCGCGCCGGTCAGCCGCACCGGGTGATCTCCGGAGCCATCCACTACTTCCGGGTGCACCCGGACCAGTGGCAGGACCGCATCCGCAAGGCCCGCCAGATGGGGCTCAACACGATCGAGACCTACGTCGCCTGGAATGCGCACGAACCGCGTCGCGGCGAATGGGACGCGACCGGCGCCAACGATCTCGGTCGCTTCCTCGATCTGATCCAGGCGGAGGGGATGGACGCGATCGTCCGCCCCGGTCCCTACATCTGTGCCGAGTGGCACAACGGCGGGCTGCCGAACTGGCTCACGGCCGGCGACCGCCCGCTGCGCTCCTCGGATCCCGCGTTCCTCGAGGACATCAGCGCCTACCTGCGTCGCGTGTACGAGATCGTCGCGCCCCGACAGATCGACCGCGGTGGTCGCGTCGTGCTGGTGCAGATCGAGAACGAGTACGGCGCCTACGGCTCCGACAAGGCCTACCTCGAGGCTCTCGTCGCGCTCACCCGCGAGGCCGGGATCACCGTGCCGCTCACCACTGTCGACCAGCCCACCGATCAGATGCTCGCCGACGGCAGCCTGCCGACCCTGCACAAGACCGGCTCATTCGGCTCCCGCAGTGCCGAACGACTGGCCACGCTGCGTGCGCACCAGCCCACCGGCCCGCTCATGTGCTCCGAGTTCTGGGACGGCTGGTTCGATTGGTGGGGCGGCGTCCACCACACGACCGACGTCGCCGCTGCCGCCGCCGATCTCGACGATCTGCTCGCCGCCGGCGCCTCGGTGAACATCTACATGTTCCACGGCGGCACGAACTTCGGGCTCACGAACGGCGCGAACCACAAGGGTCGCTATCTTCCCATCGTCACGTCCTACGACTACGACGCGCCTCTGGATGAAGCCGGCAACCCGACAGCCAAGTTCTTCGCGTTCCGCGATGTGATCGCCAAGTACGCGCCCGTGCCCGACGAGCTTCCGGCTGCCGTCAATCCGGCCCCCGCGTTCTCCGTGCCCCTCGCCCCCGCGGGAGCGTGGACGGATGCCGCGGCGAGCGCCGCCACCACGGAGTCGCCCACGACGTTCGACCGGCTCGAGCACCTCAGTGCTCTCGTGCGCTACGACGTCGACCTCCCCGAGGGGCGGGGTGGCCGGCTCGTTTTCGACGAGGTGCGCGATCTCGCGTGGGTGAGCGTCGACGGCCAGCGCATCGGCACGCTGTCGCGCACGCGTCACGACCGCGCGCTGAGCATCCCCGCGGGAGGGACCCTCAGCATCCTCGTCGAGGAGCTGGGGCGGGTGAACTACGACCACCGACTCGGCGAGGAGAAGGGACTCGTCGGAAACGTCTCCCTGGACGGCGAATCGCTGACGGGCTGGCGTTCGACACCGCTCGACGTCGCGGCGATCGCGGCGAGCATCGCGGTGGGGCCTGCGGATGCATCCGATGAGACGACCGGGCCCTCCGCCTGGACCGCCGAGATCGACCTCGACTCGCCGACCGACATGTTCCTCGACACCACGTCGTGGAGCAAAGGCTACGCGTTCGTGAACGGATTCTTCCTCGGGCGCTACTGGCGGAACGGACCGACTCGCACGCTCTACGTGCCCGCGCCCGCGACGACGTCGGGCACCAACAGGCTCGTCGTGCTGGAGCTCGAGCACGTGCTCGCACCGACGGCCGAGTTCGTCGCCGCGCTGGACCTGGGCGACACCGAGGAATAGCCGTCGGGCGCGGCACCGACGCAGTAGCGTGTGGGTGTGCCGCGCCGAAGGTTCTCCACTCCCACGCCCGCTGCGCGTGCCCGCTACGCGAAGCGACGTCAGGTCCGCGTGGCGCGGGCGGACAACGACCTCACCGCCGAGCAATGGATCTCGCTGCAGGATGCGTGGGGTGGGTGCGCCTACTGCGGAGCGACGCGCATCGCGATGCAGCGCGACTGCGTGATGCCGATCTCCCGGGGCGGGCGCTACACCGTCGAGAACGTGGTTCCCGCGTGCGGGTCGTGCAATGCGAGCAAGCGCAACGACGAGGTGACCTCGTGGCTACGCCGCAAGCGCCTCGATGAGCGCGCTTTCCTCACCCGATACGGCGAGATCCTCCGGGATCTGCGCCAGACCGAGTGACCGGCCTCGCTACCCGCCCGTCCGAGACTTCCAGACGGCGGCGGTGAGGCGAGCGGCGTCTGCCCGGGTGATGCTCTGCCAGTTGCGGCCACCGCGCGCGAATGCCTCGTGCACTCCGGGCGGCACCGCTGCGGCCTCGACCGGACGATCGAGCCAGTCGCACGACCGCACGTGCACGAGGTCGACATCTCGCGCCTCGACTGAAGCGTCGTAGCGCCACGGCCCGGTGATCCGGCCCAGCCACAGGAACCCGTCGGAGTCGCGCGTCCAGACGAACGCGCCCTCGACGACAGACGCGAACCGGTCGAGTCGGCGCGCCATCTGCTCTCCGTAGACCGCGTCGACCGAGACGAGCGCATCGGCGATCGAGTCCGGTGCGTCGTCGAGTCTGCCGCCCACTCCACACACGCCGAGTGCGAGAGCGCGTTCGACGGCCGGGCCGTCGGCCACGTCGTCGTCGCGCGATCGCATCGGGGCACGGTAGACGGAGGGAGCCTCGTCGCTGGGGCTCGTGCGTGATGAAGGGCTCATGCGAGGGGCACCAGTGCGGCATCGATGTGTCGGCCGTCGATCGTGACCGACATCATCGTGCACACCGGCTGACGTCGCCGATCGGTCGGCGACCCCGGATTCAGCAGACGCATGCCCGACGGGGCGACCGTATCCCAGGGGATGTGCGAGTGCCCGAACACGAGTAGGTCGATGCCCGGAAAGGCTTCGTCCATCCGCTCCTCGCGTCTCTGCTTCGGCCCGGTCTCGTGCACCACCGCCATCTCGACCTCCTCGATCCTCAGCCGCGCGATCTCGGGCAGCCTCTCGCGAAGGGCCGGGCCGTCGTTGTTCCCGAAGACGCCCACGAGCATCCGCGCACGTGACTCGAGCAGGTCGAGGGTCGCGAGGTCGATCCAGTCCCCCGCGTGCACGACGACATCGACGTCGTCGACCGCCCGCAGCACAGCGTCCGGCAGGCGCTTCGCGCGCGCAGGCACATGGGTGTCGGCGATCACCAGCAGTCGCGTCGTCACATCTCTCCCGTCTCAGGTGGGCTCGAGCGTCCGCGTCCGACTCTACGCAGACGGACAGACCAGCCGTCATACGTACCCAGCAAACGTTCAGGAAGGCGTAGGATCTCTCGGTGCCTTGGTATACCGGGCCGCAGAGCTAAGGAGCAGTATGAGTACGACCACAGCGCCCGCGAATCCGCGATCGCGCGTCATCACCGCGAGCCTCGTCGGCACCACGATCGAGTTCTACGACTTCTATGCGTACGCGACCGCGGCCGTGCTCGTCTTCCCGGTGCTGTTCTTCCCCACGGGCAACGACACGACCTCGCTGCTGTCGTCGTTCGCCGTGTTCGGCGCCGCGATGGTCGCGCGCCCCATCGGCGCCGTGATCTTCGGACACTTCGGCGACAAGTTCGGACGCAAGGCGACTCTCGTGGCCTCGCTGCTCACGATGGGCATCGCGACCTTCATCATCGGCCTGCTGCCCACGTTCCAGCAGATCGGCTGGTGGGCCGCTCTGCTGCTGCTCATCCTGCGCCTGGCCCAGGGCTTCGCCCTCGGTGGCGAGTGGTCGGGGGCGGCTCTGGTCGCCACGGAGAACGCTCCGGCGGGCAAGCGCGCCTGGTACGGCACCTTCCCGCAGCTGGGAGCGCCGCTCGGCTTCATCATCGCGAACTTCCTGTTCCTCGGCATCAACTGGCTGCTGCCGCACGCCGAGAACCCGGCGCTCAAGTCCGAGGCGTTCCTGTCGTGGGGCTGGCGGATCCCGTTCCTGTTCTCGGCCGTGATGGTCATCATCGGCCTGTGGGTGCGTCTCAAGCTCGTCGAGTCCGACACGTTCAAGAAGGCCGAGAAGAAGGGCGCGATCCGCAAGCTGCCCCTCGCTACCGTGTTCCGCCACCACTGGAAGCAGCTGATCCTCGGCACGTTCATCATGCTGGCCACGTACGTGCTCTTCTACCTGATGACGAACTTCACGCTCGCCTACGGCACGAAGCCGGCCACGCTCGAGACGGCCTCCGCGGCCGCACAGGCCGCGGCCGAGGCCACGGGCAAGGACTTCGACGCCTCGGCCTTCGCTGCGCAGTTCTATCCGGGCCTCGGCTTCGGCTACACCGACTTCGTGCTGATGCAGATCGTGGGCGTCGTGTTCTTCGGCATCTTCACCCTGCTCTCCGGCCCCATCGCCGACGCGATCGGTCGCCGCAAGCTGCTGCTCTGGGTGACCGGACTCATCATCGTGTTCGGCCTCACGTTCAACGCCTTCCTCCTCCCGGCGATGGACCCGAAGTTCACGGGCGCGCTCGCGCAGGCGTTCCTCGTGTTCGGCTTCATGCTCATGGGAGCGACGTTCGGTCCCATGGGCGCACTGCTGCCCGAACTCTTCCCCACGAACGTGCGATACACGGGATCCGCAATCGCGTACAACGTCTCGTCGATCCTCGGCGCTGCCGTCGCACCGATCATCGCTCTGTGGCTGTGGGAGCTCGGGGGCGGCGCTCCCTGGCTCGTCGGTCTCTACCTGTCGGCCATGGGCGTCCTGACGTTCATCGCGCTGATCCTGTCGAAGGAGACGAAGGACAACGACTACGAGGAGGACCTCGGAGTCGCGGCAGCCGTCGAGCTCTGACTCCCGCACGACGACGAAGGGCGGCACCTCCTCGCGAGGTGCCGCCATTCGTCGCGTGACGCTCAGTACGCCGCGTGCACCGTGCGCGCGGCCCCGTCGAGGGTCATGATCCCGCCGTACGGCACGATCCACTGCGGCCGCGTGTGGCCGAAGGGCACGCCGACGCAGACCACCGCTGCGGGGTTGTATCGTGCGACCGTCTCGATCACGACGTCCCGCTGCGCTGCGCGCAGCGCGTCGGCCTCTTCCTCGGAAGGGTGGAACTCGAAGTCGCTGACCGGCGGGCGTGCCACGACGACCCCGGCCACGGCGTCGAGGATCCCCCGTTCGCCGAGCCCGCGGACCCAGCGGGCGACCCAGCTCGCGGCCGGACGTTCCTCGCTGGTCTCCAGCAGCAGGATGGTGTCGCGCAGCGTCTCCGGGTCCGGCAGCCGGTCGGCGAGGGCGAGCTGATCGATCACCTCGAGGCAGCCGCCCCACGTCCGGCCCTCGACGCGCACGGCGGGCCCGGCCCACGTCCACTCCGGCGTGTCGATCCGATCGCCGTACTCGGCGAGGGCTCGGGGGTCCACCCACCGGCGTCCGACGTCTTCGGATTCGCCGGGTTCTGTGATCTCGAGATCACCGCCGTCGAGCAGGGCCGCGCGCAGGGATCGCAGATGCACATCGTCGACGGCGGGTCCGGGTCCCAGGTGCACGGCGGTCGATCCACCGTAATAGCCGCGGATGCTGAGGCTCCACAGCCAGTTCAGGATGTTGGTGTTGTCGCTGTAGCCGAGGAAGGGCTTGGGATCGGCGAGCGCGAGTGTCGGGTCGAGGTGCGGCACGACCAGGATCTGATCGTCGCCGCCGATGGTCGCGACGATCGCACGGATCTCAGGATCGGCAAACGCGGCATTGACGTCGGCGGCGCGCGCCTCGGGACTCGCGCCGAGCTGGCGCGTGGTCGGATACTCCACGGGGATCAGCCCGGTATGCTCCCTGAGCCGCTGCAGGGCCTGCTCATGGATCTCCGGCGCGACGGCGGGTGCCGCGAAGGCGGGTGAGAGAACGGCGACCTTGTCGCCGGCGACGAGTTTGGGTGCGGACAGCATCCGCCCAGTCTGTCAGCCACCCCGCCACCCTTCGAATCGCTCACTTTGCAGGTTTCGCTCGCTCGAATGTGCAAAGTGAGCGATTCGAGAGCGGGCAGATCACAGCCCATCCACAGAATTCGGGCGGACACGAAGTACGGTCGAACTACCCCTTTCAGAACGAGGTTCCGCATGTCCAGCACGGCGACATCACGCCGACGCGGGCGCGGCGCGCCGCAGGATGGTCCGCGCGCCACTTTCCGCCAGCTCCTCCCCTTCCTCTTCGAGCACAAGCGCACGCTGATCGTGGTCGCAGTGCTCAGCGTGTTCGGCGCGGCGGCCTCGCTCGCCCAGCCACTCCTGGTCGGACAGGTCATCGAGGCCGTGCAATCCGACCGGGGTCTCGGCATCCTCGTCTGGGTGCTGATCGCGCTCGTGATCGTGTCATCGGTGCTCTCCGGGTATCAGCACTATCTGCTGCAGCGCACCGGCACGGCGATCGTGTACTCGAGCAGGCGCAAGCTCATCGCGCGCATCCTGCACCTGCCGATCAGCGAGTTCGACGCCCGCCGCACGGGAGACCTCGTCTCGCGCGTCGGCACCGACACGACTCTGCTGTACGCCGTGCTGACGCAGGGCCTCGCGGATGCCGTCGGCAGCGCGATCCTGTTCGTCGGCGCGCTGATCGCGATGCTCGTGATCGACCCGGTGCTGCTGCTCCTCATCGTGATCGTGATCGGCATCTCGGTGGTCGTGGTCACCCTGCTCAGCGGACGGATCCGCACGGCCTCCTCGGAGCAGCAGGTGAAGGTCGGCGAGCTCGCCTCCGGAGTGGAGCGGGCCGTCGGATCCATCCGCACCGTGCGTGCGTCGGGAGCGACCGAGCGCGAGACCGAGAGCGTCTCCGCGCTCGCCTCCGAGGCCTTCGGCATCGGCGTCCGCATCGCGAAGATCTCCTCGCTGGTCGTGCCGATCGCCGGCGTCGCCCTGCAGCTCTCGCTTCTCGTGGTGCTCGGTGTGGGAGGTTTCCGCGTGGCCGACGGGACGATCACGATCGCCTCGCTCATCACCTTCATCCTCTTCCTGTTCATGCTCGTGATGCCGCTGGCGACCACCTTCGGTGCGATCACCTCGGTGAACCAGGCTCTCGGGGCGCTCGGACGCATTCAGGAGGTACTCGACCTGCCGACCGAGACCAACCGGGATGCCGAGATCGCCGCCGCGATCGAGCGCGACGCCTTCGCACAGGACGCTCCGGCCGTCGAGTTCCGCGATGTGAGGTTCCAGTACCCCGCGAACGTGGTCGCCGCGCGGAGGGCCGCGGCCGAGGCAGCCCGCAGCCTGCTCGCGGACGCGCATCTCGAGGCCGCCGACGCTCCCTCTCCGTCGAAACCGCGAGAAGTGCTTCGCGGCGTCTCGTTCTCGGTGCCCCGCGGGTCACGGGTGGCGCTCGTCGGCCCGAGCGGCGCCGGCAAGAGCACGATCCTCTCACTCATCGAGCGCTTCTACGACCCGACCGGAGGGTCGATCCGCGTGAACGGGCACGACTCCCGGACCTTCCCGCGCGACGAGCTGCGCGCCCAGTTCGGCTATGTCGAGCAGGATGCTCCGACCCTNCCGCGGCCGAGGCAGCCCGCAGCCTGCTCGCGGACGCGCATCTCGAGGCCGCCGACGCTCCCTCTCCGTCGAAACCGCGAGAAGTGCTTCGCGGCGTCTCGTTCTCGGTGCCCCGCGGGTCACGGGTGGCGCTCGTCGGCCCGAGCGGCGCCGGCAAGAGCACGATCCTCTCACTCATCGAGCGCTTCTACGACCCGACCGGAGGGTCGATCCGCGTGAACGGGCACGACTCCCGGACCTTCCCGCGCGACGAGCTGCGCGCCCAGTTCGGCTATGTCGAGCAGGATGCTCCGACCCTCGCGGGCACACTCGCCGACAACCTGCGCCTGGCATCGCCGGACGCCTCGGACCAACAGTGCGAGCGCGTGCTTCGCGCGGTGAACCTGGGTGAGGTCCTCGAGCGCAATCCACTCGGACTCCAGGCGCCGGTCGGCGAAGACGGCGTCATGCTGTCTGGCGGCGAGCGTCAGCGCCTCGCGATCGCCCGCGCTCTTCTCACCGATGCGCCGATCCTGCTGCTGGACGAGTCCACGTCGTCACTCGACGGCGTGAACGAGCAGCGCATGCGCGAAGCCATCGATGCGGTCTCGACCGACCGCACGCTCGTGGTGATCGCCCACCGCCTGTCGACCGTCGTCGACAGCGACATCATCGTCGTACTGCAGGACGGCACCGTCGTGGGTCAGGGCACGCACGCCGAACTCGTGGAGTCGACGCCGCTCTACCGCGATCTGGCACGACACCAGCTGCTCGCCTGATCGATCCTGCGGGTCGACAACGAAGTACGCGAAGGCGGGA
>NZ_JACAFP010000022.1 GCF_015354505.1 Microbacterium sp. UFMG61 | reverse complement strand
ACCCCCGCCACGCCGGACACCCCCGCCGCGGCCTGACCTCGCATATCCACAGGAAGAGAGACACACATGCTTCGCTCGCTCTACTCCGGCATCTCCGGACTCCGTTCCCACCAGACCATGCTCGACGTCACGGGCAACAACATCGCCAACGTCAACACCGCCGGATTCAAGGGATCGTCGGTGCTGTTCCAGGACTCGCTCTCGCAGCTCATCGGCAACCCGGGCATCCCCGACGACGAGGTCGGCGGTCGCAACCCCGCGCAGGTCGGCCTCGGTGTGCAGGTCGCCGGCGTGCGTACCAACTTCGCGCAGGGCTCTGCGCAGGCGACGGGCCGCGGCGGCGATCTGATGATCTCAGGCGACGGATTCTTCGCGGTCCGCTCGGGCGGCGAGACCCTGTACACGCGCGCCGGCGGATTCTCCTTCGACCCGACCGGCAAGATGGTCACGGCCGACGGCGCAGTGGTGCAGGGCTGGTCGGCGCAGGACGGTGTCGTCAACACCGGTCAGGCCGTCGGCAACATCGTTCTCCCTCTCGATGTCGTCTCGCCCGCGCGGCAGACCACCTCTGCGACGGTCACGGGAAACCTCCCGTCGACCGCCGCGGTCGGCGACGAGCTGGTGCGTGACGTCACCGTGTTCGACGCACAGGGAACCCCGTCGACGCTGAGCCTGACCTTCACGAAGACCGCCACCGGCTGGGACGTCGAGGAGCCGACGAGCGGTGCCACCGGTGCTCTCACCTTCACGGACGGTGCGCAGGCCGCCCCCGGACTCACCCTCGCGGTCGGCGGAGTGAGCGTCGACCTCACGGCGGTCACCGGCTACGCGACCCTCTCGACGGTCGCCGTCACCGAACAGGACGGCGCGGCGGCCGGCACCCTCAAGTCCTACAGCATCACCGGCGACGGCTCGATCGTGGGCACGTTCAGCAACGGCGCGACGCAGACGCTGGGCAAGATCGCGATGGCGACCTTCGCGAACCCCGAGGGACTGGAGAAGGCCGGCGGAAGCGCCTACCGCGCCTCGGTCAACTCCGGTGCCGTGCGCACGGGCGAGGCCGGTCAGGCCGGTTTCGGCGATCTGGTCTCGGGCGCGCTCGAGATGAGCAACGTCGACCTCTCGCAGGAGTTCACGAACCTGATCGTGGCCCAGCGCGGGTTCCAGGCCAACGCGCGCATCATCACCACGAGCGACGAGGTGCTCCAGGAGCTCACGCAGCTCAAGCGCTGATCCCGACACCGCGTATCGAGAGGCTCCCGCAGAGTGCGGGGGCCTCTCGCGCGGTCGGTTACCGTTGCCCCTTCCCGTCGCGATAGTCGGGCGGACTTGCCCCTCCTCCCACGCTCGGAGACGATCCGATGATCACCGTCACCCGCCTCGACCGCACGCGGTTCGCGGTCAACCCCGACCTGATCGAACGTATCCAGGCATCGCCCGACACGACGCTGCACATGATCGACGGTCATGTGTACGTCGTCGCGGAGGAACTGGACGCGGTCGTCGACCTCATCGTCGCCTATCGCGCCCGTGTGCTGCACGTCGCCCAGGCGATGACCTCGAAGTCGGGGGAGTGACGATGGATCCCGCATTCATCATCGGCGTCATCCTCGCGTTCGGTGCGCTGGTCGCCATGATCACGATGGAGGGAGCGAGCTTCCAGGCGCTGCTCATTCCGGCTCCGATGATCCTGGTGCTGGGGTCGACCATCGGCGTCGGCATCGCGAGCCACACGATGCGAGACACGATCATCGCGGTCAAGAGCCTCGGGCGCATGGTGCGGGGGCCGAAGGCGACGCCCGAGGCCGTGATCCCCTTCCTCGTCGGATATGCCGAGAAGGCTCGCGGCGAGGGTCTGCTGTCGCTCGAGCAGGAGCTCGACTCCGCCCCCGACGCGTTCACCCGACAGGCCCTGCAGGCACTCGCCGACGGCACGGACGCCGAGGACCTGCGCATGACGATGGATGACGAGATCACGGCGACGTCATCACGCAACCGCGTCGCGTCGAAGTTCTTCGCATCGTTGGGCGGATACGCCCCGACGATCGGCATCGTCGGCACGGTCGTCTCGCTCACGCACGTCCTCGAGAAGCTCGATGAGCCCGACCACCTCGGTCCGATGATCGCCGCCGCCTTCGTCGCCACGCTGTGGGGTCTGTTGTCTGCGAACTTCATCTGGAACCCGATCGCGGGGCGGCTGGGCCGTATCGGCGCCGTGGAGCTGGAGCGCATGACCCTCGTCGCGGAGGGAATGCTCGCGATCCAGGCCGGCAGCGCGCCGCACCTGCTGCAGGAGCGGCTCGAGGCCCTGTCGACCGTGGCGCCCAAGGCGGCGAAGAAGAAAGCGCAGTCCGTGGAGGACTCGCCGTGAGCATGAGCCGCCGGTCGCGCGGTCGAGGCCACGACGATGAGGGGCATGACGAGCCTGACGAGCGCTGGGCGGTGTCGTATGCCGACATGGTCACGGTGCTCATGTGTCTGTTCATCGTGCTTTTCGCCGTCTCGAACGTCGACAAGACCAAGTTCGAGCTCCTCGCCAACAGCCTGGCCACCGGCTTCGGTCAGGAGGCCACCGAGGGCGGCGCCGACACCGCCGAGGGCATGATCATCCCGCCGGAGCTGCAGGATGAGGACGGAGTGGTCGACCTCACGGCCCGCGCCGAGGTCGAATACGAGTCGCTCGAGGACCTGAAGGAGCGCATGCACGCGGCACTCCAGGTGCAGGGACTGCAGGATGCCGTCGAGTTCGTGATCGACGATCGCGGGCTGAACGTCGGACTGATCGGCGCCGAGACCTTCTTCTCCGACAACAGCACCGCACTCACGGGCAAGGCGGATGCCGTGCTCGACGCGATCGGCGACGTGCTGGTCACGGTCGGCAACCAGGTGAGCGTCGAGGGCCACGCCGACCATCGTGTCTCGGCAGACCCGTTCCCGACGAACTGGGAGCTGTCCGGCGGGCGGGCCACCCAGGTCGCGCGATTCCTGGTCGAGCACGAGGGCGTCGGCGGCCCCCGGGTGAAGGCGACCGCCTTCTCGGACACGCGCCCCCTCGTCGCGGGCGACAGCCCGGAGGCGCTGGCCGGAAACAGACGAGTCGACATCGTCGTCGAGTCGAACGAGGAAGAGCAGGTGCGAGCGCTGATCCCGGCGATCGCAGCTGCGGCAGAGGGGAGCTGACGCCAGGTGAGTCTGTCAGTCGAGGAGACGCCCATGACCGCATCCGTCCTGACGTACGAGAGCAGCGTGCCCCACGCCGAGTACGACTTCAGTCGTCCCGCTCAGCTGGGGCGCGAGAGCACACGTCATCTCGAAGCGGCCTTCGAGTCGTTCGCGCGACTGTGGTCATCGCAGCTGACCGCGAAGATCCGGGTGCGCGCGCACCTGGCTCTCGAGAGCGTCGACCTCGTGTCCTATGAGGAGTACGCCGAGACGTTGCCGAGCACGACCGCGATGGTCACGGGGACGTTCGACGGGCGTGACGAGCCCTGCGTCGTGCAGTTCGGACTCGACAGCGCACTGCTGTGGGTCGTGCAGATGATGGGCGGTCGCACAGCGCTGCCGCCGGACGCTCGCACGTTCACCCCGATCGAGCTCGCACTCGTGCGCAACCTCATGGAGGGCACATTCGAGCACCTCCATGCGAGCCTCGGCGCCCTGCTGCCGGACGAACCGCGATACGCCGCCGTGCACTACAACCCGCAGTACATGCAGGTGATCTCCGCGGCCGCGGCTGTGATCGTCGCCCGGTACACGATGCGGCTCGGCGATGCGGAGAGCACGGCCACGGTCATGCTTCCGGCATCGACGGTCGTCGATCGCCTCGCGGCGACGGGCTCCGACTCCGGCGCCGCGCACACCCCGCGCCAGACGCTCGACCAGGTGCGGAGCACGCCGCTCGACCTCGCACTCCGCCTGGCACCGCTGACGATCGGCGCCGGCGAGGTGCTCGACCTCGCGCCGGGAGACCTGCTGCGGCTTCCGCACGCCGAGACCGCCCCGTTCGAGCTCGTCGCCGGGAGCACGACGATCGCGCGTGCGACTCCGGGAAGCCGCGGCTCGCGGCTCACCTGCAAGATCACGACCATCCCCGAGGAGACCCACTGATGAGCACCTTTCACGAGACAGCCGTCGCCGCTGCGATTGCCGGCAAGCTGCCGTTCGGCTTTCCCGTCATCCCCGCACCGTCGACCGACCCCGGCGCTGCAGGCGACGCGATCGCGGTCACCTTCGCGGGGACTCCCGGCGCACGGATCGCGATCCAGATCGCCGACCAGTCGCAGCTCGACGACGGCTCTCCCACCGCGCAGATCGCGGATCGGCTGCATCCGATCTTCGAGGCGGCGGCAGCCGTGCTCGGCGCCGGAGCGCTCGGGGCTGCGGAGTCGGTCGACGCCGCGGAGACCTTCTCCGAGCCCGGCACCCAGGTGTTCGACCTGGTCGACGCCGAGGGCGTCGTCGTCGCTCGCACGTCGGTGCGGATCGACGGCGGGCAGACAGGTGTCGTCCAGGGCCCGCAGCGTCTCAGCCGGATCGCGGGTGTGGAGATGGAGCTGGTCGTCGAGATCGGGCGCACGCGGATGCCGGTGCGGGATGTGCTGGCGCTCGAGCCCGGCCGTGTGGTCGAGCTGGATCGTGCCGCGGGGTCGCCCGCGGACATCAAGCTCAACGGTCGCCTGATCGGGTACGGCACCGTCGTGGTCGCCGAGGGCGACTTCGCGATCCGCGTCGAGCGGATCCTCGACGGCGCCGAGACGGTCTGACAGTGGACGATCTGCTCGTCGCGCTGCGCGCGGTCGTCGCCCTCGCGGCGGTGCTCGGGCTGCTGCTGTTCCTCAGCCGCCGCCTGCAGAAGAGCCACAACGCCGGGGGGAGCCCGCTCGCTGGGCTGATGTCGAAGAAGCTCGCGCGGCTGACCGAGCTGCGGCCTCCCAAGACGGCGAGCGGTGCGAAGCCGCGGGCCGAGAAGATCACGGTCGTCGCGCGGTCGGGCATCGGCGGCAAGGCCCAGCTCGTGGTCGCCGAGTTCGGCGGCATCCGCTACGTCCTGGGCGTGACCGAGCACGGCATCAACGTGGTCGACACACAGGAGGCGCCGCTCGTCGAGGACGACGAGATCGACGAGGCGGCGGGCGCGACGGATGAGCTCCCGAACGACATCGTCGATCGTGCGCTGCGCTCGGTCGCCTGACGCGACACCTGCTCGGTTACGCCTGAGAATCCTGTCGCGATAGTCGACTGCGAGCACGGATCGCTCGACACCCCGGCTACGGATCGGCCACGTCACCCATCTTCGGAGTGCCGCCGTGCCCCCATCCGCGTCCACCACAGCGCCGCCCGCGCGCGCGTGGCGTCTGTCGCGACGTGCCGGACTGCTGGTCGTGGTCGGGGCGGTGGCCGCCGGGCTCATCGTGCTGTGGAGCGCATCCGGAGCGCACGCGGCCGGGATGATGCTGCCGGCCGAGACCGTCGACGACGGCGGCGGCAGCAGCGGGGTGACGATCAACGGCATCAACGGCACGCCGTCTGACAGCATCATGACCCTGCTGGGGATCACGGTGCTCAGCGTCGCTCCGGCGCTCCTGCTGATGATGTCGAGCTTCACCAAGATCTTCGTGGTGCTCGCGCTGACCCGCAACGCGCTCTCGCTGCCGTCGATCCCCCCGAACCAGGTGCTCGCCGGCCTCAGCCTGTTCCTGACGCTGTTCATCATGTGGCCTGTGCTCACCGACATCAATGCCGTCGCCGTCAGCCCCTTCACCGCGGGGCAGATCGATTTCGGTCGCGCCTTCGAACTCGCCCAGGAGCCGCTCCGCCAGTGGATGCTCTCGTACACGCGCGAAGAGGACATCGCGCTCATGTATCGGGCCGCCCAGCTCGACAACCCGACGGATCCCTCGAGCATCCCGCTGCAGACGCTCGTCCCCGCGTTCATGATCAGTGAGCTGCGCGCCGCGTTCCTGATCGGGTTCATCATCTTCGTGCCGTTCCTCGTGATCGACCTCGTCGTCGCCAGCGCGCTGATGTCGATGGGCATGATGATGCTGCCGCCGGTCATGATCTCGCTGCCGTTCAAGATCCTGCTGTTCCTCCTCGTCGACGGCTGGGGCATGGTGATCACGGCTCTCGTGCAGTCGTACAGCGGGGGTGGCGGATGACTCCCGAAGCGGTCATCGACATCGGCACGGCTGCGCTGATCGTCGGCGCCAAACTGTGCGCCCCCCTGCTGATCACGGCACTCGTCGTCGGCTTCGCGATCTCCCTGCTGCAGTCGATCACCCAGGTGCAGGAGATGACGATCTCGTTCGTGCCGAAGCTCATCGCCGTCGGCATCGCGCTGCTCGTGAGCGGGCAGTGGATGATCGCCGAGATCATCGCCTTCACGAACGAGATGTTCGCGCGCATCCCGTCGCTGTTGAACGGCGGCTGATGAACATCCCGATCGACTTCCTCTGGCTCGAAGCGACGTCGCTCGCCTGCGTGCGCATCACAGCATTCCTGGTGATCGCTCCACCGTTCAGCCACGGCACGATCCCGATGCGCATCCGCGCCATGCTCGGAGTGGGGCTCGCCCTCGCCGTCTCTCCGGTCGTCTCCGCGGGTTACGAGCGGCTTGACACCGGCGGCTTCCTGTTCGCTCTCGTGGGCCAGGCCCTGACCGGATTGCTGCTGGGCTTTCTCGTCATGATCCTGTTCAGCGCGATCCAGGGGGCGGGCCACCTCATCGACACCTTCGGCGGCTTCCAGCTCGCGCAGGCGTTCGACCCGGGAATGGCGATCAACGGCGCCCAGTTCACGCGACTCTTCCAGATGACCGCGATCGTCCTGCTGTTCGCATCGGACGGATATCAGCTGGTGCTCGCGGGGCTCTTCCGATCGTTCGATGCCGTGCCGGTGACGGGGATGATCGATCTCGCCGAGCCGGCTCACGCGCTCGTCGGCGCGGCGGGGCAGATGATGCTCAGCGCCGTGCAGATCGCGGGACCGCTGCTGATCGTGCTGTTCCTCGCGGACGTCGGGCTCGGGCTCGTCTCCCGCGTGGCTCCGGCGCTCAACGCCTTCGCGATGGGATTCCCGATCAAGATCGGTCTCACTCTGCTCCTGGTCGGCTTCGTCTACGCCGCACTGCCCGCTGTCGTCGCCGTGATCGCCGACACCGCCGCCACTCTGCTCGTGGAGGTGACTCGATGAGCGACGGAGGAAGCGGAGAACGCACCGAGAAGGCCACCGAACGTCGTCTGAAGGAGGCGATCAAGAAAGGGCAGATCGGTCGCAGTCAGGATTTCACCGCGTGGGTCTGCATCGGCGCGGCCGCCGTGATGATCGTTCCGACGATCGCCTCGAGTACGCAGGTGCTGACCGAGCTCTTCCTCGGGGTGACGCAGGTCGCGGATCATCCGACCGACGCCGCCGCGCTCGACGTCCTCGGCGCCGCGTTCGAATCGCTGGGCGGCATCCTGCTGCCGATGCTGATCGTGGTGCTGCTCGCCACCACCGCCACTGCCGTGGCGCAGGGCGGCATCCATCTGCGCGGGGTGACCATGCGCACCGAGCAGTTCAACCTCGCCACCGGCCTCATGAGGGTGTTCGGCAAGCAGGCGCTCTGGGAGGGTGCGAAAGCGCTGCTCAAGACCGTCGCGATCGGCGTGGCGCTGTGGATCGTGGTGTCCGGACTCGTGCCGGTGCTGATGGCCAGCGGCAGCCACAACATCACCTGGCTTCTCGAGCAGGCGGCCGGGGGAGCGGCGGCGCTGCTGCAGGTCGCGGTCGTCGTCGGGATCATCCTGGCGGCGCTCGATGTCGCCGTGGTCATGCGCCGCAACCGCAAGCACACGCACATGACGAAGAACGAGGCGAAGGACGAGCACAAGAAGACCGAGGGCGATCCTCTCGTGCGCTCGCAGCGGCGTTCGCGTCAGATCGCCATGAGCCGGAACCGCATGATCGCGGCCGTCGGCGACAGCGATGTCGTCCTCGTGAATCCGACGCATGTGGCGGTGGCGCTGCGATACGAGCCCGGCAAGTCGGCGCCCCGTGTGGTCGCCAAGGGGGCGGGGATCGTGGCGCAGAAGATCAGGGAGAAGGCCGAGGAGGCCGGCGTGCCGATGATCCGCGACGTGCCGCTCGCACGCGCCCTGCACGCGGCGTGCGACCTCGGGCGGGAGATCCCCGAGGAGCTCTTCACGGCCGTGGCGCAGGTGCTCGCCTTCATCGAGCATCTCAAGCGCCGGGGATCGGCACGTGGCACGCACACGATGCCGTTCGCCAGCACACGGGAGCGCGGGCTGTGAGCGGGCCCAGACAGATGCCACGGATACAGGGGGCACGAGACGATGAGAACCGGAACGCGAAGGTGAGGACCGCATGATCGGTCAACTGCTGTCCAAGGGTGCGGTGCCCGTCGGGGTCGTCGGCATCATCCTGCTGCTCATCGTGCCGATCCCCACGCCGCTGCTCGACGTGCTCATCGTGCTCAACATCTCCTTCGCGCTGCTCATCCTGCTCACGGCGATGTTCGTGAAGAAGCCGCTGGACTTCTCGGTGTTCCCGAGCCTGCTGCTGGTCGCGACGCTGTTCCGGCTCGGGTTGAACGTCGCCTCGACCAGGCTGGTGCTCAGCGAGGCGCACGCCGGACAGGTGATCCAGGCCTTCGGGCAGATCACGATCAGCGGATCACTGGTGATCGGTGCGGTGATCTTCCTGATCCTCACCGTGATCCAGTTCGTGGTCGTGACGAAAGGTGCCGAGCGCGTCGCCGAAGTGGGCGCGCGCTTCACCCTCGACGCGATGCCGGGCAAGCAGATGGCGATCGACGCCGACCTGAACGCCGGTCTCATCACGGATACCGAGGCCAGGCAGCGCCGCGCCGAGGTCGCCGCGGAGGCAGACTTCTACGGCGCTATGGACGGCGCCTCGAAGTTCGTCAAGGGCGATGCGATCGCCGGCATCGTCATCGTCGTCATCAACTTCGTCGGCGGCATCATCATCGGCATGCTGCAGCACGGCATGGAGGTCGGTGAGGCCTTCGAGACCTACAGCATCCTGACGATCGGCGATGGGCTCGTCACGCAGATCCCCGCGCTGCTCATGGCCGTCTCCACGGGCATGATCGTGACTCGCGAGAACGCGGAGTCCGAGATGGGTCAGGCGGCGGGGCGCCAGCTGATGCAGTCGCGCAACGCCCTGGTGATCACGGGCCTCGCGGCCATCGCGATGGGATTCATCCCGGGGATGCCGTTGCTGGTCTTCCTCGCGATCGGAGCGGTACTGCTCTTCGCCGCATCCCGCGTGAAGGCGAACGAGGTCCGCGAAGCAGAACTCGAGGTCGAGGCGCTGCAGAAGGAGGCGAGCGACTCCGCAGCCGAGGGGCCCGACGACCTCATGGACCGCATGCGCGTCCACGCCCTCGAGATCTCCCTGTCGCCGGACATCGTCGACCTCGCATCCGGGGGAGCGGGCGACCTGCTCACGCGGGTGAAGTCGCTGCGACGCAAGCTCGCGCTCGACATCGGCATCCTGATGCCTCCCGTGCGTACACGCGACAACATCGACCTTCCGGCCCAGACCTACGCGATCCTGATCGCTGGGGTCGAGGTCGGCCGCGGGGCGGTGCCGCGGGGGCACGTCCTGGCGCTCGGCACCGGTCTCGAGCAGCTTCCCGGCGCCGCGGTCGTCGACCCCGTGTTCGGTCTCGAGGGCAAGTGGGTGCCGGCCGAGATGTCGCACGCCGCCGACATGGCGGGCGCCACGGTGATCGATCGGGTCAGCGTCATCATCACGCACCTGTCCGACGTCGTGCAGGGCCAGGCAGATCGGCTGCTCTCGCTCGAAGACGTGCGCCAGTTGACCGAGCATCTCAAGCAGTCGAGTCCCACGACGGTGGAAGAGCTCACTCCGGCTGTGTTGTCGCTCGCGGCGATCCAGCGCGTCCTCGCCGGGCTCCTGGCCGAGCGGGTGCCGATCAACGATCTGGCCCGCATCTACGAGGCACTGGCCTTGCGCGGCAAGACGTCGACCGAGACCCCGGCTCTCATCGACGCCGCCCGGGCGGCACTCGGGCCCGCGATCGCGGCCCGATTCGCAGAGGAGGGGCGCATCAGGGTCGTCATGTTCGATCCCACCCTCGAGCAGCAGATGCTCGAGGGCATGCGGGTGATCGACGGGCAGGCGCAGATCGTTCTCACGCCCGAGTCGACGATGCAGGTGATCGACAGTGTGCGTCGCACGGTGACGGAGCTCGATCAGCTCGGTCCCGAGCCCGTGCTCGTCTGCGCTCCGTCTCTGCGTCAGGCCGTCCGCCGGCTCGTGGCGCCGCAGGTCAGCGGTCTGCCGGTGCTCTCGTACGACGAGGCTGCGGCCGGTGGCATGGCGACCGACGTCGTCGGGGTGGTCCGCATGACGCGCTCCGCGCTGCCGAGCGCCGCGATCTGACGTGCATGATCCACTCATTTACGAGTGGAATACAGTATGTTTGCTCGAGTACGGTGCGCACGCGCACAAGCCATGGAAGGCGGACGACGAGCATGCTGGTACTGACGAGGCGCGCGAACGAGAGCATCGTGATCGGTGATGACATCACGGTGACGATCCTGGCGGTCACGCCCGGTGGGGTTCGGATCGGGATCGACGCTCCGCGGGACACGCGGATCCATCGTGCCGAGATCGTGGTCGCCGTGAGTGATGCGAACCAGGCCGCGGTCGAGTCCTCCGCGGATGACTCCGCGGAGAGGGCGCTGCTGGGAGCGCTGGGGCGGGTGCGTCAGACCCCCTGAATCGTTCAGGCACATCTGCCGGAGTGTTCCGGTGGCACCGTGACGTCGCCACGCGAGTTACTGCCGGGCGTGTTGTCGCGATAGTCGTCGACATGACGGGCTACCCCGTCAGGGAAACCGCGACTGACGAGGTGACGAACCGTGGCTGCTCACGACCTGAGCATGCAGCTGATGCGCGAGCGCGAGATGCTCGAGCTGCTGCTCTTCAAGCTGGACGAACAGCAGATGCTGCTCGCGACCGGACGAAACCGGTGGATCCGTCACGCGGCGAACGAGATCGAGCGGGTGATCGCGGCCATGCCCACAGTCGCTCTCTCGCGGGATGCGCTGGTCGTCTCGGTGGCCGACGAGTGGGGAGTGCCCGAAGCCACCTCGCTCCGCGAGCTGATCGATGCCGCGCCGACCGACGCGTGGCGCGAGGTGCTCAGCGGACACCTCGACACGATGGTCGCCCTGGCGGATGAGATCCAGCAGATGAAGCAGATCAACGAGCAGCGGCTGCGCACGGCGATCCGTGTGACGCAGGAGACCATCGCCGGCCTGGGAGCCCCGACCGGCGAGTACGACCCCACGGGGGGCGTCGTCCGTGATGCGGACGCGCGGCTTCTCGACACTCGGATGTGAGGTGACCATGTCTTCTTTCGCAGGACTCCGACTCGCCGAATCCGCTCTCACCGCCGCTCGCGCGGGCATGACCGTCACCGGCCAGAACATCGCCAACCAGACGACCTCGGGCTACACGCGCCAGCGAGTCGATCAGACCCCCGTCTCCGCGCCGGGCCTCTCGGGGGTGTGGAAGACGGGATTCGGGGCCGGTGCGGGCGTGGCTGTCACAGGAGTCGCCCGTCTCGGCGACAACGTCCTCGACGCTCGCGTGCGAGACGCCCTGTCGACGTCGGGCTTCTGGTCCTCCCGTGCGAGTGCCGCCAGCCAGGCCGAGAACACGATGGCCGAACCCACGAAAGACGGTCTCGCCGCGAACCTCAACCGCTTCTGGTCAGGATGGTCCGACCTCGCGAACACGCCGGACTCCGCCGCGGCCCAGGTGGTGCTCACCGATGCCTCGGTGCTGATCGGTCAGATCGCCGCGGGGTACCAGACGATCGCCGGGCAGTGGACGGATCTGCGCGGCCAGGTCGATCGTGACGTCGCCGACGTCAATTCGGCAGCAGGACAGGTCGCCGCGCTCAACGGCAAGATCCGCGACGCTCTGAACGCCGGACGCAACGCCAACGAGCTCATCGACCAGCGCAACGTCCTGGCCCAGAAGATCTCGACATCGGTCGGGGCCACGGGCGTCGTCGAGGCGGACGGGACACTGACCTTGCGCGTGTACGGCAACGCCCTCGTCTCGGGCGACTCGAGCCGCGCGCTGGTGACGAGCGGTCCGCGTGAGATCGAGGATGCGGGGCGCATCGTGGTCGCCTGGGCGGATCGCCCCGGCGTCGCGGTGCCCATCACCGGTGGGGTGATCGGCGGCACGATCAGCGCTCTGGCCCCGGCAGCCGACGGCGGATCCCTCGCCGCGGTCGCGGCGGCCTACAACCAGACGGCCACCAGCCTCGCCACTGCTGTGAACGACCTGCACCGCAGCGGAGTCACCTCGTCGGGCGCGCCAGGGGGCGACTTCTTCGCGCTCGACGCCACGGGCCCGGCTGCTCTCGGCCTCCGTGTCGTCCCGACCGGACTCGACGACCTCGCACTCGCGGCTCCGGGTGCCGGAGCCAAGGACACCACGATCGCGGATCGCATCAGCGCCCTGGGAACGTCGGCGACAGGCCCGAGCAAGACCTGGACGAGCTTCGTCACCGGCTTCGCGGTCACCGTCGCCGGTGATCTGCAGCGTGCAGACGTGGCCGACATGGGCGCGGTCGCCGCCGTCACCGCACAGCAGTCGAACGCATCGGTCGACGGCGACGAGGAGACTGTCAACCTGCTGACGTATCAGACCGCGTATCAGGCAGCGGCACGTGTGCTCACCGCGATGGATGAAGCACTCGACCTGCTGATCAACCGCACAGGCCTCGTCGGCCGCTGACCCCGGGAGAGACCATGATCGGTCGCATCACGAGCACCACCATGACCCAGCAGTCGCTGCGGACGCTCCAGACCAACCTCGCCGACCGCGAGCGGCTTCAGAACCAGGCGGCGTCGCAGCGCGCGTTCCGTTCACCGAGCGAGGACCCGGCGGCCGCAGCGACGGCCATCGGCGTGCACGGAGACCAGTCCCGTGTCGCGCAGTTCGCACGCAATCTCAGCGATGGCATGGCCTGGGTCACCACAGTCGACACGGCACTCGGTGCCAGCTCCGACCTTCTCAACAGGGCCCGCGATCTCGTCGCGCAGGGCGCGAACTCGGGTGCTCTGAGTCCGACCGCCCGCGATTCCATCGCGCAGGAACTCGAGACCATCAGCAAGGAGCTCCTCTCGCAGGCGAACACGACGCTGCTCGGCCGCAACATCTTCGCCGGCACCAGTGACGCGAGCGCCGCGTTCGATCCGACGACCTTCGGGTTCAACGGCGCACCCGGCGAGGGCGTGCAGCGCCGGATCAGCGACAACGAGACGGTGCGCGTCGACTACGACGGAGCTCAGGCCTTCGGACAGGGAGCCGACAGCGCGTTCGCGCTGCTGAACGACATCGCGGCCGAGTTGCGCGGCGGCGCGAACATCGGCGGTCGACTCGACGACATCGACGCGCGTCTCGAAACAGTCGTCTCGGCCCGCGGCGCCACGGGGGCTCGCCAGGTGCAGCTGGAGCGCGCGACGGCTCAGAATCTGTCGACGTCCATCGATCTCGAGGCACGACGCACCGAGGTCGAGAACGTCGACTCGCTCGAGGTGCTCGTGCACCTGCAGTCCGCCGAGCTCGTCTTCCAGTCCGCTCTGCAGGTGACGGCACGGTCGCTGCAGACCAACCTCATGGAGTTCCTGCGATGACCGCCACCGACGCATCGACGCCCGCTCAGATGATCGAGGCCGCACCCGGCGATGTCGAGTTCGTCTCTCCGATGCCGGGCTTGAGTCCGTACACGACGTTCCGCCTCGAGCCGATCGGCGGGGCGGAGGGGCTCTACGCGTTGCGGGCGACCGAGGCCGATGTGCGGCTCTTCCTTCTCGACGCACGCACGGCGGACGTCGACTACGACCCGGTCTTCTCCGCAGGAGTCCGTGACGAGATCGGTGCTGTCGAGCGGCTCGACATCCGCGTGTTCGTCGTGGCCAATCCGTCGGACGGCGGGGTCTTCGTCAACCTCCGGGCTCCCATCATCGTCCATGCGGAGACGGGAGTCGCGGCGCAGGTGATCCTCGACGATCCGTCGTACCCGTTCCGCGCGCTTCTCGGCGCCTGATCCGGCGCGAGTCCGACACCACGGCGGCCGCGCTGACGCGGAATCGCCACGAAGGCACAGGAGAACGAAGTGGTAGATCTTCGATCCAGGATCCACGGAGCAGGCGCGACGAGGGGAGTGAACATCGTCGTCATGGCCTACGACGACCGTGTCGTGACCGATGACGACGTCGTCACTCACTTCCTCGACGCGCGGGTGCACCCGGGAGATCGACGAGCGCCGGGGGAGACCGATCTTGCGCTCGTTCCCGAGGCATCGGATGGTCGCCCCGTGCACTGCGCCCCGTACTCGGACGATCAGCTCGCAGCGATCGAGCGAGCCGCGGGTGACAACGTCAGCGACCTGATCGATGTCGACGGCGTCGTCGTCGGCCGCGCCTACGGCATCCGCGCCGATCTGCTGATCGAGGCCGGAGCGGTGGTGGCCAACACGAAGACCCTGCGGGGGAGTGACCTGTCCGTCCGTCGTGACGCGCACGGCCGAGACATCCGCGATCAGATCGAGAGCTCGGTCAGACTCGCCAGGAGAGCGCAGGCGTCGATACGCGCCGCCGCACTGGAGGAACCCGCGCTGGCGCAGTAGCGCGAAGGAACGAAGAACTTCGAAGATCAGGGGATATCGAAGTTCACTGCGTATATCAAGCAAGAGGGGCTACCCTCGAAGAGCACAGGCTGGGGTACTGGCACATCCCGGGGTCGTCGACGGAGATTTCGATGTCGTCGCGCCGCGGGCGCCGCTGGTAGGGGTACAGCGCAAGACGCTCGGTGACGAGCGAAACCATTGGGACGGTAAGCAGATGAGCACATCAAGGACGCTCGAGGCCAACCGCGTGAGCAAGCGTGAGTTCGTGCAGCGATTCGCACGACGGGGTGGGATCTCGGTCCATGCCGCGCAGACCGCGTACAACGCCATGATCGACGAACTGCTCGACCTGGTCAGCCAGGGCAACACGGTGACACTCACCAACTTCGGGAAGTTCTATCCGCAGACGCACAAGGGGCACCGTGTGCAGTTCGCGAAGACCGAGGACTCCGCAGAGGTCACCGACTACACGGTGCTCAAGTTCTCCGCGACGCGCGAGGTGAACCGTCGTGTGAAGGTGAACGACTGATCATCGTTATCTGAACGTAAACGAGAATCCCCGGTGGTTTCGGCCATCGGGGATCTTTCGTGCCTGTGGCGGCTTTAGCATGGAGAGGAACAGACGTCTGGCCGCTGGGGTGTGGCCGCACTGTGAGCCGCTGGGGAGGGCTTGCGCTGACAGTGGAAAGGGCGGTGCGCAATGCCCCTGCGTGCACGCAACCAGCTCGTCGTCGACCACCTGCACATCGTGGGGGTGGCGACTGCTCATGTGGCATCCCGGCTGACACATGTGTCCCGCGACGACCTGGCCTCGGCGGGATCCCTCGCGCTGATCCGGGCGGCCGACACCTTCGACCCGAGCCTCGGTGTTCCGTTCGGCGCGTATGCGACGAGTCGGGTC
Source organism: Microbacterium sp. UFMG61 (assembly GCF_015354505.1). Taxonomy (GTDB): domain Bacteria; phylum Actinomycetota; class Actinomycetes; order Actinomycetales; family Microbacteriaceae; genus Microbacterium. The sequence continues at coordinate 10,842 of NZ_JACAFP010000022.1, read as the reverse complement.
AAATGGGCGCTCCGAGACGAGCTTCGAGCGATGGACTGGGCGCCGCGAGACGTACGCAGTCGCGCGCGACAGACGACGAGGGTGCGCGAGACGCTCGGGGCATCACTCGGTCGAATCCCGAGCGCGTCGGAGATCGCCGCGACGATGGGCATCGAACCGACCGAGGTGCGGGAGAGCCTCGCGGACGCCGACCTCCTCACGATCACGAGCCTCGATGCGGGAGAGGCGGACCAGGTCGCCTGGCCGGGGTTCCTGCCGGATGAGCTCGTGATGTCCGCGGAGCGCGATGCCCTGCTGCATCGCGCCGTCCAGGCGCTGCCTGAACGGCGGCGGTACATCGTCCGTGCGATCTACTTCGAAGACCGCACGGTGGGCGAGATCGCCGCGGAGCTCGGAGTCTCGCATGCGGCGGTATCGCAGCAGCGGGCCGAAGGGGTGCGGATGCTTCGCGATGCGCTCGACCGCCATTACGCCGACGACGGTCAGAGTGGCCCCGTCACCGCATCCGAATCGGTGCCCGCGTCCCGCTCTGCCGGGCCGACTCTCGACGCGTATCTCGGGCGGATCGCCGCCGGCGGACGCAGCCTGACCCGGGCGCTCGTGCCGCAGCCGCTCAGACTCTGACGGTCGCTCCGCTCACAGCCCGAAGCCGTATGCCGTCTGCCCCACGAGGGAGAGACTGACCGACGTGGGATAGATCTCGGGCTCCTCGTCTTCGTCGTCGAGGATGTCGAGTCGAGTGATCGGCACGAAGATGCCGCCGTCGGCCTCGAAGATGAGGTCCTTCGGGGTGAAGGACACGAAGATCGAGCGGGTCGCGTTGCGCAGTTCGAAAGTGCGGCCGACATCTCCGCGTTCGAAGAGATTCATCTCGACCTCGTCGGACCAGACCTTGCCGTCGGGGAAGCGCGCCTCGATGCGGTAGGTGCTGGGCTCGATCGACTTGATGTTCAGATCCTCCACGACCTCCGCGAAGAGGGAATCCGGCTGCTCGAGCTCGAACGCGATCGCGCGCAGGTGGTCGTAGTTCAGCCGGGCTCGACGGGAGAAGAGGGCGACGTTCTCGATCTCGTCGGGGTGGGCGTTCGGCGCCTGGTCGACGAGGTACTGCCGGACCTCGTCCGGACCGGGATACTCGAAACGCATGTGGTAGTGGAAGCGACCGGGGCGGTTCACGAGATAGGTGCTGACATCCGCCACGTCGTTCACCGTCAGGCAGTAGATGCGCTTCACGGCGGAGAGGCCGTCGAACAACGACAGGAACTGGTTCTGGCGGTTCCCCCCATCGGTGCTTCCACGGCGCCCGGCCGGGAAGATCTTCTCGAACTCGTCGAAGACGATGAGGCACTCGTCGAGGCTGTCGAGGAACTCCACGATGCCGTCGTGATCCTCCGAGACCACGACCACGGGCAGTCGCTGCTCGCGCGCGGCCTCGGCGACCATTCGCAGGAACAGGGACTTTCCGATGCCTTTGTCGCCCGACAGCATGACGCCGAGACTGCGGTCCGCGAGAGCATAGGACCGGAAGATCTTCGCGACCTTGCGATCCCGACCGCCGTAGATGCGCTCGTCGCCGACGGTGAGATCGTCGATCCTGATGAGACTGAATCCCTCTTTCGAGGAGAAATGGACCCGATACGTTCCGAGAGGGAACATCTGATGCGTGCGGACGGCATCGTCGTACACGCGAACGTGTCCACCGGTCTCGATGTAAGTGCTTGTCACAGGTCCTCCGCTGTCCCTAACCTCTCCCCACCATGACTATCGGCAGGATCCTGCGAACGGTAAGGGCGATCGCGAAGAAATCTCGCCGCGTGCCCTGAACGGCCGTTCAGCAGTATCCTGAGCCGACGGCGGCGTGGGACCGCTCGAGTCGGGGGACTTGCCATGAGCGAACGCGTGTCTGCAGAGGTGGCGTCCGACGGTGCCATCGAGATGGTCGTCGAGGCGGCCCCGCAGGGGCTGCTCCGCTACACGCTCGACCCCGACAGCGTGCAGCAGGTCTGGATCGAGACGCTGGTCGCTCACGATGACTCGGTGATCGGTGCGGCGACCTCGCCCGAGCAGACCGCAGAGCTGCTGGTGCGCGGCAGCATCGAGTGCATCGCACGGGAGATCCCGAGCCTCGTCGTCGGCGGCGTCACGATGCATCCCGAGATGGGGCCTCATCGCAATGCGCAGATCATCGCCGCGGGGCGTGCCACGTTCATCGCCTCCGAATGGGAGGCAGTTCGGCGACGGACGCTGCCGATCTGAACCTGGATGCCGAGCAGGCGCCCCTCATCCGGGCGTCAGATACGCGTCGACGATCAGCGGGCCACGGATCTCTCTCAGCCTGTCGATGATGCGCTCGATGCCGGGGGCCGACACCGACGACATCTGGAGGTCGAAGGGCCCGAGCATCTCCAGACGCCCGGTGCGGATGCGCACGATCTCCCACCCCGCCGACCGCAGGTGCCTGTCTTTGCGCAGATCGGACTCCTGGCGTCTGCCGACGTGCTCGAGCCCATGCCGCCCGACCGTGTCGTACTCGATCGCGACGCGCAGATCGGGCAACACGATGTCGGGCCAGACCTCGGTGTGCCGGAAGAACGGACGCGCGATCTTGACGGCGTTGACATCGGATGCCAATGCGAGCCGTGCGCCGAGCATCTGGCGGAGGCGGCCCTCGGCGGCGGACGCCGGTGCCGGTGCGCACTCACTGCGAAACGCCTCGCCCGTGCGCAGCGGGGGAGTCTTGGTGCACAGCGCGGCGGCCGTGCGCCTCGGGGCCCGCGGGATCGCCCTGGGCTCGCCGAGGACCACCGGCTGCGGGCGGGCGAGCGACGAGCACTCGGGGCACCATGCCGACTGACGGCGCACCCGCCCGGGCCGCTCGCGCTGCTCCGTCGGGGTCGCCGCGAACCGATGACCGACGCGGCACTCCCAGCAGAGCAGCACGTCTGCGGCCAGCGGCACCTGCGAGAGGGCGATCCCGCCGTTCAACTCGGGGTGATACTGCCGGATGAGTTCCGGGTACGCCGACCAGGCCGCCCGGTAGGTGCCCACCTCGTAGGGCACCGCACGCCCCTTGGAGAACTGGCGCCGCGCCCACCAGGTCTGTACGGATTCGGTCACGCCCCGCACGGTACCCCCGCCCTCCGACATCCGACCCCGTGCCGTGTCGCGTCACCGCGCGGCCCCTGCCGCGCTCGTGCGTGACAGACTCGGACATGGGTGATATCCCGGAAGGCAGGAGCAGCCATGGCACAGCGGATCGTCATCAGCGGAGCATCCGGACTCATCGGCACGGCGTTGGCGGCGTCGCTGCGCGAGGATGCCGTCGACGTCACCACTCTCGTCCGGCGGCCGCCGCGGCGCGCCGGTGAGGTGCAGTGGGCGCCGGGCGAGCGTGACCTCGACCCGGAGGTGCTCGCCGGCGCGTCTGCGATCGTCGCTCTGGGCGGCGCGAGCGTGGGACGCCTGCCGTGGACGCCCGGGTATCGGCGTGAACTCGTCCGATCGCGACTGACCACGACCCGCACGATCGCGACCGCCGTGCGCGCCTTGGGATCCGACGCCCCGGCTCTCGTGTCGGCCTCGGCCGTCGGCTACTACGGATCTGCGCCCGGTGCGACTCTGACCGAGGCATCCCCGGCGGGCGACACGTTTCTCGCCGAGCTCTGCGTGCGCTGGGAGGACGAGGCCGCACGGGCGGGTGATCATGCGCGGGTGGCACTGCTGCGCACGGCGCCGATCATCCACCGACGCGGCGTCCTGAAGCCGCTGATCCAGCTGACCCGCTTCGGGCTCGCCGGTCCGATCGGGCCGGGGACCCAGATGTGGCCGTGGATATCGCTCGACGACGAGGTGCGCGCGATCCGGCACATCATCGATCGGCAGCTCGTGGGACCGGTGAACCTCACCGGTCCCACACCGGCCTCCGCGAACGACATCGGCAGGGCGCTCGCCCGCAGGATGCGGCGTCCGTTCTGGTTCCCGGCTCCGACCTTTGCTCTGCGCCTCGCTCTCAGCGCCGCCGCGGCCGACTCGCTGCTCGTGTCTGACGCCGATGTGCGCCCTGCCGCGCTCGAGGCATCCGGCTTCACGTTCCGTCACCGCACCGCCGAGTCGGCGGTCGACTCCGCTCTCTGACACGCGCGCCGAACATCCCGACCGCGTGGATGAGCACTGCGGTCAGTGAGCGTGCGGGTCGAGACGATTGAGTGTCGCGACGACCTGGGTATAGTCCCCGCGGGCCTCGCCGTAGCGAAGGAACTTCACGCTCTCCACCTGGATCTCGGTCGCTCCGGGCTGGGCGTCGATGAGCCCGATCACCTCGGACACGAAGTCGTCGAGGGGCATCGCGAACTCGTTCGTCTCGTGACCGGGCATGAGAGCCGTGCGCACGGCCGGCGGCTCGAGTTCGACGACCCTCACCGTCGACCCCTCGAGTTGCAGTCGCAGCGATTCGCTCAGCATGTGGATCGCCGCCTTCGTGGCGTTGTAGGTGGGTGTGACGCGCAACGGAGCGAAGGCGAGTCCCGACGACACGGTCATGATCGTCGCGTCCGGCCTCGACCGCGCCGCGGACCGCAGCCGAGCATCCAGATCGTCGACTCCCTCGCGCGGGCGCTGAGGCTCACCCCGACGAACGTGACTACCTGCACCGGGTGAGCGGTCACAGCGCGCCGGATCGTGCGGTGTTCACGGACTACGTGCATCCCGGCATGCTCCGTGTGCTCGACCGCCTCGACGACACCCCGGCATTCGTGGTGTCGGTCCTCGACGAGGTGCTCGTCCAGAACGACGCGGCGCGTGCGCTGCTCGGCGATGCGAGCGCGCTCGAGGGCCTGGATCGCAGCGGCATCTACCGCTGGTTCGTGTACCCGGACGAGGAGCGTCGACGATATCCGGAATCGGCGCACGCACGACACAGCCGCGTGCACGTGGCCTCGCTGAGGGCGGCATATGGAGCGCTGGGCGACGCGTCGCGCGCGGGAGAGATCGTGCGTGAGCTGCTCGCGCGCAGCCCGGAGTTCGCCGAGCTCTGGGCGGTGCACGAGGTCCGTCGACGGTTCGAGCTGCACAAGGTGCTGATCCATCCTGAACTCGGCGAGATCGAGGTCGACTGCCAGGCGCTGTTCACCGAGGATGAGTCGCAGGCGCTGGTCGTGCTCACCGCGGCACCGGGCAGTGAGGCGGCGAGCAAGCTCGAACTGATCAGGGTGCTCGGGACGCAGCGCGTCTGACCGGCACCCAGCACGACACCCGGGAGCGATAGTCGGCGAACTCGGCGCCGAACCGGTCCTCGAGATCGGCCTCCTCGAGCGGTCGCACCACGGAGTTCCACAGCACCGAGCCGCACAGGGCATAGGCCACGACCAGCCAGGATCCGAGGATGAGCCCCACCGCGACCCCCTGAGCGATGCCGGCGACGGCCATGGGGTTGCGCACGTGGCGGTAGGGTCCGGCGACCACGAGGCGACGAGCCATCTGCGAGGGCAGGGGAGTGCCTTCGCCCTCGACCGACATCGATACGGCCGACCACACGCCCAGGGCGGTCGCGGCCATGAGCAGGACGATGCCGATGACACGCACGGCGAGGGGGACGTCGATGCTCAGCATCCATCGCGATTCGACGAACGAGATCACGAGCGGCAGGACGAGCAGGAAGGTCCCCCAGAAGAACACCGTCTGCAGACCTGTGCGCGCGAGGATCCGACCCGTTCCGACGGTCGCCGACGTGCGGAAGGCGAAGGGTCCGGTCACGAGCCATTCGACCGGCGCGCGGCCGACCTTCATGACGATGCCGGCGCCGAGGCTCGCTGCGCCCGCGACCACCATCAGCAGCGCGCCCCACCCGGCCGTCGTCGTCGCGGTCGCGTAGACGACCATCCCGACTGCGACGAGCAATGTCCAGGGCACGACGACCCACACCGCCCGGCCGAGGCCGGCGGCGGCCAGGGCCGACGCGATCACGAACAGCGGGATGTCGACCGTCGCGATCGGGGCGACCGGCAGATCGCCGAGGGTCGCGATGCGCACCGCATCCGACAGGAACACGGCTGTCCACCACGCTGCGCCGGCCAGTGCCTGGATGCCGAAGTACACGCGCGCCGTCAGAGGAGTGACCCGGATCCCGGCGACGACGAGCATGCCGTCAGTCTAGGAGCGGCGGAGGTGTCGTCGACGAACGCCCCGCACCCGGCGGCTCGGACTCAGGACTCCTCGTGCGTCGCGGGGTCCCCGTCGAACAGCCGACCGTCGGCGCGTCCGAGCGCCGTGATCGCCTCGACCTCTGCGGCGTCGAGGTCGACCGTGCCCGCGGCGAGGTTGGACTGCTGGTGCTCGAGCGATGCGGCCTTCGGAATGGCGACCGTCTCGCGCGCGACGTGCCAGGCCAGAACCGTCTGCGCCGGCGAGATGCCGTGAGTGGCGGCGATCTCCGTGATCACGCGCTCCTCGATCAGCTCCTTCGCTCGGCCGAGCGGGCTCCATGCCTCCGTGAGGATCCCGTGCTCGCGGTGGTACGCGAGCTGCTCGTCCTGGGGGAAGTACGGATGCACCTCGATCTGGTTCACGACCGGCCGGACGCCCGTCTCGCGCTCGATGCGCTCGAGGTGCTCGGGCAGGAAGTTCGAGACGCCGATCTGCCGGACGACGCCGCGCTGCTGCGCCTCGACCAGAGCCTCCCACGCCTGCACATACTCGTCCTGTGAGGGATTCGGCCAGTGGATGAGGTGCAGATCGGTGGCGTCGAGTCCGAGCCGGGAACGGCTCTCCTCGATGCTGGCCCGCGCCTTCAGACGGGCGTGGTGGCGGCCCGGAAGCTTGGTTGTCACGATCAGCTCGGACCGATCGACGCCCGCTGCGGCCACTCCGCGGCCGACGGATCCTTCGTTCTCGTAGTTGAAGGCGGAGTCGATGAGGCGATATCCGGCACCGATCGCCGTCGTCACGGCGTCAGCACCCGCGTCGCCGTTCAGCGCATAGGTCCCGAATCCCAGGGCGGGCAGGGAGAAGCCGTTGTGAGCCGTGAACTGAGGAAGAGCTGTCATGGCGCCAGCGTACGCTGGAGGCATGACGGGAGCGCAGAACATGGCGTCCGATGACAGGATCCGCGACGACTCGGCGCGCTGCCCGTGCGGATCCGGCGACGTGCTCGGAGCATGCTGCGGTCCGCTGCTCGACGGCGCACCGGCGTCGACCGCTGAACGGCTGATGCGCTCGCGGTACACGGCTTTCGCCCTGCATGACGCGGACCATCTGCGAGCGACCTGGCACCCGTCGACGCGCCCGAGCGACATCGATCTCGACGACGACCTCGAGTGGCGACGTCTGGTGATCCTCGACCGTGTGGGCGGCGGTCCTTTCGATCGCGAGGGCGTCGTCGAGTTCGAGGCCTTCTGGCGGCAGGACGATCGACGAGGGTCGCTGCGAGAGCGGAGCCGCTTCTCACGTGAGGACCGTCGGTGGTTCTACCTCGACGGCCAGATCGGGTGATGGCTCCGCCCTCGCAACGGGTAGATTTGAGACCGTGAACGCCAGCCCCGAACACCAGCGCATCCTGCTCGACGTCGCCGACCTGGACCGGCGCATCGCGCAGGCCGAGCGCGCGCGGACCAAGCCGGCTCAGGCCTCTCGCATCGCCGAGCTCGTGGCCATCCGGCAGGAGCAGCTGCGTGAGCTCACGACGCTCACGGGCACCCGCGACGATGCGCGCACCGAGCTGAAGCGTCTCGAGTCCGACGTCACCCTCGTCGAGCAGCGTCGGACCCGTGATTCCGAACGGCTCGCCGCGGCGACGAACGCCAAGGAGGCGCAGGCCCTCGAACACGAACTCGCCAGCCTGGCCAAGCGTCAGAGCGACCTCGAGGACATCGAGCTCGCCGTGATGGCGCGGGTGGAGGATGCCGATGCCGCGGTCGCCGCGCAGCAGGCTCTGCTCGACGTCACCACGGCCGAGGGCAGCGCTCTCACGGCGCAGGCCAAGGCCGACGTGGCGGCTGCCACAGAGCTCGGTTCGCAACTCGCGCGCGATCGTCAGGCCGTCACCGAATCGCTTCCCGCGCCTCTCCTGGCCGAGTACACGCGGCGTGCGGCGAACAGCGCGGGCGCCGCGCTTCTCACCCGCGGAACCTGCGAGGGATGCCGGATGCTGCTGCCCGGAACCGACCTGAACGACATCCGACGTGCGGCCGACGACGCCGTCGTCTCATGCCCCGAGTGCGGCTGCATCCTGGTGCGCACCGAGGAATCGGGATTGTGACCCTCGCGCCGCGCGTGTCCGTGCGGTGACGCAGAATTCGTCGACGGAGCGCCGCATCGCGCTCTTGGCCGTCGGCCGGCACGGCTACACGGCGATCGAGCTCGATGCAGACGACTCCGAGCTGAGCCGGGTGGATCTGTCGACCGCCGAGATGCCGAGCTGGGTCGCCGACCAGGAGCGGCAGAACCCACCGCGCTGGGTGATCCGAAGCGCGCGCGACATCTATCCCGTGCTGCTCGATGCCGGGGTCCTGCTCGGGCGCTCGCACGATCTGGTGCTGTGCCACGCCATCCTCCGCGACACCGACGAGGTCGCCCGCCCTCTTGCGCCGTCGTCGTCGTGGGTGCGACGTGACCCCGTCGACGACGCGCCTACGCTGTTCGACGTCGTCGACCACGGTGACTCGGAGGATCCCGTCGGAGACGCTCTGGACCAGTACCGCGAGCAGCGTCGCGTCCTGAGAGACGGCGAGGACGGACGCCTCACGCTGCTCACCGCCGCCGAGTCGGCGGGCGGTCTGATCGCCGAGGAGATGCGCGCAGCCGGTCTGCCTTGGAACGAGGCCGTGCACGACGAGATCCTCACGGAGATCCTCGGCGCGCGGCCGAGCGCCGGCGGTCTGCCGAGCCGGATGGTCGCCGAGGCGGATCGCATCAGATCGATCCTGAGCGACTCGACGCTGAACCTCGAGAGCCAGCCGAAGCTCCTCCGCGCGCTCCACCGTGTCGGAGTTCAGGTCGAGTCGACGAGCCGTTGGGAGCTGGCCCAGCACAGTCATGCGGTCGTCGAGCCGCTGCTGGCCTACAAGAAGCTGTCCCGACTTCTCAGTGCGAACGGGTGGGCGTGGCTGTCGGAATGGGTGCATGACGGACGCTTCCGCCCGATCTACATCACCGGTGGCGTCGTCACGGGGCGATGGGCCTCTGCCGGCGGAGGTGCGCTGCAGCTGCCACGCAACCTCCGCGCGGCGGTGCGAGCCGACGACGGATGGACGCTGGTGGTTGCCGACGTCGCCCAGCTCGAGCCTCGCATGCTGGCCGGCATGGCCGGTGACCGGGCGATGTCCCGGGCCGCACAGGGAAAGGACCTCTACGCGGGAGTGGTCGAATCCGGCGCCGTCGCCACACGCGAAGAGGCGAAGTATGCGGTGCTCGGTGCCATGTACGGCGCCACGACCGGCGACAGCGGCCGGCTGGTGCCACGACTGCGCAAGGTGTATCCGCGGGCGATGGCGCTGGTCGATAAGGCGGCGAGATTCGGTGAGGACGGCGGAGTCGTGTCGACCTGGCTCGGAAGATCGTCGCCTCGGCCCTCGACCGAATGGGAGGCGATGCAGGCGGCTGCCACCGACGCCGACGCCGATCCTGCAGCGGTGACGCTCGCACGGCGCCGCGCACGTGATTGGGGGCGATTCACCCGCAACTTCGTGGTGCAGGGCACAGCGGCGGAGTGGTCGCTGATCTGGCTCGCCGAGATCCGACACCGGTTGCAGTCGCTGCCCGAGGCGGAGCGACCGGCGACCGCATCCGGGGTCTTCCGCTCGCGCGCCCACCTCGCGTTCTTCCTGCACGACGAGGTGATCCTGCATGTTCCCCAGGAGCAGGCGGATGCCGCCGCAGAGGCGGTTCGCGAAGCGGCTGCGGTCGCCACGCGTCGACTCTTCGGGAACTTCCCGATCGACGTGCCGCTCGATCTGCGGATCGCGGAGTCGGCCGAGAAGTAGGGTGCTCTGGTCGTAGACTGGACCTGCGAATGGGTCGACTGGACGGTCGCGTGGCGGGCAACCGCACCGAGGAACGTCCGGGCTCCTCAGGGCAGGACGGTGGGTAACGCCCACCCGGAGTGATCCGCGAGAAAGTGCCACAGAGAGCAGACCGCCCCGCAAGGGGTAAGGGTGAAAGGGTGGTGTAAGAGACCACCGGGGGCCATGGTGACATGGCCCGCCAGGTAAACCTCGTCCGGAGCAAGGTCAGACAGAGGATGATGACGCGGCTCGCCGAGTCCTCGGGTAGACCGCTAGAGTGCCACGGCAACGTGTCGCCGAGAGAGATGGCCGTCGAAGGGGCGAAGAACCCCGGAACAGAACCCGGCGTACAGGTCGGCCCATTCGCCTCACTCCGCTTCCGACGCCTTCCGTCGCGCGAGGTTGCGCCGCACGAGCGGCCAGAACAGCACGAGCACGCCCGTGGCGATGAGGCTCGTCCATACCTGTGTGCGGCCCCCTTCGCTGAACATCATCACGACGATCACACCGGCGATGCACGCGATCAGGAGCACGTTGAGCCAGGGGTGCAGCCACATCTTCAGCTTGAGGTTCGCGACCTCCTCGGGTGTCATGTTCTGGCGCAGCCGCCACTGGGTCAGCGCGATGAAGACGTACACGAACAGGGCGACGAGCCCTGCCGAGTTCATGATGAAGTCGAAGATGCCCGAGCCGGGGGTGAAGAAGTTCACGAGGGTGGCGATGAGGCCGCCGATCGTCGAGGCGAGAAGCGCCATGACGGGAACGCCGCTCTTCGACTTCTTCGTCATGATCTTCGGCGCGAAGCCCTGCTCGGCGAGCGCCGAGAACATGCGCGACGCGGAGTACA
>NZ_JACAFP010000021.1 GCF_015354505.1 Microbacterium sp. UFMG61 | reverse complement strand
CCACCCCCACCGACGCGGCGCCCCGGCCCACCGACGCACCGGAGACGCCCGCGTCACCCACGCCGCCGGTTCCGCGCACGATGCCCACCGCGATCCCCCAGGTGCCGAGCGCCGTCGCTGCCCCCGCCCCGTCGATCGCAGCGAACCGGCCCGTCCACTCCGCGTCGACACCACCGGCTGCCGAGCCGATCGCCTCGACGCCCGTCACGTCGGCGTCGACGCCCGCCTCTCCTGCGCAGTCGTCCACGTCGTCGCGGCGTTCGCAGCGCGAGCAGGGTGTCGAGCGGCCGTCATTCCTTCAGCAGGAGCGTCGAGAAGAGCCGGCGCGTCGCGGCGGTCGAGGATTCCTCAACCGCGTGGGGTTCTCGCTCGGCCCGAACGCACGAGAGCGCGCCATCCGCGACGATGAGCACGCGGTGAGCATGCACTGGCCGGGTCCGCGCACGGTCGCCGTCGTCAACGGCAAGGGTGGCGCGGGCAAGACCCCCGCGACGGTGCTGCTCTCGGCCGTCTTCGCACAGTACGGCGGCGCGGGCGTCCTCGCGTGGGACAACAACCAGACGCGGGGCACACTGGGATGGCGCACCGAGACCGGCGCCCATGATCGCACGCTGCTCGAGCTGCTGCCGCAGACACAGCGTCTCCTCGGCGCGCAGGGACAGTCGGCCGATCTCGCCCATTTCGTTCATCACCAGCCTCAGGAGAAATACGACGTTCTGCGCTCGAAGCCCATCCGGCTCGCGCACGAGAATCGCCTGAGCCCGACAGACGTCGATTCGATCCACTCGGTCGCGGCGAAGTTCTACCGTCTGATCATCATCGACTCCGGCAACGACGAGTCCGACCCGATGTGGCTGCGGATGATCGACCGCGCAGATCAGATCGTCGTCGCCACGACGACGCGCGACGATCACGCCGAGGCCGGGGCCCTGCTGCTGGAGGCGCTCGAAGACCGGGACGAGCGTTCGGCGCGACTGGCACAGGAGTCTGTGGTGGTCGTCAGTCAGGCCGACCCGAAGGCGTCATCCGCCGACGTCGACAGCGTCGTGGCCGGATACAGGTCGCTGGCGCGCGAGGTCGTGCGCATTCCGTTCGACCGCGAGATGGTCGACGGGCACCTCCGACTGCGCGCGCTCGCGGAGCCCACGCAGCAGGCGTGGTTGTCGGCCGCCGCGGCAGTCGCACGCGGCTTCTGACACGCAGCGAGCGCACAGCCGCTCATGGTCGACACGGTCGGTGTCGACCGTTCGAGTCACCCCCGAAGGCTGTCGACCCAGTTGCGCAGCAGCTGGATGCCGGCTTCCCCCGACTTCTCGGGATGGAACTGCGTCGCCGAGAGCGGCCCGTTCTCGACGGCCGCGAGGAAGGGGTCGCCATACGTGGTCCACGTCAGCACGGGCTGCGGGAACGGCGGAATGACGTCGAGCTCCCATGACTGCGCGGCGTAGGAGTGCACGAAGTAGAACCGCTCGTTCTCGATTCCTCGGAACAGTACCGAATCGGCACCGGGCTCGACCGTGTTCCAGCCCATGTGGGGAAGCACCGGAGCATTGAGCTCGGTGACGGCGCCGGGCCACTCAGCGAGCCCCTCGGTGTCGTGACCGCGCTCGACACCGTGGGTGAAGAGCACCTGCATGCCGACGCAGATGCCGAGCACCGGGCGCCCGCCGGCGAGACGGCGATCGATGATCTCATCGCCGCCGTGCGCGTGGAGGGCATCGCGGACGGCCTGGAACGCGCCGACGCCCGGGACGACGAGGCCGNCGGCCTCGAGCGCCTCGGTACGGTCACGGGTGAGCACGGCATCCGCACCCGCCGCGACGAGCGCCTTGACCGCGGAGTGGACGTTCCCCGATTCGTAGTCGAAGACGGCGACCTTGGGGGCCCCGCTCACAGCGCACCCTTGGTCGACGGAATGCCGTCGACCAGCGGATCGAGCGCCTTGGCCTGTCGGAACGCACGCGCGAAAGCCTTGTACTCCGCCTCGGCGATGTGGTGCGGATCACGCCCACCCAGCACCCGCACGTGCACGGTGAGCCCCGCGTTGAACGTGATCGCCTCGAACGAGTGACGCACGAGCGCACCTGTGAAATGACCGCCGATGAGGTGGTACTCGAAGCCCTCGGGTTCGCCGGTGTGCACGAGATACGGACGCCCCGAGATGTCGACCACCGCCTGCGCGAGAGCTTCATCGAGCGGCACCAGCGCGTCGCCGTAGCGCGAGATGCCCGACTTGTCGCCGAGAGCCTCACGGATGGCCTGTCCGAGGACTATCGAGATGTCCTCCACCGTGTGGTGCGCGTCGATCTGGGTATCGCCGGAAGCGCGGACGGTCAGGTCGGTGAGCGAGTGCTTCGCGAACGCCGTCAGCATGTGGTCGAAGAACGGCACCGAGGTGTCGATGTGGCTCGCGCCGGTGCCATCGAGGTTCACCTCGAGCTCGACGGTGGACTCCGACGTGCTGCGCACGCGGGAGGCGGTGCGCGGGGTGTGGGTGGCGCTGCTCATGAAGCCGATCCTATCGAGGCGAGGGCGTCGAGGAACGCCGTGGTCTCGGCCTCGGTGCCCGCCGTGACCCGCAGGTGGCCGGGGATGCCGACGTCGCGAACCAGCACTCCGCGGTCGTACAGCTTCTGCCACACGAGCTTCGGGTCGGACACACCTCCGAAGAGGACGAAGTTCGACCACGACTCGTGCGGTGTGTAGCCGAGTGCTTCGAGGGTCGCCGTGATGCGATCCCGCTGCTCGACGATCTCATCGACCATTCCGAGCATGACGTCGGCGTTGCGCAGTGCGGCGACCGCAGCCGCCTGCGTGAGCGCACTGAGGTGGTACGGCAGACGGACGAGACGCAGTGCGTCGATGAACACAGGGTCCGCGGCGAGGTAGCCGACGCGAGCTCCCGCGAAGGCGAATGCCTTGCTCATGGTGCGCGACACGGCGAGACGCGGCCGCCCCGCCAGCAGGGTCAGCGCCGAGGGGGCATCGCGCGGCGCGAACTCCTGATACGCCTCGTCGACGATCACGATCCCGCGGGCCGCCTCGTAGACCGCCTGCACGACGTCGAGTCCCATCGGAGTGCCGGTCGGGTTGTTCGGGGAGCAGAGCAGGACGACGTTCGGATCCGCCGCAGCGACCTGCGCTGCCGCCTCATCCGGCGTGATCGTGTAGTCCGGCTGTCGGGTCCCCGCGACCCAGCGCGCACCCGTCCCCTGCGCGATCAGCGGGTACATCGAGTACGTCGGCGCGAAGCCGAACGCCGTGCGGCCGGGACCGCCGAACGCCTGCAGGATGTGCTGCAACACCTCATTCGAGCCGTTGCCCGCCCAGATCTGTTCCGGCTCGAGACCGTGACCGAGGTACCGGGCGAAACCCTCGCGCAGTGTCGTGAACTCACGGTCGGGATAACGGTTGACGTCCCGGAGCGCTACGGCGATGTCATCGAGGATGTCGCTCGCCACGGCATCCGGCACCGGATGCGTGTTCTCGTTGACGTTCAGCGCGATCGGAAGCGGGGCCTGCGGAGCGCCATACGGAGTGAGTCCGCGAAGGTCGTCACGGAGCGGGAGGTCGGCGAGTGATGGAGTCACCCTTCCCATGGTAGGCCGAGTGGCGAAGACGGTCGCTCAGCGTGTCGACGGAATGCACAGCGAGCGCATCGACCGCCGCGACGTCACTCCGAGAACTGGGTGGGGATGGCCAGCTCCTGGCCGATCTGCAGCGCGCCACCCTGCAGGGCATTGAGACGCGTGATCTCTCCGATCACATCGCGCGGGTCCGCCTGCGGGGCGATACCCTCGGCGATCGACCACAGAGTGTCTCCGGGCATCACGGTCACGGTCTCGAACGACACCGTCGCCACCTGGTCGTTCGACGCCATCGCGCTGCCACCGCTGAGGGCGCCGAAAGCGATGCCCGCCGCGAGCGGAACGGCTGCGAGAGCAAGGACGACACTGCGACCGCGCGCCGTCAGCCGAAGGCGCGTCGCCGGAACTGCCGGGACGATCGCTGCGGTGCTGAAGGTGATGGTGCTCATGTCGTGCTCCTCTGCTGCGTCCGCTGTGGGCGGTGAAGTTGGCGTAGCGTTCGCATCCACGACTCGGCCGGGAGCCGAGAATGCGAAGCTACGTTCCGAAGGTATCTTCGAATTCGAACATCTGTCAAGACTTCTTCGAAACCTGCTCCGCGAATCAACCGACACGCTCGAACAGATATTCCCCATCGGCGCTTTTCTCGGATACGGTTTCGATAGGAACACCCCACCACGGGCCACCGACATTCGAACCGAGACGCCGGGTCCACACCTGAGGAGCATCATGAGCGACAACGCCGCCACCGAGTCCGAGGCTCCGCGCACTCGTCGCCGGAAGAGCCTGAGCCCCAAGCAGATGGCCATCCTCGAAGTCATCCAGACGTCGATCAGCCGATACGGCTACCCGCCGAGCATGCGCGAGATCGGCGACGCGGTGGGACTCAAGTCCCTGTCGAGCGTCACCCATCAGCTGGGGCAGCTCGAACTGAGCGGCTACCTGCGACGCGACCCGGGCAAGACCCGTGCGATGGAGGTGCTGATCGACCTTCCCGGCACCAGCGGCGAGAATCCCGCCGACGTCGCGACGCCCGTCGGCGATGCCGCGCTCGTCCCCCTCGTCGGTCGGATCGCGGCCGGAGTGCCGATCACCGCCGACCAGCAGGTCGAGGAGATCTTCCCGCTCCCCCGCCAGCTCGTCGGCAAGGGCGACCTCTTCATGCTCAAGGTGTCGGGTGAGTCGATGATCGACGCCGCGATCTGCGACGGCGACTGGGTGGTCGTACGTTCGCAGGGCAGCGCGGAGAACGGCGAGATCGTGGCCGCCATGCTCGACGGCGAGGCGACCGTCAAGGTCCTGCGCCGTCGTGACGGCCATACCTGGCTGCTGCCTCGCAACTCGGCGTTCGAGCCGATCCTGGGTGACGAGGCCGTGATCCTCGGCAAGGTCGTCGCCGTGCTTCGCGCCGTCTGAGACCCTCCGCGCTTACGCGCCTCCGGGATCGCACCGGCACCTCGACGACCGAGCGCCGCTGGGTGCAGGGCGACGTCATCACCCTTCCCCATAGGCTCGATGCATGTCGTCATCCTTCGGTTCATGGCCCTCGCCGTTCTCGCCGACGTCCGTCGCCGCCTCCTCGCCGCGGATCGACGGCGCCGCCTTCGTCGGCGACGAGATCTGGTGGGGCGAGTCCGTCCCCGCCGAGGGCGGACGGGTGACTGTGCGCAGCTCCTCGGGCGGCGAGATGCTCCCCGCACCGTGGAGTGCGCGCTCCCGAGTGCACGAGTACGGGGGTGGCGCCTGGACGGCAGCCGCCGATGGCACGTTGTACTTCGTCGACGCCGGAGACCAGCGAGTCCGGCGGCTGACGCGCGACGGACGTGCTCTCGAATTGACTCCTGCAGGACCGGCATACGGCGGCCTGCGTCTCAGTTCCGGGCGATTGTTCGCGGTGTACGAGGACCTCACGACCGAGCCGCATACCCGGGGGATCGTCGAGATCCCGCTCGACGGGTCGGCCGCAGACGACCCGTCAGAGCTTCGCATCGTCGTCGCGGGTCCGCACTTCTATGCCCATCCCGCGCTGTCCGACGACGGCATCCGCATGGCCTGGGTGCAATGGCACGGCGATCGGATGCCGTGGCAGCACGCGAGCCTCGCGATCTCGGACGGCACGTACACGAGCATCCTGCCGACGCGCGCCGCGCTGCAGCCGGAGTGGAGCGGCGACGATGAGCTCCTCTACGCCGACGACCCCTCAGGCCGATGGGTGCTGCATCGACAGGCGCTGCACGGCATCTCCCCGCTCCGCGCCGCCGAGCCGGTCGCCGAGACCGCCGACGGCGACACCGGGTACGGCCTCTGGGTGCTCGGCAACCGATGGTATCGACTACTCGACGACGGCCGGATCGTCGCTGTCCGCACCGCGGGGCGGGATCAGGTCGTCGTGGTCGGCGCCGACGGTGGCGTGCGCAGGCTCGATCTCCCGGCGGACGGGCACGTGAGCGTCGACGACGTGTCCGGCACCCGCGTGCTGCTGTCCGGCAACAGCTCGACCGGCTCCCCCGGGGTCTGGAGCGTCGATGTCGACACCCATGACATCGATGTCGTGACGGGCGGTGAACCCGCTGATCCGGAGTGGATGCCCCCGGCATCCGAGATCGTGGTCGACGGCGTGCGCGGCCCCGTACACGCTTTCGTCTACGCGCCGGCGAACCCCGAGATCACTCCCCCTGGTGACGAGTTGCCTCCGTACATCGTCCTCGTGCACGGTGGCCCCACGGCGCATGTCACCGGCGCCGTCTCGTCGGCGATCGCGTTCTACACCAGCCGCGGCATCGGGGTCCTCGATGTGAACTACGGCGGCTCGACCGGCTACGGCCGCGCGTATCGCGAACGCCTCGACGGCGAGTGGGGCGTGGTGGACGTGGACGATGTGGTCGCCGCCGCACGCGGCCTCGCCGACAGGGGGCTGGCTGACCCGGCACGGATCGCGATCCGCGGCGGGTCCGCCGGCGGGTGGACGGTGCTGTCCGCGCTCGTTCGCGGCGGCACGTTCGCCGCAGGCATCAGCCGCTACGGCGTCGCCGATCTGCGGATGCTCGTCGAGCACTCCCATGACTTCGAGGCCTCGTACATCGACGGCCTCGTCGGGCCGCTGCCGGACGCCGAGGCGCTGTACGTCGAGCGCTCACCACTCACGCATGCCGACCGCATCGACGTTCCGGTGCTTCTGATGCAGGGCGGGGCCGATCGCGTCGTACCCGCATCCCAGTCGGAGTCGATCCGCGACGCCCTCGCCGCACGCGGCGTCGATCACGAGTACGTCCTCTACCCGAGCGAGGGCCACGGCTTCCGCTCTGCGGAGACCATCGTCGACGCCCTCGAACGCGAGCTCGCGTTCCTCGGGCGCGTGTTCGGCTTCACGCCGTCGTCCTGATCAGTCTCCGGTGCGGTTGCGCAGGCGCATCGCACGCTCGGCCTCGCGCGTGTCCTGGCGCTCACGCAGCGTCTGGCGCTTGTCGAACTCGCGTTTTCCCTTGGCGAGAGCGATCTCGACCTTGGCCCGACCGTCGGAGAAGTAGAGCTTGAGTGGGATCAGGGTGTAGCCGCCTGCAGACACCGCATGCTGCAGCTTCGCGATCTCCTCGCGGTGCAGCAGCAGTTTGCGGATGCGCTTCGCGGAATGATTCGTCCAGTGCCCCTGCGAGTACTCCGGAATGTGCACCGAATCGAGGAACACCTCGTTCCCCTTGACGAACGCATACCCGTCGCTGAGGTTCGCGCGCCCCTGGCGCAGCGACTTCACCTCGGTGCCGGTGAGCACCATCCCCGCCTCGTACGACTTCTCGATGTTGTAGTCGTGACGTGCGCGACGATTGGTCGCGATGACCTTCTCCCCGCGTTCCCTGGGCATGATTCTCTCCTGATCCGTGTCGTGGAGTGGTTCCGGAGCCCGGCGACGGGCACACGACAGCCTGTCAGTCTATACCGATGCCGCGCGCCATCGGCGGTCAGGTCAGGTACGCAGCCATCGACGGATCGCGAACCCGGCCGAGAGCGCCGCGAGCACCACACCGATGCCGATCAGCACGGGGACGACGAGCGCCGCGTCGTTCATCGAGATCCAGGTGGTGATGAACGGCACACGTCCTCGAAGGTAACCGTCGACGCCGAAGTGCACTCCCGCGACGACCGCGGCACTCGCGAGCACGGATCCGAGGAAAGCCGCGAAGACGCCCTCGAGCACGAACGGCGTCTGGATGAACCTGTTCGATGCGCCCACCAGACGCATGATGCCGATCTCCTTGCGCCGCGCGTATGCGGAGAGCCGGATGGTCGTGCCGATCAGCAGGATCGCGGCGATCAACATCAGCACGGCGATTCCGACGGCGATGTACGTCGCGACCGTCAAAGCGGAGAACAGCGGCTCGAGATATTGGAGCTGGTCCTGCACCTGCTCGACTCCCGCGACGCCGTTGAAGGCTTCGGAGATCACCTGGGACTGCCCGGGGTCCTTCATGGTGACGAAGAAGACCTCGAAGGCCTGGTCCGCGCTGATCAGGTTCGCCTGATCCTCGCCGAGCTGATCGACGAGCTTCGCGTAGGTGTCCTCCTTCGAGTCGAAGGTCACCTCGCTGATGAGCGGAGCGAGCGCTTCGCCTTCGAGTTGGCCGCGCACCGCGTTCACCTGGTCTTCGGAGGCGCCGCCGTCGATGCAGGTCGGCGATTCCGAGATGTCGGAGCACATGTACACGGCCACCTGCGCGCGCTCGGTCCAGTAGCCGCGCATGGTCCCGATCTGAGCCTGCATCAGGATCGCGGCGCCGACGAACGTCAACGACACGAAGGTCACGAGCACGACCGAGATGACCATGGAGATGTTGCGTCGAAGCCCGACCAGGGCTTCGGTGAGGATCAGACCGATTCTCATGAGGTCGGCCCCACTTCCTCTGTGCCGTCGTCCGAGAGGCCGAGACGATCGGCGACTCCCAGCTCTGCGACGTCGACCTCGGGGAGCACGATCGGATGCGTTCGGGAGGCGACCGCCGCGGGCGCCACGACAGGCACCTCATCGATCTGCGGCTCGATCGGTGCGGCCTGAGCCTCGGGAGTCTCGGATGCCCTCGGCACCGCATCGGCCGCCGTCGACTCCGCCCTGCGCTGCGCAGTGAGTTCCTCGGCGAGGGCCGCCCGCACCACCGAGAGATCGGCGGTCTGCCGCTGCACCTCCTGCACGGCGGTGAGCGCGGCAGCCGCGGCGGCGCCACGCACCTCTTCGGGCGCGAGACGCGGGATGTTGGAGGTGTCGCCGTAGCCGCCGTGCACCTCGTCGCGCACCATCTCGCCGTCGCGGAGCTCGATCACGCGTCGCTGCATCTGGTCGACGAAACCCGCCTCGTGGGTCGCCATGAGCACCGTCGTCCCGCCGGCGTTGATGCGGGCGAGCAACTGCATGATGTCGACCGATGTCGCCGGGTCGAGGTTTCCCGTGGGCTCATCCGCGAGGAGAACCTGAGGGCGGTTGACGAGCGCACGCGCGATCGCGACGCGCTGCTGCTCGCCGCCCGAGAGCTCGTGCGGCATGCGCTTCTGTTTGCCGTCGAGCCCCACGAGAGCGAGCGCCTCGGGAACGGCCTGCTGGATGAAGCCGCGCGATGAGCCGGTCACCTGCAGGGTGAAGGCCACGTTCTGGTAGACCGTCTTCGACGGCAGAAGACGGAAGTCCTGGAACACCGAGCCGATGTGACGGCGGAAGTAGGGCACCTTGCGGTTCGCCAGCGACCTGAGGTCGCGGCCGAGCACGGCGACGCGACCGGTGGTCGGCACGTCCTCGCGGAGGATGAGTCGCAGACATGACGACTTCCCCGACCCCGATGCCCCGACGAGGAAGACGAACTCCCCGCGCTGGACCTCGAAGTCGACGCCGGACAGTGCGGGCCTGGAGGTCCCGCGATAGCGTTTCGTGACGTTCTCGAACCGAATCATGGCTTTACGAGCCTAAGCGCGCCGATTCCCCTGGTTGCGAGCGACACCCCCGCCGTCCGCTTCCGTGTCGCACCCCACTGCTATACATGGAGGTGCGGATCCACGCCCCAGCGTGGACGACGACTCCGAGGGGGATGCGATGACCACGCCTGCAGGTTGGTATGACGATGGATCCGGCCGGCAGCGCTGGTGGGATGGCGAGCAGTGGACCGAGCACGTCGCGCCCGTCGTCGAGACTCCGGCGACCGAGGCTCCCACGCCTGCGAGCCCCGCCCCCGAGACCCCGGCATCCGAGTCCCCCGCGACCGATGCCCCCGCAACCGCGGCCCCCGCAGATGCCGAGCACTCGGCCGCCGACGGCACGCCCGGGATCGGTGAATCAGCAGCCTCGATCGAGACGGGTGACTCCCTGCATTCCGTCGCCGCGGTCGAAGGCGGCGGCACTTGGAGCGACTCCTCCACGTCGTCGCCGGCCGAGGGCGATCACGGCGGTTCGCCCGCCCCGTCTGCCGAGGAGATCCCGCCGTACGCGACCCCGTCGGGTGGCGATGCATCCGGGTACCCCGGCGCGGCTCCGACCGCCCCCGACGCCGCTCCCGGGTACCCGGATTCCGCACCGACGTATCCCGGCGCCGCCCCGAGCTACCCCGGTTCCGCTCCGGTCGATCCCCACGGCGCGCCCGGCTACCCGGGTGGCGCTCCGATGTACCCCGGCGCCGGCCCGAGCTACCCCGGTTCCGCTCCGACGTACCCGGCCGCGGGGTACGGCGCACAGGGCGGCTATCCCGGCTCCTCCGCACCCACGGGTCCGGCCCGACTCTCTGTGGTCGGACTCGTCGGACTCGGGCTCGCCGGACTCGGAACCATCCTCTCGTGCATCCCCTTCACCGTCGGTTTCGGCTGGATCCTCTTGGGCGCGGGCTTCATCGTGTCGCTGATCTCACTGTTCCTCAAAGGCCGGAAGTGGCCCGGCATCTCGGGGCTCATCCTCTCGTTCGTGGGCGCGATCATCGCCGTGGTCATGGCGATCTTCTTCGTGGGGGCGGCACTCTCCGAGGCCATTCGAGACCTTCCCACCCCTCCTCCGGCGAGTGATTCCGACACGGAGTCGACCCCGCCGCCGAGCGCAGAGCCCGACGAGGACTCCTCGACTGCGCAGGTCGAAGAGGGATCGATCGGCGACACCGTGACGCTCCGCTGGCTCGGCGGCACCGGCGAGGTGACCGTCACCGGAGCCGCGTGGTCGACCGACGACGGCTCGGGGGTCCCCTCGACGAACGGCGGCTATCTCACCGTCGAGACGACCTGGACGGGGATCGACGGCGTCACGCCGGCGAATCCCCTCTTCACCGCTCTCGAGACAGCCGACGGCACCGAGGGTCAGCTCGACTTCTTCGTCACGGGCGCACCCAATGAACTGCTCGAATCCGGGCAGACCGTCAGCGGCCCGATCGCATTCGACATCGCGCAGAGCGACTCGTACGTGCTCGTGATCACGGATGAGGCCGCCCGCGAGATCGCGCGGATCTCGATCGTCCCGACCGCAGGCTGAGCCAGGCGTTCGGGTGACGAGCACAGAACGGAGTCGACGATGACGACGCCCGCAGGATGGTACGACGACGGCTCCGGTCGGCTCCGGTGGTGGGATGGCTCGGCCTGGACCGAGCACACGATGGATGCGGTTCCACCGTCACCGGCGCAGGCGACTCCGCATGAGTCTGCCGTGGAGCGCGGCTCGAGCGCGGACATCGCCCCGTCCTCGGGCTCCGCGTCCGGCTCCGGCTCAGAACCCGAGATCCCGACGTTCACCCCTCCCTACGCTGCGCAGGAATCCGCTCCGTGGGCGACACCCGCGGCAGCTGCATCTCAGCCTGCCGCTCCCACCGGTGGGTACGCCGCATCCGCTGCGTCGTACCCGGGTGCGCCTGCGACGGCGGCCGCCCTCCCCCTCGACCCCTACGCCCCACGCCCCGCTGCTGCGAAGCGGCGCATCTCCGTGCTCGGCATCATCGGGCTGACGGTGGCGGTGCTCGGTGTCGTCCTGTCGTGCATCCCGGCGATCGCGTTCATCGGCTGGATCCTCCTCGGAGTCGGCTTCGTGACGTCGCTCGTATCACTCTTCCTCCCGGGTGCGAAATGGGCCGGCATCGCCGGTCTGGCCGTGGGAGTGCTCGGTGCGGTGCTCGCCCTCGCGGTCGCGCTGCTCACCTTCGCAGCGGCGGAGTACTCGCCTGCCGATGAGTCGGCACCGGCGGCGACCGAGAAGCCGGTTCCGTCGGACGAGCCTTCGCGCGAACCGTCGCCATCGGCGGAAGCGGCGCCTCCGCCCGGCGCAGAGACCGTCACCTTCGACGAGCTCACGGTCGGCCAATGCATCCCGTTCATGGAGTGGGGTGACGAGGTGTACGAGCTCCCGATCGTGCCGTGCGATCAGCCGCACACAGACGAGGTCTACTACATCTTCGACGCCGACGACGGGGACTACCCGGGCGACGATGCCCTGCAGACTCTCGCGACAGAACGGTGCGACACGGCGTTCGCCGAGTATGTGGGCATCCCCTACAAGGATTCCGTGCTCGACAACTACTGGTTCGTCCCCACCGAGGCGTCGTGGAATCGCCTCGACGATCGCACGATCCAGTGCATCGTCTACAGCAACGACGAGGTCACGGAGTCGTTCCAGGGTTCCGCACGCTGAGAGGGTCCCGCTCGCTGAGAGCGGTGCGGCTCAGTCCTCTTCTTTGCGCTTGCGCCAGCGGATGCCCGCGGAGATGAATCCGTCGAGGTCGCCGTCGAAGACCGCTGCGGGGTTGCCCGACTCGTGTCCGGTGCGCAGATCCTTGACGAGCTGCTGGCCGTAGAGGAAGTACGAGCGCATCTGGTCGCCCCAGCTCGCCGTGATGTTTCCGGCGAGTTCCTTCTTCTTCGCGGCCTCTTCCTCTTTCTGGAGCAGGAGGAGTCGGGTCTGGAGCACGCGCATCGCGGCCGCGCGGTTCTGGATCTGCGACTTCTCGTTCTGCATCGAGACGACGATGCCCGTCGGAAGGTGCGTGAGGCGCACAGCGGAGTCGGTCGTGTTGACCGACTGACCGCCCGGGCCCGAGGAACGGAAGACGTCGACGCGGATGTCGCTCTCGGGGATGTCGACCTCGGTCGCTTCCTCCATGAGCGGGATGACCTCGACAGCCGCGAAAGACGTCTGTCGCTTGTCGGCCGACCCGAACGGGCTGATGCGGGCGAGGCGATGCGTGCCGGCCTCGACCGAGACCGTGCCGAACGCGTACGGCGCGTCGATCTCGAACGTCGCAGATTTGATGCCCGCACCCTCGGCATACGAGGTGTCCAGGACCTTCACCGGGTACTTGTGACGCTCAGCCCAGCGCAGATACATGCGCATGAGCATCTCGGCGAAATCGGTGGCGTCATCGCCGCCGGCGCCCGAGCGGATCGTGATGATGGCCGAGCGCTCGTCGTACTCGCCGTCCATGAGCGTCTGGACCTCGAGCTGGTTGATGATCTCGGTCAGGGCCGTGAGTTCGTTCCGCGCCTCGATGGCGGAGTCCTCATCACCCATCTCGTTCGCCAGGTCGATGAGGACCTCGAGGTCGTCGAGTCGCTGGCCGATGCCCTCGACGCGAGCGAGCGCCGACTGCCGGTGACTCAGCGCGCTGGTCACCTTCTGCGCATGATCGGTGTCATCCCAGAGATCGGGCGCACCGGCCTCTTCGCTGAGTCGGGCGATGTCGGAGCGGAGCGCATCGACATCGACGACCTCGCGGATGTCACCGTAAGTGACTCGGAGGGCCTGGATGTCGGCGGAGAGATCGAGTTCGAGCATGTCGCGTCCAGCCTAACGTGCCACCTGTACCGGCGGGGACCCTTCGTCGGGCTCGGACACCCCGCGCGACGGAGTAGCGTGAAACGAGTGAGCACTGCATCCACGGTCCTGAAGCGATTCGGGCCGATGGTGTACCTCCCCACGGTGCTGTTCTCGCTCGGCGAGGGCGCGGTCATCCCGCTGATCCCGGTGATCGCTGCCGAGATGGGCGCCGACGTCGCCTTCGCGGCCCTGGTCGCCTCGGCTCTCGTCGTGGGTCAGTTGTGCGGCAACGTTCCTGCGGGATGGGCGGTGTCACGCATCGGCGAGCGTTTCACCATGGTCATCGCCGGCACGGTGGCGATCGCCGCCGGAATCGGCATGGTGTTCGCCCCGTCTCTCACCGTGCTCGCGGCATCCGTCTTCCTCCTCGGCTTCTGCGCGGCAGCCTTCGGCCTCGCCCGTCACGCGTTCATGACGACCAGAGTCCCCCTCGCCTTCCGCGCCCGCGCTCTGTCGCTCCTGGGCGGCAGCTTCCGCCTCGGCGTCTTCATCGGCCCCTTCGTCGCCGCAGGGCTGCTGCAGCTGTTCGGTTCCGAGATCGCCGCGATCTGGTTCTTCCTGGGTTGCCTGATGGTGATGGTGCTTCTCGTGCTGTTCGGCCCCGACCCTGAGAAGACCATCCCCGCGGCGACCGCGATCCGCACCGCTCCCCTCTCCGACGGCTCCGGCGAGGTCGTCACGGGGTCGATTCCGATCGCGGCGCGCGCCGGGGTGTTCCGCACGATGTGGGTGCAGAGGAGCGTGCTCGGGCGGCTGGGTCTCGCGGCAGCATCGCTCTCCGCGGTGCGCTCGGCCCGTCAGGTCGTCCTGCCTCTGTGGGGGCTCTCCCTCGGCCTCGATTCCTCGACGATCGCCCTCGTTGTCGGGGTCTCGGGAGCGATCGACTTCGCTCTGTTCTACGCGAGCGGCCAGGTGATGGACCGTTTCGGGAGGCTGTGGGCGGCGATGCCGGCCATGCTGCTGATGGGTGCCGGCTTCCTCGCGCTGTCCGTCACGCACGACCTCGATGCCGCTGTGCTCTGGTTCGGCATGTTCGCGGCGGTCCTCGGGGTCGGCAACGGCCTGTCGAGCGGCATCCTGCTGACCCTCGGCGCCGACGTCGCACCGAAGACGGAACCTGCCGCGTTTCTCGGCTCGTGGCGCACTCTCACGGATGCCGGCGGCGCGATCGCCCCGTTGCTCGTCTCCGGCATCATCGCCGTCGCCTCGCTCCCGATCGCTGCGGCCGCGATGGGCGTGATCGGAATCGTCGGAGCGGGCGGGTTCCTGCGATGGATCCCCCGGTTCGTCCCGCGGGCGAAGGAGGAGCGATGACCACGCTGGGCGCGGACATGCGAGTTCTGGTCGCCGGCTACTCTCCCCGGTCTGCGCGCGACCGCCTGGAGCTGGCGGACTTCACCCGCCTTTTCTCGAACGATGCAGGTCCTGTCTTTCGGGGAGACGGCCCGAGCCACGCCACGGCGTCGGCGTTCGTGTTCGATTCCTCTCTCACGCAGATCGCGCTGGTGTTCCACGGCAAGGGGCGGTTCTGGGTGCAACCGGGCGGTCACCTCGAGGACGACTCCTCGATCGTCGACGCGGCGCTGCGCGAGCTCGCGGAGGAGACGGGACTCATCGCGACGCGTCCGGCAGCACCGCTCGTCTACGACCTCGACCACCACTCGCTGTCGACCGCCTTCGGACGCTGCGCCTCGCACCTCGATGTCGGGATCGGTCTGGTCGTCCCGACGGAATCGCCACTCACCGTGAGCGACGAGTCCGGCGATGTGCGGTGGTGGCCCGTCGACGCACTCCCGCACGATGCACCGGCGGGCTTCGACGTGCGAGTGCGCGCCATGCTCGACCGCATGGTCGCCTGATTCCCACGCTCACCGCACCGCCGTGCGACTCGTGCCGGTCGCCTGCAGGTCGACTCCGTCGGGGATGAACAGCGACAGCAGGGGAGGATGCCACGGCGAAGCGATGGTCACCCGCGCCGAGACCCCCTCGGCCGCGGCAGACACGAGCGTCACGGCCTCGGGCGCCCCATCGATCACCGCTGCCGCCTGCTCCCGCACCCGCTGATCCGTGAGCTCGGCGAGAATCGTCGAACCGTCGACGCTGAGCGTGAATCCGTCGGCTCCGGCGAGCGCCGCGGCATCCGCAAGGTCGTCGAGACGCTTCTGCGCGATGTAGAGATCCGTCGCACACACGCAGACGAAGGTGAGCGCGAGGGCGAGCAGTGCGTAACCGAGCGTGAGAAGCAGCACGCTTCCCTCATCGTCACGTCGGTCCCGACCACTCACTGCTCACCCCAGGTGCGCGACATCTTCTGCACGGAGGATCCCTCGACGGCGATCGTCGCGGCATTCTCCAGACCGAAGACGGCGGGGATCAGCGGGAGCGACACATCCGCAGTGATCGTGAGCGTGGCGGTCTCTCCTGCCCGCGGACACTCTCCTTCCTCTCCAGGGCACGTCATCGACATCTCGAGCGACCCGGCATCGAGGCCGTACTGCTCGACCACGCTCGCGAGCACCTGCTCGCCACGCGTCTCTGCCGCCTCTGCGCTCGGCGCGAGGGCGATCGCACGCATCGTGTGCCGGGCGGCGGCCTCCACGCCGAGCGCCTGTTCCTGAATCGCCCCCAGCGCGATGATCAGGTACACCAGCGGGACCAGCAGAATGACCCCCACGGCGATGAACTCCAGGGCAGCAGAGCCCTCGTCATCCATCTCCGAAGGTCTCCTTCGGCGCGGCTGCCTCGACAGTGAGAGAGCGAGGCAACCCGAGCAGACCGATCACAGGGAGAGGCGCAGTGATCGTGACGCGCACGGTGGGCTGACCGAGCATCGACTCTCCGACGACGGTGATGTCGTCGGCGTAGGTCGCGCCGACGGCGCGCGTGATCACCTCCCGCGCGCGCTCGGCCCCCTCCGCCGGTGTCGTGTCCGCGAGCGCAGCGAAGTACGCACCCTCGACTGCAGCGTCATGCACGACGTTCCGGACGTACACCGCGAGAGCGAGCTGCATCACTGCGAGCGTCAGCACGGTGAGGAGAGTGCCGACCAGGATGAACTCGACGGGGCTCGAGCCTCGGTCGTCCAACGGCCGCCTGGGACGACCGAGGTCGATCACCGCTCCGTGGTGCCCGAGCCTCACAGGTCAGATCCCGGAGACACGCGCGATGGCCTGTTCGAACAGCTCGCTCAACGCCGGTCCTGCCACCGCCCAGATCAGAACGACGAGCCCTGCCGTCATGAGTGTGACCAGCACCCATCCCGGCACGTCGCCGGCGTCGTCGTCCGCGAGGTCTCGGATCCATCCGGCGGCAGCCGCCCACCGGCGTCGAAGAAGGGTCATGGAGATCGTCCTTTCGTTGAGCGCTCAGCCGATGCCGAGTCGCAGGATGAACAGTCCGGGATAGATGGCGAAGAGCACGGAGAGCGGCAGGATGAGGAAGACGAGCGGCAGAAGCATCAGGATCTCCTTGCGACCCGCCTGTTCGATCAGCACACGCTTCGCGTCCTCCCGAGCGTCGCCGGCCTGCGCGTGCAGGACGGCAGCGAGCGGTGCGCCGTGTTCGAGTGCGGCGATCACCTGGTCGACCGCCCGTGTCAGGCCGGGCAGCTGCAGACGGATCGCGAGATCGCCGAGGGCGTCGGCGAGTGACGACCCCGTGCCGACGGCGACGACCACTGCACGCAGTTCGATCGTGAGCGCCCCAGAGCCGACCGACGCGACGCGTCGGAGCGAATCGAGGAACCCTTCGCCCGCCGACAGGCAGAGGGCGAGGAACTCGAGCGTCGTGGGCAGCTCATCCGTCAGACGTCCGCGTCGAATGGACACGCGCGCGCTGAGTTGCGTCTCATAGGCGGCTGCGGCGCCCGCACCCGCCAGCAGCGGCAGCAGCGACACCGGAGCGGTCATCCGACCGGTGAGCACGAGGACGATGAGGGCCGCCGCTCCGGCTCCGGTGCCGGCGACGCCCCACCCCAGCTGGCGGCCGCGGAAGGTCGCGGCATCCATGCCGATTCCCGCCTGAGCCAGCCTGTGCTGCAGCGCCTCCCGACTCCCCATGGCACGGCCGAACGCCTCCTGCACGCGCATCCAGGGCGACGTGCTGCCCGCGGGAAGCACCGGCGCCGCAGGCAGTACGCCTGGCGGCAGGTCGGCATCGCGCACGACATCGCGCACGTAGGGGCCGATTCGGCGCGCGAGGGAGAGTGCGCCCCACCGTGGCAGCGCGCTGATGATGCACAGCACTCCTGCGGCCAGCGCACCCCCGATGAGCATCGACAGCGAAAGTGCGGAGAACGCGTTCATCCGAACCACCTGCCCGGTTCCGGCAATCGTCCTATCCGGATCATCACGCGGTAGGCGACGACCGAGACGAACGCGCCGAGGCAGATGACCAGCATCCCCTCCGGAGTCCCGTACGCCTCGGCACCCTCGGGCCTCATCACCAGCAGAGCCAGAATCACCCAGGGAGCGACGGCGCCGAGCACCGCGGCACCGCGAATCCACGACTGGCGCGCTTCGACCTCACCGCGCAGAGCCGCATCTGCGCGCACGGAGGCTGACAGCGCACGCAGCACCCCGCTGAGCTCGGTGCCGCCGACCTGTCGAGCCATACGCAACGTCTCGATGATCCGATCGGCGATCGGATCAGCCAAAGCGGTCTTCAGTCGATCCAGGCCCGACTCGAAGCGTCCCGTGGCTCGGAGATCTCGCGCGAACGAGGCGAACGCGGGGCGCATCATCGCAGGAGCGGACTCGGCGAGACCGGCCACCGCGTCGGGCAGCGACATTCCCACACGGATCGAGGCGATCAGCAGATCGCACACATCAGGCCATACCTGACGACGGGTCTTGCGCAGGCGCAGCCGGCGGGCACGGAGAGCGACCACGGGAGCCGCGCCTCCGGCGACGGTGGCGAGAGCAGCCAGAACCGGGATGGAGGTCAGAAGCCAGGCCGCGGATGCCGCAGAGAGTCCCGCCGCGAGCATGGTGATCACGAGCGATCGAGGTCGCACCGACCCGAGACCCGCTTCCTCGAGAGTCCGGGCGAGCGGACCACGACGTGGCGTCTGCGGCACCTCCGGCCGATGTGGCCACAGCCACGGCGACACCACCAGAAGGAGTCCGGCGGCGAGCATCGCTCCGAGCAGCGCGGTCATGCGTGGGCACCGACCCGCCGCCACGCGGTAGCGTGCCTCGCAGCACGGTCGTCGAGCGCATAGACGGACCGCGTGACGATGTGCCCGTCGATCACGGCACCGGTCGGGGCGATCACCTCTGCGATCCGCCGCGCGCCGTCGTCGTCGCGCACGCAGTGCACGACGAGATCCACCGATCCGGCGATCGCCGGCGCGACGAACGACCGGTCGATGTTCCGTCCCGCGAGCAGCGGAAGCAGCGCGAGCTTGTCGAGCGCCTCGCACGCCGAATTGGCGTGGACCGTCGCCGCCCCAGGTACACCGGTGTTGAGAGCGAGCACGAGATCCAGTGCCTCGGCATCGCGCACCTCCCCCACGACCAGCCGGTCGGGCCGCATGCGCAGGGCCTCCTTGACCAGCCGGCGGAGAGTGATCTCTCCCGAGCCCTCGAGACTCGCCTGCCGCCCCTGCAGTGAGACGACGTCCGGCCCGTCGACCGCGAGCTCGAAGGTCTCCTCGACGGTGATGATCCGCTGGGTGTCGGAACACGCGGCGAGCAGCGCGCCGAGGACCGTGGTCTTTCCTGCGTGCGTGGCCCCTGACACGACGACGCTCGCCCCCTCCCGCATGGCGCCGCGCAGCAGATCGGCGGCATGATGCGGCAGAGTCCCTGCCGCGACGAGCGCCTCGAGGGATCGGAAGCGGGGCAGGAACTTGCGGATGTTGACGGCCCACGAGCCGCGCACCACGTCGGCGATCGCCACGTGCAGACGCGACCCGTCGGGCAGCGAGGCGTCGACGAACGGCTGGCTGATATCGACGCGTCTCCCGGTCGACTGCAGCATCCGCTCGACGAGGTCCCGCAGCGTCGCCTCGGTCAGTCGCAGATCGACCCTGCGGGCGATCCCGCCGCGAGCGACATGCACGTTCTCCGGGCCGTTGAGCCAGATCTCCTCGATCTCGGGGTCGTCCAGCAGCGACTGCAGCGCCCCGAAGCCGCTCACCGCCGCCAGCACGTCGCGCACGCACGCGGCCTCGTCATCGATCATCGCCTCACCCCGAGCGAGCGCGACGTCATTGAACCGACGCACCTCGGCGAGCGCGAGCGTGCGAGCAGCACCGGCATCGAGGGTGGGGTCGGTGCCATCGCTGCGCAGACGTTGCCGCACGCGTTCGGAGACGAGGACGGCAGGCAGGATCACCCGAGCATCCTCGCAACAATCGGTTCCCGGTCGCCCGAGTTATCCACAGCGCACTGTCCGGGCTGCGCGGCGGATCCTCAGCAACGCGCGATCCCCCGGTCAGTAGACTTATGTCACCGCGCGGGAGTGGTGAAATTGGCAGACACGCAGGATTTAGGTTCCTGTGCCCCAGGGCGTGTGGGTTCAAGTCCCACCTTCCGCACCGTTCAGTCGCATCCCCCGCGACCGACGTCTGTACCGCCGCACACCTCACTACGACGGGAAACCCATGCATCACGCCGCTCTCATCCCCTGGCTCGATCCGGCGACCATCATCGGATCAGCCGGGCCGTGGGCACTGCTGGTGGTGTGCTTCATCGTCTTCGCGGAGACGGGCCTTCTGGTGGGCTTCCTGCTGCCGGGCGACACCCTGCTCGTGATCTCCGGACTGCTGTCGCACCCGATCGCCGGCTCCGAGCACGGCGTCTTCGGCATCAACGTGTGGATCGTCGCTCTGCTCATCGGGCTCGCGGCGTTCGTCGGCGGTGAAGTCGGATATCTGATCGGTCATAAGGGCGGCCCAGCGGTCTTCGAACGCAAGGAATCGGGCCTGTTCAGCAAGAAGAATGTCGAGCGCACGAACGCGTTCTTCGAGCGTTTCGGCGGCATCACGGTCATCCTCGCCCGCTTCGTTCCGATCGTGCGCACGTTCGCTCCCGTCGCTGCGGGCGTCGGCCACATGCCGTGGCGCCGCTACACGCTCTACAACCTGATCGGCGCGATCCTGTGGGGCTTCGGCCTCACGATGTTCGGCTACGCCATCGGGTTCATCCCCCCGGTCGCGCACTTCGTCGAGAGCTACATCGACCTGATCCTGCTCGCCGCCGTCGGCGGCACCGCCCTCGTCACCCTCTGGCACTACCTGTCGGAGCGCCACAAGGCGAAGAAGGAAGCTCTCGCCGGTGAGGGCGAGACCGACGCCGCCGAAGCCGAGGAACTCGCGCTCGACCCCGAGGTCTTCGACCGCGCTCCCGACTTCGACGGAGACGGCAAGCACTGATCTCGAACGACGGAGCAAGCGGGCTGAGGACTCAGCCCGCTTTCTTCTTGGTCGGGCTCTTCTTCGTGCTCGCCGTGCTCTCGGCCGACTCCGATCGCGCGGCCTTCGTCCGTGCCACGCTCGCACGCAGCGCCTCCATCAGGTCAATGACCTCGCCGCTCTTCTCATCGCCTTCGGTCTCACCGAAGGTCTCCGACACGTCGAAGGTGTCGCCCGCCTCGATCTTGGCGTCGATCAGGGTGCGCAGCTCCTTCTGATACTCGTCGACGAACGACTCCGGGTCGAAGTCGGCCGAGTAGCTGTCGACGAGGGATGCCGAGAGTTCGAGCTCCTTCTTCGAGATCCGCACGTCCTCGTCGAGCACCGGGAACTCCGCCTCGCGCACCTCGTCGGCCCACAGCAGCGTCTGCAGCACCAGCACTTTCCCGCGCACACGCAGCGCCGCGAGCCGGGTCTTCTGACGCAGAGTGAAGCGGACGATGGCGGTGCGGTCGGTCTGCTCGAGCGTCTTGCGCAGCAGCACGTATGCCTTGGGCGACTTCGAGTCGGGTTCGAGGTAATACGGCTTGTCGAGCGTCAGCAGGTCGACCTGATCCGACGGCACGAACTCGACCACATCGATCTCGCGACTCTTCTCGGCGGGCAGCGCCGCCAGATCGTCCTTCGTGAGCACGACCGTCTGCCCCTCCTCGACATAGGCCCGGTCGATGTCCGCGTAGGCGACGGTCTCGCCGCACACCTCGCACGTGCGCTGATATCGGATGCGTCCGCCGTCCTTCTCGTGCACCTGGTGCAGCGGCACATCGTGGTCCTCGGTGGCGGAGTACACCTTCACCGGCACGTTCACGAGGCCGAAGGTCAGCGCGCCCTTCCAGATCGTTCTCATGCCCCCAGTGAACACCAGCTGCGCCGGTCGCGGCCAGTACCTTGACTACGCTGGCGTCATGGCTCCGGAGGCGCAGACTGTGCAGATCGACGGCCGCCGTCTGCGCGTCACCAACCTCGACAAGGTCGTCTACCCCGAGACCGGCACGACCAAGGGCGAGATCATCGCCTACTACACCGCGATCGCACCCCACCTCCTCCCCCTGCTCCACGGCCGACCGGTCACCCGAAAGCGCTGGGTCGAGGGGGTGGGAACCACCGAGCATCCCGCCGATGCGTTCTTCACCAAGCAGCTCGAACCGGGTGCTCCGAGCTGGATCCCGCGACACGAGATCCGCCACTCTGACGGGCCGAAGGAGTATCCGCTGGTCGAAGACGTGCCGACGCTCGTGTGGCTCGCGCAGGTCGCCGCGATCGAGCTGCACGTACCGCAATGGCGGTTCGCGTCGGACGGACTTCCGGGCAGGCCCGACCGCCTCGTGCTCGACCTCGACCCCGGCCCCGGCGTCGGACTCGCCCGGTGCGCGGAGGTCGCCCGGATCGCCCGCAGTCTGCTGAGCGACATCGGCCTCGAACCCGTTCCCGTCACGAGCGGGAGCAAAGGCATCCACCTGTATGCGGCGCTTCCCGGTCAGCAGACCAGCGACGAGATCTCCGCCGTCGTGAAGGAGATCGCACGCCTCATCGAGACCGAGCACCCCGACCTCGCCACCAGCACCATGGCGAAGGCGGCTCGGGGCGGCAAGGCCTTCCTCGACTGGAGCCAGAACAACGGCAAGAAGACGACGATCTCGCCGTACTCGATGCGGGGGCGGGCGCAGCCCTGGGTGGCCGCGCCCCGCACGTGGGATGAACTGGACGACCCGGATCTGGCGCAGCTCGACTTCGCGACCGTGCTGGAGCGCGCCGAATCCGGACTCGACCCCCTCGCACCGCTGCGCACCGACAGCGCGCCACGCGTGCAGACCACGCGCACGCAGGCATCCGCGGGAGACGTGCCCGACCAGCGCAGGGAGACAGCGAGGCACCGAGTCCGGATCTCTGCCGCGGCGAACTCCCCGGCCTCCGCCCTCCCGACATCCGTATCCCCCATGCTCGCCGAGAACGGCACTCCCGCGATCGCCCGCAGCCTCAGCACTCCGTCCTGGGTAGAGGTCAAGTGGGACGGCATTCGCGCGATCGGCACCTGGGCGGACGGGCGGATGCTGCTGCACGCCCGCAGCGGTACCGACATCACCGGCCGGTACCCGGAGCTCACCGCGGACGGCGCACCGTTCCTCCCCGTCGCCGACGCCATCCTCGACGGGGAGATCGTCGCCTTCGACAGGCAGGGCCGACCGAGCTTCTCGTTGCTGCAGAACCGGATGCATCTCACGCGGCCGCGCGAGATCGAACGAGAGGTCGTGCGCACACCGATCGTGTACATGGTCTTCGATCTGCTGCGCCTCGACGGACACGACCTCAGCTCGATGCCCCTGTCGCAGCGGCGCACGCTGCTCGAAGAGGTCGTCTCGGATCTCGACGCTCCGATGCAGGTGCCACCGGTGTTCGACGACGTCGACGCCGCCCTGGCCGCGAGCGACGAGTTCGGCCTCGAGGGCGTGGTCGTGAAGGATCCCGCGTCCCGCTATCGCGCAGGGCAGCGCTCCCCCGCCTGGCTCAAGCTCAAGCTCACCCGGATGCAGGAGGTCGTGATCGTCGGCATCCGGCCGGGCAAGGGCGACCGCGAGGGCACGTTCGGCTCCCTGCTGCTCGCGGTGCCGGATTCGGGACGTCTGCGGTACGTCGGACGCGTGGGGACCGGCTTCACCGACCGGATGCTGCGCGACCTGCTCGCACGCCTCGCACCGTTGCGCGTCGAATCCGCGCCGCTCGACGGCGTGCCCGCTCTCGACGCCTCCGACGCGCTGTGGGTCGAGCCGGAACTGGTCGGCGAGGTCGAATTCGCGAACTGGACGCCCGACGGCGTCCTCCGCCACTCGCGTTGGCGGGGCCTGCGCCCCGACAAGTCCCCCGATGAGGTCGCCGTCGAGAGCTGACCCGTCATGCGTGATGCGGTTCGCAGTCCGACTGCTCGGCCGGTTCGATCTGGAAGGTCGAGTGCTCCACGTCGAAATGATGCGCGAGGCACGACTGCAGATCACTCAGCAGCTTCGCCGACCGACCATCGGCGAGGAGCGCAGGTTCGACAGTGACGTGCGCGCTGAACACGGGGGCGCCGCGGGTCAGCTGCCACACGTGCACGTCGTGCACTCCGACGACCCCGTCGTAGTCGAGCAGGTGCTGACGGATGTCGCTGACCGCGGTTCCGGCGGGCGCCGACTCGGAGAGCACCGAGAACACCTCACGCAGCAGCGCGATCGCCCGCGGGATGATCAGCAGGGCGATCATGATCGACGCGAGCGCATCCGCCGGCATCCATCCGGTCGTCACGATCACGATCGCCGCGATGATCACCATCGCCGAACCGATCAGGTCACCCATCACCTCGAGGTACGCCCCTCGTACGTTGATGCTCGTGCGCTGAGCACGGCTCAGCAGCCACATCGAGATCGCGTTCGCCACGAGGCCCACGATCGCGACGACGAGCATCAGCCCTCCGACGACCTCGGTCTCGCCCGGGTTCAGCAGCCGCCCGACGGCTTCGATGCCGACCCATCCGGCGAGCAGGATCAGGATGATCGCGTTGATCAGGGCGCCGAACACCTCGGCACGCTGGTAGCCGAACGTGCGTCGGTCGTCGGCGGGTCGCGCGGCGACGGCCGCGGCGATCAGAGCGATCACGAGCGCCGACGCATCGGTGAACATGTGGGCGGCGTCAGCGAGCAGCGCGAGGGATCCCGTGAGCACCGCGCCCACGACCTGCACGACCATGATGGTCGCCGTCAGGGTCAGCGAGATCGTCAGAAGACGACGATGGCTCGCGGAGCGGATGCCGCCGGCGGCCGGCGCGTGATCGTGCATGCCTCCAGGCTAGACCGGCGACATGGCCGCTCGGCCGGTCTGCGCGCAGTCGGGAATGGTGATGATTCTCAGTTGGCGATCAGCGTCTGCGGCGCCTCACAGGATGGCAAGCAACGGCACGAGTTCCGCGAACGCGCGGGCGCGATGCGACTGGGCCTGCTTCTCGTCGGCGGTGAAGTCGCCCACCGTGCGCTCCTGCCCTGCAGGCTGGCCGTCGGGGATGAAGATCGGGTCGTAGCCGAACCCGCCGCCACCGGACGCCGACGGGGCGAGCCGCCCGGGCCAGTTCCCGACGACCACGTGCTCCGCGCCCTCCGGGGTCACCAGTGCGATCGTCGAAGTGAAGTGCGCTGTGCGATGCGGGTCGCCGATGTCACGCAGTTGGTCGAGCAGCAACTCGAGGTTGGCCGCGGCATCCTTCTTCTGTCCCGCCCAGTAGGCCGAGAACACCCCTGGAGAACCGCCGAGCACGTCGACGCAGATGCCGGAGTCGTCGGCGAGTGCCGCGAGTCCCGTGTGCTGCGAGGCTGCACGCGCTTTGATGAGGGCGTTCTCCGCGAAGGTCACCCCGTCTTCGACCGGCTCCGGACCGTCGTATCCGACGACCTCGAGATCCGGACGCGTCGACGCGACGATCTGCTGGAACTCCGCGACCTTGTGCGGATTGTGCGTGGCGAGGACGACCTTCATCAGCCGGCGAGCGCCTTCAGCTGCTCGTCCTTCAGGTCGGCGCAGCCGGCGACGCCCAGTTCGAGCAGCGCGTCGAGCTCGCGCTTGTCGAACGGTGCACCCTCAGCGGTTCCCTGCACCTCGACGAAGAGCCCGCGGCCGGTCACGACGATGTTCATGTCGGTCTCGGCGCGGACATCCTCGACATATGCGAGATCGAGCATGGGCTCGCCGTCGATGATGCCCACGGACACGGCGGCGACCGAATCGAGGAGCGGCGTCGCGTTTTTGCCGATGAACTTCTTCTCCCGACCCCACTCGATCGCATCGGCCAGCGCGACATAGGCCCCGGTGATCGCTGCGGTGCGCGTGCCGCCGTCGGCCTGCAGAACATCGCAGTCGATCACGATGGTGTTCTCGCCGAGCGCCTTGGTGTCGACGACGGCGCGGAGCGCTCGACCGATCAGGCGAGAGATCTCATGCGTGCGTCCGCCGATGCGTCCCTTGACGCTCTCACGGTCGTTGCGGCTGTTCGTCGCGCGCGGCAGCATCGAGTACTCCGCCGTCACCCACCCCTTGCCCTTGCCGGTGAGCCAACGCGGCACACCGTTGGTGAACGACGCGGTGCAGAGCACTTTGGTGCCGCCGAAGCTGATCAGAGCGGATCCCTCGGCGTGGCTGCTCCAGCCGCGCTCGATCGTGATCTCGCGGAGCTGGTCGGTGCTGCGGCCGTCGGCCCGGACGATGCTGGTCATGGGTTTCCTTCGATGGAGGGGAAGAAGCAGGTGGATGCTGCGGAGGAGTCAGAGCCCGGAGGCGTGCTCCGGAAGGGTGATGACACCGGTCTGCACGAGCTGCACGTCGCGCACCTCCCGGCCCATCAGACGATTGGCGAGAGCGGTGAACTCGGTGGTCGAGTCTCCCGTCGCCTCGTACACGTACGAGGCGGTCGCGTCGGGGGAAGCGAGGAGGTCACCGCGGACCAACTGACGATAGACGTCTCCCGCGGTCTCGTCATCGCTCGAGACGAGCGTGACGCCCTCCCCCATCACGTAGCTGATGGCGCCGCGGAGGAACGGGTAGTGCGTGCATCCGAGCACCAGGGTGTCGACATCGGCGTTCCGCAGCGGCGCGAGGTACTCCTCGGCTGTGGCGAGCACCTCGGGAGTGCCGGTGATGCCGCCCTCGACGAACTCGACGAAACGCGGACACGCGGCGGTGAAGACCTCGAGCCGCTCATTCACCTCGAGCATGTCCTGGTAGGCGCGGGAGCCGATCGTCCCGACGGTTCCGATGACCCCGACTCGACCGTTGCGGGTCGTGGAGACGGCGCGGCGCACAGCAGGACCGATGACCTCGACCACCGGCACGTCATAACGCTCGCGCGCGTCACGGAGCATCGCAGCGGATGCCGTGTTGCAAGCGATCACGAGCATCTTGACGCCCTGATCGACCAGCGTGTCGAGAACCTCGAGGCTGTAGCGACGCACGTCGGCGATGGGTTTCGGGCCGTACGGCGAATGCGCCGTGTCGCCGATGTAGACGAACGATTCCCGGGGCAGCTGGGCTCTGATGGCCCGGGCCACCGTGAGTCCGCCGACACCGGAGTCGAAGATTCCGATCGGGGCGTCGTTCATGACTCCCCAGCCTACCCGCGTACACCGGGCGTCACGCCCAGCAACCCGAGCGGGTGTCGTCACTAAGCTGAGCGCATGACGACGTCCACGGCGCTGCTCACCGATCGCTACGAACTCACCATGCTCGCTGCGGCACTGCGCGACGGAACGGCGTCGCGACCGAGTGTGTTCGAGCTCTTCTCCCGCCGCCTCTCCGGAGGGCGTCGATTCGGCGTCGTCGCCGGTACCGGCCGTCTGCTGTCGCTGCTGCGGGAGTTCCGTTTCGGCGACGAGGAGCTGCGGTTCCTGCGCGACAACGACATCGTCGATGCCGACTCGCTGACGTATCTCGAGAACTACCGCTTCACGGGTTCGATCCGCGGCTACCGAGAGGGCGAACTGTACTTTCCCGGTTCCCCCATCCTGACCGTCGAGGGCAGCTTCGCCGACGCCGTGGTGCTCGAGACCCTGGCGCTCAGCGTGCTCAACCACGACTCCGCCGTCGCCACCGCCGCCTCACGCATGAGCATCGCCGCAGGCGAACGCCCGCTCGCCGAGATGGGCTCCCGCCGCGCCGCCGAGCAGTCGGCCGTGGCCGCCGCACGCGCGGCGTACATCGCCGGCTTCGGCGCGACCAGCAACCTCGAGGCGGGGCGCCGCTGGGGCATCCCCACGATGGGCACCGCGGCGCACTCGTGGACGCTGCTGCACGAGACCGAGGAGGAGGCGTTCCGTTCGCAGATCGCCAGCCTCGGCACCGACACGACCCTGCTCGTCGACACGTACGACATCCGCGCCGGCGTCGAGACGGCCATCCGTGTCGCCGGCACCGGCCTGGGAGGCGTGCGCATCGACTCCGGCGACCTGCCGATCGTCGCCGGCGAGGTTCGCGCCCTGCTGGACGATCTGGGGGCGACAGCCACGCGCATCACGGTGACGAGCGATCTCGACGAGTACGCCATCGCGGCACTCGCGGCCTCGCCCGTCGACGCGTACGGCGTCGGAACGTCGGTCGTGACCGGCTCCGGATACCCCACGGCGAGCATGGTCTACAAGCTCGTGGCGCGGCAGGATCCCAGCGGCGCCTGGGTGGGCGTCGCGAAGGCCTCAGCCGACAAGGCGTCGCAGGGCGGACGCAAGGCCGCGTTCCGGACTCTGGTCGACGGCGTCGCCGATTCCGAGACGGTCGTCGTGTCCGACGGCTTCGAAGAACTCGACAGCCCGGCGGAGCATCCCGACGGACGAGCGCTGCAGACGGTCTTCGTGGAGGCCGGCGAGATCGACACGTCGTTTGAGGGCCCGCAGGGCACCGCGTCGGCCCGGACACATCACCTGAGGGTCAGAGAGGAGCTTCCTGTGCGGGCGCTCGCTCTCAGCAAGTCGGATCCGGCCATCCCGACAGTCTTCGTCGACGCGCGCTGACGGGACGGTTCGCCCGTATCATCGACGCGTGCGTCATCGAGCGGGCGTCAGCCCACCATCGACTCGTAGATCTCCTTGCACGTGGGGCAGATCGGGAACTTCTCGGGGTCACGTCCCGGCGTCCACTTCTTGCCGCACAGCGCACGCACCGGCTTGCCGGTGATCGCCGATTCGAGGATCTTGTCCTTCTTGACGTAGTGAGAGAAACGCTCATGGTCGCCCGGCTCGAGGTTCTCCTCCCGGAGAAGCTCTTCCAGTTCGCGATCAAGCGTTGCCACGCCGCCCTGATCGGGGCTGTCCAGCGGAGTACTCATCCCGTGAGTCTAGCCGTGCGACGGGCCCGTCGGGGCGGTGCTCAAGCCGTCTCGACGAACTCCATCAGTCTCTCGCCCCCGCGCTCGAAGACCCGCCCGCCGATGCCCACTCCGATCGCGGCCACCCCGAGCCCGGTCGCGAGTCCTGCCCAGAACGTCGCGGGCGCGTACGCCGATCCCTCCGAGATCGTCAGCGCGAGCAGCCATCCGGTGGGGATGCTGACGATCAGCGCCCCGAGGAACGCCGCCGCCGGACCGTAGACGCCCCGCGAGGTCGGACGCTGCGGCTGCTGG
This sequence comes from Microbacterium sp. UFMG61, assembly GCF_015354505.1. Classification (GTDB taxonomy): domain Bacteria; phylum Actinomycetota; class Actinomycetes; order Actinomycetales; family Microbacteriaceae; genus Microbacterium. The sequence goes on along the minus strand of NZ_JACAFP010000021.1, from coordinate 7,848 downwards.
AACGGGCTGTCGCCCGGACGCGACACGGCATACGGCGCGAGCGCGGAGACGATGCTCGAGAAACCGAGCGCCGAGAACAGAAGACTCGCGGCGAGCCCTGTGAGAGGGAGAAGGAGCCGCCAATCGTCGATCCACAGAAGAGTGAGCGGCACCGCGATGGCGAGTACCGGGACCGCGACGAGAAGTACGGGGACGAGACGTCCGAGCCGGTCGGGAATGCCGCGGACGCCACTCGCGACGTGAGTCCACAGAGCGGTCGAGTCGTAGGCGACGTCGTTGTGCGGAAGCCAGCCGAAGAACAGCGCCATGACCGGAACCGGCACCAGCGCGGCGACCTCGAGAGGCACTCCCGCGACCAGAAGCGGGAGCACCGTCAGCGCTCCGGCGACGGGCACGACGATGAGGTTCATGATGTAGCGGCGATCGCGCAGCCAATAGACGAGGCTGCGTGCGGCGATGGCACCGAAGGCGTTCGACGGCAACAGACCGAACCAGCCGAGCCCCGTGCGCTCGCGCGACGCCAGAGGGCGCTCGGTGGTGGTGAGCAGGCGTCGGACGAGCCAGCTCCAGAGGACCCACAGGAACACGGCCGTCGCGACCGNGCCATGACCGGAACCGGCACCAGCGCGGCGACCTCGAGAGGCACTCCCGCGACCAGAAGCGGGAGCACCGTCAGCGCTCCGGCGACGGGCACGACGATGAGGTTCATGATGTAGCGGCGATCGCGCAGCCAATAGACGAGGCTGCGTGCGGCGATGGCACCGAAGGCGTTCGACGGCAACAGACCGAACCAGCCGAGCCCCGTGCGCTCGCGCGACGCCAGAGGGCGCTCGGTGGTGGTGAGCAGGCGTCGGACGAGCCAGCTCCAGAGGACCCACAGGAACACGGCCGTCGCGACCGCGATCACACCGCTGATCCATGCACCGGCATCGTCGGTCGCGACGGCGAAGACGAACCAGGACGGAGCGGCGAGGGGCGTGAGCCCGACGGTTCCGGTGAGTGCAGCGACGGCCACCGGGACCTCTCCGTCCCATTTCAATGAGGCCAGGAAGACCGCAACGGGGAAGGCGATGACGATCAGCGCGAGCGCGAAGATCGCCGTGAGCTCGCGTGACCGGCGCTCCGGCAGCAGCAGGGCGTTCACCGCCATGCCGATGCGTGCCGCGAGCAGCGTCGAGAGCACCGCGAGCGCCGTCATCAGCACGGCGAGGGGCCACGGGGCGCCCAGACGGCGGTCGCGACGGCGAAGACGAACCAGGACGGAGCGGCGAGGGGCGTGAGCCCGACGGTTCCGGTGAGTGCAGCGACGGCCACCGGGACCTCTCCGTCCCATTTCAATGAGGCCAGGAAGACCGCAACGGGGAAGGCGATGACGATCAGCGCGAGCGCGAAGATCGCCGTGAGCTCGCGTGACCGGCGCTCCGGCAGCAGCAGGGCGTTCACCGCCATGCCGATGCGTGCCGCGAGCAGCGTCGAGAGCACCGCGAGCGCCGTCATCAGCACGGCGAGGGGCCACGGGGCGCCCAGACGGATGGCGACGATGCAGACGCTCACCTGCACCGAGACCACGGCCGCGCTCGGCACGCTGACGAACGAGGCCAGAGCGAGGATCCACGGCATCTGCCGCTCATCGACCCCGAACACGGCGAAGCGCCGTGGGTCGAGCTGGTCAGTGGCGCCGACGAGCACCGGCCCCACCAGGAATCCGAGCAGCAGTGCGCCGCTTCCCAGTACGATCACGGTGCGTGCGACCGCGATCGGCGCATCATCGAGGCTGAGGACCGCCGAGCACACCACCACGGTGATAACGATGACGACGGCGAGCGTGACCAGGGTGCGCACCCGACGTTCGCCGCGAAGCGCACCGATCAGGAGCGCTGCCCTCAGTCGGAGAACGTGTGCAGCCACTCGAGCCCCTCCACCTCTCCGATGCCGCCGGAGAGCTCGACGAAGCGCGCTTCGAGCGTCTGGCCTGCGCGCACCTCGTCGATCGTCCCCTCGGCGAGGACGTCGCCGCCCACGATGATCGCGACTCGCGAGCACACGCGCTCCACGAGATCCATACCGTGGCTCGACAGGATCACGGTGCCGCCGTGCGCGACGTACGCGCGCAGGATGTCGAGGATCACCGCCGACGACACGGGGTCGACTGCTTCGAAAGGCTCGTCGAGCACAAGCACGCGAGGCGAGTGGATCATCGCTCCCGCGAGCATGATCTTCTTCGTCATTCCCGCCGAGTAGTCGGACACGACGCGGTTCAGCGCATCGCCGAGGTCGAAGGCACGAGCGAGGTCGCCGACGCGCTTCTCGATGACATCGGAAGCCAGGCCGCGCAGGAGCCCGTAATAGTGGAGCAGCTGGCGTCCCGTCAGCCGATCGAAGGTGCGCAGGCGATCGGGAAGGACCCCCATCATGCGCTTCGCGGCGAGCGGCTTCGACTTCTGATCGACACCGCAGATCACGACGTCGCCTCGGTCCGCCCGCAACAGCCCCGCGACGATCGAGAGAGTCGTGGTCTTTCCGGCGCCGTTGGGGCCGACGATCCCGTAGAACGAACCGGCGGGCACAGTGAGGTCGATCCCGTTGACGGCCGTGTGATCGCCGAAGGTCTTCACCAGCCCGCGAATGCGGATGGCCTCGGCGCCGGACGCCGACGCGACGTCATCGCGCGGGCCGGCCCCCTCATCGACGGAGGAATCGACCTCGACGTGCTCGTGGACGAGGGGGACGAAGACGTCGGTCGTGTCGTCACTCGCGACGACCGCGTCATCGATCTCCGGCTCCGTGACCGCAGATCCGTCTGCGGTCGTGTCCTCGACGGGCGCATCCTCGACTTGCGCCTCCTCGACGGGGGCCTCCTCGACGGGCGCATCCTCGACGGGCGCCTCCTCGAGAGGTTCCTCCGAGACCGACACCTCCTCGAAAGGGTCCTCCCCCGGAGGCGTGTGATCCGGAGTCGCCTCGTCGCCAGGGAACTCCGACTTCGGGTTCTCCCCAGCGGACCGCTCCACGACAGGCGTCTCCTCCGCCGAGATCGCGGCGGGTTCGGCGAGCTCGTGCGGGTCAACGCTCGTGGGGTCGGCTGCAGATGCGCCGACCTCTGCGGCTACGGCCTGCTCCTTCGCGACTCTCGCCGCCTCAGCCTTCGCTGCCTTCGTCGCCGCGGCCCTGGCCGCGGCGGTCTTGGCCGCAGCGCTACGAGCCGATGCCGTGCGTGCCGTGTTCTTGGCCGCAGCGTTCCGCTCGGTCGCAGCCTTCGCCGCGGCGGTTCTCGCAGCCGTGGCCGACTTCGCCATGCTCGGCTTCGCCGTGATCGACTTCGCCGCCGTCGACTCGGACGCGGTGGTCTTGGCATCAGCCGCTTTGGCGGCCGCCGTGCGCGCAGCCGCGGCGCGGGCCGTCGATGTCGTGGCCCTCGCCGCCCGAGCCGGCGTGGTGCGCGCTGAGTTCTTCGCCGCCGCAGCCCGCGCAGCGCTGGCTGCGGGCTTCTTGGCCGAAGCTGCGGCCGTCTGCTTCACGACCGGCTCGATGACGACCTCGCCGGTGGCGGCGGCATCCTCAGCGGCCGCACGCGGCGATGTGCGAGGAGTCGTCTTCTTCTTCACCGGCGCCTTCCGGGCCGTCGTCTTCTTGGTGGGCGTCGACGCGGAGTCGGCCACCTCGTCGGGGCGGTCTTCGGGGGAGGCAGTCACCGTCCTACGGTATCAACGGGGGCCGACTTTCTTCGGCTCTCCGAAACAATTGGCCGTAGGTCGAAAGGCATCTCGGCATATCAGTTAGACCGGGTAGACGAATCTGAGCGTTGGGTGTGTACTGGGTCACGAAACGGCAACGGGGCCGCCTGCGCCCGGATGTTCCCAGGCTCTGTCGCTAGCATGACTCTCGGCACGACGAAGTGTCTGATCGGTGAACCGATCGTGAACACAACTTCCTTTAGGAGCACTCGTGACTCTTCAGACCGTCATCCTCGCCGCAGGTATGGGCTCGCGCCTGGGCCGTGCCCTGCCGAAGCCGCTGACCGAGCTGAGCGACGGACGCACCATCATGCGCCAGCAGCACGACAACATCCGAGCGGCCTTCGGATCGGACGCACGCATCACCGCCGTGGTCGGCTACCGCGCCGAGACCATCATCGAGGCTTTTCCCGCTGTCAACTACGTGCACAACGAGCGTTACGACGAGACGAACACCTCCAAGAGCCTCCTCCGCGCCTTGGGCGCGACCGGAAAGGGCGGCGTGCTCTGGATGAACGGCGACGTCGTCTTCGACCCGATGATCCTCGGCCGTGCCGCAGCGTACATCGAGCGCGACCAGTCGTTCGTCACGGTGAACACCTCCAAGGTCAGCGACGAAGAGGTCAAGTACACCGTCACAGCCGAGGGCTTCATCAAGGAGCTGTCGAAGACCGTCAAGGGCGGTCTCGGCGAGGCGGTCGGAATCAACTACATCTCTTCCGCGAACAAGAAGGCGTTCATGCGCCAGCTGCAGCGCGTCGAGGATCAGGACTACTTCGAGCGCGGCCTCGAGCTCGCCATCGCCGAAGACGGTCTCCTGCTCGAGCCGATGGACGTCTCCGACCTGTACGCGGTCGAGGTCGATTTCGCCGAGGACCTCGAGCGCGCGAACCTGTTCGTCTGATCGCACTCACGAAAGCCCGGCCCCGTCAAGGGTGCCGGGCTTTCGGCGTTTTCGCGGCCTGTGTTCCTAGGATCGATCCATGGCCCCCAAGGTGCATAAGATCCATTCCCTCCCCGACGACTCTCCGTGGGACAGGGGCGTGCCGCCGGTGGGCTCCACGGAGCATCCGCTCATGGTCCGTGGCCTCGATCGCGTCCTGTCGATCCAGCGGCCACTCGTGCTGGCCCACATCCGCAGCATCCGGCTGCGGAATCCCCATGCGACGCCCGCCGAGATCATCCGGATCCTCGAGAGGCGCTACCTCGCCGCGGTGACGACGGGCGGAGCCGCGGTCGGCGCGACGGCCGTCGTGCCGGGTATCGGCACCGGCATCACGCTCGCACTGTCCGGCGTCGAGACCGTCGGCTTCGTCGAGTCGACAGCGCTGCTCGCGCAGTCCGTGGCCGAAGTGCACGGCATCGCGGTGGCCAACCCCGATCGGGCCCGGGCGCTGGTGATGACGCTGATGCTGGGCAAGGAGGGCGTCGCTCTGGTCGGACAGCTGGCCGGTCAGGCGACCGGGCGCGGTGGATCGCGATCGTCGTACTGGGGCGAGATGGTGACGAAGTCGCTCCCTCGAGCTGCCGTGGGACCCCTCGTCGACCAGCTCAAGAGCATGTTCGTGAAGCAGTTCGCCACGAAGGGCGGCGCGTCGTTCATCGGCAAGGCGCTGCCGTTCGGGGTGGGCGCAGCCGTCGGCGGCGCCGGCAACCACATCCTCGGCAGACGTGTGCTCACCACCTCCCACCACGCCTTCGGGGCTGCTCCCATCGATCTGCCCCTCGAGTTGGAGCCGGTGGACGGCTCCGAGAAGCTGGAGCTGCGGATGCTGCACGGCGCGCAGTACGTGGGCGGCGCGGTCGCCGGTGCGGCGGGGTCGGCCGCGCGCGGCGTCGGCTGGGCGGGACGCAGGATCGCGTCCGTCGGTCGCGGCAGGAGGCGGAACTCCCCCGAGATCGAGCCGGGTGGCCACGCCTTCGCGGCCGACGCTGGCTCTCCGTCACCGGATGCGGAGACCGGCGAGTCCACACCGATGAAGTGAGCCGAGCACTCGACACCCACCAAAGGATTCGGCGCCCCGTTGTGGCGAGCATCCAACGGCGGGGGCCGAGCCGACGATAGGGTGGAATCCGTGACGGAACAGCCCGAACTCTCGACCACCGCAGGCAGAATCGCAGACCTCCGCGCTCGATACAACGAAGCCGTTGTCGACGCCGAGAAGATCGCGAAGGACAAGCAGCACGCCAAGGGCAAGATGACCGCCCGCGAGCGCATCGAGCTGCTCGTCGATCCCGGCAGCTTCGTCGAGTTCGACGAGTACGTGCGCCACCGCACCACCGCCTTCGGCATGGATCGCAATCGCCCCTACGGCGACTCCGTGGTCACGGGAGTCGGCACCATCAACGGACGCACCGTCGCGGTCTACTCTCAGGACTTCACGACCTTCGGCGGCTCGCTCGGCGAGGTGTCGGGCGACAAGATCATCAAGATCATGGAGTTCGCCCTCACCAACGGGATGCCGATCATCGGCATCCTCGACTCGGGTGGAGCCCGCATCCAGGAGGGCGTGCTCGCGCTCAGCAAGTACGGCGAGATCTTCCGTCTGAATACGCGTTCCTCGGGCGTCATCCCGCAGATCTCGATCATCATGGGCCCGGCCGCCGGCGGCGCCGTGTACGGCCCCGCGCTCACCGACTTCGTCATCATGGTCGACAAGACCAGCCAGATGTTCGTCACGGGCCCCGACGTCATCAAGACGGTCACCGGCGAGGACGTCGGCATGGAAGAGCTCGGTGGCGCGCTCACGCACAACACTCGATCGGGTGTCGCGCACTACCTCGCTCAGGACGAGGACGACGCGCTCGATTACGCGCGCACTCTCCTCAGCTTCCTGCCCGACAACAACATGGCAGAGATCCCGGCTTATGAGAGCGGCTTCGAGTGGGAGACGACCGACACCGACCGATCGCTCAACACGATCATCCCCGACTCCCCCAACCAGCCGTACGACATCCACACGGTGATCGAGCACGTCGTCGACGCCGGCGACTTCATCGAGGTCCAGCCGCTGTTCGCTCCGAACATCGTGATCGGATTCGGTCGCGTCGAGGGTCGCTCGGTCGGCATCATCGCGAATCAGCCGTCGCAGATGGCTGGAACCCTCAACATCGAGGCCGGAGAGAAGGCCAGCCGGTTCGTGCGCTTCTGCGACGCATTCTCGATCCCGATCGTGACTCTCGTCGACGTCCCCGGATATCTCCCCGGCACCGATCAGGAATGGACGGGCGTGATCCGTCGTGGGGCGAAGCTGATCTACGCGTACGCGGAAGCCACCGTTCCGATGGTGACCGTGATCCTGCGCAAGGCCTACGGCGGCGCGTACATCGTCATGGGCTCCAAGCAGCTCGGCGCCGACGTCAACCTCGCGTGGCCCACGGCCGAGATCGCGGTGATGGGAGGCCAGGGCGCGGTCAACATCCTGTACCGGAACGAGATCAAGAAGGCCGAGGAAGCGGGCGAGGACGTCGCGGCCGTGCGAACACGCCTCGCCAACGAGTACACCTACAGCGTCACGTCTCCGTTCCTCGCTGCCGAGCGCGGCGAGATCGACGGCATCATCGAGCCGGCGAACACCCGTGTATCCATCGCCAAGGCTCTGCGCGCTCTGCGCGGCAAGCGTGCAGAGCTTCCGCCCAAGAAGCACGGGAACATCCCGCTGTGACCGGGCAGCCCGACGCCAGTCCGTCCGACCGGAAGCCGCCGACGATCGAGATCACCCGCGGCAGCGCGACGGACGAGGAACTCGCTGCTCTGATCGCCGTCGTCAGCGATGCCTACGCGCAGGAGAGCGCGGAGGCCGTCGCCGACGAGCCTGTGGCATCCGCCTGGATGCGCACACAGCGGTCTCTGCGGACTCCGCTGCGCCGAGACATCCCCTGGGGCCGATTCTCCGGCTGAAGACGACCGCGCCCGCAGGCATTCTTCGCCATGGATGCGAGAGAGACAGACTCGCATCACCCCAAAACGGCGCATCCGACTCAATAGTACATCGATTGGAATTACTATTCCGGTCTCTGCGCCGATATACCGGAACTACGGACGGAGTGCCGTCGCCTCCCGCAGGTACAGATCGGATGCGCGCGGCGTCAGGATCTGATCCAGCACCACGCA
>NZ_JACAFP010000020.1 GCF_015354505.1 Microbacterium sp. UFMG61 | reverse complement strand
GCCCCCGCTGCCCCAGCCGTCGTTCTGGGGACGGGACGAGTCGATGTCGCGCTGCGCGAGCTGCAGGGCCTCCGAGGCCAGGTGCGCCACTCTGCGCGCGCTGGAGAGCGCCTGCTCGCGGGTGTCCTCCGCGGGGAGAAGATCGGACAGATCGACACGCAGGCGTTCCGCCTCGGCGAGGCGTGTCCTGGCGTCGGCGCCGATCCAGCCGCGATGGCCGGCGATGAGTCCGCGGGCGACACCCAGCTGACGATCGGCGTCGTCGATGGCGTGCTGCACCTGCTGGATGCTCGGCAGCGGGTTCTCCGCTCGGTGCCGAGCCTTCGCGATGGCGTCGTCGAGTGCGGTGTTCGCTGTCCGCAGCTGAGAGAGCTCGGCGAAAGGATCCCCGGGGGTTCCTGCTGGGGTCAGCGCGCTGAGCGCCTCCTGCAGTGCGGCGACAGCCGATGTCACGGCCGGTACCTGCGGCGCCGTCCGGGCCGCGATCAGGTCGCCGCGGGAGTCTGCGACGACCTCGGCGAGTGTCGATTCGGCCCGGAGCGCCTCGATCTCGAAGTCCTCGACGGCGTCGAGCAGGGCCGATGCTCGACGGGTCGCTTCCGTCGCCGTCTCGAGAGCGAGGTTCGCCTCCTCGTTCTGCTTGGCCGCACGGCGCCGTTCCGACACGTCGGCGCCGTGGGTGGCGAAGGCGATGAGTTGCTCGGCCTCGGCGGCGCTCGCCGTGATCTGGTGCATCGCCGAGTCCGAATACCTGTCCGACAGGCGTGCGACAGTCTCGTTCGTGTGCGGGATGCGCTCGCTCAGCGCGGATGCCTCTGCCCTGACCTGCGCGATGATCTCGGGAGCGCGGCGCACCTTCGAGATCGACGCGGCGAGGTCGGATGTCTTCTCGTCGAGCAGGTCCTGCGCCCAGTCGCAGAGCTGGATGATGCGCGCGTTTCGTGTCCGGAGCTCCTCTGGGGTGTCCGGGATCTCGTCATGGTTGAGCTGGTGCATCTGGAAGGCCTCGCGCAGGTGCGTGCGCACGGCAGTGAGCGCCTTCTTCAGGTCGCCGGTGAGCGACTCGCCCAACTCGGCCTCGGCGAACACGAGCTCATCGGATGTCGATCGGATGCGCTCGTCGGCGGCTACCAGGGACTGCTCCGCTCGTCGTGCCAGATCGGCGTCCTGTGCCGCCTGTGCTTCCTGTTCACGCTTGCGCCTGCCCCATATACCTGCCATAGGACTGATCCTAGTTTCCAGGCGGCGGACTCTGGCTGTGCATCCGCTCCAGGCGAACGGTTCAGACGAGTGCCGCGCCCGGCTCCCTCGCGGGTCGTCCGCGCTTGGGACGGTCCGGGGCGAGCCCCAATGCGAGCGCGTGCTGCGGATGCTCGGCGAGGCGGGCCTCCACGTGGTCGAGCCACCGGAGTTCCGCCTCTGCGCTGAGGAGCATCGAATCCACGACGAGCGACCAGGCGAGGCCCTCCGAGGTGCTGTCGTCGCGCGACGAGCGCAGGTGGCGCAGCGACTCCAGGTGTTCGCGCGATGCGCGACGCTGTGCGGCGACCACGGCGGTGGCATCGGACCCGGGAAGCGTGGCCGCGATCGTCACCTTGATCGCGAGCTCATCCCGCGTGGCCTGCCCTCGCTCCACGGGCGAGGCCATCCATCGCTCGGACTCGGCCCGACCGGCGTCGGTGATCTCCCAGTACACGTGACCCTGTGCATCAGCGGCGCCGCGCGCGACGAGCGCGTCGCGTTCGAGTCGCTCGAGCGTGTTGTAGATCTGCCCGACGTTCAGCGGCCAGACCGATCCCGTGCGGCGGTCGAACTCATGGCGCAGCTGATACCCGTAGCACGGACCCTGCGCGAGGATCGAGAGCAGACTCTGGCGCACCGTCATGTCGACCTCCTGTGTCGATCACTATATGCATACCGGGAAACCTTCGCCGTGAGCGCCATGCAGGCGACGTGCAGGTCACGGCCCGGTAACATGACAAGGTATGCCTGGTGCGCGCCCGACTGGCGGCGCCGGAACCATCGACAGGGAGATGACATCTGTGGCCAATCCTCTTGAGAAGCTGCTGCGCGCCGGAGAAGGGCGAGTCATCCGTCGCCTGAACCAGGTGGTGAAGGCCGTCAACGCGCTGGAAGAGGACATCTCCAAGCTCACGGACGACGAGCTTCGCAACGAGACCGTCGAGCTGCGTGAGCGCTTCGCCAAGGGCGAGTCGCTCGACCAGCTCATGCCCGAGGCCTTCGCCGCCGTGCGCGAGGCGGCCAAGCGCACGCTCGGCATGCGCGCCTACGACGTGCAGATCATGGGCGGAGCGGCGCTCCACCTCGGCAACATCGCGGAGATGAAGACCGGTGAGGGAAAGACGCTCGTCGCGACGTTCCCGGCGTACCTCAATGCCATCGCCGGAGAAGGCGTGCACGTCATCACGGTGAATGACTTCCTCGCGAGCTACCAGGCCGAGCTGATGGGGCGCGTCTATCGTGCGCTCGGGATGACCACCGGCATCATCGTGTCCGGTCAGACCCCTGCCGTGCGTCGTGAGCAGTACGGCGCAGATATCACCTACGGCACGAACAACGAGTTCGGCTTCGACTACCTCCGCGACAACATGGCCTGGCGCAAGGAGGATCTCGTCCAGCGCGAGCACTACTTCGCGATCGTCGACGAGGTCGACTCCATCCTCATCGACGAGGCTCGCACGCCGCTCATCATCTCCGGTCCGTCGTCGGGCGAGGCGAACCGCTGGTTCGCCGAGTTCGCGAAGATCGCTCGCACCCTCGAAGCCGGGGTGGACTACGAGGTCGACGAGAAGAAGCGCACCGTCGGTGTGCTCGAGCCGGGTATCGAGAAGGTCGAGGACTACCTCGGCATCGAGAACCTCTACGAGTCGGCGAACACCCCGTTGATCTCCTTCCTCAACAACTCGATCAAGGCGCTCGCGCTGTTCAAGAAGGACACCGACTACGTCGTGATGAACGACGAGGTCATGATCGTCGATGAGCACACCGGACGCATCCTGGTCGGACGTCGGTACAACGAGGGCATCCACCAGGCCATCGAGGCCAAAGAGGCCGTGCCGGTCAAGGCCGAGAACCAGACGCTCGCCACAGTCACACTGCAGAACTACTTCCGCCTTTACGACAAGCTCGCGGGCATGACGGGTACGGCCGAGACCGAGGCCGCCGAGTTCATGTCGACCTACAAGCTCGGAGTCATCCCGATCCCGACGAACCGGCCGATGGTCCGCAAGGATCAGTCGGATCTCGTCTACAAGAACGAGACGGCCAAGTTCGCGCAGGTCGTCGAGGACATCGCCGAGCGCCACGCGGCGGGGCAACCGGTGCTCGTGGGCACGGTCAGCGTCGAGAAGAGCGAGTACCTGTCACGCCTGCTCGCCAAGAAGGGCGTCAAGCACGAGGTTCTCAACGCGAAGAACCACGCTCGCGAAGCGGAGATCGTCGCGCGCGCCGGTCGTCTCGGAGCGGTCACCGTCGCGACCAACATGGCCGGTCGTGGAACCGACATCATGCTCGGCGGCAACGCCGAGTTCCTCGCAGTCCAGGAGCTCAAGGGCAAGGGCCTCGACCCGGTCGAGACCCCCGAAGAGTACGAGATCGCGTGGGATGAGACCTACGAGTCCATGAAGGCCGTAGTCGCGGAGGAGGCGTCGAAGGTCCAGGAGGCAGGAGGCCTTTACGTGCTCGGCACCGAGCGCCACGAGTCGCGGCGCATCGACAACCAGCTGCGCGGCCGCTCGGGCCGTCAGGGCGACCCCGGCGAGAGCCGGTTCTATCTGAGCCTCACAGACGACCTCATGCGTCTGTTCCAGTCGGGTGCAGCAGAGGCCATCCTGGCCCGCACGAACTTCCCGGACGACGTGCCGATCGAGTCGGGCCTGGTCTCGCGCGCCATCCGCAGTGCGCAGTCCCAGGTCGAGTCGCGCAACGCCGAGATGCGCAAGAACGTGCTCAAGTACGACGACGTGCTCAACCGTCAGCGCGAGGCGATCTATGCCGACCGTCGTCATATCCTTCAGGGCGACGACATCGCGGACCGCGTCCAGCATTTCATCGAGGACGCGATCAGCGGGGTCGTTCGCGACCACACCGGCGAAGGGCACAACGAGAGCTGGGACTTCGACGCTCTCTGGACCGAGCTCAAGACGCTCTACCCCGTGAGCGTGACGATCGACGAGGTCGTCTCCGAGGCCGCGGACCGCAAGGGGGGAATCTCGGCGGAGGGGTTGACGCGAGAGCTTCTGTCCGACGCGAAGATCGCGTACGAGACCCGTGAGGAGTCGCTCGGAGAGGCGGCGACGCGAGAGCTGGAGCGTCGCGTCGTTCTGCAGGTGCTCGATCGCCGCTGGCGCGACCACCTCTACGAGATGGACTATCTCAAGGACGGCATCGGTCTGCGTGCGATGGCACAGCGCGATCCGCTCATCGAGTATCAGCGTGAGGGATACGCGATGTTCCAGTCGATGATGGGGCAGATCAAGGAGGAATCGGTCGGATACCTCTACAACCTCGAGGTCGAGGTGCGTCGAGCCGCTGACTCGCAGACCGCCGAGGTCGAGGCGAAGGGGCTGTCCGACGGCGCCGCCGAGCAGCGTCTCGAGTACTCCGCTGCGAACGATGCCGGCGAGGTCGAGGTGCGCAATGATCGCGGACAGGTGCAGCAGGCGGCGACCGACCGTCTGCGCCAGGCCGCTGCGGCCCGAACCGCTCCGGCCGGCGAGGAGCCGGCCGAGGCGGAGGAGAGCCCGCGCGGCGCCTTCGGGCAGCGTACCGGTGCACCGGCCGCGCCCGCCGGGAACCGAGAGCAGCGCCGCGCGCAGGGCAAGAAGAAGAAGTAGCAGAGCGTCGTGAAGAGGGGCTGATCCGCGTGATCAGCCCCTCTTCGCGTCATTGTAGGCTTGCTCAATGACACCAACGCGCCACTTCGATCAGTCGTCGAAGCTCAAGAACGTCCTGTACGAGATCCGTGGAAACACGCTCGTCGAGGCGGCGCGGCTCGAGGCCGAGGGCCACCGGATCCTCAAGCTCAACACGGGCAACCCCGCGATCTTCGGTTTCGAGGCACCGCACCAGATCGTGCACGACATGCTCGCCGCTCTGCCGACCGCTCACGGATACAGCGACAGCAAGGGAATCGTCTCGGCTCGTCGTGCGGTCGTCAGCCGGTATGAGGAGATCGAGGGATTCCCGCGCTTCGACCCGGAGGACGTGTTCCTCGGCAACGGCGTCTCCGAGCTCATCACCATGACGATGCAGGCATTGCTCGATGAGGGCGATGAGGTGCTGATCCCCGCGCCCGACTATCCGCTCTGGACGGCCATGACGAGTCTGGCCGACGGAACGCCCGTGCACTACCTCTGCGACGAGGAGAACGGCTGGCAGCCGGACCTCGAGGACATCCGCTCGAAGATCACGCCTCGCACGAAGGCGATGGTGATCATCAACCCGAACAACCCGACCGGGGTCGTCTACTCGCGCGAGATCCTCGCAGGCATGGTGCAGATCGCGCGAGAGCACGAGCTGCTTCTGCTGTCGGATGAGATCTACGACCGCATCCTCTTCGATGAGGCCACCCACATCCCCACGGCGACCCTGGCACCGGATCTGCTCTGTCTCACCTTCAACGGCCTGTCGAAGACGTATCGGGTGGCCGGCTTCCGCTCGGGTTGGCTCGTGATCACCGGCCCGCAGTCACATGCGAAGGGATTCCTCGAGGGGATCAACCTGCTCGCGTCCACGCGGCTGTGCCCCAACGTTCCCGCGCAGCATGCTGTGCAGGCGGCGCTCGGGGGAGTGCAGTCGATAGACGCGCTGATCGCCCCCACCGGAAGGCTGCACGAGCAGCGGGATGTGGCATGGGAGGGTCTCGAGTCCATCCCGGGTGTCTCCTGCGTCAAACCGATGGGTGCACTGTACGCGTTTCCCCGGCTCGATCCGAACGTGCACGAGATCAGGGACGATGCGAGACTCGTCTACGACCTCCTGGTGTCCGAGCACATCCTGCTCGTGCAGGGGACAGGGTTCAACTGGCCCGCGCCGGATCACCTGCGGCTCGTCACGCTCCCGGAGCCGCGCGTGCTCGCCGAAGCCGTCGAGCGCCTCGGGAACTTCCTCTCGAGCTACCGTCAGTAGGCGCCGTCGTCGTGGCGGCGTGGTCCTGAGCGAGGCCTCGCACCGAGGCCACGAATGAGGACCGTGGCGCGACGTCGGTCATCGGTCGTGCGTGCAGCAGAGCGGCATCTGCGGCTCGTTGGTCGAAAGGGAGGAACGCGACGTCGGTGATCCCGGCGAAGCGATCCAGAGTGCGCCTGATCTGCCCGCGTGCATCGAGGCCCAGGGGGCCGGGACGCAGACGATTGACGACGACGCGAATCGGTGTCTGACCGGTCACCCTCCGAAGCTCCGCATGGTCTCGGATGAAGCGGCTGATTCCGAGCGGGTCTGCGGAGGCGAGCGCGATGATCTCATCCGCTTCCGTGAGCGCCGCGGAGGTCGCCGCATGACGGCGTGGTCCGGTCAGATCGTAGGTGGCCTCGTCGTCGGCATCGAGGGCGCTCGATACATCGACGACCGTTTCCTCAGCCCATGTCCTGCACACGCGGAGTGCGGCCTCGAGTCGATCTTTCGACAGTTCCGGCCACCGACTCGGACGATTGATGCCGCCGAGGACCTCGAGGTGCCCCGCCCCTGTCTCGACGGTGGTGGCGAGACGGGTGAGCTCCGCGACGTCGAGCGCGCCGAGTTCGGCTCGGCGGCAGGCGGCGGCGATCCCAGGTTCGTCGTCGCTCAGCCCGAGCAGGAGAGCCACGGACGGCGCGACCGTGTCCGCATCGACGAGCGCGGTTCGTCGGCCCGCTCGGACGAGTTCGACAGCGAGTTGGATGGCGAGGGTCGACCGCTCGGGCGCACCTGACGGCCCCCACACCGCGACGACCCGGTGCGGCGAACGGGTCGGTCTGCGAGCCGCGGGAGGCGCATCGGCCTCGAGCGCCGCGGCGATCTCCCAACCGCCCGCATCGGCGGGAAGCGCGCTCGTGAGTCCGTATCGGCCGAGAAGTCTGCTCTCGCCTTCGCCGAGTGCGACGATTCGCACGCCGGCCCGATCACACGCTGCGACGAGTGCGGGGGTCAGCACCGCTCGCGAGGCCGGGATGATGACGGCATCCGCTCCCTCCGGCAGTGGAAGCGTCGAGTCCGGGCCCACGACGGCGGCCACATCGACGCCCTCGACCTCCAGTTCGGCGGCGAGAACCGAGGCGCGCGGCTCCGGCATCGCGATGATCACCGTGGTCATCGCGCGGCCCCGACGGGCACGACGGAGAGCACGGAACCGCCGGTGATCGCGGCGAGAACGGCGGCGACGTCCGTGCGGTCGATGACCACTTCGGCGACGGCTCCGCTCGAGGCGAGCATGCCCTCGGATTCTGTGATCGCTGCGACCACGACATCGGCGACCAGCAGGCGAGGCGTGTCATGCACCGTCCCGCTCTCATCGAGTGGAGGAGCATGCCAGATCTCGACGACCGAGCCGGCGTCGAGATCTCCGGGAAGCCCGGTGCTGCTGTCGATCACGATCGTCGTCGTCTTCGTCGACTCGGCAGCGACTGCCGCGTCGCGTGGCAGGAGCTCGCCGGACACGACCGTCCGCCCGGCGACCTGACCGGAGGTGAGATCCTGCGGAGCGAGGTACCCGCCCGTCACCGCGCCGAGGTTCACCTCGACGACCTGGAAGTCGGCGGACACGAGCGCCTCACCGGGCACGATCGTCCTGTTCGCCTGGAGCACGGGCGACGTGGCGGTCGAGGAGGAGACGACGAGCCAGACACCGCCGATCGATGCGGCGACCAACGCGATGCCGATGAGGAAGCGGAGGTCACCCCAGAACGCATATCGAGAGCGAGCCATCAGTTCCATCCCGCCATGGTCACAGAGATCGGCGGTTCGGCACGGGAGTTATCCACAGCGAGACCTCTCGTCGGGCGTTCTCGCGGGGCCGCGAGAGAATGGGGACATGTCCGATGCGTTCACGTCTGCCCAGCGCTTTCTCGCTCCTTCGCAGGTCGCCGAGTTGCTGTGCATCGACGTCGATGAGGTCGTCGAGCTCGTCTGCGCGGGGCGTCTGCGCGGTTCGAAGCTCGGATCACCCGCGCGGTGGCGGGTGGAGGCGTCGAGTCTCGGCGAGTACCTCGCAGAGCAGTCGGAGGAGTCGCGACGAATGGCGCTGTGGCGTCAGGCCGACGAGGCGAGCTTCCCGGAGGTCTGGGGTACCTCGCACGCTCACGGCATCTGAGTGACCATGGTCTGGACCGAGGCCACTCCTGCGAACGGCAGCAGCCTGAAACCCTGAACCGCGCCTGCGAGCCTCGCGGTTCCGGGATCGTGGAGAGCCAGATCGAGATGATCGGCACCCGCCCGGTCTACTGTCCCGTGCAGATCGGCTCCGTCGACACCGATGATCCTGACCGGTGTGCGGCGCCGCGCGAAGTCCCGGAGGAGAAAGCCCAGGGTCATACGCTCTCGCAGTGACGGAGCCGGAGTGTCGCTCTCCTCGAGACTCGCGAGGAGCAGTCCGTGGTCGATGCTCAGCCCCATGATGGCGTGCAGGGGGATGATGCGCACCGCGCGCGACGATTCGCCGTCCGTCATGGTGACAGACACCCAGTCGGCGCCCAAGGACTGCAGACGGGTGCGGATTCGATGACCTGGAAGGTCCAACGTCGCCGGTGCTGAATCGGCGCAGAGCGATCGGAGGCGAGTGCGCAGCTCCAGGCGTGAGATGCGCAGACGCTCGGATTCCGCATCGAGCGCCGCGCGCTCGCTCTCCCACTCGGCAGCCAGCTGGCCCTCGAGGTTCTCGAACAGTCGATCCCAGTGCACCCGCTCACCGTAGGCCACACCACCCACCGGTGTACGAGTTATCCACATTCGTCGTCCGAACCCCGGATTCCGCTCTGCGCCGGGTGCTCTACTGGGCGCTGTCCACCCCGATCGAGAGTGCCGCCGATGACGCTTCATGAGTATTTCGCACCACAGCCGACGCCCCGAGCCGAGCTGCCGGATCCGCTTCCACTGCTGCGAAGTCTCACTCATGGCGTGCTCGAGGTGCTCGCGGGGGTACGAGAAGTCGACCAGCTCGCTCGGTGGTTCAGCGAAGATGCGTACCGCAGTCTTGTGACGAGAGCGAACCTGTCGGCCAGGGCGCGCAGTGCGAGGGGGGTCTCGCCTGCGCGCCCGACTTTCGCCATCCTCTCGACGCGGGTCACGGAGCCCGTCGACGGGAAGATCGAAGCCGTGGTCGTCGTCGCCGGTCCCGGACGGACCCGCGCCGTCGCCATCCGTCTCGAGGGTCTCGACCGTCGCTGGCGGACCACGTCACTGGCGATCCTCTGAGCGGAGTCGCTCTAGGCTGGAGGGGTGTCAACCCTCAGTGATCTCGCCCACGCCCAGGGCCTGTTGGCCGACAACGACGTCGAGTGGCTTCATCGGCTCGCCGGCGACGGCCAGCTTCTCGCCGACCTCTCCTCCGCCGATATCGTCGTCTGGGTCCAGACCGAGGACGGCTCCTTCGTCGCGGTCGCCCATGCCCGCCCGAGCGGCGCAGCCACTCTCTTCTACCGCGACATCGTCGGTGAGAGAGTGCGTCCGCAGTGGCGGACACAGGTCCAGGGAGCGTTCGATTCCGCCGAGATCGTCGATTCGTCCTCGCCGGACTGGTTCGAGGAGACACCGACGCGTGTGCGGGCAGTCCCGATCGTCAATGCGCGTCCGAGTGGCCAGTCGCCGTCGGTGATCGGCGTCGTGACGCGCCACACCAACCTCGGCGAGGCGCGCACGCCATCGCGCCAGCAGATCACATTCGACGAGTGCGCGAACGATCTGTTCCGGATGATCGCGGACGGGAGCTTCCCCGACCTTGCCGCCCCGACGTCGCCACGGCGAGGCGCGCCTCGTGCCTCCGACGGGCTGATCCGCATCGACGTCGACGGGATCACGACCTTCGCCAGCCCCAACGCACTGTCCGCCTTCAACCGGATGGGGTTCGATGACGAGCTCGAGGGCGAATCGCTCGCGGAGGTCACGACCCGCCTCGTGCCCCCGTCTCGCCAGGTCGACGAATCGTTGCCGGTCGTCGTCACGGGCCGAGCGCCGTGGCGCACTGACATCGAGGCACGCGGAGTGACGGTGTCGCTGCGGGCGATCCCGCTGAAAGACCACGGAACGCGCATCGGTGCGATTCTGCTGTGCCGGGACGTGTCGGAACTGCGCCATCAGGAGCAGGAGCTCATCACCAAGGACGCGACGATCCGGGAGATCCATCACCGCGTCAAGAACAATCTCCAGACCGTGGCGTCACTGCTGCGCATCCAGGCGAGACGCACGCACTCCGATGAAGCGCGCGATGCACTCACTCAGGCGATGCGACGGGTCGACTCGATCGCCGTCGTGCATGACACACTCGCGCAGGGACTGACTCAGAAGGTCGATTTCGACGAGGTCTTCCACCGAGTCCTGAAGCTGGTGGCCGAGGTGGCTTCGGCCCCGAACACGCGTGCACGGACCCAGTCGACCGGTCGCTTCGGGGTGCTGCCGAGCGAGTATGCGACGCCGCTGGCACTCGCGCTGACCGAGGTGGTCACGAACGCGGTCGAGCACGGTCTCGCCGGACAGGAGGGCATCGTCACGATCGACGCCGCCCGCACCGAGGAGAACCTGCGCGTCACCGTCCGCGATACCGGACACGGTCTGCCCGAGGGGCGGATCGGCCAGGGACTCGGTACGCAGATCATCCGTACGCTGATCCAGGGCGAGCTGAGCGGTTCGATCGAGTGGCACGGCAGCGAGGGCGAAGGCACGGAGGTCGTCATCGACATCCCGCTGCGCTGGCTCACCACGTAACCAGCGCCGACATACGAAGAAGCGGCCCGAGACACTGTCTCGGGCCGCTTCTCGTCTGTTCAGGAGGCGCGTCGTGCGCGTGCCGCGCGCCGCTTGAGGGCACGTCGCTCGTCTTCGGAGAGACCGCCCCACACGCCCGAGTCCTGGCTGGTCTCGAGGGCGTACTGCAGGCAGATCTCGGTCACCGTGCAGGTGGCGCAGACGGTCTTCGCCTTCTCGATCTGGTCGACTGCCGGACCGGTGTTCCCGACGGGGAAGAACAGTTCGGGGTCGACAGTCAAGCAGGCGGCCTTGTCGCGCCAATCCATGGGGGCTCCTCGGTGTGGATTTCAAGAGATGTCGCTTCGCGACGTACTCGGATTTCGGGTGCAGATCGGGTTCAGCTACCCTGTATGAGATACGGACGGATGCCCGCATTTGTGATGCAGGCACGAAGCCCGCCCCACGCCGCTGTGGGAGCACATGACGCTGTCTATTCTGTTACATGAAACCGGCGAAATCAAGGGTTTCGATCGTTCTCATTCGATTCTCAGGAGACATCGTGCGTTCACCAGGCCTCGCGCTCGCGGCAGCGGCGGTCCTCGCTGCGGAAGGCGCGGCGCTCGTCGTGTTCGCTCTGATCGAGCTCGTCGGCCTCGGTGCCGGTGACGCTGCCTCGCTGCCGACGGCGCTGGCGCTCATCGTGCTGACCCTGATCGGTGCGGCGGCGCTCGTGGCGTTCGCGATCGGGACGAGGCGAGGACACTCCTGGGCACGGTCCGGTGGAGTGGTCTTCCAGGTACTGGCGGTGGCGCTGGCGCTGGCCTCGTTGACGCTGCAGCCGGTCCCGTGGCTGTTCACCGTCGCGGTCGGAGTTCCTGCCGTCGCCTGCTTCGGGCTCCTGATCGCCAGCACGCGCGCCGAGAACGAGCGCGCCGCCGACTGACTCGCCGCCGACACAGCGGCAAGCCGGTGTCGTCAGGAGTCGATGCCGAGCTGCTTGCGCAGGCGCGCGACGTGACCGGTCGCCTTGACGTTGTACTGGGCGAGGTCGATCGTGCCGTCTTCGTCGAGCACGAAGGTCGAGCGCAGCACGCCCTCGACGACCTTGCCGTAGTTCATCTTCTCGCCCCAGGCACCGTAGGCCACGTGCACGGCGTGGTCAGGATCGCTGAGGAGCGTGAAGGTGAGTCCGTCGCGGTCGCGGAACTCGGCGAGCTTAGCGGGCTCGTCGCGGGAGACGCCGATGACTCGATAGCCGGCGCCCTGAAGCGACGAGATGCTGTCGCGGAAGTCGCAGGCCTGAGTCGTGCATCCCGGGGTCATGGCCGCGGGGTAGAAGTACAGCACGGTCTTCTGGCCACGCAGGTCGGACAGGCGCACGGTCGCACCGTCCTGGTCGAGCAGAGCGAAGTCAGGGGCAGCGGTTCCGGGTTCCAGGCGCACAGTCACGGCTCCAGCCTATCGGCCGGGCGACTGCTCGGCCTTGTCGGCGAAGGTCTGCAGCAGTCTCTGCAGCGAGTCCAGACGCGCGAGTCCTGTCTCGCTCAGTTCGCCGCGCTCGGCGGCCTCGATCAGGGCGCAGTCGGGCGCATCGTGCAGGTGGGTGCATCCGCGCGGACACTCCTCCGCGATCTCGGCGAGCTCGGTGAAGGCGGCGAGGATGTTGTCGGGCTGCACGTGGCCGAGTCCGAAGGAGCGCACACCGGGGGTGTCGATCACCCATCCTGCGCCTTCCGGGCCTTCGCAGCGCAGCGAGACTGTGGAGGAGGAGGTGTGTCGGCCGCGTCCCGTCACCTGGTTCACGTGACCTGTCGCACGGAGCGCGCTCGGTACGAGCGCATTCACGAGCGTCGACTTGCCCACACCCGAATGACCGACGAACACGGTCGAGTGTCCGACGAGTGCGGCGCCGATCTCGTCGACCGGCATCTCTTCCTGCGCGCTGGTGAAGACGCGCAGATCGAGTCCGTCGAAGTGCGCGAGGAATTCGCTCGGGTCGGCGAGGTCGGTCTTGGTGACCACGAGGAGAGGACGGATGCCTGCGTCCAGCGCGGCGACGAGGTAGCGGTCGACCAACCGTGCGCGCGGCTCGGGATCGGCGGCGGCGACCACGACCAGCATCTGATCGGCGTTCGCGACGATGACGCGCTCGACCTGATCGGTGTCGTCGGCGCTGCGACGCAGAAGCGAGGTGCGCTCGACGATGCCGACGATGCGACTCAGTGTGCCCTCGTCGCCGGTGGTGTCTCCGACGACGCGCGCACGATCACCCGTGACGATCGGGGTTCGGCGCAGTTCACGGGCGCGTACCGCTGTGATCGCATGCTCGTCGGGGGTGTCCTCATCGAGCAGCACCGAGTAGCGACCACGATCGACACCGAGCACCCGCCCGATCTGCGCATCCTCATGTGCGGGACGCCGTTTGGTCCGCGGCCGGTTGGCCTTGGGGTTGGGGCGTGTGCGGAAGCTGCTCTCGTCGTACGCCTCGAAGTCGTCGTCGAGATCGTCGGAGTCGTCGAGCCAGCTCACGCGGATTCGCCTCGCAGCATGCGTTCCCACAGCAGCGTGAATTCCGGGAGGGTCTTCGCCGTGGTGCCGATGTCGTCGATCTCGACGCCGGGGACGCGGAGGCCGATCAGGGCGCCGGTGGTGGCCATGCGGTGATCGTGACACGCCGCCCAGGAGCCGCCGTGAAGCGGGCGTGGGATGATGCGCAGCCCGTCGGTGAGCTCCTCGGCCTCGCCGCCGAGAGCGCGGATGTCGGCGATGAGCGCGGCGATGCGGTCGGTCTCATGGAGCCGGATGTGTCCGATCCCTCGGATCGTGGTCGGACCGGAGGCGAATGCCGCCAGCCCGACGAGCGTCGGCGTCAGCTCGCTCGCGGCGGACAGGTCGAGGTCGAGTCCGCGGATCTCGGTTCCGGCCTTCACAGTGAGAGTTCCGCTGTGGCGTCCGACATGAGCGCCCATCGCCTGCAGGATCTCGGGCAGAAGCGCGCCAGGCTGCGTCGAGTGCACCGGCCAGCCGGGAATCGACACCGCGCCGCCGGTGACCAGCGCGGCGGCGAGGAACGGCGCGGCATTCGAGAGATCCGGCTCGATGTGGATCTCTTTCGCCCGGGGTACCCCGGCTTCGACGAGCCATTCTCCGGTCGCAGGACGCTCGATGCGGATACCCCGTCGGCTCAGGGCCTCGATCGTCATGTCGATGTGCGGGAGACTCGGCAGGCGCTCTCCGGTATGCACGAGGTGGAGGCCCACATCGAACCGGGGTGCGGCGAGGAGCAGTCCCGAGACGAACTGGCTGGACGCGGATGCATCGATCTCGATGCGGCCGCCGCGGATCCGCCCGTGGCCTCGGATGGTGAAGGGCAGCGCCCAGGTCCCTTCGTCGTCGATGTCGACGCCGAGGTCGCGCAGCGCGCTGATCAGTCCGCCCATCGGTCGGTGCAGTGCGGTCTCGTGCGCCGTCAGATGCACGTCGTGCAGCGCCAGGCCTGCCAGCGGCGCGATGAACCTCATCACCGTCCCGGCCTGACCGCAGTCGACCGTGGTGCCCCCCTCGAGTCGGGCGGGCGTGACCACGAGGTCAGGGCCGAACTCGCCGTCGCCGTCGACCTCCTCGATGCCCACCCCGAGTGCGCGCAGCGCATCGACCATCCGACGGGAGTCGTCGGAGTGCAGAGGCGCGATCAGCCGCCCCGGACCGTCGGCGATCGCGGCGATGATGAGCTCACGATTCGTGAGCGACTTCGACCCCGGAATCGTCACCGTGGCGCGCACGGCATCGGAGGTCGTCGGCGCCACGTAGGCGCCCTGGACAGGGGAGGGGGAATACCTGTTGGCGCTCATCGGTTCCCACCTTAGTAAACGCGAGTAGCCGCCTGACCGAATGGAGCGGACTCGCCGAGGAGGAGAGAGCATGCTCGCCACGCTGGAACGCGAGTTCACAGACGTCGTCGGCCTAGACTGGCCGGTGATGGATGACACCGTAACCGCAGACACGGTCAGCGACCCTCGACGCGAATTCGAGGAGCAGGCGATCCCGTTCATGGATCAGCTGTATGCCGCCGCGATGCGCATGACCCGAAACCCCTCCGACGCCGCGGATCTCGTTCAGGAGACCTTCGTGAAGGCGTACGGCTCGTGGTCGAGCTTCGCGCAGGGCACGAATCTCAAGGCGTGGCTCTACCGCATCCTCACGAACACGTACATCAACATCTATCGCAAGAAGCAGCGAGAGCCCTTCCAGGGAACGATCGACGAGCTCGAGGACTGGCAGCTGGGCGGAGCGGAATCCACGACCGCGTCGCACGGGCGTTCCGCCGAGGCCGAGGCGATCGACCACATGCCTGCGTCGGTCGTGAAGGACGCGCTTCAGGCCGTGCCCGAGGACTTCCGTCTCGCCGTCTACCTCGCCGATGTCGAGGGGTTCGCGTATCAGGAGATCGCGGACATCATGAAGACACCCATCGGCACCGTGATGAGTCGTCTGCATCGAGGCAGGCGCATGCTGCGGGAGCTGTTGGCCGACTACGCCGCGGAGCGGGGAATCTCCGCGGCCGACCCGAGGAGCAGGAAATGACCGACTGCGGCTGCGACAAGGCCCGCAAGGATCTCGAGGAGTACCTCCGCAACGAGGTCTGCAACACAGAGCACACCGAGATCCGTGAGCATCTCGAGAACTGCCCGTCCTGCAGGGATGAGGCCCTCGTCGCGACGACCCTCACCGAGGTCGTTGCGCGTGCGTGCAAGGAGACCGCTCCCGAAGAGCTGCGCGATCAGGTGTTCGCGCGTCTTCGCGAGGTCCAGGCAGCTCAGCACTGAGGAGTCGGAGCCGCCCCGTAGGGTGGTGGCATGACGGCCTTCGACTTTCTCGACGTTCCCGCTGACCCCGCGTCCGCCGCGAGGCTCGCAGCGGAGTCCCTGAGCTACCGCGTCCTCGACACATCGGACTCGGCTGCCTCTGAGAACTTCCACCGTGCCACGGCGCGAGGTTTCCTCGGCGGTGATCCGTCCGAGGACGAACTGCGGTTCGGACGCCGGACGCTCGAGGCTCGGCGGAACATCGGTGTGTACGACGAGTCGGCGGGAGTGGATTCCCGCCCGGTGGCGACCATCGACTCCTGGGTGACGCCCGTCGTGATTCCGGGCGGCGAATCACTTCCGATGTGGGCGATCAGCGGCGTCACGGTGTCTGCGACCCACCGGCGGCGGGGTATCGCCCGAGCCCTCCTCGAGGGAGAGTTGCGCGCAGCCGCATCCGCGGGCGTGCCCATCGCGGGGCTCACGGTCTCGGAAGCGACGATCTACGGGCGGTACGGCTTCGGCTCCGCATTGCCGGTCGCTCGCTACTCCGTCGACACGCGCCGCGCCGGATGGGCGGGTCCTGCGCATCGCGGTTCGTTCGAGTACGTCGAACGTGAGAGCCTGGCTGCCGAACTCGGGTCCGTGCACGACCGGGCGCGCCGTGTGCGCCCCGGGCAGATCCCCGGGTGGGAGTCACGGTGGGAGGGCATGGCCGGGCTCTCTCCGAGCGACACCGACCGCGACAAGGTGCGGGGAGTCCGGTACCGCGATTCCTCCGGCGCAGTACGCGGCGTGATCGTGTTCGTCCTGAGTGAGAGGAGCGGGTCGTTCCGGTTCTCTCTGCAGGTCCGTCTGCTCGTGGCGGAGACGTCCGAGGCCACCGCCGCCCTGTGGCAGTTCGCTGTGCAGCACGATCTCGTCGATGAGGTGACGGCCGATCTGCGGCCGCTCGACGACCCGCTGCCCTGGCTCGTTCGTGATCCCCGCGGCGTGACCCAGACCGTGCACGACCACGGCTGGCTCCGGGTGCTCGACGTGCCCATAGCGCTCGGCGAGCGACACTATTCGGCGCCCGTGGATACGGTGCTCCGAGTCCGGGATGCGCTGGGGTTCGCAGCCGGCGACTGGCGACTCGTCGTCGATGATGAGGGTCGCGCGTCGGTGTCGGCCTCTGCGGGCCGGCCCGCCGATGCAGAGCTCGACGTGTCGGCGCTCTCCGTTCTGTACGCCGGAGGAGTGCGCGCGGCGACGCTCCACGCCGCAGGCCGCATCGACGCGTCTGCGGAGACCGTCGAGGCTCTCGACCGTGCCTTCGTCTCGTTCCCGACGCCGTCGCTCGACATCTGGTACTGAGCCTCGGCCGCGTGCGCAGTCAGCAGCGCACACGCAGAAGAGGGCGCCTCGATCACCGAGGCGCCCTCTTCTGCGTGTGGCCGGATCAGCCGATCGTCAGGGCGTCGCGGAGCAGCTTCGCCTGCTCTGCGGCGTGCACCTTCGACGAGCCGGTCGCGGGCGATGCGGACGCAGGACGGGAGACCGGACGGAAGCTGCGGTCACCCGGCACGTCGGCGAAGGCGAGAGCCAGGAAGGGCCACGCACCCTGGTTCTCCGGCTCTTCCTGAACCCAGACCAGCTCGGCGTTCGGGTACGAGTCGGTGATCGCCTTCAGCGCGTCGATCGGAGTCGGGTACAGCTGCTCGAGCCGGACGAGCGCGACCTCCGGGTTCGGGTTCTTCTCGAGTTCGGCGCGCAGGTCCCAGTGGACCTTGCCCGAGTGCACGAGCACTCGCTTGACGGCAGCGCGGTCGAGGTCGCGGCTGTCGTCGATCACGGGCTCGAAGCGTCCCTGTGTGAATGCCTCGACAGGACTCGTCGCGCCGCGCAGACGCAGCATCGCCTTCGGCGTGAAGACGATCAGCGGCTTGCGCGGACGCGCGTATGCCTGACGGCGCAGCAGGTGGAAATAGGATGCGGGCGTCGAGGGACGCGCGACGATCATATTCTCCTGCGCGCACATCTGGAGGAACCGCTCGATGCGCGACGAGGAGTGATCCGGTCCCTGGCCCTCGTACCCGTGCGGGAGGAGCAGGGTGACGCTCGACTGCTGTCCCCACTTCTGCTCGGCCGCGGAGATGTACTCGTCGATGACCGACTGGGCGCCGTTGACGAAGTCGCCGAACTGCGCCTCCCAGAGCACCAGGGCTTCGGGAGCCTCGACCGAGTAGCCGTACTCGAACCCGAGGGCGGCGTACTCGCTCAGGAGCGAGTCGTACACGAAGAAGCGACCCTGCGACTCGGAGAGGTTCGACAGCGGCAGCCACTCCTGGCCGTTCGCGCGATCATGCAGGGTGGCGTGACGCTGCACGAAGGTGCCGCGTCGCGAGTCCTGACCGGCGAGACGCACGGGCGTTCCCTCGACCAGGAGCGAGCCGAAGGCGAGAAGCTCTCCGAAGCCCCAGTCGATGTTGCCGTTGCGGCTCATGTCGAGACGCTTCTCGAGCTGCTGCTGCAGCTTGGGGTGCACGGTGAAGCCCTCGGGCTTGTTCACGAAGGCGTCGCCGATGAGCTGGATGACCTCGTTCGACACACCGGTGATCTCGGGAGCGCCGACCTGCTCGTCGACAGGAGGAAGCTCCTGCGCGATCGGTGTCGCACCCGTCTCGGCGGCGTGCGTCTCTGCGAACGCGATCTCCAGTCGGTTCTGGAAGTCGGCTTTGGCCTCGTCGTATTCCTCTTCGGTGATGTCGCCGCGACCGACGAGCGACTCGGTGTAGAGCTTGCGCACCGAGCGCTTGGCCTGGATCAGGTCGGTCATCAGCGGCTGCGTCATCGACGGGTCGTCGCCCTCGTTGTGGCCACGGCGGCGGTAGCAGACGAGGTCGATGACGACATCGCGGTGGAACCGCTCGCGGTACTCGAACGCGAGCTGTGCCACGTGGATCACGGCTTCGGGGTCGTCGCCGTTCACGTGGAAGACCGGCGCCTGGATCGTCTTCGCGACGTCGGTCGAGTAGACCGAGGTGCGCGAGTCGTTCGGGAGGGTCGTGAACCCGACCTGGTTGTTCACGACGACGTGGATCGTGCCGCCGGTGCGGTAGCCGCGGAGCTGCGACATCTGCAGCGTCTCGACGACCACACCCTGACCCGCGAATGCGGCGTCTCCGTGGACGAGGATCGGGAGCCAGGTGAAGGTCCCGATCGGCTTGCGGTCCTGCTTGGCGCGGACGATTCCTTCGAGCACGCCGTCGACCGTCTCGAGGTGGGACGGGTTGGCCGCGAGGTACACCGGCAGCTCCGACTTGTCGTCCGCGATGAACGTGCCCTCGGTGCCGAGGTGGTACTTGACGTCGCCGGAGCCGCGCTGGTTGCCGGGGGTCTGGATGCCCTCGAACTCCTGGAACACCTGACCGTAGGTCTTGCCGGCGATGTTCGTGAGAACGTTCAGACGTCCTCGGTGGGCCATGCCGATCGCGGCACCTTCGAGGCCGGCGGTCGCCGCACCCTGCAGGATCTCGTCCAGCAGTGGGACGAGGGACTCTCCGCCCTCGAGCGAGAAGCGCTTCTGGCCCACGAACTTGGTCTGCAGGAAAGTCTCGAACGCCTCGGCCTCGTTGAGCTTGCGGAGGACTCGGAGCTGCTCGTCGTGGCCGGGCTTCTGGTACTTGACCTCGACCTTCTCCTGGAACCAGCGGCGCTGCTCGGGGTCCTGGATGTGCATGTACTCGATGCCCATCGTGCGGCAGTAGGAGTCACGCAGCACCCCGAGGATGTCGCGGAGCTTGGCGACGCGCCGGCCGCCGAAGCCGCCCGTGACGAATTCTCGGTCGAGATCCCAGAAGGTGAGGCCGTGGCTCTCGATCTCGAGGTCGGGGTGCGACCGCTGCACGTACTCGAGCGGATCGATGTCGGCCATCAGATGACCGCGCACACGGAACGAGTTGATCAGCTCCTGCACGCGGGACTGCTTGTCGACGCGCTCGGCGAGGTCGACGGCGATGTCGGGGTTCCACCGGATGGGGGAGTAAGGGATGCGCAGCGCCGCGAAGATGTCGTCGTAGAAGCCGCGCTGCCCGATGAGCAGCTCGTGGACCTTCTTGAGGAACTCGCCGGAACCGGCGCCCTGGATGACGCGGTGGTCGTAGGTGCTCGTCAGAGTGATCGTCTTGCCGATCGCGAGCTCGTTCAGCGTCCGCTCGCTCGCGCCCTGGAACTCCGCCGGGTACTCGAGGGCGCCGGCGCCGATGATGCAGCCCTGCCCCTTCATGAGGCGGGGCACCGAGTGCACGGTGCCGATTCCGCCCGGGTTGGTGAGCGACACGGTCGTGCCCTGGAAATCGGCGGCGGTGAGCTTGTTGTTGCGTGCCCGCGTGACCAGGTCCTCATAAGCCACGAGGTACTCGCTGAACGACATCGTGTCGGCGCGCTTGATGCTCGGCACCATGAGCGCGCGCGTGCCGTCCGGCTTGGGCAGATCGATCGCGATGCCGAGGTTGACGTGCGCGGGGGCGACGACGGAGGGCTTGCCGTCGATCTCCGCGTAGAAGACGTTCTGGCTGCGGAACTCGTCGAGCGTGCGGATGAGAGCCCACCCGATGAGGTGGGTGAAGCTGATCTTGCCGCCGCGCGTGCGCGCCATGTGGTTGTTGATGACGATGCGGTTGTCGATCATCAGCTTGGCGGGGACGGTGCGAACGCTGGTCGCGGTGGGGACGGTCAGGGACTCGTCCATGTTCGCGGCGAGGGTCTTCTGCAGCCCTCGGAGCGGCGTGATCTTGTCTTCCTCGGCGGCGTCAGCCGCCTCCTTGGCCGTGGGCTTGGGGGCCTGGGCGGGAATCGGTGCGGCGACAGCCGGCTTCGTGGTGGTGCGAGCCACAGGCTGGGCACCGATCACGGGGATGGGAGCCGTCACGGGGTGAGCGTTCTGGTCTGCCGTCGGTGCGGGAGCAGCAGGAGCGGTCGCGCCGGCCGCGGCATCCGACTGGTACTTCTCCAGGATCGGCCACCACTCCTTGTCCACGGAGTCGCGGTTCACCTTGAACTGCTCATAGAGCTCTTCGACGAGCCAGGAATTGGCTCCGAACCCCCCGTCGCCCCCGACGCCGGTCACCTGGTTCGACACGCTCGATCGCCCTCTTTCATCGCTGAATTCCACATGTGCACACCGCGACGCAGGATGCGTTTCGGGTCCGCACACTCTCGATCGACAAGCCTAACGTGTTTCGTCACGCAATCGTCGAAGCGGAGTGCCTTCGAGCAGTCGATCTGAGTAGCGTGGAGCCATGGAGTTCTCCGGTGAGTCGCCCACAGTCGATCTGACCTATTCAGACGTGTTCCTGGTTCCGCGCCGATCGGCCGTGACGAGCCGCCTGCAGGTGGATCTGGCGCCCCAGGACGGCACCCCGGCGACCCTGCCCCTCGTGGCGTCGAACATGAACTCGGTCACCGGCCCCCGACTCGCCGCGGTGCTGGCGCGGCGCGGCGGGCTCGGAGTGCTGCCGCAGGATATGCCGCTGCAGGCTCTCGACGCGGCGATCCGCGATGTCAAGGCCCAACCGGTGCTGTGGGACACCCCGCTGGTGCTGGCGCCGAACGCCACCGTGGCCGACGCCCTGCGACTGCTCCCCGCCGCACCGGGGCACGGCGTGGTGGTCGCGGCAGGACAGGCACCGTATCCGGTGGAGCGGATTCTCGGAGTCCTCCCCGCGACTCGCTTGGCGACGGCGCTGCCCGATGCCCAGCTCGGAGATCTCGTGCATGCGGGGACGCCGTCGCTCGACGCCGAGGACATCGGATCGGAGCGCCACGCGTTCGATGTCATCACGGACGCCGGCGTCGAGATCGTCACGATCGTGCACCACGGCCATCTCGTCGGCACGCTGAGCGCCCGCAGTGCGCTGCGCTCGACTCTCTACCGGCCGGCCGTCGATCGCGACGGCCGACTGGCGGTGGCTGCCGCCGTCGGGATCAACGGCGATGTCGGGGCGAAGGCCCGTGCGCTCGTCTCGGCGGGCGTCGATGTCCTGGTGATCGACACCGCACACGGCCATCAGGAGGGGATGCTCCGGGCGCTGTCCGAGGTCGCCAAATTGAATCCTGGTATTCCGATAGTCGCGGGCAATATCGTGACGTCCGATGGGGTCAGGGACCTCGTCGACGCCGGCGCCACGATCCTCAAGGTCGGAGTCGGCCCCGGCGCCATGTGCACGACCAGGATGATGACCGCGGTCGGCCGGCCGCAGTTCTCCGCCGTCCTCGAGACGGCCGAAGCGGCTCGAGAGGTCGGCGCGCACGTGTGGGCGGACGGCGGCGTCCGCTACCCCCGCGACGTCGCCCTCGCGCTCGCTGCCGGCGCGGCATCCGTCATGGTCGGCTCATGGTTCGCCGGCACCATCGAGGCGCCGGGCGAGTTGCAGACGGACTCCGAGGGACGGACTTTCAAAGAGTCCTGGGGGATGGCATCGACGAAGGCCGTGCAGGCTCGGTTCGGACGCCTCGACGCATACGAGCGTGCTCGCAAGGAGCTCTTCGCCGAAGGGATCTCCTCGTCGAAGATCTACCTCGATCCGCTGCGCCCTGGCCTCGAGGACCTGCTCGACATGATCACCTCGGGTGTGCGCTCGTCGTTCACGTATGCAGGTGCCGCCTCGGTGCCCGATTTCCACGACCGTGCGCTCGTCGGGCTCCAGTCGGCGGCGGGGTACGAGGAGGGGAAGGCGCTGCCGGTCAGCTGGTGACGTTCCAGCCCGCCGGGGCGAGGATCCCGTAGAATCGGGACACTATGGACGACCCTCCCAGTTGCAGTAGATCGCCCCACCGCCCGCCCCTCGTCTCTGAGGGGACACACTGATGGATTACGTCCTGTTGGGCGTGGGGCTCCTTCTCACGATCGGCACCGGTCTCTTCGTGGCGAGCGAGTTCGCTCTGGTCAATCTCGACCGTGCCGACCTCGAGGCCCGTCAGGCACGCGGAGAGTCGCGGCTCGCCATGACGATCGGCGCACTGCGCCACACCTCCACGCATCTCTCCGCCGCACAGCTCGGCATCACGCTGACCACTCTGCTCACCGGCTACACGATGGAGCCGGCGCTCTCCAATCTGCTGCGCCCGACGCTCGTCGCCTGGAACTTCCCCGAAGCCGCCGTCGCCCCCATAGCCACGGTCGTGGCGATGGTCGTCGCGACCGCGCTGTCGATGATCCTGGGCGAACTCGTGCCGAAGAACTTCGCGCTCGCCCTTCCTCTCGCCACGGCCAAGCTGGTCGTGCCCTTCCAGGTCGCGTTCACCACGGTGTTCAAGCCGGCCGTCGTCGTCTTGAACGGCAGCGCGAACGGTGTGCTGCGCAGCATGGGCATCGAGCCGAAGGAGGAGCTCTCCGGCGCCCGGACCGCGGAGGAGCTGTCGTCTCTGGTGCGTCGTTCCGCCAGCGCCGGCGTGCTGGAGGCCGACACGGCGACCCTGCTCGATCGCACCCTCACCTTCTCGCGACTGTCGGCCGCCGACGTCATGACCGCTCGACCGAGCATGCACGCGATCGCCGCAGGCGACTCGGCCGACGACGTGATCCAGCTCGCACGCCGCACGGGGCACAGCCGATTCCCGGTGTACGACGACGACTTCGACGACATCACCGGAGTCGTGCATCTCAAGGCGGCCATCTCGGTGCCGCGCGAGCGTCGCGCGGAGGTGCCGGTCGGCGCGCTGTCGACCGAGCCCCTGCGGGTGCCGGAGACGGCGCACGTCGACAGCCTCATCACCGAACTGCGCGCACGGGGCTACCAGCTCGCCGTGGTGGTCGACGAATACGGCGGGACCGCCGGGCTCGTCACCCTGGAAGACCTCGTGGAAGAGATCGTCGGCGAGGTCGTCGACGAGCACGACCGCATGCGCGCGGGTGTCGTCGTGGGACGCGACGGCGTCACGTTCCCCGGTGAGCTGCGTCCCGACGAACTGCGCAGCCGAGCCGGCGTCGCAGTGCCCGAGGGCGATGTATACGACACCGTCGGCGGATACGTCATGAGTGTCCTCGAGAGGGTTCCGGTCGTGGGTGATGAGGTGCCGCTCGACACGGGCACGCTGCAGGTCGTGCGGATGGACGGACGCCGGGTTGATCGCGTCCGCTACGTGGCGAGTCAGCGCAGTACCGATGAGGGGGTGACCCGATGAACGATTGGGCAGGTATCGCCTGGCTCGTCGTCCTTCTCGTCGCGAACGCGTTCTTCGTGGGCGCCGAGTTCGCCGTCATCTCGGCTCGTCGCTCGCAGATCGAGCCGCGAGCCGAGGAGGGGTCGCGAGCCGCGAAGACCGCGCTGTACGCCATGGAGCATGCGACGCTCATGCTCGCGACGTCTCAGCTCGGCATCACGATCTGCTCCCTCCTGATCCTGAACGTGTCGGAGCCGGCGATCCACCACCTGCTGGCGACGCCACTGCATGCCCTGGGCTGGTCGGACGGGGTCGTCGACGCCGTCTCGTTCGCGATCGCCCTGCTGGTGGTGTCGTTCCTGCACGTGGTGTTCGGCGAGATGGTCCCGAAGAACCTCGCATTCTCGGTTCCCGATCGCGCGGTGCTGCTGCTGGCGCCTCCGCTCGTCTGGGTGTCGAAGGCGTTCATGCCGGTCATCTGGGTCCTGAACGCCGCCGCGAACGGCGTGCTCCGCCTCTTCCGGGTCGAGCCGAAGAACGAGGCGGCCTCGACGTTCACTCTGGACGAGGTCGCGACGATCGTCGATCAGTCACGACGTGAGGGGGTGCTCGCCGACACGGTGGGCGCCGTGGCGGCCGCGGTCGAGTTCACCGACAAGAAGGCGCGTGACGTCGCGGTGCCGCTGAGCGACCTCGTGACGCTGCCGGAATCGACGACACCGGATGACATCGAGAAGGCCGTCGCCCGCTACGGATTCTCGCGCTACGTGATCGTCGATGACGAGCGCGCGCCGGTCGGGTACGTGCACCTCAAGGACATCCTCCGTGCCTCCGACGGCCCGGATGCTGCCGCGAAGCTCTTCGAGCCGCTGCCCTCGAAACGGATCCACCACATGGTGCCCGTGCAGGAGGACACCGACCTCGAGGACGCTCTCGCCGTGATGAGGCGCGCCGGTCGACACCTCGCGAAGGTCCGTGACGCCAACGGCGCGACCACGGCAGTGCTCTTCCTCGAGGACATCCTCGAGGAGCTCGTCGGTGAGGTCCAGGACGCGACCCGCCGCGTGCGCGGACACTGACGACTGACGACTGACAGAGCGAAGCCCTCCTACCCGGTCTGGTCGGAGGGCTTCGCTCTGCGTGTGCGGCGCGCGTCAGTGCCAGTGCGCCCGTTCATACTGCGGTGGCCATGCGACCTCGGCACCGAGTTCGTGTGCGGCCCGCAGCGCGAAGTGCGGATCGCGGAGCCATTCACGTCCCGCGAAGATCGCATCGGCGGATCCCTCGGCGAGCACCTGCTCGGCCTGCTCGGCGGCGGTGATGAGACCGACCGCCGACACCGGGATGCGCCCGCCCTGACGGACGGTCGAGGCGAGGGGAACCTGGTAGCCGGGGAACACGCTGATCTTCTGGTGTGCGACGAGTCCGCCGCTCGAGACGTCGATGAGGTCGGCGCCGCGCTCGGTCGCCCAGCCCCCGACGACCGCGGCCTCCTGCTCGGTGAATCCGCCGTCGGCGTGATCGGTCGCCGAGATGCGCACGAAGACGGGTACGGCATCGCCGGCAGCCGCACGCACCGCGTCGACGACGCGCAGCAGCAGGCGCGCCCTGTTCTCGAGCGACCCGCCGTATTCGTCCTGCCTCAGGTTGGACAGGGGCGAGAGGAACTGGTGCAGCAGATATCCGTGCGCTCCGTGGATCTCGAGCACGTCGAAACCGGCGCCGAGAGCGCGCCGGGCCGACAGGGCGAAGGCCTCGACGACGCGTTCGATCCCGTCGGAATCCAGCTCCTCCGGGGGCGCGAAGCCGTCGAACGCCACGGGCGAGGGCGCTGTCGTCGTCCACCCGCCGTCCGAGGCGGGAACCGAGCCGCGGTTCTCCGCCCACGGCCACCAGGTCGAGGCCTTGCGTCCGGCGTGCGCGAGTTGGATTCCGGCCGCCGCCCCGCGGGCGTGGATCGCATCGACGATCGGCGCCCAGGCGTCCCGCTGCTCGTCGTTCCAGAGTCCGACGTCCCGCGGAGAGATCCGTCCCTCGGGCACGACGGCCGTGGCTTCGGCGACGACCAGGCCGGCCCCGCCGGAGGCGAACTGCGCGAGGTGCGTGTGGTGCCACTCCTGCACGACGCCGTCGACGGCGCTGTACATGCACATGGGGGAGACCCACAGTCGGTTCCTGACGGTGATCGATCGGATGCTCAGAGGGGAGAAGAGGATGCTCACCTCCCCGACGTTACCGCCGCTCCGGAAGAGCGGGGCCGTCCGACTAACGTGGAGTCATGCCCGATGTGCGCGACTGGTCCCGAGACGATGCAGCGCGTTTCGTGCGGGCGCCCGAGGCGTCGGACGACAAGTACTCCCGCGGGGTCGTGGGCCTGTGCACGGGGTCTCCGGCGTATCCGGGGGCCGCTGTGCTCGGGGTCGAGGCCGCGTGGCGCGCCGGAGCCGGGTTCGTGCGCTACATCGGCGCCGGACGCGCGGCGGATGCGGTCATCGCGCGGCGTCCGGAGACCGTCGTCTCACGACACGCCGCCGGTGCCCGGGTCGGTGCATGGGTGATCGGGTCGGGAACCGATGCGCGGGAGCGGACCGAGGCCGAGGAGCGCGAGCTGCGCGCCATTCTGGACGGCGCGGTTCCGGTGGTCGTGGACGCCGGAGCGCTGGACCTCGTTCCCGGGGCGGCGGCGCCGGTGCTGCTGACCCCGCACGCGCGCGAGTTCGAGCGGTTGCGCGACAGGCTCGGTCTGCGCGCCGATTCGGACAGGGTGACCGCGGTGACCGACATGGCCGCGGCACTGGGATCGACCGTGCTGCTCAAGGGGGCGGAGACCCTGATCGCCTCTGCCGACGGCGCCGTCATCCGAGTCGCCGCGGGCACCGGATGGCTGGCGACGGCGGGTACCGGAGACGTACTCGGCGGAGTGCTGGGCGCCGTGCTCGCCGCCAACCCCGAGGCGTCCGTCGTCGAGGCCGCGGCGGCGGGGGCCTGGGTGCACGGACATGCCGCCCGTCTCGCCTCCGGCACCGACGGCGCGGGTGCACGGCCCGGACACCCGATCGTCGCCCTCGACGTCGCCGAGGCGCTGCCGCGAGCCCTTGCGGAACTTCTCACGTGACCGGGCGTTCGAGGCCGCACGTGGTCGCCCTGTGGGTCGCATTCGTCGCTGTGCATGTCGCGGTCGCGGTCGCCGGGTGGGTCTACCCGAGCCAGCCGATGGGCGACGTGGTGCTCGTCTACGAGCCGTGGGCGGCATCGACGGCGACGGGCGGCCCCGTCGTCGGCATCACGCAGACCTGGGTGTATCCGCAGCTCGCCCTCGTTCCCCTGCTCGCCGCGAAGGTGATCTCGCTCCCGCTCGTCGCTTCACTCGGGGTCTCCGCGGCCTATCTGGTCGCGTGGGCGGTGCTGGTCACCGTGCTCGACGCGATCGCCTTCGCTGTGCTTCTCAGGCCTGCATCGCGGCCACGCCGCGCAGCTGCGTGGTTCTGGACCGCCGCGCTGCTCCTGCTGGGACCCATCGCGATGTACCGCATCGACGCGATCGCGGTGCCGCTGGCCGTGGTCGGGGGACTGTGGCTGACCCGTCGCCCCGCCGTCGCGGCCGCTCTGCTCACGATCGGTGCCTGGATCAAGATCTGGCCGGCAGCTCTCGTCCTCGCGGCGGTGGTGGCCTCGCGGCACCGTATGCGCATCGCCCTCACCGCAGCCGCTGTGACGGCGGGCGTCATCGGAGCACTCCTGCTTCTCGGGGCCGACACCGAGATCTTCGGCTTCCTGACAGCGCAGACCGGGCGCGGCCTTCAGATCGAGGCCGTCGCGGCGACGCCGTTCCTCTGGATGGCGCTCGTCGGTGCGGCCCGCATCGAGTACAGCTTCGACATCCTCACCTTCCAGATCGTCGCGCCGGGCGCCGAGGCGGTCGCGGCCGTGCTGACACCGCTCATGGTCGTGCTCGTCGTGGTGGTCACCGCGATCGGCGCGATGAAGACGATGCGAGGAACATCCTTCTCGCGCCTCTTCCCGCCCCTCGCCCTCACTCTCGTGCTCGCGCTGATCGTGATGAACAAGGTCGGTTCTCCACAGTTCCAGTCGTGGGTGATCGCACCGGTGATCCTCTGGTTCGTCGTCGACCGGACGAGGGTCGCGACGTCGGCGGTCATCGCACTCGCCCTGTGCGCGCTGACCTGCCTCGTCTATCCGCTGACCTATGACGCTCTTCTGCGTGCGGATCTCGTCCCCGTCGCGATCCTGACCCTCCGCAACGTCCTGCTCGTGGTCGGACTCGTCGTCGGCATCCGTGCCCTCGTCGCCGTGCCGACTCCCCGCCCCACCCATCCCCAGGAGTGAACCCATGCTGATCGCCTTCTCCGTCGCGCCGAGCGGTACCCCTGCCGACGGCTCCGAGCGTTCCGATGCGTCGGTGCACGACGCCGTCGCCGCCGCCGTCAAGGTCGTGCGCGAGTCCGGGCTGCCGCATCGCACGACGAGCATGTTCACCGAGATCGAGGGGCCCGACTGGGATTCCGTCATGGACGTGGTCAAGCGCGCGACCGAGGCGGTGCTGCCGTTCGGCTCTCGAGTCTCGCTCGTGCTGAAGGCCGACATCCGCCCCGGATACACAGGCGAGCTGGACGCGAAGATCGATCGCCTGGAGTCGGCGATCGAGGAGTCCGACGACCGGTAGAATCGACGAGTGAATCCCTCGACTGAATCGAGGGGTGCGGCGAAGTGGGCGCTCCTCTCCCTCGCCATCGGCAGCTTCGGCATCGGCATGACCGAGTTCGTGATCATGGGCCTGCTGCCCGACATCGCGACCGAGCTGCTCCCCACGCAATGGGCCGCCAGTCCGGAAGACGCCCTGAGTCAGGCCGGCTGGCTGATCTCGCTGTACGCGCTGGGCGTCGTCGTCGGTGCTCCGACGATCGCCGGCTTCGTGGCGCGGTTCCCCCGGCATCGGGTGATGATCGGACTCGCGCTCGCGCTGACGCTGTTCAACGCCCTCACCGTGGTGCTGCCGACCTTCGAGCTGGTCGGTGCATCGCGATTCCTCGCCGGTCTGCCGCATGGCGCCTACTTCGGCATCGGTGCTCTGGTCGCTGCGGACGTGATGGGGCCCGGCAAGCGCGCGAAGGGCGTCGCGTTCATCCTCACCGGACTCACGATCGCCAACGTGGTGGGGGTGCCGTTCGGCACGTTCCTCGGTCAGCAGTTCGGCTGGCGCGCCGCGTTCGCGGTGGTCGCTCTCGTCTTCGCGCTCGCGACGCTGTGCATCGTGTTCTTCGTGCCTGAGCATCCCGGATCGCCCGGTCGGACGATGCGGGAAGAGCTGGGCGTGTTCCGGATTCCGCAGGTGTGGTTCGCGCTCGGAATCGGAGCGATCGGATTCGGCGGCTTCTTCGCGGTCTACAGCTACATCGCGCCGCTCGTCACGGACGTCGCAGGCTCGCCCGAGTGGGCGGTGCCGATCGTCCTCGTGCTGATGGGCCTCGGAATGACCGCAGGCAACATCGTCGGTGGGCACCTCGCCGACATCGATCTGCGCCGTACGCTGCTGATCGGCCTCGCGGTGCTGGCTCTCGTCCTCGCTCTTCTGGGGGCGCTGTCCTTCTGGATCGTCACGCTCAGCATCCTCGTGTTCGTGGTCGGCTTCGTGTCATCGGTGCTCAGCCCCACGATCCAGACGCGGCTGATGGACGTCGCCGGCGACAACCAGTCGATCGCCGCCGCTCTCAACCACTCGGCGCTGAACATCGGCAACAGCCTGGGCGCGTTCCTCGGCGGGGTCGTGATCGCCGCCGGGTGGGGATACACCGCCCCGTCGTGGACCGGCGCGCTTCTCGCGGTCGCCGGTCTGCTGATCGCTCTGGTGTCGTACCGGGTCGACGCGAGACGGACCGCTCTCGCCTCGCTCTAGCTGTACTGACCCAGATCGTTGTTGACGTAGGAGAAGCCTCCGGTGTCGAGTTGGAGCTGTCTAGTTCTGCAGCTCGATCACACGGAGGCTTCTCGTGTCCCACGCTAATGCCCGGCTGACTCCGGCCGGCAGGTTGATCATGGTTCAGCGCATCCAGTCCGGTCGTGCCGTCGCGCATGTGGCGGCGGAGATGGGTATCTCGCGCACGACGGCGTGGCGGTGGTGGCGCAGGTTCCGCGAGTCCGGCCCCGCGGGGCTGGTGGACCGGTCCAGTGTCGCCAGGTCCCATCCTGCGCGGA
>NZ_JACAFP010000002.1 GCF_015354505.1 Microbacterium sp. UFMG61 | reverse complement strand
GGCCGGCAGTGGCGCTTGCACCATCGACATGGAGGGATACAGCCTTACTGGTTGAGCAGGTCGGTCATCTCAGCAGCGGCATCCTTCGTCGCGGTGGCGACGTCCTTCTGTCCGCTGAGGATCGCCTGGATCATCGAGTTGGTCGTCTTCTTCGCCTGCACGGCGCCGAAGTTCGGGGTCACCGGCACGGATGCGCCGCCCTCCACCATCTGCTGCGCGAACGGAGCGACGAGCGGGTCGGTCGAGGCCAGGGCCTCTTCCATCGCCGACTGAACTCCCGGGAAGTATCCGGTCTCATCTGCCCACTTCTCGGCGAACTCGCCCGTGGTCATGAGCTTGACGAACTCCCATGCGAGCTCGGGGTTCTCCGTGGTGTTGAACACGGACAGGTGCGAGCCACCGAGCACGGACGGAGCGATGCCGCCGTCTTCACCGGGGATCACGGCCGCGCCGATCTTGCCCTCGAGGTCGGGGTTCGCCTCGATGAGAGCCTTGGGAGTCCACGAGCCCGAGAGCATCATGGCGACGTTGCCCTGCGTGAACGAGTCACGGAGATCGGTCTCCTTCCACGTGGTGGCGCCGGCCGACGAGAAGCCGTGCTCGGTGGCGAGTCCGGTGTAGAACTCGATGCCGGCCTGCGACTCGTCGCTGTCGAGCTCGCTGGTCCAGGTCTTGCCGTCGAGCGTCGCGACCTCGCCGCCCGCACCCCAGACCCAGGGGTACACCTGGAACTCGGCGTCGCCGGCGACGGGGAACGGCAGCATGTCGGGCTTGGCGGCCTTGATGGCCTCACCCGCGGTGACGATGTCGTCCCACGTCTTCGGAGCCTCGAGACCGAGCTCCTCGAAGACGTCGGTGCGGTACACGATCGAGCGCACGCCGGCGTACCAGGGCATGCCGTACAGCTCGTCGTCGTAGGTGCCGGCGACGGCGAGCCCCTCGACGAGATCGTCGCGCAGCCCCTTCTCCGCGTCGACGTACTCGTCGATCGGCTCGAGAGCGCCGGCATCCGCGAACTCGGCGGTCCAGGTCGTGCCGGTCTCGGCGATGTCGGGGGTGGTGCCACCGGCGATCGACGTCACGAAGCGATCGTGGGCGTCGGCCCACTGGATCTCCTCGATCGTGACCGTCGCACCGGTCTCCTCCTCGAACGCCGCGGACACCTCGTCGTAGAACGCGGTGGCGTCGGGGTTGGTGCCCTTCATGATCCAGACGGTGAGCTCCTGGCCCTCGCCGCCTGCAGACCCGCCGTTGTCGGTCGCGCCACCGGCGCAGGCCGCCAGGCCCAGGGTGGCCACAGCGCCGAGCGCCACGACCGGAAGAATGCGCTTATGCATCAGGGATCTCCTCTTTGAACGTCCTGGTGGCTTCGGGAACCCACCCGGTTAGGAAAAAGTATTCATCACTAACTAATTCCCTGCAAGTTATTCCCGGAAACGTCACGTGGCCGTAACATCGGCCAAATCGGGCCCTCTGCGAGCGGTGTCCGGGCCGTCCCGCAGCGCCTGCGAGCCGCGTAGTCTCGAGGAATGGGACGGACACGAGCACGCGACGCCGAGCATCCGCACGCACGGCTCGACCACGGCGGAGAGGCCCGCGTCATCCCGTCGGAGTTCACGAGCGGCTTCGAACTGGTCGTCGACGGCACCCCTCAGTCGCATGTCGACCTCGACGATCCTACGCACCTTCACTTCGAATACATCGTGCGCATGGGCGCCGTGATCGATCAGCTCCCCGCCGGTGCGCTCACGGCCGTCCATCTCGGAGCGGGCGCGCTGACCATCCCCCGCTACATCGAGGCGACGAGGCCGGGTTCGCGCCAGCAGGTCATCGAGCTCGAGGCGCCGCTCGTCGCGCTGGTGCGGGAGCACCTACCACTCCCCCGCGGTGCCGCCATCCGCCTGCGCATCGGTGACGCGCGCGAGGGAGTGCACCGGCTGCCCGCGGCGATCGTCGGAAGCTGCGACCTCGTGGTGTCGGACGTCTTCTCCGGAGCCCAGACCCCCGCACATCTGACCAGCATCGAGTTCTACCGCGAGATCGCCGAGCTGCTCGGGCCCACGGGAGTGCTCCTCATCAACGTCGCGGACGGACCGGGACTCGCGTTCGCCCGACGTCAGGTCGCGACGATCGCCGAGGTGCTGCCCGAGGTCGCGATCCTCGCCGACACCCAGGTGCTCAAGGGACGGCGGTTCGGGAACCTCGTGATCGCCGCCTCCGTCGGCCCCCTGCCCACGGAGTGGCTCCCCCGGATGCTCGCAGCAGGCCCGCATCCCGCGAAGATCGCCCAGGGAGCGGAGGTCACGGCGTTCGTGCAGGGAGCGCGCGTGGTCACGGACCAGGATGCCGTGGCATCCCCCCGCCCCGACGCCTCGCTCTTCCTGCGCTGATCCGCACGGATGCGGATGCGGATGCGGATGCGAGCGACAGGGGCGTGCCGACACCGGGAGCGGGCACTCTCGGGGCAGACTGGACGAGGGGACGCTGCGGAAGGAGAGCAATGAGTTTCATCCGAGGATACGACCGGGAGAGTCTTCGCGAACTGGTCGATCTCGATGAATGCGCGGCGCGGCTCGCGGAGATCGAGGAGCAGCGCAGTCTTCCCGCTCTGCTCGAGCGCGTGTGGCTGCTCAAGGTGCTCGGTCGTCTCGACGAGTCCCTCGCTCTCGCCGACACGACAGTGCGTCAGGCGCGCATGGCCGGCACCCGCCGAGACGTGCTGCGCGCGCGCGTGCTGCACGCCACCGTCCTGCAGTACCGGGGAGCGTATGCCGCTGCCGAGCAGGAGCTCGCGACCTGCGCGTCGGAGGCCGAAGGCCAGCGCTGGCTGTCGATCGCGGCCTTCGCGTACCAGCACCACGGCAAGAACGCCTACGAGGCCGGCGATCTCGAGACCGCTCGGGAGAGCTTCAAGCAATCGCTGTTCCTGCGGCGTGAAGCCGGTGCCGCCGACAGCGAGCTCGAGACCGTCCTGCTGGCCATCGAGGCCGTGGAACGACGCCGCCCCGCGGCCCTGTCCATCGGCTGACGCCGGGATGCTCCGCGATGTCGGCGGCGTGGCTTAGCCTGAGCGCATGGCGGAACTTGACCGAGTGCAGGTCTGGGGCGAGGCACTGATCGCGCTGCACCTCGACGACAGCTGGTCCTTCGGCTTCGATCATGCGAAGCGGCGCGCGGGCCAGTGCGACTACACGAAGAAGCGCATCACCGTGTCGCGCTACCTGGCCGCTCGCTTCGACGACGACGACATCCACCAGGTACTGCTTCACGAGGTCGCACATGCGTTGGCGGGGCATGCCGCTGCGCACGGTCCTGCCTGGAAGCGTGTGGCCCGCGATCTGGGTTACGTCGGCGGCACGACGCATCATGGCGAGACAGCCGTGGAACTCGCGCCGTGGGTCGGCACCTGCTCAGCCGGTCATGTCACGTATCGGCACCGGCGACCGTCGCGCCCGACGTCCTGCGCGCGATGCTCCCGCACCTTCGACGCCCGGTATCAGTTCACCTGGTCCCGACGAGAGATCACGGCCGACGCCCGACTGGCCGCGCAGATGTCGCGCTGAGGAGATCAGCGCTGCTCGGGCTCCGCCCCTGACCCGCGCTCATGCTCGGCCTCGGTCGCGTGTTCATCGTCGACTTCGCGGTCAGAGTCGGTTCCGCGCTCGCCCTCTGCGACGGGATCCGGTTCCGCTGCAAGGTCGGCCGACACGGCCGCGCGCCCGACGCATCAACGCCGCCGCAGCACGCCACCCGATCAGGAGCACCCCGAGCGTGATGGTCGCGACGATGATGAACGCGACCTGAGCGGTGTCGCCCGAGGCGATGCGCAGCAGCATGCCACCCGCCACGGTCACGACCCAGACGACCGCGCCCCAAGCGAGTGCCCACGGACGGCGGGGCCGACCGGGCAGCAGCGCGGCGATCAGGTGTCCGACCACCAGGGCGACGAGGAACGGCCACGCCGTGATCAGGAACCCGGCCGGGTTCTCGTCATGAGACGCGCGACCGATGGCCGCGAAGACGAGAACGAAGACCGCATCGAGGAGGAGAGCAGGGACGTACCGCATGAACCGACCCTACGTCGTGCCTCCCGTATCCGGCGGCGGCCACCCGGCCTGTTGCCGACTGCCCCGTCGTGGGCAGTCGGTCTCTGGCGGGGACGGGTGCCGACCCGACTAGTCGAACGCGACGAACACCCCGTCGCGCAGGATCGGCACGGTATCGAGGGCGTCGAGCTCGGCCGCGGCGGCTACCGACGTCGGGGGGGCGCCGGCATCGGTCATCCGTGCCGTGGCCGGAACCCCGTCGGCGATCTCGCGCGCCGACCCGCTCGCGCTCACCATGTGACGCAGGGCCCTGCGGAGCGCCCGGAACCCCTCGGCCGCGACCGCGGCATCCGGAGCCGTGTGATCGATGCCGAGATCTGTCAAGGCGTCGATCACAGCGCCGGCACCGAGCTGGTCTTCGACGGCGAAGCGCACGGCGCCCGCGGCGTCGGCCTCGCCCGCCGCGATCACGGCGACCGACGTTCGCGCCTGACGGCGGTTCTGCAGGGTCACGACGGCGCGGGCGACGGCGCCGGCGTTGCGAAGGCTGCCCAGCAGCACCGTCGTCTCATCCACGGCTGCTGCGGCCGCCGCCACGGCAGCGCCGTTGCGCGACCACCCCACGGCACCTTCGAGAGGAACCTCGGCGCCGGATGCCACGGCATCGGCCACCGACGACGAGAATCGCAGGACATCGACGACCACGACGATGTCGGCGGGGGCGAGTCGGGAGAGCCCGTCGACTCCCCACTCGAGACGCACCTGATACGTGGACTGGTCGAACGGAGCCGGCATCCGTCCAGCTTATGCGGCACGCCCACAGCCCCGCCGACACATGACGTCGGCGGGGCTCGGTCGTTCGTCAGTCCGCCGCGAGCGCCTCGACGGGGGCCACGCGGGTGGCGAGTCGGGTGGGTGCTGCGGCGGCGACCAGCGTCAGCACAGCCGTGGCGGCGACGATGATCGCGATCGGCAGCCAGG
The DNA here is from genome assembly GCF_015354505.1 of Microbacterium sp. UFMG61. Lineage (GTDB taxonomy): Bacteria > Actinomycetota > Actinomycetes > Actinomycetales > Microbacteriaceae > Microbacterium. The sequence goes on along the minus strand of NZ_JACAFP010000002.1, from coordinate 373,243 downwards.
GCACGTGCGGGGCGACGAGCCCCGCCGGCTCGAAATCGGGCAGCGTCGGCGTCGAACCGAGCAGTGACTGCGCCGCGACCCAGCCGTACACGATGCCGAGGACCAGGCCGGTGATCGTCGCGGCGACGGTGATGTGCGTCGCCTCCAACAGCACCATGCGGCGCACCTGCCGGTTCGAGAGGCCGATCGAGCGCAGCAGACCGAGCTCGCGGCGACGCTGCACGACGCCGATCGTCAGGAGATTCACCAGCCCCACCGCGGCGATCACGGCCGAGACGGCGACGAGCAGCATCATGATGGCGGCGAAGGCGTCGAACGGCGCGAAGAACTCGTCGGGGATCGATCCCTCCGACTGGCCGATCAGCATCTGCTTGACCGACTCCAGCGCCACCGCGAACATCGTCACGAGCGTGACCCCCATGACGACACCGATCGCCATGCGCGAGGACCGCTCCGGGTGACGCAGAGCGTTCTCCGCGGCCAGACGGGCGGTGGCGCTCGATCCGAACAGACGCCCGACCACCCGCAGCACCGGCGGCATGAAGAGCACGGCGCCGATCGCCAGACCCGTGAACGACAGCAGGCCGCCGAAGAACGCGACGACGACGCCGAGCGGGTGCACCAGCCCGAGCACCACGCCGCCGGCGAGCAGCAGCGCGCCTGCCACGAGCAGCACCCACGCGCCGATGTGACGGCCCGGACGCGACACCTCATCGTGCGTCCGCTCGACCGAGCCTCCGATCGCCTGCAGCGGGGTGACCGCGAGGACCCGTCGGGATCCGACCCACGCCGCGGCCCAGGTCGTCAGCGCGACGCCGACCGCCGGCAGCAGGAGCGCGGGCTGCGCGAGTGAGAACCCGGACGGTTGAGTCGCGATCAGCGTCGAAGCGACCTGCACCCCGACCGCCGAGAGCAGAAGCCCCGCGACGACGCCGACGACAGCGCCGATGACCCCGACGACGAGCCCCTGCCGGCCGACCTCCGCGCGCTGAGACCGCGCCGTCGCCCCGATCAGCCGCATCAGTGCGATCCGGCGCGTGCGCCCCGCGATGATGGTCGAGAACGTGTTCGCCGTGACGATCGCCGCGACGTACATGGCCACCGCAGTGAGCAGCACCGACAGGAGCCCGACGATGACGGCGAGGGTCTCGCTGTCGCCGATGAACGGGTCGGCCTGCAGCACGGCGCCCAGGTAGACGGTGACCTCGACGAGGATGACGCCGAAGGTCGCCGACAGCGCGGCCACCAGGATGCTGGCGCCCATGCCCCGCTCCCGCAGCCAGGCGAATCGAGGACCGGTGGATGCCGTCTGCGGCACGACCGTGTCGATGACGGGGGCGCTCGCCGTGCTCATGCCGCCACCTCGGCCGCGAGCATGTACGCCGAGATCTCCTCGGCGCTCTGACGCGGGTGGTCGGCGACGAGCCGACCGTCGCCCAGGAACAGCACGCGGTCGGCGTGGCTGGCGGCGATCGCGTCATGCGTGACCATCGCGATGGACTGCCCGTGTTCGCGGCTCGCGGCGGCGAGCAGCTGCAGCACCTCGCGTCCGGTCGCGGAATCCAGGTTTCCCGTGGGCTCGTCGGCGAAGACCAGGTCGGGAGCGGTGGCGAGGGCCCGGGCGATCGCGACCCTCTGCTGCTGTCCGCCCGACAGCTGGTGGGGACGGTGCTGGAGCCGCGCGTCGAGCCCGAGGGTCTCGATGAGGCCGTCGATGCGCGCCTTCTCGATCGCACTCGGGCGTCGCCCGTCGAGTTCGAACGGAAGCATGATGTTGCCGATCGCGGTGAGGGTCGGCACCAGGTTGAACGCCTGGAAGATGAACCCCACTCGGCGTCGTCTCAGGATCGTCAGGTCGAGGTCGCCGAGTCCGGTGATCTCAGTGTCTCCGATCCAGGCGCGTCCCTCCGATGGGGTGTCGAGTCCCGCCATGATGTGCATGAGCGTGGACTTGCCCGATCCGGAGGGGCCCATGATGGCCGTGAACTGGCCGCGGCGGATGCCGACGCTGACGTCGTCGAGCGCGCGGACCGTGCCCTCGCCGGCGCCGTAGGTCTTGCTGAGGTGCTGCACGCGGGCTGCGAGCCCGAGGTCGGTGGTCGTGATCTCCATGTCGACGACGCTATTTCGGGCGGGGACCCTGCCGCGTCGCCCGCTCGGCTCATCCGTCTACATCTCCAGGATGATCTGCACCCGATCGTGGGATCCGGGCAGGCCGCTCGACTCAGGCGAGACCGTGCTCGAACGCGAAGACGACGAGCTGCACCCGGTCGCGGAGCGCGAGCTTCGTGAGGATGCGGCTGATGTGCGTCTTCACCGTGGCTTCGCTGAGGTACTCGCGCGCGGCGATCTCGCTGTTCGACAGTCCCCGTGCCGCGAGGGCGAATATCTCCCGCTCACGGTCGGTCAGCGTCGCGAACTCGACGGGCACGGGCTTCGGCGCCTCGGCGAAGTGCTGGAACAGCTCCCTGGTCGCCGAGGCCGCGATCACGCTCGACCCTGCGTGCACCGTGCGGATCGCCGCGAGCAGGAACTCGGGGTCGGCGTCTTTGAGGAGGAATCCGCTCGCTCCCTGGCGGATCGCTCGGGCAGCGGCCTCGTCGAGGTCGAAGGTCGTGAGCATCACGATGCGGGGCGGGTCCGGCTGCGCGAGGATCTCGGCGGTGGCGGTCAGACCGTCCATCACCGGCATCCGGATGTCCATCAGCACGACATCGGGTCGGACCGACCGCACGAGTGCGACAGCCTCGCGGCCGTCACCGGCCTCACCCACCACATCGAGGTCGGGTTGCGATGCGACGAGCATCCGGATTCCGGCGCGGAAGAGCGCCTGGTCGTCGACGAGTACGACCCTGATCATGCTGGTTCTCCGATCGGGAGCGATGCCTGGACCACGAACTGCGTGCCCTGACGCTCCGCCTGCAGGCTACCGCCCACCAGCTGGGCGCGTTCGCGCATGCCGATCACGCCGTGTCCGCCGCCACCCTGCGCGCTCCCCGAGCCGGCACCGGTCGCGCCCACGGTGTTGCGCACCTGCAGGTCGACGCGATCGGGCTGCCAGGCGAGGTGCACATCCACCGCGCCGTCGCCGTGTCGGATCGCATTGGTCAGCGCCTCCTGCAGGATGCGATACACGGCGAGCTGGATCGCTCCCGGCGGCTCACCGGGAGGGGTCGGATCGACCGTGATGCGCGGCTCGATCCCGGCCTGGCGCACCTGGGCGAACAGCGTCTCGAGGTCGGCGAGCGTCGGCTGCGGACCGTCTCCCTGCCGGTGCCGCAGCTGCGTGAGCAGCAGGCGCACGTCACTCAGGGCACCCCGCGCCGTCTGAGCGATCGTCGTCAGAGCTTCGCCCGCCATCTCCGGCTGCGACGCGGCGGCGTACCGCGCGCCGTCGGCCTGCGCGATCACGACGGCGAGCGAATGGGCCACGATGTCGTGCATGTCACGGGCGATCCGCACGCGCTCCTGCTCTTCCGCGGCCAGCGACTCCGCCTGCAGTTGAGCTGACCTGGTCGCTCGCGCCCGCAGCACGACCCGCCAGAGCAGGCCGCACACCCAGGCGAAGCCCAGCGCGAGGATCGACAGCACCAGAAGCAGCGTGCCCGTGGTCAGCTGGTCCCAACCGCTGGTCGCACCGGCCGTGACACCGCCGACGAACACCATGTAGAGCGCCGCCACGAGTGCGCCGACGAGCGCGGAGCCGAAGCCCCACCAGAGCACGACGCGTGAGCCCCATGCCGCGGTCGCGTACAGGATCATCAGGATCGCGAGGTCGATGGGCAGCGGTCCGAAGCCCGCGAGCATCTGCACGATCGCGCCCGCCCAGGCCCCGGCGAGCGCGAGTGCCGGCGCGAGCCGACCGATCGCGACGCCGCCGAACATGAGCAGACCCGACACCGCGATCGCTCCGGCACTGGCGATCGGGTTCGCCACGTTCCCCGCGCCCGGACCGTAGAACACGATCGAGAAGGGGGTGAGGATGACGAAGAGCAGCGCTGCGCCGACGATGTCGAGCACGAGCGCCGTGCGAGAGAGCGGGCGGATCACTCCCCCACGCTACGCGGCCCGCCGCCGGCCTCGCATCCGCCTGGAGATGTATCCGCGGCGCGCCGCAGCCGGATCCACACCGCTGTCTCAGGCGCGGGCGATGATCTCGCCGTGCGGCACGAGGTACCAGCCGTCGCCGTCGTCGGCCCAGCGCTTCCAGGCGTCGCTGATCGACAGAAGATCCTCGGGTGTCGCCATCTCACTGTCGACCAGCTGTCGCGCGAGCGCGGACTCCAGGATGCGGTCCGCCCACATCCCGCCCCACCAGGCACGGTCCTCCGGTGTCGCGTACGTCCAGTTCGAGGTCGTCGCCGTGATGTCCTCGAATCCGGCCGCCCGCGCCCAGGCTAGCAGGCGCCTGCCCGCGTCGGGCTCGCCGCCGTTCGCGCGCGCAGCGCGACGATACAGATCGAGCCATCGGTCGAGCTCGGGCAGCACGGGGAACCAGATGAACCCCGCGTAGTCGGCATCGCGCGCCGCCACGACTCCTCCCGGCGCCGTGACTCGACGCATCTCGCTGAGTGCCTGCACGGGGTCGGCCACGTGCTGCAGCACCTGGTGCGCGTGCACGACGTCGAAGGTGTCGTCGGCGAAGCTGAGGTCGTGCACGTCCTCGACCGAGAAGTCGATGTTCGTCAGGCCCAGACCCGCCGCGCGATCCCGAGAGAGCGACAGTGCCGCCTCGTCGATCTCGGTGGCGGTGACGTGACTCACGGTTCCCGCGAAGTCGACCGTGATGCTGCCGGGGCCCGCCCCGACGTCGAGAAGCCGTGCACCCGCGGTGAGATGTGGGCGAAGGTACTCCGCCGAGTTCGCGATGTTCCGACTGCTGTGCGAGCGGAGGACGGTCTCGTGGTGTCCGTGCGTGTAGATGGCCATGATCGATTCTGGCAAAGAATCGGACGCGGGCCTTCCCCGGTCAGTGCAGGTCTGCGACGGCGCGACGGATCGCCTCGCGGTCGGGCTTGCCCGAAGCGAGGACGTCGAGCGCGTCGACCAGAACCAGCCGTGCGGGTCTCGCGTGCTTGCCGAGCTCGTCGGCGACGATGTCGCGCGCGTGCGCGAGCTGCTCGGCCTCGCTGCGCCGCAGCGCCTCGCCGCGAGCGGCGACGATCACCGATGCTTCGCCCCAGCGGTCGTCGGCCACGCCCACGACCACGGCGCCGGTGAGTCCGGGCACGCGACGGACCAGCCGTTCGACCCGGTCGAGGGAGATGTTGATGCCTCCCGAGACGATCACGTTGTCGGCGCGCCCGTGCACGCGCACGGTGCCGTCCTCGACCAGACCGAGATCTCCCGTGTGATACCAGCGGATGCCGTGCTCGTCACGCGAGAAGTTCTTCGCGGTGAGCTCGCTGTCGTCCAGGTAGCCGTCGGCGAGCATCGGCCCCGCGATGCGCAGCTCGCCGTCCACTGTGCGCACGCCCACCGTGTCGAGCGGGACCCCGTCGTAGACGCATCCGCCGCTGGTCTCCGTCGAGCCGTAGGTACGGACCAGACGCACCCCGAGTTCCGCCGCCCGATCGCGGATCGGCTCGGGCAGGGCCTGCCCACCCACGAGGATCGCGCGGTACGCCTGCAGCGCGGCGAGCACCGGACCGTCTCCGGACGCCTCGAGCAGCGTGGACAGCTGCGCGGGGACGAGCGAGGTGTACAGCTCCGGGATCGCGCCCGATGCCCCTGCCGAGGGTCGGAGCATCGAGAGCGTCGACTCGGCGAAGGACTCCGGTGAGAACCGACCGCTCAGCGCGACCGGATGGGTGTCGGCGAGCAGCGACCGCACGATCACCTGAAGCCCTGCGACGTAGCCGGCGGGTAGCGCGAGCAGCCATCTGCCGCCGCCGATCCGCGCAGCCGTCGCCTCTGCGCTCGCGCGCAGAGCCTCGCCGCTCAGCGCGACGCGTTTCGGGATGCCGCTGGAACCCGAGGTGGCGATGACGACCGCGGTGCCGTCGGGCACTCGATCGGGTGCTTCCCCGAGCATCCCGAATCCGAGCGCGGGGCCGCCGTCGAGGGCCCGGGCGAGCGCGTCGCGGAGCTCGACCGGATCCTCGGCATCCGTCGATCTCAGTGCGACCATGGTGCTCTCCGCTGCGCTCGGTTCTGTCGGGAACTCTCTCGGTGCCGTCAGGAATTCAGTAGTGCCAGGGGAAGGACGACCAGTCCGGATCGCGCTTCTCGAGGAACGAGTCACGACCCTCGACGGCCTCATCGGTGCCGTACGCCAGACGCGTGGCCTCGCCCGCGAAGACCTGCTGCCCCACGAGACCGTCATCGACAGCGTTGAAGGCGAACTTGAGCATCCGGATGGCGGTCGGCGACTTGGTCAGCACCGTGCGCGCCATCTTCAGCGCCTCACGTTCGAGCTCGGCGTGCGGAACGACACGGTTCACGGCGCCCGCCTCGTACGCGCGCTGCGCCGAGTACTCCTCGGCGAGGAAGAACACCTCGCGCGCGAACTTCTGACCGGTCTGCCGCGCCATGTACGCCGAACCGTATCCGGCGTCGAAGCTTCCGACGTCGGCGTCGGTCTGCTTGAACCGCGCCTCCTCCGCCGAGGCGATCGTGAGGTCGCACACGACGTGCAGCGAGTGTCCGCCGCCCGCCGCCCACCCGGGCACGACCGCGATGACGACCTTGGGCATGAAGCGGATCAGCCGTTGCACCTCGAGGATGTGCAGTCGGCCCACGGCGGGCTGGGCGGGACCATCCTGGGTTGCTGAGCCCGTCGACGCATACTTGTAGCCGTCGCGACCGCGAATGCGCTGATCGCCACCGGAGCAGAACGCCCAGCCGCCGTCCTTCGGGCTCGGTCCGTTGCCGGTCAGCAGCACGGCCCCGATACGGGGGTTCTGCCGGGCACTGTCGAGAGCACGGTACAGCTCGTCGACGGTGTGCGGGCGGAAGGCGTTGCGCACCTCCGGGCGGTTGAAGGCGATCCGAGCGACCCCGCCATCGGTGCTCACGTGGGCGGTGATGTCGGTGTAGTCCTCGGCGCCGGGCGCGAGCACCCATTCGTCCGGGTCGAACAGGTCTGAGACGAATGCGCTGGTCACGGCATCCAGCCTATTCCCGACGGGGTTGCACACGCAGACGGCGCCGCGTGCGAGTGCAGGCGGCGCCGTCGCATCCCGCTCAGCCGCGGCGAGCGCGCGCGGTCTTGAGCCAACCGTCGACGATGTCCCAGATCGGGAAGGCGTCGAGGGAGAACCCGGTGATGACCGTGAGGATGCGCATGGTCTCGTCCGTCACGCCGTTGTCGGTGAAGACGAAGCGCAGGAACTCGGGATTGAGGAGCTCTCCCCGCACCAGCAGAGCGAGAGACCAGGCCGCGAACACTACGGCCAGCAGTGTGTTGACCACAGCGGCACCGATCGTCCACCGCCGGTTCGCGTAGACCACCACCGCGAGCAACGCCTCTGCGGCGATCAGCACGAAGAACACCGTGATACCCCACGGCCACAGCCCGGGATTCAGGATGGCGATCGGGGCGCCTTCGGTCGGGAAGAACCCGATGAATGCGTCCCAGAACACCGCTCCGACACCGAGCAGCAGGAAGACGACCGAGGCGATGGCATCGGCACGTCCCGCGCCGTTCTGCGTCGGCTCGGGCAACTGGTCGACGCTCCACCTCACACCCGTGTCCGCACCCGTTCGTTCGAGGATGAAGAACACCAGCGTCACCCAGAACCCGACGTGCACGATCGACCCGAGGGCCGCGACGACCGCCGTGCCGATGACCTCGCCGACCGGGGCCCCGTCGATGAGCTGGCCGAGCATCACGCCACCGAACGCGCAGATCGGCACGATGATCAGCAGCAGCTTCAGCAGCCGCCACCAGACCAGGTAGTACTTCGGTCCGATGAGATGCAGCGGGCGATCGGCATATCCCGCAGCGAGGATGCCGGGGTCGCCGAGCTCGGTGAGGACCGCGCGTTCCGCGTCGTCCCGAGACTCACCCTGCTCGAGCCTGGCGTCGATCGCGTCGGCGATCGATCCTTCGAGCTCGGCACGCACGTCGTCCTGCACCTCGGGCGTGAGGCTTCGGATGGTGGCGCTGATGTACCGCTCCGTGAGCGTGGCTGTCGTGGTCATGTCAGTTCTCCTCAGCTGTGAGGGTCGCGATCGCCGTGGTGAGCGAGCGCCATTCTTCGGTCAGGGTGTCGGCGAGCCGGATCCCGGCCTCCGATGTGCGGTAGAACTTGCGAGGCCGCGCCTCGTCGGTGTTCCACTCGCTCGTGAGGTACTCCTGCTTCTCGAGCCTGCGAAGCAGCGGGTACAGCGTGTTCGCGTCTGTGGCGAAGCCTCGGCGCTCGAGGTCTTCGAGCAGCGCGTAGCCGTAGCCCGCCGTGCGCAGCAGCTGCAGGCAGGCCAGCACGACGGTGCCGCGGCGCAGTTCCTGCAGGTGCGTGTCGAGGGTTTCGTTCATGTCCATCACAGTACTGTGCGCCACACACCATTGTCAATGGCACAGCGCTGTGTCGATTCGGAAAGGATCCCGAAGCCCGTGCGGCACGGCGGACGCCACGCGGCGGCCCTCTCGGAGCAGAATGAGCACATGCTCCCACCGCTCGCAGACCTGCTCGGCACGGCCCGGGTCGTCTCCCTGCCCATGCACACCCGATTCCGTGGTGTCGACACCAGAGAGGCGCTGCTCGTCGAGGGGCCGCAAGGGTGGGCGGAGTTCTCGCCGTTCCTCGAGTACGAGGATGCCGAGGCCGCGACCTGGCTCGCCGCGGCGATCGACTTCGCCTGGAACCCTCAGCCCGAGCCGTTGCGCGAGCGCGTCGGAGTGAACGCCACGATCCCGGCGATCGAGGCCGCACACGTGGCCGAAGTGCTGGCTCGATTCGCCGGCTGCCGCACCGCGAAGGTCAAGGTCGCGGAGCCCGGGCAGACGCTCGCCGACGACATCGACCGCGTGCGCGCGGTGCGCGAGGCGATGGGCCCCGAGGGACGCATCCGCGTCGACGCCAACGGCCTGTGGAACGTGGACGAGGCCGAGCATGCGGTGCATGCCCTCAACGAGTTCGACCTGGAGTACGTCGAGCAGCCCTGCGCCACGGTGCCCGAACTCGCCGAGCTGCGCACCCGCGTGAAGTACATGGGCATCCCGGTCGCCGCCGACGAGAGCATCCGCAAGTCGTCCGACCCGCTCGCCGTCGCCCGAGAGAAGGCGGCCGACCTGCTCGTGATCAAGGCGCAGCCGCTCGGCGGCATCACCCATGCACTGCAGATCGTCACGGCTGCGGGGCTTCCCGTCGTCGTCTCCAGCGCCCTCGACACGGCGATCGGACTCTCGCAGGGGGCCGCGCTCGCGGCAGCACTGCCGACGCTCGACTATGACTGCGGTCTGGGCACGTCATCGCTGTTCCTCGATGACGTGGCCGAGCTGCGTCCGGTCGACGGATCGATCTCTGCAGAGCGAATCGCGCCGGATGAGGCCGCGCTGACCCGACTCGCGGCCTCGGACGATCGCCGCGACTGGTGGCTCGACCGACTCAGCCGCTGCTACGAGGTGCTCGCGGCGCGCTGACCCCTGCTCATCCGACTGCCCGCCGTCACGTCACTCGGCGAGCAGCAGCTGCACGAGCCTGCCGAGTTCCTCACCGCCGGAGTGCCGCAGCTGGTCGGAGTCCTGCCCCGCCATCGCTCCGCGCACGGTCATGCCCTCCCAGATGATCATGAGCATCCGCGCGGCCTCGTCGGCCGGAACTTTCAGCTCGAGGGAGCTCACTGAGACGATGTCGGTGATGATCGTCGCGATGCTCGAGACCATCTCGCGCTCCTGCGCGAGGTAGGCCGTGCCGAACTGCTCATCGCGCAGCGCGCGGATGCGGATCTCGCTCATGAGCATGACGCCGAGGCGGTCGTCGCCCCCGGCATCCATGATCTGCTGCACGAGATCGACCGGATCGCAGCCGGCGGTGAGACCCCCCTCTGCCGCGATCTCGTCGACGCGATCGCGCACGGCGCTCACCCGCTGCTCGGCGACACTGCCTGCCAGCATCAGGAACAGCTCGTCCTTGGAATCGAAGTTGGAGTAGAAGGCGCCGCGGGTGAAACCGGCGCGCTCGCAGACGGCCTCGACGGAGGCGCCTTCGAGACCGACCTCGGCGAACACCTGCGCGGCGGCGTCGAGAAGCCGGGCTCGCGTGTTCTCGCGGCTTCGGGGGGCGGATGTCGTCATCGAGCCATCCTTTCACTGGGGGTGCTGCACCTCTCGAAGGATCTCACACCCCGCACACAGACTCCGGGGCTCGGATCACCTTACGATACATCTATGTATCGGATACACCTGTGTATCCGACCCGGATCATCTGAGGAGCTTCGTGTCCACACTCCTGTCCTCGCTCGGCCGCTGGTCCTACCGGCATCCGTGGCGCGTCCTCGTCTCCTGGCTCCTCGCGCTCGGCATCGCCGGTGCGGGTGCACTCGTGCTCGGAGCGGGCACCGACAACTCCTTCTCGATCCCGGGCACCGAGTCGCAGGCCGGTCTCGAACAGCTCAACCGCTCGTTCCCCGCGGTCAGCGGCACCAGCGCGCAGATCATCGTGGTCGCAGCCGACGGCGACTCGATCACCGACGGCACGTATCGGGATGACATCGAAGAGACCGTCGACAAGCTGGCCGACCTCGACGACTCCGTGCTGTCGGCCACCTCGCCGTATGACGAGATGGTCAGCGGCATGATCAACGACGACGAGACCGCGGGCATCATCCGCCTGCAGTTCGACGGGCAGTCGACTGATGTCTCGGACGAGACGCAGGACGAGCTCCGGACCGTCGTCGCAGACCTCGCCGCCGAGCTCCCCCCGGGGTCGCAGACCTCGCTCGGCGGCGAGCTGTTCGCCACCTCGATCCCCGGCGTGACGCTGACCGAGGCAGTCGGGCTCCTGATCGCCCTGCTCGTGCTGATCGTGACCTTCCGCTCGTTCGTCGTCGCGGGTCTCCCCCTGCTCACCGCCGTGCTCGGTGTCGGCATCTCGATGGCCGGCATCTTCGCGGCGACCGCCTTCGCGACGGTCTCGTCGACCACTCCCCTGCTCGCGCTCATGCTCGGGCTCGCCGTGGGCATCGACTACGCGCTGTTCATCATGGCCAGACACCAGGATCAGGTCCGTGAGGGCGTCGACCCCGAAGAGTCGACGGCCCGCGCCGTGGGCACAGCCGGGTCGGCCGTCGTGTTCGCGGGCGTCACCGTGCTGATCGCGCTGATCGGACTCGGCTTCGCCGGCATCCCCTTCCTCACCACCATGGGCATCGCCGCGTCCGCCGCCGTCGCCGTCGCGGTGGCCATCGCGGTGACCCTCACCCCGGCGCTGCTCGGGTTCATGAAGGGTCGTGTCGCGGGTCGCCCGCGCAGGCCGCGGAAGGCGAAGGAGGGCACGCCCGCGCCCGCTCCCCGTCGCCGTTTCAGCGACCGCTGGGTGACAGGCGTGACGAAGCGACCGATCCTCGTATCGCTGGCCGTCGTGCTCGGCCTCGGCATCGTGGCCATCCCGGCGCTGAGCCTCAACCTCGCCCTGCCGAACGCCGGCGTGCTGCCGAAGGACAATGAGGCTCGACAGAGCTATGACCTGGTCGCCGAGGAATTCGGCGCCGGTTTCAACGGACCGCTGATCCTGACCGGCACCATCGTCACCTCGACCGATCCCCTGACGTTGATGGAGGATCTCGGCGACGAGGTCGCGAAGATAGACGGGGTCAAGGAGGTGGCGCTCGCCACCCCCAACGAGACCGCCGACACCGGCATCGTGCAGATCATCCCCGAGACCGCGCCCGACGACCCCGCGACCGCCGATCTGGTCCGCGAACTGCGCGCACACCACGACGAATGGCTCGACGAGTTCGGCATCGACCTCAAGGTCACCGGTTTCACGGCCGTCGGCATCGACATCTCCGACCAGCTGGGCAACGCGCTCCTGCCGTTCGGCGTCTTCGTGATCGGCCTGTCCCTGATCCTCCTGACCATCGTCTTCCGCTCGCTGTGGGTGCCGATCACCGCGGCCGCCGGATACCTGCTCTCGATCGTCGCCGGGTTCGGCATCGTCGGTGCGGTGTTCGAGTGGGGTTGGTTCGCCGACGCCCTGCACGTCGCGAAGGTCGGCCCCATCATCAGCTTCATGCCGATCATCCTCATGGGTGTGCTGTTCGGCCTCGCGATGGACTACCAGGTCTTCCTCGTCTCCCGGATGCGCGAGGACTTCGTGCACGACCCTGACGGGAAGAGCCCGGATCGCGCGACCAGACGCGCCGCCGCCCTGCGCGCGGTGCGCAGCGGCTTCACCGGATCGGCGAAGGTCGTCACCGCCGCGGGTCTCATCATGTTCGCCGTGTTCGTGGCGTTCGTGCCCGAGGGCGACTCGTCTCTCAAGCCGATCGCACTGGGCCTCGCCGCAGGAATCGCGATCGACGCGTTCCTGGTGCGGATGACGCTGATCCCCGCGCTCATGGCGATCCTCGGCGAGCGCGCGTGGGAGATCCCGGCGTGGCTCGAGCGGATCCTTCCCCGCGTCGACATCGAGGGCGAGGCGGTGGAGCGCGAGCGCCACCTCGCCGAGTGGCCCGGCGACGACTCGGTGATCGCCGCGGACGATCTGTCACTCACCGCCGCCGGCGTCGAGCGGCTCCACCTGCGGGTCGCCCCGGGTGCCGCTGCCGTTCTCACCGGCTCGTCGGCCGGCGCTCTCCGCACCCTGGCCCTGACGGTCGCGGGCCGAGTGCCCCCCGAAGACGGACAGCTGCGGGTGGCCGGTCACCTGCTTCCCGGTCGCGCCGCATGGGTGCGCGCGCATGTCGGCGCGGTGATGGCCGCGGATGCCGGAAGCCTGTCGGCAGATCTCGCCGAGGCGCTTCGAGGTACGCCCGCACTGGTCGTGATCGACGGCGTCGACCGGCTCTCGCGATCCGATCGCGACCAGGTCGCTGCACGTCTGCGGGACGCACGCCCGACGACCGCGGTGCTCGTCACGGCGCACTCCCCCGAGATCGCGCTCGAGCTGCTCTCGGATGCGGGGCGCGGCCCGGTCGACGTGATCGACGTCGACGACCCCGCACCGCGCCGGGACTCCCTTCGCTCTGCGACCCAGGGCGCAGACGAATCCTCCCAATCGACCGAGGTGACAGCATGACCCTCCCCATCGAGCGAGCACGCTCGCGCAAGCCGATCACGTGGCTGACGATCCTCGGCATCCTGCTGCTCCCGGCAGCCGTCGGCGGCATCCTGGTCGCGGCCCTCCAGAACCCTGCAGAGCGGCTCGAGTCCATGACGGCAGCGATCGTCAACCTCGACGAGCCCGTCGAGATCGACGGCCAGCTCACGCCCCTCGGACGTCAGCTGGCCTCCGGCCTCGTCGAGGGCTCGGACGAGCTCGACTCCAACCTCACGTGGGTCATCTCGAATGAGGACGATGCCGAGGAGGGTCTCGCCGACGGCTCGTACCAGGCCGTCATCACGATCCCCGAGGACTTCTCGGCGGCGGCCACCTCGGCGGGTCAGGCGATCTCCGACGGCGGCGGCGACGCCGAGCAGGCGACCATCCAGGTCACCACCCCCGACGACGGGCTCGTCGCCGACGACCTCATCACGAGCCAGATCGCGAACGTCGCGGCCTCCAGCCTCGGCACGATGCTGTCGGAGGCGACGACCGAGAACATCCTGGTCGGCTTCACGACCATCGGCGATCAGATCGGCGAGGCCGCAGACGGCGCCGCGCAGCTCGCGACCGGATCGAGGGATGCGGCCACCGGAGCCGCTGCGATCCCGGACGGTGCGACCCAGCTCGCGTCGGGCGCCTCCGAACTGGGCACCGGCGCCTCGTCGCTCGCCGACGGCCTCGACACTCTGACCTCGAAGACCCGAGAGGCGGCGGCCGGAGCATCGCAGATCGGCCTCGGCCTCACGACGGGAGCCTCCGAGCTGCAGAAGAACGCCGACGGCATGACCCAGCTCGTGGGTGCGATCCAGACCGGAACCGGGGCGGCGACCGACGCCGCCTCGCAGACTGCGGCGCTCGCACAGACTCTCGGCGGTCTCGCGGCGACCTGCGACCCGACCACCTCCGGCGAGCTCTGCGCACAGCTCGCGGCCGCCGCGGGAGACGCGGTCACGGCCGCGACCTCGGCGGGCACGGCGTCGGGCTATCTGACGAACGTCGCGCCGAACGTGGCCGGCCTGCCCGGAGCGTTCAGCACGCTCTCGACGCAGCTCGGCGATGCCGGCGCCGGTGCGACGACGCTCGCCGACGGGCTGAACCAGCTCGCCACCGACGGGCTCGTCGCCTCGGCATCGGGCGCTCGCGCACTCGCCTCGGGCGCCGGGCAGCTCTCCAGCGGAGCGACCGACCTCGCCACGGGTGCGACGGACCTCGTGACGGGGCTCGACACCCTGGCGACCGGAACCGGTGACCTCGCCGGCGGGCTGCGCACGGCATCCGAATCACTCCCCTCGTTCAGCGACTCCGAGTCCACGTCGCTCGCCTCGGTGATCGCCGACCCGGTGGCATCGAAGGGCGCCGACGGCGCGACGATCTTCGGTCCGACGGCGATCCCGCTTCTCACCGCGGTGGTGCTCTGGTTCGGCGGCCTCGCCTCGTTCCTCGTGATGCGCGCGCACACGGCACGTACCCTGACCTCGCGCCGGTCGTCGGCCGGACTCGCGCTGCGGGCATTCCTGCCGGCCGCCGTGATCGGCGCGGCCCAGGGCCTGCTCGTGTCTCTGATCGTGCAGTTCGTGGCGAAGTACGACGCGGGCACGTGGTGGGCCTTCGCAGGCACGGCCGTGCTCGCCGGACTCGCTTTCGCGGCCGTCAACCAGGCGCTCGTCGCCGTGTTCGGCGGAATCGGTCGCTGGATCAGCGCCCTTGTGGGTGTGCTGGCCGTCGCGACCGGGCTGATCTCGACCGTGCCGGGCTGGCTCGCCGACCTCGGAGCGGCACTGCCGACATCGCCGGCGTTCGCCGGGCTGATCGCCCCCGACGGGGCAGCGGCCGCGGGTCTCGTGGTGTGGGGAGTCCTGTCGCTCGTCGCCACGACGGTTGCCGTGACGCTCCGTCGCACGACCTCGGCCAAGGCGGCGCTCGCGACCGCCTGAGACACGCCACCACCGGGCACGGCTTCGGGTCCCCGAGAAGAAACGCCGCACGTCAGTCCCGACGTGCGGCGTTCTCACTCTCCGATCCGAATCCGTGCCCGGCGAAGGTCGGCGCGCCGCCGTCGACGGACCGGCATACGGGCGCGGCGCCTCGGCAGGGACATAAGGTCGAGATATGCGTCGACCCTTCATGGACACTCCTGCTCAGCTCGCCTCACTCGAGGGGCAGCAGTATCTCGTGCTGCGTCCGACCACCGCGGTCGCCGACGTGTACCGCTCGGAGCAGGCCGCCGCGCTCGGTCGCGCAGACGTGCCGCACCCCCACACGGGTCATGTCACTCTGCGTGGATTCGCAGAGCCGGAGCGACGTGAGGAACTCAGTGCGTTCCTGCACGAGTGGGCGGCCGGTCAGCGTCCGATCGACGTCGTCGCCGAGGCAGTCGACGCGTTTCCGGCACCGTGGCAGATCGTCATCGTGCGTCTCGCGCGCTCCGCGTCGATCACCGCGGCCTACTCGAGCCTGAGCACAGCGCTCACCTCCACCGACTTCCGCCGCCTCGACGAACGTCCCACCGAGGAGTGGACCTTCCACCTCTCGGTGATCTACGCGAAGTCCCTGGCGTCAGCGGTGTGGACGGAACTGAGGAACAAGTCTCGCCGCTCGCTGAGCTCGAGGCCCGCCGAGCGCATCTCGCAGGTCGAGTTCGTCTGGTACGAGGACGGCGTCGAGCACGCCGAGATCATCCCGCTCGGCGTGCGCTGAGACGCCGAGGCACCGGCTCAACTCAGGCCGGAGTAGGCGTGCAGACCCTTGAAGAACACGTTGACGATCGTGAAGTTGAAGATCACCGCGGAGAAGCCGACGATCGCCAGCCAGGCCGACGGGTTGCCACGCCACCCGCGCGTCGCGCGAGCGTGGATGTACCCGGCGTAGAGCACCCAGATCACAAAGGTCCAGGTCTCCTTGACGTCGAAGCCCCAGAAGCGGCTCCACGCGTAGTAGGCCCAGATCGATCCGGCGATGAGGGTGAAGGTCCACAGGATGAAGCCGATGATCGTGAACCGGTACGCCATGCTCTCGAGACGCTCGGAACCGGGGAACGTGCGGAGGAATCCGGGACCGGTCTTCTCCGCGCCCTCCGAGATCAGACGCTCGCGACGTGACTGCATCAGCTGGATCACCGAGAGCGAGAACGCGAGCGCGAAGAACGCCGTGCCGAGCGATGCGACGAAGACGTGGATCACGAGCCACACGCTCTTGAGCGGGTCCATCAGCGGTGAGACGTCGACATAGAAGTTCGTCGCCGCGAGTCCGAGGAGCACCACGACGAGACCCGTGATGAACGTGCCCAGGAAGCGCAGGTCGATGCGCGTCAGGACGACGAGGAACACCGCGACGATGAGCAGCGTGCCCATCATCGCGAACTCGTAGAGGTTCGCCCACGGCACCCGGCCGGCGGCGAAACCGCGGGTCAGGGTCGCTCCCAGGTGGAAGAGGAAAGCGAGGATCGTCAGCGAGGTCCCGATGCGGGCCATCACGAATCGCTGCGGTGCGGCATCGGTTCCGGATGCCGCGGCGGCACCCTTCGAGCCCTTCACACCGCCCGCCCCTGCGCCGACCAGTTCGAACTCGCGCACACTCGCGGCATCCGCCGAGATCTGCGATCGACGTGCGAGATCGAACGCGTAGGCGATGAAGGCCGCCGCGTAGATCGCGATCGCCGTCCAGAGCAGGACGGGCGAGATCACTTCGAGGTCGAACATGATGTCAGTCTACTTTCGGGGTGTCGGATGCGGGTCGCTCGGTCGCGGGGTCCGCGGCGGTCTCCGCTGCGGCGTCCGGCTCGGGATCGGCGTCGGGGTCGTCGGGTTCCTCGACCGCCTGCGTCACGCCCGCGGCATCGAGCAGACGAGCGTGTCCGGCGACGAGATCGTCGACGGCGGCGGCGAGCGTCGGGTCCTCGCCACGAGCCAGACCCGCGTACTCGAACTCGACCGCACCGTCGGCGGCGGTGGCCTTGATCCAGACCCGGCGACGGGGCACGAACAGGGCGAGCATCAGGCCGCCGAGTGCGAGCAGGGCGAAGCCGAGCACCCACACGCCGGACTCGTCGCGGTGGATCTGCAGCGAGGCGAACCTCTTCACAGACTGGGACAGGTCGGTCGCTCCGGCCGGCGACTCGTCGTCGAAGGTGACTGTCCCGAGGCCGTTCGGCAGATCGGCGGTCTGTCCGGGGGTGAGCTCGATCGACTCGAGGTCGGTCGTACGACCAGTCACCTTGGTCATCCCGGTGGTGTCGAGCACGTACACCGAGCGCGGCACGCCCTCGTTGATGCCGAGGTCTCCGGTGTACACATCGAGCGTCAGCGTCGGGTTCGTCAGGTCTCCGTAGGCGGAGAAGAACGCTCCGGTGTCGAGGACTCCGGTCGTCGGGTAGAAGAATCCGACCAGACCGACCTGCTCCGCGAGTCCGTCGGGAACCTTGATGACCCCGAGCGAGGTCATGTTGTTGTCCTGCGGAAGGAACGGCGTGCTGTTCGTGAACACCACGTCGCCCGCGGGATCGCGCGCCGTGATCGTGGGCGCGTAGCCGTTCCCGAGCAGGAACACATCGTCGTCGGCGACCGCGAGGGGCTCATTGACCTTGACCGCCCCCGTGCGCTCCTCGCCGTTCTCCTGCACGGTGACGTTGGCGGAGAAGTCACCGGCCTGACCGGATCCCGGCTCACCGAACGGCTGATACGTGACATCGAAGCTGTCGAGGCGCATCGAGTACGGGGCGAGCGCGTCGTCGGCCACGAAGCGTCCGCGGTTCATGGAGTCGTAGTCGAGCAGCGTGTTGGCGAAGGTCTCGCCCTCGACCAGGACCCGCTGGCCCGTATAGGCGAAGCCGCCGCCGATGCCGATCGTGATCAGTACGCCGACCAGCGCGAGGTGGAAGAGGAGGTTTCCTGTCTCGCGCCAGTATCCGCGCTCGGCCGACGCCGAGAACGTCCGCCCGGAGTCGTAGCGCTCGACCCGATAGCCGAGTGCCTTGAGCTGCTTCGCGGCGATGTCGACGGATGCCGCAGCATCCGCCGTCGAGTCCGCGGACGTCCTCTCGACGGCGCGGTAGTCGGCGAGCCGCTTCAGGCGTGCCGGGGTGCGCGGAGGGCGTGCACGGAGCGCCTTGGCGTGATGCTTGATGCGCGGGATGACGCAGCCCACCAGCGAGGCGAAGAGCAGCAGATAGATCGCCGAGAACCACGGCGACAGGTAGACGTCGAAGAGCTTCAGGCCGTCGAGGATCGGGAACAGATCGGGGTTGTCCCGCTCCCACTGCGTGACGCCGTTGGGGTCGGCCATCCGCTGCGGGAAGATCGAACCCGGGATCGCCGCGATCGCGAGCACGAGCAGCAGGATCAGCGCGGTGCGCATCGACGTCAGCTGGCGCCATCCCCAGCGCAGCCAGCCCACGAAGCCGAGGCGGGGCTGGGTGATCGACTCCTCGCCGTCGACGTGGTCTGACGGTCGGAGCGGATCGCTGGACCTGTCGGTAGTGCTGCTCACGTCATCCTTCCGATGCGTCTTCTTCTGATCAGAACGGGAGGGGGACACTGCTGATCACCGCCGTCAGTCGCGACATGATCTCGGTCCAGAGCCCCGTGACCATCAGCAGACCGAGCACGATCAGCAGCACGCCGCCGATGATGTTCACGACGCGGATGTGGCGACGGAGGAAACCGATCGTCTTCGTCGCCCAGCCGAATCCGAGAGCGACGAGCAGGAACGGGATGCCGAGGCCGAGCGAATAGGCGAGCCCGAGGAACCCGGCGCGCACCGGGTCGCCGGCGTTGAACGAGAGCGCGATGATCGCGCCGAGCGTCGGTCCCATGCACGGGGCCCAGCCGATGCCGAGGGCGACTCCCAGCAGCGGTGCGCCGATGATGCCCACCTTGGAGTCGACGTGGAAACGGACCTCGCGCTGCGCGAACCCGAAGGCGCCGAGGAAGATCAGGCCCATGACGATGATGAAGGCGCCGAGGATGCGGGTGATCAGATCGCCCCAGCGGAGGAAGAAGACTCCGAACGTGCCGCTGAGCACCGTGTAGAGGATGAAGACGACGGTGAAGCCCAGGATGAAGAGCAGGACGCCGAGCACGAGCCTGCTGCGGGCGGGAGCCTCGACCGTCGAGACGGCGGTCCCGTCTGCCGTGTTCGACGCGCGGCGCGGAGCGACCGCTCCCCCGAGAAACCCGAGGTAGCCCGGCACGAGCGGCAGGACGCACGGCGACAGGAAGGAGACGAGGCCGGCGAGCATCGCGACGGGGATCGCGAGCCAGAGGGCTCCCGATCCGATGACGGCTTCGGGGTTCACGCCACTCCCGGGAAACTCACGAGTCCTCCGCGAGCGCGTCCTTGACGAGCGTCGAGAGGACCGAGGTGCCGTCGATCGGTCCGATGATGCGCGCGGCGACCCGGCCCTGCTTGTCGAGCACGAGAGTGGTCGGTGTCGCCTGGATCGGTACGGACGACGAGAAAGCGAGCTTCGCCTCGGCCGTGTCGACGTCGATCAGGCTCGGGTACGTCACGCCGAACTCGGCGGAGAAGGCCTTGGCGGTGTCGGCCTGGTCGCGGGTGTTGACCCCCAGGAAGGCCACCTCGTCGCCACCGTGCTCCTGCCACACGCCCTCGAGCGCTTCGGCCTCGAGGCGGCACGGAGCGCACCCCGCGTACCAGAAGTTCACGACCGTGACCTTGCCCTCGAGCTCGGAGCTGGAGAAGTCCTCGCCGTTCTCGGTGACCCCGCCGAATTCGGCGACGGGAGCGTCGCGGTCGGCGACGGGGATCTCGACGATCGCACCGTCGGCGGCGACGTAGCCGGTGTTCTCGCCGGAGAGGAACGAATCGCTCACCGCATCCGGAGCGCAGGCGCTCAGGCCGATGGCGAACACCGCGGCGAGCGCGACACCGACCGCACGGCGAGGAAGCCGTGTGCGGGAGGAGCGGCCGCTGCGGTTCGGACGAATCGTCGAGACGCGTGGCACGGCATCGATTTTACGCGGGGTTCCTATGCATGGGCCGGATGCGACGCCTCACAGCCGCGCCAGAACGTCAGCCACAGAAGCGCGGAAGCGGGGACAGGTCGAGATGTCGTGCGAGCGGCACCGCATCGCGTGCTCGGTCATCTCGCGAGAGATCCGCATCTCCTCCATCCGCCGGTCGAGGTCGTCGAGGTGAGCCTGCAGCACTTCGTGACGCCCGGCGCTGCCGTCGTCGAGCAGCACGGCGATCTGCTCGAGGCTCATCCCTGCCGCCTTGCTGCGCTGGATCACGGCGACCCGCACGACGTCGTCCTGACCGTATCGGCGTCGCCCGGCGGCGTTGCGCGCAGGGCGCAGCAGCCCGACCGATTCCCAGTGCCGCAGCACGTTCGTCGGAAGATCGAACCGCGCGGCGACCTCACCGACGGACCAGGGATTGTCGACACTTGACTTCATGTTGACATGAAGTCACACACTGAAGGAGAACGCAAGCTCATCCCCAGGAGGACCCCATGTACGACGCGATCATCATCGGAGCAGGACCGGCCGGCCTGCAGGCGGCACTGACGCTCGGACGGATGCATCGGCCGACCCTGCTGCTCGACTCCGGCGAGTACCGCAACGGCACGGTGCTGCACATGCACAACGTGGTCGCGAACGACGGCACTCCGCCGGCCGAGTTCCGGGCAACCGCGCGGGAGCAGCTCGCGGCCTACGACGACGTCGAGATCCGCGACGTCGAAGCCCGCACGGTCACCGGCGCGGAGGGACACTTCACCGTTCTCCTCGCCACCGGCGACGCGGTCGAGTCGCGCCAGGTGATCCTCGCCACCGGAGTCGCTGATGAGCTGCCGCCCGTGCCCGGGCTGCAGGAGCTGTGGGGTGTGGGGGCATTCACCTGCCCGTTCTGCGACGGCCACGAACATGCAGGGCGCTCCATCGGCATCCTCGGTCCCGCCGCCCGCGCCGAGCATCTGATCGGGCTCCTCGGTCCGATCGTCGGAGACATCACCGTCTACCCCGTCGATCAGCGCTTCAGCGTCGAGGAGGCCGAGACGCTGTCGCTCCGAGGGGTCCACGTCAGTGCCGAACCCGTCGCCGCCGTGAACCGGGTCGCCGACGGCGTCCGCATCACCACGGCATCGCAGGAGCGCACCGTGGCCGGAGTGTTCGTGGCAGCCGGCGGCCAGCGCCACCGCGCCCCCTTCGCCGACCAGCTCGGACTGCACATGCTGCCGTCGGGGTCGGTCGAGGTCGACGACTTCGGCCGCACCTCGACACCCGGGGTCTTCGCGGCTGGCGACCTCGCGCATCGCGCGTCGCTACCCGGGCCGATGGCGGCCGTGCTGCTCGCCGCCGCCGCGGGTCAGATGGCGGCCGTCGGCGTCATCCAGTCGCTCATGGCGACCCCCTGACGGCTTTCGAGTAGCGCACTTTGCAGAAACCGACCATCTGTTTCTGCAAAGTGCGCTACTCGAACTGGGAAGGAAGGGGGGCGAGCCCGAGTCGGTACGGGGTCAGACCGCGCCGACGTCGACCGCGTTGCTGGTCGATGCAGGCTCGGCATACGCGACCTCGCGCCAGACATCGCCCACCAACTCGAACGAGGTGACGCTCGACAGCGCGCAGCGCCGCGTTCGCGGATCGTGCTGAAGTGGCAGGCCGGCGACTCGCAGGTGCGTGATCCAGATCGGCGCCTGGTGCGACACCATCACCACGTCACCGGCGTCGACAGCACGCCAGGCTTCACCCATCGCACTCAGCATCCGTTCCGCGATCGAGGTGTACGGCTCGCCCCAGCTGGGCAGCGACGGCTGCCGCAGGTGCCACCAGTTGAGCGGATTCATGAGCGAGCGACGCATCTGCGTGCCCTCGAAAACGTTCGTCGGCTCGATGATGCGGATGTCGATCTCGGTCGCCAGATCGAACCCGGCCGCGAACGGCTCGGCCGATTCCTGTGCGCGCTCCAACGGCGAAGAGTGCAGCGCGGTGACCGGCCTATCCTGAGCGGCGACATGATCGGCGGCCGCCTGCGCCATGCGGCGCCCCGCCTTGCTCAGGTGGTAGTCGGGCAACCGCCCGTAGAGCACGCGCTTCGGGTTGTGGACCTCACCGTGACGGACGAGATGCAGTCGCGACGCCACCATGTCAGATCGCGCGGTAGCGGGACTGGCCGAAGCCGAGGATCAGATACCCGATGTAGGGGAAGACGAAGAGCAGGAAGAACGAGAAGAGACCCCCCTTGCCGAAGCGCTCCCCGAGCTTGATGGCCACGACGATGCCGAAGATGAAGCCGACGATGGGGATCAGATAGAGCAGGGCGAGCCACCCGGACATACCGGCGATCTTGACGAGGAAGACGATGTTCACGATCGGGATGATCGCGAGGATGCCGGGGTATCCCGCCTTCGCGAAGACCTTCCACAGCCCCACCACGACGAGCACGTAGAAGGCGAGGGCGATGAGTCCCGTCGTACCGGAGAAGATCGTCGCGTACAGGTCGGAGATGCCGTTGGAGTCCATGATGGCCCTTTCGCTGGTCGAGCAGCCGTCGTGGCGATCCTACTGACCGATATGCCACCGGCGGAGGAGGCGACACCGCCCCCGTAGAATGGGCGGGTTCATCATTTCCCAGATCAGGAGGAATCCTCCGTGCTTCGCACCCACTCGGCAGGCTCACTGCGAGCCGAGCATATCGGTCAGACCGTCACCCTCTCGGGCTGGGTCGATCGCCGTCGTGATCACGGAGGAGTCGCGTTCATCGATCTTCGGGATGCATCGGGCATCGCCCAGGTCGTCATCCGCGACGAAGAAGTGGCGCACCCGCTGCGCAACGAGTTCGTCCTGAAGGTCACCGGCGAGGTCTCCCGTCGCCCCGAGGGCAACGCGAACCCGAACCTGCCCACAGGCGACATCGAGCTCATCGCGACCGACGTCGAGGTGCTGAACGAGTCCGCCCCCCTGCCGTTCCAGGTGTCGACCGCCGTCGCCGACACCGAGACGGTCGGTGAAGAGGCGCGCCTCAAGTACCGCTACCTCGACCTGCGTCGCCCCGCCGCGGCATCCGCTCTGCGTCTGCGCTCGAACGTCTACAAGGCCGTGCGCGACGTGCTGCACGGCGAGGATTTCACCGAGGTCGAGACCCCGACGCTCACCCGCTCGACTCCCGAAGGTGCCCGCGACTTCGTCGTGCCCGCTCGTCTGCACCCGGGCAGCTGGTACGCGCTGCCGCAGTCGCCGCAGCTCTTCAAGCAGCTGCTCATGGTCGGCGGCGTCGAGAAGTACTACCAGATCGCCCGCTGCTACCGCGATGAGGACTTCCGCGCCGACCGTCAGCCGGAGTTCACGCAGCTCGACATCGAGATGAGCTTCGTCGACCAGGAAGACGTCATCACGCTGATGGAGTCGCTCATCCAGGCGATGTGGAAGACGATCGGCGTCGAGGTGCAGACCCCGCTGCCGCGCCTGACGTACGCCGACGCCATGGCGAAGTACGGCTCGGACAAGCCCGACCTGCGCTTCGGACTCGAGCTCGTCGAGGCGACCGAGTACTTCGCGGACACCCCGTTCCGCGTGTTCCAGGCCGAGTACGTCGGCGCCGTCGTCATGCCGGGTGGCGCGAGCCAGCCGCGCAAGCAGCTCGACGCGTGGCAGGACTGGGCCAAGCAGCGCGGTGCCCGCGGTCTCGCCTACGTCCTCTTCAACGAAGACGGAACGCTCGGCGGCCCCGCGGCCAAGAACCTATCCGAGGCCGAGCAGGCGGGTCTCGCGGAGTTCGTCGGCGCGTCCGCCGGTGACTGCGTGTTCTTCGCCGCAGGGTCGACGAAGGAGAGCCGTGCGCTCCTCGGCGCCGCTCGCGTCGAGATCGGTCGCCGCCTGGGTTACCTGAACCCCGACGAGTTCGCCTTCACGTGGGTCGTCGACGCTCCGATGTTCGAGCCGGCAGCGGATGCCGTCGCATCCGGTGACGTCGCCGTCGGAGCCGGAGCATGGACCGCCGTGCACCACGCGTTCACCGGCCCGAAGCCGGAGTTCCAGGACACCTTCGACACCGACCCCGGATCGGCTCTCGCCTACGCGTACGACATCGTGTGCAACGGCTCGGAGCTCGGCGGCGGATCGATCCGCATCCACCGCGAAGACGTGCAGAAGCGCGTGTTCGAGGTCATGGGCATCAGCGACGAGTTCGCACAGGAGCAGTTCGGCTTCCTGCTCGACGCGTTCAAGTTCGGCGCCCCGCCCCACGGTGGCATCGCGCTCGGCATGGACCGCGTGCTGCAGCACCTCACGAAGACCGAGTCGATCCGCGACGTCATCGCTTTCCCGAAGTCGGGCAACGGCTTCGACCCGCTGACCGCGGCCCCGGCTCCCATCACCGCGGAGCAGCGCGCCGAGGCCGGGGTCGACTTCGAGCCGGAAGACGACGAGGCCTGACCTCTGTTCTCGAGAGGCCCTCTCCCGCTACGGCGGGAGGGGGCCTCTTCGCATACTCAGCGCAGGCCGGCGAGCGCCGGGGCGATGTTCTCGTTCCACACGTCGACCCCGAGCTTCGCGATGAGCGCCACGACCACGACGAGGAACACGACTCGGATGAACGTGGTGCCCCTCGAGATCGCCATGCGCGAGCCGAGATAGCTGCCGGCGACGTTGGCGACCGCGAGGATGCCGCCGAGCAGCCACAGCACGGCGCCGTGAGGGATGAACAGCAGCAGAGCACCGGTGTTCGTGGCGAGGTTCACGATCTTCGCCTTCGCGCTCGCCTGCAGGAAGTCGTAGCCCAGCAGCGCGACGAGCGAAATCACCAGGAACGTGCCTGTACCGGGGCCGATCAACCCGTCGTAGAAGCCGATCACCAGCCCCGCGAGACCCGCCATGATGTGGTGTTTGTGCCCGCGGAAGCGCAGCCGCGTCGCGGCGCCCATCTGCGGGCGGAACGCGGTGAAGAGCGCGACGGCGAGCAGGGCGACCACGATGATCGGCTTGAACGCGGCAGCCGGCAGCACCGTGGCGACCGCTGCTCCCCCAAAGGACCCGGCGAGCGCGATCGCGGCCATCGGCAGCGCGGTGCGGATGTCGGGTTTCGCGCGCCGATAGTAGGTGACGCTGCTCGTGGCCGTGCCGAAGACCGAGGCGAGCTTGTTCGTCGCGAGCGCCTGGATCGGCGAGATGCCGGGGATCAGCAGCAGCGCGGGAAGCTGCAGCAGCCCTCCGCCGCCGACGACGGCGTCGATCCAGCCGGCCGCGAACGCCGCGACGACCACGAGGATCAGCGTGCCCCAGGTGAGCTGCTCGAGCCCGAGCACACTGCCGATGTCCATCCGTCCAGGATGTCAGACTGCGCGGCGCCTCAAGTGTCACCGTCGCGCTGACCCGCCACGACCCGGACACCTCTCGTTCACCCGGGCCGCGATCGTCGGCAACCCGCGGCTCATAGTGTCCTCTCGCAACCCGAATCCGGCTCACAGCGCCGGGCACCGAGAGGACCCTGATGACGAACTTCCACCGCCGCGCGCGCATCGGCGCCGGCATCGCCCTGTTCACCACCGCCGCGCTCGGCCTGACCGCCTGCGCCACGGGTGCGGAGACCCCCGCTGCCGGCAGCGACGACATCGACGCCGCAGCCGCGACCTCGGTCGAGGACTTCGGCTCGTTCGCCGACCTCGAAGAGGCAGCGAAGGCCGAAGGCCAGCTCAACGTCATCGCCCTTCCCCGCGACTGGGCCAACTACGGCGAGATCCTCGACCTCTTCGCCGAGAAGTACCCCGAGATCACGATCAACGAGGCCTCGCCCGATGTGTCGAGCGCCGAGGAGATCCAGGCCGCGAAGACCAACGAGGGCCTCGACACCGCACCCGACGTGTTCGACCTCGGCCTCACGGTCGCCCTGCAGAACACCGACGTCTTCGCGCCGTACCAGGTGCAGACCTGGGATGAGATCCCCGACGCGCTCAAGGAGCCGACCGGCCTCTTCGTCGGCGACTACGGCGGATACATGTCGATCGGGTACGACTCGTCGAAGTTCGACGCCCCCGAGTCGCTCGACGACCTGAAGGACGCCGCCTACAAGGGTGCCGTCGCCATCAACGGCGACCCGACCCAGGCCGGCGCCGCCTTCGCCGCCGTGGGGCTCGCCACCGTGCAGTCCGACGGCACGCTCGACGACTTCCAGCCCGGCATCGACTTCTTCGCGGATCTGCAGAAGGCCGGCAACCTGCTCAAGGTCGACGTGACCACGGCGACCGTCGCGAGCGGCGAGACCCCGGTCGTCTTCGACTGGGATTACCTCAACGCCTCGCACACCGCCGACAACGAGAACTGGGAGGTCGTGGTCCTCGACGGCACCGGTTACGCGGGCTACTACAACCAGGCGATCAACAAGGATGCCCCGAACCCGGCCGCCGCTCGCCTGTGGCAGGAGTTCCTCTACAGCGACGAGGTGCAGAACCTGTGGCTCAAGGGCGGCGCCCGCCCGGCTCGTATGGAGGCCATGACCGAGGCCGGCACGATCGACGCCGACCTGGCCGCAGCTCTTCCCGAGGTTCCGAACGAGACGGTCGTCCCGACCGAGGAGCAGTCGACGAACGCCGGCACGCTGCTCGGCGAGAAGTGGGCAGCGGCGGTCCAGTGACCACTGCCACCACGACGGGGGCGGATGCCACGGCATCCGCCCCCGTCCCCCTCACTCCGGCCGGCGCCGGGCCCGTCGACTCGGGGGCCCGGCGCTCGGCGCCATCCGTCGCGTGGCTCGGTCTCGTGCCGTTCGCCGCCTACGTGCTGCTCTTCCTCGCGGTGCCGACCGTTCTCGCGATCGGGTCCGGTTTCTTCACCAAGAACGGGAGCCTCACCTGGTCGAACGTCTCCGCTCTCGGTGACCCGGTCGTGCTCACCACCTTCGCGAACTCCGCCGGGCTGTCACTGCTGACCGCCGTGATCGGAGCCGTCGTCGGTGCCCTGGTCTGCTACGCACTGCTCGGCATGAATCCGGACGGCGCCGTGCGCTCGACCGTGGATGCCGCAGCCGGTGTGCTCGCCCAGTTCGGCGGCGTCATGCTCGCGTTCGCCTTCATCGCCACGATCGGCATCCAGGGCGTACTCAAGCTGTTCCTCCAGGACACCTTCGGCATCGACATCTTCGCGAACGGCACCTGGCTGTACGACCTTCCGGGCCTGATCCTGCCGTACATCTACTTCCAGATCCCGCTGATGGTCATCACGTTCATGCCCGCCCTCGCCGCGCTCAAGCCGCAGTGGGCCGAGGCGAACCTCACGCTCGGCGGCACGCGTTCGAGCTTCTGGCTGCGTATCGGGATCCCGGTCCTCGCCCCTTCGTTCCTCGCGAGCCTGCTCCTGTTGTTCGCGAACGCCTTCTCGTCCTACGCCACCGCTGCCGCTCTCGCCAGCCAGGGCGCGCAGATCGTGCCGCTGCAGATCCGCGCCGCGCTCACGAGCGAGACCGTGCTCGGCCGCGAGAATCTGGCCGGTGCCCTCGCGCTCGGCATGATCGTGATCGTCGGAGTCGTGATGGCTCTGTACTCGCTTATCCAGCGGCGGGCAGCGAGGTGGCAATCGTGAACCGCCTCGCTCCCTCAGCCGCCACCCGCTGGGTCATCGGCATCATCGTCGGCGCCTTCTTCGCGATCCCGCTGATCTCGACCTTCCTCTACACGCTGCGGCAGACCGACGGCACCCTCGGCTTCGAGCGCTGGGCTGCCCTGTTCGACCCCGCCAAGTCGGCCGCCATCAAGCCGATCTGGATGGGTCTCGGCAACTCGCTGATCCTCGCCGTCGTGACGGTCGCCATCGTGCTCCTGCTGCTCGCGCCGACGATGATCCTGGTGAATCTGCGCTTCGGCAAGCTCAAGCCTCTCTTCGAGTTCGCGGTGCTGCTGCCGATCTCAATCCCCGCGATCGTGCTGGTCGTCGGGCTCGCACCGATCTACCTGCAGATCGGCCGCACCCTCGGCACCGGCACCTGGACGCTGGCCTTCGCCTACGGCATCACCGTTCTGCCGTTCGCGTATCGCTCGATCCAGGCCTCGATCGACGCCGCCGACCTGCGCACCCTCGCCGAGGCCGCACGCTCGCTCGGCGCGAGCTGGCCGACGGTGGTGCTCAAGGTCCTCGCCCCGAATCTGCGCCAGGGCCTGCTCGCGGCCTCACTGATCTCGATCGCGGTCGTTCTCGGCGAGTTCACGATCGCCTCACTCCTGAACCGTCAGGTGTTCCAGACGGCCATGGTCGTCGTCCAGAAGCAGGACCCGTACGCTCCGGCGATCTTCACCCTGCTGGCACTGCTGTTCGTCTTCCTCCTGCTCCTGCTCATCGGCCGCGTCGCACGCGGCACCGGAAAGGCCCGCTCATGACCCTCCCCCAGACCGCCGACAACATGCTGCTCGCCGAGGCGGGCGAGGGCACACGCGTGCAGCTGCAGGGCATCGTGAAGAGCTATTCGGGCACCACCGTGCTGCACGGCGTCGATCTCGACATCGCGCCCGGCGAGTTCGTCTCTCTGCTCGGCCCCTCAGGCTGCGGTAAGACCACGCTGCTGCGCGTTCTCGCAGGCCTCGAGGGCCTCGACAGCGGCGCGGTGCTGCTCGACGGCGGCGACGTCTCGCGCGTTCCCACCAACAAGCGCGACATCGGCATGGTCTTCCAGTCGTACTCGCTGTTCCCGCACCTGCGTGTCGCGGACAACACGGCTTTCGGGTTGCGCCGTCGCGGCCTCGGCAAGGCCGAGGCCGCCAAGCGCGCGCTCGACGCTCTCGCGCTCGTGGGTCTGGCCGACTTCGCCGACCGCTTTCCGCATCAGCTCTCCGGTGGCCAGCAGCAGCGCGTGGCGCTGGCCCGCGCACTCGTGACAGAACCGAAGGTGCTGCTGCTCGACGAGCCGCTGTCCGCCCTCGACGCGAAGGTGCGGGTGCAACTGCGCGACGAGATCCGCCGCATCCAGCTGCGACTGGGAATCACGACCGTCTTCGTGACGCACGACCAGGAGGAGGCACTCGCGGTCTCCGACAGGATCGCGGTGATGAACTCCGGCCGCATCGAGCAGATCGGAACCCCGGAGCAGCTCTACACGACACCGTCGACCGCAGGGGTCGCCGCGTTCGTCGGCCTGTCGAGCGTCGTCTCCGGCGTCGCTGAGGGCGACCACGTCATGGTGTGGGGCCAACGGCTGCCGTTGCAGTCGCCGGCCGACGGCCCCGTCGACGTCTATCTGCGCCCCGAGAACGTGCACTTCGCCTCTGAGGCGGATGCCGCGACAGACGCGCTCGTGCAGGAGAGCACGTTCCTCGGCAGCATGCGTCGCACGCTCGTGCGTACGGAATCGGGTGAGCTGGTGCGCTTGCAGCACTCCCCCGGCATCCACCCGGCGTTCGGTGATCGCGTGCGCATCGCTGTCGCGCCCGAGCCTGTGGCCGTGCATCCTCGCGGGTGACTCGCGAGGATGAATCTGCCCGTGGGGAAGATTCTCTTCCACCATCGGCAAGTTCGGTCAGTGAAGCCCTCAAAATTCTGCCCATATGGGTAGAATTTTGAGTCTTCGGAGGGGTGGGTATACCGAGGTCTGATCTGAAGAGATCTTTCGCACGCTCTTCTCTGATCCAGTACTCCGGGATACCGTGATCCCCGAGGGCGTCGTTCCCTCGACACCACCGAGAAAGGACGCCTCATGGCAGGAAAGTTCGAGCTGTACACCGACAGCGCCGGTGGTCACCGGTTCCGGCTGAAAGCCGGCAACGGCGAGGTGATCGCGTCGAGTGAGAGCTACACCTCACGGTCCGCTGCGAAGAACGGCGTCGAGTCGGTCAAGAACAACGCACCAAGAGCCACGGTCGTCGAACTCGACTGACCTTCCTCACGCTTCCTGCAGAGACCCCCTCCTGCCGTTTCCGCAGGAGGGGGCGCGCAGCCGCTCAGACGATCAGAGGACGCGAGCGAGGAAGTCCTGCGTCCGCGGATGCTGCGGGTTGGCGAGCACCTCGCGCGGATCGCCCTCTTCGACGATGTGCCCGCCGTCCATGAAGATCAGACGGGAGCCGACCTCACGAGCGAAGCCCATCTCGTGGGTGACGACCAGCATGGTCATCCCCTCGTCGGCGAGCGAGCGCATGACCTGCAGCACCTCGCCGACCAGCTCGGGGTCGAGCGCCGAGGTCGGCTCGTCGAACAGCATCATGTCGGGATTCATGCACAGCGCCCGCGCGATCGCGACGCGCTGCTGCTGACCGCCCGACAGGTGCCCGGGGAAGGCATCGGCCTTCTCGGCGAGACCGACGCGACCGAGCATCTCCTTCGCGACCCTCTCGGCTTCAGCCTTGGAGCGCTTCTTCACGCGCTGCTGCGCGATCATGAGGTTGCCCATCACGTCGAGGTGCGGGAAGAGGTTGAAGCTCTGGAACACCATGCCGATGCGCGTGCGCACCCGGTCGATGTCGACGTCGGGGTCGGTGATGTCGATGCCCTCGATGAGCACCTTGCCGCCCGTCGGTTCCTCGAGCAGGTTCACCGACCGCAGCAGCGTCGATTTGCCCGATCCCGACGGACCGATGATGCAGACGACCTCACCCGCCGTGACGGTGAGGTCGATGCCCTTGAGCACCTCGTTGTCGCCGAAGCTCTTCACGAGCCCCTGCAGGTCGATCGCCGGCGCGTGGACATCAATCAGGTCGGTGATCATCGCTGCCTCGACATCCTTCGTTCCAGGTACGCACTGAAGCGCGTGAGGGGGATCGTGACGATCAGGTACAGCGCCGCCGCCATGATCAGCGGCGTTCCGTTCGCGTTCTGCGTGCTCGCGTCACGGGCGAAGTTCGTCAGCTCCTTCGACCAGATGAAGGACCCGGCGACGAAGAGCAGCGACGTGTCCTTCAGCAGCAGCACGAACTCGTTGGTCAGCGGCGGGATGATGATGCGGAATCCCTGGGGCACCACGATCCAGAAGGTCGTCTTCATGGGCGACATGCCGAGCGAGCGTGCCGCCTCGGTCTGCCCCTTCGGAACCGCCTGGATGCCCGCCCGGATGGTCTCGGCCATGTACGCCGACGCCACCAGGATCAGACCGATCAGCCCCAGCACCACGGGTCCGCCGAGCTTGGTTCCCGGCACGCCGAGTCCGATCGGCAGGATGAAGGCGATCGCGAAGATCGTGAGGATCGCGGGAAGCCCGCGGAACAGCTCGATCCAGGCCGTCGCGATCCATCGGAAGGGTCCGATGCTCGACAGCTTCAGCAGCGCCAGCACGACGCCCAGCAGCAATCCGCCCGCGAACGCGACGGCCGTGAACCACAGTGTGTTCACGAGCGCCGTCGTGATGATGCCCGGGAGCATCTTCGCGGCGATCTCGGGATTGAAGTAGAGCTGCGCGATACGCGCCCAGTCGGTGCTGACGATCAGCCAGACGGCGACCGCGATCAGCACCGCATAGACGGTGTACCGATACAGCTTGCTCTTCGTGGTGCGCCTCAACGCCATTGTCAAGGTCTCCCTGCTCTACGTCGCTCGCCGATTACTTCGCGGTGAAGTAGGTGTCGTAGATGGTCTGGTAGTCGCCGCTGTCGCGCAGCTCCTGCAGCGCACCGTCGATCGCCTCGCGCAGCGCATCCTTCTCGCCCTTCGCATATGCGAAGCCGTAGGACTCGCCCGTCTCGTACTCCTCTACGATCTTGTAGGCGCTGTCGGCCTTCTCGTGCTCGAGGTTCACCGGCTGGTCCTGCAGGATCGCGTCGATCTGACCGGCCTGCATCGCGGGCCACAGCTCACCGTCGGAGGGGTACTGCACGAGCTGCGCGCCCTCGGCGTTCTCAGTCGCGTAGGCCTCGCCCGTGGTGCCCTGCTGCACACCCACGTTCTTGCCCGAGAGGTCGTCGATGGACTCGATGCCCGAATCGGTGCGCACGAGCAGCGACTGCAGCGAGTCGTAGTACGGTTCGCTGAAATCGATGTTCGCCTTGCGCTCGTCGGTGATGGTCATCGCAGAGGCGCCGATGTCGCACGTGCCGGCGGCGAGCGTGGTGCCCGACTGCAGGGCGTCGAAGCCCACATCCTGCACCGCGAGCGTGAGGTCGAGCTTCTTCGCGATCGCGTCGAGCAGGTCGATGTCGAAGCCGGTGTATCCGGTGCCGTTGTCGCCGCCCTCGAACTCGAACGGAGCGTAGGGGATGTCGGAGCAGACCGTGAGCGTTCCCGCCGCGATGAGGCCGTACTCGTCGCCCGCGGCCGGCTCACCCGATCCGGCATCTCCGCCGCCGGTCGCACAGCCTGCGAGGGCGAGGGTGGCGGTCGCGGCGAGCGCGATCCCGGCGATGATGTTGCGACGGCGCATGTCAGCTCCTGAACGACGAGGGTATGAGTGCCCACGGACGGGTAGGA
Organism: Microbacterium sp. UFMG61; assembly: GCF_015354505.1. Classification (GTDB taxonomy): domain Bacteria; phylum Actinomycetota; class Actinomycetes; order Actinomycetales; family Microbacteriaceae; genus Microbacterium. The sequence continues at coordinate 340,701 of NZ_JACAFP010000002.1, read as the reverse complement.
GAACATCTAAACATGCACCACCACGGCTGACATGCCGCTGACGCCCTTCTGCGGATTACGTTTGTGTTTCAAGTGTGACGGCGTATGACAGCGCCTGTGGACGGAACGGCACCGATTGTTCACCTTGCGTGAGTATCCTCTGTGCCGACTGCCCGACCGGATGCTCCGGCGGCAGAGGGAGACCGATCATGGCGAAGAAGACCCCCGCACACCGCAACGCGGAAGCAGCCATCGAGGCTGCCAAAGATGCGGCGAAGGACGCGAAGAAGCTGCTGAAGTCGCTTCCGAAGAAGTCCGCCAAGAAGCTCGCACCACTTGTCGACGACGCCAAGGATGCGGCGAAGGTCTCGAAGAAGAGGCTCGCCGACAAGCCGAAGAAGGTCGCGAAGTCGGCCACCGTCGCCACCGAGCGGCTCCAGGACGCCGCGGCGAAGCTGCAGGCGCCCGCGAAGTCCTCCGCGAAGTCCTCCACGAAGACGTCCTCGACGACGGCGAAGAAGCCACCGAAGAAGACTGACGCGAAGAAGACGCCGAAGAAGACTGACGCGAAGAAGACGCCGAAGAAGACTGACGCGAAGAAGACCGCCAAGAAGGTCTCTCCGAAGCAGGACACTCCGAAGAAGTCCGCGGCGACCGACGCCGACACGACGAAGGCGATCGCACCGAAGACTGTCGCGAAGGCCACCGCTCCCCAGCCGACAGCCGGCCCTGTCCCACCGACACAGGCCCGAGAGGCGGCGGCGCCCACCGCTCCGGCGGCCACTCCCGCGGCCCCCTCTGAGCTGAGCGCACTGACGGTCGTCGAGCTGCGGGCCCGTGCCCGCACCGAAGGCCGCACCGGTTACTCACGCCTGAGCAAGGCCGCCCTGCTCGACCTCCTTGCGAACTGACGTGCAGGAGGCGCTGGATCGCGGCGCCGCTGCGCCGCTCCCCCGCACTCTGATCGACATCCTCCGGGAGACGACCCGGCAGTACCCCGACGCATCGGCCGTCGAGGACGCGGACGGCGCCCTCAGCTACGCGGAGCTGCTCGCCCGCGTGTGGCGCACGGCCGCCGTGCTGCGGGAGAACGGCGTGCGTCAGGGTGATCGCGTCGGCATCCGCATGACCTCGGGCCGACGCGAGCTGTACGTCGCGATCCTCGGAACCATGGCCGCGGGCGCCGCCTACGTCCCTGTGGACGCCGATGACCCGCGGGAGCGCGCTGATCTCGTGTTCCGCGAGGCGTGCATCGCGGGCACGATCACCGACGCGGGCTATCGCCCGGCGGATGCCGCAACGGCGATCGATCTCGTGGGAGTCGACTCACCGCATCCCAGCACCTCTGCGATTCCGGTCGTGGCGCCGCCGAGCATCGAGGACGACGCCTGGATCATCTTCACCTCGGGCTCGACCGGCGTGCCCAAGGGCGTCGCCGTCTCGCACCGTTCCGCCGCGGCCTTCGTCGACGCCGAGGCTCGCCTCTTCCTCCAGGATTCGCCGCTCGGTCCCGGCGATCGCGTGCTCGCCGGGCTCTCGGTCGCCTTCGACGCATCGTGCGAGGAGATGTGGCTCGCCTGGGGACACGGCGCATGCCTCGTGCCAGCGCCGAGAGCTCTGGTGCGCTCCGGTGAGGACCTCGGCCCGTGGCTGCTCGGCCACGGCATCACGGTCGTGTCGACGGTTCCCACCCTCGCCGCGCTCTGGCCGCAGGACGCGATCGAGAACGTCCGACTGCTGATCTTCGGTGGCGAGGCCTGCCCGCCCGAGCTGGTCGCTCGCCTCGCATCAGACGGACGCGAGGTCTGGAACACGTACGGGCCCACCGAGGCCACAGTCGTCGCCTGTGCGTCGCTCATGGACGGCACGGGTCCGGTGCGCATCGGCCTGCCGCTCGACGGATGGTCGCTCGCCGTGGTGGACGCTGACGGCCACCGCGTCGCCGACGGCGAGGCCGGCGAACTCATCATCGGCGGCGTCGGCCTCGCCCGCTACCTGGATCCCTCCAAGGATGCCGAGAAGTACGCGCCGATGCCCACGCTCGGGTGGGAGCGCGCCTACCGGTCCGGAGATGTCGTGCGTGTCGAGCCGGAAGGCCTCATCTTCCAGGGACGCGCTGACGATCAGGTCAAGATCGGCGGACGCCGCATCGAACTCGGCGAGGTCGAGTCCGCGCTGCAGGCGCTGACCTCGGTATCCGCCGCGACCGTGGTCGTGCAGAAGACCGAAGCGGGTCTTCCTCTGCTCGTGGGCTACGTGGTGCCCGACGAGGGGTTCGACCGGCAGGTGGCCCGCGGCGAGCTCGCGGACAGACTTCCCGCTCCGCTCATCCCGCTTCTGGCGGTCGTCGACGACCTGCCCGTGCGCACGTCGGGCAAGGTCGACAAGGCGGCGCTCCCCTGGCCGCTCGACTCCGGCGACACGGGCGACTCCTCGCTGTCCGGCACGTCGGCCTGGCTCGCGGAGCAGTGGTTCGCCGTGCTCGGCATCCGCCCGAGCGACGAGGACGCCGACTTCTTCCAGCTCGGCGGTGGCTCCCTCGCCGCCGCTCAGCTCGTCTCCCGCCTGCGCACGCGGGCGCCCGAGTTCACGATGACCGATGTCTACGATCTGCCGCGCCTGCGGCAGATGGCAGAGGCCGTCGACGATGACGCCGATGATGACGACGCCGAGGAACGCGTCTTCAGCCAGCCGGTCCCGACACCCCGGCGGATGCAGTGGGTGCAGACGATCGCGGGCCTGCCGTTGTTCGTGTTCAGCGGCATCCGGTGGTTGCTCTTCCTGCTCGCAGCGAGCTGGCTGCTTCGGCTCTCACCCGGCTTCGAGTTCCTGCCCGATGTCCCTGCGTGGGCGATCATCGTCGGGCTGCTGATCTTCGTGACGCCGGTCGGCAAGATGACGATCGCCGCGATCGCGGCCCGTCTGCTGTTGGCAGGGCTCCGCCCCGGTGATCACCCGCGCGGCGGCGGAGTGCACCTGCGCCTCTGGCTCGCCGAGCAGATCGCCCAGCAGGTCGATCCGGTGGGTCTCGCGGGCGCGCCCTGGGTCGTCTACTACGCACGCGCGCTCGGAGCCCGCATCCACAGGGATGTCGACCTGCACACGATCCCCCCGATCACCGGCATGCTCGACATCGGCTCCGGAGCCTCCATCGAGCCCGAGGTCGACCTCTCCGGATACTGGATCGACGGCGACACCGTGCGCATCGGCGGCATCCGCATCGGCGCGGATGCCACGATCGGCGCGCGCAGCACGCTCGCCCCCGGCACGAAGATCGGCCGCGGTGCTGAGATCGCCCCCGGTTCCGCGGTGTTCGGTCGTGTGCGGGCAGGGCAGCGCTGGGCCGGCTCCCCCGCAGCGCGGGTCGGCGGGGTGTCCACGCCGTTCGCCGAGGGGCGTCCGCCGAGCCGCACGCGATGGCTGTGGGCCTATGCCGCGTCATCGGCGTTCCTCGGCATCCTCCCCGTCATCGCTCTGGCGGCCGGGGGCTGGCTGCTGGCACAGGGGATGCGCGGCGCGGACTCTCTGCTCGGAGCGATTCCCGCGATCCTCGCCATGATCGTGCCCGCCGTCCTCGTCGCGGGTCTCGTGTTCGCCCTGCTCGTCCTGCTCATCGTGCGCGTGCTGGGTGTCGGGATCGCCGAGGGCGTCTATCCGGTCCGCTCGCGGATCGCGTGGCAGGCGTGGACGACCGAGCGCCTCCTCGACTCCGCGCGGACGTTCCTCTTCCCGCTGTACTCCAGCAGCTTCACCCCCGTATGGCTGCGCGCGCTCGGGGCCGACGTCGGCCGCGACGTCGAGGCGTCGACGGTGCTTCTCATTCCGAAGCTCACGACCATCGCCGACGGCGCCTTCCTGGCGGACGACACGATGGTCGCGACCTACGAGCTGCAGGGAGGATGGATGCGTCTGGGCACCGCACGCATCGGCAAGCGCGCCTTCCTCGGCAACTCCGGCATGGCCGCAGGCGGGCACAACGTGCCGCGAGACGGTCTGGTCGCCGTGCTGTCGGTCGCGCCGCCCAAGGCGAAGGCCGGCTCATCGTGGTTGGGCTCGCCCGCCGCGCGGCTGCGGCGCGTGGTCAACGACTCCGATCTCGAGCGCACCTATCGTCCCCGTGCCGGCCTGCGCATCGCTCGCGCCCTGTGGGAGCTGTGCCGCATCGTCCCGGTACTCGTCACGTGCGCGCTCGGGCTGACGGTCATGCTCGCACTGGCCGCAGCGGTCGACGCCTGGGGTCTCGGCTGGGCCGTCGCGCTCTCGAGCGCCGTGATGCTCGCCGCGGGTGCCGTCGCCGCCCTGATCACCACCGCCGCCAAGTGGCTCATCGTCGGCCCCATCAGAGCGGGCGAGCATCCGCTGTGGTCGAGCTTCGTCTGGCGCACCGAGGTGGCCGACACGTTCACGGAGATGGTCGCGGCGCCCTGGTTCGCCAACTCCGCCTCCGGCACACCCGCGCTCGCGATCTGGCTGCGCACCCTCGGAGCGAAGATCGGTCGAGGTGTCTGGACCGACAGCTACTGGCTGCCCGAACCCGACCTCGTCACGCTCGGCGACGGCGCCACGGTGAACCGCGGATGTGTGGTTCAGACGCATCTGTTCCATGATCGAGTGATGAGCATCGACGCAGTGACCCTCGAGAACGGTGCGACCCTCGGGCCGCACAGCGTGATCCTGCCTGCAGCCACGATCGGCTCGGATGCAACGGTGGGGCCCGCCTCGCTCGTGATGCGCGGGGAATTCGTGCCGGTCGGCAGCCGGTGGAGCGGGAATCCCATCGGCCCGTGGCGCGCCGTCAAGGTGCGGTCCTACCAGGCCACCGGCGCATGACCGTCGATCCCTACACCCCGCACAGCGGCGACCGACGCTACGGGGTGCTGCACTACGACCTCGCGATCGACTACCGCGTGACGACGAATCGGCTCTCCGGCACGGCGACGATCCGACTGCAGATGCAGGAGGACGCCAGGCACATCTCCTTCGACCTCGTCGGGCTCAAGGCGACGAAGGTGCGGGTGAGCGGCGACCGATCCGCGTCGTTCCGTCAGGACGATCGCCGCCTCAAGGTCGTCTTCGGCAGCGAGCAGCAGAGCGGTCGCGAGATCACCGTCAGCATCGACTACTCGGGCGCGCCCTCGCCGCGTCGCACGCGCTGGGGTCTGCTGGGGTGGGAGGAGCTCGAAGACGGCGTGCTCGTCGCGTCGCAGCCCACCGGCGCTCCGACGTGGTTCCCCTGCAACGACGTACCCTCGGACAAGGCCACCTATCGCCTGGAGATCACCGCCGACCCCGAATACACCGTCGTGAGCGGCGGGACGGCGACACGGTCGACGCAGCGCGGCCGCACGCGCTGGACCTTCCAGCAGCCGGTGCCGACCGCCACCTACCTGATGACGGTGCAGATCGGTCAGTACGACGACGACAGGGTCGACCTCGGCATCACTCCGGGGCGCCTGTACCATCCCCGGCAGCTCGCCGCCCGGGTACGTTCGGACTTCGCCGCTCTTCCCGACATGATGCACACGTTCGTGCAGGCGTTCGGCCCGTACCCCTACGAGTCGTACAAGGTCGTGGTCACCCCCGACGACCTCGAGATACCGCTCGAGGCCCAGGGCATGGCCATCTTCGGCGCGAATCACGTCGACGGCGTCGGCGGCAGCGACCGCCTGATCGCGCACGAGCTCGCGCATCAGTGGTTCGGCAACAGCGTCGGGGTCGCACGCTGGCAGGACATCTGGTTGAACGAGGGCTTCGCCTGCTACGCCGAATGGCTGTGGGCCGAGGCATCCGGCGGGCCGTCAGCCCACTCCCTAGCAGTGGCGCATCACCACCACCTGCGATCCCTTCCCGACGATCTCGTGCTCGCCGATCCGGGTGCGAACGACATGTTCGACGATCGGGTCTACAAGCGCGGGGCGCTCACCCTGCACGCGCTGCGCCTCACGATCGGCGACGACGACTTCTTCGCGTTCGTCCGCGCGTGGACGGATCGGTTCGCGCGGCTCGCCGTCACGAGCGACGACTTCCTCGGTCTGGTCGATGAGCTCGCCGGTTCGACGGCTCGCACGCTGGTGCGCACCTGGATCGATGAGCGTGCGCTCCCGCCCCTTCCGCCGTCCGGCGAGCGGCCCGTCAGCGCGGTGACGATCGCTCCCGCGATCTGACCTTTCTCCGCATCAGCCGAGCGCGACGCTCAGGACGTGCTCGGGCGGACCGGCGAGAGTCACGACCTCGAGCGGGAGTCTGCGCCCCGGCACGAGGGCTTCCCAGGCGAGAGGGACCGCGGATCGGGGCCGTCGCCGCAGTGTCACCGTTCCCGGATCGATCAGCAGCCCTCGGCCGTCCGCCTTGACGGCCGCTTCGATGCGCGTCCATCCCGCGAGATCCGGCTCCGGGGAATCCGGGAACAGCGCCTGCAGATCTCCCCTGCGGAAGGACGCGCCCATCGCTTCGACATCGACGCCGAGCAGAGCCGGACGCGTGATGACGGCGACCACGACGAGATCGTCGGCGTGACTCACGCTCAGAGAGACGCCGTCGGTCCGCGGTGGTCCGTGGTGCGCCCCGCATCGCTCGCAGCGGCTGTCGAGGACGACCTCGCCTCGACCGCGGACGCGGTGCACGAGATCGCGGATCAGCGAACGCCCGGCGAGGAAGGCTCGTGCGCGGTCACCCGTGAGCTGATGGAACCGATCGACCTGCTCCGACCCCATCAGGGCGAGGTCGGCGTCGGTGAAATCATCGAGCCGAGACGGACGAGACCAGGCCACGGTGACATCGCGCCAGGCGATCTCGCCCACACGGCCGCCGTTCCGCGATCTCGCCGGGTCCGCCGACATGGCCGACGGCTCAGACCTCGAAGTCGACGGCCACTCGCGAAGCGACCACCGAGCGCACGTAGGCCACGACGTCTTCGTGCGCCGGGTGCACCTGGTACTCCTCGAGCGCGGCGATCGAATCGAAGTCCGCGACGAGCGTGACGTCCCAGTTCGCATCGGGGTACGCCATGTTCGCTCCTGCCGAGATCGAGCGCAGCTGCGGTACGACACCGTCGAGAGCATGGAGTCGGCGTGCGACCTCAGCGGCCTGCGCGGCACGCTCTCCGGCGTCTTCGGCGGCGAGCTTCCAGGTGACGACGTGACGGATCATCACGATTCCTTTCCGAGCGCGTCCTCCTGGACGGCCTCTTCGAGAGCCTCACGCAGTCGATCGGCCGACAACCGCCAATGCGCGTGCAGCTCTCCATCGATCAGGACGACGGGGATCTTCTCCCACCACAGCTCGTAGAGTGCGGGGTCTTCCTGGATGGACGCCTCGACGATCTCGATGCGCTCAGCGGCGGCATCGGGCAGCTCGGCGACCACCGCGTCGATGATGTCGGATGCGACATCGCACAGATGACAGTCGGGCTTGCCGATGAGGGTCAGCGTGGTCACGCCGACGGCACCTCGACAGCGCGCCCCTGTGCGATCCACTCGCCGGTACCGCCCTCGACGTTCGTGGCGTCGTAGCCGCGGGACTCGAGGGCCTCGACGACGCGGGCGGAACGGCCGCCCGCCTGGCAGATGACGTCGAACGACTCGGCCGGGAGCTCTTCCAGTCGGTTGCCGATCTCCGACATCGGGATGTTGATCGCACCGGGAACATGCCCCGCCGCGAACTCACCCACCTCGCGCACATCGATGAGCGGAGTGTTCGAGCGCTCGGCGAGCTCGGTGACGGTGATCGACTTCATGGCGTGCTCCTGCGACGAGTGGGAAACCGGGGGTAGAGACACAAAGCGCCCGTCCGGAGACAGGCGCTCGTGTCTGGTCGCTTACTTCTTGTTGCGACGCTGGTGGCGAGTCTTACGAAGCAGCTTGCGGTGCTTCTTCTTCGCCATGCGCTTGCGGCGCTTCTTGATGACAGAACCCACGGAAACCTCACTAAGTCAGTGGCTGGGCGTCGCACGGTGACGGACACCCGGGTACGGGCACGGAAAAATGCCTCGGATCAGTCTAGCAAACTGAACGGGGCCTCACCGTCACACTATCGGTGACGGACGAGACACGCGGTCGAGAAGGCTAGCCGACGTCGGCGATGGGTCGCTGCAGCGCTTCCGCCACAGCGGACTCCGGCACGCGGAAACTGCGGCCGAAGCGGATGGCCGGCAGCTCCCCAGCGTGCACCATCCGATATACGGTCATCTTCGACACGCGCATGAGTTCGGCGACCTCAGCCACCGTAAGGAACCGGACATCAGGAACCTCGGGCATCCCACGTACCCCTTTCTGGATTTGTGCACACTCTATGGGGAATCTGGGACGCGTGTAAACCCACGTGACTCGTGTGATCAGTGAGGTTGCCTGGCGACTGGGGTCCTCAGCCCGACGTCTTCGAGCGCGCACGTCGCTCGCGCGCCTCGCGCAGGGCCTGCCGTTCGAGTCGATGCGCGGCGCGCAGACTCTTCTCGGCATCGCGCACCGCCTTCTGCGCCTCACGGACGCGTTTGTCGCCGGCGACCTCTGCAGGGTCGAGCGCGATCCACTCCGGGGACACCTCGTGCGCTCCGCCCCGGTCCAGCGCGTCGATGTACGAGGCGACCCCATCGAGGACGCGTTCGATCCCGAAATGGAACGGATCCGCAGGCGACAGGAAGATGCCGTCATCGATCGCTCGACGCAGCGCCGGGAACTCATCCGCCGTGATCACGCGGTCATAGAGCGCGGATTCGCGCACCGCGACCTCCCGGGGACTCAGGCCGCTGCCACGCGACTGCTCGGTGTAGCCGGCGTGGACGATGCCGCACCAGCGCGCGTCACCGGTCACGGCCAGGGCCACCGCCATCCGCTCCTCCGTCGAGAGCGGCGTCGCCTCCAGAGCATCGAGGCTGGCGTCCAACCACGCCGAGCTGTTCGGCGTGACCGGCGAACCGTTGATCGGCAACGAGAGCACCCAGGGATGGCGCTGATAGAGCAGCACCTGCTCCTCGTAGAGGGCGAGCAACCTCTCACGCCAACTCGCGAGTTCTCGGATCGAGTCCGGGGGCAGCCCGGTGGCCTGCTCCTGCATGAGCAGAAGGAGGTCGTCCTTCGCGCTGACATAGCGATAGAGCGACATCGGCGTGAACCCCAGGGCCGCGGCCACGGCAGCCATCGACACTGCGCCGATCCCGTCGGAGTCAGCCAGTTCGACGGCGGCGTCGACGATGCGCTCCACGCTCATCTCGCGCTTCGGCCCACGCTGAGGATTCGCCGCGACGCCCCATGCCAGGGCGATGCCTCTGGGCAGTTCCATCGGCTCACTCTCGGTCATGCCGCCAGTCTACTTCTGTATATTTTGTAAACAGTGTGTTACGGTCATACACAGTTGTGTACGACGCACACAGTCAGCGGTGACGCATGAGGAGAGGAAGTCACGGAGATGGACCACGCGATCGAGGTGCACGGCCTGCGAAAGCAGTTCGGGAGGAGACCCGTGGTCGACGGCCTCGACTTCTCCGTGTCGCGCGGCGAGGTGTTCGCACTCCTGGGCCCGAACGGGGCAGGCAAGACGACGACGATCAACATCCTCACCACTCTGACCGCCGCCGACGCCGGCAGCGTTCGTATCGCAGGCTTCGACACCCGCACGGATCCTGCGGAGGTCCGGCGCCGCATCAGCCTCACCGGCCAGGCGGCTGCGGTCGACGATGCTCTCACCGGCCTCGAGAACGTGACGATGTTCGCCCGGCTGGCCGGTCTCAGCCGAGGCGCGTCCCGGCGCCGGGCGGCTGAGCTCATGGCGCAGTTCGATCTGACGGACGCCGCTGCGCGGGCGGTGCGCACGTTCTCGGGCGGGATGCGCCGCCGGCTCGACCTCGCCCTGAGCTTCGTCGTGACACCGGAGGTGCTCTTCCTCGATGAACCGACCACGGGCCTCGACACACGCAGCCGGCGCGACCTCTGGGACCTCATCCGCACTCTCGCCGCCGCGGGCACGACCGTCTTCCTCACCACGCAGTACCTGGAGGAGGCAGATCAGCTCGCCGATCGGATCGCCGTGCTCCACGACGGGCGGATCGCCGCACTCGGCACCCCTGCCGAACTGAAGGCGCGAGTGGGAGGAGAGACGGTGGAGCTGCGCGACGATCAGGGCGACCTGGTGCGCGCCGTTCCCACTGACGGCAGCGTGGCGAGTCTCCGGCGAGCGCTCGACATGCCCGACAGGGACGGCGAGATCGGAACCGTGACGCTTCGCCGCCCGAGCCTCGACGATGTCTTCCTCGCCGTCACCACCATGCGCCCCACGGAGGAGCCCTCATGAACGCGACGTCCGCCACCCTGACGGCCGTGTCCCCGCCGGCATCGCCTCGACCGCGCCTTCGCGGGCTGACCGCCGAGAGCATCTTCGTCGGTCGCAGCCTCCGCCATTCGATGCGCGACGGGGAATCGCTGCTGATGGCGATCCTCCTCCCCGTGCTCCTCATGCTCATGTTCACGTGGGTCTTCGGAGGCGCGATCGATCCGTCCGGCGCATATGTCGACTACGTGGTGCCCGGGATCATCCTGACGTGCGCAGGATTCGGCGCCTCATCGACGGCCGTCTACGTCGCGAACGACATGCGTACGGGGATCATCGATCGCTTCCGAACGATGCCGTTGCGGGCGAACGCCGTGCTCACGGGCCATGTCGTGGCGAGTCTGCTGCGAAATCTCGTGGCGACGTCGATCGTCATCGTCGTCGGCGTGCTCGTCGGCTTCCGTCCTGACGCCTCGCTCGCGGACTGGATCGCACTGGCGGGGCTGATCGCCCTCTACATCCTGGCCATCACCTATCTCTTCGCCGCGATCGGGCTCGCCGCGGGAAGCCCCGAGGGCGCCAACGGCTACGGCTTCATCCTGCTGTTCCTCCCCTACCTCTCGAGCGCCTTCGTGCCGGTGGCGAGCATGCCCCCGTGGTTGCAGCCGGTCGCGGCCGCTCAGCCGATCACTCCGATCGTCGAGACGATCAGGGGGCTGCTCACCGATGCGACTGTCGGTGCATCCGCTCTGTGGGCCGGGGGCTGGTGCGTTGCGATCCTGGCGGTCTCGATGTGCTGGGGTGCATGGCTCTTCGGCCGGCGGGCGGCTCGGAGATGAGGCCGATCACCGCTGCGGACGGGATCCCAGCGGAGTCATAGGAGGTGTCCCGGGTCCGCTCAGAATCATCTGGGACGCTGAGCGCAGGACTCATGATGGCACCATCCGAGTCCCGGCGGGCTGGGGCCCGCAGCCTCGCCCCCGACGACAAGCCCCCCTGTCGCCGGGGGCGATGTGCGTGCGGCGGTCAGCCGCCGAGTCGCTTGAGTGCGGTCGCCACGACGTGCTTCGCGGATGCCGCAGCGCGGCCGACGACCTCTGCGGCATGTGCCGCGCCGTCGGGGAGCGGCAATCCGGGGTAGTCGACGTCCGGCGCATCGTCGCCATACGCGTCCATCAGGAACGGCACGAGCCAGTCGTCGATGGCCTCGAGCGGCTCGACGGCGAGGCTGTAGAACCGACGTTGCCCGTCTTCTCGCACGCTGACGAGATCGGCCTCGCGGAGGACCTTGAGGTGCTTCGAGACGGTGGGCTGGCTGATGCCCAGGTCGGCGACGATGTGGCTCACGCTGGTGCCGGCATCGCCTTCTGACGTGCGGCGCAGGAGGAGCTGGAGGATGTCGCGCCTCGTGCCGTCTGCGATCACGTCGAAGATGTCGGTCATGTGATCAGGGTAGTCGTCCCCGGCACGGAGTACCATGACGAAGGCTCGGTGACCATGTCGAGCGACCGCTCATGCGGAGGCCAAGCGAAGGGGGACGCGATGTCGGGCCTCGTTTCGGCGTCGTCGCCCCGACAGCGGCTCGAGAGCGCCGCGTCGTGGGGCAAGCACCTCATCACGTCGTCGCCGTCACGGTTCGCGATCGTGATCTTCGCATTGCTGATCCTCGTGTTCACCGTGCTGCTGTCCCTGCCGATCGCCTCGGCGACCGGCACGGTGACTCCCCTGGCCGATGCTCTGTTCACCGCGGTCTCGACCATCTGCGTCACGGGCCTCTCGACCGTCGACATGGCGACCCACTGGTCTCCGTTCGGTCACGTGCTCGTGTTCGTCGGTGTGAACATCGGCGCCCTGGGTGTGCTGACCCTCGCGTCGCTCATGGGGATGCTGATCTCGAAGCGCCTCGGCCTGCGGGCCAAGCTGATGGCGGCGGGAGACACGAACCCGCTACGGGCCCACGGCGGTGTCGTGAACGAGAGCCAGACCGTGCGTCTCGGCGAGGTCGGTCAGCTGCTCACCACCGTCGCGCTCTCGGCGCTGATCATCGAGGGCGCGCTCGCGATCCTTCTGTATCCGGCCCTCGTGATGGCCGGGGTCGAGCCCATCGCCGCACTGTGGGAGGCGCCGTACTTCGCCGCGATGGCATTCACCAACACCGGGTTCGCGCCGAACGCGGGTGGAGTCGCGGTGTTCGCCGACGACTATCTGGTGCTGTCTCTGCTCATGGTCGGCGTCTTCCTCGGCAGCATCGGCTTCCCGGTGATCTACACGCTCGCCAAGCACGTGTGGCACGTCAAGAAGTGGTCGCTGCACACCAAGCTCACGCTCGTCACGACCGTGCTGCTCTTCGTGCTGGGTGCCGCGGTGTTCCTGATCCTCGAGTACGCGAATCCGAAGACCTTCGGCTCGATGGATGCCGCGGATACGACGTTCCAGGCCTTCTTCCTGTCGGCGATGACCCGTTCCGGCGGCTTCAACGTGATCGAGATGGACGACCTCAACGGCTCGTCGCTCCTCGCCGCCAGCATGCTGATGTTCGTCGGTGGAGGCTCGGCCTCCACGGCCGGCGGCATCAAGGTCACCACTCTCGCCGTGCTCGCGATCGCCGTGTGGTCCGAGGCGAAAGGCCGCCAGTCGGTCGAGGCGTTCGGCCGCCGCATCCCGAGCGATGTGCAGCGCGTCGCCCTCAGCGTCGTCGCCTGGGGCGCCACGATCGTCGCCCTGTCGACGATCATCATCGCCCAGATCACCAAGGCCGACATCAGCCACGTGCTCTTCGACGTGATCTCGGCCTTCGCCACCGTCGGACTCTCGACCGGGCTCACCGCCGAGCTGCCCGATGCCGGCGCCTACGTGCTCGCCGCCACCATCTTCATGGGGCGCGTTGGTACAGTGACTCTCGCCGCGGCAGTCGCCGCGACATCGCGATCGCAGTACTACTCACTGCCCGTGGAAAGGCCGATCGTTGGTTGAAGTGCTCCGGGGCGACGCTCCCGTCCTCGTCATCGGGCTGGGCCGCTTCGGCGCCGCGTGCGCCGGCGAGCTCGACCGACTCGACCGCGAGGTGCTCGCGATCGACGACAACCTCGAGCTCGTGCAGAAGTGGTCGGACCGCGTCACGCACACAGTGCAGGCCGACGCCAAGAACATCGACGCGCTGCGCCAGATCGGCGCCCAGGACTTCCAGGTCGCCGTCGTCGCCGTCGGCTCGTCGATCGAGGCCTCGGTGCTGATCACCGCGAACCTCGTCGACCTGAAGGTGCCGCAGATCTGGGCCAAGGCCGTCTCGCAATCCCACGGCAAGATCCTCGCGCGGGTGGGCGCGAACCACGTGATCTACCCCGAGCGCGAGGCCGGCGAGCGCGTCGCGCACCTCGTCTCGGGCCGGATGCTCGACTTCATCCGCTTCGACGACGACTTCGTGCTCGCGAAGATGTATCCGCCCAAGTTCATCCGCGGCGTGGGTCTCAATGAGTCCGGGGTGCGCAGCAAGTACAAGGTCACCGTCGTCGGCGTGAAGAGCCCCGGCAAGCCGTTCCGCTACGCCGAGGCGAACACCATCGTCACGAACCACGACCTGATCATCGTCTCGGGCACCAACAGCGACATCGAGCGGTTCGCCTCCCTCGACCGCTGAGCGTCAGGCGTCGATGTCGAGGACGATCTCGACGACATCATCCACGCCGATCCCCTCGCGATCCTGCAGCAGCTTCTTGACGGGGACGATGTAGCCGCCGTCCTTCGGCCAGAGCGCGGTGGTGACTGTCGTGCTCCCGATCGTCACGGAAGCCGGGATCATGCCCCATCCGTACGTGACGACGCTCGCGACCTCGCCGATCATCTCGCTCTCGACCGGCGGCACGGTGACGAAGTGGAACGGGGCGGGCCCGCACCAGAACCAGATCTCTCCCGTGAACCGCAGCCGCATGTCAGGCGCCTGCGGCGAGTTCCTTCGCCCGTGCGAGCGCTGCGGCTGCGGCCTCCGAGAACGTGCGATCGAGCCGCGCGTCCTGCAGCACCGCGACGGCCCGCTCCGTGGTGCCCTTCGGGCTCGTGACGCGTCGGCGGAGCTCGGAGGGCTCCTCCCCCGAGGCGTCGAGAAGCGCGGCGGCGCCGATGAAGGTCTGCTCGACCATCGTCCGCGCATCGGCCTCGGTGAAGCCCATGCCGATGGCGGCCTTCGTGAGCTCCTCGATCAGCAGGTAGACGTAGGCGGGGCCCGAGCCCGAGATGGTCGAGAGGGCGTCGATCTGCGATTCCGGGACCTCGACCACGGCGCCGACCGTCTCGAACAGGCGGTGCACGAGAGCGAGGTCGTCAGCGGATGCCGCCGCACCCGCCGCGAGACCGGTGACCCCCTTGCCGACCGTCGAGGGCGTGTTCGGCATCGACCGGATCACGCGGACGTCGGCACCGAGGTTGTCGGCGAAGGTCTGCAGGGTGACGCCGGCGGCGAGACTCACGACGATCGCGTCGTCGCCCAGATGCGGTGCGATCTCGCGCAGCAGGTCGGGGACCATCGCGGGCTTCACTCCGACGAGGACGATCCGCGCCGTCGAGACCGCCGTCGCATTGCCGTCAGACGTCTCGGAGAGGGCGATGCTGGTGACGCCGTCGATGTCGGCGAAGGTCGCGGCCTTCTCGGGCGTGCGGTTCGTGGCCGTGATGCCGCCGTCGACCCGGATGCCGGATGCGACCACCCCTCGGAGGATCGCACCGCCCATCGAACCGGCACCGAGGAACGCGAGAGCGGGAAGAGAGTCAGCCATGTCGTCATCCTACGGCGGGCGTACCCGGCGTCTGCCGGGTAGCCGATCTAGACTCATCGCATGAGTGCATCGGGCGGCAGCAAGGCGATCATCGCGGCATTCCTGGCGAATCTGGGCATCGCCCTGGCGAAGTTCCTCGCGTGGGCGCTCTCGGGATCGGCGTCGATGCTCGCCGAGGCCATCCACTCGGTCGCCGATTCCGGCAACCAGCTGCTGCTCATGCTGGGCGGGCGCAAGGCGAAGCGCGAGGCCGACCGGGCGCATCCGTTCGGCTATGGGCGCGAGCGCTACGTCTACGCGTTCGTGGTCTCGATCATCCTGTTCTCGGTCGGTGGACTGTTCGCGATCTACGAGGCGATCGACAAGCTCACCCACCCGCACGAGCTCGACGAGACCTGGTGGTGGTTGCCTCTCGTCGTGCTGGTGGTCGCCATCGGACTCGAGTCGTTTTCGCTGCGCACCGCGGTGAAGGAGAGCAACCTCGTGCGCGACAAGAACCAGTCCTGGGTGTCGTTCGTGCGCCGCGCGAAGGCGCCGGAGCTGCCCGTCGTGCTGCTCGAGGATGTCGGGGCGCTCACCGGCCTCACCTTCGCCCTGCTCGGCGTCGGACTCACGGTCATCACCGGCAATCCCGTCTTCGACGCGCTCGGCACGCTGATGATCGGCATCCTGCTGGTGCTGATCGCGATCGTGCTCGGAGTCGAGACGAAGAGCCTTCTCGTCGGCGAGGGCGCGACCACGGCGGATCACGACCGCATCGTCGACGCGATCAATGCCGGCGACGAGATCGAGAAGATCATCCACATGAAGACCCTGTACCTCGGGCCCGATGAGCTCATGGTGGCCGCGAAGATCGCGCTCAACGCCGACAAGCCGCTGCGGGAAGCCGCGGTGGACATCGACGCGATCGAAGCGCGCATCCGCGAGGCCGTTCCGACTGCCCGGGTCATCTATATCGAGCCCGACGTCTACCGACCGTCACTCGACCCCGAGCCCTCGACCGACGTGTTCGTGCTCAAGTCCTCGGACTGATCGAGTCCTCCGGTCAGCGGCGCTGTTCGAAGAAGTCCCGCAGCAGCCGTGTCGAGGCGTCCGCCTCGACACCTCCGATGACCTCGGCTCGATAAGGCAGACGGCGATCCCGGAGCACGTCGTACATCGACCCCGCTGCGCCCGCCTTCTCGTCCCAGGCGCCGAACACCACGCGGCCGATGCGCGCCTGCAGGATGGCGCCCGCGCACATCAGGCAGGGCTCCAGGGTCACCACGAGGGTGTGGCCGTCGAGGTTCCATGAACCCGCGGATGCCGCGGCCATGCGCAGCGCCTCGACCTCGGCGTGCCCGGTCGGGTCGTGCGTCGCCTCGCGGTCGTTGCGCCCCTCGGCGACGATGACCCCCGCCGCGTCGAGCACGACTGCCCCGACCGGGATCTCGGATGCCGCCGCGGCCTCGGCTGCGAGCTCGAGCGCACGGGCCATCGCGAGGCGGTCGGCAGCAGTCATGTGTCGAGCCTACGACAGGCGTCTGCGGGCGGTTCAGCACTCCCGGGGCCCGATGATCGGCCGCGCGCTCGCGCGAATCGCGGGGTGGCGGGCGCCACCGCGCACGCATCCGATGTCGTGCGAGGGCGTCCGGCGCATTAGCCTGTATCCATGCGTGTCCACGTCGCCGACCACCCTCTCGTCACCCACAAGCTCTCGGTCCTGCGCGACCACCGCACACCCTCGCCCGTCTTCCGTCAGCTGACCGAGGAGCTCGTGACGCTCCTCGCGTACGAGGCGACCCGCAACGTCAAGGTCAGCCCCATCGAGATCACCACGCCGGTGACGACGACGATGGGCGTGAAGATCTCCGAACCGCGCCCGATCGTCGTTCCGATCCTGCGCGCGGGCCTCGGCATGCTCGAAGGCCTCGTGAAGCTTCTGCCGACCGCAGAGGTCGGCTTCCTCGGCATGGTCCGCGACGAGGAGACCTTCGAGCCGACGACCTACGCCGAGCGTCTTCCCGACGACCTGAGCGACCGCCAGTGCTTCGCGATCGACCCGATGCTCGCGACCGGCGGTTCGCTCGCCGCCGCGA
Organism: Microbacterium sp. UFMG61; assembly: GCF_015354505.1. GTDB lineage: Bacteria > Actinomycetota > Actinomycetes > Actinomycetales > Microbacteriaceae > Microbacterium. Next base: position 323,615 of record NZ_JACAFP010000002.1, on the reverse strand, counting down.
TCCAGTTCCTCTTCGACCGTGGGGCGAAGGACGTCACAGCGATCTGCCTGCTGGGCACGCCGGAGGGTGTCGCCGCGATCGAGGCGCTGGTCGGCGACCGCGACGTGACGCTCGTGCTCGGCGCTCTCGACGAGCGCCTGAACGATAAGGGCTACATCGTCCCGGGCCTCGGCGACGCCGGAGACCGCCTGTACGGCACGGTCTGAGTTCCGCGGCGCCGGGGATTTCGGAGGCGTCTCTGCTCTCGGAGGCTACTCTGCTCTCGGAGGCGACTGAGCGCGGTGCACTCTGAACTCTGCGGCGCCACTCGCCATGCTCGCGGGCCTGCGGCCCGCTCTCGGTGCTCACGCGATCAGACGCGAAGCAGATATCCCCGCTCATCGCCGTGATGGATGAACCCCGACCGAGCGAGGATGGGCGCCGACGTCGAGACGCGCCCCTTCACCAGTGCGGTGGTCGCCCCCATCTCGGCGCTCACGCGCAGTCGCTCTGCGAGAACCGCGCGATAGGCTCCGCGCCCCCGAGACCGCTCGAGAGTCGCCGCTCCCCAGAGCCGGGTGAATCCGTCGACGATCGTACAGCCGCCGGTGCTGACCGCGTCGCCGTCCAGGCGGCCGAGCACACGGAAGCCGGTGCGCGCGTCCAGTGCCTCGGTGGCCTCGGCGAGCTCCGTCACGAGACCGGCCTCGTCGAGGGGCGTCTGCTCCCAGACCGGGACGTTGATGGAATCGACCTCGCGCACCTGATCGATCGAGCGAACGACCTCCGCTGTCGCCCCGGGGGGAACGTCTACCGAGAGTCCGTCGACCTTCCGTGCGAAGACCGCCACGGTGTCGAAGTGCTCGGCGCCGCGGCGACGCAGCTCGTGCTCGATGTCGGGGGTATCCGACGCGTTCGTCCAGAACCGCAACTCGGATTCGCCCCAGCGACGAGTGCGCTCGAGGGCATGATCCACGACAGTGGCGGCGTCGGCCGCCGAGTCGACCTGAGAGCCCCTGACCCCGCCTCCGAACCGCGCCGGATACCGGACGAGCTGCAGGTGCTCCTTCTGCTCCTCGCTGTCGCGAGGGAACCAGACCCAGGCAGCGGATGCCCGGAGGATCTCATCGATCGTGTGCATGGAAGTCCTCTCAGCCGGCCGCGCCGACGAGTCGGGCGAAGGCGCTGAGACGCGCGACGCCTTCCGGCGTTCTCGGAAGATCGTCGAGGAGCGCCGGTGAATGGATCAGATACGCCGCGACCTGGGCGCGCGAGATCGCCACATTCAGCCGATTCTGCAACAGCAGGAACTCGGGGCCGCGCGGGGCATCGCGTCCGCTGGACGCGGCGAGTGACGTGATCGAGACCACCGCCTCCTTGCCCTGGAAGTTGTCGACGGTGCCGACCGGCACATCGGCGTATCCCGCCACGGCAAGCGCGTCGAGGACCATCTGACGCTGCGCGTTGTACGGTGCGACGACGATGATGTCGCTCTGCGCCAGGGGCCTCGCCGTGGCATCCGGGTCATTGTCCGTGAAGGTGCGTCCGACGAGGTCCCGCACGAGCGCGACGACCTGCGCCGCTTCTTCCGGCGACTGCGTGGCATTGCCACGGTGGCGCAGAGCGACGACGTGCAGCCCCGGGTCGACGCCGTCGAGCGATCTCAGCTCGGTACCCGGCGCCGAGGCGAGCTGGCCTGCGTAGGCGAGCGTCGAGACCGGCGCCGCGACAGACGGATGCATGCGCCACGACCTCGCCAGGAAGTAGCCGTATTCGGGCCGGACGACCGCGTCGCCGTCCATGACCCACCCCAATGCCGACGTGTCGACGGGTTCGGGGTGCGCACCCTGACTGACCTGCGGAAGCTGCTGCGGATCGCCGAGCAGCAGCAGTCGCTGGGCGCCGGCGGCGACGGCGATCGTCGACGCGAGCGAGAACTGCCCCGCCTCATCGACCACGAGCAGATCGAGGCCGCCTCGGTCGACGCGCGCGGTGTTGCTGAAGTCCCACGCGGTTCCTCCGACGACCGCGCCGTGCTGGGCGTGCTCGCCCAGGAACGACGCCATGCCGTTCTTCGGGATGACGGTGTACGTCGCGTCTGCGGAGGGGTCTTTCGGAGCCTTGCCCACCTGCGCCGCGGGCACTCCGTCGGCCACCACTCGCTCGAGCAGATTCTCGATGATCGCGTGCGACTGCGCCACGACGCCGATGCGGTAGCCGTGTTCGTTGACGAGGCGCGCGATCACCTGTGAGCCGGTGTAGGTCTTGCCCGTTCCCGGAGGTCCCTGTACGGCGAGGTAGCTGCGGTCGAGGTCGAGGATGCCGCGCACGATGGCATCGATCGTGTCATCGCCCGCGACCGGCAGAGGGTCTCCGGAGATCGTTCGCGGGGGGATGCGACGCAGGATGTCGGTCGCGGCATCACGGGGGAAGCGCGGGGCCGCATCGTGCACCGTGTCGGCCCATTCGTCGATCGCTCCCTGCAGGGAGACGACGCGCGGGGGTGCCGCCGGGGTCAGTGCGAGCGGCAGCTCGTCCCAGGTCTGCCCCTGGATCGCCGTCTCGGTGATCAGGTAGCCGTCGTCGAGCACCTCGGCGACCGTGACCGTGTGCGGAACGTGCACGGCACGCGACGGCACCTCGGTGTCGAACGGCGCCGGGACCGGGTACAGCGCGAAGGGTTGCGACCCGACACCGAGCGTGGTTCCGGGCGACACCTCGCCGCGGACCTCGAGGTCGCGAGACATCACGCGACGCCCCTCCGCGACGCTCCAGTCTCGCTGCACGATAGACGACGCACCGTCGATCCGCACCACGTCACGCGTGCTGTCCCACATGGTCACGGGCTCACGGAGGCGCTGGAAATGCGACACCCAGAAGCTCTTCGCCTCGCGCGGGAAGTAGTCGATGGCGGCGGCCGCGATGCGATGCACCTGACCGTCTTCGCCGGCGTCGACCGCCCGTTCGGCATCGGCGAGCAGGGCGACCGACCGCGGCGACGGCTGGTAGATCACCTCGTCGGCCTCGTCGGGCGGCGCGGGGTTGACACCCTCTTTCTTCGCGATCTCGATCAGCCAGTTGCGCAGCCGCCTGGTCGACACGCAGTCGTAGCGGTTGTAGTCAGCCAGGTCCGCGAACACCGCATCAGCCTCTGCCTGCTCCCCCGCGGCAGCCAGCTCCTTCGCGGCGACGTACTGCACGATCGAGTCGTCGCCCTTCTGCACGTCGCTCGTGCGCACATCCTCGCCCATGTACAGCGGCTCGAGCTTCTTGATCGAGTACGACCTCGACCCCACCCGCACCGTTCGCAGCACCAGCGGGTAGAGGTCGACGAAGACGCCCTCGCGCAGCAGCCGATCGATCTCTCCCTCGCGCACGCCATGGCGCGCCGCCATGGCCACCAGGTGAGATGTCTCGTAGGGCGCGTAGTGATAGATGTGCATGCCCGGATGTGCTGCTCGACGCAGCTTCACGACGTCGAGGAACCGCTCGAAGGCCTCGCGCTCCGCAGCGAAGTCGTGAGCCCACAGGGCGGTGTACTGATCGGCGTTGTCGACCCAGCCGAAGAGGTAGTCGATCCCCCAGTGCGCCTCACCGTCCGGCGCGGGCTCGGTGTAGAGGGGGTCGCCCTCGAAGTCGAAGAAGATGTCACCGTGGCTCGGCACCGGCAGCGTATGGATCGCCGCGGCATAGTGCACGTCGTAGGTCGGCGCCCCCTCGGCATCCGCCCTGAGCTGCAGCTGCGCCTGCGCGCGCAGCGTCTCGAAGGTGTCGACGTTCATCCCCTCCGGTGACGCGGTCGCGGACGCCAGAGCGTCGATCGTCTCGATGCCCGCCGCCCGCAGCCGCGCACGCTGCACGGGGCGCATCCGGGCCACCATGAGCAGATCGCGATGAGCGATCACCTGCTCTTCACACGTCGCGCAGCGACCGCACGCCACGATCTCGAGGTCACCTCGGTCGTCGCCCCAGTCGAGGGCCGCGTCGGACGACGGGTCATCGATCCTGCGGTCGGTGATGAGCGCACGCAGCCGCGCCCGCCTCACCTGGAAGAGCGGAAGCAGGTCGTCGACGGCGTGGGTGCTGATCGAGCCGTCGCCGAGGATGAGGTCGACCTCGTCGGAACGCGGGATTCCCAGTCGGTCGAGCTGGTCGACGTATGCCGCGAGCTGCATGAGAGCGGTCACCCGCGCCTTGCGCGCGAGCTTCGAGTCCTGCACTCGCCAGCGGCCGTCGTCGTCTCGCTTCAGGAAGTCGGCGAACCCGACGAACTCGGGCGTCGCGAACGCGGCCTGGAATACGACCACCGCGTCGGACTGCAACGCTCGCACGGTCTCGTCGACGGCGGCCGCGAGTGCCTCGGAGTCGACTGACGACACCTTCTCGATGCGGTGGACGCGCGCAGACCCGAGCTCGTCGATATACCGAGCGAGGACGTTCCGCTCGTGGACATCACCGAGGCGCGCCGCGCGGGCGAGCGTCGCGTCTTCCGGCTCCTCGACCGCAGGGACACGGCCCAGCTTCGCGTCGATCGCACGGCACCAGGCGAACTCGCATTCGGCGGCCGCCTTGAGGTCGCTGGCGCTCCAGATGACGCGCTGCGCCTGAGTGTCGATCCGCACGATGCTCCCGTTCTGTCGGATGCTTCGACACTAGCCGCGGCATCCGACACGGGCATTCAGCCGTGTGTCAGCGCCACCAGGTGTCGTCAGGCGTGACCGGGAGATTGCGCTTGTGCTGGGTCGCCAGATACCGCGACTCGATCCTGCCCGCGACCTCGGGATCGACCTCACGGCCCTCGAGGAAATCGTCGATCTGCTCGTACGTGAGCCCCAGTTCGTCCTCGTCGGCCCGTCCGGGCTGACCGTCGAGCAGATCTGCGGTCGGAGTCTTGAAGGCGAGTCGGTCCGGAGCGCCGAGCAGCAGAAGCAGCGAGCGGCCCTGGCGCTTGCTGAGTCCCGACAACGGCAGGATGTCGGCCGCTCCGTCACCGAACTTCGTATAGAAGCCTGTCACGGCCTCAGCCGCGTGGTCGGTGCCGATGACGATGAGACCGTCGTGCCCGGCGAGCGCATACTGGGTCACCATGCGCACGCGCGCCTTGATGTTCCCGCGGTTGAAGTCGCTGATGTCGCTCGTGACGGCGAACTCGATGTCCTCTTCGACGCCGTCGACGCCGTTCTGGATGTTCACCTCGACCGAGGAGTCCGGGGCGATGAACTCGAGCGCAGCCTCGGCGTCGGCCGCATCCTTCTGCACCCGATACGGCAGGCGCACGGCGAGGAACTTCGCCTCTCCGCCTTCCGCGCGCACGCGCTCGACGGCGAGTTGCGCCAGACGCCCGGCGAGCGTCGAGTCCTGACCTCCCGAGATGCCGAGCACGAAGCCCTTCGCGCCGGTCGCACGCAGGTAGTCGACGAGGAAGGCCACGCGGCGCTCCACTTCGACCTCGGGGTCGATCTCGGACTTCACACCGAGTGCTTCAGAGATCTGCTGCTGCAGGGACATGTCTTCCTCCGGTCTACCCGACATCAGTATCCTCCCCCAGTGTTACACCGAGATGACGCCGGTGGCGCGCGGGCGACTTCGCGGCGCCCGATCGAACTGGCAGGATGGCGGGGTGAAACTTCTCGTCGCAGCCATGGCCTCCGAACTCGCAGCCTTCCCTGAGGAGCTCGAGGGGTTCGACCAGCTCGTGACCGGCGAGGGCAAGATGCAGGCCGTCTTCGCGCTCACCCGCGCGCTCGACGCCAAGGAGTACTCCGAGGTGGTGGTCGTCGGGACCGCAGGCGGCATCGATCCTGATCTCGAGGCGACCGCGCACGAGATCAGCAGCGCCCTGCAGCACGACGTGTTCGACCTCGACGGCGTCGCCGGGCAGCACGTGTCTCTGCCTGCGCGCGTGTCGACGGGCCGCGAGGGGGTGCTGATCGCGACCGGCGACAGCTTCGTCGGAGATGCCGGGATCACGGCTGTCATCCGACCGTCCGGTGCAGGACTCGTCGACATGGAGACCTACGCGTACATCTGGGTCGCACAGCAGTTCGGGGTGCCGATCCGCGCGTTCCGTGCCATCTCCGACCGTGCCGAGGACGGCGCGCTCGTCGACTTCCGCGAGGCGATCGCGCGGTGCAGCGTGCAGCTACGCGAGGTGATCCGTCGCGAGTACGGCGTCTGAGGTCGGGCGACGTCCGATCGCTTCGCGGTGGCATGGTCGCCGTTCTGCCGCATGAATCAGCGCGACTCGATGACGCTTGGTCCCTCCGACGTCGCACGCACGCGTAGCTGAGCCGGGATCTGCTCCTGCATCGCCTCGACGTGGCTGATCACGCCGACGGTGCGTCCGCCCTGTCGCAGCTCGTCGAGTGTGCGCATCGCGACGTCGAGCGTGTCGCCGTCGAGAGACCCGAACCCCTCGTCGATGAAGAGCGTGTCGAGACGGATTCCGCCCGCCCTCGCCGTGACGACCTCGGCCAGGCCGAGCGCCAGGGCGAGAGAGCTGAGGAAGGTCTCTCCTCCGGAGAGCGACTGCGCGGGCCGGGTCTGTCCGGTGAACGCATCGAATACGACGATGCCGAGCCCGGACGCCGCGCCACGGGCCGCGAGCGCATCCGAGTGCCGGAGCTGGTATCGCCCGGTCGACATGTCACCGAGTCGGCGATTGGCCGCATCGACGATCTCCTCGAGTTCGGCGGCGAGCACGAAAGTCTCGAGCGTCATCTTTCGGGTGTTCGCCCCGCGCCCTGCGACGGTGTCGGCGAGGCCGCGGAGGATCTCGTAGTCGGCGGCCTCATCGGCCGTCTTCGCGTGCTCGGACGCCGCGGCGTCGATGGTGGCCGTGAGCTGCTCGGCCACGCCCGCGGCCTTTCCGGCGTCATCCACCGCCGTCGTCCACCTCAGTCGGGCGGATCGGGACTCCTGCTCAGCGGGTTCGAGGTCGATCGGATCCTCAGGGAGCGTGCGCAGCTCGAGGTCGAGCAGGATCGCCCGCTCCTTCTCGCGCTGCACCGCGTGCTGAGTGACACGACTCTCGAGGGCGATCATCGCGGACGACGACCGGAGCGCCAGCTCTGCGGCGGCCACATCGTCGAACGCCGAGGCCTCGAGCGCAGCGTCCCGCTCGGCCGTCGCCGCAGCGGCGACCTCCGCCCGGCGGCTCAGTTCCGACGTCGCATCGATCAGCGCGAGCGCCGAGTCGATCTGCGCGGTCGTCGCAGCCAGTCGGTCGGCCACCGTGGCGAACTCACCCCGAGCCTCGGTGACCGTTGCCTCGGTCTCAGCCACCCGCTGCGCGAGCAGGGCGTGCGCTTCGCGCGCCGAGGCGAGAGCATCGGCGTCGGCTGCACGGGCGGCATCGAGATGGCGCATGCGCTCGGCCAGCGCCTCGCGCCGGTCGTCCAGCGCCCGGGTCTGCTCGAGAGCGGCGACGCTCTTCGCATGCTCTTCCGTCGCTCGCATGAGTTCAGCGGCAGCGGCCTCGGGAGCGCGTCCGTCGGCTCGGGTGACGGCGGCGGCGAGCGCGGCTCGGAGGGTCGACGATATCTCCGCCGCCTCGCGCTCGTGCGCTGCCAGCCGGTCGCGCTCGGCTTCGGCCCTGTCGATGTCGTCGGCGGAGACGGGATCGGCGTGCACTGCCGGGGCCGGGTGCTCGCGCGAACCGCACACCGGGCAGTGATCGCCGTCTCGCAGTGAGCTGGCCAGCTCGCCCGCGAACCCGTCGAGCCGACGCTGTCGGAGCTGCGCGAGCAGGGCCTGCGCGGTCGCGAGCGCCCCACTCGCGTCAGCGAGGGCCCGGTCGGCCGCGGCTCGATCGGCCTCGAGTCGGACGACGTCGAGCGCCGCTTCGTGCCGCACGGCGGCGAGGTCCTTCGCGGTGGCCAGATCACCAGCGCGATCGGCCACTCGCCTCGTCTCGTCGCGAGCGCTCGTGAGCTCGTCGAGCAGCGCGGGCAGCGTCGCGCGTTCGACCTCGACGGCCTCCGCGCGCGCCGTCGCCGCCGTCACGGCTTCTACCGCCGCAGCGAGCTCGGCGTCGAGTCCGGGTGCCGCCTTCTCGAGCTCCACCGCGCGCTCCCATGCCCCGGTCTGCCTCGTGCGTTCGGCGGCCCATGCCGGCAGGTCATCGACGACGATGCCGTGCGCGGCCCACGTCGCCCGGGCCCGCGTGTGCTCCTCGCGCGCTGCGTCGAGGAGCGCTGCCGCCTTGACCGCGGCGCCGATCGGTGCGCGAAGCACCTCGGCGGCTCTGGCGCTCTCCCATTCGGCGCGCGCTCGGCGGATCGAGGGCTCCTCGGCATCCAGACGCTCGAGTGCGGCCCTGGCCCGATCTCTCTCGACCTGGGCCCGCTGCTCCTCTCGCGCTGTGGCGAGGGCGGCGTCGGCCGCGGCTGACGCTCTCTCGGCATCATCACGCTCCGCCGCGCGCCGCTCCGCCCGATAGTCGGCGCGTGCTCTCGCCTGCCGCAGGTGATCGAGACGCTCTTCGGCGGTCTCCGCGGCCGGATGCGTCTCTGAGGCCATCGGCTGCTCGTCGAAGTCATCTGCGGCGCTGCGGCCGAGATCGGCGCTCGCGACGAGTCGCTCACCCTCGTCGAGTCTGGCCGCGACCGTCGCGACTCGTGTCCCCAGCGCGTGCTCTGCGGCCCTGCGTCGTTCATCGAAGCGCGCCTGCACGTCTTCGAAGCGCTCGGTGCCGAACAGGCGTCGCAGCAGAGCCTGGCGGTCTCTGCTGCCAGCCAGCAGGAATTCCGAGAACCGATTCTGCGCGAGCAGGATCACCTGGAGGAACTGCTCGCGACTCAGCTGCAGGATCTCGTCGAGCTCGTGAGCGGCCTCGCGCTCTCGCGCGGCCACTCCCACCCACTCGCCGCCGACGAGCATGTCGAGCTGCACTGCGGCGGACTGCACGGTCGTGCCTCCCCCGCGCTTCTTGGGGCGCTCGTAGTCGGGCGAGCGTGTGACGCGGTACCGCCCGGCCGACGTGCTGAATTCGACGACGACCTCTGTCACGTCGTCGGGTTCGCAGTGATCGCTCCGGAGTCGCTTCTCGCCGCCCTCGTAGCGGGGTACACCACCGTAGAGAGCGAAGCAGACGGCGTCGAGGATGCTCGACTTTCCGGCGCCGGTTCGACCGGCGATCAGGAAGATGCCGTCATCGGCGAACTCGTCGAAGTCCACGACCTGCCGTTCGCGGAACGGGCCGAATCCTTCGACCTGCAGTCGATGCAGTTGCATCAGAGCATCCTCTTCGCTGTCGGAGCGTCACCGGGCACGACCGTCACGGACTAGATCAGAGCCTCGGCACGCACGCGGTCGTCGAGCACCTCGCGGATGAGCTCGCCCTCGCGCTCTGTGGCACCGTGTCCCGAGCGGACGTGCTCGAGGAAGGCCTCGATGCGTTCCGGATCGGTCACCGCGCCGCGGAGCCGATCGGCATACGAGCGTTCGACGATCTCGGCCGTCTCGGACGGCAGATGCTGCACCATGGCGCAATGCGGATAGCGCTCGCGCAGCCGTCGCATCGGCTCGGTCTGAGCGACTGCGTCGGTGTACACCGCGCACACCCAGTCGTCGGCGTGCGCGGCGACGTTCGCGTCCGACAGGATCTCGTCGAGCGGGCCCGTCAGCGTGACCAGCTGGCGAGGGATCGGCAGATCGAGCCACTCGACCGACGACAATCCCGTTGCGTCGAGATCGACCAGCCAGGACCCGCGCGGCTTGTTCTGCTCGCCGAAGCTGTAGTGCAGCGGCGCACCCGAGTACCGCACCCGCTCGCTGATCTGCTGACGTCCGTGGATGTGACCGAGCGCGACGTAGTCGGGACCGTCGAACACGGCGAGCGGCACGACGTCGAGTCCGCCCTGGCGGACCTCACGCTCGAGCCCGACGGTCGCGTCGACACCCGCGGCGAAGCAGTGGGCGACGGCGACCGAGCGACCCGGATTCGCCTGCATGCCCTCACGCACGATCTCCATGGCGTGGGCCAGCGTCTGCGCCTGGGTGCGCAGCTCGGCGTCAGCCCAATGCTGCCTGACGATGGCCGGCTCGAGATACGGGACGCCGAAGAAATGCACCGGTCCGTCGTCGTCGGTCACGGTGACAGGCTCACCGATCGCGAGCGGATCCGTGAGCACGTGGATGCCGTCGCGCAGCAGGCGGGCCTGGAAGCCCAGCCGGGCCGCCGAGTCGTGGTTGCCGCTGGTCACGACCACGGTCGCCCCGGTCTGGTGCAGGGCCAGGAGGGCGTCACCGAGGAGCGTGTAGGCGGCACCGGCGGGCGTCGCGGAGTCGAACACGTCACCGGCGACCACCACGACGTCGACCTCGTGCCGCTGCACCTGCACGGTGAGCGCCGCGAGGACCTCGGCCAGCGCATCCATGGTCGAGTTGCCATGGAAGGTGCGGCCGATGTGCCAGTCGGAGGTGTGCAGGATTCGCATGTTCACACGCTACGAACCACCACCGACATTCGGTCCGAGGCGTGCCGCTGAACGGCGAGGAGAAGAGCGGAAGGTCCCCTGACCCACCCTCGTCACGTCGATCGACACGTGGTGATGCACCGTGCTCATGCGCGGTCACCTGTGTGGGATGCGGGGCTGCGCGATGCGAATCTGGGCTGCCCTCCGCCCGACAGGGCCGGAATTGCCCCTCCGGCTGGGGGTGTGTCCGCCTCGGCGTGGCTACCGACTTCCGCTCTATTCCTCCAGTTCGTGGGTCCAGTTCGCCTGCTGGATCCGGTTGTCGAGCTCACGCAGCTCCTTCGCCGCGGCATCCGCCTGCTCCCGCAGATCGGCGACGGGCAGCGCGGCCAGCTGCCGGAGCTCCGACCGCATCTGCCGGAACACGGTCGACGCACCGGATGCCGCCGCCGCGGCATCCACCAGCAGCGAGTGCCGGAGCCTCAGCACATCGCGGGCGGCGAGAGCGTCGGTCATGGTGCCGTCGGCGCCCAGATCGAGGCGGGAGTTGGTCGCGTTGATCCGACGGATCAGGTCCCGCAGTCGCGCGAGATCGGCGTCGGCCTCGACGAGCAGGGCCGCGGCATCCTCCGCCGGCTCCTCGCCCTCCTGGTACCGCGCGTTGGCGGTGATGCGAACACGGAGCTGCTCGATCCGACGCTGCAGATCAGCGCGGGCGGTGAGGGCCTCGGCGAGTTTCATGCTGCCATCCTCGCAGAGGGCCCCCGCGTAACACAGCGTCACACGGCCGCAGCGTCAGCGGGTGCGCAGCAGCGAGGCGTGATCGGGGTGGGCGGCGAACCAGTCAGCGACATACCAGCACACCGCGTCGACCTTGCGGTCTCCTCGGGCCTCGATGTCGGCGACAGCGCCCTCCACCACCGCTCCGGCATAGCCGTGGCCGCGGAAAGTCGGCACCGTGAAGGCGCGAGTGAGGGCGATGGTGCTCCCGTCGTCGCGGTAGTCGAGCACGCTGACGAGCTGCCCATCGCGCATCAACGTGTAGCGAGATGCGTCCTTCTCGTCGGTGAGGATGAACCCGGATGCCAATGACGAAGTGCTCACCCGCCCCACGTTACGCCCAGATCCTTTACGAATGACCGTTTTGACACGCCCGGACTTCTTGGGACATAATCCCCCCATGACTACCAACGCAAGCCCTTCGTCCGCCCAGGAGGCGAACAGGACTGCCGGGATGATGATGCCCGGTCGCGTTGGCATGTGTTGCCGAATGTGTCGCTGAACGAACAGCCACTCCGTCTGACCTGACTCTCGCGATCTGCGAGAACCGGTCACCGAGCACCCACCCCTGCTCGCTCTCCCGGCTCGCCCGGTCATTCATGCAACGCATCCGAGCCTCTCTCCGGCTCACGTCCTGAGGACTTCATCATCATGTCGAACACCACTCTTCTCGAGCGTCCCTCCGTCTCCGCCGCCGTCCGCACCGCTCCCGCACGGTCCGACGAGGCACCGCTCGCCGCCGATCTTCCCGCCGTCCGCTCGCCGCGCGGCTTCGCGCTCTACGTCGGCCTCGACGAGATCAAGGCCGCCGAGGCCGGCGTGAGCCTTCCCCTGCTGGTCGACGCCCTCCGCCGCACTCTCGCCGAGCTCGCACCCGGGGCCGAGACGCACGCGACCGTCGCCCTCGCGCCGCACGGCTCGGGCGGTCGTGACCTCGACGTCGTGCGCCTCGCTCTGCAGGAGCCCGGCGCGATCGCCCGCACCAAGGCCGCGGCCGAGGAGGAGACGGTCGATGAAGAAGGCGGCGTCGTCGTCGACATCTCCCGCAAGCGCGTGGTCATCGACGGTGAGTCGGCAGCCTTCACCTACAAGGAGTTCGAGCTGCTGCAGTACCTCGTGCTCCGCGAGGGGCGCACGATCGAGCGCAGCGAACTGGTGTCCGCCCTGTGGCAGGCCCAGGACGACGAGACGCCCGGCGAGCGCACGATCGACGTCCACGTGCGTCGCCTCCGCGCCAAGCTCGGCCGCTACGAGGACATCGTGCGCACCGTGCGTGGCATCGGCTACCGGTTCGACCGTCATGCCGACGTCGTGATCCGCTACGGTCACGGCACGCCGTCGCCCGACCGCTTCTGAGGTCGGTGTCAGACCTGCGGCGTACCGTGGGGGCATGCCCCTGACCGCTGACGCCGCTGCAGACGGAGCACCCGCATCCGTCCGCACGCGCGACGCCGTCTATCGGCCCTCACACCCGCTCGACCTTCGACGCACGGTCGGCATGCTCCGCAGAGGACCCGGCGACCCGACGATGCTGTTCGACGGTCCGGTGATCTGGCGCGCTCTGCGCACGCGCGAGGGCTCGGCGACGCTCGCCCTCCGCCAGACCGAGGGCGAGGTCCACGCGACCGCGTGGGGCCCCGGCGCCGACGAGGCACTCGACCGACTGCCCGCCCTGTGTGGCGCCGACGACGACCCACAAGGCTTCGATCCGTCACACCACCCGCTCATCGCCGAGGTCGCACGACGCTCTCCGGGCATCCGTCTGGCCCGGACCGGCGAGGTCTTCGATGCGCTCGCGTGCGCGATCCTCGAGCAGAAGGTCACCGGTCTCGAGGCGTTCCGCGCGTGGCGCCTGCTCGTCACGAAGTACGGTCAGCGCGCACCCGGCCCGACACCGCGCCCGATGTACACCGCGCCGACACACACCGAATGGCGCGCCATCCCCTCGTGGGACTGGCATCGCGCCGGAGTGCAGCCGCCGCAGTCGAGGACGATCGTGCGCACAGCATCGCGGGGCGACAGCGTCTCGCGCGCTCTCCTCGCGGCCGAGAGCGGCGAAGACCGGGATCGCGTGCTCACGAGCCTTCCCGGCATCGGTCTCTGGACCTCGGCGGAGACGCGCATCCGCGCGCTCGGCGACCCTGATGCGGTCAGCGTCGGCGATTACCACCTCGCGCACGAGGTCGGCCACGTGCTCACGGGCCATCGCACCGACGACGACGGGATGCTCGAACTCCTCGCGCCCTGGGCGGGCCATCGCCAACGGGTGATCCGGCTCATCTTCGCGAGCGGCATCAGCGAGGCACGACGCGGCCCACGCCTCTCCCCCGAGGACAACAGGAATCGCTGACCCTTCGCCGCCTCCGGCGCTCTAGGCTGAACGCATGTCCCGCAACCTGCTCCGTTTCTCCGTCACCGCAGGGCTTCTGATCCTCGGAGTCGTGATCGGGCTGATCTTCCAGAACGTCTGGCTCGGCATCCTGCTGGCCGCCATCGTGTGGCTCGGCTGGTTCATCGGGTATGAATCCCGCCGCGGGCGCAATGCGGGCGTGAACGATGAGGACCACGGGATCGAGCTCTGACGCGAGCTCGAACACGGCCCGACCGACGCACGCCTTCGACCCGACCCGCGAACCGCCGTCAGTAATACACGGCGAGCGGTCCTGACGGTCCGTCGATGACCTGCACCGGCGTGTCGAACACGCGGGTCAGGACCTCGTCGGTCAGGATCTCGCGGGGTGAACCGAACTCCACCACCTCGCCGTCCTTCATCGCGCAGATGTGATCGGCGTAATGACCGGCGAAGTTGATGTCGTGCAGCACGATGACGATCGTGCGGCCGAGTTCGTCCGAGGCGCGGCGAAGGTGCTGCATCATCTGCACCGCGTGCTTCATGTCGAGGTTGTTGAGCGGCTCATCGAGCAGTACGAACTCGGTGTCCTGCGCCAGCACCATGGCGACGTAGGCGCGTTGGCGCTGGCCGCCCGACAGCTCGTCGAGGTATCGCCCTTCGAGATCCCCGAGATCGAGGAAGTCGATGGCCCGGCTCACGAGCTCCTCGTCCGCGCGCGTGAGCCTTCCCTTCGAGTGCGGGAAACGCCCGAAGCCGACGAGCTGGCGCACGGTGAGTCGGGTGACGAAGTGGTTCTCCTGCCGCAGCACCGAGACGATCTTCGCCAGGTCCTTCGATCGGGTCGTGGCGACGTCGTACCCCGCGATCTCGATCGTGCCGGCATCCATGCCGCCGAGCCGGCCGATCATGGTCAGGAGGGTCGACTTGCCCGCTCCGTTCGGACCGATCAGCGCGGTGATCCCGCCCGCGGGGATCTCGAGATCGACGGGGCCGATCGCGACCTCGCTGCTGTAGTCACGGCGGACGCCGTCGAGTGCGATCACAGCCTGCCCTTTCTGAGGATGACGATGAGGAACACGATTCCGCCCACGAGCTCGATGAGGATCGACACCATGCCCTGCGCATAGAACACGTTCTTCATCACGAAGTACGCCCCCGCGAGGATCGTGAAGGCCGTGAGCACGGCCACGGAGAAGATGAGCCGATGGTCGTGCGTGTCGGCGAACTGATACGCCAGTGTCGCGACGAGGAATCCGAGGAAGGTCATCGGCCCGACCAGCGCGGTCGAGGTCGCCATCAGCACCGCGACCAGGAACAGGACCATGTACATCTCGCGCCTGTGGTCGAGCCCGAGCGAGCGCGCCGCATCCGACCCCAGAGCCATGACGTTCAATCGCCGCGACCGCATCACGAGCAGCGCCGAGGCCGCGAGGCAGAGCGGGATCGCCAGCGGCAGGTAGGAAGCATCGGCGTTCGACACGTTGCCGAACAGGCGAGCGGCGAGCACGTCGAACTCGCTGGGTGTGAGCAGCCGCTGCATGAACGTCGAGATCGCGCCGAGGCCGCCGCCGATGATGATGCCGACGAGCAGCATGATGTGCAGGTTGCCGTAACGCCCTGACAGCAGCCACCCGTACAGCGCCATCGCGAGCGCCACCATGATCACGACCTGCAGCCCGAACTGCCAGACGCCCTGGATGGCGACGAGGCCCGCGACTCCGAAGAGGTACACCGTGGTCGTCTGCACGACGCGGTAGAGCGACTCGAACCCCATGATCGACGGCGTGATGATGCGGTTGTTCGTGACGGTCTGGAAGCTCACGGTGGCGATCGCCTGTGCGATCGCCACCACCACCATGACCGTCACGTTCGTCGCTCGATGCTGGGCGATGCGCCAGAAGCCTGCGGACCCGACCGGCATCGGGTTGTCCCAGGCCAGCAGGCCGAAGGCGAACAGCGCCGACACCGCGATGAGGATGCCGAGCACGACGACGTAGCGACGTCGTGCTCTCGACGTCGTGAACGATCCGGAGGTGCGGGCACCAGTCGCGACCGCACTAGCCACGGCGGCGCTGCCTCAGGAGCAGGAGGATGAAGACGACCGCGCCGACGACGCCCAGGATCAGCGACACCGGAACCTCGAAGGGCATGATGATCGTCCGCCCGATGATGTCGCAGACCGTGACGATGGCGATCCCGAGCAGGCAGACCCACGGCAGGTTGCTGCGCAGATCGTCGCCGCGGACCATCGAGACGATGTTCGGCACGATCAGCCCGAGGAACGGCAGATTGCCGACGACGACCGTCACCACGCCGGTGGTGACGGCGATGAGAGCCGTGCCGAGCAGGATGACCCGGTCATAGTTCAGACCCACGTTTGTCGCCACCTCTTTGCCGAGTCCGGCGATCGTCAGGCGATCGGCGACGAGGAAGACGATCACGCCGACCACCGCGACGATCCAGAGCATCTCGTACTGACCCCGCAGCACGGACGTGAAACTGCCGGCGAACCAGACCCCGATGGCCTGGAGCGAGTCGGTGGCCAGCGCGAAGTAGGTGGACACCGCGCCCACCACCGCGCCGAGCATGATGCCGACGATCGGCACGATGAGCGACGACGTGAGCGAGACACGACGCAGAAACGCGAAGAACACCATGGTGCCGATGAACGCGGCGACGATCGCGCCGAGCATGCGCAGCGGGATCGACGGCTGAGGCACCCACACCATCACGGCCAGCAGGCCCAGACCCGCCCATTCGGTCGTTCCGGTGGTCGTCGGTTCGACGAATCTGTTCTGGGTGAGCAGCTGCATCACGAGGCCGGCCATGGCCATGGCCGCGCCGGCGAGCACGAGGGCGATGGTGCGCGGGATGCGCGTGATCTGGAACATCTCCGCGCCGTCTGCCGCGCCGGCGATGTCGTACACCCCGGTGAAGAGCGAGAGCACGAGGAGCGCGATGACGACGACGACGCCGACCAGCAGCTTCACGTCGAAGAGCCGTCCGGCGGAGCGCGGCGGCTCGAGCGCGCGGACGGACGCAGTGGGGACGGGGCGATTCATGACGGAATGCCGGATGGCGGCATCCGACGAGGAATCGGATGCCGCCATGCCGTGGTCACTTCTGCGCGGCCTCGAGGGCGTCGGCGAAGTCGTTGAGGAACGTCGTGTACGTCTGGATGCCCTCGTTGAGGTACGTGTCGGTGGGCATGTAGACGATCTGCTCGTCGGCGACCGCGGTGACTCCGGCGAGCGCCTCTGAGTTGACGAGGATCTCTGACGCCTGCACGTAGTCGGGCGTCTCGGCGGCGAAGACGGCATCGCGATCGAGCACGAGCAGCCAGTCGGGGTTCGAGGCGGCGATCGCCTCGACCGAGATGTCGTCGCCCTGGTGATCGTCGCTGGCGTCGTCGACCTCGAGCGCCGGCGTGAGGCCGAGGATGTCGTAGATCGGGCCGAGCGAGCGTCCGACGGTCGGAGCGAGGTAGCCGATCTCGCCACCCGAGGTGTTGACGGCCATCACCGTGGCCGAATCGTCATACGCGGCCTTGGCACGCTCGACCGCGGCGTCGAAGTCGTCGACGAGTGTCTGCGCCTCGTCCTGCTTGCCGAAGATCTCGCCGAGCACCGTGGTCTGCCGCTTCAGCTCCGTGTCGAAGGGCTCGCCGTCGCGCGGCTCGAGGTCGATGATCGTGGCGTCGGGCACCAGGTCTGCGATGGCCTCGTTGTGCTGCGTGAAGCGCTGGCCGCTGATGATCAGGTCGGGCTCGACCGCGACGATTGCCTCGAGGTTCGGCTCGCTGTGGAGTCCGATGTCGACGATCGAGTCGTCGTCGAGGTACGAGACGGAGTCGGGCATGAGGGCGACCGCGCCGGCGGAGAGCTCGACGCCCCAGTCGGACAGCGTCTGGAAGGTGCGGTTGTCGAGGGCCACGACCGATGCCGGAGGCGTCGCGATCTCGTGTTCGCCCGTGTTGTCCTCGATCGTGACGGAAGCTGCGGCGGCCTCCGTCTCTTCCGGTTCGGCCTCAGCGGCGGTGGAGCACCCTGCGAGGGCGAGAAGACCGACGACGCCGACGCTCGTGGCGGTGAGGATTCTGGGCACGGACATGGAGAGACTCCTGTTCTGCTGTGTGGAAACGCGCACGACTGGCGCAGGACGAGCCACTTAGGCATACCTAAGTGGTTCTGGAAAGATAGGTTAGCCTTACTTTATGAGCGATACGAAATCCGGCTTCACGATCGAGCGACGCGGCCTCGATCTGCGCTTCCGCACGGTGACGCTGAGCGCCAGGGAATGGCTAGCCCCCGACTTCGTCCGTGTGCGCCTCACCGGCAACGATCTGGAGGGTTTCGAGTCCCCCGGATCCGATGACCACATGCGCCTGTTCTTCCCCACCGGCCCCGCGAGCACGGTCGAGGAGATGCGGGCGGCACCGAGTCGCGAGTACACACCGCTCGCCTGGGGATCGGACTGGCTCGACGTCGAGTTCGCGGTGCACGGCGACGCGGGCATCGCCGCCCCCTGGGCCGCCACCGCTCCCCTCGGCTCATCGATCGGCGTCGGCGGACCCCGTGGATCGATGGTGCTGACGGGCGCGCCTGGTTCCTGGCTTCTGATCGGCGACGAGACCGCGATCCCCGCGATACGTCGCTTCGCGACGCTCATCCCCATCGATGTCGCCGCGCGAATCGTCATCGAGACGGTCTCGGCCGGTTGTGAGGTCGACATCGAAGCCCCTGTCGACATCGAGTGGTTCCATCGGGGTGATGCTCCGTCGGGCTCCGCTCTCACCGCGTTCCTCGACGGACTGACGTCAGCGGATTCGATCGGCGACGACCCGTTCGTGTTCATCGCGGCCGAGCAGTCGATCGTGAAGCCAGGGCGCGCATTGCTGGAACGGTGGGGCATCGACGCGGCGCGTGCCGTGGTGAAGGGCTACTGGAAGCGCGGCGAAGCCGAGTACCACGCGCCGCACTGAGTCCTCCGGGGTGCCGGACCCCGGCCTGCGAGACTGGGAGCATGGCACTTGTCGATCACCTGGGCATCACCGTCGGTGACCTAAAGCAGGGATGCCTCGTTCGTCGAGGACGCGAGCGGCATCCGCGTCGAGTTCATGCACAACCCACCGCGCTCGTCCTGACCGTCCGTCTGCCGGGTGCCTTCTGCACATCGCGCGCATACCGCGACTCCTCCCCATGCCACGGGATGACGGTATACAGCGAGGTCGATTCCGATACGGCGTCTGGAACGATGCGAGGATGACACGGTGCACCTCATGAACGACGCTCAGATCTGGACGATGATCGGCTCGTTCACTGCGCTCATGCTCGGAATGCTGACGGTCGTGTCGACTCTGTTCATCCGCGTCGTCCGCGCCGAGATCGGCGGGCTCCGCGGGGAGATCGGCGGCCTCCGCGGCGAGATGAATGCGCGCTTCGACACCGTGAACGCCCGCTTCGACACCGTGAACACCCGCATCGACGGGCTTGACCGCGACATGCAGGCCGTGGTCAAGCGCTCGTTCGGCCTCGACCGAGACTGACGTCAGGCCATCGGCGCGGCGACCGCGTCGGCATCCGCCCGGTCGGTGAACGCCTCCTTCGGCACGAACACGAGGATCGCGGCGGCGACGAGAGCCGTGACACCGCAGACCACCCAGACGGTGATGTACCCGGCGAACGATCCGGCGGTGCCCTCGACCGCACCGCTCACACCGTTCAGGAGCGCGATGCCGAAGACGCACGAGGCGATCGCGCCGCCGACCGTCTTGACCGAGTTCGTGAGCCCTGTCGCGACACCCGTCTGCGTGGCGGGAGCAGCGGACGCCGCGGCGGCAGGAAGGGCCGCGACGAGCGCCCCGGATCCGAGGCCGACGACCACCATGTTGGTCACGACCTGCAGATAGGAGTCGTGGAACGGCAGGAACAGCAGGAATCCGACACCCACGAGCAGGGATGCGCCCATCAGGGTGATCCGTGGGGTGAGCAGACGGGCGATCACGGGGAGCAGAAGGGCACCGGCGATCATCGCGATCAGATATAGGCCGATGATCAACGACGTCGCGAAGCCTGTCGTTCCGAGCCCGTAGCCGTACACGCCAGGGTCGGTGCGAGCGAAGGTCGACAGCGGCGCCTGCGCGCCCAGGACGCTCACCCCGAAGAGTCCTGCGGTGAGGAACACCGGGCCGAGCGCCGGGGAGCGGAACATGCGCACGTCGATGAGCGGGTCGGCGCAGCGGAGCTCCCACAGGACGAATGGGATCACGAGCAGGAGGCCGAGCACGACGACAGCCCACGACCACGGGTTCACCAGCCCGCCCTCGAGACGCAGCAGGCTGAGTCCGCCGGTGAAGCAGATGAGCGCCATCGAGATGAGCACGACGCCGACGGTGTCGAAGACTCCGCCGGTCGGGTCCGGCGATTCCTTGACCCCGAACAGGATCACGAAGAAGCACACGACGATGAGCACGCCCGGAATGAGGAGCACGACCGTGAGCGGAAGCACGTCGATGAGCGCACCACCGGCGAGTGCGCCGATGATCGCACCGCCCTCGAGCGCCGCCACCAGCAGACCGGCGGCCTTCGCTGTGATCGAGGAACGCCCTTCCATGCGCCGCGAGCGCGACCAGATCAGGGCGATCTCAAGCGGCAGCCACACGACGTAGAACCCCATCAGCGTCCAGCCGATGAGGAAGACCGTGAACGAGTCCGTGAACGGCAGCACGAGTGCGGCCGCGGCGGTCAGCGCGGTCGAGATCAGCAGCATCCGCTTGTGGCCGACCATGTCGCCGAGCTTCGCGAACGCCGGCACGACGAGAGCCGAGAGCATGAGCTGCGTACCCTCGAGCCAGTTGACGTCGGCGTCGTGGATGCCGAGGTGCCGCGCGATGTCGGTGAGCATGGGCGTGTAATAGCCCTGCAGGACACCGCTCGTGAACTCGACGAAGGCCAGGAAGCCGACGACCGTCGCCAGGGTGCCCAGAGTCCGACTGCGGGTCATCGCGTCTCCTCGACGACAAGGGAGAACCGAACGCGCGGACGTCCGGGAGTAGGTGAGATCACCCTAGACCCTTGAGGAGAGCGCGATGGAACCGCTCGCCTCGCTCGAGGGCCTCGATCTCGACGTTCTCATCCACGCCGTGGATCGACGCCCGTTGCGCGTTGGTCATGTCGAGCGGCGCGAAACGGTAGACCGCGGGTGCGAAGCGATGGAAGTGCCGCGAGTCCGTCGCGGCCATCATCACGTACGGCACCGCCGGAACGCCGGGGTGCGACACGGCGAGCGCGTCCCCGAGCAGAGCGAACTGGGCGTTGTCGGTCGGGGACTCGGGAGACGGCTCGCTCGCCTCCTCGACGCTCACCGTCACGAGCGGATCGCGGATGCGGCGGCGCACCCGCAGCACGGTCTGCTGCGTGGTCTCGCCCAGGGCGATCCTCAGGTTCACGGTCGCCGATGCCTGTGAGGGCAGCACGTTGGCCGCCGTTCCGCCCGACTGCATCGTCGGCGCCACCGTCGTCCGCACCAGCGCGGCCGGCTCGCCGCCGAGCGCCGCGAAGACCCGACCCGTGAGGAACGGCGCGGACCCGAGCAGCCGGAGCAGATGTCGAGCGGGTCCCGGGGTCTGAGCCCCGAGCTGCGTCAGCATCCGCCCGACGGCCTTCGAGGGCCGGGGGCGGAACGTGGTGGGGCCGAGTCGGTCGACGGCGCGCGCCACTCGACGCACGGCCGTGAGAGTCGGGGGCGCGGAGGCGTGACCTCCCTCGCCGCGCGCCGACAGAGTGAGCGTCAGGACGCCCTTCTCACCCACGCCGATCATGGCCGCGCGTCCGGGAACGAACGACAATGGAGCATCGACGACCGCGCCTCCCTCATCGACGACCAGCCACGGGACGATGCCGCGCTCTCGAAGCACGCGTGCGATCTCCTCCGCAGCGCGGCCGTAGGTCTCCTCGTTTCCGCCGAACGAGAGGTAGACGTCGCGGGCGGGGACGAAGCCGTCGGCGAGCAGGTGCTCGACCGCTTCGAGGACGACGATCAGTGGGCCCTTGTCGTCGAGGGCTCCACGTCCGTAGACGATGCCGTCGGCGATGACTCCGGCGAACGGCGGGTGCGTCCACGCGTCGCTCTCGTCGACCGGCACCACGTCATAGTGCGCCATCAGCACGACGGGGCCATCGGAGGCGGCGCCTCTCCCGCGCCAGTGGAAGAGCAGCCCGAATTCCGTGTGCCGCTCGAGCGTCAGCTTCTCGTGCACGAGCGGGTAGAGGTCGGCGATCAGCGCGACGAAGTCCTCGAACGGCTCGGGTCCACGCTGCTCGAGCTCGGCCGACACCGTCGGCAGCTGGATCATCTGCGAGAGGCGTTCAGCGATTCCGGAGCGCGGTTCGGTCACGTCGGCCATCGTAGCGTCGGCCCTTCGACGCATCCGTGGGGCACTCCGGTCGCAGTTCGTGCCGTGCGCCGCCGGGTCGCGCGGCACGAACTGCGACCCGAACGACACGGCCGAGTCATGAGGGGTGTGTGAGCCGCGAGACAATGGAGGGATGAGTCTGTTCGCCCTGGCGCCCAAGCGCGGTCCGCGTTGGCACCTGGCGACGCAGGCCGCGCTCGGAATCGCCGTCCCGATCGCGGTCATGACGCTGCTGGGCGAACCGTCGCTCGGCTACATCGCGGCATCCGGCGCCTTCACCGTCCTGTTCGCCGGCACAGCCCCCGTCATCGACCGGGCGAGGATCCTGCCGTTCGTCGCGGCGGGACTGATCGTCAGCGCCACCCTCGGCGTCGCAGCCTCTGCGAACGCCTGGCTCGTGAGCATCGGGGTCGTGGTGGTCGCGATCGCCAGCGCGGCGCTCGCATTCGGGTTCCGCCTCGGCCCACCCGGTCCTCTGTTCTTCGTGCTGGTCTTCGGCCTCTCCGCCCACGTCATCGCCAGTTCGCCGATCGCACCGCTCGTCTACATCGCCGCGCTCGCGGCAGGCTGTCTGTTCTCGTATCTGGTCGCGATGGCGCCGCTGCTGCGTCCTCGTACACGCACGATCACCGCCCGACCGCTCCGGGAGCTGCTGCCGGGGCCCGCCTACACCGCGGACTCACGCGTTCTCGTCCTCCGCGTCGCCATCGTCGCGGTGATCGGAGTGCTGCTGGGTCTGGTGATCGACCCGACACGGACGTACTGGATCGTCGGATCGGCGGTCGCCGTGATCGGCGGCGCGGCCGCGCGGCGAGCCGCCGTGCAGCGCGGACTGCACCGGATGCTCGGCACCGTCGTCGGCGCCGGCGTGTACGCGTTGCTCGCACTTCTGCATCCGTCGGGCCTGTGGCTGGCTCTGCTGCTGGGCGCCCTGCAGTTCACCATCGAGCTCGTCGTCGTGCGCCACTACGCCCTGGCGCTCGTCTTCATCACTCCCCTGGTGCTGCTGCTCACCGGCGCCGCGACCGGAGAGATCGGCTCGATGGACGTCGCGGTCGAGCGCATCATCGACACCGTCGTCGGGGCCGCACTCGGCGCCGCATCGGGGCTGCTGCATCCCCGCGCCGACACGACGACCACCTAACCCTCGACCTTCGCGCGAGCGCAGGCCATACTCGCACCATGACGCGCGCACCCGACATCGACGAGTACCACCGCAGGCTGACGCCGGAAGATCGGGAGATCTGCGACGTCCTCGCAGCCGAGATCGAGCGCGGACTCCCCGAGGCGACGTCGAAGGTCTGGCACGCGCATCCGGTGTGGTTCCTCGACGGCAATCCGATCGTCGGATACCACCGGCTGAAGGATGCCGTCCGCCTGATGTTCTGGAGCGGACAGTCGTTCAGCGGCGACGGCCTGACGGCATCGGGGACGTTCCAGGCGGCGGAGGCGAGGTATCTCGACGTCCGCGAGATCGACACCACCGCACTCAGCGGCTGGCTCGCCGAGTCACGCACGATCCAGTGGGACTACGAGCACATCCGGACGAACCGGGAACTCCTCAAGCGCACCGAGTTCTGATCGGGGCGGGAACAGCGCAGAGGCGTTGTCGGTTGCAATCGGAGGATCGAGAGGACACCGATGGAACTGACGCTCGTCACCTCCGCGTTCTGCGGAGCCTGCTCGCGCACCCGAGCGGTTCTCGCGGACGCCGCCCGCTTCCTCCCCGACGCGACGATCACCGAGATCGACGTCGCCCGCGATCCTGATGCCGCCGAGGCACTCGACATCCGCTTCACCCCCACCGTCATCATCCGCGACGCGGAAGGCACTCAGGTGTTCCGCGCCGAGGGCGTTCCGACCGTGCCCCAGGTGCTCACGGCCGCGGTGAGAGCGCTGCCGTCTGAGCGCCGCGCACGCTCGTGCGGATGTCCGACCCCCGGCGAAGAATGAGCGTGCAGCGGGGTCGACGGCGACACCGCATCACACCACTGGGGGCAACAGCATGGCGATTCTCAACCCGTATCTCTCGTTCCGCACCGAGGCGCGGCAGGCGATGGAGTTCTATCGGAGCGTGCTCGGCGGTGATCTGGTCATCACCGTGTTCGGCGAGTTCCCCGACATGGTCCAGAATCCCGATCAGAAAGACCTCGTGATGCATGCGCAGCTCACGACGCCCGACGGGCTCGTGCTCATGGCCTCGGACACACCCGACGGCATGCCGTTCGAACCGCCGCAGGGCTTCTCCGTGTCGCTCAGCGGCAATACGCAGGAGCGCACTCAGGAGGTCTGGGACGCGCTGGCCGCCGGCGCGGCGATCACGATGCCGCTCGACACTCCGCCATGGGGCGGCACGTTCGGGATGCTCGTCGACCGGTTCGGCGTGCCGTGGACGCTGCACGGCGACCCGGAGTGACGCCCCGCCCGCGGCGGCGCGTCAAGCCCGAGGTCAGCGCAGCGCGTTCGCCTCGATGAAGGCGCGGAGTTCGTGCTCGTCGTCGGCCATCTCGGTCGTGCGCTGCGGGGCGTCGAGCATCGCGCGCAACTCGGAGGAGTAGTCGAGTTCGACACCGATCGCCTCACGGATCGTCTCGGCGAACTTCTGGGGCTTCGCGGTCTCGAGCACGAGCATCGGCACACCCGGCTCGACGTAGTCCCGCGCGACCTTGACGCCGTCAGCGGTGTGCGGGTCGATGATGTCGCCCGACGCGTCATAGACCGCCTTGATGGTCGCGAGCCGGTCGTCGTGCGTCGAGGTGCCACTGACGATGCCGAATTCCTCGACGAAGCGCCCGAGGTCCGCGGTGAAGTCGAAGTGGCCCTGAGTATCGAGGTCCTGCCAGGCGCTCACGACGCGGGCGGCGTCACGGCCGACGAGCTCGAAGATGAACCGCTCGAGGTTCGACGCCTTCGAGATGTCCATCGACGGGCTCGACGTCGCGAGGGTCTGGGCCGCGCTGCGCGGGCGGTAGACGCCGGTGCGGAAGAACTCGTCAAGAACGTTGTTCTCGTTGGTGGCGAGCACGAGGCGACGGATCGGAAGACCCATCTGCTTGGCGAAGAAGCCCGAGAGGATGTTGCCGAAGTTGCCCGACGGCACCGTGAAAGACACCTCGGTCCAGCCGCCGGCGTCCGTCGCGCGCAGCCACGCCCAGAAGTAGTAGACGACCTGGGCGGTGATGCGGGCGAGGTTGATCGAGTTCACCGCACCGAGGTGCTGAGCGCGCTTGAAGTCGAGGTCACCCGCGAGCTGCTTGACGAGGTTCTGGCAGTCGTCGAAGACGCCGTCGACGACGATGTTGTGGATGTTCTCGTCATCGAGCGAGAACATCTGCGCTCGCTGGAACGCGCTCATGCGCCCCTTCGGAGAGAGCATGAACACCGAGATGCGGTCCTTGCCGCGCAGCGCGTGCTCGGCAGCGGACCCGGTGTCACCGGACGTCGCACCGAGGATGTTGAGCACCGAGCCCTTGCGCTCGAGCGCGTACTCGACGACCTGGCCGAGGAACTGCATCGCCATGTCCTTGAACGCCAGCGTGGGCCCCTCCGACAGCCCCACGAGCGTGAGGTCGTCGCCGATCGACCGCAGCGGCACGACCTCTTCGGGGAACGGCTCGTAGGCTGCGGCCGTCATGCGAGCGAGGTCCGCCCTCGGGATGTCGGTGGCGAACAGGCCCAGCACTTCGGTCGCGAGCTGCGGGTAGGTCAGCGCACGCCAGCGCTCGAGCGTCTCGCCGTCGACGGTCGGCATGGTCTCGGGAACGGCCAGTCCACCGTCGGGCGCGAGCCCCTCGAGCAGGGTCTCGCAGTACGGCAGCGGCTGCATGCCGCCTCGGGTGGAGATGTACTGCACGGGTGCTCCTCGGTTCGGAATCGGCACGGGACTTCCATTGTCGCAGGTGGCCGCGCGGTGATGACACGCAGCTCCCGGAATCGCTCGCCTGAGAACGGCTCGCCCGCCTCCCACTCTCGCGACATAGCGCGTGATCGTCGACCTGGCAATGGGATATCGCGGAATTCTGCTCGGCCGTAGCGTGAGCACCATCAACAGAATCAGGAGCCATCATGAGTGCGAAGACCCATGCCGCGCATGACCGACTGCCCGCAGACAGCCAGGCTCCCCAGACAGAGCGCACGCCCGACGAGCCTCTCTACGAGAGAGTCGACCTCGAACGCTACGTCGTGCTTCACGACGGACCCGTAGGCTACGTCGAACACGTGCATCCGGTGTTCGTCTGCTACGTCGGACACCCGTACCCCCACTCCGAGGAGATCGCTCAAGTGCATGACTTCCATAACGCCGTGAAGACCGTTCTGCACCGCGCCGTCGCGACTCGGCGCGCTCAGTGAGCCACGACGTCTGGCCCGGTTCCCCCTATCCGCTCGGCGCGACCTTCGACGGTCAAGGCACGAACTTCGCCCTGTTCAGTGAGGCCGCCGAGAAGGTCGAGCTGTGCCTGTTCGACGACGACGGCAACGAGGAGCGCGTCCCCCTCGAAGAGGTCGACGCCTTCGTGTGGCACGGCTACCTGCCGTCGGTGCAGCCCGGTCAGCTCTACGGATACCGCGTGCACGGCTCGTACGACCCTGCTCAGGGCCAGCGCTTCAATCCGAACAAGCTTCTGCTCGACCCCTACGCCAAGTCGGTGGCCGGACGCATCGACTGGGGTCAGCCGCTCTTCGGCTACGACTTCGGCGACCCCGATTCGCGCAACGACGAGGACTCCGCCGCCACGATGGTCAAGGGCGTCGTCATCAATCCCTTCTTCGAGTGGGCCGGCGACCGTCTGCCCAAGACGCCCTATGCGCAGACCGTGATCTATGAGGCGCACGTCAAGGGCCTCACCGAGCGGCATCCCGACGTGCCGGAGGAACTCCGCGGCACGTACGCCGGCATCGCGCATCCCTCGGTCATCGAGCACCTCGTGCATCTCGGGATCACCGCGATCGAGCTGATGCCGGTGCACCAGTTCGTCTACGACTCGACGCTTCTCGACAAGGGACTGACGAACTACTGGGGCTACAACACCCTCGCGTTCTTCGCACCGCACAACGACTACGCCTCGAGCGGCCAGCACGGCCAGCAGGTGCAGGAGTTCAAGGCGATGGTGCGCGCTCTGCACGCCGCCGGCATCGAGGTGATCCTCGACGTGGTCTACAACCACACCGCCGAGGGCAACCACATGGGCCCGATGCTCTCGATGAGGGGCATCGACAACGAGGCGTACTACCGGCTCGAAGAGGACCGTCGCTACTACACCGACTACACCGGGACGGGAAACAGCCTCAACGCGGGCAACCCGCATGCGCTGCAGCTGATCATGGACTCGCTGCGCTACTGGGTCACCGAGATGCACGTCGACGGATTCCGCTTCGACCTGGCGTCGACCCTCGCTCGCGAGTTCTACGACGTCGACCGACTCGCGGCCTTCTTCGAGCTCGTGCAGCAGGACCCGATCGTCTCGCAGGTGAAGCTGATCGCCGAGCCGTGGGACGTCGGACCCGGTGGCTACCAGGTCGGCAACTTCCCCCCGCAGTGGACCGAGTGGAACGGCAAGTACCGCGACACCGTGCGCGACTTCTGGCGCGGCGAGCCTCAGGCCCTCGGGGAGTTCGCTTCGCGGCTGACGGGGTCCGCCGACCTCTACGAGCACTCCGGTCGGCGCCCCGTGGCATCGATCAACTTCGTCACCGCGCATGACGGCTTCACGCTGCGCGACCTCGTGTCGTACAACGAGAAGCACAACGACGCCAACGGCGAGGACAACAACGACGGGGAATCGCACAACCGCTCCGAGAACAACGGAGTGGAGGGTCCGACCGACGACGAGGCCGTCAACCGCATCCGCGCCCGGCAGCAGCGCAACTTCCTGGCGACGCTGCTGCTGTCGCAGGGAGTGCCGATGATCGCTCACGGCGACGAGCTCGGACGCACGCAGGACGGCAACAACAACGGCTACGCGCAGGACAACGAGATCACCTGGGTCGACTGGGAGGCTGCGGATCGACCCCTGGTCGAGTTCACGGCCGCTGTGGCCCGGCTACGACGCTCGCATCCGACCTTCCGGCGCAGCCGCTTCTTCGACGGGCGACCCGTGCGCTCCGAAGACGGCGAGCGCGTGCCCGATGTGGTCTGGCTCCGCCCCGACGGACGTCGGATGGAGCCGGAGGACTGGGACTCGGGGTTCGGGCAGGCGATCGGCATGTTCCTCAACGGCCAGGGAATCCGCGAGAAGGATCGCCGCGGCCGACCGGTCGCTGATCAGAACTTCCTCGTGTACTTCCACAGCGGAGCGGATGCGATCGATGCCGTACTGCCGGACGAGCGGCACGGACTCGCCTGGGAGGTGGCCATCGACACCGCCTCCGATCGGGCAGGGGGAACGCCGCTCGACGCCGGAGCACCCGTGACTCTGGAAGCCCACTCACTGCTCGTGCTGCGCGAGCTCGACCAGACCGAGGTGCCGACGGACGATTCCGTCGAGGCCTCCCTGCGCATCCAGACCGAGCGCGCCGAGACCCCGTCGCCCGCACCGACCCCGGAGCTGCCTCGATGACCCAGCGCCCCCTGTCGACGTATCGCCTGCAGATCCGCGCCGGATTCACGCTCGACGACGCCGCGGCGGTCACGGAGTACCTGTCCGACCTCGGCTCGTCCTGGGCATATCTGTCGCCGTTGCTCGCAGCGGTACCGGGCTCCGACCACGGATACGACGTCGTCGACCACTCGCGGGTCGACGACGCCCGCGGCGGCCCGGAGGGCCTGGAGCGCTTCGCCGCCGCCGCTCGCGGAGCCGGGCTCGGCATCCTCGTCGACATCGTGCCGAACCACGTGGGGGTGGCGATCCCTCGCGCGAACCTGTGGTGGTGGGACATGCTGCGGCTCGGTGGTGCCTCGCGGCACGCGGTGGCCTTCGACATCGACACGCGTGTCGCCGAGGGACGGGTGCGACTGCCGATCCTCGGGTCCTCGCTCGAAGAGGTGCTCGCCGCCGGCGAGATCGTGATCGACACGACGCCCGCGGACGATGCTCCGGACGGCGTCCTGACCTACTTCGACCACGTGCTGCCGCTGGCACCCGACACGGGAGAACTCGCGGCCGACCTGCCCGCACTGCTCGACGCCCAGCACTACGAGCTGCGGTTCTGGGAAGACCAGAACACCGATCTCGACTACCGCCGCTTCTTCGCGGTCTCCGAGCTCGCCGGCATCCGTGTCGAACTCCCCGACGTGTTCGACGAGTCGCACCGCGAGATCGCCCGGTGGATCGTCGAGGGCCTCGCGGACGGGCTGCGCGTCGACCACCCCGACGGCCTTTCGGACCCCGGCGCCTACCTGGAGCATCTCGCCGATGCGACAGGCGCCGCCTACACCCTGGTCGAGAAGATCCTGGAGCCCGGCGAGCAGCTGCCCTCCTGGTGGCGCACCGACGGCACCACCGGCTACGACGCCCTCGGCGAGATCGACCGCGTGCTGGTCGACGGAGCCGGCGTCGACGCTCTCGACGAACTCGACGCCCGGCTGCGCGCCGAGACCACGCTGCCCGCCGCCGAGGCCTGGCAAGACCTGATACTCACGACCAAGCGGATGGTCGCCGACGACCTGCTGCAGTCCGAGGTGCGCAGACTCGTGCGAGCGCTTCCCTTCGGCGTGGTCGATGCCGAGGACGCCCTGACCGAGATCATCGCGAGCTTCCCCGTGTATCGGGCGTACCTTCCGGCCGGTCGAGAGCACCTGGAGCACGCGATCGACGATGCGGCGACACGGCGTCCCGACCTCGCCGAAGCGATCGGCGAGCTCGCGCCTCTGCTCAGGGACACGAGCCTCGAGGTTGCCGAGCGGTTCCCCCAGGTGACCGGTGCGGTGATGGCGAAGGGCGTGGAGGACACCGCGTTCTATCGCTTCACACGTCTGGGCACCCTGACCGAGGTCGGTGGCGATCCCTCGATCACGTCTCTCTCGGTCGACGACTTCCACGCGGCGCAGCAGGCACGACTCGCCTCGTGGCCGCACTCGATGACGGCTCTGTCCACGCATGACACGAAACGCTCGGAAGACGTCCGCGCGCGCCTGTCGGTGCTCGCGGAGGTGCCCGAGCGCTGGGCCGAGGCGCTCACCGAGCTCCGGGGCATCGCCTCGACAGGTCACGGCCCGCTCGACGCACTGCTGTGGCAGGCGGCGGTCGGTGCCTGGCCGATCTCGTCTCAGCGCCTGCGCGACTACGGTCTGAAAGCGGCACGCGAGGCCGCCGAGACGACCGGATGGCAGCATCCCGACGAGGAGTTCGAGGAGGGTGTGCTCGCGATCGCGGATGCCGCGAACGGATCCGCCCGAGACGTGCTCGAGCGTTTCGTGCAGGAGATCATCGCTCCGGGTCGGGTCAACTCGCTGTCGGCCAAGCTGCTCCAGCTCGCCGCACCGGGCGTTCCCGACGTCTACCAGGGCACCGAGCTCTGGGACCACTCCCTGGTCGACCCCGACAACCGCCGGCCCGTCGACTTCGCCGCACGGTCGGAGATGCTGCGTCAGCTCGACGACGACGTCGCGCGCGGCGTCCTTCCCGCGATCGACGACTCCGGCCTCGCGAAGCTGCTCGTGACCTCGCGCGCACTGCGCCTGCGGCGTGACCACGCCGATCTCTTCACCGGCTACCGGCCCGCCGGCATCGCCGGCGAGGCGTCGGCGCACGCCGTCGCGATGGACCGGGGCGGCGTGATCGCGGTGGCCACGCGTCTGCCGGTCGCGCTGGCACGCCGCGGCGGCTGGGGAGACACCGTGCTGTTGCATCGTGACCTTCCGGTGCAGGATGCGCTCACCGGCCGGCGGTTCGACGAAGGACCGATTCTGATGGCCGATCTGCTCGACACCTACCCCGTCGCGCTGCTGGTGGAGGATCGATGATCTCGGTGTGGGCCCCGCACGCGACGAGCGTGCGCCTGCGACGGTTGACACCCGCCCGCGTGCCGATCTCGGAGCACGACCTCACGCCGGCACCTGACGAGGAGGGCTGGTGGAGTGCGGATGTCGCGATGGCGGAGGGTGAGCGCTACGGGTTCCTCCTCGACGGCCGAGACGACCTGCGCCCCGATCCTCGGTCCCGACGACAGCCCCACGGAGTACACGGTTCGTCCGCGCTGTTCGACGCCTCTCGCTTCGAGTGGACCGACGCGGACTGGACAGGGCGGCAGCTCGCCGGAGCGGTGATCTACGAACTGCACGTCGGCACCTTCACGCCCGAAGGGACTCTGGATGCCCTGATCGGGCGACTCGATCACCTCGTCGACCTCGGCATCACCCACATCGAGCTTCTTCCGGTCAACGCCTTCAGCGGCACCTGGAACTGGGGATACGACGGTGTGCTCTGGTACACGGTGCACGAGGCCTACGGAGGCCCCGCCGGATACCAGCGCTTCGTCGACGCCGCCCATCGGCGCGGTCTCGCGGTGATCCAGGACGTGGTCTACAACCACCTGGGTCCGAGCGGCAACTACCTGCCCGAGTTCGGGCCGTACCTGCGCACCGGCGAGCAGACCTCCTGGGGCGACTCGGTGAATCTCGACGAGCGCGCCGTGCGCGAGTACATCATCGAGAACGCCCTGATGTGGTTGCGTGACTTCCATGT
The DNA here is from genome assembly GCF_015354505.1 of Microbacterium sp. UFMG61. Lineage (GTDB taxonomy): Bacteria > Actinomycetota > Actinomycetes > Actinomycetales > Microbacteriaceae > Microbacterium. The sequence goes on along the minus strand of NZ_JACAFP010000002.1, from coordinate 292,049 downwards.
CGACGGCCTGCGCCTGGATGCCGTGCACGCCCTGCACGACGAGCAAACGCCTCACATCCTTCGCGAGCTGTCCGAGCGGGTCGATGCGCTGTCGGCCCAGCTCGATCGGCCGCTGAGCCTGATCGCCGAGTCGGACCTCAACGACCCCATCATGATCCTGCCTCGCGAGGCCGGCGGACACGGCCTCACCGCACAGTGGTCCGACGACTGGCACCACGCCGCGCACGTCGCTCTCACCGGCGAGACCGCGGGGTACTACGCCGACTTCGCTGCCCCCGGCGCACTCGTCAAGGTCACCGAGCACGGCTTCTTCCACGACGGCACCTTCTCGTCGTTCCGGGGACGCACGCACGGTTATCCGCTGCCCGCCGAGGTGCCCGCCTGGCGACTGGTCACGTTCGCGCAGGATCACGACCAGATCGGCAATCGTGCCGCGGGCGATCGTCTCACGGCCACGCTGTCGCGCGCGCGACTCGACGTCGCCGCCGTGCTCACCCTCACCGCCCCGGGCACACCCATGCTGTTCATGGGCGAGGAATGGGGCGCGACCACGCCGTGGCAGTTCTTCACCTCACACCCCGAGCCGGAGCTGGCACGGGCCACCGCAGAAGGGCGCATCGGCGAGTTCGCGAAGATGGGCTGGGACCCCGCACTGGTGCCCGACCCGCAGGACCCCGCGACCTTCGATCGCTCACACCTCGACTGGCGCGAGCCCTCGGCACCGGAGCACGCCGGCCTGCTCGACCTCTATCGCCGACTCATCGCGCTCCGCAGTCAGAATCCCGATCTCACGGACCCCGATCAGACGCGCACGCGCGCCACGCTCGCGACGCCCGACGCGGCGCCCGGGGCCCGCGCGTTCCGGATCGACCGGGGGCAGACGTCGGTGCTCGTGAATCTGACGGCAGGCGACATCGCCTTCGACACTGCGGAGACGGATGTCGTGCTGCTCGAGACCATGCCGTCACGAAGGCGTGCGGGGCAGCTCGTCGTCGCGTCGGAGTCGGCGGTCATCGTCGAGCGGATGCGCTGAGGTCCGTCAGCTGTCGAAGAGCTCCCGCGCGAAGCAGAGCGAGAGGTCGCTGCCGACATAATGGCCGTACAGCGGGATCGGCTCATACCCCTCGCGCTCGTAGAAGCGCACCGCATCGGGCTGCGCGGTGCCGGTCTCCAGTACCAGACGTCGGATGCCGAGGCGTCGCGCCTCGTCTTCGAGGGCGTGCAGCACCGCGACGGCGGCACCCGTGCCGCGACTCGCCGGGGCGGCGTACATGCGCTTGATCTCGGCGACGTCGGGGCCGAGCACCCCGGCATCGAGCGGACGCAATCCACCGCAGACGACAGCCTCGCCGTCGTCGTCGCGCGCGATCAGGAAGACCGCGACGTCGTCGGCCGTCGGGATGATCCCCGGCTCGTGATCGTCGCTGCCGTACCGAGCATCGAGCTCCGCCCGCTGCGCCCTGCGCAGGCGCTCGGCATCGTCGTGCATCCACTCGACCCGTTCGATCGTGACACCCATGGTCCACACGCTCCTTCGTCTTCCCTCGGCGGCGATGACCACGCTACCGAGGCGACGTTTCCGGACTGTTGCGCGCTGACATGACCACTCTCGTCGATTCACTATCTTCTGAATTCAGGAATTTCTGTATTCTGATACGGTGACCCTCACCGCATCCCTCCCCCACACGGCAGCCGTGGCGCGCCTCGGCCACGCGCTCTCCGACACGTCGCGCGCCGCGATCCTGCTCGCCCTGCGCGAGGCGCCCGCGTATCCGTCGGACCTGGCCGATGATCTCGGTGTGAGCCGGCAACTCCTCTCGAACCATCTGGCCTGTCTCCGTGGATGCGGACTGGTCGTGGGTGTCGCAGAGGGTCGGCGCACACGATACGAGCTCGCGGATCCGCATCTCGCTCCGGCACTCGAAGAACTGATGCGTGTCGCCCTCATCGTCGATCCGACGTGCTGCGACGACGATGGGTGCACCTGCTGATGTCGCTCCCGATCGTGTCCTCCGCGCGAAAGAACACCCTGCATCGCCGCATCCGCCTGATCGTCGGAATCACCATCGCCTACAACGTCGTCGAGGCGGTGGTCGCTCTCACTGCCGGCTCGATCGCGTCGTCGGCGGCGCTGATCGGCTTCGGACTCGACTCGACGATCGAGGTCCTGTCAGCGGCGGCCGTCGCCTGGCAGTTCTCGCGGAAAGACCCCGAACGCTGGGAGAAGCCGACGCTGCGCGTGATCGCCGTGGCGTTCTTCGCCCTGGCCGCCTACGTCACCGCCTCGTCGGGATTCGCGCTCTTCTCCGGCGAGCGTCCCGAGCACAGCACAGTCGGGCTCGTCCTGACCGCGGTGAGCGTGCTCGTGATGCCCTTCCTCTCACTCGCCGAGCGCCGCGCGGGGCAGGAGCTCGGATCCGCGACCGCGGTGGCGGACGCGAAGCAGACTCTGATCTGCACGTATCTCTCGGCCGCGGTGCTCGTGGGCCTCGCGCTCAACTCGCTGCTCGGCTGGTGGTGGGCGGATGCGGTCGCCGGTCTCGTGATCGCAGCGTTCGCCGTCCGTGAAGGCGCCGAGGCATGGAAGGGCGACGCCTGTGCGACGTCGATCGGGATGCTTCTCGACGACGACCATGATGACGGCGACGATGACGACCACCGCCACCGTACCCACTGAGCGATATTCCCTGCATGTTTTTCGTGAGGGTGCGTCATCATTCCGCCCCGTCGTGGTCTTGAAGGTGAGACGAATGGCGAGCACGGGGGAACAGCTCGATCCACGTCTGGGCCGCGCCACTCCCCATCCAGCGCGGTTCGCGGGTGGAGCCCTCTCCCACGGCTCCACCCGCACTTCCCCTCCCACGGCGCGGAACCGAGGGCACGTCGGCGCGGATCAGATCCAGCCGCGCTCCTCCGCCAGCAGCACCGCCTGCTGACGCGTACCCACCGCCAGCTTCGCGAGCACAGCCGAGATGTGGTTTCGCACGGTCCCCGGCGCGAGCGACAGGGACCGTGCGATCTGCCCTGTCGTCTCCCCTCGTCGACCAGCACGCAGCACGTCGAGTTCGCGGTCGGTGAGCGGCGCCCGTTCGTCGCTCAGAGCATCCGCCGCGATCTCGGGATCCACGTACCGCGCACCCGCCGCGACGCGACGGATGACGTCGGCAACCTGGTCGGCGCCCCGAGATTTCGGGAGGAATCCGGAGACTCCGGATGCCAGAGCACGCCGCAGCACGCCTGGTCGAGCATGACGTGTGACCACGACGCATCGGGTGGCGATGGCGCGATTCAGTCGCTCCGCGACCTCGACTCCGTCGAGCCCCGGCATCTCGAGGTCGAGCAGGCAGACGTCCGGCTCCAGCCGGAGGGCTTCGGCCACCGCCTGCTCGCCGTCGGCGCACTCGGACACCACTTCGATGTCGCCCTCCAACCGCAACAGTGCGGCGAGGGCGGAGCGGATCATCGCCTCGTCGTCGGCCAGCAGCACCCGGATCATCGCCGCAGACCCTCGCTCGTCGGTGCGGACCCCCGTGCCGGTACCGTCACGATCACACCGAATTCTCCCTCTGCCTCTCGGATCTCGAGCGTCCCCCCTGCCTCGGTGATGCGGCGTCGCACGCCGTCGATCCCGGAGCCGATCCGATCCCCGGGTGCCGCCGGGTCGGCGTCGTTGACGATCTCGAAACGCCACCCCTCCGCGACTCGAGACAGGGAGAGGCGAGCGCGGCGACCCGCGCCGTGGCGGAGCACGTTGGTGGTCGTCTCTCGGATCACCGGTCCGAGAGCGTCCGCGGGTGCCTGATCCGTGTCCGCAGCGATCGCGGTGTCGACCTCGAGACCGGCCGCCGACAGCAGGTCTCGCGCGTTCGCGACCTCGTCTGCAAGCGGCACCGTGCGGAACTGCGTCGCCAGATCGCGGGTCCCCTGCCTCGCGTCATCGACACTGCCCCGCGCCAGCCGCAGCTGCTCGAGCGCTGCTGCCGGGTCGCGCTCCATCAGCCGCTCCGCCAGCTCCAGCTGCAGCGCGATGACCTGCAGGTGATGGCCCTGCAGGTCGTGCACATCGGTCGCGACGCGCAGTCGCTCCTGGGTCGCGGCGAGCCGGGACTCGGAGGCACGAGCGCGGTCGAGCGCGACGAGGACATCCCACCACCACAGGGAGCTCACCGTCATCGACAGGATCAGCACCGCATAGAGCGAGGGGCCCCAGACTTCCGGGCCGCCGACGGTCGCGCCTCGCGCTCCGTCGACGAATGCCAGCACGATCAGGAGCGCCGTCAAGAAGAGGACCACGCGATAGCGCACCCCGCGGGGCCAGTTCAGCAGCACGATCGACTGCGCGATCGGCATCGCACCGAGCAGCAGGCTGTCTGCGAGGATCCCCGCCGCGACCCCGTAGCCGATGGCGATCAGCAGCGGGGCGGCGATGCGGGCCCACGGAATTCCCGCCTCGGCGTCGAGGCGACGACGGTAATCGGCCAGCAGCGGCATGGTCGACAGCCACCAGACGAGGCCGCCGATGCCGACGACGAGCGGCACGACAGCACCGCCCGGTTCGACGAACACGCGGAGAGTCCAGACGAACACCAGGAAGAGCTCGACGAAGACCACAGCCGAGAACGTGTACCACCACGTCGCGGTGATCCCCCGGGCGAGCTGTCGTGCACCGGGCGGCGGATCACCCGCCGGTGCGGAGAGGCGAGAGGGACTGCTCATGCCCCCACGATACGGGCGTGACAGATGTCACGGATGCGGCGTGCGAACCGCCCGAGAATGAGTGACGGCTCGACACTGCCGCTCGCCGGAGGAGTCGGATGGACTGGATCCATCGCGTCGGACACTCCGCCGCAGTGAGCCGCAGGGAGAACACCATGAATCTCGTCGAGAGCTTCCAGGACATCGTCGCGCAGGTCCCCGACCTCGTGCAGCCGCTCATCGTCGCCCTGGCGGGCGCGATCCCGTTCATCGAGGGCGAGGGTGCCGTCGCCATCGGCATCATCGGCGGCATCAATCCCGTCATCGCCGCGATCGCGGCCATGGTCGGCAACTTCCTGTGCGTCGCGGTGCTCGTCATCGCCAGTTCCGGTGCGCGGTCAGCGATCGTGAATCGCTCACGGACCCGCCAGGCGGCCCTCGCGGGCGGTGGCACGGTGAGTGAGGAACAGCAGGAGACGACGCCACGGAGCACAGCCCGGCGCGAGAAGTTCCAGCGTGCGTTCGAGCGCTACGGGGTGCCGGGGGTGAGCCTGCTCGGGCCGCTCCTGCTGCCCACGCACTTCACTGCCACGATGCTCGCGGCGTCGGGCGTCGGCAAGGTGCGCATCCTGATCTGGCAGGCAGTCGCGATCATCGGCTGGACGACCATCGTCGCAGTCATCGTCGGCGGCGCCGTCTACGCCATCCGCTGAGGCGATGGCCCGCGCCCGCGCCCGCGGTCGCTGCACGGCCGATCCGCGCCCGCGCCCGCGCCCGCTGCGCGGCCGGTCCGCGCCCGCGCACGAAGGAGCGGCATCCGTCGACCCATGGCGTCGACGGATGCCGCTCCCGGCTCGTGCGTGATCAGCGTCGTGAAGCACCCGCTCGACGCTTCGCAGCGACTCCGGCTGCGATGGCCCCTCCGATGAGCAGCACCCCGGCGATCGGCAACAGCGACAACCCGTTGTCACCGCCGGTGATCGCGAGTTCTCCACCGGTCGGAGCCGCCGGACTCACGGACGGCTTCGGCACGGGGGTCGCCGTCGGCGTCGGCGTCGCGAACGGCGTGCGCGTCGCGGTAGGCGTCGGCGTCGCGGTAGGCGTCGGCGTCGCGGTGGGCGACGGAGACGGCACCGGTGTAGGTGTCGGCGTCGGCGTCGGGGTCGGCGTCGGGACGGCGTTGGCGATGTTCGTGAGCGTCAGCACCACGCCCGCGGAGGTGCCCGGTGTGACTTCGTATGTTCCGTCGCCCGCATCGACCACACCGTCACCGGTGATGCTCCAGTCCCCCCACTCGACCCCGTCGATCACGGGCAGATCGATCTCCTCGATCACGAACGTGGATCCGAGCGGTGCGCGAGCGCTGCGGACCGCCTGCCCGACGGGAACCGCGACCGTCGTCGCCGGAGCATCCGCCCCTTCGACCGAGTATCTGATCGTGTACTCCGCACCGCTCGCCGCGGCCGCCTGAGCGCCGGTCAGCACCTTCGTGATCGAGAAGTCGGTGTACATGACGCCGCTCCCGTCGCCGCCGCCCGTCTCGCGCACGGTGTAGGTCGCCTTCGTCTCGGTCGTGTTGACGATCGCGTGATTGCCGAACACGTCGCCCTCGTCGACCGCGCCGTCGGCCTGCGTGTAGTAGATCAGCTCATAGGCATAGCCGCTGGTCGGCAGTCCGCGTGCCGTCAGCTGGAAGGAGAGTCCGTCGTCAGCGAAATCCATCTCGTATCGTGCGGGATCGACAGAGGTCCAGCCACCCGTCAGGACTCCGTCCTGCGCCCTGCTCTGACGCAGGAGCATCTCGCCCGTGTAGTGGTGGTCGTCGAGACCGCCGTCGAGGGTGTCCGCGATCGTGAAGGCACCGCCGTCGACATGACCGCTGGGCACTCCGACCGTCCACTTGAGCAGACCGTCGGTCGCCGTTGCACCGCCGTATTTGTACGGCTCCTCCTGCTCGGCCGGGCTCTCGGGGACGATCCCTCCGGAGCCGGGCAGATCCACGATCTCGATCGTGTCGCCCAGGTCGAAGCTGACGGTCTCGCTGCTCGTCGACTGCGAGGCGCGCGCCTGCATCCAGAAGGTGCCGCCGACCTCCTCCAGCCCCTCGACCTCGGACGTGAGGGTGCAGACGATGTCGGGGCCCTGCCCTGCGGACACGTGGCAGTTCGCGAGCACCGCGCCGGTCTCCGGATCGACGATCTCGAAATCTCCCGCGGCCTGACGGCTGAACTCGGCGGGCAGCGTCATGCCGAACGTCTCCCCCGCCTGCGCCCCGTCGGGAACCGCCCACTCCCCGGAGATGTGGACGGTGTTCCACTGCCCGAGTTCACCGCTGCCGCTGTCGGTGCTGAGCACGAGGCCGCTGATCGCGTCGGAATACGTCACCGTCGGAGCCGCCGCCGCGGGGAGCATAGCCCCGAGCGCACCGGCGAGTGCGAGCACCCCACCCGCGAGAGCGGCGGCGATGCGATACGCCCGCGAACGCCGCCGATCGACGCGCGACTTTCCGTCGAGCACGCGCTCAAGAGCGCGCAGAACACCGTTTTCTCCGGTCATCGTCTTCCCCAGTCCGATTGGGGCCGCGCCCAGTCGCGACCCCTTCTAAGAGAACAGAGAATCGGTCGAGGATGACGCGATCACCGGTATACAGCACCGATATTCCGAAACTGCGGCTTACGAGAAGGGCGTGATTCAGCGCACCGCGCCAGCGGTCAGCCCCCCGACGAGCCAGCGCTGGAAGAACACGGCGGCCGCGAACACCGGAATGACCCCGATGAACGATGCCGCGGCGATCTTGCCGAAGTGCGGCGTGCGATCACCATAGAAGAGCGAGAGCGCGACCGGGAAGGTCTGCGAGTCGACGCTCTGCGTGAGGAAGGTCGCGAGGAGGAACTCGTTGTAGTTCAGGATCGCGACGATGATGCCGATCGCGACCAGACTCGGCAGCAGCAGCGGAACCACCACCGACCACAGCATCCGCGCCGTCCCCGCGCCGTCGATGAGCGCCGCCTCCTCGATCTCGATCGGCAGACGTCGGATGAACCCCTCGAGCAGCCAGACCGCGACCGGTACGTTGACGAGCGCATAGACGAGGGTGAGGCCGACGAGCGTGTTGTTGAGTCCGACCACGCGCAGGAGCGAGAGCAGCGGAACCACCGCGACGATCGGCGGGAGCAGCCACGGACTCATCAGGGTCGCCGCCAGAGTGCGGCCGCCCGCGTCGTGACGAACGATCGCCCAGGCACCCGGCACCGCGAACGCGAGCGAGATCAGCGCGCCGCCGATCGCGGCAGCGAGAGAGTTGAGGATCGAACGAGGGATGTCGGTCGCGAGCACGTCGCCCCAGTTCGACCAGTGCGGATCGGCGCTCCACAGCACACCGGACACCGTCTCGTCGCGGCCCATGAGCGACACCGAGAACAGGTACGCGAGCGGCACCAGCGTCACGGCGAGGGCGATGAACAGCACTGTGCTCGCCACCGGCCTCCGGCGGATCGTGCGCTCACTCATTCCGGGCCTTTCGTGCGAGTGCCGCAACGCCGAGGGTCACGGCGGTGACGATGACGGCGAAGACGAGGGTGATGGCCGAGGCCCGCCCGATGTCGAACTCCTTCAGCGCCACCTGCTGGATGAGGTACGTCGTGGTCGTGGATGCCTGGCCGGGGCCGCCCGAGGTCATCACGAACACCAGATCGAACACCTTGAGCGCGATCACGATCCTGATGAAGAAGGCCGCAGCCACCGTGCCGGCGATCGCAGGCCAGGTGATGTGCCGGAACAGGCCGATGCCGTGCGCTCCATCGAGCGATGCCGCCTCGCGCACGGCCGGATCCTGTGTCAGCAGCGCGGCGTACACGAGGATCACGATGAGCGGCGTCCACTGCCACACGTCGGCGAGACCGATCGCGGGCAGCGCCCACGCGGTCGACGACAGGGGAGCCAGGGAGACGCCGGGCAGCAGTGTCGCGAGCAGCCCGCCTCCGGGATTGAAGACGAGCTTCCACAGCGTGCCCACCACGACCGGAGGCGTGATGAGGGGCAGAAGCAGCAGCGTCCGCACGACCGCTCCCGCACGGGTCGCCCTCTCCAGTGCCACCGCGACGGCGACTCCGAGCGCCACGCTGACGACGGCCACGACGATCGCGTAGGCGACCGTGCGCACGAAGGATGCGACGACGTCGCCATCGGTCAGGATGCTTTCGAGATTCTCGGTGCCGACCCACTCCTGGAAGGGCCGGCCGAGCGTCGAGTCCGTGAAGGCCGCCGCGAGGATGAACGCCAGCGGGTACGCCCCCAGGACGACGATCGCCAGGACGGTCGGGGCGGTGAGCACCGCCGCACGGCGACCCGCCCGCCCCGACACGAGGCGGGACGGGCGGGTCGGACGGACTCTCGTCGAGAGGTCAGCCAAGGATCTCTTCCCACTCGGCCTGAACGCGGTCGAGCGTCTGCTGCGCGGTGCCGCCGTCGCCGGCGATCAGCTTCGCGAGCTCGTCGGTGAGGATCTGCGCCGCCTGCGAGGCGTTCTCGCCGGTAGGCCAGGCGAGCGAGCCGCTCAGCGTCGTGCGGTTCACCCGCTGCAGGTCGGGGTAGGTCTCGCCGTAGGCCGCGCTCTCGAGTGACGACTCGCGGTTCGGATCGATGCCCGTCTGCGGGTCGGCGACGATGAGCTCGGAGTTGACCTCGCTCGACGCGGCGTACTCGATGAACGCCTTGGCCAGGTCGGTCTTCTGCGTGTTGGCGGCGATGACCCACGTGAATCCGGCGACCAGCGACGCGCGCGCCTCGGTGTTCTCCCCGCCGACGGGCAGCGTCGTCACGCCCCACTTGCCCGCGACCTTCGAGTCGGGGTTCGTCTCCGACCCCACGCCCAGGTCGGTCCAGTTCTCGATGAACCCGACCTTGCCGTCGTACCAGGCGCCGTTGCCGACGCCGAAGTCGGTCTCGGCAGCCGTCGGGAACGCGTAGGGCACGGCATCCACCAGCGCCTGCGCGGCGGCCACGGCTTCGGGCGAGTTGATGGTCGGCGTGCCGTCTTCATCGACGAATTCTCCGCCGAAGCCGGCGAGGCGGTTCGCGTACGCGGCGCCGAGGATGAGCGGTGACTTCTGCCCGAAGATCGCCGACCCGTAGACGCCGTCATCGCCCTCGTTCTCGGTGATGGTCTGCACGTCGGCGAGGTACTCGTCCCACGTCGCCGGCGGCTCGGTGATGCCGTTCCGCTCGAGGATCTCCTTGTTGTAGAAGAGCACGTGGGTGTCGCCGTCGAAGGGCAGTCCGTACCGGCGGTCGCCGACCAGCGTGTACGGGTCGTTGATCGACGGGATGAAGTCGTCCTCCTCGAGCGAGGGGGTGTCGGCGATCCAGTCGGTGAGGTCCTGGATCGATCCGCCCTCGGCGAGGTCGCCGATCGAGACGTACCAGGGGGCCGCGACGTCGAAGGTGTTGGCGCCCGACTGCTGGTCGAGGGCGAGGGTCGAGCCGATCTCGTCGTAGGGCACGATCGTGAGGTTCACCTCGGCGCCGGTCTCCTCTTCGAAGTGCTCCTTGAGCCAGTTGCCGGCGCCCTCGTGCGAGGTGATGAGCAGGGCGTTGAGGGTCTGACCGGAGAAGTCGCCGTCGGCACCGGACGATCCGGACTCGGGCGCCTGGGCCGCGCAGCCCGCGATGACGATCGTCGCGGCGGTGAGGCCGGCGGCACCGAGAAGGATGCGGCGACGGCCGCGGCTCGGAAGAAGGGACATGGGGGCTCCTCAGGCTTCGGGTCGGGGAAGCAGATCGGCGCTCACGCTAGGGCGTGGCAGCCGCATCGCGCACAACGCGCGTAACAGTGGGTCGCACCGTGACCGAATGTGTCGCCGCGCTCAGCGGCGGCCGAGAAGACCGGACTATGGTCGCGTCGTCCCCGACCTTCTGAGGAGCACCGTGTCACGTCGCATCATCCTGAACGCCTTCGACATGACGTGCGTGACCCACCAGGCTCCGGGGCTCTGGCGGCACCCCGACAACCAGGCCGATCGCTACCACGATCTCGACTACTGGGTCGATCTGGCGAAGACCCTCGAGCGGGGGAAGTTCGACGCGATCTTCATCGCCGACGTGCTGGGCACCTACGACGTCTACCGCGACTCGGCGGCCACGGCGCTGGGCGACGCGACGCAGGTTCCGCTGGGCGACCCGGTCGTGCAGATCTCCGCGATGGCGCACGCGACCGAGCACCTCGGATTCGGGGTCACGGTCGCCACCACCTACGAGCAGCCGTACGCACTCGCCCGGCGCTTCTCGACCCTCGATCACTTCACCCGCGGACGCGTGGGGTGGAACGTCGTCACGAGCTACCTCGACTCCGCCGCCCGCAACCTCGGGCTCGACACCCTCATCGCTCACGACGACCGGTACGAGATCGCCGAGGAGTTCCTCGACGTCACGTACAAGCTGTGGGAAGGCTCCTGGGAGGACGACGCGGTGCTGCGCGATCGGGAGTCCGGGGTGTTCGCGGATGCCGCGCGCGTGCATCCGATCGGCCACGACGGCCGGCACTACCGGGTCCCCGGCATCCACCTCGCCGAGCCCAGCCCGCAGCGCACCCCCGTGATGTTCCAGGCGGGCGCGTCGCCTCGTGGCAGGCAGTTCGCCGCGACACACGGCGAGGCGATCTTCATCAACGGGCTGCGGCCCGAGGCGACACGTCCGGTCACGGATGACATCCGCGACCGCGCCGAGGCGCTCGGGCGCCCGCGCGACTCGGTCAAGATCCTCACCCTCGTCACCGTGGTCGTCGCGGCCACCGATGAGGAGGCTCAGGCCCAGCTCGCCGATTACCGCCGCTACGTCTCGGTCGAGGGCGCGCTCGCGCTCTACGCCGGGTGGACGGGACTCGATCTGTCGCAGTACGACCCGGACGTGCCACTGGAGTACGTCGACACGGATGCGGGGCGATCCGCCCTGTCGGTGTTCACCAAGGCCGACCCCGAGCGCAAATGGACGCCCCGCGACATCGCGCACTACGTCGGCATCGGCGGGATCGGACCCGTCATCGTGGGCGGGCCGCAGACGGTCGCCGACGAACTGGAGCGCTGGGTGGAGGTCGGCGGTGTCGACGGCTTCAACCTCGCCTACGTCGTGACGCCCGGCTCGTTCGAGGACATCGTCGAGCACCTCGTGCCGGAGCTGCGCCGCCGGGGCCGCACCTGGGACGACTACCCCGAGGGCACCCTGCGCGGGCGCCTCAGCGGCGACGGCTCCCCCGTCGTTCCGGAGTGGCACCCGGCACACGCGTATCGCGGCGCCTACGTCGGCGGCGCGTCTGCGCTCGACGGCACCATCGGCGGGCCCCTCGTGGATGCCGCGGATGCATCGGCCGATACCCGCACCGACGACCTGACCGCACTCACCGAGAAGGAGGGCGCCCGATGAGCGTCATCACCGAGACCACGAACCGCAGCCGCTGGACCGGCACGGCGGATGCCGCCGAGCGCGCCCACTGGCGCGGTGTGGCCGAGCGGGTCGCCGCCGAGCTCGCGAGCGACGCCCTGCAGCGCGATCGCGCGAACGAGGACCCGACCGTCGAGCTCGACCTGCTTCGCGATGCGGGGCTCGTGACGCTGCTGCAGCCGGCGGAGTTCGGCGGGGGCGGTGCGCACTGGGAGACGGCGTTCCTGGTCATCCGCATCCTGTCGCGCGCCGACGCCTCGGTGGCGCAGGTGCTCGCCTACCACTACATCAACTCGGGCAACATCGGCTTCGCCGCCGATCCCGCGGCGCAGGACGAGTGGCACCGCAAGACCGTCGAGGGTCGCTGGGTGTGGGGGGATTCGGTGAACCCCACCGACCCCGACCTCGAGCTGACCGCCGATGGCGAGGAGTACCGTCTCAACGGACTGAAGCGCTTCTCGACCGGCGCCTCCGCCGGCGACGTGGTGCTCGCCGCCGCCGCCGTGCGCGGAGGCGACCTCGACGGCACGGTGCAGCTCGTGGTGCTCGATCACGATCGCGACGGCATCCGCTACCTCGGCGACTGGGATGCTCTCGGACAGCGTCTGTCGGCGAGCGGATCGGTCAACTTCGAGAACGTGCGGGTCTCCCCCGCCGACGTGCTCGGCGAACTGGGTGACGAGCCGTTCTCGACGCTCATCACCCCCGGCATCCAGCTCGCCTTCGGCAACCTCTACCTCGGCGTCGCCGAGGGTGCCCTCGCGCGCGGACTCGACATCGTGCGCTCCCGTCCGCGCGCCTGGTTCCTCAGCCAGGCCGACACCTACCGCGACGATCCGTTCGTGCAGCGCGTGGTCGGCGAGTTCGCCGCGCGCATCGCCGCCGTCGAAGCCCTGGCGGACCGCGCCGGGCGCCTGTTCGACGAGGTCGTCGACGAAGGCGACCGGGTCACGGCCGAGCGCCGAGGCGAACTCGCGATCGAGATCGCGAAGGTCAAGGTCGTCTCAACCGAGGTCGGCCTCGAGGTCGCGGATCGCATCTTCGAGATCACCGGTTCCAGTTCCGCCCGCGCCGACGTGGGGCTGGATCTGTTCTGGCGGAACATCCGCACCCACTCGCTGCACGACCCGATCGACTACAAGAAGCTCGAGGTCGGCGCGTGGACGCTGAACGGCGAGCTCCAGCCGATCTCGCTGTACACCTGAGGGCCGTGCACCCGATGAGCGAGCAGACGCAGCGGCTCGAGGCCGCCCGAGCGAGATTCCGCCCGATCTTCGACGAGATCGCGACGGGGACGATCACCCGTGAGCAGAACCACGAGCTGCCGCATGCCGAGGTGGACGCGCTGCGCGACGCCGGATTCGGCAGGGTGCGATTGTCGATCGACGACGGTGGGTTCGGCCTGGACTGGCCGTCGTTCGCCGACCTGCTCATCGAGCTCGCTGCGGCCGACTCGAACCTGCCGCAGATCTTCCGCGGGCACATCGCCTACGTCGAGCACGTGCTGGCCGCCGCCCCGAGCGCGCGCCGCTCGCGGTGGCTGCGGCGCATCGCCGACGGTGAGCTGATCGGCAACGCCTGGTCGGAGACGGGCGCGGCGGCTGTCGGCACGAGCGAGACGCGCGTGACCCGGCGAGCCGACGGCACCTGGCGGGTCGACGGGCGCAAGTTCTACACGACGGGCAGCATCTTCGCCGAGTGGATCGATGCGACGGTCGACCTCGACGGCGCACCCGCCACGGCGATCATCCGGCGCCACCAGGACGGTGTGTCCGTCTCGAACGACTGGGACGGCTTCGGGCAGCCGCTGACCGGCACCGGCACCGCGGTGTTCGCGGATGCCTCGGTCGATGACGACGACGTCGAACCGTTCGCGTCTCGCTTCCCGTTCCAGACCGCGGTCTACCAGCTCACCCTGCTGTCGGTACTCGCCGGCATCGCCGCCGCGATCGAGCACGACACCGTCGACCAGGTGCGGGCGCGGACCCGCGTGTACAGCCACGGAAGCGCCGGCCGGGTGGCCGACGATCCGCAGGTCCTGCAGATCGTCGGCGAGCTGACCGCGACGAGTGCGACGGCACGGGCCCTGGTGCTCGACGTCGCCCGTGCCGTGCAGCATGCGGCGGATGTGCTGGGCACCCCCGAGACAGAGGACGCCGTGGTCACCGCCGAGCTGCGGTCGTCGCAGGCGCAGATCGTCCTCACCGACCTGGTGCCGCGGGCCGCCTCGCGGCTCTTCGACACACTGGGCGCCTCGGCTGTGAGGTCGGGCACCGCACTCGACAGGCACTGGCGCAACGCCCGCACGGTGTCGTCGCACAATCCGTGGATCTTCAAGGCGCGTCAGCTCGGCGACCACGCCGTGAACGGACGTACGCCCGAGTTCGTCTGGGCGGTCGGCGAAGGCACATCCGTCAGCGAGGACGCGTCGGTCGGCGAAGACTCGAGGTCGCTCGCCACGTCGTGATGTTCGGGGGGATCAGTCGGTGCTGCGCACCGAGAGCATCCTCCAGCCCTCCGGCACCTTGGCCTCGAGTGCGGCCATGTCGTCGGCCTCGATCTCCTGCACGCCGTCGACACGCCAGAACGTGCCGGTGGACTCCATCTTCGCCTCGCCCTTGAGCATGCGCACCGGGGCCGATGCGAGCACGAAGCCGGGCTGCTGCTGAGCGATGAGCTGGTCGTGCACGTCCCCGAGGGTCGTGCCGATGACGTCGACGGTGCTGCTCTCGACGGGACGGATGAGTGCGATGAGCATTGCCCCAGCCTACGAGGTCAGGCGTTCGCCACCTCGGGTTTGCGTTCCACAGCGCCACCTTCGGCAGGTTCCGGCGTGATGTAGAGGCCGGAGGGCGCGTTCGCGGTGAAGGCGAGCGCGTCGACCCAGGCGCGGTTGATGGCCGGCTGGCGGCTGCCGAAGTACTTGAAGACGAGGGCGCTGCCCGAGTGGATCCAGACGGTCGTGCGACCGCCGCCCACGCTCGAATCCTCTTTCCACGAGAACGAGAACGGCTCGCCGCGTCGCAGCTTGGCCGTGATCACGAGCTGCAGGTGCGTGAGAGCGCGGTCCTCGATCTCGACCTTCTGACCGCCTTCGTAGATGAATCGGCCCATCAGGGACTCCTCTGCTTCTCATCTCCACAGAACCCGTGCCCGAGGGGCGATCCGGGGGAATCGCCACGTGGTGATGTCTCCAGAATGCCACGTCCGCAATGTGCAAGTGCTGTCCGGGCGAAGGCGCTGTCCGTTAAGCGCAGGAACAGTGCGCCCCGTGTCCTGTCGGTGATCGCTACGCTCGATATATGGGAATGCTGTTCTACGGCGCCACCGAGGATCCGATCCGTATCGAGGACCGCGCCCTCGCTCATCTCAAGGTGGCCATCGCCACGAAGCTGCGCAGGCAGGAGAGCTTCACACTGTCCTGGCGGCACCCGGAGGGTGACCCTCGCGGGCGATCGACCATCTGGCTGCATCCGTCCATTCCCCTGCGCTTCGTATTCGATGAGACCGAGACGCCCCAGCTCAATGCGAGATGGATCCAGGAGCTGATGACGAACGCCAGTTCGTCGGGTGGCATCTGCCTCATCGACGAGGTGGAAGATGGCCCGGCTCTCGGCGACGGCCTCGGCTGACGATCGGATGGCCTGCGCCCCGCCAGCGGCCTCAGGCTGCGTGGGGCCAGCGCGGCACCACGAGCGGACTGCCCGACTCGGGGTCGGGAATCACGCGCGCGTCCACACCGAAGACGCTCGAGACCAGTTCCTCGGTGATCACGGCATCCGGCGCACCCGTCGCGACGACCTCGCCGTCTTTCATCGCGATGATGTGATCGGCGTAGCGAGCGGCCTGGTTGAGGTCGTGCAGCACGGCGACGAGCGTGTTGCCCTGTCGCCGGTTGAGCGAGCGGCAGAGCTCGAGCAGCTCGATCTGGTGGCTGACGTCGAGATAGGTCGTCGGCTCGTCGAGCAGCAGGATCGGGGTCTGCTGCGCGAGCGCGACCGCCATCCACACCCGCTGTCGCTGGCCACCGGAGAGCTCGTCCACGAGACGACCCGAGAGGTGGCGGATGCCGGTGGCGTCCATCGCCTCTCCCACGGCCGCCTCGTCGTCGGGCGACCAGGGCGCGAACAGCTTCTGATGCGGGTAGCGGCCCCGGGTCACGAGATCGACCACACGGATCCCGTCTGGCGCGACCGGCCCCTGGGGGAGCAGCCCGACCTCGCGCGCGAGCTGCTTGGTCGGCAGCTCGTGCAGACTGCGTCCGTCGAGCAGCACGCGTCCGCGGGTGGGCGGCAGCAACCGGGTCAGGCTCTTCAGCAGGGTCGACTTGCCGCACGCGTTCGGACCGACGATCACGGTGAACGCACCGTCGGGGATCTCCACGGACACGTCTTCGCAGACGAGTGTGTCGGCGTAGCCGAGTGCCGCGCCGTCGACTGTCAATCGAGTCATCATTTCTTTCCTTCTCGGAGGAGCAGCCAGAGGAAATAGAGTCCGCCGATCGACACCGTGACGATGCCGACGGGCAGGGGCGAGTCGGGGTGGATCCGCTGCGCCACGACGTCGGCGAGCAGCAGGAGCATCGACCCGACGGCGGCCGTCGGCCCCAGTGCGAGTCCGTCGGACCGGACGATCCGCCGGGCGATCTGGGGCGCGGCGAGCGCGATGAAGGAGATGGGGCCGACCGTCGCCGTGGCGAGCGCCGTGAGCCCGACCCCGATCACGATCGCCGACACCTGCACCAGTCGCACGTTCTGCCCGAGGGCGGTCGCGAACGGCATCCCGATCTGCATGATGCGCATCGGACGACCGAGCGCCGCCGCAGCGACGACGAAGAGCGCAGACCCGATGAGCGCGGTCGCGAAGGTCGCCCACGAGACGCCCGACAGGTTGCCGGCACCCCACAGCCCCGCCATGATCGCGTCTTCGACGGTCGCTGTGAGCAGGATCCAGACGTTCACCGAGGCGAGCATCGCGCTCACCGCGATGCCGACGATGATCAGACGGACGCCACGCACCGCGCCGCGCTTCGACGACAGGAAGAACACGAGGAAGGCGGTCGCCACACCGCCGGTGAGCGCCCCGACCATCGTCGCGGCCGATCCCCCGCCGAGGAGCAGCATCACGACGAGAGCGCCGGTGTACGACCCGGTCTGGAATCCGATGACATCCGGCGACCCGAGCGGATTGCCGGTGAGGTTCTGGAAGATCGCACCGCTCAGCGCGAGGCAGGTACCCAACAGCACCGCCATCAGGATGCGGGGAGCGCGCCACTCGAGCACGACCATGGTCGTGTAGTCGTCTCCGCCTCCCGCGAGAGTCACGAGGGCCTCCCACGGGGTGATCTGCGCGGATCCGGTGCACAGCGCGTAGACGGCGAGCACGACGATCGCGGCCCAGATCGACAGACAGATCACCAGCGAGCGAGCGTCCACGAGAAGCAGGGGCCGCGAGGGGCGTCCGACCCGCAGGATGCGTCGGCCGAAGTCGATGTCGGTCACCGCCTCACACCTCCGAGACCCGGTAGCGACGGACCATGTAGATCAACACGGGTGCACCGATGAACGCGGTGACGATGCCGACGGGCACCTCTCCGGCGGTGATGATGCGACCCAGCACGTCAGCGAAGCCCATGACCACGGGAGCGATCAGCACCGAGTACGCCATGATCCATCCCTGATGCGGGCCGACGATCATGCGCGCGAGGTGCGGGGCGAGCAGACCCAGGAATCCGATCGGCCCGGCCGCGGCCGTCGCACCGCCCGCGAGCAGCGCGATCGCCACGAGGGCGACGAGTCGGATGCGCTGGGGATGCGCCCCCATCGCGACGGCCGACGCCTCGCCGAGCGAGAGCACGTCGAGCGATCGGGAGCTGAGGAGCGCGATGACGAGGCCCGCCGCGATGATGGGCACGATGGCGAGAGTGGCGTCGAGGGGCTGAGAAGCGGTCGTGCCCGCCGACCAGCCGCGCAGACGCTGCAGCATCTCGGAGTTCGACAGCAGCACCGCCGACGTGAAACCCGAGAGCACCGCGCCGAGTGCGACGCCCGAGAGCGTCATCCGCACCGGATTGCCGCGCGCCGAGCCCGTGTTGCCGATCACGAACACGAGCACCGAGGTGATCATCGCGCCCGCGAACGACCACCACATGTACTGCGAGATGTCGGTCACCCCGAAGAACGCGAGTCCCACGACGACCGCCAGCGATGCCCCGGCATTCACCCCCAGGATGCCGGGATCGGTCATCGGGTTCCGCGTGACCGCCTGCATCAGGGCACCGGCGACTCCCAGCGCCGCCCCGGCGACGAGCACGAGAACGGTGCGCGGCACTCGCGAGAACCAGATCGTCTGCGAGCCCGCATCGTCAGGGTCGGGATGCAGAAGGAAGTGCAGCACGTCAGCGGGGGCCACGAAGCGCGAGCCGACGAGCATGCTCGCGGCGAGCGCCAGTGCGCAGAGCGCGGCGAGCACGAGGAGACCGAGCCACCGGCGCCGATGATGCGGTCGGGTCGCCGGAGTTCGCGGGTCCGCCCCGGACGCGGGTGCGTTCGGGGCGGACACGACTGCCGCGTTCTGCGCGTGCATCGGGGTGTCAGGCGACCTTGGTCGACGAGGAGACGAGAGCGGTCAGGTCGTTCAGCCAGGCCGCGTAGGTGGATGCGGTCATCGCACCCTTCGAGCTCCAGGCACCCAGCTGCTCGGCCTGAACAGGCGGCAGGGCGTTCCACAGGTCGGCGCTGAACGAGAAGTCCTCGTTGTAGCCCTCGACGAGGAGGATGTCGGCTCCGAAGGTCGAGGCGTCCTCCCAGGCGACCTGTCCCCACGGGTTGCCGGTCGCGGGAGCGTCGGCGCCGACGATGGTCGCACCGAGCTCCTCGAGCATCGTCGCCTGGGCGAATCCGACGCCCGTGTAGAGCATCTCCTTCGTCGGGCTGGTCAGCATGATGTCGAGGTCGCTGTCCGCGATGGCTGTCCCGAAGGCCTCCTTCGCCGCAGTGAGGTCGGCATCGGACTGCTCGATGGCGTCGGAGCTGACATCCGCCCCGAAGAACGCCGCGATCCCGCGGGTGTCGGCGATGCGACCGTCGATCGTCTCGCTGCTCGGGAGCGGCACGAAGGGCGCGACGCGGGTGATCTGCGCGTTCACGTCTTCGTCGAACCACGACCATCCGTCGGCGGTGCCCTGGCCGATGATCGCGTCGGGGCGCAGCTCGGCGAGCTTCTCGACGTCGATCTCGCCGTCCTTGCCGACGACCGGGATGTCGGAGATGTCGGCATCCCCCATCACGAACGGGTTGTCGCACTCGTACCCGAAGAGCGCGACCGGCTCGACGCCGTACTCGTGGAGCGAGCTGTAGGCGTAGCAGTCCATGACGATGTCCTGCGGCTGGGCGTCGAAGTCGATCTCGACGCCCTCGAGCGACGGATGGGTGAGCGTGACGCCGGCATCGCCGTCGGTGCTTGCGTCAGCGTTTCCTTCGGATGACGCGCAGGAGGCGAGCAGCAGAGCGGACGCGGCCACGAAGGCGACGAGGGAGGCACGGCGGAGCACAGTGAGGACCAATCTGTCGGCGGAGGGGATCCCTTCGACCGTAGCAAGAACCTAGTTAGGGTAGGTAATCCTAAGTAAGCCTTCGCGCGTGTCGGTGAGTGCACCGAGGGAATGATGGCGAGCGCACCGGTGACCAAGGGGAACTCGAAGTCCATCCAGGGATTCCGCCGCCGTGGCAGAATGCTCGGCAGTGCTCGATCACCGCGAGGCGAGTTTCGACATCGTCACGTCCTAGACACCGGAACGGAACGAGATGACTGATGCGACGACGATGCTCGACCGTGTGGCGACCGCTGCAGAGCATCGATCGATTGCAGAATCCGTAGGCTGGCACGACGCCTTCGACTGGACGACGATCGCCGATTCCCTGGCCGGTTCGACGTTCGGCGTGGTCGCTCATGTCGGGAGCGAGGCTGTGGGAATGGGGCGCGTCGTCGGCGACGGCGTGAAGTACTTCTACATACAGGATCTCGCTGTCATCCCGGCGTTCCAGGGGACCGGCCTGGGGGCGCGGCTGCTGGACCGGCTCACCGATCGAATCGCTGCGACCGCCCCGACCACGGCGTTCGTGGGATTGTTCTCGACCGCGGCGGGCACTGACCTCTATGCCTCTCGCGGTTTCGGCTCCGGCGACATGACCGGGCTGTTCAGGCTCATCGAGCCGGCCCCGCGGGACGAGAGGCAGAACCGACGCCGATCAGAACGGCCAGACAGCAGGAACGTATAGCACCGCGACGGCGACGTACACCAGAACGAGCGGAAGACCGAGACGCCAGTAATCGCCGAACCGGTAGCCGGCCGGCTGCATGACCATCAGATTCACCGGCGTCGCGATCGGCGTCAGGAACGCGGCGGCTCCCACGACCGTGAGCGCCGGCCGGTATCAGGCCGGCCGGCTGCTCGCACGCCCAGGCGCCGGCCATCGAAACCGTCGGACGAAGCCAGCGATCGTCCTCGAGCGCATCATGAGGACGAACAAGCCGTACCCGATGATCCCGCCCAGGATGTTCGTCAACCAGTCATTGATGTCAGCGATGTGTCCGCCGAGGGCGAGCCGCGCAGTGGCCATCTGCGTCAGCTCGATGGCGAGGCTCGCCCCGGCGACGATCACGACCACCTTCCACCAGCTCGGCCTCGCGGTGAGCAGCGGGACGAGCACGCCGAGCGGGACGAACACCGCGACGTTGATGAGCGCGTCCTCGAGCCCGTAGTCGACGAACGGCACCAGGTAGAGCGGCCACGGGCGCGGACCGTCGGAGAACCCCGTCCCGATGCGGAGGAAGATCGGGAAGACCGTGTTCGCGAGCACCCCACCGGCATAGACCGCGAGGATCGCCGCCACGCTCGCCCGGGGTAGGGTGACGGCCCCGAGAGAGCGGAGGACCCAGATCAACACGAGGAAGATCACGACTCCGAATGGGATCACGATCGGGAGCATGGGGACTTCGACGAACTTCATTCACTGCTTCCGGCGTCGGCGTGATCGGTGAGAGAGCACCGCGCCGATCGTACAGGGATCGCGAACAGCCAGTTCGTCCGTCAGCGGGTCAGGCGTTCGTCGGTGCGGGCTCGAGGGTCACGACGAGTTTCTGGGCGGACACACCGACGCGGAGCGTGTCGATCGCTCCCTGAACAGCATGAAGCCCCTCCCCCACGATGCGGGCCGGCGGATACGCACGATGGCGACCCGAGGCGAGAGCTGTGCCAAGGTAGCTTCCCCAGACGGCGGAGCCGACGGGAGAGGTCGCGACGGCACTCCCCCAGATGAACGAGGCTCGGATACCTCGGGCTCGGCTGCGCAGTTGCAGCATCGCCGTTCGCGTTCCCAGGCGCAGGAACAGGCGCATCCGGGTCAGGGAGAGGCCGGGTCGACGGGGTTGTTCGTAGAAGGACACCGGAGGGCTCGCCATCGCGATCCGCGTGGCGCCGGTCGCGCGCGCGATACGCAGACAGGGTTCTGCCGACCCGACTGCGACGGCGAGGATGCCCGCGACGACGGATCCGTTCGCCGCCTCGACGATGCGAGCGACCACCTCCGGGTCGCGGTAATCAAATGCGGCCTCTGCGCCGAGCTGGCTCATCCGGTCATGATTGCTGGCGGATGCCGTCGCGATGACGCGGTAGCCGGCCGCTCGCGCCAATTGGATCGCGTTGCCGCCGACAGCGGTCGCACCGCCCCACACCACGACGATCTCGTCGCGTGGCTCGGGGTTCGCGAGGCCGGAGTAGCCCAGACCGAGCTGCTCGCTCTCGAAGAGGCCGGCAGCCGCTGTGGAGACGGCCAGGGGCAACACGGCACCCTCCTCGAAGGGCATGGTGTCCGGCAGAGCAGCGGCGAGGGCCGCATCGACGGCGACGTAGGCCTGGAACCCGCTCTCGGAGATCGCGTCCCGACCCTTCTCCAAGCCGATCGCGTACGCGACGATGCGATCGCCGACGGAGAAGTTCGTCACTTCGGCGCCGACCCCGACGACGACCCCGGCGACATCCTCCCCGAGGATCACCGGGTAGTGCAGCCACCCGTACATGACGGCGCCGTTGGATTGGATGATCGCGTCGAGAGGGTTCACCGCGACCGCCCTGACCTCGATGAGCAGTTGTCCGGGTCCGGGCTCGGGCATCGGTGCGTCCCGGATCACCAGGTCGGCGTAGGGAGTATCGATCCACGCCGCCATATTTCCGCTCATTTCCGCCTACCCTCACCCTCGATGACATCTCGTGTCATCACTGTACACGTGACGACATGACGTGACATCATGGCACCATGCCCCGATGGTCACCGGATGCTGCACTGCGACTCGAAGCTGCGGCGATACCCCTCTTCGAACAGCAGGGATTCGCATCGACCACGGTTCCGCAGATCGCCGAAGCGGCGGGCCTGACGACTCGGACGTTCTTCCGGCACTACGCGGACAAGCGCGATGTCCTCTTTCTTCGTGATCGCGAGTTTCCTCACGCGGTCAGCGACTTCATGGCGTCGGCCCTTCCCGAGACTTCAGCAAAGGCCACGGTGCGAGCCGGCCTCAGCGCGGCGGCCCGTGGTATCCAGAACTGGCGGGAACCGATCGCGCGTCGGCGCGCCATCGTTCACGGCGAGCCTGCGCTGCACGAACGCGAGCTTCTCCAGCGCCATCATCTGGCCCGCGCGATCGAGGAATCGCTGATTCAGCGCGGCATCGATGCTTGGCAATCGCACACGCTGGCAGCTGTGGCTGTGACGTGCTTCGACCTGGCGATGGAGCGGTGGCTTGCAGGGCCGGACGACCTCCTGTTCGAGGAGTGCGTGACATCCGCGTGGAACGACGTCCGCGACTGCGTCGACGGCTGACGCTCTGAAGATTTCCGTGACCAAACCGTTGCATTCGTTATCTCGCCGTTATAGAGTGATCGCACGGTGAATGTTTGCTGTGGCATACACCGCATGTGATTGCAGGACACTCTTGGTGCAAGGGACAAGGGCCGGTCGGGAGCCTCTCCGACCGGCCCTTTACTGTTGCCAGTACGCTGTTCACATGACCGATCGCAAGCTCGCCCTCGAGGCCTGGGAGAGCCTGTTCCGCGCGCAGCACGAGCTGTTCACCGAGATGAACACGGACTTCGAAGGCAGCGATCTCGCTCAGGCCGAGTACGACGTGCTGCTCACCGTCACACGGTCGCCCGACATGACCGCCCGGTTGCGCGACGTCACCGCGAACATGCTCATCAGCCAGCCGAGCGTCTCGCGACTCGTCGACCGCATGGTGTCACGGGGCCTCGTCGAGAAGGCACCCGACCCCGAAGACGGCCGCGGCGCCTTGATCACCGCGACCGACGCCGGCGCCCGCGAGTTCCGCAGCCTCGCGACCGTGCACGGCCGATCGATCGCCGAGCGGATGTCGGTGCTCGAGGATTCCGAGCTCAAGACGCTGCGCGACCTGGCAGAGAAGCTCCGCGGCCGCTGACCCATCCCGACGCCCCCTGCCGTTTTCTGGCAGGGTGGAGCGGAGTTGCGGCATCTTTCGCGCCGCGACATCAGACCACCCCCTCGGGGGGAACCAGGGAGGTCATTCATGGAGATCGCCGGAATCGTCGGCATCCTCGTCATCGTCGGGATAGCGGTCGTCGCCGCCGTCGTCGTCCTTCTCATCCTGCTGCTGTTCGCACGCAGCTGGATCAAGGTCGCGCGCGCCGACGAGGCGCTCGTCATCTCGGGACGCAAGCAGAAGGTGGCACGCGCTGTCATCGGCGCGGACGGCTCGACCAGAGACGAGATGTCGGAATCGCCCGTCACGGTCATCGTGAACGGCAAGTCGCTGGTGAACCCCATCACGCAGCGCCACGAGATCATCTCGCTGCGCTCGCGTCAGGTCTCGCTCAACGCCGAGGCCCAGTCGCTCGACAGCGTCACACTGAACGTCGACGGCGTCGCGATCGTGAAGATCGGCTCGGACCCCATCCTCGTGCGCCGCGCTGCCGAGCGATTCGCCTCGCAGGACAAGGCGATCGAGCAGTTCACCACGGAGCAGCTCGAAGGTGCGCTCCGTGGAATCGTGGCGACCCTCTCGGTCGTCGAGCTCATGCGCGAGCGCAAGAAGTTCTCCGACCAGATCGCCGCCGACGTCTCGCAGGAGCTCGCCGAGCAGGGTCTGATCCTCGACTCGTTCCAGATCAAGGGCATCACCGACAAGGTCGGCTACATCCAGTCGCTGGGCGCCCCCGAGATCCAGGCGAAGCGTCAGTCTGCCGAGATCTCGCAGACCAACGCCGACCGCGCGATCAACCAGAAGAACATCGCCAACCAGGAAGCCAACCTGGTCGAGCAGACCGCTCTCGACACCAACACCGCGAACGCCAACGCCGGTATCGGCCGTGCGCGCGCCGAGGCCGAGCAGGCCGAGAACCTCGCCCGCGAGCAGGCGCAGCAGGCCGTTCTGCAGCAGCAGGCCGAGAACCGTCAGGCTCAGCTCGACGCCGACGTCAAGCGCGTCGCCGACGCCCAGCGGTACGAGGCCGAGACCCGCGCGCAGGCCGAGCTCTACACGCGTGAGCGTGCGGCAGAGGCCGGCGCGATCGAGCAGGTCAAGCAGGCAGAGGCCCGCACCCGCATCGCCGAGCAGCAGGCCCAGGCCGACAAGGCCAAGGCCGACGGTGAGGCCGCGGCCGCGATCGCCCGTGCGACCGGTGAGGCCGACGCACTTCGCGCCCAGGCCGAGGCCGAGGCCGAGGCCCGCCGTCTGCGCGCCAACGCCGAGGCCGACGCGATCCGCGCCGAGGGTGAGGCGCGAGCCGCAGCCGTCGAGGCCGAGGCGAAGGCCATTGCCTCGAACCAGGACGCCTTCCTGTCGCAGCGCGTGCTCGATGTGCTGCCGTCGATCATGGCGGAGTTCTCGAAGGGCTACGCCGCGATCGGCAACGTGTCGATCATCGGCGGCTCGAGCGAGGACGGTGCATCGAACGTCGTCGGTGCCGACAGCGCCAAGGCGCTGAAGTCGGTGTTCGACAGCGTCAGCTCGGCGACCGGACTCGACCTCGCGTCGATCATCCAGGGCCAGGCCGTCGGTCGCGGCATCGGAGAGGGTGTTGCGTCGGCATCCGCGCCGGCGCCCACCCGCCAGCCGAACCCGACGACTCCCCCGCCGCCCGCGGCGGCACCGCCCGCTCCCGAAGGGGAGTAAACAGCACACCCCACAGCGGATGCCGCGACCGATCGGTCGCGGCATCCGTTGTTTCATCCCGGTGCAGCACTGTTCACAACTCAGCATGGATCGCCGCGTCCGTGGCGCAGGACCGTTTCTCCGGGCACGTCGACCCCACTCCTGCTGAGTTGTGAACGCCGCACCGCCGACCCGGCAGACTGGAGCAATGCCATCCGTTGCCTTCGACCTCGCCGCCATGGGCGCGGGACTCTCGTTCGCGACCGCCCTCGACGATCTCTTGGCCGGGCTCGACGCGAGCGGGTCGGTGGTCGTGAGCGCACCGCCCGGCACGGGCAAGACCACGCTCGTTCCACCGCTGCTCGCATCGCGGAGCTCGGGCCGCGTGATCGTCACCCAGCCCCGCCGCGTGGCCGCCCGCGCGGCGGCACGGCGCCTCGCGCACCTCGACGGCTCACCGCTCGGCACCCGAGTCGGCTTCACGGTTCGCGGCGAGCGCTCGGCGGGGCCTGAGACGCGGATCGAGTTCGTCACGGCAGGAGTGCTGCTGCGCCGGATGCTCGATGATCCGGGACTCGACGGTGTGGATGCCGTGATCATCGACGAGGTGCACGAACGCGCGATCGAGACGGACCTGCTGATCGGGCTGCTCTCGGAGGTGCGCGAGCTGCGTGACGACCTGACACTCATCGCCATGTCCGCCACCCTCGACGCCACGCGTATCGCCACCGTCATCGGGACGGACGGCGGCCCCGCCCCGGTCGTGCACCATGACGTCCCGGCGTTCCCCCTCATCGAGAGCTGGGCTCCGAGCCCGGTGCCGCGGCTCGACGAGCGCGGTGTCACCCGGGGTTTCCTCGATCATGTGGCACGCACCACGACGGCCGCCGCTCTCGACCTCGGCCGCAACGACCCCGCGGCCGATGTGCTGGTGTTCGCCCCGGGCGCTCGCGAGGTGTCGGAGATCGCCCGCCGCATCCGCGGCTCGAACACCGCATTCGACGTGCGAGAACTACACGGCCAGATCCCCGCGGCCGAGCAGGATGCCGTGATCCGCGGACGTCGACCGCAGGACCCTCCTCGCATCATCGTGACGACGTCGCTCGCTGAGTCCTCGCTGACGGTGCCCGGAGTGCGGCTGGTCGTGGACAGCTGCCTCTCGCGGCATCCGCAGCGGGATGTCGCCCGGGGAATGACAGGCCTCGTGACCACCGCCGCCTCGCGGTCGTCCAGCGTGCAACGTGCGGGGCGCGCCACCCGCCAGGGTCCCGGGGCCGTCATCCGCTGCGTCGACGAGGGCACCTACGCCGCGGCCCCCGCCCGCCCGGTTCCCGAGATCGCGGTGACCGATCTCGCCGATGCCGCGCTGCTGCTCGCCTGCTGGGGTGCCCCGGGCGGGGAGGGTCTGCGCATGATCGACCCGCTAGCGGCAGAGAACCTGGCGGATGCCACCGCGGTGCTGCACGGTCTCGGAGCGATCGACGACGAGGGCCGCGTCACGGCCGAGGGTCGCACCCTGGCTCGCATCCCCGCCGATCCGCGGCTCGCCCGCGCCCTGCGCGACGGTGCCCGATCGGTCGGCGCTCGGCTCGCCGCCGAAGTCGTCGCGCTGCTCGGCGGAGACCTGCGCATCGCCGAGGCCGACGCCGCACAGGCCCTCATCGCCCTTCGCGGCGGCCGCACACCGGATGCCCGCCGGTGGCGCAGCGACGCGGATCGGCTGGAGCGCATGATCGCCGCGACGCCAGGCATCCGGTCGGACCTCGACGGCGTCGGCCTCGTCATCGCGCTGGCTTTTCCCGAGCGCATCGCCCACCGCGTCGATCGCACGGCCGAGGGGGCCACGTTCCTGCTCGCCTCGGGAACCCGCGCCGCGGTGCGCGGCCCCCTCGGGGCGGTCGAGTGGCTCGCGGTGGCCGATGTCGCACGCGCCTCCGGACGTGCTGCTGCCGGTTCCGGGGCGATCATCCGCGCCGCGTCCGCGCTCACCGAGGCCCAGATCGAGAAGGCCGCGAGTCACCTCATCACCGACCGCGTCGAGGCCGAGTTCATCGGAGGGCGCGTGCAGGCACGTCGCGAACGACGCGTCGGCGCGATCCTGCGCTCGTCCGCGCCGGTACGGGCATCGGTCGCGGAGGGTCGAGACGCCGTGCGCCGGGCGCTCCGACGCGAGGGGCTCAGCATGTTCACGTGGGCGGACACCGCCGATGCTCTGCGCCGTCGCCTTGCTCTGCTGCGGCACGAGCTCGGCGATCCCTGGCCCGATGTGTCGGATGCCGGACTGCTCGCGGCACTCGACGCGTGGCTCGCGCCGGAGCTCGATGCACTGGCCGGTGGCACCCCGGTGGGTCGGGTCGATCTGACCTCGGCGATCCGTCGCCTGCTGCCGTGGCCCGACGCAGTGCGGCTCGATGAGCTCGTTCCCGACCGCCTCGAGGTACCCACAGGATCCCGCATCCGCATCGACTACCCGCCACACGACGATCCGACCTCCCGGCCGGTCGTCGCCGTGAAGCTGCAGGAGTGCTTCGGCTGGGCCGAGACGCCCCGACTGGTCGACGGTCGCGTGCCGGTGCTCTTCCACCTGCTCTCCCCCGCCGGACGTCCGCTCGCGGTGACCGACGATCTCGCGTCATTCTGGTCGGGCCCCTATGCCCAGGTGCGGGCCGAGATGCGCGGGCGTTACCCGAAGCATCCGTGGCCGGAGGACCCGTGGGCTGCGACACCGACCAGGCACACCAAGAACCGCGCGGCGCGCTGAGCGCTAGTCGAGCAGGTGCCGCAGGTACCTCGGCGGGTCCTGCAGGAAGGATCGCCAGTGGTTCACGATCTCGAGATCTCCCCATTCGGCCGGGCGGATGCCCCACTCGCCGACCTCGAGGATCTGCGCGCCCGGAAGAGCGGCGAGCACGGGCGAGTGCGTGGCGCACAGCACCTGTCCTCCGTCGTCGACGATGCGCTGCAGCACCGCGATGAGCGTCAGCGTCGACTGGAACGACAGCGCCGCCTCGGGCTCGTCGAGGCAGTAGAAACCGGGTGAATCGAAGCGGCTGTCGAGCAGGGCGAGGAAGGATTCGCCGTGACTCATCTCGTGGAAAGGCACGTCGCCGCTCGATGAGGGGTTCTCTTCGAGATACGTGTAGAACGAGTGCATCGTCTCGGCCCGCAGGAAGAATCCCCACCGATCGGCGCCGACGCCTCGCTGCAGCCGGAGCCATTCGGACAGCGGGGATTCGGTGGCTCGGGTGCTGTGCCTGGCGAACCGCGAGCCGCCCTCGGGCGAGAGCCCGTAGGCGATCGCGATGCCCTCGACGATCGTCGACTTGCCGCTGCCGTTCTCGCCGACCAGGAACGTGACTCCGGGAGACAGCTCCATCCCCTCGCGCAGCACCTGAGCGACGGCCGGGATGCTCGTGGGCCAGAGCCGACCCGGTTCGGGCGCATCGTCGTTCGCCTTCACCGCCACGACCGGCGGCTCTCGTCGCCGACGGCTGCCCGGTGTCCAGATCGATTCCATGCTCGCCTCCCTCTGCAGAAGGCTAGCCGCAGCCCCCGACACGACCGCGGGGACGTCGGCTCAGCACTCGATGACGTTGACCGCGAGGCCGCCCTCGCTGGTCTCCTTGTACTTCGTCGACATGTCGATGCCGGTCTGACGCATGGTCTCGACGACGGCATCCAGCGAGACGTAGTGGCTGCCGTCGCCGCGGAGAGCGAGCCGTGCGGCGGTGACTGCCGTCGCCGCCGCGATCGCGTTGCGTTCGATGCACGGGATCTGCACGAGGCCGCCGATGGGGTCGCACGTGAGTCCGAGGTGGTGCTCCATCGCGATCTCGGCGGCGTTCTCGATCTGCCGGTTGGTTCCGCCCATCACGGCGGTGAGGCCCCCCGCGGCCATCGCGCAGGCCGAGCCGACCTCAGCCTGGCATCCGCCCTCCGCCCCCGAGATCGACGCATTCGCCTTGAACAGCGATCCCAGCGCGGTGGCGGTGAGCAGGAAGCGGCGGATGCCGCGACGGCGGTTCGCCTCGGCGACCGCGTCGGGGTCGTCGATCGCTCCGACCGCGACGAGCGACGCCTCCGCGCCGAAGCCGAGCAGCGCGCTGCCGACGAGCTCGCCGTACGGAGTGACCGCATTGCCGGCGCCGAGACCGGAATCCGCGAGGAACCGCCACCAGTACATCGCGACGGCGGGAAGGATGCCGGCGGCGCCGTTGGTCGGAGCCGTGACGACCCTCCCACCGGCGGCATTCTCCTCGTTGACGGCGAGCGCGAAGGCACCCAGCCACTCGCCCGGGAGTTCGCGGTGCCCGTCGGCCTCGGCCTCTTCGAGCTGTGCGCGGATCATGTTCGCACGCCGCTTGACCTTGAGCATCCCGGGAAGCACGCCGTCGGAGTGCAGGCCCGCGTCGACGCAGGCGGCCATGGCGTCCCAGATCGCGTCGAGCCCGGCGGCCACGTCATCCTCGCTGCGTTCGGCCGTCTCGTTGAGGCGGGCGATCTCGGCGATCGACAGGCCGTGCTCGTCGCAGAGCGCGAGCAGCGACGCGGCATCCGCGTAGGAATACGGCAGCGGCGCGGACTCGAGCGTCGGAGATTCGCCGTCTCTGCGGATGAACCCGCCGCCGACCGAGTAATAGGTCTCCTCGGCGACGACGCCCGCCTCGGCATCCCACGCGGTGATCGTCATGGCGTTCGGGTGTCCGGGAAGTCTGGTGCGGGGCGCGAACACGATGTCGCCCTTGACGAACGGCACCTCGTGCACGCCGTCGATCGACAGCGTGGCGGCCTCGCGCAGGTCGGTCCACGCGGCGCGCACCTCGGCGGGATCGCATGTCTCGGGATCGAGACCGCGGAGTCCCGCGACGACGGCATCCGGCGTGCCATGTCCGATTCCCGTGGCACCGAGCGAGCCGTAGAGCGTGCAGCCGACACGTGCGACGCGGTCGAGAACCCCGGCCGCGCGGAGCCGATGGGCGAACTCGAGCGCCGCCCGCATCGGCCCGACCGTGTGGGAACTCGAGGGACCCACTCCGATGGAGAAGAGATCGAAGGCCGAGACGTACGCTGTCACCTCTCCAGCGTACGTCGTGATCCGCGCCGCGGACGATCCGTCTGCCGCCGTCAAGCCCCTTCATCCCGGCGAGCGCACACCGCATCCTGGGGGTGCATTCGATGCGAAAGGGACGATCATGACGAACAGCACACCCGCACAGGACCCGGCTTCCGACCTCGATCCCGAGGCGCAGACGCCGACACCGACCCCGTCGTCCGGCGACGCCGGGGAGTTCAAGACCCCGGGGCAGAGCACGGACGCACCTGCAGAGGCCGAGTCGCCCGAAGACGCCGATCCGTCGGAGATCCCCGCCGACGACGAGCTCGAAGAGCCCAGCACCGAGAAGGAGCCTGCGGAAGAGCCCAAGGCCCCGACACGCAACGACCCCGAGCCCGACCATGAGGCGGTCGGGATCGGGGTCATCGACGGTCCGGAGACCGACGAGGGCGACTGAGCGACTCCTACCCCGCCCAGCCACCCGGCCGCTCCCGTCGCGATGCACCCTGCGCCGGGAGCGAGTTCGGATGGGGGCTACTCGACGAGCTTGCCCTCGGTGTCGACCTCGCGCATGAGCTCCGCGATCTCCGCGGGGATCTCGGGGATCGGCTCGTGCGTGACTCCCGTGCTGGGCGACCAGACGAGGTTGACCTGCAGCGTGGGGTCGGTGTCGGGGTAGTCGCTGCGGTTGTGGCATCCGCGTGTCTCTCGGCGCTCCAGCGCCGCCTCGATCGTGGCGCGGGCGGCGAGCACCGACGCTTTCAGGTCGAACGCGTGCGCGAGATCCTGGAACCCCGCGATGTCGGGGTGGATGCCGATGTCCTCCATCCGCCCCTCGATCATGTCGAGGTCGGCGAGACCCGCCCGCAGTCCCTCCTCGGACCGCACGACGCCCGCATGCTGGGTCATGGTGTTGCGGATCGCGCGTTGCAGGGCCCTCACGTTCTCGCGGCCGTCCGCCGCGAGCAGGTCGTCGATCTCGGCGCGGGCCTGTGCCACGGCTTCCGCCGAGCGACGCTGGGCGTCGAGACCCGCCGCGTGAGCCATCGCGGCCTGACCGACGATGCGCCCGTAGACGAGCAGCTCGATCAGCGAATTGCCGCCGAGGCGGTTGGCTCCGTGCAGGCCGCTCGATGCCTCGCCGATCGCATAGAGCCCGTCGACATCGGTCTGGTGGTCCTCCGGACGCACCCACACGCCGCCCATCGAATAGTGCGCGGTGGGCGCGATCTCGATCGGCTCGGTCGTGATGTCGAGCATCTGCAGCTCCATCATCGTCTGGTAGACGCGCGGCAGGCGGGTCATGATCGTCTCGCGCGGCAGGTGCGAGACGTCGAGCCAGACTCCGCCGTTCTCGGTGCCTCGCCCCTCGGCGATCTCGGTGTACGCGGCGAGCGCGACGCGGTCGCGGGTCGACAGCTCCATGCGCTCGGGGTCGTACTTCGACATGAACCGCTCGCCGAGCGCGTTGCGCAGGATGCCGCCCTCACCGCGCGCGGCCTCGGAGATGAGTGTGCCCGCGGCATTCTCGGGCTCGATGATGCCTGAGGGGTGGAACTGCACGAGCTCGGGGTCGCGAAGTCGCGCCCCGGCCTCGACCGCGAGGCGGAACGAGTCGCCGGTGTTCTCGTCGCGGCGAGACGAGGTGCGGCGCCAGATGCGGTTGTGTCCGCCGGCCGCGAGGATCACGGCATCCGCATGGATCAGGTAGCGCGTGCCGTCTGACTGGTCGAAGCCGTAGGCGCCGAACACGACGTTGTCGCGCACGAGCAGGCGCGTGATGTAGACGTGGTCGAGGATCGGCACCTCGAGCTGCTCGGCCTTGGCCACGAGCGTGCGCTGGATCTCGAGGCCGGTGTAGTCACCGGCGAACGCCGTGCGACGGAATGTGTGCGCTCCGAAGAACCGCTGCGAGATGCGGCCGTCGTCCTCGCGGGCGAAATCCATCCCCCAGCGCTC
Organism: Microbacterium sp. UFMG61; assembly: GCF_015354505.1. Taxonomy (GTDB): domain Bacteria; phylum Actinomycetota; class Actinomycetes; order Actinomycetales; family Microbacteriaceae; genus Microbacterium. The sequence goes on along the minus strand of NZ_JACAFP010000002.1, from coordinate 259,723 downwards.
GAGGTCGCGGATGCCGCGCTCCGCCCCCTGCGTCACGATCTCGACCGTGTGGGGGTTGGCGAGCAGGTAGCTCTCCTTGATGGTGTCGGCGGCGTGCTGCTGCCAGCTGTCGCCCTCGTCCATGGTGCCGAGAGCGGCGTTGATGCCGCCGGCGGCGAGGGAGGTGTGGGCATCCTGTCGGGGGCGTTTGCCGACGGCGAGGACGTCGATGCCGTGTTCGGCGACCTCGATCGCCGCGCGCAGCCCGGAACCGCCTGTGCCGATCACGAGGACCGTGGTGGAGATCTGACGTTCGCGAGTACTCATGCATTCGACGCTAGTTAGGGCGGCCTAATAACTCCAATGCATTGTTCTACTGGAATCGATAGACTGCAGACATGAACCTCGAGCAGCTCCGCGGGTTCGTCGAGGTCGCCCGCCTCGGCCACTTCACCCGCGCCTCCGAGTCGCTGCACCTCGCGCAGCCATCACTGAGTCGGCAGATCTCGACACTCGAACGCGAACTCGGCGCGGAACTGTTCCACCGCGCGCGCGGGCACATCGCGCTCACGGCCGCCGGCGAGGCACTGCTCCCCCGCGCCCAGCGGATGCTCGCCGAAGCAGAGGCCATCCGTGACGAGATGGGCGAGCTCGCGGGTCTCCGCCGCGGGCGTGTGCGGCTCGGTGCTCCGCCGACCCTCTGCATCAGCCTCGTCGCCGAGGCGATCAGCGCGTTCCACGCGGCCCACCCCGGTGTCGACCTGCACCTCGACGAGAGCGGGTCACGGCTGCTGGTCGATCAGCTCGCGGTCGGCGCCGTCGACATCGCACTGATCACCGAGTCGACGGGCCCGCCCCCGTCGGGGTTCAGTCTCACGCGCATGCCTCTGCTCACCGAGGAACTGGTCGTGGTCTCCGCGGCATCCCAGCCTCCCGTCGCGATCACGCCCGCGATCGGCCTCGAGCATCTCGCCACGCTTCCGCTGATCGCCCTCGACGAGACCTACGAGCTGCGCGCGACCACCGACGCCGCCTTCCGCTCCGCGGGCATCACCCCGAATCACGTCCTCGAGGGGGCGGAGATGGATGCCGTGCTCCGCTTCGTCGAACGAGGGGTGGGCGTGGCCGTCGTCCCGGCGATGGTGCTCTTCGACCAGCCGGCGCTCCGCTCGGTGCGACTCACGCATCCGATGATGAGGCGCACCGTGAGTCTCGCGCATCGCGCGGATGTCACTCCTGCGGTCGCCGTCGCCGCGATGCGCGATGTGATCCTCACCACCGCCGCCGACTACGCGCGACGAGACCCCGCGATCACCAGCCTGCTCGACTAGGACGTCTGGGCCAGCCGGTTCAGCCTGCGACGAGCAGACGCATCAGCCGAACGAGCAGCAGTCCGACCGCGAGGACCAGACCGAGATAGGCGAGCACGAGCCCGACGATGGCGGCGGCGCGGAACTCGCCGCGGCGAGACGCACAAGCCCGGAGGACAACGCAAAACCCCCGCCGCTTTCGCGACGGGGGTTTCAGCTGATGTGCGCCCGAAGGGACTCGAACCCCTAACCTTCTGATCCGTAGTCAGATGCTCTATCCATTGAGCTACGGGCGCTCCTGGACCGCTCAGCGGGCCGTGGAACAGCCTATAACAGTCTCAGCGCGAATGCGAATCGGCGCCTCACTCGGCCGGGCCCGGGTCCTTCGGCTCGTTGCGCTTGGCCTTCGCCCGCTGCTGCGACGACAGGGCCTGCAGGTCGACGAGCCGCAGGGCCTGCATCCGCGCCTCGCGCATGCGGTCGTAGTCGGGGTCCTGATCGGGGCGCATCCCCTCGACCCGAAGCCGGCGATCGAGGTTGTGTCGCACGTCGGCCCAGGCACCCGCGCGGGCCTCCTCGACGATGGAGCGCAGCGCCGCCTCGTCGTCCATGAGCTCTCGCAGCTTCGAGGCGACGCCGTGCGACTGCTTGGCGCGACGTCGCAGGTTGCGCACGTCGCGGTCGCGGTAGTCATGGGTGCCCGACGGGTCGGAGTGACGACCGCGCGCCCGCTTGCGCAGGGCGACGAGGTTCCGCTCGACCTCTTCGGATTCCTCGGCCATCGCGCGAAGCGCCTCGCGGGCGTCGGCGACGTACTTGTCCGTGTCGAAGATCCCGTTCTCGGCGATCGTGCCGATCAGGATGTGATTCTTGACGGCGAGGCGCGCGGCAGCTGTCGCAATCGCGACGCCTTCCGCGATGGCATCCGCAGTTCGTCCCACCGCAACCTCCTTGCATCGAGCGTACCCGTTCCGCTCCCGGTTCCTGTGGGCCAGAATGTTCGCTATCGGCTCGCGTCGCCCCGACTTCACACGGCTCGCTCCGATCGATCCAGGGAGGAGGGGGCATGGCGCGACTCGCCCTGGCCGGCAGCACGACCGTCATCACCGGTGCGGCCCACGGGATGGGTGCCGAGATCTCTCGTCTCCTCGCCGCACGAGGAGTGCATCTCGCGCTGATCGACCACGACCAGGAGGCGCTGTCGACGCTGGCCGCGGAGCTGGGTGCGGCCACCGTGACCACGCACGTCGTCGATCTTCGCGATGACTCCGCGGTGTTCACGACTGCCGACGAGATCATCGGGCACCATCCGCACATCAACGCGCTGATCACCTGCGCCGGGTCCTCGATGCTCGGCACGCTCGACCAGTTGACGATGGAGGAGATGCGCTGGCTGACCGACGTGAACCTCTGGGGCACGGTGTCGATCACCAAAGCGCTGCTCCCCGCGTTGCGCACCGCACCGGCCGCGCACATCACCCATCTCGCGAGCGTGTACGCTCTCGCGGCGCCCGCCGGTCGCATCCCCTACTCGCTGAGCAAGTTCGCGGTGCGCGGCTTCTCCGAGGCGCTGCGCCACGAGCTCGAAGGCACCTCGGTGACGGTCGGAGCGGTGTACCCGGCGGGCGTGCGCACCGGGATCATCCTGCACGGTCGCCACGCGGCGGCGGTCGACCCCGCGGTGGCCGCACGCGCCGCTGCCGCGCAGGCGGCGATGTACCGCACGGAACCGTCGGATGCCGCGGCACTCATCATCGCGGCGACCGAGCGACGCCGCGCGCGGACCATGATCGGGCGCCAGGCCGGCCTCGTCGACGCACTGGTGCGCCTCTGGCCCACCGGGTACTGGCGCGTGATGCGTCGCCCCCTCCGCGAGGCCGTGGACACCACGACACCCGTCGACTGATCACTCGACGTGACGCGACTCGGCGAAGATCATCCGACGGCGCCGACCCATACTCCGGAGGCCCACCGCTGCTGATCGGCGTCGCAGCCGACAGATCCCGGGAAGCCGCGCACGACGGCCATGCAGTTCGCGAGGAACTCGGGATCCCCGCCGAACATCGACTGATACGCGTCGGACGAGGTGAGCGCACCCCACACCCGGAACTGGTGGATGTGTGCGAGCTCATGCGCCATCGCCCACTCGAGACGGTCGGTGCTCCACTCGGTGACGTCGGATCGATATTTGATGTAGCCGTCGCTGTTGGCGCAGGCCGGGGCCGTTCCCCCTGCGCAGGAGGCGGACTCGTAGAGTCCGACGCCCTGACCGCCGACACGGTCGAGAGCGGCCCTGACCCTGGCGTAGCCGTCGGGCCCGCTCGACGCCCAGGCAGGGCCGTTCGGGGCCGCGGACTGCGCGGCCTGCCAGGTCGCGATCTCGTCGCCGATCCTGTCGGTCAGCGCGTGCACGGTCGCGGTCGCGGCCACGACCGTGGCCGGGTTGCGTCGCTCAGCGAGCACCGTCTGCTGTGCCGAGAGCACGGCAGCTCGGTGTGCGGCGGTGTCGAGCGTGCCGTCGGCGCGTGCGATCGCCGCGTCGAAGGCGATGATCTCGGCGAGGAAGGCAGGGCGCACCTCGAGAACCGCCGCCCGCTCAGTGGAATCCTTCTCGGCGATCGCGATCGACCCCTCGAGATGGTCGGTGCGCGCGAGCGCCGATCTCGTGGCCTGGCTGAGCGACTGCAGCTCGGCGATCACCTGCGCGCGCTCGGCATCCAACGAGGCCGCACGGCTGACGGCACCACCGGCGAGAAGCACGGCGGCGACGACCGCGACCGACACGATCCTTCGGATCACGCGGCGCGCCTCACCGCAGGAACCCCGCGTCGTCGCGGAGCTGCGCATCCTGCTCCGAGATGTGAGATCGGAGACCCGTGAGCTTCTCGGCCAGCACGAGGTTCGCCTCACGAGCCGCGTCGAGCTGCTCTCGCGCCTCGACGACAGCGGTCCGGGCGTCATCCAGAGCGTCGACGCGCTGCTGGTCTGCGACCACCACGAGCACCGCTCCGCCGATCACCAGCAGCCCCCCTACGACCACAGCGACACTCCGCATATCGCTCCCCAGATCAAGACGTGCGTCCGGAACGATTCCGTACCGTCAATATATCCCCGGAGCGGGATGCCTGCTAGCTCGCGCCGACAGGTGCCGCAGAGCGGAATCGCCGCAGTCGCAGACTGTTCAGCACGACGAAGACGCTGGAGAACGCCATGGCGGCGCCCGCCAGCATCGGGTTGAGCAGTCCGAGTGCGGCGAGCGGAATTGCCGCCACGTTGTACGCGAGCGCCCAGAACAGGTTGCCGCGGATCACGCCCAGGGTTCGCCGCGCGAGCCGGATGGCATCCACGGCACCCCACAGATCTCCGCGTACGAGCGTGAGATCGGATGCTTCGATCGCGGCGTCGGTGCCCGTGCCCATGGCGATGCCGAGGTCGGACTGCGCGAGCGCTGCGGCGTCGTTGACGCCGTCGCCGACCATCGCGACGACGCGCCCTCGCTGCTGCAGCGCCACGATCTCGGCGACCTTGCCCTCGGGCAGCACCCCGGCGCGCACCTCGGTGATGCCGATGCCGTCGGCGACCAGCTCCGCAGCGCGGGCGTTGTCGCCGGTGAGCAGCACCGGGTCGAGGCCGAGACCACGCAAGGATGCGATCGCATCGGCACTCGAGGGCCTCACCTCGTCTGCGACCACCAGGACTCCGCGCACACGGCCGTCCCAGGCGACGGCGACGGCCGTGCGCGCGTCTCCTTCGGCACGGGTGAACGCCGCCGCGAGCTCGTCATCGAGGCTCGATGCCCACTCGGCGAGGAACGAAGGGCGCCCGACGACCACCGCCCGCTCCTCGACGATGCCGGTGACACCGCGGCCGCCGAACGCGCGGAAGTCGCTGACCGTCGGGAGACCACCGGTGCGCTTGAGCGCACCGCGCACGATCGCCTGCGCGATGGGATGCTCGGATGCGTCCTCGAGGGCCGCGGCCGCTCGCAGCACCTCGGTGGGATCCTCACCGTACGCGGAGATCACCTCGAGCAGCGTCATCCGTCCTGTCGTGACGGTTCCGGTCTTGTCGAGCACGATCGTGTCGACGCGTCGGGTCGATTCGAGCACCTCCGGACCCTTGATGAGCACCCCGAGCTGTGCACCGCGCCCCGTGCCGACCAGCAGCGCCATCGGCGTCGCGAGTCCGAGCGCGCACGGGCAGGCGATGATGAGAACGGCCACGGCCGCCGTGAACGCGGCCGCCGCGCCTCCCCCGATCGCCAGCCAGACCACCAGGGTCAACGCCGCGATCACGAAGACGATGGGCACGAACACGGTCGCGAGTCGATCGGCGAGTCTCTGCGCCTCGGCCTTGCCCGACTGCGCCTCCTCGACGAGACGCGCCATGCGCGCGAGCTGGGTGTCGGCCCCCACTCGGGTGGCTGTCACGACGAGACGCCCACCGACGTTCACGGTGGCGCCCGTCACGGAGTCCCCCGGACGCACCTCGACGGGCACGGACTCCCCCGTGAGCATGGAGGCGTCGACAGCCGATGCGCCATCACGGACGATGCCGTCGGTGGCGATCTTCTCTCCCGGTCGTACGACGAACACATCTCCGACCAGCAGACGATCCAGGGGCACCCGCTCCTCCACGCCGTCGCGCAGCACCGCGACGTCCTTCGCGCCCAGTTCTCCGAGCGCACGGAGTGCGGCACCGGCGCGGCGCTTGGATCGCTGTTCGAGAAAGCGCCCGAGGAGCAGGAACATCGTGACCCCGGCAGCCACCTCGAGGTATATGCTGCCCAGGCCGTCACCGCGTTCGATCGTGAAGCGGAAGGGGTGGGTCATGCCCCACATCCCCGCGGTGCCGAAGAACAGGGCGTACAGCGACCAGAGATAGGCGGCCGTCACTCCTACGGAGATCAACGTGTCCATGGTGACGGCGCGGTGCCGCGCGTTCAGGACGGCAGCCCGGTGGAAGGGCCACGCAGCCCACGTGACCACGGGCGTCGCGAGGACCACGGAGACCCACTGCCATCCCGCGAACTGCAGCGGCGTGATCATCGACAGCGCGATCACGGGCACGGCCAGAACCACGGCGACGATCAGGCGCCGACGCAGCAGTCGGTACGCCGGGTCGGCTGCGCCATGCGCGTCGTTCCGGGGAACGGCGGCGGAGTACCCGGTGCGGACGACCTCGGCGATCACGTCGCCGACGGCGACGCCGGCCCCGGCTTCGACATGGGCCTTCTCGGTCGCGTAATTGACCGACGCCGAGACCCCGTCCATGCGGTTCAGCCGCTTCTCGATCCGCGCGGCGCACGATGCACAGGTCATGCCGCTGATCTCGAGGTCGTAGGACACGGCGGTGTCGGTCATGGCGGGACTCAGACTCGCGCGGCGCTGTAGCCGGCCTCGTCGACGGCGGCCAGCACGGCGGCATCGTCGACGGGGGCGTCAGAGGTGATGACCAGCGCGCCGGATGCGGCGCTGACCGCGATATCGGTCACGCCCGCGAGCTTCGCGACCTCGCTGCGCACCGACCCCTCGCAGTGCCTGCAGGTCATTCCGGTGACGGCGAATGTGGTGATCGTCATGTCCACTCCTCTCGATCAGGTGGGATATACCCCCTGGGGGTATGCCCTCAGGCATGACAACTTTACACCTCCCCGGGGTATTCCCGCACAGGAGGTCGTCAGCGGGCAGACGTGCGCGAGGTCAACCGGCGCTCCGCCGCCGCCTGTCCGGTGGCGAGGTGACGGGGGATCAGCTCGCGGAGCGCATCGACATCGCGAGCAGCCACCGCCTCGAGGATCACCCGGTGCTCATCGGCCATCGCCGGCAGATCGTCGTGCTGACCGAAGAGCCAGCGGAGCCTGGTGACGAAGACACCGATCAGCTCGCTCAGCATCTCGTTGCCGGCAAGTCGTGCCGCGATCTCGTGGAACTCGGCGGCGGCGATCCGCGCCGCGTCGATGTCGCCAGCCTCCGCGGCGGCGACCTCGCGCTCATAGGCGGAGCGCAGGCGCGCAATCCCCTCGTCGGAGTGGCGCTGCGCCGCGAACACGAAGATCAGGGTCTCGATCGCCTCGCGGACCTCACCGAAGTCCTGGATGTCTCTCGGGGTGAACTCGCGGACGACCGCCCAGGTGCGGGGCCGGGAGATCACGACGCCCTCGCCGACGAGCGCCCGAATCGCCTCGCGCACCGGCAGACGCGAGACATCGAGCTCGGCGGCGATGTCTCTCTCCACCAGGCGGGATCCGGGCGCGCGACGCCCCAGGATGATGTCGTTGCGCAGAATGCGCGTCACCCGCACCGACTCGAGTTCGCCGGCAGCCCCCACATCCGCCATACCGGAATTCTCTCACTCCGGCATCAGCGGGACAAGTTTGGTATCCCGTTTCCCCGATCAGGGCCGACGGTTCGCGATCGCGAGGTTCGCCTTCAACTCCTGCGCGTTCTGACGCACCACGTACGCGGGGCGATCGCGCTCGACGCGCCACGACTCACTCAGCGGTCCGACGTTCACTGTGTCGAAGCCGATCTCGTCGTAGAACCGCGTGACGAAGGCGACGGCCGCGGCGTCATCCCCCGCGGTGGCCAGCGCGCGACGGTCAGGCGTGCCGGCGGGCGTCCCGTCGGTCGTGATGTCCGCGGCGAAGATGTGGTTGAACGCCTTGGCGATGCGCGACGTGGGCAGCTGCTGCTGCAGCAGCTCGGACGTCGTCGTCTCCCCCTTGTCGAGAGCCTCGATGTGACCGTCGCGCTCGAAGTAGTAGTTGTTGGTGTCGAGTACGATCTTGCCGGCGAGCGGCTCTGCGGGCAGCTCGCCGATCCTGCCGAGGGGCACCGTGACGACGACCACGTCACCGGCGTCCGCGGCCTCGGCCGCCGTCGCCGCCTTCGCTCGCGACCCCAGCTCTGCGACGAGATCTGCGAGGGTTTCGGGACCGCGAGAGTTCGCGATCACGACGTCGTATCCGTTCGCCACCGCGACGCGGGCGACCTGGCTGCCGATGTGTCCTGCACCGATGATTCCGAGAGTGGTCATGTCGGGGCCAACACTGCAGGCGCACGGCTATTCCCGCGCGTCACTCCCCCGCGTCATCGTCTGCGACGTCGAGCAGGAACCGTTCTTCGACGCGCCGATAGCCGAGTCCCTCGTAGAGCCGGATCGCGCCGTCGTTGAATCCGAAGACATGGAGTCCGATCGAGTCGGCACCGAGCCTGCGCGCCTCCCGCTCGGCCGCGAGCATGATGCCTCGCCCGAATCCTCTGCGCCGGTGGTCCTCCGCCACCTCGATGTCGAGGATGAATGCATGCGGATGCCCGTCGCGCACGCGCATCCCGATCCAGAGCACTCCCACCTCTGCGCCGTCGTCGGAGTGAGCCGTGAAGAGCTCCTGTCCGGCCGAGTCGAGGCCGTCCGGCAGCTCGAGCGCCATCTGCCGCTTCGATTCCACCTGCGCGTCGGGCTCGGAGTACCGGCCGGAGGCCACGAGATCGGCGGCGAACGCCGCCTCGGACTCGGCAGCGAAAGACGCGAACCGCGGTTCCGTCATCGGCAGCAGCGTCACAGGGCCGTCGGATCCGCGGGACGCCGCGTCGGGCGATGTCGCCTCGCGATCCGGCAGCGGTTCGAGCAGCATCCGGATCGATGCGCACCGGAACCCTCGGCCGTCGACGAAGGCGCGCCCACCGGCGTCGGTCGAAAAGAGCGAGACACTCACCCGCTCGACGCGATTGCGCCGGGCCGTCGTCGTGATCGCCTCGAACAGGCCGTCCAGCACGACACGATCGGGAACGGCATCGACCGCGAGATCGACCAGGTGCAGGATGCCGCCCGTCGCGATCAACCACAGCGTGCCGATCTCGCGCCCATCGTCGACGATGCAGAGGATGCTCGAGGCCTCAGTGGCCACCCCCACGGGAAGAAGCTGATCGAGGAAGGCATCCGCGTCGATGACGGCGTCGTCACCCCGCAGCATCCCGGACTCCTGTCGCAGTGCGATGAAGCGTGCTCTCGTCGCCTCCCGCCACGCGTCGAAGTGTCGTTCGTCGAGCGGTGTCAGTTGAATCGGCATGCTCCCATCCTCCACCCGGTCGCCGGCATGCCGACAGCGCGCGATCAGGACTTGTGCAGTGCGTCCTCGACAGCGACCCAGGCGAGCATGGCGCACTTGACGCGGGCGACGTAGCGCGAGACGCCGCCGAGTGCCGCGACGTCGCCGAGCAGCTCCTCGTCGGGTTCGATCGTGCCCCGCGACCGCATCGCCTCGCGGAACGCCGCGATCCTGACCTCGAGGTCGGCTACCGTGAGCCCTTCGGCGAGCTCGGCGAGGAGCGACGCGGAGGCCTGCGAGATCGCACAGCCGTGGCCCTCCCACGCGATCGCCTCGATGGAGCCGTCGCCGGCGCGATGCACCTGCAGAGTCACCTCGTCGCCACAGGTGGGGTTCACCTGATGCGACTGCGCGGCGATCTCCCCGCGCAGGCCGTAGCCGTGCGGTGTGCGCGAGTGGTCGAGGATCAGCTCCTGATACAGGCCCTGCAGGTCGCTCATGCGCCCCTCCGGAAGAAGTCGATGGCTCCGGAGACGCCGTCGATCACCGCGTCCACCTCGGCTCTGGTCGTGTAGAGATAGGTGCTCGCCCGCGTCGACGAGGTCACTCCGAGCCGCCGATGCAGCGGCTGTGCGCAGTGATGCCCCACCCGCACTGCGATGCCGAGGTCGTCGAGGAACTGGCCGACGTCGTGCGAATGGATGCCCTCGACATCGAAGCTCGCGAGGCCCACTCGAGGCAGCTCGATGCCCGCGCCGAGCACGCGGACGCCGTCGATCGCCGTCAGCCCGTCAACGAGACGACGACCGAGCTCGGCCTCATGAGCGGCGATGCGCGGCATGCCGACCGCCGAGAGGTAGTCGATCGCGGCAGCGAGCGCCACGGCCTGCGACACACGCTGAGTGCCCGCCTCGAAGCGCTGCGGCGGCGGGAGGTACTCGGCCTCGGTCGTGGTCACCGTCGTGATCATCGACCCGCCGGTGAGGAAGGGCGGCATCGACTCGAGCAGCTCCCGGCGCCCGTAGAGGGCGCCGATCCCTGTGGGTCCGAGCATCTTGTGTCCGGAGATCACCGCGAAGTCGACATCCAGTGCGCGCACGTCGAGCGGGAGGTGCGGCGCCGACTGGCATGCGTCGAGCACCACCAGCGCCCCGACCGCGCGGGCCGACGCCACGAGCTGCTCGACGGGATTGACGACCCCGAGCACGTTGGACACATGGGTGAACGCGACGAGCTTCGTCCGTTCGCCGATGATCTCCGCGGCGGCATCGAGCCGCAGCGCGCCGTCATCGTCGAGAGGGATCACTCTGAGCGTCGCGCCGGTGCGGGCCGCGAGCTCCTGCCAGGGGATGAGATTCGCATGGTGCTCCATCTCGGTCGTGACGATCTCATCGCCCTCGCGCAAGCGGAAGCGTTCGGCCGCCGCACCGCCGCGGCCGAGAGATGCGTTCGAGATCGAGTAGGCGATCAGGTTGAGGGCTTCGGTCGCGTTCGAGGTCCAGACGATCTCGCCCTCGTCGGCGCCGACGAAGTGCGCGACCGTCGCGCGGGCGTCTTCGAACACCTCCGTCGCCTCGGCGGCGAGCGTGTGCGCGCCGCGATGCACCGCGGCGTTCAGGGTGGTCGCGAACTCTCGCTCGGCGTCGAGTACGGCGAACGGCCGCTGCGACGTGGCCCCCGAGTCGAGGTAGGCGAGCGGATGCCCGTGCACCTCGGTCTCGAGGATCGGGAAGTCGTCGCGGAGCCTCGTGACCTCTTCGTCCGTCAGCGGACGGCCGCTGGGCGCGGCGATGACATCGGCTCGGGACGGAGTGCTCATCCTTCTAGCTTCTCATCCGACGACTCCGACCGGGTCGCCCTTCACGGTCGTTCCGACGCCTTCCCCGCCGTGCTCCTCTCTCAGGGACGCACGACGATGTGCTCGACCGCCTCCGGCCCCAGGGCACCCGTCGCCGGGTCGACGTAGCGCAGCGTGATGCGGTGCAGGCCGGGCCGCAGGTCGAGAATGCTCTCGGCCCACCAGCCGTCTTCGAGCACGGCCGTCGCCAGAGGCGAGCCGTCGACGGTCACCCGGACGGATGCCTCGGCGATCCCGTGGATCGAGAGCTCCACGTCGTCACTCGCTCCGTCGGCGTCCGCGTCGATCCGTCGCACGTCTCGGGCCCCGCCCGCTCCGAGCACCGAGGGGAGCTCGAACACGACCGGACCGAGCGGCTCGCTCCGCGATTCCTTCCCGGTGTGCGGCGACGTGTGTCGAGCCGTGATCGTCATGCCCTGGTGGAGCGAGGCCGCGTCGATCGCGACGGCGAACGATCCGTCATCCCCGACCACGGCCGTGCCCACGACCAGGCCACTCTCATCGAGGATCGCGACATCACCGCCGGGCGTTCCCGTGCCGGTCACGTCGGGAGGAACCGTCGCCGGCTGCGGGATCACCCAGGAGATCGTCACGGGCGGCTCGACCGCCGGAGGCGGGGACGGGGACGGCGTCGGAGTCGGAGTCGGAGTCGGAGTCGGAGTCGGCTCGACGGTCGGAGACGGCAGTGGGGTCGGCGCGACCCTCGGCGGTTCACTCGGCTCGACCGCCGGAGGAGTCGGCTCCGCGCTCGGCGCCGGCTGCTCCCCCGTGGGCGCCGACGGCTGACCGGCCGCCGCTGACGGCGCCGCAGGACCGGACGGCGCGACGATCGCCGGTGGCCGCGCCGAGACGGGCCCGGGACCGGTCGGACCGCTCACGTCGACCGGACCGGCCTCCGCATCCCGCACCGCATCATCGCCATCGGAGCTCGGCTGCATCTCCGGAGCAGGAGCCGGCGCAGGAGTCGGCAGCTGGCTCACGGTCGAGGGAGTGGGCCGGGGCGTCGCCGCATCGTCACCGCTCGGTGAATCGTCCGGCGCCGGCGAGTCGACCACCACCGACGTCGGAGCGGACGCGTCGGAACCCGGCGCATCAGCCGAGAGCAGCTGTGATGCGAACGCGACCGCACCCGCCCCCACCGCGAGGATCGTCCCTGCCGCGACGAGCAGTGGGGCCAGGTTCTTGGCCGCGCCGCCGGACGCGCCGACCGAGGCGGATGCGGGCGCAGGAGAGCCCGCCGAGTAGAGCGCGGCCGCCGGGCCGCCGAGGATCAGCGGGAGGAGCACGGCACGCAGCTTCGACGAGGCCTCGGTGACCTCCGCGCTCGCGATCGTGCATCGCCGGCACTGTTCGAGATGCGCCTCGAAGCGCACCCTGTCGGCCCGAGCGATATGACGCTTACGCCCCTGTGCGACGATGCGCTCGCAGGTCCAACGGCACTCGGGATCCCGCTCCGGCGCGGCGATGTGAGCCTGCAGCCAGGCCGTCTTGAACCCCTCGCGTGCCCGCGCGGCGAGCACCGACACCGCGTTGGGACTGAGCCCCATGAGCGGAGCGATCTCGCGTGGCTTCATCCCCTCGACCTCGAGGTACCAGAGCAGCGTGCGCCAGCGCTCGGGCAGGTCTTTGAATGCCGCCGTCAGCAGCGACCTGTCCGACAGGAGGTCGAGGGAGTCCTCGGTGTCATCGACCGGCATCTCGTCGATGTACTCGAGGGCGATGTCCTTCTGCCTGCCTCCCCAGGTCGCCGCCGCGCTGCGCACGGCGGCGAACAGGTAGGGGCGGAAGGCGTCGGTGGGCCCTCCCCCGTTCTTGATCGCGCTGAAGGTCTTGGCGAACGCCTCGCTGACGAGGTCCTCGGGGTCGATCGAACTCGTGATCGCGCGCGCGGCGCGCAGCGCAGACGGCGAGTGCCGATCCCAGAGCACGCCATAGGCATTGCTGTCCCCGGCCCGCGTCGCCTCGACCAGATCATGGTCGCTGAGATCCGCGTCGAGATGCCACGCCGATCGGATCAACGCGGCGCTCATCGAGCCGCCTCGATGCCGTCGCTCAGGTCGTGCGACGCGCACAGCGACTCCGGGAGTCCCTCGATGCGTGTCACGCCGAGGAAGCCCATCACCGTCAGGAGCTCATCGTGCAGGACATCGAAGGCCCGCTCGACTCCGGGTCTTCCGGCAGCCGCGAGCCCGAGCGCGAAGGGCCGTCCGGCGGCCGCCGCATCCGCTCCCAGCGAGAGCGCCTTCGCGATGTCGCTCCCCCGACGGATGCCGCCGTCCATGATCACTGCGGCACGACCGTCGACCGCGTCGACGACCGAGGGCAGAGCCTCGATGGTCGCGAGCTGGCCGTCGAACTGGCGACCGCCGTGGTTCGACACGAAGACGCCGTCGGTCCCGTGATCGATCGCCAGACGCGCGTCGGCCTGCGTCATGACGCCCTTGACGACGAGGTTCCCCTTCCACCTGCTGCGCAGGCGCGCGATGTCGTCCCAGCTGGCGGCCTGGTTCGTGTTGCGGTCCATCCAGGCATCCATCTCGCTCATGCGGATCGCACGGCCGTCGATGCGGTAGGTGCCCCACGTGATCCGCCGACCGAGCAGCCAGCGCAGCACCCAGCCAGGGTGGAAAGCCGTGTCGACGACGTCGCGCAGCGGTGGGCGCGGCGGCATACCGGAACCGTGTCGCAGGTCTCGGTCGCGCTTGCTCGAGACCGCGACGTCTCCCGCCACGACCAGCGTCTCGACGCCCAGAGCCTCGGCCCGGTCGATGTGACGCTCGGTCTCCGACGAGTCGTTCCAGAAGGCGATCTGCGCCCAGACGCGGCCCGGAGCAGCGTCGGTCACCTCTTCGAGCGAGCAGCCGGACCACGGGCTGTGCACGAAGACACTTCCCGAGGTCGCGGCTGCCCGCGCGATGGCCACGTCGGCGTCGGGGTGGCATACCGTCAGGAGACCCATGGGGGAGACGACCAGGGGAAGGTCGAGTCGGGTTCCCAGTATGCTCGCCGTCGCGTGGCGCTGCGAGGTGTCGACGAGGACCCGCTGGGGGAGCAGCTGGGCCTCGAGCGCCTCGCGGTTGCGGCGAAGGGTGAGCTCGTCGAGAGCGCCTCCTTCGATGAAGTCGTACACCATGGCCGGCAGCCGCCGCTTGGCGCGGCGCCTGAGGTCATCGATGCTCTGGATGTCGCGCATGGCGCACTCTCCTGTGGTGTGTGGGGATTCAGTGCAGGATCCGGGAGAGGAACGCCTGCGTGCGATCGTGCTGCGGATGGGTGAGGACCGCATCGGGTGGGCCGCTCTCGACGACGACGCCGCCGGCCATGAACACGACCTGGTCGCTGACCTCGCGGGCGAATCCCAGCTCGTGGGTGACGACCATCATGGTCATCCCCTCGACTGCGAGATCCTTCATGACCGAGAGGACCTCGCCCACGAGCTCCGGATCGAGGGCGGAGGTCGGCTCGTCGAACAGCATCAGCTTCGGTTTCATCGCCAGCGCTCTGGCGATCGCGATGCGCTGCTGCTGGCCGCCCGAGAGTTCCTGCGGATACGCCGCGGCCTTGTCGGCCAAGCCGACGCGTTCGAGAAGCACCATGGCCTCCCCCGTCACCTCGGCGCGCAGACGTCCGAGCACCTGGGTGGGTCCTTCGATCACGTTCTCGAGCACCGTCCGGTGCGGGAAGAGGTTGAAGCGCTGGAACACCATGCCGGTGTGACGACGCGTCCGGGCGATCGCCGACTCCTTCGCCTCGACGAGCCGACCGCGGTGACGCGTGGCTCCGACGAGTTCGCCGTCGACGAGGATGATCCCGGCATCGACCGTCTCGAGCCGGTTCACACAGCGCAGGAGCGTCGTCTTGCCCGAGCCGCTCGGGCCGATCAGGCAGGTGACGGATCCTGTGGGGATCGCGAGCGAGACGTCCTTCAGCACCGGGGTGTGCCCGAAGGACTTCTGCACCCCTCGGATCTCGACCATGGTGGCGGTCATGCGACGGCCTCCTTCGGACGCCGGGTCCTCACCGCTCGGCGCGGGGCGAATCCGCGCCCGTAGCGCTCCTCGAGACGCGACTGCACGACGCTGAGCACGGTGGTCAGCACGAGGTACCAGATGCAGGCGACGAGCAGCAGCGGGATCACCTCGTAGTTGAGGGAGTAGATGGACTGCACCGCGTACAGCAGGTCGGAGATCGCGAGCACGCTCACCAGCGACGTGCCCTTGAGCATCGAGATCACCTGATTGCCGGTCGGCGGGATGACGACGCGCATCGCCTGCGGCAGGATCACCCTGCGCAGGAGCGTCGACCGCGTCATGCCCAGGGCTCGTCCCGCATCGAGCTGACCCTCGTCGACCGAGGAGATGCCGCTGCGGATGATCTCGGCCATGTAGGCCGCCTCATTGAGCGACAGTCCGAGCAGTGCTGCGCCGAGCGGGGTGATGAGCACGTTCGCCGAACCGATCACGACGCTCGGGCCGCCGAACGGGAGCCCCAGGGCGATCACCGGATACAGGGCGGCGATGTTGTACCAGAAGATGAGCTGCACGAGCAGGGGGGTGCCGCGGAAGAACCACACGTAGGCCCCGCTCACTCCGGCGAAGACGGGGTTGCCCGACACTCGCATGATGGCGAGGACGACACCCAGCACGATGCCTGCCGTCATGGAGACGACGGTCAGCATCAGCGTGAGCAGCATGCCCTGCAGCACCTGCGGGTCGAACAGGTACGCGCCGACGACGGGCCAGCCGAACCGGGGATTCGTCGCGACGTCGATGAGGAACAGCACGACGGCCAGGCAGAGGAGCACGCCTCCGACCAGAGTCCCGATCCGACGGCGCTTGTGCACCTCGAGCGAGGTGAGGGTCTGCTGAAGCCCCGTGACGCTGCGCGCTGTCGCCCCTGTGGTGTCCATGTCGGTCATCCCTGAGGAACGTTGACGCGGGCCTCGGTGATCGCCATCGACTCGAGTCCGTACTCGGCGAGCACGTCCTGATACTCGCTCGACGCGATCACCGCGGCGAGCGCAGCCGCGACGGCGTCGAGCGTGCCCGCATCGTGCGGGATGCCGACGGCGACAGGCGCGACGTCGTTCTCGTCGCTCACCTCGAGCTTCGAATCCTGGGCCACCGCGTAGCCGAGGATCGGCGAGTCGGCGTAGACGACGTCTGCGCGGTCGCTCAGGAGCGCGGAGATCGCCTGGCGCGTGTCCTGGAACTGCAGAAGCTCCAGCGGATCCTCCCCCGCGGCGGTGCACGCATCGTCGAGTTCGGGAACGTTGACCGTCAACTGGTACGAGCCCTTGAGCACCGCGACGCGGGTGCCGCACAGGCCGTCGAAGCCGATCTTCTGCGGGTTGCCCGTGGGCACGGCCAGAGCGCTCCCCATCTGCACGTAGTCGACGAAGTCGAGCTGCTCCATCCGCTCTTCGGTCGGCGTCATCGACGAGACCGTCATGTCATACCGACCGGCGCTCATGCCCGGGATGATCGTGTCGAACGTCGTCACCTCGATCTCGAGCTCCAGGCCGAGAGCGCCGGCGAGCAGACGTGCGATGTCCGGGTTGATCCCGGTCATCTCCTGCGTTCCCTCGCGGTAGAACTGCGTCGGCGGCTCCTTCGTGGGGATCGCGACGCGCAGGGTGCCGCCGTCCTGCAGCTCGTCGGGCAGCAGCGCGACGGCTTCGGACACGGGATCCATGGTCGGTTCGTCCGCCTTCGGTGAGCCGTCGGCCATCGGCGCCGAGCATCCGGCGATGAGGAGGGCGATGAGGATCGTCGAGGAGACCGATGCCGATCTGCGCAGTGGGGAGTGCGGTGAACTGTTCATGTGAGTGTCCCGTCGAGGCGGCGATGCCCGGAATCCATCTGGGCGGCGTGCGAGAACGATGGATCGAATTCCCACGAGGTGCCCCGTCACCCTCGCCCTTTCAGTCTTGCGCGGCACCGATATAACCGATATGGAGATTCCTATGGCAGTTGACGACTCTAGATGGAGGACTGTCCATGGACTCAGTACCCGACTCGCAAGATTTCGGTATTCCGACATTGCACGATGCATTGACCGTGGCCGACGGAATCCTGACCCCCGAGACCGCGGATTCGACGGCCCATTCGAGGACATACATCGGTGTCGACTTCTACGACCCCACGGTCTCCGTCGCCGAATATCGCGACCGCATCGTGCTGGCGGCGGGCATCTCCCTCGCCGACGCCGGGACGGTCGCGACCGAGCTCGACGGAGGCGGGGCGGCCGCGCTCATCATCCGGCGAGCGTCGAGCGATGATGACACCTCAGTACTCCGCTCCGAAAAGCTCAGTACCCCCGTGCTGAGCCACCGCGACGCCGACTGGGCCCAACTCGCCTCCGTGCTCCGGTCACTGTTGAGCGCGCACTCGGTCGGCCACATGACAGGCGTCCGGCTCGGCGACCTCTTCGGTCTCGCAAACGCGCTGGCGACGCTGGCTGAGGGCGCGGTGAGCCTCGTCGACGCCTCGGGGCAGGTCGTCGGCTATTCGACGCACCCCGATCAGCCCATCGACGACATCCGGCGGCGCACCACCCTGTTGCTGCAGGAGGAGGTGCCCATCTCACGCGACCTCGACTATCAGGGGCTCGTGCGGGCTCCGGCGTCGCGGCACTTCCCCTCGGACGACGACCAGTTCGGTCGTGTCGGGATCGCAGTGCGGGCCGCCGGCGAACTGCTCGGCTCGATCTGGGTGATCCAGGTCGAGCCGATGCTCGCGCCGCGCACGCAGAAGCTGCTCGAAGAGATGGAGCCGATCGCCGCACAGCATCTTCTGCGTGCTCGTGAAGATGCGGCCGATCGCGACCAGCGCAACTCCACTCTGCTCCGCACCGTGCTCGAAGACGATCGTCATGCGCGGAGCGCCGCGTCGCAGCTCCTGATCCGTCCCGAAGCAGGCGCGACGATCGTGTGCTTCCGTGTCGACACGTTCGACGATGTCGAGGCCGTGCGGGGCATCCATCGCCTTCTCCACCTGGCGATCAGCGTCTCGAGCGCCGCCTTCCCCGGCTCGCACAGCGCCGTCATCGGCACACAGGCCGTGACGCTGATCCCCGGGTCGATCGCGGCGCGGGTGCACACGTTCGCGCAGTCGGTCATCCGCACGGACAGCGCACTGATCGCGGGAATCGGGAGCCGGGTGTATGACGTGCCCGGCATCGCGAGGTCCCATCGTGAGGCCAGCGCCGCCGCAGGGGTTCTGATGGAAGCCTCGGGCAGCACGCGGCGCGGACGCCGCATCGCCACGTTCGACGAGATGCGCGACCGGCTGGCGATCCTCCAGGTCACCGACCTCATCGGCGGTCTGGATGCCGCGGTGGGTGACGCAGCGAGCATCCTCGCCGAGCATGACGCGGCACACGGCACGGATCTGTCCCGGACTCTGCGCACCTACCTCGATCTCCTCGGCAGCGTGCGGGAGACGGCAGCAGCGCTGCACGTCCACCAGAACACGGTGCGCTACCGGCTCGACGTCGTGCGCGCCGAGCTCGGCATAGACCTCGATTCGCCCGACACGCGGCTCTGGCTCTGGTTGCGCCTCTCGGCAGCAGCGCGCCGGACCGTGTGAACAGCCGTCGGCTCTCACAGACGAGCATCGTCGCACCCGTCGCGGGCGGCACTGTCGATGTGCGCGTCGAGCCATGCGCGCCGGAAGCTCTCCCGCGCGCGGAAGGCCAGAACCGACACGGCGTTGGGAGTCATCCCCATCAGCGGTGCGAGCTCACGCGGCTTCATGCCCTCGACGTTCAGATACCAGAGGAGCGCTCGATGGCGCGGTGACAGCGTGCGGAGCACAGAGACGACCGTCGACCGCTCCGACACCCTCTCCAGGGGGTCGACCTCACCGTGTGAGAGGTCGCGCTCGGAGAGGCCGTCGATGGGGATCACCTCATTCCCACGCGCCCACCTGAGCGCGGTGTTGCGCACGGTCGCGACGAGATACGGCCGGAACGCATCGCTCGGTCCCCCACCGGAGCGTGTGATGCGCAGGATCGTGGCGAAGGCTTCGCTCACGAGGTCCTCCGCGTCGACCGCCGGTGCGATCGAGCGCGCAGCGCACCGGGCTGCATCGGCATGTCGGCCCCACAGCAGAGCGAAGTCGCGCGTGTCCCCCGCGCGCACCGCCCGAACGATCTGTTCGTCCGGGGGCCCATCGACGTCACCACAGAGAGTCGTGCCGACGGGGAGTGTGTCGTTCATCGTGCTCCGAGATCTGAGGCGGCACCGCACGCGCACGCCGATGTCACCAGGGCAAGTACGGATGAGGGACGAGGCGTGGGGATGCCTCGTCCCTCCGACTCTGGGAAGGGTCGTTCCCGCGGAGCGGGGCGTCGGGAAATCAACCGACGCTGCGGCCTGTGGCCATACTCACAAGACCCTGACGGGCGGGAATCATGACGCCCGAGGGAGAGATTCCTGTGAAATCGATGAGATCAGTGGGTCCGAGGTTGCGGATCGACCTGGGCGAGCGCGAGGAAGCGCATGCGATTCTCACCGTAGAAGCAGGTCTGCACCATGAACTCGCCGGACATGCCCACGAGCGCCTCGACGTCGGACCACTTCGGTGTGTGTCGCTCTTCGACGACCTCGTAGACGATGTCGGACCCCTCGACCCTCACGCGCTGTCCGAGGTCCCAGCCGAGGATGATGTCTCCACCGCAGTTGTTGTGCGCGGCGAACAGCGGCGGCACGCCGTCGACCCGATAGCTGATCATCTCGGTGAAGGTCCCATCGCACTCGTCGAGCTGCGCAAGACCCCCCTCTCCCCCGAGCCTGAGGATCGGCAGCGCATCCGGAGCGAAGATCTGCTGGAACTGCTTCTGCACGGTGACCTTGATGTCACCGGTGACCCTGTCCACGGCGTCCGGCGCGACGGTGGAGACCACCAGGAAGCTCGCGCCGAGGCCCACGAGCGCGATGCTGGCGACGAGGAGTCCGAAGCGGCCACGCGGCCGGGAACGTGGCGCGACCGCGGGCTCCGGCATCGCGACCGGAGGCTCACCGGAGGGGGCGGCTGAGACCTCGTCAGGCCGCGGGGTCAGCGCCACGGTGGTCACGGCGCGCTCGGCTCGGCGGAGATCGCGCCCCGACGCGGGTGGCGACGGGGCATGACCATGATCGCGGTGAGAGTCGGGACTCCGAGCACGAGCAGCGCCCACCACGGGAACCCGGCGGGATCCGTGGAATCCGCGATCGTCGTGACGGTCGAGTCGTCGGCAGGCGCATCCACGCGCTCGGCGCGGACGAGAAGTCGATGCGTGTTGACCCCGGTGGGCGTGCACGTCACGAGCGTGATGTAGTCCCTGCCCGGCACCTGCCGCAGGGAGTCGGTCTCGTCGGGGAGCACGGTCTCGGTGCTGTCGACCTCGTAGTAGAGGTCTTCACCGAGGGTGGTGACGATGATGAGGTCGCCCTCGACCAGTTCATCGATGTCGTCGAACAGGGTGGCCTGGACGAATCCGTTGTGCCCGGTGAGCACCGCGTGCGTGCCCGGCCCGCCGACCGGCAGGGATGATCCGTAGAGGTGGCCGATCCCCCGGCCGAGGACCTCTTCGCCGGTGCCGTGGAAGATCGGCAGATCGACATGGATGCTCGGGATCCGCACGCGCGCCATCGCCTCGGTGCCGTCGGTGGAGAGCGTGTCGAAGTAGGCGTCGGTCCCGTCGCCGATCGCGGTCTGCTGCCCGTCGGCACCCAGAGCGTACGGATCGCGGAGCGGACCGGTGGGCAGGTTCTGGTTGTACTCGTCGGCCTGATCGAGCAGATCGGTGATCTCGTGAGCCGGGATCTGGTCGACGGACGACACGTAGCCGTCGACATCGGTGTCATGACTCCACGCCGAGAACCACGATGCGGCCGTCGGATAGACGAGCACTCCGATGCCGATGGCCGCGATCAGAACGATGATCGCCTGGCTCCACCCCCACGAGGCGCGCCCGGCGCGGGCTCTCGACCGGGCGGGAGCATCCGGTGCGGGTGTGTCGATCACGGTCATGACGGGGCTCTCTGTGTGTGAATCCGGCGGCGGATCGTTCGGGAGGAGAGACGTCGACGGGCTGTCGACGCGAGGGGGCCGTGCGGGGAAGGGATCTCGACACCTCCCCCGCACGGCCGGTCTCGGCTTACGCCTCGGTGCTCACCTTGCGGCGGTTGCGGATGGCGAGCAGGACGGCTCCGGCAAGGAGCAGCACGCCGCCGGCGAGGAACAGGGTCGTTCCCGCGCCACCGGTGAGGGGCAGCTTGAAGCCGGCGTTGGACGGCACGTTGACGACCTCGAGGTCGACACCGACGGCGGTGGTGGCAGCCGTGATGGTGAACTCGATCGGAGCCGCGAGCAGCTCGTATCCGTCAGGAGCGACGATCTCGGCGAGCCAGTACGTCTGGTAGCCGTCTTCGCCCGGAGCGACCGTGGCGTTGTCGGCCCAGTCGGAGTAGCGCAGACCCGACAGGGTCACGGTGCCGTCGGCGGCGACGGCGAACTCGGTCGCGCCGCCCAGGGTGATCGCGTTGGTGCCGTCGATCGCATCCTGCTGCGTCGGGTAGACCGAGAACACCGCGCCGGTCAGCGGCGCGCCGGCCTTGTCGGTCTTCTCGACCGTCAGGTCGCCCCACTTGGTGATGACCTCGGGGGTGACGGTGGGTCCGCCGGGCTGCCCGGGCAGAACCGTGTACGAACCGAGGTTCGGGTAGAGCACGGCGGTGTTGGCGATCTCGCCGACCGTGTTGACGGTGGCCGTCAGGACGACCTGGACCTGCGTGGCGGGGTGCGCGGCGAGGACCGCGAGACCCGAAGCTGTGAACTCCACGGTGACGGCACGGGTGCCGGCGTCGTAGACGACCGTGTAGTCGGTCGCGGCGAGCGGCGTGCCGTCGACGAGGGTCACCGCAGCGGAGACGTAGTCGAGCTTGGTGTCGAGCGTGTCGACGATCTTGTATCCGTCGATGACGGCGACGTTGGGGATGTCACCCGTGATCGTGAAGTCGATCTCGTCGCCGAGCTTCACGTCCTCGGAGTCCTCGACGGTCTTCGTCACCTCGGTGAGCGCGTTCTTCGGGTAGACGTGCACGTCGTACAGCCAGTTGTCGTCGTTGGCCGGGTCGGTCAGCGGCACCGTCACGAGGAACGGAGCGACACCGGTGGAGCCCGCGAGAGGCGAGGTCTCGACGACGAAGTAGAGGCCGAGGTCGAGGTTCGCCAGCGCGATCTCACCGTTCGCGTCGGTGAGCGTCTCGCCACCGATCGCGCTCGCGGTGTATCCCGCAGCGGTGATGTCGTCCACGCTGTCCGGCGCGAGGTCGGCGAGGTCGCTCGCGTCGACCCAGCCCTGGTTCGTCGTGAGGTCGACCGTATCGACCTTGTAGACCGTGAAGCCGACTCCGGCGAGCGGGTCGAGCGCCACGTTCTGCTCCGTGCCGTCGCTCGGCAGTCCGGTCGGCGTCTCCGGAGCCTCGTACTTGTGGATCGTGAGCGAGCCCACGGCATCCGGGTCGACGAGGTTGGGCGTGGCAGCGCTCGCGGGTGCTGCGAGGGTCAGCGCGGCGACGCCTGCGACCAGCAGGCCTGCCGCGACGCGGGAACCGCGTCCGTTGGTGGGAGTGTTCACTGTGTCTCTCTCTCGGTGGCCGGGTCTCCCCGGTCGGTGTCAGGTGGTGGTGATCGGGATGCAGATCAGATCTGCGGGTCGTTCGCATCGGAACGGGCGTGACGACGGCGGACCATCAAGGCCCACCCACCCGCGACGAGGACGGTGAGGGAACCGGCGAGGATGTAGGGCAATGCGCCCGTCCCCCCGGTGGTCGGAAGGAGCATCGCGGGCACATCGCGCACCGTGATGACCTGCCCCGCCGCGGTCACGGCCTCGTCGCCACCGGCGACGATGCTGACCGTGCGGTCGGGATTGATGATGAACTGCACCGGCTCGGCCAGCAGGCTGAAGCCGTCGGGCGCCGTCAGCTCGCTGAGCCAGTAGGTGCCGGCCGGGATGCTGTCGATTTGGAAGAGTCCGAGCTCGACGTCGGCGACCGTGAACGGGAGCGCTGCGCCCGGGGCGCCGTCGACGTCTTCGAGCACCTCGAACGACGAGCCGTCCATGCGCACCCAGTCGTTCGCGGAGGATTCGCCGATCTTCTCGATCTGCAGCGGGATCCGGAACGGCTCGATGGGCGTGCGGGTGCTGTCGTCGTTCGACCGCACCGGCCCGCCGGACGGAGTCTTGCCGGTCGAGAACGCCGTGTTCAGGACCTCTTTCGCGTCGACGTCGGGCTGCGTGATCACGTACGGCGCGTCGGCGACGCAGTGCGCGACCTGGGTCGGCGCGATCGTGGTCGGCGTGCAGGTGACGGTGATGCCGAACTGCGTGAGCAGATCGTCGACGACCGTGATCTCCGACACCGCGACGTTGCCGGTGTTGGTCACGTCGAACGTGTACATGATGTGGTCGCCGAGTCCGGTGACCCCGTCCTGGTCGATGTCGACCACCGAGGCGGACTTGTCGAGCAGGAGCGCAGGCGTCCAGACGGCGGGGATGATCTCGTCGTCGGTGTCGGTGACGTTCGGCCCGGTCGCCGGGGTGCCGGTGGCGCGTGCGACGTTCGTCAGCGGCGCGGCGTCGAGGTCGCCCTGCTGCACCGCATACGTGGCCGTGCAGGTCAGCTTCTCGCCGCTCGCGAGCGTCACGGGCGCGGGCTTGTCGCAGGAGAGGGCGCTCATGTCGCCGACGCCCGAGAACATGTCCTCGGTGATCGTCACGTTCGTGAGGCTGGTGTTCACGATCGTGTTGGTCGCGGCCTTCGGCGTGGTGTTCGTGGCCACGAAGGTATAGGTCGCGATGTCGCCGACCGCGTCGTAGTTCGCGATGTTCGACGTCTTGACGAGGTCGATCGACGGCTGGATCACCTCGAGAGTCGCGTTGGACGGCGGGTTCAGGTTGGTCGTGATGTTGGCGGGACCGTTGACGTATGTGCCGTTCACGGTGGACGTGACATCGACCGTGATGGTGCAGGAGGCCTGATTGAGCGCGAGGTCGCCGCCGGTCACCGAGACGGTGGTTCCGCCTGCGGGCGCCGTGACGGCGTAGGCCGCGCCGGTGTGCTGGATGCAGGTCCCGCCGACGTTCGGAGCCGCGGCGATCCTCAGGTTCGCCGGCAGCGCGTCGGTGATGAACCAGTCGTTCTTGGCCATCAGGTCGCTCGTGTTCGTGACCGTCAGGGTCATCTTCGACGTCGCACCGTTGAGGATGAGCGTCGGGCTGAACGCCTTGTCGAGCTGGGGCGTGACGTCGACGATCTGCGGGAGGTCGAAGGCGGCGTCGTTCCCGGAACCGCTCGCGGTGGCGTTGTACAGCGAGAGGCCCAGGTTGGCCGTCGTTCCCACAGGGATCTGGTACGCGGCGGACTGCAGCTTCCTGACCTGCGGACCCCAGTTGGTGCTGTCCGTGCACGGGTTCAGTCCCGTGCTCAGGACGACGGGGGTTCCGTTGACGATGAGCGAGAAGGTCTCTTTGGGCTGGTTCGCGCCGCCGACGGCCGGGCAGCTCGTCGCCGCGAAGTACGCGGACACGGCGTAGTAGTGGCCGGCGATCGCCGGGATCGTGTTGACGGTCCGGAACTGCGTGCCCGCCGCGATGGTGCCGTTCGCGCGGTTGGTGTACTCGGAGAGCACCTGATTCGACTGCGCCTGCGCCGCGGTCTGCCCCTGAGCGACGCCGAGAGCGACGGCCATGTCCCGCAGCTGCTGCCAGCCGTCCGGCTGGTTGTTGACGCATCCGGTGTCCACGACGGGAAGAGGCGTCGCGGAGTTGAGTATCCACCCGTTGCACTGGAGCCCTGCGGGGGTCCACTGCACGTCGGCCGTGTAGGTCGAGTTCGCCGCGGCGACGCCTCCGACGTAGGTCGTGATCGGGAGCGCCGCCAGGCTCGCGTTCTGGTTCGAGAAGTTCTCGGTGTACACGGGCGTGCCGGGCTGGGTCACGCCGGGCGTGCCGGGAACCGTCGCCGCAGCGGTGATGCCCGTGTTCGGCGCGAGGGTGCCACCGGCGATGAGTACGCCGGCGATCGCCAGGATGCCGCACAGCCGCGTGAGCGCCCGACGGCGCGACGCGACGACGGCCCGTGATGCCGTGTGAGTGTGTGAGCGCAGGCCCATGAGTGTCCCTATCCCGGCAGGCCCTCCGCCCACCGCGGGCAGTACGACGAGGAGAGGCGTCGCTGCCCAGTGCTATGAAATTCCCCAGTGCTGGGCCGCAGACGCTGCCCATCACATACCCAGACCGCCGCCCGAGACATTTATGACGGTGGGCCTGAAATCTTTTTCGGATCGGATGTGCTACGGCTGCCCTAGGCTCGCGGCATGCTCAGCGCGCAGACGTTCACGACCTTCGTCATCGCGGCGTTCATCATGGTGGTGATCCCCGGACCGACCGTGCTGTTCACGATCGGGCGAGCGATGGCGCTCGGCAGGCTCGGGGGCTTCCTCAGCATCCTGGGGACCGCGCTCGGCTCGATCCTGCTCGTCGTGGGCGTCGCGCTCGGCGTCGGCACTGTCGTGGCCCAGTCGATCGTGCTGTTCACGGTCGTGAAGGTGCTCGGCGCCGGCTACCTGATCTTCCTCGGCATCCAGGCGGTCCGGCATCGCAGGGATGCCGCGGCGACAGCGAGCGGCACCGTGCCGAAGCGGTCGGGCGCGCGTCTGCTGGGCGAGGGCTTCGTCGTGGGCGTCACCAACCCGAAGTCGATCGCGTTCTTCCTCGCGATCCTGCCCCAGTTCGTCGATCTCGATGCCGGGGCGGTGCCGATGCAGCTGTTCGTCCTCGGCACGATCGTCGTCGCGATCGGTGTCGCCTGCGATGCGCTCTGGGTGCTGCTGGCGAGCTCGGCCCGGGCATGGTTCGGCCGGTCACCGCGCCGAATCGAGGCCCTGAGCGCCACCGGAGGCGGACTCATGATCGCGCTCGGCGCATTCCTGTTGATCTGGAGCGAGAAGCCCGCGAGCGTCTGACCCTCGTCGTCACATCCGCGCGAATCGCGCCCGCACGATCGAGAAGACTCCGTAGATCGCGAGGCCCACGCCGACGAGCCACAGCAGGGGCTCTCCGAGCGGCAGCGCCGTGATGCTGCGCAGAGCGGCGTCGAGGCCCGCCGCTCTGTCGGGGTCCTGCGTCCAGGCCGCCACGACGAAGAGCGCTCCGGTCACCGCGATCGCGATGCCCTTGGCGAGGTACCCGACGATGCCGAGGGAGACGATCCAGACGTGCGAAGGTCCGTCCGGGACGTCCATGGTGTTCTCGAAGCCCCGGGTGATGCCGATCACGAAGAACCCCACGCCCACGCCGGCAACGCTGAGTCCGAGGACGATGAGCAGGACGGTTCCGCCGGGGACGGCCAGCACCACGGTGCTGAGGGTCTGCATCGTCTTCTCGGATTCGATGCTCCCGCCGAAGGCGAACACCAGGGCGAGCCCCGCGATCACGAGATACGCGGCCGCGATGCCCATCATCTTCAGGCGTCGTCCCCAGCGCTTCGCGTCGTCCCTGCTCGCCGAAAGCAGTCCGCCGGCGACCTCCCAGATCGCCAGGGCGATCAGCGCCGCGGCCACGCCTCCGAGCAGCAGCCCGCCGATGGGCGTCGATCTGATCACCTTCATCACGCCGTCCTGATCGGCATCTCCACCTCCACCCGTGGCGATCGAGACCGCGATCACGCCGATGATGATGTGCACGATGCCCACGACCACGAATCCCGCGCGGGCGGTGCGCCGGAAGCCGTCGGAACGCTGCGCCGTACGCGCGACGTCCTTCGGGGTCTCCATCTGAGCAGACTATCTGCGGACGGGCGCCACTCCTACGCCGCCGGACGTGCACGGATGCTCCACGCAGTCCGTCACGTCAGGCGCGCGACGGGCTGCCGCAGGATCGTGCGCAGCTTCGCCGGGGCGACCCGCCGGACATCGCTGAGGTAGATCTCGTGATGCCGACCGGTCATGCGCAGGCCGTTCTCGGGGATGAAGCGGTGGTGCAGCTCGTCGAGCACGGGAGCCTCGTCGTCATACGAGCCCACATGCAAGGTCTGCACGCTGAGCCCTTCGTCGAGGGTCTCGAGGCGCACGGATCGCAGCGCCGGTGAGACCTGCTTCTTCGTCGCGAGCTTGACCTCGACGCTGTCGACCGCGGCGACGAACATCTCGTGGGTGACGTGGTCGGGCACCATGATCATCAGGGTCCACAGCCACGCCGATTTGTCGCGGCGCGTCGTGAACGCCTGCATGTCGGGGGCGTGCCAGAGCCCCTCGAGCGGCATCACGACGGTGTCGACACCGAGCTGCGCCCTGCTCGCGAACTTGAGGGTGTACGCGATGGGGAAGAGCGCGGCGACCGCGGCGGCATAGGCGGGGGCGGTGTTCGGATCCCCCGCGCCGTCGACCATCAGATACCGGATCGCGGGAACCTCGACGAGACGGAACTCTCCCTTCTTCGCTCTGTACGCATCGAGCGTCTTCTTCGGGTCGATCGCCATCTGCAGTCCTCTCACTCTGTGGCCACGGCTCCGCGCCGGAGGCGGAGAACCGTGGCCACAGTGTCGCATGCTGCGGTCAGGCGGATTCCACCGCGAGCCAGAGTTCGCACGAGGCGTGGGTACCGGTGAACTCGAGGTACCGCACGATCGAAGGGCCGGGCCGCAGCCGCCACGGGTTCGACGGGAACCACTCGGTCGCAGTGGCCGCCCAGAGGCGCTGGAGCGTCTCGGGGAACGGACCGGATGCGGCGAAGACCGCCCACGCGCCGGCCTCGACCCGCATCGAGTCGAGACCATCCGGCACCGGCGTGCCGGGGCGCACCGAGACGCCGTGCAGATACGTCAGCTCGGTTCCCTCGGGAGCGTCCGGAGCGATGTCGCCGGTGATCGCGAGGATGCCCGCGGGTACCGCATCGCTCAGCCGCTTCAGCCGGGCATGCTCGTCGGGCGGGATGGCCGCGATATGCGCCTGGATGTGGGGATTGACGCCCTCGTGGATCAGCGGCACCCGCGCCGCATGACCGACGAGCACGAGCTCGGAGGTGGGGGTGATGGTGACGTCCATCGGGATGCTCCCTTCGACGCTCAGGCGGAACCGGAGCGTGGTTTGTGTGCGGAGAGGACCCCCGTCTCGGCGTGCGTCGACCGGGCTGATCCCGTGCACGGCGCGGAAGGCGCGTCCGAAGGCCTCCGCCGAGCTGTAGCCGTGGCGCACCGCGACATCGAGAACGGTCGGGGCACCGGCCACGAGATCCGCTGCCGCGAGGGTCATGCGCCGCCGACGCACGTACTCCGACAGCGGCATCCCCGCCAGCGCCGCGAACATCCTCCGCAGGTGGTACTCCGTGGAGCCGTGCTCGCGGGCGAATCGGGAGACATCGAGATCATCGCCGGATTCGCTCTCGACCAGGTCGATCAGCGCGTTGAGCATTCCGATCATGAGGTTCCTCCTTTCCCCACCATCGTGCAGTCGACGGCACCTCTGCGACCCGACTTCTCCGGTCGGATCCGATCAGGGGCGCAGTTCCTGCGGCTCTGCTCCCCCGGGATCCGCGAGCACATCGGCGAAGGCCAGCTCCGCGGCGCCGATCAGCAGTCTGTCGGCCCCCAGCGCCGCGGGGCGGATCTGCAGCCCCTCGGCGCTCTCCGACATCGCGAGCGCGCGCACGTCGTCGTCGATCTGAGCGGCGCGCAGGTCGGCGAGGGTCGCGAGGAAACCGCCGAGCACGATCAGCGCGGGGTTGAGCACGTTGACGGCGTTGGCCAGGGCGCTTGCGAGCACGTGCGCCTGACGGGTGATCTCACAGGCGACGTCGGCGGACTCCGTCGTCGACAGCTCGGCCTCGAGCGTCTCATCGTCTGCGGCCTCCAGCCCCACGGCGCCGAGCAGGAGTGTGCGGCTGACCTCCGACTCGAGCACGCCGTCGGCCGTGCGACGGTCATCGTCGGCCGAGATGCGGGGACGATTCTGTCCGAACTCGCCCGCGTATCCGCCGGCACCCGCGACCGGTGCGCCGTGGATGATCAGGCCGCCGCCGATGCCCGAGGCGCCGCCGTTGAGATACACGATGTCGTCGAGGCCCCTCCCGGCTCCATACCGGTGCTCCGCGATCGCTCCGAGCGTGGCGTCGTTGTCGACGACCGTCGGGCATCCGGTGGCCGACTGCACCAGCCGGGCGAGCGGCACGTCGATCCACCCGAGGTGGGGGGCGTTGCGCACGACTCCGTCGGACGAGCGCACGAGACCGGGAACCGCGATGCCGACCGCTGCGATCCGTGCGGCGGCGAGGGGCCCCTCACGCCACGCGGCGATGCGCGCCGCGATCACCTCGGCGACGGCATCCGGCGTGGGCACGATCTCGTTCGGCAGTCGCTCGCGCACGAGAATGCTGCGGTCGAGGCCCACGGCGGCGATCTCGATCGCATCCACCTCGGGGTTCACTGCGATGGCGACGAACCGGTCCGATGCCGTCACGACCGGCGACGGACGTCCGACTCGACCGGGCACCTCGGGAATCCGTTCGTCGACGAGCCCGCGTCTGACCAGTTCGCCGACGAGGTCGGCGATCGTCGAGCGGTTCAGTCCGGTCTGCTCGGTCAGCGCCGCGCGGGACTGCGCGCCGTTCTCGTGCACGAGCCGGAGGATGCGGGCGAGGTTGTGCGGACGGGTGCCCAGCGCGGGGCTCGGCTGTGACGGCATCCCTTCACTGTAGGGGGTGGACGCGCTCCCTGTCATGAGATATGTTGTGAATCACAACTTATCCGATGACCTGCACAGGAGCAGCCATGCCCACCCCCACCCGCGACGACAAGTTCTCCTTCGGCCTCTGGACCGTCGGCTACAACGGCGCCGACCCGTTCGGCGGTCCCACCCGCCCGGCACTCGACGTCGTGCACGCCGTCGAGAAGCTCGCCGAACTCGGCGCATACGGTCTGACCTTCCACGACGACGACCTGTTCGCCTTCGGCTCGACCGACGCCGAGCGCCAGAACCAGATCGACCGCCTCAAGGGCGCACTCGCCGACACCGGCCTCGTCGTGCCGATGGTGACCACGAACCTCTTCAGCGCACCCATCTTCAAGGACGGCGGCTTCACGTCGAATGACCGCGACGTGCGCCGTTACGCTCTGCGCAAGGTGTTCCGTCAGCTCGACCTCGGCGCTGAACTCGGTGCCAAGACGTTCGTCATGTGGGGCGGCCGCGAGGGCGCCGAGTACGACTCCGCCAAGGACATCCGCCAGGCGCTCGAGCGCTACCGTGAGGCCGTCAACCTGCTCGGCGACTACGTCACCGACAAGGGCTACGACATCCGCTTCGCCATCGAGCCAAAGCCCAACGAGCCGCGCGGTGACATCCTGCTGCCGACCCTCGGCCACGCGATCGCCTTCATCGACTCGCTCGAGCGCCCTGACCTCGTCGGCGTGAACCCCGAGGTCGGCCACGAGCAGATGGCGGGGCTCAACTTCACCGCCGGCATCGCGCAGGCGCTGTTCCACGGCAAGCTGTTCCACATCGACCTCAACGGTCAGCGCGGCATCAAGTACGACCAGGACCTCGTGTTCGGCCACGGCGATCTGCACAACGCGTTCTCGCTCGTCGACCTGCTCGAGAACGGCGGCCCGGGCGGAGTGCCCGCCTACGACGGCCCCCGCCACTTCGACTACAAGCCGAGCCGCACCGAAGACGAGACCGGCGTCTGGGATTCCGCCGCCGCGAACATGCGCACCTATCTGCTGCTCAAGGAGCGCGCGGCCGCGTTCCGCGCCGACCCCGAGGTGCAGGAGGCGCTCGCCGCCGCCCGTGTCGACGAGCTCTCGACGCCGACGCTGAACCCGGGCGAGTCCTACGACGACTTCCTCGCGGACCGCTCGGCCTATGAGGACTTCGACGCGAACTCGTACTTCGGCGGCAAGGGATTCGGATTCGTCCGCCTGCAGCAGCTCGCCACCGAGCACCTGCTCGGCGCCCGCTGATCGCCATGCCGCTGGTTCTCGGGGTCGATTCGTCGACCCAGTCCTGCAAGGCCGTGGTCGTCGACACCTCGACCGGGGCGGTCGTCCGCTCCGGTCGGGCGTCGCACCCCGACGGGACGTCCGTCGACCCCGAGGCCTGGTGGCATGCGCTCGACACCGCGATCACGGCGGCGGGGTCGCTCGACGACATCGTCGCGTGGTCGATCGGCGGTCAGCAGCATGGCCTCGTCGCTCTCGACGGATCCGGAGCGGTGATCCGCGATGCGCTGCTGTGGAACGATACGCGGTCCGCAGGAGCGGCTCAGGACCTGATCGACGAGTTCGGGGCATCCGAGTTCGCCGCCCGCACCGGTCTCGTGCCGGTGGCGTCATTCACGATCACGAAGCTGCGCTGGCTGCGCGACAACGAGCCCGAGAACGCCGCCCGCGTGGCGGCGGTCGCCCTGCCGCACGACTGGCTGACCTGGCGCCTGCGGGGCTTCGGCCCCGAGAACCCCGCCCTCGACGAACTCGTCACGGACCGGTCGGATGCGTCGGGCACCGGATACTGGAACCCCACCACCGGCGAGTACGACCGGGACCTGCTCATCGCCGCGCTCGGTCACGACGTGGTGCTCCCCCGCGTGCTCGCGCTCGACGAGTGGGTCACGGATGCCGAGGGCCGACGTGTCGGCGCGGGTGCGGGCGACAATGCGGCGGCCGCACTCGGTCTGGGTGCGGTCCCCGGTGACGTCGTGGTGTCGATCGGCACCTCGGGCACGGTGTGCGCGATCAGCACGACACCGATCAGCGACCCGAGTGGCACCGTGGCCGGCTTCGCCGACGCCTCGGGACACTTCCTGCCCCTGGTCGCGACGCTGAACGCAGCTCGAGTGGTCGACGTCACGGCGGCCCTGCTCGGCGTCACCCACAGCGAGTTCAGCGATCTCGCGCTGCGTGCGGCATCCGGCGCCGACGGCCTCACACTCGTCCCCTACTTCGAGGGCGAGCGCACCCCGAATCTGCCTGATGCCACGGCATCCCTGTCGGGCATGACCCTCGCCTCGACGACGCGGGAGAACCTCGCGCGCGCCGCGGTCGAGGGGATGCTGCGGGGCCTGGGCGCCGGACTCGATGCACTGCGCGACCTCGGCATCCCGCTGGAGCGCGCTCTGCTGATCGGCGGCGGCGCGCAGTCCGAGGCCGTCCGCCGGATCGCCCCCGAGGTGCTCGGCCTCGCAGTCGAGGTGCCCGAGCCGGGAGAGTATGTGGCCCTCGGCGCGGCGCGGCAGGCGGGGTCGCTCGTCGAGTGAGCCCGGCCCAGTCCCGGCCCAGGACTGGCCC
Source organism: Microbacterium sp. UFMG61 (assembly GCF_015354505.1). GTDB lineage: Bacteria > Actinomycetota > Actinomycetes > Actinomycetales > Microbacteriaceae > Microbacterium. The sequence goes on along the minus strand of NZ_JACAFP010000002.1, from coordinate 227,198 downwards.
AGGACCACGCACCGTGTCGGGCGGTGATCTGCGCGTGGGGCGGATGGATGCGGGAGATCCGCCCTCCCCACGCCTGGTTCTCCGCCCCACACGGTGACGCGTCCCGAGCTCGGCGCGCGGCCCGATGCCGTCAGCCCGCGAGCACCCGCGCGTCCCGCTGCGCCACGATGCTCAGCTCGGCGGCCGTGAAGGCGTGCTCCTGGGTCATCGCGTGTTCCGTGCGATCGAGGCAGTCACGGATCAGCTGCCCGAAGAACGGGTACCCGGTCTTGCCGGTCGCGTCGAACCGGAACTGGCCGTCCTGATTGACGAGCAGCACCTGTCCGCCGCCGTTGTCGGTGGTGATGTCGATGTATTTGCGCAGCTCGATGTAGCCATCGGTGCCGAGCAGCACGGTGCGCCCGTCGCCGAACACGTCGAGCCCCGCCGGAGTGAACCAGTCGACGCGCACGTACCCGGTGGTGCCGTTGTCGAGCACGACGTGCGCGTCACCGAAGTCCTGCAGCCCCGGGGTCTCGGGGTGCGCGTAGTTGGCGACCGTCGAGCTGACGATCTCGCCGTCGGTCGCACCTGTGTAATAGAGCATCTGCTCGAAGTTGTGGCTGCCGATGTCGCAGATGATGCCGCCGTACTGCTCGGGATCGTAGAACCAGTCAGGCCGCCCCGCACCGACGCGGTGGGGCCCGAAAGAGGCCACCTGCAGCACTGTGCCGATCGCCCCCCGGTCGATCAGCTGCCCCGCGAGGATCGCCGCCTCGGAGTGCACGCGTTCGCCGTAGTAGACGGCGAACGTGCCGCCGGTGCGTGCGACGGCATCACGCGCAGCGGCGAGGTCGTCGATCGTCGTGATCGCCGGTTTGTCGGCGAAGAAGTCCTTGCCCGCATCCAGCACGCGCACCCCGAGAGGCGCCCGCTGATTCGCGATCGACGCGCTCGCGACGAGCTGCACCTCTGGATCGTCGAGCACCTCCTGCTCGCTCGACGCCGCCCGCGCCTGCGGGAACCGCTCGACGAAGTCCGCGACCTTGGCGGGATCGTCATCGAAGACGAGCGAGAGGGTCGCGCCGGCGTCGATGAGCTGCTCGACCATGCCCTGGATGTGCCCGTGAGCCAGTCCCACGGCCGCGAAGACGAACTCTCCGGGGCCGACCACCGGCTCGGGCAGTGGATCGAAGGTGTAGGTGCGGGTCATCGGTCGTTCTCCTCGTCGGTCACATCGCCGTCGGTCACATCGCCGTCGGTCACGTCATAGGTGCGCAGGCGCCCGCACATGCCGAACCCGCGCTCTCCCACCGAGGGTACGGCCTGGTGAACGCGGGCATCGGCCAGGTGCGACACCGAACCGGATGCCACTGCGTCGGCGAGCGCGAGCGACTGCTCGGCCTGGGCCAACGGGCGCTCGCGCACGAGGGCGCCCCATGCCGAGGCACGGTCGCGCACGAGCGCGCCCGCGGCGGTGCGGAAGGCCTCGAGAGCCGTGCGGTCACCGCCGACCACCGCATCCCGCAGGGTCTCGAATCCGGTCACGGCGAGGTCGCGCCGTGCGGTCGCACGCTCTGCCCGTCCGTCTTCGCCGCCGAGGGAGGCCGCAGAAGCGTACGCATCGGCGTCGGCCACGATGTCAGCCGGGAAGGTCATCACGGCATCCCCCGCCTCGGGCAAACCTGCATTGCTCATCAGCACGACGACCCGGAGGTCGCCGTGATTGACCGCGCGGTGGATCGTGCCTGGGGTGAACCAGACGACCGATCCCGCCGACAGGGCGGTCTCTCGGAACCCGTCTGCGTCGATCGTCTGCAGCGCGCCCTGCCCCGAGACCACGATGTACGCCTCGGTCGAGACGAGGTGCATGTGCGGGCTCCCGCCGCAGATGCCGTCCGGCGCGGCATCCGTGTAGACGTCGAGGTGCGACAGCGACGTGCCACCGGGGAACGAGGATGCGGTCATGATGCCGCCTCCACGAGCGACGCGGTCTTCTCGAAGAAGTGCGGCGCGTTCGCGACGAGCTGACCGGCTCGGTAATAGGGGTCGGATGCCGCGATCGGCAGCGACACGAACTGTCGCTCGAACCCCGCTTTGTAGATGGCGGTCACCACCTCGACGGCGTTCCGACCGTCCTGTCCTCCCGCGATCGGCGGCCGACTGTCTCGGATCGCGCCGAGAAGGTCGCCGATCTGCCCCGCGTGCCCGAGATGTGCGAGCGGGGTGCGCTCGGCGACGAGCGCCTCGATACGCGCCACCACATCGGGCGCTCCCCCTTCTTCGGGGAATCCGTCGGCACGGGCATGCTCGGCGGCGACCGAGAACGGCTGCGACACTCGGGCATTCGCGCCCTGGATCACGATCGCCTGCTCCTCACCGTGGTGCACGACCGAGCTGGTCAGCTGGGCGAGGCCCCGGTCATAGCGGAAGATTGCGACAGAGAGGTCCTCGACCTCGGCGTTGTCATGCTGCGCGTTGGCGAGCATGGCCGTGATCTCGGTGGGACTGCCGAGCAGCCACAGGAGCAGATCGATGTGGTGGATGGCGTGGTTGAGCGTGCAGCCACCGCCCTCCTTCTCCCACGTGCCGCGCCACCAGAGGTCGTAGTAGGGCAGCCCCCGCCACCACGCGGAGTCGACGCGGACGTGCGAGATCGACCCGAGCAGCCCCGAGTCGACGACCTCCTTGAGGGTTGCCAGGTCGTCGCGGAAGCGGTTCTGCGCGACGACGGACAGGATCTTTCCCGAGCGCTCCTGCGCCGCGAGCATCGCGTCGCATTCCTCGAGCGACGGCGCCATGGGCTTCTCGACCAGCACGTGGGTGCCGGCGTCGAGAGCAGCGATCGCCAGGGACGCGTGCGTCGACGGCGGGGTGGCGACGCTCACGAGGTCGACCAGCCCCGAAGCGATCATCTCGAGCGGGTCGTCGAACGTCGTGACGGCGGCGAGCCCGAAGGCCTCCGCCTTCTGCGCGGCCTTGCCAGGGACGACGTCGGCGAGCGCGGTGATCTCGCAGTCGTCCGGGAATGCGAGGTACCCCTCGATGTGCGCGTCGGCGATCCCGCCGGTGCCGATGATTCCGATCCTGAGCATTCAGTGCCTCCTCGATGAGGTTTTACTACGTATTACTAAGACGTAGTAGATACTATCGAGACGGTCACCGGTCACGTCAAGTCCCGAAAGGACGGATGCCATGGAGAAACGCCCGACCAGCCACGACGTCGCTCATCTCGCCGGGGTGTCGCAGTCGACCGTGTCGTTCGTCTTCACCGGCCGTGCAGGTATCTCCGAGGCCACCCGCGAGAAGGTGCTGCGCGCAGCATCCGAGCTCAACTACCGACCGAACCTCGCCGCCCGATCGATGCGCACGCAGCGCACCGGACGACTCGCCGTGGTCGTGCCGATCGCGACGATGAATCCGCTCACGCTGCTGTCGGGGTCGATCGCCGCGGCACGCGACGAGGGGTACGTCGTCGAGGTCGTGAGCCTGCCCGACGAGCCTGGTGCGCGCGACGAACGCCTGGCCGAGGTCGTCGATTCGGGGCAGTACGAGGGCGTGCTGTCGTTCACTCCGCTCCCGACGATCGACAGCGCGGGCGGCCCTGTGGTGCTGCCGGTCGGCGAGTTCGACGACGCCATGCACATGACGGGGGCCTTCACCGACTCGCGCCCGATCGCCGAGATGATCGAGCACCTCGCCGCACAGGGGCATCGACGGTTCCTGCACATCGCCGGCCCGGCGGACTTCCCCTCCGCGCAGTCTCGCCGGCGGGCCTACCTCGATACCGTCGCCCGTCTCGGGCTGGAGTCGATCGGCGTGGTCGACGGCGACTGGAGCGGCGACTCCGGAGCGGACGCGATCGACGCGCTGCCGTCCGATGCGCCGCCGCTCGCCGTGATCGCCGCGAACGATCTGGTCGCGACGGGCGCGATCCGTGCGGCCACACGCCGTGGATGGCGGCTGCCGGCCGACGTCGCCGTGACCGGGTGGGACGATCACAGCCAGAGCGCGTTCCTGGTGCCGGCGCTGACGACGGTGTCGCAGGACCGTGAGCGGCTCGGGGCGTGGTCGATGCAGCGGCTGATCGCCGCCGTGCGAGGCCACGAGGCGCCCGATCGGCCCGACGATCTGCTGACCGTGGTGTGGCGCGAGTCGACCGACTCGCCCCAGACCGGCGAGTAGCGTGGAGGCACCATGAAGATCCTGATCCCCGACACCATCGCCCTGCAGGTCTCCGCCGACGCCGAGGTCGTGGTGTACGACATCCGTTCCGAGATCCCCGCAGAGCACCGCGACGCCCAGATGCTGGTGGTGTGGCACAACAGCGCATCCTGGCTGCAGGAGGCCGCTCGCTCGCTGCCCGACCTGCGACTCGTGCAGGCGCTCGCGTCGGGCGCCGACGTGGTGCTGAACGCCGGCTTCGGGCCGGATGTGCGCATCTGCTCGGGGCGCTCTCTGCACGACGGACCGGTCGCCGAGCACGCTCTGGCGCTGATCCTGAGCACCGTGCGCCGCCTCGACCGACTGCACGACGCGCAGCGCGAGCACCGGTGGGACGAGGACTTCAACGAGGTGCAGAGCGCACGCGACACGCACGGCGCCTATACGCTCGCCGGTGCGCGCGTCACCATCTGGGGCTTCGGGTCGATCGCGTCGACGCTCGCTCCCCTGCTCACCGCGCTCGGCGCCGAGGTGCAGGGCATCGCCCGCTCGGCCGGCACACGGTCGGGGTATCCGGTGCACGCGGATGCCGATGCGCCGGCCGTGCTCGCCGAGACCGATGTGCTCGTGTCGATCCTTCCCGCGACCGAGTCGACGACGGGACTGTTCGACTCGGCGGTCTTCGGCGCGCTGAAGCCCGGGGCCGCCTTCGTGAACGTCGGGCGCGGTGCGACCGTCGACGAGGTCTCCCTGATCGGCGCGCTCGAGTCGGGTCGACTGCGCGCGGCCGCGATCGATGTCACGGCATCCGAGCCGCTTCCGGCATCCGATCCGCTGTGGGATGCGCCGAACCTGCTGATCACACCTCATGTGGCCGGCAACCGGCCCGTCGGCGCCAGCGCCCTCATCGACGCGAACATCGCTCGCCTCGCCGGCGGCGAACCCCTCGTGAACCAGGTGCGCCCCTGAGGGGCTGGACACCCCGTCACGACCGGCGCATGCTGAACGCATGACCGCCTTTCAGACCACACATGCATTCAGCGGCTTCAGCGTCGACGACATCGACGCCGCCCGCTCCTTCTACGGCGACACCCTCGGGTTGGACGTCACGACCAACGCCATGGGCTTCCTCGACATCCATCTGCCCGACGGCGGATCGATCCTCGTGTACGCCAAGCCGAATCACGAGCCCGCGAGCTTCACGATCCTGAACTTCCCCGTCGACGACGTCGAGGCGGCCGTTGACGATCTCAACGGCCGAGGGGTCGTGACGAAGATCTATGACGACGCGGAGTTCGCGACGGACGCCAAGGGCATCCTGCACGGCGGACCGGAGAGGGGCCCCGACATCGCCTGGTTCCGCGACCCTGCGGGCAACGTGCTCGCCGTGCTCTCCGCCGGCTGACCCGACACTCCGTACGCGAGACCCGCATCCGTGTAGGAGACCGCCGCGCCGGCGACGGGTCTCCTGCACGGATGCGGGTCTCGCCGCACGCGTAGGCTGAGAGGGTGACACCGCGACCTGAGACGACCGGCGCCGGCATCACCCTCTCCCAGATCGAGGCGCTCGTCGCCGTCGTCGATCACGGCTCGTTCACCGCCGCGGCGGACGTGCTCGGCATCTCGCAGCCGTCGCTGTCCCGGCGCATCCATACCCTCGAGACGGCCCTGGGCACACAGCTGTTCGTCGCCGCGGGCCGGACCAGGGAGCTCACGGATGCCGGGCGCAACACCCTCTCCGCCGGTCGCCGCGCCCTCGGTGAGGTCGCGACGATCCGCGCGATGTCGGCATCCACACGAGCACTGACGACGGGCACCCTGCGCATCGCGAGCCTGCCTTCGCTCGTGGCCGCCGTCTCGCCCGACCTGATCGGCACATTCCATCGGCGGCACCCCGGCGTGCGCATCGATGTCTTCGGTCTCGAGGAGCCCGAAGACATCATCGACGCGCTGCGCACCGGTCGCGCAGACGTCGCGATCACCACGATCGAGCGAGTCCCGAGCGACCTTCAGGCCGAGCCGCTGCCCTCGCAGGTGATGGTTGCAGTGGTGTCGGAGGATGCTGCCGGATCCGGCATGCTCCGTCGAGAGGCCCTGGCGGGTCGCACCCTGGTCACCCTCCCCCGTGGCACATCGATCCGTGCGCTGACCGACTCGGTCTACCGCGAACTCCGCACCACACCCGCCCGGGTGATCACGACGACGCAGCGCGACTCGCTCGTGCCGCTCGCCGTCGCATCCGGAGCGATCACGATCGTGCCCGAGATCCTCGCATCGTCAGCCCCGCGCCTCGGGGGCGTCGTCATCGCGCTTCCCACCGCGACGGAGCGCGCGGTGGGGCTCATCCATGTGCCCGCCGCGATTCAGAACCCCGCGCTCGCGGAGTTCCTCGAGCTGGCGCGCTGAGTCACGGGCCGCCTCGTCGCCTGTCACGCGGCGCACAGGTCGACGTCGGCCCCGCGAGAGGTCGCCTCGACCGGTCGGGACGGCAGGGGCTCCACTGCGGTCTCCCTCGACAGTGCCTCGTAGTCGGCCCCCAGCAGCAGCTGCACTCCGTGGGTCTCGCCGACCTCGACGCTCAGCGGCACGCCCAGCTCGATCGCGAGGTTCGCCGCGGTCGCCTGCGATTCGACGCCGGCGTCTGCGACCAGACGGGTCACGTCCACTGCCGCATCGGCATTGCCGCGCACGGCGACGGTGTAACCGAGCGCCGCCGCCTCGTCGCCCACGCTCGCCGCGAGGCCGGCGACGCCACTGCCGTTGAGCACCGCGATCGGCGCCGAGCGATCGGGGGCGGCCACCGTGTCGTCGCCGGCGAGGATGATCGGCACATCGTCGGCCACCGCACGGAAGACGACCTCCGCATCCGCGCTCGCCACCACCCGGTTCGCGTCGCCGGGAGCAGGCTCCCACGGCATCGTCAGGAACACGATCTGCGACAGCGGGACCTGCGCGGCACGGGTCGCGAGGGAGATCAACGAGGGGATGCCCGCGAGCCCGGGGTCGACCGTCGTCGACGACGTCGCCGCGTCGAGGAACGAGTAGAGCTTCACGGGATTGGTCAGGACGTCGGTACGCGTCGCCTCCTGCACGATCGCGGACATCACCATCTGCTGATGACCGAGTCGGGAGATGTCGCTGCCGTCGGCCAAAGCGTGACGGGTGCGGGCGAGGGCGAGCGCCTGGGCACCGTCGACGACCTGCGGCCCGGCCGGAAGGTCGAGCTGCGCGTGGCCGTCGGACAGCGGCTCGGGCAGGCAGACGTCCACTCCGCCGAGCGCATCGACCATGCGCTCGAAGCCCTCGAAGTCGAGTTCCATGAAGTGGTCGATGCGCACGCCCGTGAGAGCCTCGACGGCGGCCACCGAGCACGCCGGCCCGTTGTTCAGCGCGGAGTTCAGCATGCCGCGGCCCGCCGAACGGGCACCGTCGCCGAGATCGTCGCACACCGGCAGATCCACCAGGGTGTCGCGGGGCAGCTGGATCGCGTCGATGCGCGATCGGTCAGCGGCGAAGTGCGCGAGCACCATGGCGTCGCTGCGCTTCGTACCGTCGCCGACACCGAACGTCTCATCGGAGAGGTCGCGACTGTCGGAGCCGAGCAGCAGCACGTTGAGGTCGCCGTCGTCGGCGGCATCCGCCTGCTCCTCGCCGGCCGGCGCCGATGACGAGCTCGGTCGGATCGGGGCGGTCGAGACGTTGGCGTCGAGCCTCGCGACGGCCACGGCGGCGACCCCCACCAGCGCGACCGTGACCGCACCCGCGATCACGGCGGCGCGTCGACGTCGGATGCGTCGGCGACGCGCGCCTCGAGCGCTGATCTCGGATCGGGAGTCGATCGGCGCGTCGTCATCGGGCATGTCTTCGTTCGGGCTCACCACTCCTTCAGCGCATCACACGCGCCACCGCGAGCGCCAATAGCCTGAGCGTCGCGACCCATGCGCCGAGGCTATGCGGCATCCCCGTGAGCGGGTGAGAACGTGAGCCCCGCGTGGACGACCAGGGTCTCTTTCATGGGAAGAGGTCTCGTGATGACCCCGCGCTCGCTGCCGCGCGGTCAGGCGAGCAGCCGATCGAACAGGGCGTTCATCGCGGGATCGACGCGCTGCAGTTCGGGGTGCGAGTCATGCCAGTCGATGATCTCGCGCGCCACGGTGTGCAGGGGCACGACCGGGGCGAAGTCGGGCACGATGCTGCGGATCTTCGTGTTGTCGAACACGACCGAGTGCGCCATGTCTCCCCGGAGCTGACCGGCACGCTCGGGTGCCGCATCCTCGATCGCCGCGCTCGTGGCGTATCGGATTCTGGGCTCCGCGCCGGCCGCACGTCCGAGGATCCCGTAGATCTCGTTCCAGGTGTAGACGAAGTCGCTCGTGATCTGGAAGGTGTCGCCGTACGCGAGCGGGTTGCCGAGGAGGCCCGCGAAGCCGACCGCGAAATCGGTCGAGTGGGTGAGGGTCCACAGCGATGTCCCGTCGCCGTGCACGATGATCTCCTCACCACGACGGATGCGGTCGATCGCCGTCCAGCCGCCGAACGCGGGAATCGTCCACTTGTCGTACGTATGCGAGGGGCGCAGCACCGTCACCGGGAAACCGCGATCGCGATACGCGGCCGTGAGCAGGTCTTCGCAGGCGATCTTGTCGCGCGAATACTGCCAGAAGGGGTTGCGCAGGGGCGTGGACTCGGTGATCGGGAGGCGCGCCACCGGCTTCTGATAGGCGGACGCCGAGCTGATGAAGACGTATTGCCCCGTGCGGCCCTCGAACCGGTCGATGTCGCGCTGCACCTGCTCGGGGGTGAACGCGATCATGTCGGCGACGACGTCGAACTCGCGGCCGGCGAGTGCGGCGTCCACTGCCGCGGCATCCGAGATGTCCGCCGTCAACACCTCGACGCCCTCGGCCGGCTCACGCCGCGACTGTCCACGGTTCAGCAGCGTCACCTCCATGCCCCGCGATGCGGCGAGCGCACTCGCCGCGGAGGAGATGATTCCGGTTCCACCGATGAACAACACCGTCGTCGCAGTCATACTCCGACCCTATCGACGAGACGGCTGCCAGGGTCGGGGCATCAGGACCGCATCTCTGCGGCTCAGACCACGCTGGCGCCGGGCGTCGCCGCGAACTCCTCGAGTGCGGCGATGACGTCGACCGAGAGCACGACCTGGCTGGCGGCGACGGCGTCGTCGATCTGGCCGGTGCGCGACGCGCCGATGATCGCCGTGGTCACCACGGGGTCGCGCAGCACCCACGCGATCGCGAGCTGCGGGATCGAGAGGCCCGCGTCCTTCGCGACACGGTCGATGCCGCGGATGCGCTCGAGATAGCTGTCGGTGAGCGCCGATCCGTTGAGGAAGTGACTGTTGGCCGCACGCGAGTCGGCGGGGACGTCGCCGTCGATGTACTTGCCGGTGAGCAGACCCTGGGCGAGCGGCGAGAACACCGCGCTGCCGACCTGCAGCTCACGCAGCGCCGGGAACAGCTCGGCCTCGGGCGTGCGGTCGAACAGCGAGTAACGGGGCTGGTGCAGCAGCAGCTTCACTCCCTGCTCGGCGAGAAGCTCGTATGCGCGACGGGCGAGCTCGGCCGGGTAGTTCGAGATGCCGACGTAGAGCGCCTTGCCGCTGCGCACGATGTCGGCGAGTGCCGTGACCGTCTCTTCGAGAGGCGTCTCGGGATCGGGCCGGTGCGAGTAGAACACGTCGACGTAGTCGGTGTTCATGCGCGTGAGACTCTGCTCGAGCGAGCGCGTCAGGTATTTGCGCGAGCCACCGTCACCGAAGGGTCCGGGCCACATGTCGTATCCGGCCTTGGTCGTCACGAACAGCTCGTCGCGGTAGCGTGCCAGGCCGCTGTCGAGAACCGCACCGAACGTCGACTCGGCCGAGCCGTAGGGCGGGCCGTAGTTGTTGGCGAGGTCGATGTGGACGACGCCGCGGTCAAACGCGTGGAGCACGATCTCGCGCTGGCTGTCGAACGTGCGGTCGCGACCGAAGTTCTGCCAGAGCCCGAGCGAGACCTTGGGCAGCTGCACGCCGCTGGCGCCTGCGCGCTGGAACGACACATCCTTGTAGCGGGTGAGGGATGCCTCGTACGGAGTCGTCAGGCGGGGGTCATCAGCGGCGATGGGCATGAAGGATGCTCCTAGAGGCGAGGCGGGGGAAGGGCTTCAGGATAGCGCTTGCCGCACTGCGGCCGGGCTGCGGACGGTCTGCGGCCGGGCTGCGGCCGGGCTCGCGGTCATCTGCGATCGCCGCGGCTGCGGTCTGAACTTGCCCGGTCCGACCGACCGCTGTCAACCACTCCGACGAAGTCCGACGGGCGAGGTAACGTGGCGCGGAGTCGGCGAACGTCGCATCCATCCGCGCTGTGCGCGGGATACGAGAAGAGGTCCATGATGGGCGGGACCCCATTGTCGAAGCTCTCCGGCACGTCGAATGCGATCGTCGTGACCGGAGCACGTGTGCACAACCTTCGCGACGTCGACGTCGAGATACCCCGCGACGCCCTCGTCGCATTCACGGGAGTCTCGGGCTCGGGAAAGAGCTCCCTCGCGTTCGGCACCCTCTACGCCGAAGCCCAGCGTCGATACTTCGAGTCGGTGGCGCCCTACGCGCGACGCCTGATGAGCCAGGTCGACATCCCCGACGTCGACGCCATCGCAGGGCTGCCGCCGGCGGTGGCCCTTCCCCAGCAGCGCACCGCGGGCAGCGCTCGATCGACCGTCGGCAGTGCCACGTCGATCGGCAACGTCGTGCGCATGCTGTTCTCGCGCGTCGGCACCTACCCGCAGGGCGCGGAACAGCTGTTCGCCGAGGACTTCTCCGCGAACACCGTCCAGGGCGCGTGCCCGCAGTGCCACGGGATCGGGCAGGTGTACGACGTGCCCGAGCACCTCATGGTGCCCGACGAGTCGCTGACCATCCGCGACCGTGCTCTCGACGCGTGGCCGCGCGCATGGCACGGCAAGCAGCTCATCGACAGCCTGATCTCGCTCGGCTACGACATCGACATCCCGTGGCGCGACCTGCCCGAGGAGCAGCGGCGGTGGGTGTTGTACACCGAGGAGTCCCCTCAAGTGCCGGTGTTCACCGACCGCGGTCCTGCGCAGGTGCGCAAGGCGATCGCGGCAGGCATCGAGCCGTCGTACATGAGCACCTTCGTCGGCGTGCGGCAGTACGTGCTGAACACCTTCGCGAACTCGAAGAGCGCGAAGATGCGCGAGAAGGCGGCGAGCTTCATGGTCAGCGTCCGCTGCCCGCTGTGCGAGGGACGCCGATTGAAGCCGGAGGCGCTCGCCGTGACGTTCGCCGGTCTCGACATCACACAGATGGCCGGGATGCCGCTCGCCGATCTCGCGGCTCTCCTCGAGACGGCACTCGACCCGTCCGGCGGCGGGGTGCATGCCGGTGGATCCGCTGCCGAGGGGCTGGCACCCGAGAAGCAGCTCGCCGCGCGACGATTGGTCGACGAGCTGCGCGATCGGGTCTCGCCCATCGTCGAACTCGGTCTGGGATACCTCTCACTCGATCGTTCGACGCCCACCCTCTCGTCGGGGGAGCTGCAGCGCATGCGGCTCGCGACGCAGGTGCTCTCCCAGCTGTTCGGGGTCATGTTCGTGCTGGACGAGCCGTCGGCGGGACTCCATCCCGCCGACGGGGAAGCACTCGTGCGCATCCTCCGCTCACTCCGGGACTCGGGTAACACGGTCTTCTTCGTCGAGCACTCCCTCGACGTGATCCGGCATGCGGACTGGATCGTCGACATCGGCCCGGGGGCGGGCGTCACGGGGGGCGAGATCGTCTACTCGGGACCGATCGACGGTCTCCGAGCGGCCGAGCGCTCCCAGACCAGGCGCTACCTGTTCGCCGATGAGCAGCAGACCGAACAGCCGACACCATCGATGCACCCGTCTCGCGAGGCCGACGGCCAACTCGTGCTGACGGACGTCTCACGCAACAACCTCCGCGACGTCTCGGTGTCGATCCCCCTCGGATGCCTCACGGCCGTCACCGGCGTCTCCGGTTCGGGCAAGTCGTCCCTTGTCACCCAGGCCCTGCCCGATCTGCTGCAGAGGAGCCTGTCGAGCGAGGTGGACGGCTCGACGCTCGAGGCGTCGAGAGACGAGCGGGACAGCGCGACGGCGGATCCGCTGTTCTCCTCACCCATGGCCGAGACCACGGGCCGCGCGTCCGGACCCGCCGGCCGGGTGCGACGGGTCGTGCAGGTGAGCCAGAAGCCGATCGGCCGCACGTCACGATCGAATGTGGCGACGTACACGGGTCTCTTCGACCGCGTTCGCGCCCTGTTCGCCGCGACTCCGGAAGCCCGCCGTCGGCGATACGCCGCGAGCCGGTTCTCGTTCAACCTGCCGAGCGGACGGTGCCCCACCTGCAAGGGCGAGGGCACGGTCGAGGTCGAGCTGCTCTTCCTCCCCACCGTCCATGCCCCGTGCGGCACGTGCGGCGGCACCCGCTATAACCGGGAGACGCTTGAGATCGAACTGCACGGGCAGACGATCGCCGACGTCCTCGCCATGACCGTCACCGACGCCCGCACTCTCTTCGCCGACGACGCCGACGTCTCGCGACACCTCGATGCCCTTCTCGACGTGGGACTCGGGTATCTGCCCCTGGGCCAGTCGGCGACGGAGCTCTCCGGCGGCGAGGCGCAGCGCGTGAAGCTGGCCTCCGAGCTGCGGCGCGCTCAGCACGGCGACACGCTCTACCTGCTCGACGAGCCCACCTCGGGACTGCATCCGTCCGACACCGATCGGCTGCTCGTCCACCTCCAGCATCTGGTGGACGCCGGCAACACGGTGGTGATGGTCGAGCACGACATGCGCGTGGTCGCCCAGGCCGACTGGGTGATCGACATGGGTCCCGGCGCGGGAGATCTCGGCGGATCGGTCGTGGCTCAGGGGACTCCCCGCGCCGTCGCGTCGGCGAGCGGGAACATGACGGCCTCATACCTGGCGAAGGCCATCGCCGCGCAGGAGATCGGTACACGCCTCTGAGCACACGTTTGCTAGCGTCGTCGCCATGCGTCGATCCGTCTCAGTGCTTCCTCTCGCCCTCTTCGCTCTCGTACTCTCGGCCTGCACGCCGGCGATGGACGACGAATCGGCGTCGGCACTGAACGACAACGCGTGCTCGTGGGTCGACACGGTGGCGACCCAGGCCAACAACAGCATGATCTCCGCAGATCCGACGGCTCTGGTGACGGCCGGCGATCACCTGCGCGAGGGCATTTCGCTGCCCGACGGCGACCTGAAGAACGCCATCGCGGCTGCCGGCGACGCTGCGCCCGAACTCGAGACGAAGACCGTCATCCTGCCCGATGACCTCGACTCGTTCAACGAGCATCTCGACAGCATCGCGTCGATCTGCGCCGATCTCGGACATGACGAGGTGGAGACCCGCGTGAAGTACCCCGACTCGCAGAGCGTCGTCGACGTTCTCGACGGTTCGTACGGCGGATAGACCCAGACCCGAGAAATTGACTCTCATCGGGTTTTCACTGCGGAGACGAGGGGATTTGAACCCCTGGTCCCCGTGAGGGGACTCCACCTTAGCAGGGTGGTGCACTCGGCCGGACTATGCGACGTCTCCAGGCATCCGTTCCGTGAAGACCGGATGCACCTTGCAATCATAACGGGTTCGAGCGGCAGTCACGAATCGCCACGACCGGCGATGCCGGCGGAACTCGACTCGCGCACGACGAGCTCGGGCTGGAACCGCACGCGCCGATCGTGCTCGACACCGTCGAGTTCTTTCAGCAGCAGGTCGACACCCGTCCACCCGAGCAGCCTCGCGGGCTGACGCACCGAGCTCAGCGGCACGACGGTCGCGGAGGCGAAGTCGATGTCGTCGTAGCCCACCATCGCGATGTCGTCGGGAACGCGGATGCTGGCGCCGAAGCTGAACGCCTGAAGGAGCCCGACGGCGAGCAGATCATTCGCGGCGAACACGGCATCCGGACGCACATCCGCAGAGCGCGCGACGATCTCCTCCCCCGCGGCTCTGCCCTGCAGCACCGTGAGAGCCGACTGCTCGATCACCTCGAGCGACGCGTCGGGGTGGGCGGCGACCGCCGCCTGCACTCCGCGCAGACGATCCGCGACCTGGTGCACCGACTGCGGTCCTCCGACGAAAGCGAGTCTGCGCCGGCCCGACGAGAGCAGGTGCTCGGCCGCGAGACGACCACCCTCGACGTCGTCGACCGATACCGACGGCAGCAGCCCCTCCTCGACCTCGCGGTCGACGAGGATCACCGGCATGCCGCCGGTGGCGAAGCGATGCACGGTCGAGAGATCATCGGACGCCGGGGTCAGCAGCACGCCGTTCACGCGCTGCTCCTGGAAGAGCTCGAGATGCGCGAGCTGCCGTTCATCGCGCTCGTCGCTGTTGCCGAGCAGCACGGTCATGCCGGCGTCGGCCGCGCGATCCTCCGCTCCGCGCACCACCTCGGCGAAGAACGGGTTGCCGATGTCGGGCACGACGAGTCCGATGCTGCGGCTGCGACCGGCGCGCAGCTGTCGGGCCGCGTCGTTGCGCACGAAGCCGAGCTCCTGGATCACGCGCTGCACGCGCTCGACGGTTCGCGCCGAGACGCGCTCGGGCTGGTTGAGCACGTTCGAGACGGTGCCGACCGAGACGCCGGCCGCGGCCGCGACGTCCTTCACCCCTACCGCCATGGCGTGCCTCCGTCCGTCCGCGCGTGCGCCAACGACTACCTTCTCATCCCTCGCGGTTCTCCCGGCGCCGACGACGCGCGGGCACGGCGACGACGGCGAGAGCCGCGCAGCCGATTCCGGCGATGAACAGGGGCGCGAGCGCCCAGGTCACGACGCCGGTGAAGACCGCGGCGGCCGCGATGTAGGCGGCGCCGGCGGCGTCCGCCCTGATGGCTCCGGGTACCGCGCGCACAGCGTCCTTCCACCCGAGCGTCGGCGACCAGGCGCCCGCTGAGAGCAGCACGGCGACGGCGAGCGCCAGCAGGCCCGCCCAGCCGATGACCGCGATGGCCTCCCCACCGGGGAGAACGCCGGACCCGGCGAGCACGACGTCGATCGTGAGCACGGTCGCGATCAGCACGGCCGGCACTCCGACAATCAGCGACGGCAGGGTGCCGGCGCGCACGTCGTCCCAGAAGAGACCGGCCCGCGAGTCCTCGGCGGCGACGAATCGACGCAGATGGCGGATGCCGGCGGCCAGGGCGATCGGCAGGGTGATGACGCCGAGGGCGACGATCGTCATCATGAGGCCGATCGTGAGCACCTCGCCGAACAGACCGAACTTGGCCGTCGCCCCGGGGTTGACCCCCGGCTCGACACCCGCGACCGTGGGGCCGGCGCCGGACCGGGCCTCGCGCTTCGCGGCCCGGTGGGCCCGGCGCTCTCCGCTGATGACCGACATGACTAGCCCTTGAGTCCCTGGGTGGCGACGCCGTCGACGAGGAAGCGCTGGAAGACGACGAAGAACAGCAGCACCGGCAGCAGGGCGACGAACGAAGCCGTGACCGTCGCGCCGTAGTCGGACGACGAGGTCTGGTCGTTGTAGAGACGCAGTGCGATGGGTAGCGGATAGTTCTCGGGGCTCGTCAGGTAGAGGAGGGGCCCGAGGAAGTCGTTCCACGCCCAGATGAACGAGAAGATCGCGCAGGTGATCAGTGCCGGCTTGATGAGCGGGAGGATGATCGACCAGAAGATCCGCAGGTGACCCGCACCGTCGATGCGGGCGGCTTCGTCCATGTCGCGCGGCATCTGGCGGATGAACTGCACGAGCAGGAACACGAAGAACGCCTCGGTGGCGAGGAACTTCGGCAGGATCAGCGGGATGAACGTGTCGACCCAGCCGAGCTGGTTGAAGATGATGTACTGCGGGATGATCACGACGTGGAACGGCAGCAGCAGTGTGCCGATCATCGCCGCGAACAGGATGCCGAGGCCCTTGAACTGCACGCGGGCGAACGCATACGCCGCGAGAGCCGAGGAGAGCACGGTGCCGACGACCGCGGAGACCGCGAGGATCAGCGAGTTCAGGAAGAAGCGCCACATCGGCACTCCGGCGATGCCCTCCATGACCTTGCCGTAGTTCTCGATGGTCGGCGCCTGCGGGAACAGGCCCGGGTTCTGACCGAACTCCGAGTTCGGCTTGAACGTCGACAGGAACAGCCACAGCAGCGGATACAGCACCACCGCGGTCAGCGCGATCAGGGCGATGAACCAGATGACGGTCTGCCAGGTCTTGCGCTTCACCCTGCGGCGAGAAGGAGGGGGGCCGACCGGCGTGGTCTGCTGTGCGGCGAACACCGGCGTCGATGCCGCGCCGGACGTGGTGGCCTGGTTGGAGGTGCTCATTTGTCGTCTCCCGAGTAGTGCACCCACGACCTCTGAGTGCGGAAGAGGATGAAGGCGATGATCGCGACGACGACCAGCAGGACCCACGCGATCGCGGCCGCGTAGCCCATCTGTCCGTCGGAGAATCCGCGCTTGTACAGGTACACGGTGATGAAGTTCGTCATGCCCGCGGGACCACCGGTGCCGTTCGAGATGATGTACGCCGAGGCGAACACCTGGAACGCGCCGATCAGACCGAGCAGCAGGTTGAAGAACATCACCGGCGAGAGCATGGGGATCGTGACCGCGCGGAACCGGCGATACGCGTTCGCGCCGTCCATCTCGGCCGCCTCGTACAGCTCCTTCGGGATCTGCTTCAGACCCGCGAGGAAGATCACCATGGTCGCGCCGAACTGCCACACCGCGAGCAAAATCATCATCGGCAGCACCAGGCTCGGGTTTCCGATCCAACCGCCGAGGTTCACCCCGAAGATCTGCAGGCCGCTGTCGACCGGACCGTCGGACGAGAACATCGCCCGCCACACGATCGCCACGGAGACCGAGCCGCCGATGAGCGAGGGAGCGTAGAACGCCGAGCGGAAGAAGCCCGCGCCCTTGTCGCGGTAGTTCAGCAGCATCGCGACGCCGAGCGCCGCAGCGAGGGTGATCGGGGTGCCGATGAAGACGTAGACGAGGGTGATCTGCGCCGACTGGATGAAGTTCGGATCGCTCGTGAAGAGGCGGATGTAGTTGTCCAGGCCGATCCACTTGGGCGGCTGGAAGATGTTGTACTTCGTGAAGGACAGGTACAGGGAGTACACCATCGGCACACCCGTCAGACCGAAGAACCCGATCAGCCAGGGTGTCAGGAATGCGTAACCTGTCGCCGTCTCACGGCGCAGCCGGGCCTTCTGACCCGGGCGGTCGAGCTCGTTCTCGGGGCGGCGGCCGCTGCGCAGCGCCCTCCCGCGCCCGGACTTCTTGCCCGTGACGATCGTCCTCGTCGCCGTCGTGCTCATGACAGCTCCTTCCGAAGTGTGTGGGGTGCGGTGGGCCGGGCGGATCGCCCGGCCCACCGACGGGATCACTGGTTGAGGACGACGTCCATCTCGGAGAAGAACTGCTCCACGGCCTCGTCGACCGTCGTCGTGCCGAAGTTCAGCTCGGTGCCCAGCACGCGGAACTTCTCTTCGAGAGTGCCGTAGCCGACGATCGGCACGGGCGGAGCGTCGCCGAGGCGGTCGGAGATGGACTCCTCGTAGTCCTTGACGAGCTGGCTCATCGGGTCGAGGTCAGCCGCCTCGAGTGCGGTCTCGGATGCGGGGAGGCCACGGTTCGTGCCGAAGATCTCACCCGACTCGGGCGAGTTGACCAGGAAGTTGACGAGCGTCGCCGCTGCCTCGGGGTGCTCGGTCTTGGCCGAGATCGTGTGCAGCATCGACGGCTTCAGGTAGAGGTCCTTCGCGCCTTCCTCGGTGACGGGCGGGGCAACGAGGCCCAGCTCGGTGTAGTTCTCGCCGAGGTTGGCGAGGTAGCCGGCGCCGAAGTTGTCCCAGGTCAGTTCGCTGGCGTTCTTGGCCGCATCGAAGGCGCTCAGCGGGTTGAGCTCTTCGACGGTCTGCTGAGGCACGACGGCACCGTCACGGATGTCGGATCCGGCCTCCCAGAACTCCTTCAGTCGCTCCTCATCGAAGCCGGGAGTGCCGTCTTCATCGAAGAGGTTCTTGCCCTCGCTCCGCAGCTGGATCTCGAAGTTCTGGATGCGGCCGGTCCAGTCGGACCCGCCCCAGAAGGCTCCGCCGCTGGCATCGGTGACCTCGCCGATCCACTGGTCGTAGTCCTCCCAGTCGCCGCCGGCGAACTCGTCGACGCCCGCAGTCTCGAGGAGAGCAGGGTTGGTGAACATGCCCCACGCGTTGGTCGAGGTCGCGATGCCGTAGGTGGTGTCGTCGACGACGCCGATGCCGAGGATGTTCTCGGGCAGCGGATCGGTCTCGATGACGGAGCCGAGGTAGGGCTCGAGGTCGAGAAGCAGGCCGTTCTCCGAGTACTGACGCAGGTACGAGTAGTCGAACTGCATCACGTCGGGGAGTCCGCCACCGGCGGCCTCGGTCTGACGCTTCTCCCAGAATTCCGGGAACCCGAGGAAGGTCGCGTTGACCGTGATGTTCGGGTACTCCTCGTTGAACGCGTCGATCGCCTGGTTGTACAGGTCGGCGCGAACGTCGTTGCCCCAGAACGCCAGGTCGAGGGTGACCTTCTCGTCGGGGTCGTAGGTGGCCCCGGCTTCGGGGGAACCGCCGCCGGCGCAGCCGGCGAGTACCAGCGCGGCGCTGGTGGCGACGGCCGATGCGGCCGCCAGACGCTTCTTGCTGAACATCGTTGTCCTCTCTGGTGAACGTCCTCGTTCGGCATTGCCGCGGAACGTCAGTGTCCATGTGCTGCGGGTATGTTCTCCCTGGTGCGGGGAAAACGCTTACCTGCACGGTAATCCAAATTGAAACGTTTCGCAACTGGCAATATCGAGCGCAGTTACATCGTTTACCGCGGGGCTTTCGATCTTCTCACGGTCAGCTCGCCGGCCTCGACGTCGAGACGTAACCGATATACCGTCGCTCGCCTGTTCTCACCCGTCTCGGCGTGCACAGGCGCTGCCTCCGCCGAGCCGAAGAAGTAGAACCACAGGTCCTCGCGGTGGTGCACGTGCGCCCCGTGATTGCCGTGCCCTTCCCCGGGGACGTCGGCGAGGATGACCGCATCCTCGCCACCCTGTCGGGTCCACCCGATGCCGTCATCAGAGCGATAGACCCCCATCCCCCGCCACTCGTCCACGATCATCCACCAGAAGCCGCCGAGCTCGAACACCGTCGGGCCCTCATGCGGCCTCCCGCCGATGGCGACCCCATCGAGACTCCACTCCTGCAGGTCGGGCGACGAGGCGACCATCGTCACCGAGTCCGCGGCCTCGTCCTTGTACCAGAGACGCCAGAGCCCATCGGGGGTACGAGCGACCGCGGCGTCGATGACGCGGTCACTGCTCAGCGCGAGCGGACCACGCCGTTCCCAGCGACGGAGGTCGTCGGACACATACTCCACGATCTCGCGCACGAAGCCGGGCCATCGGTCGGGGATGCCGTCGATCTCGGTGAGATACATGCGCCAGCGCGAGCCGTCCCACACGACCTCGGGAGCCCAGTGGGTGCGGTCCACCTCGGCGGGCGGCGGTCCGGGTTCCAGGACCAGATCGGACGCCGTCGGCTCGAGCGTCCCGTCGTAGGTCCACCCGACCCCGTCGCGCGAGGTGGCGACGCCGATCCGGCTGCCGTGGATCCACGAGACCCCGGGCCCGG
Organism: Microbacterium sp. UFMG61; assembly: GCF_015354505.1. Lineage (GTDB taxonomy): Bacteria > Actinomycetota > Actinomycetes > Actinomycetales > Microbacteriaceae > Microbacterium. Next base: position 207,363 of record NZ_JACAFP010000002.1, on the reverse strand, counting down.
CGTCGTCGAGGCTCGCGCGACGTTGCGTGTAGAACATCCACCACAGCCCGTCCGTGTCGATCACGACGCGCGGGTCGGTGGCACCGTCGTAGACGGGGTCGCGGTAGACCTCGATCATCGGCGCAGATCCACGACAGGACTCGCAAAGCCTGCGCGATGCGTGGGGTGCGACGCCAGGGCCTCCGGCGTCACGACGGCACCGCCGGCTGCGGCCGAGGCGTAGATCGCCGCCACGATCTCGAGAGATCGCGCGGGAGCATCCGCGGTGGGCGGAAGCGGCTCCCCGTCGAGCAGGGCATCGAACACGTCCCGCAGCAGCGGTGCGTGGTCGCTGCGCTCCTCGGCATCCGGGAACACCCAGCCTTCTGCCTCGGACTCGAAACCGGGAGCCGGGGTGATCCGCCAGTTCTCATGACCGTGGCCGTAGAGGTGGTCGACCGTGATCGTCGCCTTCTGCGTGTCGATGCGGATCGAACTCGCCTCGCGGGGCGATATCGCGCTCGTGACCAACTGCGCCACGACGCCCTGCTCGAACACGACGGTCGCGGTCGAGACGTCCTCCGTCTCGGTCTCGCGGTCCAACCTCCACAGCTCGCCCCGCACCGACGACCAGTCGCCCAGCAGGTGCGCGAGCAGGTCGATCTGGTGGATGCCGTGCCCGAGCGTCGTGCCGCCGCCCTCGGTCTCCCACTTGCCCCGCCACGGCACGGCGAAGTAGTCGGCGCCGCGGAACCAGAGGGTCTGGCACACCGCGACGAGCGGGCGCCCGAGCGCACCGCTCTGCAGCAGACGGCGCACGTGCGCCGCGGCCGTGCCGGTGCGCTGCTGGAACACGACGGCGAGCTGTCTGCCCGCAGCTCGCGCCCCCGCCCGCATGTCGTCGAGCTCGTCGAGCGACGGCGCCGGCGGCTTCTCGACGATCACGTGGGCGCCGGCGGCGAAAGCCGCGAGCGCCTGCTCGCGGTGCGGACCCGGCGGGGTGCAGACGAGCAGCACATCGGGGCTCTCGGCGGCGAGCATCTCATCGAGGTCCCCGTAGGCGGCCGCGACGTCGTACATGTCCGCGAACTCCTGAGCCTTCTCCCGGCTGAGGTCGGCGACGGCGACGAGCTCGGCGCGCGGGTGCACGGCGACGGCGCGCGCATGCGAATTCGCCACGGAACCGGTGCCCACCAGGGCAGCACGAAGGATCTTGTCGGATGTCATCGGTCCTCCTCAGGACGGTGAGTGTCTGTCATCTCGAATCGCCCGTCACCTCAGGCCGTTCTGCACCAGGTGCAGCCGAGCGTATCGCCCGTCGGCAGCGAGCAGCTGATCATGGGATCCCTGCTCGACGATGCGTCCGTGCTCGAGCACGATGATGCGGTCGGCCTGTCGGATCGTCGACAGTCGATGCGCGACGACCAGAGTGGTGCGACCGCGCATGAGCCGTTCGAGTGCTTCTTTGACCAGCCCCTCGGATTCGGGGTCGAGGGCACTCGTCGCCTCGTCGAGCAGCAGGATGCGCGGGTCGCGCACGAGTGCACGGGCGATCGCCAGGCGCTGCCGCTGGCCACCCGACAGCCGCGCCCCTCGCTCACCGACCACCGTGTCCCAGCCGTGCGGCTGCTCGCTGACGAACTCCCAGGCGTTCGCGTCGCGCAGGGCCTGCTCGACGCGGTCGGGCGTGACGTCGGGCATGCCGTAGGCGATGTTGTCGAAGACAGATCCTTCGAACAGCACCGACTCCTGCGGCACCACCGAGATCGAGCGGCGCACCGTGCGCAGGTCGAGCTCCTGCATGTCGGCGCCGTCGAGAAGGATGCGCCCCCTCGTGGGTCGGACGAATCCGAGCACCAGGTTCAGGAGCGTCGACTTGCCCGATCCCGACGACCCGACGAACGCCACCGTCTCGCCGGGCGCGATGCGCAGATCGATCTCGAGAAGGGCATCCTCCTCGGCATCCGCGTACCGATGCGTCGCGGAGTCGAGCACGATCTCGCCGGTGACCGCCGAGACCACGCGCTTGCCCGAGTTCTGTTCGACGTCCGGCTCCTGCAGCACCTCGGCGATCGAACGCACCGACTCGAGTCCGCGGGCGCCGACGGGGATGAGCATGAGCAACTGGGTGAGCCCGCCGGTCAGCAGCGTGAAATAGCTCGAGAGCATCACGACCTCGCCGGGCGTGATGGGCAGGAACCCGGTGAGCGCGCACACCGCGGCCAGCATGAGGCAGGCGACGCCGAGCAGCTGCATCGCCACCCACGAGATCGAGGCCACGCGGCCGTTCAGCAGGTCGAGGTTGAGGCCCGCGCGACGCACGCCGTCGGCGCCGCCGGCGACGCGGGTGATCGCGGTCTCCTCGAGACCGTGGGCGCGGGTCACCGGGATCAGCGACGCCATCTCGCCGACCCGGGCCGACAGCGTCTCGATCTCGCGGCGGAAGACCTCGTTGCGACGCTGCGAGCGGTTGCGCATTCCGTAACGGATGCCGATGGCGATGGGGACCGCGAGCGCGTATACGGGAAGGAACTGCGGCACCGTGACGGCCGTCATGGCGAGCGCACCGATCATGACCATGGTCGATGACAGCAGCGGATGCGTGACCTGCTGCAGCATCAGCTCGACGTTCTCGACGTCACGCACGACCTTGGTCTGCACGATCGATGAGCTCATGCGCGTGTGGTAACCGATCGAGAGACTCTGCAGCCGTGCGGTGAGGGCGTTGCGCAGGTCGGCACCCAGGTCGCGCACCACGGTCATGAAGTTGCGCGTGTAGATGATGTGGTTCGGATAGTTCTGCAGCAGCAGCACGGCGGCGAGCACGAACCACCACAGCACCTCGCTCACACCTCCCTTGCTCGCGACCACGTCGATGATCGCGGCGGTGATGACCGGCAGGAACCAGAGGGGGATCTCTTTGATCGCGAAGGCTGTGATCGCGAAGGTGAGCCGCCACGGCCGGCGGGCCACGAGCCTCAGCACAGAACGGGTCGGATGCTGACCGTCGATGAGCGCGGCCGGGTGGGAAAGCGCTTTCTGTGCCATGGTTCTATCGTAGGGTCAACGCTGTCGCCACGAAAGCGCGCCCATCCGATTCGCCGGGAGTACACGCATGACCTTTGACGCCGCATTCGACTGGGCCCGCCGCCACGTGCAGGCCGATCGCCTGCCGACCGCCGTCGTCGGCATGGCGACCGCCGAGGGAATCGTCGACCTCGAGGGCTTCGGCGCGGCGACGGATGCGGTCTATCCGCTGTTCTCGATCACGAAGATGCTCACCGGGATCACGGCGATGAGAGCGGTCGAGCGTGGTCTGCTCACTCCGAACACCCCGCTCTCCGAGGCGCTGCCGGAGTTCGGCACCTCTCGCGATGACATCGTGCGGCTGTGGCACCTCGCCTCTCACACGTCGGGAATCTCGGAGCCCCCGCTCGACACCGCCGTGCCGCTGCGCCAGGAGCTGCTCACCCGCGGGCGCGACTTCGCCGCAGGCACCGCATCGCGCTACTCGACGCTCGCATTCGAGGGCATCGCCGCCATGATCGACCACGCGACCGGAACGACCTGGGATGCGGGCACGCTCGAATGGGCCCACGACCTCGGCGCGATCGGCCTCACCCTCGACGCTGCGGAGTCGGTCGGCGTGCCGGATGCCGCGGCGGGCGGACTCGACCTCGACCGCTTCCATGCCACGCGCGCTCCCGGAGCCGGACTGCTCGGACGCGCCGAGGACCTGCTGCACCTCGGCGCCGAGCTGCTGCGCATCCATGACGGCTCCGGCGACGGCATCCTGTCGCCGGTCGGTCTCGCCACGATGCGCCGTCCACTCACCGGCGGCATCCCTCGCCTCGACCCGTACCCCGACGAGCGTGGCCAGGACTGGGGCTTCACCTTCAACCTGCGCTCCCGCGCCCCCGGACTCATCGACCGCGACACGTACGGCCACGGCGGATGGGCGGGCACCGAGTTCTGGGTGCACCCGGAGGCGGGCATCGCCTGGGTGCTGCTGACGAATGCGGCCGTGCGACCGGGAGTGGACGCAGACGAGCTCGACAACGCGATCGTGGCGGCACTGTAGTCCGGCCCGACTCGCTTGACACGGCGCCGACCTCTGTCTAATGTTGACACCATTGAATGAAACGATTCAAAATCCACTCGATGAAGAGAGAACCATCATGACCCGCGTCGCGTTCCAGTTGCAGGTGCGTCCTGAACTGCTCGACGAATACCTCGCCCGTCACTCGCCCGTGTGGCCCGAGATGCTGGCCGAGATCGCCGCAGCCGGTCGCCGCAATTACTCGCTGTTCCTCGCCGAGGGCGGCACGCTGTTCGGCTACTACGAGGTCGACGACGACGCGGCCGCCCAGGCGTATCTCGCCGCGTCCCCCGTGGCTGCCCGCTGGGAGGCCGAGATGGGCCGCTTCTTCGTCGGCCTCGACGGGCGTCCCGACCAGGCGGCCACCACACTCACCGAGGTGTTCCACCTCGAAGACCAGCTCGCCGACGCCGGCGGCTCCGCAGCATCCGACACAGACAACCGCAACGACACCGAAGGCAGCGCCTCATGAGCATCCTCTCGTCCGACAACCTCGCCGCTCTCGAGCAGCAGGGCATCGAGCTCCCCAGCTGGGCGTTCGGCAACTCCGGCACCCGCTTCAAGGTGTTCGGCACCCCCGGCACCCCCCGCGATCCGTGGGAGAAGATCGCCGACGCCGCGCAGGTCAACACCTACACCGCACTCGCCCCGTCGGTCGCGCTGCACATCCCGTGGGACCTCGTCGACTCGTACTCCGACCTGCGCAAGCACGCCGAAGACCTCGGCGTCACCCTCGGCACGATCAACTCGAACACGTTCCAGGACGACGACTACAAGTTCGGCGCCCTCACGCACGAGGACGCGGCGATCCGCCAGAAGGCGATCGACCACCACCTCGCGTGCATCGACGTGATGGATGCCACGGGCAGCCGCGACCTGAAGATCTGGCTCGCAGAGGGGTCGAACTATCCGGGGCAGGCCGACCTGCGTGGCCGCCAGGACCGCCTGCAGGAGTCGCTGCAGAAGATCTACGCCCGCCTCGGCGACGACCAGCGCCTCGTGCTCGAGTACAAGTTCTTCGAGCCGGCGTTCTACCACACCGATGTTCCCGATTGGGGTACGTCGTACGCCCAGGTGTCGGCGCTCGGCGACAAGGCGATGGTGTGCCTCGACACGGGTCACCACGCCCCCGGCACCAACATCGAGTTCATCGTCATGCAGCTGCTGCGCCTCGGCAAGCTCGGCTCGTTCGACTTCAACTCGCGCTTCTATGCCGATGACGACCTGATCGTCGGCGCGGCAGACCCGTTCCAGCTGTTCCGCATCCTGTTCGAGGTCGTCCGCGGCGGCGGCCTGAACAACCCCGACGTGGCGTTCATGCTCGACCAGTGCCACAACGTCGAAGACAAGATCCCCGGCCAGATCCGCTCGGTGCTCAATGTGCAGGAGATGACGGCGCGTGCGCTGATCGTCGACCGCGACGCCCTGACCGAAGCCCAGAAGTCGGGCGACGTGCTCGCCGCGAACGCCGTCTTCATGGATGCCTTCTACACCGACGTGCGCCCGGCGCTCGCCGAGTGGCGCGAGAGCCGCGGCCTGCCGGCCGACCCGATGAAGGCCTACGCAGAGTCGGGATACCAGCAGAAGATCGCCGCCGAGCGCGTCGGCGGCGTGCAGGCCGGCTGGGGCGCCTGACCCTCGCTCCGACACCCAGACCCGTCGGGATGCGGGAGCCGATCCCCGCATCCCGACGCCCCATCGAACGACAGAAGGACGGATGCTGTGAGCGACGAGGTGCTCGACGGGCCGCACGGTGCGCTGCGTGTGCGCGTGTACACGCCGGATAACCCCGCGGGACCCGGACTCGTGTGGGCGCACGGCGGTGGGTTCGCCGCAGGCGAGATCGACATGCCCGAAGCCGACTGGGTCGCGCGGAGCTTCGCCGACCGTGGCATCGTCGTCGTGTCGGTCGACTATGCACTCGCGCCGTTCCCCCGCACCTGGGCTGCCGCCGCCGACGCGCCCGAGCGTGACGGCGTCCACTACCCCGTCGCCTCCGACGAGGTCGAGCACGCCTTCCGCTGGGCCGTCGATTCCGGTCTCGCCGACGGCCCGTGGTCGATCGGCGGAGCGAGCGCCGGCGGCAACCTCGCCACCGGCGCCGCACTCCGTCTCAGCCACGGCTCGGGTCCCGTCCCGGCGCTCGCGGTGCTCGCCTACCCGACGCTGCACGCGGTGCAGGGTGGGCCGGATGCCGCGCTCCGTTCCGCTCTCGACGCGGATCCGGAGGCCGACACCTTCGGGCCCGACCCCGTGCGCGTCATGTACGAGAACTACCTGGGCGGGCCTGTCGACGACGCCGACGTCTATGCGGTGCCCGGCACGGCATCCGTCGACGAGCTGCGCAACTTCCCCGCCACGATCATGATCAACGACGAGATCGACGAGCTGCGCGTCTCGGGTGAGGCCTTCGGCGCCTCACTGCGTGACGCGGGCATCGACCTCGACATCTCCACCGAGCCGGGCACCCGCCACGGTCACCTCAACAAGCCTGATCTCGCGGCGGCGACAGCATCGATCGACCGCTTCGCCCGCCGCATCCTCGCCACTTCTCCCGAGAACAAGGAACAGCCATGACCAACCCCACCGCCGCCGCCCTCATCGAGCGGTCGAACCGCCTGGGCGCCGATCCCAAGAACACCAACTACGCCGGTGGCAACACCTCGGCCAAGGGGACCGAGACCGACCCCGTCACGGGGCAGCCTGTCGAACTGCTGTGGGTCAAGGGCTCGGGTGGCGACCTGGGCACCCTGAAGGAGCAGGGTCTCGCGGTGCTGCGTCTCGACCGCATGCGCGCACTCGTCGACGTCTACCCGGGTCTTGACCGCGAAGACGAGATGGTCGCGGCGTTCGACTACTGCCTGCACGGCAAGGGTGGCGCCGCTCCGTCGATCGACACCGCGATGCACGGACTCGTCGACGCCGCACACGTCGACCACCTGCACCCCGACTCGGGCATCGCGATCGCGACCGCCGCCGACGGCGAAGCCCTGACGGCGAAGATCTTCGGTGAGAAGGTCGTCTGGGTGCCGTGGCGTCGCCCCGGCTTCCAGCTCGGGCTCGACATCGCCGCGATCAAGGCGAAGAACCCGCAGGCCATCGGCTGCATCCTCGGTGGCCACGGCATCACTGCCTGGGGCGACACGTCGGAGGAGGCCGAGGCCAACTCCCTCTGGATCATCGACACCGCTGCCGACTACATCGAGGCGAACGGCAAGGCGGACCCGTTCGGCGGCGTCCGCTCCGGCTTCGAGGCCCTCCCCGAGTCCGAGCGCCGCGAGCGCGCCGCAGCCCTCGCCGGCACCATCCGCGGCATCGCGTCGACCGACAAGCCGATGGTCGGCCACTTCACCGACTCCGACGTCGTGCTCGACTTCCTCGCCTCCGAGCGTGCACCCGAGCTCGCGGCTCTCGGCACCAGCTGCCCCGACCATTTCCTGCGCACGAAGGTCAAGCCGCTGATCCTCGACCTGCCCGTCACGGCCTCCGCCGACGAGCAGATCGCCCGGCTGCACGAGCTGCACACCGAGTACCGCGCCGACTACCAGGCCTACTACGACGCGCACGCGACGAGCGAGTCGCCCGCGATCCGCGGCGCCGACCCGCTCATCGTGCTCGTGCCCGGCATCGGGATGTTCTCGTACGGTGCGAACAAGCAGACCGCCCGCGTCGCCGGTGAGTTCTACGTCAACGCGATCAACGTGATGCGCGGCGCCGAGGCTCTGTCGACCTACTCCCCCATCTCCGATGCCGAGAAGTTCAACATCGAGTATTGGGCGCTCGAAGAGGCCAAGTTGCAGCGCATGCCGAAGCCGAAGTCCCATCAGGGGCGCATCGCGTTCGTCACCGGCGCCGCATCGGGAATCGGCAAGGCCATCGCCACCCGTCTCGCTGCCGAGGGCGCCTGCGTCGTCATCGCCGACCTCGACCTCGAGAAGGCCCAGGCCGCTGCCGCCGAGCTCGGGAGCACCGACGTCGCGATCGGCGTCGCGGCGAACGTCGCCGATGCGGATGCCATCCAGGCCGCGCTGAACGACGCCGTGCTCGCCTTCGGTGGTGTCGACCTCGTCGTCAACAACGCCGGCCTCTCGCTGTCGAAGCCGCTGCTCGAGACCACCGAGAAGGACTGGGACCTCCAGCACGACGTCATGGCCAAGGGCTCGTTCCTCGTGTCGAAGGCCGCAGCACGCGTGCTGATCGACCAGAAGCTCGGCGGCGACATCATCTACATCTCGTCGAAGAACTCGGTCTTCGCGGGCCCGAACAACATCGCCTACTCGGCGACGAAAGCCGATCAGGCGCACCAGGTCCGGCTGCTGGCCGTCGAGCTCGGCGAGTTCGGCATCCGCGTCAACGGCATCAACCCCGACGGCGTCGTGCGCGGCTCGGGCATCTTCGCCTCGGGCTGGGGTGCGAACCGCGCCGCGACCTACGGCGTCGCCGAAGAGGACCTCGGCCAGTTCTACGCCAACCGCACCATCCTCAAGCGCGAGGTCGTTCCCGAGAACGTGGCGGATGCCGTGTACGTGCTCACCGGTCCCGAGCTCAGCCGCACGACGGGCCTTCACATCCCGGTCGACTCCGGCGTCGCCGCGGCGTTCCTGCGATGACGGTCCGGTCCGTCGCCGCCGTCGACCTCGGGGCGACCAGCGGTCGCGTCATGATCGGGCGGATCGGCGACGGCCGGCTCGACCTCGAGCTCGTCTCGCGGTTCCCCAACGGGCCCGTCGAGCGCGAGGACGGCCTGCACTGGGACTTCGGCGCTCTCTACGAGCACGTCGTCGCGGGGCTCGCCGAGGCGGTGCGGCGAGAGCCCGGCATCGAGAGCATCGGCATCGATTCGTGGGCCGTCGACTACGGCCTGCTCAGTGACGGCGAGCTTCTCGCCGAGCCGTTCCACTACCGAGACGACCGCACCGTGCGCGGGGTTTCCGAGGTGCATGCGATCGCTCCGTTCGCAGAGCTGTATCAGCGCAACGGACTGCAGTTCCTGCCGTTCAACACGCTGTACCAGTACCGTGTCGACACCCGTCTCGCCGACGCCGACACCGCCCTGCTGATCCCGGATCTCATCGCGTTCCTGCTCACGGGTGCCGCAGTGGCCGAGCGCACGAACGCGTCGACGACCGGCCTCTTGGGCGTCGAATCCGGCGAGTGGGACACCGAGCTGGCGGATCGTCTCGGCATCCCGTCGAGCATCCTGCCGTCTCTCGTCGACCCGGGCGAGACGGTCGGCGCGCTGCGGGCCGAGCTCGTGGAACGCATCGGCAAGGCCCTGCCCGTGATCGCGGTCGGCTCTCACGACACGGCCTCCGCCGTCGTCGCTGCTCCCCTCTCGACGCCGCACTCCGCCTACATCTCGTGCGGCACGTGGGGGCTCGTCGGCGTCGAGCTGACCGAGCCGGTGCTGACGACTGCCGCGCGCGAGGCGAACTTCACGCACGAGCTGGGCGTCGACGGCCGCTACCGCTTCCTGCACAACGTCACGGGACTCTGGCTGCTCAGCGAGACCGTGCGCGCGTGGGAGGCGGAGGACGGCTCGGCGATCGACCTGCCCGAGCTGCTGGCCGCGGCATCGGCGGTCGACGCCGACGTGCCGCTCTTCGATGCGAACGATCCGAGCCTCAGCGCCCCGGGCGACATGCCGGCGCGCATCGCGGCGCTTCTCGGTGCGGATGCTCCTACGACGCGCCCGGCGTTCACCCGCGCGATCGTCGAGTCGATCGCGACAGCGTTCGCGGATGCGGTGCAGACGGCCTCCGATCTGTCGGGACGCGAACTCGACAGCATCCACCTGGTGGGTGGCGGCTCGTTGAACCGCCTGCTGTGCCAGGCGACGGCAGATCGCACCGGGCTGCCCGTGCTCGCGGGACCTGTCGAGGCGACGGCTCTCGGCAACGTGCTCGTGCAGGCGCGCGCCCTGGGCGCTGCGCCGTCGACGCTCGAGGAGTTGCGCTCTCTCGTCGCCGCGACCCACGAGCCGGAGCTCTTCGACCCGCGCTGACCCGCACCGCCGCCCGCACCCTCGGCCCTGCTTTCGCTTGCGCCGCTGCCGGCACAGTTGGCTGACCGAATCACGGATGGATGACGAGAACACCCTTTCTCGTCATCCATCCGTACTCTCTCCAGCCGTCCGTACCGGGCCGCACGGCGGGCCGGGGCATGCGAAAGGGGCGCCGGGCCGAAGCCCGACGCCCCCTCACGAGGCGACTCAGAAGTCGAAGTCGCCGATGTTGTCGGCGTTGAACTCGAACGGGTCGCCGAGCAGCACGACGCCGTCAGCGCCGACCTCGTACTCGCCGAGCTCGCCGGCCTCGAAGGTGTCGCCCTCGTCGCCGGCGATGTCGCCCTCGATCAGAGCCTTGGCCGCGAACGCCGCCAGGTAGCCGAGGTCGGCCGGGTTCCACAGCGCGAAAGCCGTGACGGTGCCGTCCTCGACGTACTCGCGCATCTGGTTCGGCGTACCGAGACCGGTGATCGCGACCTTGCCCTTGTAGTCCGAGGTCGACACGTAGCGCGCCGCAGCGGCGATGCCGACCGTCGTGGGCGAGATGATGCCCTTCAGGTTCGGGTGGCTCTGCAGCAGAGCGGCGGTCTTGTCGAACGAGGTCTGGTCGTCGTCGTCACCGTAGACGGTCTCGACGATGGTGATGTCGGGGTAGTCGCTCGCGACGTACTCCTTCATCAGGTCGATCCAGGCGTTCTGGTTGGTCGCGTTGGCGGATGCCGACAGGATCGCGACCTCGCCGGCTCCGCCGATCTGGTCGGCGATCAGGTCGACCTGCACCTTGGCGATTCCCTCGGAGTCGGCCTGGTTGATGAACAGGTCGCGGCACTCGGGATTGGTGTCGGAGTCGAAGGTGACGACCTTGACGCCGGCGTCTCGCGCCTCGTTCAGCGCGTCGCAGATCGCCTTCGGGTCGTTGGCCGAGACGACCAGCGCACCGACGGCCTGCTGCGTCGCGGTGTTGATGTAGCTGACCTGAGCGTCAGGCGTGGCCTCGGCCGGGCCGACCTCGGCGAACGTGCCGCCGAACTCGTCGACGGCGGTCTTGCCGCCCTCGCTCGAGGTGTCGAAGTACGGGTTGCCGAGGTTCTTGGGCAGGAACGTGATCGCGAGGTTGTCGGATCCGCCGTCACCGCCGGAGCCGGAGCCACCCGAGCCGCCGCTCGTGTCGGCACAGCCGGTCAGTACGAGCGCGGCGGCCACGGCCACGGCCGCGAACCCCGCGATCTTCTTGCGTGCAAACATCATTGTTCTTCCTTTCGTGATGATCACCGCTGGCGGGCGCCGTCGGCGAGAGACTGCTTCATGGTGCGGGAGAGGGTGCGACGCGGAGGGGCGGACCTGCCTTGGCACGCACACGCTGCGCCCAGGCGAGGATGCTGGCTGCGACGACCGAGAAGATCAGCAGACCGCCCGTGATGATGTTGATGACGTCGGAGGTGACGCCGGCGAGGCGCAGGCTGCTGCCGAGCACTCCGATGAGCAGCACGGCCGCGACGACGCCGTGCAGGTGACCTCGGCCGCCGAAGACCGATACTCCGCCGAGCACGACCGCTGCGATGACCTGCAGCTCGAGCCCGGTGGCGTTGTCGCCTCGGGCGCTGCCGAAGCGCAGCGTGTAGAAGATGCCGGCGAAGGCGGCGACGACACCCGAGAGCACGAACAGGATGAACTTCGTGCGCTCGACGTTCACGCCCGAGAACCGTGCGGCGTCCTTCGAGAGTCCGATCGCGAACACGCCCCGACCGAACGGCGTGAAGTGCAGCAGCACGACGAACAGCACGAGCAGGATCAGGAACGGGATCACGATGTACGGGATCGTCGTGCCCGCGATCTTCGCCTTCGCGAGAGCCGTCCACGTCTCGGGGAAGTCGGTGACGGCGGTGGTGCCGAGCAGACCCACGGCAAGACCGCGGAAGAGGGCGAGCGTGCCGATGGTGACGGCGAGCGACGGCAGACCGACGACCGTCACGAGGAATCCGTTGAACGCTCCCCCGACAACACCGACGAGCAGCGCGGCGAGGGCCGCGACCTCGAACGGCGCACCGGATTCGGTGAGCACACCCGTGACCACACTGGCGAGACCGACCATGGAGCCGACCGAGAGGTCGATCTCCCCCGTGATCATGACGAGGGTCATGGGCAGGGCGATCAGCAGGATCGGCGCGACGTCGAGCAGCAGGTAGTTCGCGGTGATCGGCTGCGCGAACCCGCGGATGGTGACTGCGGCGACGATCGTCACGAGCACGAGCAGCGCGATGATCGCGAACTCGCGGTTGATGAAGACGCGTCGCCAGAGCGGACGGTCGTAGTCGCGGATGATGCGCGTCGACGTGGTCGTCGTTGTCGTGGTCATGATTCGTCCCTCGCCTCGATGAGCTGGCGTCTCTGTCTGACCGCGAGCACCCGGTCGAGCACGATGGCCCCGATGATGAGCACGCCGACGACGGCACGCTGCCAGAAGTCCGGGATGCCGAGAATGGGCAGTGCGCGGTTGATGGTCATCAGCAGCATCGCGCCGATCGCGGCACCCCAGACCGTGCCGACGCCGCCGGTGATCGCGATGCCGCCGATGACGGCCGCGCCGACCGCATCCAGCTCCCAGCCGCTGCCGGCCTGCGAGCTGATCGACCCGTACCTCGCGGCGTAGAACACACCGGCGAGCCCTGCGAGCGCACCGGAGAGGATGAACGCCGAGAGCACGCGGCGGGTGACCTTGAGGCCGTAGAGCTCCGCGGCCGAGGGGTCGGATCCGATCGCGTAGTACTCGCGGCCGCCGCGGGTGTTGCGCAGATACCAGGCGGCGAGCGCGAGCACGATCACCGCGATGATCGACAGCACGGGGATGAACAGGATCTGCTGTGTGCCGAGGCCGAGGAAGTCCTTGGGCATGTCGGAGGCGTTGATGCGATCGCTGCCGGTCCACAGCACGTTGATGCCGCGGTAGGCATACAGGGTGCCGAGGGTGATCACCATGGCCGGCACCTTCGCGAACGCGACCAGCGCGCCGTTGACGAGGCCCAGGAACGCACCGAGCAGCACGGCCGCGATCACGACGACGACGATCGGGATGCCGGGGACGTCGACGAACAGCCGACCGGTGAGATACGCGGTGAGTCCCATGACGGATCCGACGGAGAGGTCGACGTTGCGCGTGATGATGACGATGGCCTGACCGACCGCGACCAGCATGAGGATCGACGGCGTCAGCAGCAGGTCGCGCCAGCCGTCGGCGCTGAACAGGAAGTTCGGGTTCTTCACGGTCGCGGCGATCACGACGAGCACGAGGGCGGCGAGGATGCCGAACTCGCGCGCGCGACCGACGCCGCCGAACGACTTCTTGGCCGCGGCGGGCGCGGGGGCGATGGTGGTGGCGCTCATGCGTGCAGCTCCGATGAATGGGTGGCGGCGAACATCACGTTCTCGCTGGTGGCCTCGGCCCGGGAGATCTCGGCGGTGATGCGGCCTTCGCGCATCACGAGCACGCGGTCTGCCATTCCGAGGACCTCGGGCAGCTCGGACGAGATCATCAGGATCCCCATGCCCTCGCCGGCGAGCTGCGAGAGGAGACGGTGCACCTCGGACTTGGTGCCGACGTCGATGCCTCGGGTCGGCTCGTCGATGATCAGCACGCGCGGGTCGGTGGCCAGCCACTTGGCCAGCACGACCTTCTGCTGGTTGCCTCCCGAGAGCGTGGATGCCACGGTGTCGAGCGCGTGGGTCTTGACCTCGAGGCGGGATGCCCACTCCTTCGCGGCACGGTTCTCGATGCCGCTGGTGATGAGCCCCCACTTCGCGAGGCGTCGACGGATCGCGAGGGTGATGTTCCCCCCGACGCCCGCGTCGATGACGAGACCCTGCTTGCGCCGGTCCTCGGGCACGAGCGCGAGTCCGCTGCGCATGGCGGCGGTGGGGTTGCGGCGGGCGACGGCTGCTCCCAGCATCCGCACCTCCCCCTCGTAGTACGGGTCGACGCCGAAGACCGCGCGGGCGACTTCGGATCGCCCGGCTCCGACGAGCCCGGCCAGGGCGACGATCTCACCCGCGCGCACCGTGAAGGAGATGTCATGGAAGACGCCGGGGCGGGTGAGCTGCGTGACCTCGAGCAGCGGCTCGCCGATCGAGGCCTCCTGCTTCGGGAACAGTTCGGTGACGTCGCGGCCCACCATCTGCCGCACCAGGTCGTCGACCGTGGTCTCGGCGATGGGCGTGGTGTCGATGTAGGCGCCGTCGCGCATGACGGTGACCGTGTCGCACAGATCGAAGACCTCGTCGAAGCGGTGGGAGATGAAGAGGATCGCGCGCCCCTCGTCGCGCAGGCTCCGCGCGACGGCGAACAGGCGGTCGACCTCGACGCCGCTGAGTGCGGCGGTCGGCTCGTCCATGATCAGCACGCTCGCATCGAGGGAGATCGCCTTCGCGATCTCGATGATCTGCTGGTCGGCGATCGACAGGCCCTCAGTGATGCGGTCGGGGTCGAGTGCGACGCCCAGACGGCGGAAGATCCGGTCGACCTCGGTGCGCATGGCCTTGCGGTCGATGCGTCCGAGGAATCCGGTGGGCTGACGGCCCATGAAGATGTTCTCGGTCACCGACAGGTCGGGGAACAGCGTCGGCTCCTGGTAGATGACCGCGATGCCCGCGCCCTTCGACTGGGCAGTGCTGGTGAAGTCGACATCCTCGCCGTGCAGGCGGAAGTCGCCCGAGTCACGACGGTAGAGCCCGGCCATGATCTTCACGAGCGTCGACTTGCCCGCGCCGTTCTCGCCGATGAGGGCGTGGATCGACCCCGAGCGGAGCGTGAGGCTGCCCGAGCGGAGGGCGACGACGGGTCCGAAGGACTTGACGACCCGATGAAGCTCGAGAGCGGTGGGGGGAGCGCTGCGGGCGGAGGCTGCGTCTACCACTGGCTTTCCTCTCCGTTGAGGGGGATGATGATCGGAATGAACTTACCTGAATCGATTCAAGCTCGTTTCAGGCTAGTGTATGTGATGCCGGTCCCAGGTCAACCCCTGATGCCGAAGCGTGATCCGCCCGACGACGAGAGGACAGCAGAATGCCGGTCAGCATCCGCGATGTCGCCGTCCTCGCCGGCGTCTCGGTGGGCACCGTCTCGAACGTCCTGAACCGCCCCGATGAGGTCTCCAGTGACTCGGTCGAACGCGTGACGAAGGCGATCGACGAGCTCGGCTACGTGCGCAACGACGCGGCCCGCAAGCTGCGCGCGGGGGTCAGCACGACCGTCGGATTCGTCGTGCTCGACGGCCAGAATCCCTTCTACAACGACGTGGTGCGCGGCGCTGAGGACGAGGCGTCGAGTCACGGCATCGCGATCCTCTACGGCAACACCGATGAAGACCCCTCCCGCGAGAAGGTCTATCTCGACCTGTTCCGCGAGCAGCAGGTGCGCGGCCTGCTCATCGCCCCCTACGGCGACGTGATGACGCAGCTGCGCCGGTTCCGCGCGAGCGGCATCGCCACCGTGCTCGTCGACCGATTCAGCGCCGACAGCGGCTTCTCATCCGTCTCCGTCGACAGCGTCGCCGGAGGACGGCTGGCGCTCGAGCACCTGATCGAGGGCGGGCGCCGTCGCATCGCGTTCGTCGGCGGCCCGTTCGACATCCGTCAGGTCACCGACCGCCTCGCCGGCGCGCGTGCGGCGGCCGAGAACGCAGCCGTGCACGTCGATCTCGAGGTCGTCCCGACCTCGGCCATGACCGTCGAAGAGGGTGTCGCCGCGGGGACACGACTGCTCACCCGACCGCGCCGCGAGTGGCCGGACGCCCTCTTCGCCGCCAACGACCTCCTGGCCCTCGGGCTGCTGCAGTCTCTCGTCTCGGGCGGACGCGTGCTCGTGCCCGACGAGATCGCGCTGATCGGCTTCGACGACAACCCGTTCGCGGCGGCCGCCGCCGTGCCGCTGTCGTCTATCCGTCAGCCCAGCCGCATGATCGGCCGCACCGCCCTGCGCATCGTGCTCGAAGAGGCAGCCGACCCCGAGAGCATCCCCCGGCAGACCGTGTTCCCCCCCGAGGTGATCGTGCGGCGCTCGACCGGAGGCTGATCGTCCCTGACGCTCACCGGCTGCCCACCCGCATGTCCGCTCGACCTTCCCTCGGTAAACGCTTTCCGCTACGATGGCAGAACACCTGGAAGGCAGACACGATGATCCATGACGTACTGCTCGTCGGCGCTCGCGGATTCGGCGCCTCGCACCTGCGCAACCTCGAGAGACTGTCCGACCGCGCACGACTCGTCGCCGTCGCCGACCCCGCAGGGGCGCCTGCGGAAGGATTCGGATCGGATGCTCCCGCATACCCGAGCCTGGATGCCGCCCTCGCCGCCGGCGTGCGCCCCGACGTCGTGATCATCGCGACCCCGACCGGCACCCACCACTCCCTCGCGCTCGCGGCGCTCGCCGCCGGTGCCGACGTCTACCTCGAGAAGCCCCCCGTCGCGACGATGTCGCAGTTCCTCGAACTGCTCGCCGCCGAGCAGGCCGCAGGGCGCAGCGTGCAGATCGGCTTCCAGAGCTTCGGATCGCACGCCCTCGACGATCTCGCCGCCCTCGGCCTGCCGATCTCTGTCGCGACCTGGGCGACCTGGTCGCGAGACACTGCATACTGGTCGCGTTCGGCATGGGCAGGCAAGCGCCTGCTCGACGGCATCCCCATCGTCGACGGCGTCATCACCAACCCGCTCGCGCACGCCGTGGCCACGGCACTGCGCATCGCGGGAGCGCGCCGTCGCGAAGACGTCGAGCGCATCGAGCTCGAGCTGTTCCGCGCCAACCAGATCGAGGCGGACGACACCTCGAGCGTTCGGGTCACCCTGCGAGACGGACGTCGTGTCACTGCAGCCCTGACGCTCGCGAGCCCCGAGCAGACGGCCCCGCTGATCGAGGTGCGAACGAGCGACGCCGACGTGCTGTTCGCGTACACATCCGACGACCTGACCTACCCGGATGGACGGGTCGTGCACACCGGCCGAACCGATCTCGTCGAGCAGCTGCTCGACCACCGCGAGCACGCCATCCCGCTGTCGGCGCCGTTGGTCGAGGCCGGAGCATTCATGACCGTGCTCGAGGCCGTGCGCCGCGCCCCGCGGCCGAAACTCGTACCCGCATCCGAGATCACCATGCTCGTCGACCGGGAGGCACCGCTGGCCACGATCGCCGGCATCGGAGAGACCGTCGAGCGGGCCGCCCGCTCGGGCGCCCTGTTCAGCGAAGTCGGGGCCGCTTTCGCCGTCTGACCGGGCCCATCCCGGTGCCGTCCTTCGCTCGGGACTCCGTACCCGCGCGTGATCAATACCCGCGCGTGACGGGGCGCCGCAGACCCGCGTACTCGACAGAGGGCCAGCGGTCATCGACCGTGAGCACCTCCCAGCCGTCGGCGGTGCGCAGCATGGTGTCCTCGACCTTGAGCCCGGGCGCGGACGGGTTCCAGGCGAACGCCTGATTCTCGACCAGAAGATCGTGGGTGGATGCGGTGGCACGCGGGTCCCGCCCGGCGTACCCTGCCGGCCCGCCCTGGTGGTGCCGCTGCCATTCCCGGGAGTCGAAGCCGAAGCGCTCGTAGGCGGCGCATCCGGCGGCGAACGCCTCGTCGAGTCGGACTCCGGGCACCGAGGCGTCGAGGAACGCGCGCTCCACGGCGAGAATCGGCTCGTCGTCGACGCCCTCGCCGATCCAGCGCGTGGCGTTCGCGATCAGGCCGTCCCTGCGCCCGCACACCACGATCATGGCCCGCTGGCCCAGCCGCGCGTCAGTGGGCAGCGGATGCCGATACGACACCCGTGCCGCGCCCGTCACCAGCACCACCAGCGGATCGATGCCGCGCGACACGAGCCCGCTCGCGACGACGGATGCCGCGTCCCACTCGCTGCTCTCCGGCCCGATGCCGCTCTCCACGGCATCCGTCAGGGTGTGGGCGACGTCGCGACCGAGCGAGCGGTAGCGGGAGGTCTCTGCCGGCAGCATCGGCGCCCGGACCGCACGGAGATCTGCGGCCACCGCCGCCTCACCGACAGCCGATGCCGACCCCGGGTCCTCCGCCGCTGCGACCGCCGGCGGAGTCCACCACGGCACCCGCACGATGCGATCCACGTCAGACGGCAGCAATTCCTCCGCGATGAGTCGATCCGCCTCGTTGTCCGCCACGAAAAGCGTGTCGCCGTCGGAATCCGCCCGCACCGCCAGCACCGGCGGGCCCGCCAGCGACACATGCGTGCGCACCCCCTCGAGGTACCACGACACCGCCTCGTGAGAAGTCATCAGGATCGGCGCCCCGGCACCCCGGCGCACTCCGGCGACTCTGTCCTGCTTCTCGATACGATCCTTATGCGACCCGACCATGCGAACTCCTAGCAAACGTTTTCTCACATATGACCACATCCGCCGTCATTCGCGGAAGAGGGGATCCTGATGACACGCTCCACCCGTGCAGGCATCACCGACGTCGCGAAGCTCGCCGGGGTCTCGCTCTCGACGGTCTCGCGCGCGATGAACGGCAACCCGACCGTCGACCCGGTTCTCGTCGAACGAGTGCGTGCCGCGGCAGCCGAGCTCGGCTATACGGCCAACCCCCTCGCTCGCAGCCTCGTGCTCGGGCAGACGCAGACGGTGTCGGTCATGATCCCCGATCTCGCGAACCCCACATTCCAGGCCATCCTGCACGGCCTCAGCCGTGCGGCTGCGGCCGACGGATACCACGTGCTCATCTCGGACACCGCTGAGCAGGTCGGCGATGAGGTCACACTCGCCACGACCACTCGGCGTCGCACCGACGGAGTGATCCTCTGCGCCCCCCGCCTGCCGCAGAGCGATCTTTCCGCACTGCTGCCGACGGTCGCGCCCGCCGTCGTGATCAACCGCCCGCCGCAGGCTGATGTGCCGACCGTGGCCGCCGACTACGGGGCCGCCATGACCGAGCTGATCGCGCACCTGCGCGAGCTCGGGCATCGGCGCATCGCCTTCCTCTCGGGAGTCGTGGCCAGCGCATCGGGCGCGGCCCGAGGGCGGGCGATCGCCGATGCGCAACGCCTCGGCGACCTCGAGTTCGTCGAGATCCCCGCGGGCGTCGACTTCGACAGCGGCGCCGCGGCAGCCGACGCCGTCATCGAGAGCCGCGCGACCGCTGTGCTGGCATTCAACGACCTGGTCGCGATGGGGCTGCTGTCGGCGGTGACGACCCGGGGTCTGCGGGTGCCCGAGGATCTCTCCATCGCCGGCTTCGACGACATCCCTTTCGCGGCGTACACCACGCCCCCACTCACGACGGCGACCGTGCCGGCCGCCGAGATCGGACGCCTGGCCTGGGGCGCGATGCACGCCCTGCTGACCGGGGGCGAACCCGTCGCGTCCGCGACCTTCACGCCGAAGGTCGTCGTTCGCGCGAGCACCGGCCCCGTCAGGGCCTGAACGCCGGCCCGTCAGGCCTGAGCCCCGGCTCCGTCAGGGCCTGAGCCCGGGCCCCTTCCCGCAGGCTGTTGCTCGACGAAGCGCGCCCGCGAACGCGGCTGCACGATCGGGTGGAACTGCCTGTTGTCGACTCCCGCCTCCCATGCTAATCTCGGGAAACCGGTTACTCGGGGAAACGCTTTCTCTCTCGTTCTCCCCCACCCGACCTCGATGACGAGAACAGGAAGGCGCACCGATGGTGAGCGTTGACGCGACGGCAGGGCACGCACCAGCCACGTACCGGAAACGCCCGTGGTGGCAGAGCATCTGGCGCCAGCGGGCCCTCTATCTCATGGCCATCCCCGGCATCGCGTACTTCATCGTCTTCAAGTACGTGCCGATGGGCGGCCTGGTCATCGCTTTCCAGGACTACTCGCCGTTCCGTGGCATCGCGGGCAGCCCCTGGGTCGGTTTCGAGCACTTCATCCGGTTCTTCAGCGAGAGCACGTTCGTGATGCTGCTGGTGAACACGGTGACCATCTCGCTGCTCCTGCTCATCTTCGCGTTCCCGGTGCCGATCATCCTCGCGCTGCTGCTCAACGAACTGCGCTCGAAGCTGTTCCAGCGCAGCATCCAGACGGTCATCTATCTGCCGCACTTCATGTCGTGGGTCATCGTCGTCTCGCTCTTCTACGTGCTGCTCACCACCGACGGCGGCAGCATCAACAGGCTGCTGGAGTCCTGGGGCATGCAGTCGGTGCCGTTCCTGACCGATCCCGACTGGCTTCGACCGCTGTACACGATCCAGGAGATCTGGAAGACCGCCGGCTGGGGCACGATCATCTACCTCGCGGCGATGACCGGCGTCGACATGGAGCTCTACGAGGCTGCAGAGCTCGACGGCGCCGGGCGCTGGCTGCAGACCTGGCACATCACGCTCCCGGCGATCCGCCCGACGATCATCGTGATGTTCATCCTCGCGATCGGCGACTTCCTCGAACTCGGATTCGAGCACATGTTCCTGATGCTGAACTCGCTCAACCGCGAGGTCGGCGAGATCTTCGACACCTACGTGTACACCGCCGGCATCCAGAACGGCCAGCTCAGCTACGCGACCGCCGTCGGCCTGTTCAAGGGCCTCGTGGGACTCATCCTCGTGATCGGCGCCAACAAGCTCGCCAAGAAGCTCGGCGAGGAGGGCGTGTACTGATGTTCTCGTACGAGGCGTTCATGCGCCTGAACCTGTTCCTCCGGGCCGTCTACCGGGTGGCGTACCTGAACCTCCTCTGGGTCGCCGCAACCGCGCTCGGACTCGTCGTGTTCGGCATCGGACCCGCCTCCTACGCGGTCGCCGCGTACATCGACGGCTGGTTCCGACGGGGCGAGACCCCTCCTGTCACGGCCGCGTTCATCGGGCACATGCGCGCGCACTACTGGCCGACCACAGCGATGGGCGGCATCCTCCTCGCCGCCAGTGCGATCGTCGTCACGAACATCTTCACCGGCGCCAGCTGGCTGCTGCAGTTCGTCAACGTCGTGGCGCTCGTCGTGATCGGCATCATCGCCGCGTACGTGTTCCCGGTGATGGCGGCCACCGACATCCGCGGCATCCACCGTCAGATCGCTGCCGCGCTGCTGATCGGTCTCGGATCGCTGCACTGGACGATCGTCGCCACCGCCGCCGTCGTCGCGGTCGTGTGGCTGCTCGCCTCCTTCGCTCTGCCGATCCTCGTGCTCTTCGGCATCGGCATCCCCGCCGCCGCGATCGGCGCCGTCACCCGCACCGTCTTCGGCCGGCTCGCCGCCGAAGAGACACCGACCTCACCACCCACGCCGCGCGAGACCTCGCCGGCCCGTCTGCACCTTGCGAGAGGAAGATCACAATGAGGAATCACTCGAGGCTCGGAATCGCCGCAGCTTTCGTCACCGTCGCAGCGCTCGCGCTCACCGCGTGCGGCTCGTCGGGCGAAGCGACGGGAGGCGGCGGAGGCGATGCCAAGCCCGCCGAGAGCGTCACCTGGATGACGATGCTCCATACCCCCACGACGCCGGAGTCGGACGGTCCGATCCAGACCGCGCTCGAGGAGTACACCGGCACGGAGCTCAACTTCCAGTGGGTGCCCGACGCGTCGAAGGACGAGAAGATCAACGCGGCGCTCGCCTCTGACACGCTCGCCGACATCACCTCGATCACGAACACCACCAACACCTCGGTGCGCCAGGCGCTCAAATCCGGTCAGTTCTGGGACGTCGAGAAGTACCTGGAGGAGTACCCCAATCTGTCGCAGATCGACGAGCAGACCATCGCCTCGGCCCGCGTCGACGGCCACCTGTACGGCGTGCCCTTCCAGAAGCCGAAGGCCCGCTACGGAGTGCTGATCCGCCAGGACTGGCTCGACAACCTCGGCCTCGAGACGCCGCACACCATCGAGGAGCTCAGCGAGGTCGCGGTGGCGTTCGCGACCCAGGATCCCGACGGCAACGGCCAGAACGACACCACCGGCTTCATCGACCGGCTCGAGAGCTTCAAGCTCGGCTTCAAGTCGCTGGCCGGCCACTTCGGCGCAGGGAACAACTGGACGGTCACGGATGACGACGAGGTCGTCCCGTCCTTCCAGACCGACGAGTTCAAGCAGGCGATGGAGTGGTATCGCGGCCTGTATGAACAGGGTGCGGTGAACGGCGAGTTCGTGACGATGCAGAAGCAGAATCAGCAGGACGCGATCGCACAGGGCAAGGGCGGAATCGTCGTGACGGGTCTGTTCGAGGCGAAGAACTACATGAACCTCGCCCTGAGCGCCGACCCGAACACGCCCATGGCCTGGGCCCTCGTCAACGACATGACCTTCGAAGACGTGCCGCGTCGCACCCTCTCCGACACGGGCGGCGGCTTCGGCGGATGGCTGGCGCTGTCGACCACACAGGTCAAGGACGAGACGGAGCTGAGGTCGATCCTCGCCTTCATCGACAAGCTGCTCGACGAAGAGGCGTTCGCACTGATGACGAACGGCATCGAGGGCGAGCACTACTCGGTCGACGGCGACGGCGTCGTCTCGATCACCGATCAGGCCAAGTGGGAGCAGGACGTTCAGCCCTACAACTCGTCGCGTCCGTCTGACATCGTCACGACGTTCAAGAGCTCCGCACCCTACGTCGACGAGGGCAACGAGAAGATCGCCGAGAACGCCGAGTTCGCCATCGTCGATCCGACGCAGCCCCTGTCTTCGGCGGCGTTCGACCAGAGCTGGTCGACGATCCAGCAGGCCGCGAACGACGCGTACAACAAGTACATGGTCGGCCAGATCGACATGGACGGCTACGAGGCCGCGATCGACAAGCTCGGCGGCCAGGGACTCGACACGATGATCGAGGAGTTCACCGCCTCGTACGCCGAGAGCAAGTGACATGAACGGAACGCAGGTGCAGAGCAGCGAGAGCAGTGTCGTGCGCACCACGCGCGCGCTTCAGGAGGCCATCGATCGGGCAGCCGCCGCGGGTGGCGGCCGTGTGAGCATCACTCCCGGTGTGCACGAGACCGGTGCCCTGCGCCTGCGTTCCCGGGTGGAGCTTCACCTCGAGGCGGGGGCCGTGCTGCGATTCGTGGCCGACCCCGCCCTCTACCCGCCGGTCGCCGCGCGCTGGGAGGGCGCCGCGACGACCATCCACTCCCCGTGCATCTATGCCGACGATGAAGTCGACGTCGCGATCACCGGCCGTGGCGAGATCGACGGCGGCGGCGCATGGTGGTGGGCCGCGTTCCGTGCCGGGGCTCTGGCGCACCCGCGTCCCACCCTCATCGGCCTGCACGGATGCTCACGGGTCGAGATCGCGGGTGTGACGCTGCGGGACTCCCCCGCCTGGACCGTGCATCCGCTGCTCAGCGACGACGTGCGGATCACGGGCATCCGCATCATCAACCCGCCCGACTCCCCCAACACCGACGGCATCGACCCCGAGTCGTGTCGGAACGTGCGCATCAGCGACTGCCACATCGACGTGGGCGACGACTGCATCGCGATCAAAGCGGGCAGCGAGGGATCACCCGATCGTGTGCCGTGCGAGAACATCGCGATCACGAACTGCACGATGATCCACGGGCACGGCGGCGTCGTGATCGGCAGCGAGATGTCGGGCGGCGTGCGCGGCGTCGTCATCTCGAACTGCGTCTTCCAGGGCACCGACCGCGGCATTCGCATCAAGTCGCGGCGGGGCCGCGGCGGCACCGTCGCCGACGTGCGGGTGTCGAACATCGTGATGGACCAGGTCATGTGCCCGCTGGTCATCAACCCCTTCTACTTCTGCGGACCCGACGGCAAACTGCCGATCGTGTCGGATCGCACGCCGCAGCCGGTCGACGCGGGCACGCCGCGGTTCCGCGGCATCCATCTGTCGCACATCACCGCGACCAACGTGCAGTCGTGCGCCGCTTTCATCTCCGGCCTGCCGGAAGCGCCGCTCGACGACGTCTCGCTCGATCACGTGAGCATCTCGTTCGCCCCGGATGCCGAACCCGCCGTCCCGGCGATGGCCGACGGGGTTCCGGCCATGGCCGCAGCGGGGATCCACGCGCAGTTCGCCACCGGCCTGCGCATCTCGGGTCTGCGCCTCGACGGAGTGGTCGGTCCCGACCTGCTCGTCGACGACACCGTGGAGCTCGCACGATGACGGCCGCGGCGGTACGCGGGACCGAGACCATGATCCCTCCGTTCCGGCGCCGAGCCGAGCTCATCGTCGCCGGCATCGGCATGGCCGCATCCGCCGTGCTGCAGGGCGGCTTCGCGCTGGTGATCACCCGAAGCGACGACGCGACCCTCCGATCGACGATCGTGCCCGCACTCCGTGCGGCAGGCCTCGACCTGGCTGATGCCGACGCCCACGTCGTGCTCAACACCATGGCCGCGTGGTTCGGGTTCTCATTCATCGTGGTGGCGCTGTGCACCGCGATCGGCTTCTTCTTCGCCCGCCTGCGTCCCCGCCGCCGTGCGACCGGCCTGTGCTTCCTCGTCGCGGGACTCGCCTGCCTGTTCGGCACGCAGTTCGTGCTGTATCCGGTCGCCTTCCTCTTCCTCGCCTCGGCCGCACTGTTCGCGGTGCGACCCGTCACCCCTCGGAGTCCGTCATGACCAGCACCCTGCCCCGCGTCGACGACGCCACCGTTCCGATCCGCGTCCGCGAGGCCGCACGCAAGCGCCGCTCGGTCACGCCCGGCCGCCGCGTCTTCATGGTGGTCAACGCCGTGATCCTCACGGCGTTCGCGCTGGCCTGCCTGCTGCCCTTCGTGAACGTGCTGGCGAGTTCGCTGGCGACACCGGGTGAGCTCGCGACGCGGCCGTTCATCCTGTGGCCCGAGACCTTCAGCCTCGACGCATATCGGTACATCCTCTCGACCCCGACGATCTTCCGCGCCCTCGGGGTCTCCGCCATCGTCACGATCGGCGGCACGCTCATCAGCCTGATCCTGACGGCGTTCATGGCGTACGCGCTGTCGAAGAAGCACCTGAAGGGCCGGCGGGTGATCAACTTCCTGGTGCTGTTCACGATGCTGTTCTCGGGCGGCATGATCCCGACGTTCATCGTCGTGAAGAACCTCGGCCTGATCGACTCGCTCTGGTCGTTGATCGTCCCTGTGGCGATCAACGCGTTCAACTTCGTGATCATGCGCAGCTTCTTCCAGGGCATCCCGGAGAGCCTCGAAGAGGCGGCGCGCATCGACGGATGCAGCGAGCTCGGCGTGTTCTGGCGCATCGTGCTGCCGCTCTCGCTGGCCTCGATCGCGACCATCGGGCTCTTCTACGCCGTCTACTACTGGAACACCTACCAGAGCGCGATCCTCTACATCAACAGCTCCGAACTGTGGCCGATGCAGGTGCTGCTCCGCCAGATCGTGATCGTGGCCAGCGGCATGAACGCCGACGGCGCGGCCGTCGAGGTCGTGCCGCCCGCTCAGTCGGTGCGGATGGCCGTCATCTTCGTCGCCACCCTGCCGATGCTGCTCGTGTACCCCTTCGTGCAGCGCTACTTCGTCAAGGGCGCTCTGATCGGCTCGGTCAAGGGCTGACCTCGACTTCCCGTGAGGCTCGATCCCGGGCGGGATCGAGCCTCACGCGATCACGGAGCCAGATAACTGCCGCGCCAGGTCCATTCCGGTCCGATCTCGGGCCCGGACCCCTGCGACATGACGGTGATGATGCCATCGTCGGTGGCGACCAGTCGCAGACGGACCGATGCGATGTCGGCGGCGGCCGCGCTCACCCGCACGTCGAGCACGCCGGGCGATGACCAGCCGGCGGTCACGACCGCATCGCCGAGCGGCAGCGTGGTCACGGTCGGGTGCGCGGTGTCGAACCGCAGAGTCGACCCGGCGACGTCGAGCACTCCCCCGCTGCCGTCGAGCTCGACGGCGAGTCGCTGCGGGGCTCCCTCGCCGGACACCAGGGTGCAGATGCCCCGCACCGCACGCGCCGACGCCGGGTCGTGCGAGGGCGTCGGCGGGCGCAGCTGCACTCCGGCGCCGACGTCGTCGCTGACGTCGAGTCCGAGCGCAGGGAGGAGCAGGTCGACGAGCCGCTGATCGCCGCTCGCCAGGGTCGTCGTGTCGGCGGTCACCACCGCGGCGATCCGGCGCGACGGGTCTCCGTAGACCACCTGGCCGCCCAGGCCGAACATCAGCCAGCATCCTTCATCGGGCAGCCAGACCTGGCGCCCGTACCCGTGTCGCAGTGCCGCACCCCAGGTCTGCGTCGCCGGGTTGCTCCGGCGTTCGAGCAGCCTCGTCCGAACGGATGCCGGCAGCACCTCGACCGTGCCGTTCACGGCCTCCGCGATCCGCAGCATGTCGCCCGGCGCGGCGATCAGCCCTGAACCGCCGTGACTGATCCCCTCGGGTCCGGTGAGGAACCTCATGGTGCCCGCCACCCCGAGCGGATCCAGCAGCCGGGGCCGCAGGTAATCGACCATCGGCATTCCCGACAGCCGTTCGACCAGCGCGCTGAGCACGTAGCTCGCACTGGTGTCGTAGGTGAACAGCGTGCCCGGACGATGGGTCGGCGGCACCCGGAAGTACGACTCGAGCCATCCGCCGCCATCGGCGACGTAGGTGGTGCGACTGTGCGGTCCCGTCATCGCGAGCATGTCGTCGATGCGGGTGGCGGCGAGCCACGGGTGCACCGGACCCATCTCCGGGAAATGGTCGATGATCGGGTCGTCGAGGCTCAGACGCCCCTCTTCGGCGAGCAGGAGGATCGCGACGGCCGTGATCGACTTCGACACCGAGTACATCCGGTGCGGTACGTCGTGTCCCCACGGAGGCACCCCGGCTCGCACGACCTCATCGCCGCCGACGCTGACCGCGAACGAGTGGATCGCGATGTCGGCCGCGTGCGCACGCTCGAGCAGCTGCTGCAGATCGTCGGTCATCGCTCAGGCGCTCAGCCGACGTGCGACGGCTGCCGGGTCGACAGGTGGGTGATCGAGGATCGCGACGCGCAGGTCGAGGTGCAGCTCCTCGCCGGCATCGAGAAGTCGGCGCCCGGTGGCGGCCACCCCGGGCCCGAAGCCGACGTAGCCGTCAGCGCGGACGAACCAGGGCATGTCGTGGTTCGAGGTGGTCGCGACGAGCGAGACGCCCGGCCCGTCGACGGCGAGCCACGGAGAGAGGGAGCCATGTGCGGCCTCCACCCCCTCGCCGCCCGCGCAGCGCACCCGACCGGTGAGGAACGACGCCCGCCAGAAGATGCCGCCATAGAACGCACCGTCGCGGCCGTTGGTGTGCGGGCTGCCGATGCTGACAGCACCGTGGACGGCGGTCAGCACCGTGCTCCAGAGCACGTCGATGCCTGCGCGAGCGACGATGCTTCGCCGTTCGTCGAGCAGCGGGGTCCCATCGGGGGCGACCCAGACCAGCTCTTCTGTGAGCCGCCCCTGGTCGAACTCTCGCGATCGCTCCACCTGTCGACCGTGATTCGCCAGCATCCGCGCCCCCTCGCCGCGCACGAAGGTGCGGCCGCCCCAGAACGTCGTGCCGTCGACATCGGGGATCGCCACACTCGCGCCGAGATGATGCCGGTGGTCGTCGGGTCCGACGGCGGTCGCGGCGACACCGCTCGCCGTGGTGGCAGTGAGATAGGGGCGAGGAGACAGCAGCGGGTCCACGTCGCCGCCGTCGTGATAGCGGACGCCGCCGAGATCCGACTCGAGCAGGTCGACGCTCATGAGATCGCTCTCGTGCTGGCGCGGGTCGCCAGCTCCGGCGAGAACATGATGGGCTCGCGGATCGGATCATCGGTCATCTCGGCGCGCAGCACCTCCCAGATGCGCGCGCCGATCTCCGACAGCCTCGACGTCATCGTGGTCAGAGACGGAGAGGAGAAGCGCGAGAACGGGATGTCGTCGAATCCGGCGACCGAGATCTCCCCCGGCACCGAGACCCCCTCTTCGGAGAGACGACCGAGAAGCCCGAGCGCCACGACGTCGTTGTATGCGATCACGGCCGTCGCACCGGTCGCCCGCAGTGCCGGCCAGACGTCGTAGCCGTCTTCGAACGAGTGGCCGCACGGCACGTCGATGATCTCGACGTCGGATTCCGCGCTTCGCAGCTCGTCGAGGCCGCGCTCGCGCTCCCAGTTCGCACGGGCGTAGGCGGGGCCGGCGAGGAACGCGATGCGGCGGTGACCGAGCCGCATCAGATGGCGCGCGAGCAGGATGATTCCCTCGTGGTAATCGATGAGCACCGATCCGGCGTTCTTGCCGGTGGTGCGGTTGAACACCGCGACCGGTGCCACGCGCGGCAGCAGCTGCAGGAGGCTCTCCCTCGGCATCCGAGGCGCGAACAGCGCCACGGCGTCTGTGCGGTCACGGAGGTCTCTGGCGAGCTCGGCCTCGGCATCCGCGTCTTCGAACGCGTCGGTGACGATCACGTGATACCCGTCCTGCGACGCCGCACGATTGAAGCCGTGCAGCACCTGGTGGAACATGGGGTTGCCGAGGTCGGGCAGCAGCACCCCGACCGTGCGGCTGGAACCGAGTGACAGCGACCGAGCGGTCTGGCTGGGCGTGTAGCCGAGCTCGTCGATGACCGCGCGGACCCGCTGCGCGATCTCTTCGTTGACGGTGCTCACGCCGTTGGCCACGCGCGACACGGTCGCCTTGGAGACCCCGGCCACCCGCGCGATGTCGTTGATCGTCGTCTCGCGCGTGGGGGCGCTGCGTGCTCGTCTGGTGGCCATGCTCAGCTTTCCTGCGCGTCGATCGTGAAGTCCGCGAAGCGTCCGATCGCCTCGGGAGCGCCGTACGGGGCCGCGGCGAACAGCGACAGCGACGCGCCGACCCAGTGCCCCTCGACCGCGGTGAACTGCGGATCGACCGGGGTCGCGCCGAGCGTGAACCGCACTCGGGCGGCGGCGTCGACGGCCACGCCCACCCGCATGCGAGCCTCGTCGAGCGGGATCGTCGCGACCACGCGCTCCGCCTGGTCGTCACGGCTGCGCACCGCGACGACGGCCTCGACACCGGAATCCGTGCGTCGTATGCCCGCCCAGGCATAGTCCCTGCCGAGTACGGCGATTCCAGCGCGCTCGTGCGCGCCGGAGGTCTGCAGCGCGACTTCGACATCGGCGACGCACGGCTGTCCTGACAGGTTCTGAGAGAGAACCCGCGGCAGCGTGCGCACGTTGCCGCCGTCAGGACTGCTCCGAAGGCCCAGCCCCGGACCCCCGTCGACCACCGTGTGCGGATCGACTCTCGCCTCCCACTGCCAGTGACTGCTCGGCCGCCCGTCGACGAAGTCGTCGGATCGCGCGAGAGAACTCGGGCCCGGCGCCGTGCCGAAGGGAGTCGGATGCCGCAGCACCGGCTGCGCGTCACCGCCGCTCACCGCCTCGCCCATCACCGGCCACCCGTCAGAACCCCACGCCATCGGCTGCAGGTGCAGCACCCGGCCGTAGACCCCGCGGTCCTGGAAATGCAGGAACCAGTCGCCACCCCTGCCGTCGTCGACCCATGCTCCCTGATGAGGGCCGTTCACCGGCGTCTCACCCTGCGCGAGGGTGATGCGATGCTCGTACGGCCCGAACGGCGTCGGTGCGCGGAACACGGTCTGCCAGCCTGTGGCGACACCGCCGGCCGGGGCGAAGATCCAGTACTCCCCCCCGCGCTTGTAGAACTTGGGTCCCTCGAGCGTCGAGAAGCCGTCGACCAGATCGCCGTCGATGACGTCGACGGCCGAGCCGATCGGATTCCTCAGCCCTGCATCCACCTCGATCACGGTGACGATGTTCTTGCGTCCTGCCCGTGAGCGCGCCCAGCCGTGCACGAGGTAGGTGCGACCGTCGTCGTCCCACAGCGGGCACGGGTCGATGATGCCGAGCCCGGGGAGCAGCAGATGCGGCTCGGACCAGGGACCTGCCGGGTCGGCCGCGGTGACCACGAACACGCCCTGGTCGGGATCGGGGTAGACGACGTGGAAGAGCCCCCCGTGGTGGCGGATCGAGGGCGCCCACACGCCGCCGCCGTGTCGCGGCTGCGCGAACCACGCCTGCGGCGCCGAGCCGTCGAGCGCGTAGCCGGCGCGCTCCCAGGTCACGAGGTCGTCAGACGCGAAGATCGGCAGCCCCGGGGCGCGATGAAAGCTCGATGCCACGAGGTAGAAGCGATCTCCGACGCGGATGGCGTCGGGGTCGGGAACATCGGCATCGATGATCGGGTTGCGGTACGAGCTCACATCATCGCTGAGTTTCATCCGTCTCAAGCTAGTCGGGAAACCGGTTCCTGTCCACGCCTGACATGACCCTGTCCGCGAACACGACCTTCCGGAGAGCCAGAGTTCCTGATATTCTGAGAAAACGTTTCCTGAGATTCGGAGAGTTTGATGTCCCGTCTGCGTTATGCCCTCGCCGGTGCCGGAGTCCGCGCACAGATGTATGTCGATGCGATCACCGGTGCGCACCGTGACCGGGCCGAACTGGTCGCCATCGTCGAGCCCAACCCGGTGCGCGCGGCCTTCCATTCCGCACGCGCGGTCGACGCCGGCGCCGCAGCTCCGCGGCTCGCGACCCCTGACGAGCTCGAGCAGGTGATCCGCGACGAGCGCGTCGACCGGGTCGTCATCTGCTCGCGCGACGATCTGCACGCCGAGCTCATCGTGCGATCTCTCGAGGCGGGCGCCGACGTCGTCGTCGAGAAGCCCCTCACGATCGACGCGGCGAGCGCCGCGCGCATCGAAGAGGCGGTCGAGCGCACCGGACGCCAGGTCGTGCTGACCTTCAACTACCGCTACTCCCCTCGCAACAGCGCACTGCGCCAGATCATCCAGGACGGCACGATCGGGCAGGTCACCTCGATCGACTTCCAGTGGATGCTCGACACCAACCACGGCGCCGATTACTTCCGCCGCTGGCACCGGGACAAGAAGAACTCGGGCGGCCTGCTCGTGCACAAGTCGAGCCATCACTTCGACCTCGTCAACTGGTGGATCCGCTCGCAGCCGACCCGCGTCTACGCATCGGGTGGCCTGCGCTTCTACGGCGCGGACAATGCGGCCGGCCGCGGCCTCGGTGAGCGACCGGCACGAGGAACCCACGACGGCGGCGACCTCTTCGAGCTCGACCTCCGCACCGACGAGCGTCTGACCGCGCTCTACCTCGAGGCCGAACAGCACGACGGTTATGTACGCGATCTCGACGTGTTCAGCGAGGGCATCACCATCGAGGACAACCTCGCACTCGTCGTCGACTACGCCTCGGGCGCCACGCTGTCGTACTCGCTGAACGCGCACTCCCCGTGGGAGGGCTACCGTGTGGCGGTCAACGGCACGCTCGGCCGAGTCGAGCTCGAGGTCGTCGAGCGCGGTGCCGTACTCGCCGGCGAAGGTCTGCACCCGCACATCGACCCCAGCCTCTCGGGTGGTGACGGCGCGACCGAGCTGCGACCCGAAGGTGAGCGCATCCTCGTGCAGCGGCACTGGGAAGCGGCCCACGAGGTGCCGATCGTCAGCGGCGACGGCGGTCACGGTGGCGGCGATGCTCTGCTGCTGTCCGATGTCTTCGAGGGTCCGGGTGACGACCCGCTCGCGCGGCCGGCGGACTGGACCGACGGCATCCGCTCGATCGCTGTCGGCATCGCGGGCAACCGCTCGCTCGACACGGGACTCCCGGTGAAGGTCGCAGACCTCGGCATCGCCCTCCTGGAGTCGGGCAGATGAGGATCGCCGTCACGGGCGGGTCCGGTCGCCTCGGCCGGTCCCTGGTGACCGGTCTCGCAGAGGCCGGACACGAACTCGTGTCGATCGACCGCGCGCCGAGCGAGCATCTCGAGCGCCCCGGGATCACACAGTTCTCTCTCGACCTCACGGATGCGGATGCCACGGCGTCGGCGCTCGCGGGCACGGGCGCCGATGCGCTCATCCATCTCGCAGCGATCGCCGTGCCCTTCTCCGCGCCCGAAGACGTCATCCTGCGCACCAATGCGTCGCTTGCCCAGTCCGTGCTCGGAGGCGCGGTGCGGGCGGGGATCCACCGGATCGTCGCGGCGTCGAGCCCGACCGTCATCGGCTACGGGGCTCCTCGCGGATGGGCGCCCGACCGTCTTCCCCTCGACGAGGAATCAGCGACGGAGCCGTGGAACGCCTACGCGCTGTCGAAACTCCTGATCGAGCAGACGGTCGCCATGCTGCGGCGGCAGACCGGCGATGACGTGCGCTTCGCCTCGTTCCGCCCCTGCTACGTGATCGCCCCCGAGGAATGGGCGGGCGCGCCGACCCAGCAGGGCCACACCGCGCTCGAACGCCTCGACGACCCGGCCCTGTCGGCACCCGCTCTGTTCAACTACGTCGATGCGCGTGACGTCGCGAGCTTCGCCGACACACTGCTGACCGCCCTCGACGACATCCCCAACGGCGAGGTGTTCTTCGTCGGCGCCGATGATGCCCTCGCCCGCCGCCCCTTGAGCGAGCTGCTGCCGCAGTTCCACCCAGGCACCGAGCGCGCGGCGTCGGTGCTCACCGGACATGCGTCGGCCTTCTCCTCCGCCAAAGCCGCTCGACTGCTCGGCTGGCACCCCGCCCGCACCTGGCGCGACGAACTCGTCACCGCGCCGGCCCCCGCATCCGTCTCCTGAAAGGCTCGACATGGACTTCGATGGAATCCTGTTCTTCCCCGTCACCCCGTTCACCAGCGACGGCACGATCGACCACGAGATGCTCGCGGCGCACGTCGCCACCGGCGTCGAGTCCGGCGCGGGCGGTGTCTTCCCCGCCTGCGGGACCGGTGAGTTCCACGCGCTGTCGGCGAGCGAGGCGGCTGCGGTGACCCGTACCGCGGTGACCGCTGTCGCGGGCCGTGTGCCGGTGATCACCGGAGCCGGCGGACCCCTGGGCCACGCCATCGAGGTCGCTCGATCCGCGGCGGATGCCGGCGCCGACGGCCTGCTCGTGCTGCCTCCCTACCTCGTCGGCGGCACCCAGTCGGGCCTCGCGGCCTACGTCGAGCAGATCGCCGAGGCCGCAGACCTGCCGGTGATCGTCTACCACCGCGGCAGCGCGCAGTACTCGGTCGACACCGTTCGTCGACTCGTCGCGAACCCCCGGGTCGTCGGCTTCAAAGACGGCACGGGCGAGATCGGCACGACCCAGCTGATCGTGCGCGCGGTCGCCGAGGAGGGCCGCACCGACTTCGCGTTCTTCAACGGACTGCTCACGGCCGAGCTCACGCAGGCCGCGTATCGAGGCATCGGCGTGCCCCTGTACTCCTCGGCCGCCTTCGCCATGGCCCCGGACATCGCGAACGCCTACTACCGCGCCTACGCCGACGGCGATGAAGAGCGACGCCTCGCCCTGCTCGACGGCTTCTACCGCCCGCTCGTCGAGCTGCGCGACGAGACGCCCGGCTTCGGGGTCTCGCTGATCAAGGCCGGGCTGCGCCTCGCAGGACTCGCGGTCGGTTCGGTACGCGCACCGCTCGTCGACCCGACCCCCGCCCAGGAGGCGCGTCTCGCCGAGATCCTCGCCGCGGGCCGCGCACTGCTGTGACGACCGTCCGCAGTCTGACGACGCGTCTGCAGCGAGTGCCGCTCACGCGGCCGTGGGCTGCCGACGTGACCTCGGTCGGCATCATCGCGACCCATGTGGTGCGCTCTGACGGCGCCGAAGGCTGGGGCTTCTCCTGGAGTCCGCAGATCGGCGCCCCCGCCGTGCACGCCCTGCTCGAACACGACATAGCCCCGGCATCCGTCGGCCGCTCCGCCGTTCCCGGTGAGTGCTGGCAGGGCCTGTGGGAGCACCTGCACGAGGCGGGCGGTGGGGGCGTCACGACGATCGCTCTCGCCGGGCTCGACCTCGCACTCTGGGATGCCGAGGCGCGCTCGGCCGGGACCTCGGTGTCGCATGTGCTCGGTCGCCGCCGCGAGCGTGTGCGAGGTTACGGGTCGGGCGTCAACCTGCATTACTCGCTCGAGGAGCTGCTCGCCCAGGTGCAGCGCTGGATCGACGCGGGTTTCGAGGGAGTGAAGATCAAGGTCGGCAAGCCCGACCTCGCCGAGGACCTCGACAGGGTCGCCGCCGTGCGCGCACTGCTCGGGCCGGATCGGGCGCTGATGATCGACGCGAACCAGCGATGGGACCTCGATCGTGCGACGGCCTCGGTCGACGCTCTGTCGCGCTTCTCCCTGGCCTGGATCGAGGAACCGCTGCGCGCCGACGATCTCGCCGGACACGCAGAGCTCGCGCGCCGGATCGACGTGCCCATCGCCCTGGGCGAGAACCTGCACACCGTGCACCGATTCGGGGATTTCCTGCGCGCGGGAGCCGCCCAGGTCGTGCAGCCCAACATCGTGCGGGTCGGCGGCATCACGCCGTTCCTCCGCATCGTCGAACTCGCCGCAGAGCACGGTGCGGCGCTGCATCCGCATCTGCTGCCCGAGCTCTCCGGTCAGCTCGCGCTCACTCTGCCCGACACCGCGCACGAGGTGCTGGTCGAAGACGTGGAGGATGCCGGCTTCGGCGCTCTCGGCGCCCTCGCCGACCCCTCGCCCGTGACGATCGGCGACGGATGGCTCACCGAGAACGCGCACGAGGGCCTCGGCATCCGCTTCGCCCCGCTTCTCACCGGTGGTCGCACCCCGGCAGACGACCCACTCACCGCTCGAAAGGATCACTCGTGACCACGTCCCCCGCAGACCTCGACGCGATCGTCCACGCCGCCGCCGCGGCCGCACCGATCTGGCGTCGGTCCTCAGCCACCGATCGGGCGGGATGGCTGCGCGCCGCTGCCGACGTGCTCGACGCCCACGTCGCCGAGCTCGTCGCGATCGCCGACGAGGAGACCCGCCTCGGCACTGCCCGGCTGACGGGCGAGGTCGCACGCACGAGCGGCCAGCTGCGGCTCTTCGCCGCGGTCGTCGAAGAGGGCTCGTACCTCGAGCTCACCGTCGACGATGCGGATGCGTCCGCCACCCCGCCTCGGCCCGAGCTGCGTCGTCTGCTCACCGCACTGGGGCCCGTGGCCGTGTTCTCGGCGTCGAACTTCCCGTTCGCGTTCTCCGTGGCCGGAGGCGACACCGCCTCGGCGCTCGCGGCCGGCAACCCCGTGGTCGTGAAGGCGCACTCCGGCCACCCGCGGCTGTCGGCCCGCACGGCGGAGCTCGTGGCGACCGCCCTCGAAGAAGCCGGCGCTCCGACCGGCTCGCTCGCCCTCGTCGAAGGCCGCGAGGCGGGCAACGCGCTCGTGCAGCACCCGCTGATCCGCGCCGCCGGCTTCACGGGGTCGGTCTCGGGCGGCCGCGCGCTGTTCGATCTCGCCTCCGGGCGGCCGGACCCGATCCCGTTCTACGGTGAACTCGGCAGCATCAACCCGGTGGTCATCACCGAGGCCGCCGTGGCGGCGCGCGGCGAGGCGCTCGCGCAGGGCCTGGTCGGATCCTTCACGCTGGGCGTGGGACAGTTCTGCACCAAGCCCGGTGTGGTGTTCATCCCCGCCGGCGCCGGGTTCGAAGACCTCGTCGCGGCGCGCGTCCCGGCCGCCTCGGGCGGCCCGCTGCTCACCGAGCGCATCACCGATGCCTTCCCCGCCGGCCTCGCGCATCTCGAGAACGACTCTTCTGTGACGGTCGTCGCGCAGGGCGTCGAGGTCGACGGCGTACGTCCGGTCGCCCTGCTGACGGATGCCCGCGCGGTGGCCGAGCGACCCGACACGCTCCTCGAGGAGTGCTTCGGTCCCGTCACCCTGCTGGTGCGCTACGACTCCACCGACGACCTGCACGCGGCCCTCTCCCGCGTTCCAGGCAGCCTCACGGCCACCCTGCACGCCGAGTCCGCCGACGACCCGGCCGAGACGCTCGAACTGCTGCAGGAGCGCGCGGGACGCGTGCTGTTCGCGGGCTGGCCGACCGGCGTCGCAGTGACCTGGTCACAGCAGCACGGTGGGCCGTGGCCGGCCACGACCTCGCTGCACACCTCGGTCGGGGCCTCCGCGATCCGGCGGTTCCTCCGTCCCCTGGCGTTCCAGGACGCTCCGCCCTCCCTGCTGCCGGAGACCCTGCGCGATGAGGCGCTCGCGCGACTGCCGCACCGCCGCAACGGAGAGCTCGTCCTCCCGGCCTGAGCCGGAGCCGATTCCTGAGCCGATGCCGCTCTGCCGACGGGGTCGGCAGAGCGGCATCATTCGTTGTCGAACGTCGTTCAGGATTAGTGTCGAGGCATGGCACGACGAGGTTCATACGCGAAGGGCGTCGCCAGACGCGAGGAGATCCTGGAGAGCGCGCTCGACGTGATCGCGACCAAGGGATACCAGAGCGCCTCGCTCAAGCAGATCGCCGAGGTCGTCGGCGTCACCCCCGCCGCGCTGCTGCACTACTTCGGGTCGAAGGAGGAGCTGTTCACCGAGGTGCTGCGCAAGCGCGACGAGCACGAGGGGCGTGACCCGCAGCAGCTCGATCCGGGCGAGGCAAAGGCCATCTTCCTCGAGGTGGTGCGCCGCAACACCCGGACCCCCGGCATGGTCGAGCTGTTCTCGAGGCTGTCGGTGGATGCCGTCGACCCGCAGCATCCGGCGCACCAGTTCTTCCTCGATCGCAGCGAGCGGCTCCGCGAGACGATCGCGCAGAGCTTCGAGGCCGACGGCGAGCGCCGCGCCGTGCTCGATCCCGAGACCACGGCGCGCGTGGTGCAGGCGGTCGCCGATGGGCTCCAGCTGCAGTGGATGATCGATCCGAGCGTCGACATGCCGGGCATCGTCGAATCTGTGCTCGAGGTGCTCTATCCCCCGGAACCGCGCCCCGAACGTCAGTGAGAACAGAGCACCCCTCCCGAATCCGGAAGGGGTGCTCTCGTACCTCAGACGTGGGTCAGCCGTCGACCTGGCCGTTCGAGCAGGTCTGCTGCGCCGCCGAGTTGCCCTTGATCGAGTTCGGCAGCGCGACGACACCGGGCGTGGTCGCGGTCGGGTCGGGAACCTCTTCCGTGGGCGTGCCCTCGGTCGGCGTCTCGACGGGAACACCGGTGTTCGGATCCTGGAGGATGACGCCGTCGTTCGCCGTGTTCTCGTGCGTGACCTGCAGCTGCGAGTTGGCGTTGATCGCGTCCCACATCGTCTGAGCCGAGTCCTTGTCCGGCACGACCCGGTTGGGGTTGTCGGGATCCGTGAACGTCGGGTACTGCAGGAAGACGATGTCCTCGAACGGCACCGACTTCACCGCGAGCGCGATCTGCACGATCTTCATCGGGTCGGCGAGCGATGTGCTCGCCTCGACGTTGTCGAGGCCGGTCGTCGCGAGCTTGAGCATCATCGGCACGTTGCCGAGCGTCTCGCCGCTGATGAGCTTGCGGGCCAGGCTCGACATGTACTGCTGCTGGTTTCCGATGCGTCCGAGGTCGCTGCCGTCGCCGACGCCGTGACGGGTGCGCAGGAACTGCAGCGCCGTGAGGCCCTCGATGACGTGGTTTCCGGCCGCGAGGTCGAGGCTCGTGTGACGGTCCTTGATCGGAGAGGCGAGGCAGACCTCGACGCCGCCGATCGCGTTGGTGATCTCGATCACACCGCCGAAGGTGACCGAGGCCGCGAACTGCACGTCCTGGTCGGTGAGGTCGGAGATGGTCTTCGCGACGCAGTTCAGGCCGCCGTCGGTGTAGGCGACGTTCAGCTGCTGCTTGCTCATCGCGGAGTGGACCGTGCCCTCGGCGTCTTCGCACTCGGGGATCGGGATCATCATGTCGCGCGGGAAGCTCACGACCGTGATGCGGCGCGGTTCCTCCGAGACATGCATGAGCAGGTTCACGTCGTTGAGCGTGCCCTCGGAGTCGCCGCCGCTGCAGCGGTCTCCGAAGTACTGGGCGTACTCCTCCTCACACGCATCGACACCGGTGAGGAGCAGGTTGAATCCGCCCTCGTATGCACTGATGTCGGGCGGCAGGTCTTCCTGACCCTCGAGGTCGACCGCGTTCGCCGACACCGTGCTCGACAGGTCGTAGACGATGTAGGCCGCGACGCCGAACCCGCTGACGAGCACGACCGCGAGGCCGATCGCGATGAACTTCAGAAGCTGGCTGACGGCACCGGGGGTCTTCTGCTGCCCATGTCGGGCGACGGTGCGGCGGCGGCGGGTGTTCTGACTCACTCGGGGCCTTTCGGTTCGGCGTTCCGGTGTGGGGACACCGTGCTCAAGAAGCGGAGGGTGTGGGATTCGAACCCACGAGACATCTCTGCCCACTGGTTTTCAAGACCAGCTCCATCGGCCGCTCGGACAACCCTCCCGACAGACGAATCTGCCGACAAGCCGTGAGTCTAGCCGAGTTCTATTCTCCCGCGCTGACCTGGGCGGCTGCTGGAAGCGTGTCGAGGGCGATCGCGAGTCCCCCTGCGTCGACATCCTCGGTCACTTCGCCTGCTGCGGCCTTGACCTCGTCGGGTGCCTGCCCCATCGCCACCGCACGCCCGTCGAGCCCGAGTGCCCACCCGAACATCCCGATGTCGTTGCGACCGTCGCCGGCCACGAGGATTCGACCGCGCTCGAACCCGAGCTCGGTGCGCACGCGCTCGAGTGCCGTGCCCTTGTCGACCCCCTGCGGAGCGATGTCGAGCCACGCCGTCCAGCCGATCGCATACGACACCTCATTGAGCCCGGCATCCGCGACGAGTCGGTGGAAGTCGTCCTCATCGTGTCCCGGCGAGACCACGACGACGCGCGAGACCGGCTCCGCGACGAGCTCGTCGAAGTCGACCTGACGACCGCCGTCGAGCGTCCAATCGTCCAGGTGCTCGGTGTACAGCCGCTTGCCGTCTCCCAGCTCGACCATGTACCTGGCCTCGGGAAGGCGCTCGCGCAGAAGCGCGAGAACGGGCGAGGGATCGAACGTCTCGACGTGCCACCGCTCCCAGTCGTCGCCCACACGGCGCATGGTGACGGCGCCGTTCGAGCACACGACGAACTCCGCCGTCAGACCGAGCAGCTCGACGTAGCGCCGCGTCGCCATCCAGCTGCGCCCGGTGGCGATCGTCACCTCATGGCCGGCATCCCGCAGCCGGGCGACGGCCTCGGGAACACCGGGGCTCATCGTCTCGTCCTGCAGGATGATCGTGCCGTCGACGTCGAGGCCGACGAGCCAGGGAGCCGTCACGCGGTCGGCTCCAAGACCTCGAGGCCACCCAGGTACGGGCGCAGCACCTCGGGCACACGCACCGAGCCGTCGGCCTGCTGGTGGGTCTCGAGCAGCGCGACGATCCACCGGGTGGTGGCGAGGGTGCCGTTCAGGGTGGCGACCGGCTGCGTCTTGGCGGCCTGGCCCTCCTGCGCCCCCGCACCGGCGGCGACCGGGCGGTGGCGGATGTCGAGTCGACGCGCCTGGTAGGTCGTGCAGTTCGACGTCGACGTCAGTTCGCGGAACGCGCCCTGCGTGGGAACCCATGCCTCGATGTCGTACTTGCGCGCGGCGCTCGACCCGAGATCGCCGGCGGCGACGTCGATCACCCGATAGGCGAGGCCGAGCGAGGTCAGCACCTCCTCCTGCAACGCGACGAGGCGCAGGTGCTCCGCCTCGGCATCCTCCGGCGTCGTGTAGACGAACATCTCGAGCTTGTTGAACTGGTGCACGCGGATGATGCCGCGGGTGTCCTTGCCGTGCGAGCCCGCCTCGCGGCGGTAGCAGGTCGACCAGCCGGCGTAGCGCAGCGCGCCCTCGCCGAGGTCGAGGATCTCGTCCTTGTGATAGCCGGCGAGAGCGACCTCGCTGGTGCCGACGAGGTAGAGGTCGTCGTCCTTGTCGAGGTGATAGACCTCGTCGGCGTGCTCGCCGAGGAATCCGGTGCCCTGCATGATCTCCGGCCGCACGAGGGTCGGCGTGATGAGCGGCACGAAGCCGTTCTGCAGTGCCTTGTCGAGCGCGAGGTTCATGAGCGCGATCTCGAGGCGGGCGCCGATGCCGCGGAGGAAGTAGAAGCGAGCGCCCGACACCTTCGCGCCGCGCTCCATGTCGATCGCGCCGAGGATCTCGCCGATCTCGAGGTGGTCGCGCGGCTCGAAGTCGAACGCCGGCACCTCGCCGACGCGGCGCAACTCGACGAAGTCGGCCTCGCCGCCGGCCGGCACGCCGTCGATGACGACGTTCTCGATGCGCGCGAGAGCGGCGGATGCCGCGGCCGAAGCCTCGTTCGACACCTGCTGGGCCTGCTTCACGCGGTCGGCCAGGTCCTTGGCCTGCGCGACGAGCGCGGCCTTCTCGTCCTTGGGCGCCTTCGCGACCTGCTTGCCGAAGGCGTTCTGCTCGGCCCGCAGCTCCTCGAACGCGGAGAGCGCGGAGCGGCGCGATCGGTCAGCCTCGAGTGCGGTGTCGACGGTGCCCTGGTCGTTGCCACGGGCGGCCTGAGAACGGCGGACGATCTCCGGGTTGTCGCGGAGGAGTGCGAGGTCGATCATCCACCAAGTCTATGGTGCGCGCCGGGCGCGTCATCCGCGCGGCTAGAGTAGCGCCATGACTCAGAGCGCCCCCGTCCGACGGCAGGCGGCACTCATCTACAACCCCGTCAAGGTCGATGAGAAGCATCTTCGCGACCGGGTTCGATCTCTGTCGAGCGATGCGGGGTGGGAGCGGCCGGCGTTCTACACCACCACGATCGACGACCCCGGTCAGGGCGTCACCGCCCTGGCGCTGGCGCGCGGGGTCTCGGTGGTCCTCGTCGCGGGAGGCGACGGCACGGTGCGCGCCGTGTCCGAGGCCATCGCCGGCAGCGGCGTGCCGCTGGCGATCCTGCCGAGCGGCACGGGCAATCTGCTGGCGCGGAACCTCGGGCTGCCCCTCGCCGATCCCGACGAGATGATCAGGGCGGCGCTGGGCGGCTTCCGCCACCCGATCGACATCGGCTGGGCTCGGCTCACCCGTGCCGACGGCGAGCACGAGGAGCACGCCTTCGTGGTGCTGGCCGGCATGGGCCTCGATGCCGACATGATCGCGAACACCCGACCCGACCTCAAGAAGTCGATGGGCTGGATCGCCTACGTCGACGGCGCCGCGAGGTCGCTCGTGACCGCGGAGCCCTTCCGTGCGGTGTTCCAGATCGACGACGGCCGACTGCACACCACCAAAGTGCACAGCATCCTGTTCGCGAACTGCGGCACCCTGCCCGCGGGCATCGCACTGATCCCCGACGCCTCGATCACCGACGGGATCCTCGACGTCGCGGTCATCCAGCCGACCGGCGTTCTCGGGTGGCTGGGCGTGTGGCGCAAGATCTGGTGGGACAACTCGGTGCTGCGCCGCTCCCGCGCCGGGCGTCGAGTGCTCGAGCGGCGGGGTCGCGATGCATCGGTGCACTACTTCCGCGGGCTGGCGGCTGAGGCCGCGGGACCGCGACCGCTCCCGATCGAGCTCGACGGCGACGAGTTCGGCGTCGCGGTGCGGGTCACCTGCCGGGTCGATCGGAACGCACTCCTGCTCGCGCTCCCGTCGGGGCATCCGGTGTCGGCGCTCTGAGCCGCCGCGCTCGACTCAGATCAGTCGCGGTCGGCGCTGATCAGCCGCGCACCTGGACGGTGCCGTCCAGCCCGCCGCCCACGAGATTCAGCGTGAAGTCGTCGTCCTCGACCTGATCGTCGCCGAACGCGATGATCGTCGCGCGGGGCGCCATGTCCATCGTGCACGCCCTGTCGTCGTCGGCGAAGGTGACGGTTCCGCTCGCGCCCGAACCCTCGATGCCCTCCACGATGGGCAGGCAGCCCGACGATCCCCAGGTGAGGAGCACCAACGAGCCGTCATCGAACCATCCGGCCGACGGCGTGTACTCGGTCGAGGATCCGGGCGCCCCGGTGAACGATGCATCGCCATCGAGGTCGACGTCGTCCGTCACATCGCCGTACGTGACCTGCAGCGTGATCTCCTTCGTGGGGTCCACCCCCTCGGGCAGTCCTCCGATGCTCGCGCGCTGCGCCATGTCAGCCGTGCACACGGCATCCGCATCGCCGGAGCCGACGAGCCCCACCGTGACGGTCTGCCCGTTCGCTGACACCGTGTCGACCTGCGGCACGCACGTCGACGACCCCCAGGTGACGACCGCGAACATACGCCCGTCGTCGAGGAGGGTCGCCTCCATGTCGTCGAAGTCGTCGCCGTCTGCGCCCGACGGGGTCGAGGGCACGGGCGTGGAACTGGGAGCCGTGGCGCTGGGCCCTGCTGTGCATCCGGCGAGCAGCAGGAGCGCGGCGGCCGAGAGCGCGGCGACGGACAGAGCAGTGGCTGGCCGGAAGGCGGCGCGTGTGGGGAGGGCCATGCCCCACAGATTATCGCTCCGACGATCTTCGGGACACCCCGTCGAGTGCCACGGTCGCGCTACTGGAGTGCCGACGTGAGACGAGCGAGGTTGTCGAGCACGGTGGAACGCAGCGGCTGCTGCTTCCACTCCTCGAGCGTGAGCTCGCGGCTGAGCGAGCGGTACTCGTCTTCGACGACCCGCATCTCGGCGACGAACTCCTCGCCGCGCACCAGCATCGAGACCTCGAGGTTGAGACCGAACGACCGCATGTCCATGTTGCTCGAGCCGATCACCGCGACCTGATCGTCGATCGTGAGGCTCTTGGTGTGCAGGATGTAGGGCTTGCGGTACATCCAGATGCGGACCCCGGCCTTGAGCAGCACCTCGTAGTAGCTGCGCTGGGCGTGATACACCATCGCTTGGTCGCCCTCTTCGGAGACGAACAGCTCGACCTCGACGCCGCGATCGACGGCCGCGGTCACCGCCAGCAGCAGCGCTTCGTCGGGCACGAAGTACGGGCTGACGATCATGATCTTCTCTTTGGCCGCGTACAGCAGCCCCAGGAAGAGACGCAGGTTGTTCTCGACCTCGAACCCGGGGCCGGACGGAACCACCTGGCAGTCCAGATCACCGGAGCCTGCCTCGGCGTGCGAGATGTCGATCTCCTGCAGCACCTCGTCGGTCTCGCTGTACCAGTCGCTCAGGAAGATCGCGTTGACGCTCAGCACCACAGGGCCGTCGATGCGCACCATCAGGTCGACCCAGTGGAGCCCCCGCTTGATGTTCTTCGGCAGGTTGTAGGTCGAGTCCGTGACGTTCTGCGAGCCGAGGAAGGCGACCTTGCCGTCGACGACGAGGAGCTTGCGGTGGTTGCGCAGATCAGGGCGCTGCATGCGTCCCCTGAGCGGCTGCACCGGCAGCATGAGGTGCCAGTGCGCGCCCATGGCGTTCAGCCGCTTGATCGTGGCGCGGTACCTGGGCTTCCACCGGTTCGCCCAGTGGTCGAGCAGCACGCGGACGTGCACGCCACGGGCGGCGACCTCCTCCATCGCGCGGAAGAAGTTGTCGGTCGACGCGTCGGACTGCAGGATGTAGAACTCGATGTGGACGTAGTCCTCGGCCTTGCGGATCTCATCGGCCATCGCGTCGAGCGATTCCTGATACTTCGAG
Organism: Microbacterium sp. UFMG61; assembly: GCF_015354505.1. Classification (GTDB taxonomy): domain Bacteria; phylum Actinomycetota; class Actinomycetes; order Actinomycetales; family Microbacteriaceae; genus Microbacterium. The sequence goes on along the minus strand of NZ_JACAFP010000002.1, from coordinate 163,984 downwards.
ATGAGGTGCGCGCCGTTGTCGCCCGAGAGCGGAAGAGCCCCGAGCCTGTGGTTCATCTCGACCAGCGGCGGGAAGAAGCTCGGCGCGTTCGGACGCAGCGTGCCGAAGTGCAGATGCTCGCTCGTCTCGGCGATGTACTCGTTGATCTGATCCTGCTTGCGCCGCCTGGCCCGGGGCAGACGCGGGTTGCCGATCAGCAGGAACAGGAAGACGCCGACGAACGGGATGAAGAAGACGGCGAGCAGCCAGGCCATGGCCGCCGTGGGACGCCGGTTGCGCGGGATCACGATGATCGCCGTGATGCGGATCGTCAGATCGAGGACGAGGATGAACGCCGCGATCCAGGCTGCCCAGGTGTCGGGTGTCATACCTCGTCCTCCCGACGGGCGGCACTTCGACGGGGATGCGCCTCAGTGGGCACCGGGGACGGTGCGTTGGCTACACAGTAGCGGATGGGACGGACAGAGCTCAGGAGCGCGGTGGGAGGCCCCGGGCGGCGCGCTCCTCAGCCTCGATGCGCGCGTGCACCTTGCGCTCGGTGCGGTCGAACCGCAGGATCCCTCGGATCACGAAGAAGAACACGACGCTCACACCGATGGTCGGAAGGATCGACCATGCCGCTGCGACCCAGAAGTTCTCCATGGCTCCATGGTACGCGACCCCCGGCGACGCGCGGCCCACTGCTCCTGCACATCCGCTGCCTCCCGCTCCGGCCCGTGCTCGGCCTGTGAACCGCGCCGGACAGGTCACGGACTCGACGACACTCGCCGGATGACAACTGTGCTCCGGGCCTCCGGCTCTTCCGAATTCCTCCGCATCGTCCCCTCCCTCGCCGGGTTCACTCCGCGCCGGAGCCTGGTGCTGCTCCCCTTCCGCGGCACCCGCACGTACGGAGCGATGCGCATCGATCTGCCGGACGACGGCGTCTCGCTCGAGGAGTACGCGGACGCCGCCGTCGGTCTCGTCGCGCGGGTGGAGAAGACGGATGCCCTGGCCGTCGTCGTCTACACGGACGTCGAGGCGTACTCCACGCGCGACGGACTCGTGCTGCCGTACACCGTCGAGATCGACGAGGTGCTCGGATGCGCGGCCGACAGCGGCCTGCGCATCGTGGACGCGCTCTGCGTGATGCCGTCGGGATGGGCGAGCTACCTCGACGACGAGCCCGTGCTCCGCGACCTCGAGGAGGGTGCGCCCCCGGTACCGGGCCTCGGCGACGTGTCAGGCGACCAGCTCGCCGGCACGGATCTCCCGGCTGCCGATCTGGCGGAGAAGGAGCGGGTGGCGCGTGCGCTCCGCGACCTCGACGAGCTGCTCGCCCACGGGCGGATCGGCGGGGTGACCGGTCGGGAGAACCCGCAGGCGATCGCGGCTCTGACGCTGCTCGAAGATCTGCCGGCCTTCTTCGAATCGGTGCTCACAACCCCGAGCGACCTTCCGCCGTTCGCCCACGCCGCCCTGCTGTGGTGCCTGAACCGACCGATCTTCCGCGACGTCGCGCTCACGCAGTGGGCCACCGATCTGCCCGGCGGCGTACGCACGCTCGACGCACAGCTCGCCTTCTCCGGCGGGCACGTCGCGGTGCCCGACGACCTCGGCGACGTGTTCCTGGGCAGAGGGCCCGCACCCGACCCCGCGCGTCTGCGCCGCGCGCTCGACACCGTACGCGAGTCGGCGGCCCGCGCACCTCGGCTGTCGCGGCCCGCTCCGCTCACGGTCGCCGCATGGATCTCGTGGGCGCTCGGCCGCGCGAGCCACGCCGGCCACTACCTCGATCTCGCGCGCGCGATCGAGCCCGAGTACGGACTCGCCTCGCTGCTCGACACGATGATCGGCGCCGCGGTGCTGCCCGAGTGGGCGTTCCGGCGAGGTGCGTGAGCAGCGCGGTGATCGACAGGAAAGCTCCGGTGCGGGAGTCCTGGTCGACGGCCGCTTACTTGACCAGGGGGAACAGGATGGTCTCGCGGATGCCGAGCCCGGTGATCGCCATGAGCAGACGGTCGATTCCCATTCCCATACCCCCGGACGGCGGCATGCCGTGCTCGAGAGCGCGCAGGAACTCCTCGTCGACCGGCATCGCCTCGACGTCGCCGCGGGCAGCGAGCTTCGCCTGCTCGACGAAACGCTCTCGCTGGATCACGGGATCGACGAGCTCGGAGTATCCGGTCGCGAGCTCGAAGCCGCGGATGTAGAGGTCCCACTTCTCGACGACGCCCTCGATCGACCGGTGCTCGCGCACGAGCGGCGAGGTGTCGACGGGGAAGTCCATCACGAACGTCGGGCGCACGAGGTCGCCCTTCACGAAGTGCTCCCACAGCTCTTCGACGAGCTTGCCGTGCGTGGCCTGCGGGGGCAGGTCGACATTGTTCGCCTCGGCGAAGGCGATGAGGTCCTCCACCGAGTCCTGCGGAGTGACCGTGCGACCGGATGCGGCAGACAGCGACTCGTACATCGAGATGCGGTCCCACTCGCCACCGAGGTCGTACTCGGTGCCGTCGGCCCAGGTCACGGTCGTGGAGCCGGCGACCGCGATCGCGGCCTGCTGCACGAGCTCCTGGGTGAGGGCTGCCATCTGGTTGTAATCGCCGTAGGCCTGGTACGCCTCGAGCATCGCGAACTCGGGGCTGTGCGTCGAATCCGCACCCTCGTTGCGGAAGTTGCGGTTGATCTCGTACACCCGCTCGATGCCGCCGACGACGGCGCGCTTCAGGTACAGCTCCGGCGCGATGCGCAGGTAGAGCTCGGTGTCGAACGCGTTGGAGTGGGTGATGAAGGGGCGCGCCGAGGCACCGCCGTGCTGCACCTGCAGCATGGGCGTCTCGACCTCGAGGTAGTCGTGGCTGCCGAACGTCGCTCGCAGGCTGGCGTTGACCGCGGCACGGGCCCGGACGGTGGTGCGCGCCTGCTCGCGGACGATCAGGTCGAGGTAGCGGCTGCGGACGCGCCCCTCCTCGCTGAGCTCCGAGTAGGCGTTCGGGAGCGGCAGGATCGCCTTCGACGCGATCTCCCACGCGTCGGCCATGATCGACAGCTCGCCACGGCGGCTGGAGATCACCTCGCCGTGCACGAAGACGTGGTCGCCCAGGTCGACGTACTCCTTCCAGTCGGCGAGCGATTCCTCGCCGACGTTCGCGAGCGAGATCATCGCCTGGATCCGCGATCCGTCGCCCGCCTGCAGCGTGGCGAAGCACAGCTTGCCGGTGTTGCGACTGAACACCACACGTCCTGCGACGCCCACGATCACGCCGGTTTCAGCGCCCGCTTCGAGGTCGTCGTACTCCGCACGAAGGGCCGGAATCGTGTGCGTTACGGGCACACCGACGGGGAACGCTCCACCAGCGGCATCCGCCCTCTTCGCGATCAGTCGCTCGCGCTTCGCGAGACGCACGGCCTTCTGCTCGTGCACGTCCTCTTCGGTGGCGGCGGTGGTCGGCTCGGGCGCGGCAGACGCGTCAGTCATTCGGGGCTCCTTGAAAGTCGAGTCCAGTTTACCGAGGTCTCCTCCCCCGCCCTGCGGCCGAGTCTGGGTAGCCTCGAAGAATGGCAGCCTTCCGTCTCGCCCAGGCCCTCACGACTTTCGTTCTCTGCGGGGCCGCGCTGCTCGTTCCCGCGTCCGCGGCGAGCGCCGCCGTCTCGAGCACCGCCGCAGGGACAGTCGGCACGGCGGCGAGCAGCACCGAGGCGGCCGTCCGCACCGACGTCGATGACTTCTCCTACGCGACGTGGGACGCGCACTACGAGATCGGCCTCGACGCCGAGGGACGCGCGCGCATGCACGTGACCGAGTCGCTGACCGCCCGGTTCCCCGACGAGGACCAGAACAAGGGCATCGTGCGCGGACTCCCGACCAGCTACGAGAACGCCTGGCTCGATGTCCGTGTGCTCTCCGTCACCGACGAGAACGGCCAGAGCATGCCGTTCGAGACCGACGAGGACGACGGGCTCCTCTTCGTGCTCACCGGTGACGACGACTATGTGCAGGGCCTCACGACCTACGTGATCGAGTACGAGATGCGCGACGTGATCCTCGCGGCGGACACGGGTGTCGACGAGTTCTACTGGGACCTGCTCCCCCTCGACAGCACGCAGCCGATCGAGAGCTTCCGTGCCGACATCGCTCTCGACGACACACTCGCCGATCACCTCACGGGCGACGCCCGCTGCTACATCGGCTACTCCGGTTCGACCGAGGAGTGTCCGCTGACGACCGACGGGGCGACGTTCGCCGTCGAGGCGGATGGCCTCTCGGCGGGCGAGGGCGTGACCGTCGCGATCGGGTTCGATCAGGGCACCGCCACGCAGCCCTCGGCGCGGCAGCCGAACCCGGTCACCGACACGATCCCCGCCGTCGCCGCGCTCGCCGCACTGGGCGTCTCCGCCGCCGGATGGTTCGCGGTCTCCGCCTTCACGAGGTCACGCCGGCAGGCGACCGGCATCGTGATCGCCCAGTACGACGTGCCCGACACCCTGCCTCCGCTGCTCGCCGCGGCGATCGTGCCGAAGGCGAAGGACGCGATCCCGGCCGAGATCGTGCATCTCGCCGTGCGCGGCGCTCTGCGCATCGAAGAGGGCTCGGCGGTCGTGCAGCCACGGCTGCGCCGCATCCCCGACGGACGTGGCCCCGACCAGCTCGATGCCGAAGCACTCGACGCCCTCTTCGCCGACGCCGATGCCGAGGGCATCGCCGAGCTTCCCGCCACGAGCGAGTCGTTCGCCGCGCGCATGAAGGCCCTCGCGCAGAGCGGCACGGATGCCGCAGCATCCCGGGGACTCACGACCAAAGCCCGCAGTCGAGCGGCGGTGCTGCTGCAGTGGATCGCGATCGCGCTGGTCCTGGCCGGCTTCGGGCTGGGCCTGTGGGGCATCATCAGCGGCCGGGTCACAGCGCTTCCCGCATTCATCGCGATCTGCATCGGCACGTTCCTGGTGCTCTTCTCGTCGTTCTACGCGTTCGCGCGCCACACGGTGCTCACGCCCGAGGGGGCGCGCGAGCACGAGTACCTGATGGGTGTCAAGGAGTTCATCCGAGTCGCCGAGGCCGATCGGCTGCAGATGCTGCAGTCGTATTCGGGTGCCGAGCGGCGACAGGACGGCACGGCGAACGTCATCGTCGTCTATGAACGGCTGCTCCCCTACGCCATGCTCTTCGGCATGGAAGACGAGTGGGGGTCGGTGCTCGAGAACGTGTACGCGTTCGAGCAGCGGGGCGCGACGTGGATCGGCGACCCCTCCGCCCCGTTCCTTCGGGCGCAGCTGGCAGCGTTCGCGGTGTCGTCGCACGCCGCGGCGAGTTACTCGGCACCCAGTGCGAGCAGCTCGTCGAGCGGCGGCGGATCCTTCGGCGGCGGGTTCTCGGGCGGCGGAGGCGGCGGAGGGTTCTCGGGCGGTCGCTGACTCCGTCCGAGGGTTCGGTCGGGCGCGCGAGGTCTGTCGCCGCCGTCGGGGGCTACAGCAGCCGTCGTCGGTGCATCCCGCAGCCCTCGTCGGGCGTCCCGCAGCGGTCTGCCCCTACAGCAGCGGGGTCGGAGGCGAGGCGTCGCGGAGCGCGCCCTCCACCGCCGACTGCACGAGCGCCGACAGATATCCGCCCGCGTTCTCGACGCCGATCTCACTCAGGCGCGACGTCGACTGCGCGATGATCGAGCGCGAGAACTCGGTCACCGTCTGGATCGCGTCCGCGTAGTCCGCCCTGTCGCCCTCGGCGATCACGACCGGCTCGCAACCGATCTCGACAGCGAGCGCCTGAGCGATCGGAAGCACGGCCGCGGGAGCGGTCACCGCCGCATAGCCCGCACGCAGCTGTCGAAGGTCGATCGAGGTGCCGGTGAACGTGATCGCCGGGTGCACCGCCAGCGGGATCGCCCCGCGCTCGGCTGCGGGTCGCAGCACCTCGATACCGTGACCGGGATCGGTGTGCAGCACGAGCTGCCCGAGCTGCCATCCACCGACCTCGGCGATGCCCGCGACCAGCGCGGGCAACTCGTCGTGCGGCACCGCGATCACCACGAGCTCGCTGCGACGCACGACCTCAAGCGCGTCGAGGACCGGGACGTCCGGCAGCACGGCCGAAGCGCGGTCATCGTCCGAGCCGCTCGTGATCCCCGTGACGGCGTGGCCGGCCCCCGCGAGGGCGGCACCGATCACCGGTCCGACGCGACCGGCACCGATGATGCCGACACCGAGACGCCCGTCTCGACGCGCCGGCTCACTCATCACGTGGCGCCGGCGACGCGGGCGGAGCGGACGGAGACGACGGACCTGCCGGCGGCGCAGGCGGAGTTGCAGGCGGAGCGACCGGCGGCGCAGGCGGAGCGACCGGGGGAATCGGAGCCACGTCGGGCGAGGGCGCGACCGGAGGACCTGCAGGCTCGGCAGGACGCTCGAAGGGCACGGCAGGCGCAGCAGCCTGCGGAGCCGGGTACGCGAACGCAGGTCCGGCCGGCACCGCAGGCAGGCCGCCGTCATGCACCGGCACCGCCGCGGCATCCGCTGTCGCGTGCTCGCCCCACCGGTGGCTGTGGTCCCGCTCGGCGGCGGCCACCGCGGCAGCGCTCACGCTGTCGATCAGGAACAGGGCGTCGGCGCGCTCGAGGCCCGACAGGTACCCCGTGATGAGGCCCTGCACCGAGTGCACCTGTGCACCGGACACCCGCTGCGCGCGATCGATCGGCCCCTGAGAGAGCGAGACGCCCTGCAGCCGGGCCAGCGGGAAGATCGCGAGCTTGCGCCACATCACACCGCGACGCAGCAGGAGTCCCATGTCGGTCAGGACGAAGCCATGGCGCTTCCACGAGAGCGGCCGACGCCACCACGCACGGCGGGCCATCACGCGGTAGGGGTCGCCCTCGACGGGGCCGAGGATGCCGTGCTCCCAGACGAGCTGCAGATCGGCGGGCTGCGCGTCGGGGAGGATGAGCGACAGCACGCGCTCGACATCGGCCCGCTTGCCGACGGGAAGGACGACGTTGAACTGCTGGGCGGATCCCGACGACTGCTGCGCCGCGCTCTTGCCGCTCATGCGGTTGATCCTGATGGTCCACCACCCGAACGGACGCCACAGCAGCGACTGCGTGACCTCCACGGCGAAGATGCGCCCCGGGGGCAGGGTCTCGGTCACGGTGGTCAGCAGCCCGTAGGTGATGCGGACGCCGTCGGGCGTCGGGGCGATCGAGTACCGCAGAGACTTCGAGATCTGCGCCCAGGTGATACCGACGACCGCGATGATCATCGGGATCCCGATTCCCAGCGTGATTCCGAGGCCGAGGAACCCCTCGATCGGATCGCCGTCGATCAGCGAGCCGATCACGACGCCGCCCACGGCGACAGCGAAGATCACTCCGAAGAAGACGAACCACAGCACGCTCGAGATCAGCTGCGATCCCACGAGGCGCCCGGTCGGGATCTTGACGACGCTCTCGGGCTCGACGTCGGCCAGGTCCACGCCGCCGATCAGGCCGTTCACCCCTTCGTTCATCGACCCCACGAGCTGTCCGCGTGCAGAGGCGGGCACGGCGGGGGCACCGGGAACGGCGGGGGCGCCGGGCACGGCCGCGCCGCGACGAGCCGCACGCGCTCCCGAGGCGAGACGCAGGATGTCGGCGCGCACGGATTCGGCGCGGCCTGTGGCGAGGTACTCGAGGTCGACGTTCGAGTCGTTGCCCGCCCCCACCACCTCGAGCTTGGCGAGCCCGATGATGCGGGCGGGGAACGGCCGGGTGAGGTTCACGCCCTGCACGCGGTCGAGCGGCGCGCGACGGTGCGACCGGAACACGATGCCCTTGCGCACCTCGACGTGGTCTCCGGTGATGCGGAACTGGTGGAAGCGCCAGACGAACCAGAAGATGCCGACCAGCACGAGCACCAGGGCGAGCACGCTGAGCAGAGCGATCAGGATCAGGTTGTTCTCGAGCACCCAGTCGACGGGGTCGCCGCCCGAGTAGTCGCCGTAATGCGCCTCGGGCGAGAACAGGTCGACGGCCCAGGCGATCAGACGATCGCGCATGTTGGTCAGCACGATTCCCGCGATGATGATCAGCGCCAGCCCGCCCTTGAAGAGCGGGGTGAGCGGATGCATCCGATGCCACTCGCCGTCGGCGAGGGTCGTCTCTCCTGAGGATTCCGCCGCTGCGGAAGGAGCCGGGGGCGGGGGGAGCTGTGGCTCGCTCACAGGCCGGTCCGGCGGGTCTCGGCCACCTCGATGAGCGTGTCGCGCAGCGCCTCGGAGGCGGCCTGCGTGAGCCCGGGGATCTGCACGCCGGTGGTCGCGGCGGCGGTGACCATCTTCAGCTGACTGACGCCGAACGCGCGGTCGAGCGGTCCCTGCGTGATGTCGACGAGCTGCATGCGACCGTAGGGCACGGCGATCATGCGCTGCCAGAGGATGCCCTTACGGAAGACGATGTCGTCGGAGCGCAGCATGTAGCCGATCGCCTTGGCCTGCCGAGGCAGGATCACAAGGGTGATGAGCGTGATCACCACGATCACACCCGCCGGGATCCACGCCCAGGTCTGGCCGAGGGCCAGAGCGAGCACTGCGGCGACCACGACGACGAATGCCACGAAGATCACTTTCTGCACGATCTGCGACACGACGTAGCGCGGTGAGATCTGGTGCCAGGCACCGTCGAGTTCGAGCCGCGCGGTGTTGCGCGCCGTGCGCAGCTGCGAGTACGTCCCCTGGTCGAGGGCTCCGAGGTCAGTGACCTCCGCCGAGTCCAGCGGGGCCGGGGTCTCCGGCTCGGTCTGTGGGTTCTGAGTCATCAGGATCCTTCGGCAGAGTGCAGAACTGTTCGGCGATGAGCGCGGCGATCGCGAGCACGACCGCGCTTCCGATCAGAGCCAGCATCGCCACAGTCGACCCTACCGGGGGATCGATCGGCCTGGACAGGAGGAACACGAGGAGCCCGGCGCCGAACCCCGCCATGATCGCGCCGACCAGACTCGACGCGCGAGCGAGGGTCACGGCCCGGGTGGCGCGGAACGGGTCGATGCGCCGGCCGTTGCGCACACTGGTCCGCACCGGCCACGCGACCCCGAGCGATGCGGCCGCGATGAGCAGAAGCAGCAACGGCAGCAGCAGCGACGGCGTGAAGGTGGTCCGCCCCATCGCGGTCAGCATGTGGTCGAGCAGGAACCCTCCCGCCGCGGCGAGCAGAGCGAGCACCGCGAGGAGTGCGACAGAGGTGCGCTTCATGCCGTCACTCGTCCTCGGCGTGCGGCCGCTGGGCGCTCTGCTCGTCGGCGCGCAGGCGCGCGACCAGGTCGGCGACGCGACCGTACCCCGGCAGCTCGGCGTCGGCGTCGAGGGCGAGCCACGGCTCCAGCACGAAGAGACGCTCGGCGGCGCGCGGATGCGGCAGCAGCAGTCGCTCGTCGTCGGAGGTCTCGTCTCCGTAGGCGATGAGATCGAGGTCGAGCGTGCGGTCGCCCCAGCGCTCGTGCCGCTCACGGCCGTGCTCGTCTTCGACGGCGTGCAGCATGCCCAGGAGGATCGTCGGCGCGAGGCGGGTGCGCACGAGGGCCGCGGCGTTCACATATCCGGGGGCATCGGGGTCGGGGCCGTCGAGCCGCAGGGCGACCGTCTCGATGAGGGGCGACAGCCGCACCTCGCTCACGAGGGGCAGCCGCGCGATGCGCTCGGCCGCTGCACGGATCGTCGCCTCGCGGTCGCCGAGGTTCGCGCCGAACGCCACGACCGCGGTCGCCTCGGGGCGTCCTTCGCGGGGAACGGGCTGGCCGAGCGGCGTCGTCAGGTTGCGGCTCATCGCGAGAACCCGACGGCCTGAGGCGGCTGCGCGCGGTGCACCGTGACTGCGACGTCGGCGAAGGTCAGCGAGATGGGCGCGTGCGGCTTGTGCACGGTGACCGAGACCGAATGCACTCGCTCGTCGGCGAGCGCGACGTCGGCGATGCGCTCGGCGAGCGTCTCGATGAGGTTCACGGGTTCGCCCGAGACCACCGCGGCGACCTTCTCGGCGAGCTCGCCGTAGTGCACGGTGTCGACGACGTCATCGGATGCCGCGGCCTCGCGCAGCGGCATCCGCAGCGTCAGGTCGATCGTGAACTCCTGGCCGTCCTCGCGCTCGTGGTCGTAGACGCCGTGGCGCCCGAAGACCGTGAGCCCGGTCAGGACGATCTCGTCGAGGAAATCCATGCGTCAACCCTCCCACGCGTGGGCGATCGCGAGAGCATCCCGCGTCGCAGCGACGTCGTGCACCCGTACCGCCCAGACTCCTGCACGCGCTGCGAGTGCGCTGGTCACGGCCGTCGCGAGGTCGCGACGCGGCTCGGACGCCTCTTCTTCCGGAGCCGCGTGCCGAAGCGTCTCCGCGAGGAACCGCTTGCGTGAGGTGCCGATCAGAACCCGGGGTCCCAGGGCGACGATCTCGTCGAGACCGCGGAGGAGCTCCCAGTTCTGCGCACCCGCCTTCGCGAACCCGATGCCGGGATCGACGATGAGTCGCGAGGGGGCGATTCCCGCTGCCGCGGCATCTCCCATGCGCTCCTTGAGCTCGCCCGCGACCTCGCGAGCGACGCGGCGGTATTCGGCCTGCGCATACATGTCGGACGAGAATCCGCGCCAGTGCCCGATCGCGTAGTCGGCGCCGGTCTCCGCCACCGCCGCGAGCATGTCGGGATCCGCGAGTCCTCCCGAGACGTCGTTCACGATGCGCGCTCCGGCCCGCACGGCGGCGGTGGCGGTCGCGGCGTTGAACGTGTCGATGCTCACGGGAGCGCCTGCGGCGACGAGCTGTTCGATGACGGGCAGCACCCGCTCCTGCTCGACGTCGGGACCGACGCGCTCGGCGCCCGGACGGGTGGATTCGCCGCCGATGTCGAGCACGGTGGCGCCCTCGGCACGCAGGCGCAGGCCGTGAGCGACGGCCCGGTCGACGTCGAGATAGCGTCCGCCGTCGCTGAAAGAGTCGGGGGTGACGTTGACGATGCCCCAGATGCCGGTCATCCGTGCGTCGATCCTGCGCCGGAGGCGCCGATCAGCGCGATGAGCTCGGCGCGCGACACGGCATCCGTGTACTCGCCACGGGCCGCGATCGTCAGTGTCGACGCCTCGGGCTGTCGCCCTCCGCGCATCGTGACGCAGCCGTGGCTGGCGTCGAGCACCACCAGCACGCCGCGGGTGTCGAGGTTCTCGGCGATCGTGTCGGCGATCTGCTCGCCCAGTCGCTCCTGCACCTGCGGACGGGTCGCGAGGATCTCGACGACGCGGACGAGCGCGCCGAGTCCGACGACCTGCTCGCCCGGCAGGTACGCGATGTGCGCGCGGCCGGCGAAAGGAAGCAGATGGTGCTCGCACACCGACCGGAAGCGGATGTCTCGCAGCAGCACGGCCCCGGAGGGCAGCGTGTCCGGGGCAGGGCCCCGCGTCACGCTGATCGTGTGTGCCAGCGGTGCTGCAGGGTCCTCCCCCACTCCGGCGAAGAACTCCGAGTACAGGTCGGCCATCCGCGACGGCGTCTGTCTCAGCCCCGGCCGGTCGGGATCCTCGCCGATCGCCTCGAGCAGCTCACGTGTGATCCGCTCGACGCGTGCGCGGTCGACGGACACGGATCAGGCCGTCGCGGGTCGCGCCTGACCGGCACCGGCTGATCCCGGCTGCGTGCGCGGAGCGGCGGCGGGCGCCTCGACGGATGCCGCGAGCGGGACGTCCTTCTTCGGCACCTCGATCGGGGGCAGCTCGGAGACCGGACGCGCCTCGCTCGAGAGCCAGAGGGGTCGCTCGGGGAGCTTGCGCACCTCGGTGAAGATCTCGGCGATCTGGTTGTGGTCGAGGGTCTCCTCCTCGAGCAGCGCCAGGGCGAGCCTGTCGAGGATGTCGCGGTTGGCGCTCAGCACCTCGTAGGCCTCGTTGTGAGCCTGCTCGATGAGTGCACGGACCTCGGCATCCACCCGCTCCGCGACTCTCTCGGAGTACTCGCGGCCACGACCCATGTCGCGACCGGCGAAGGGCTCCCCGCCCTCGCTGCCGAGCTTGACCGGTCCGACCTGAGTGGTCATGCCGTACTCGAGCACCATCTTGCGAGCGATCGAGGTCGCCTTCTCGATGTCGTTCGAGGCACCCGTCGTCGGGTCGTGGAACACGAGTTCCTCGGCGACGCGACCGCCCATCGCGTAGGTGAGCTGATCCTGCAGCTCGTTGCGGGTGACGGAGTACTTGTCGTCGAGCGGCAGCACCATCGTGTACCCCAGAGCCTTGCCGCGCGGCAGGATCGTGATCTTCGTCACCGGGTCGGTGTAGTTCATCGCCGCCGCAGCGAGCGCGTGACCACCCTCGTGGTACGCGGTGATGAGCTTCTCCTTGTCCTTCATCACACGCGTGCGGCGCTGCGGACCGGCGATCACGCGGTCGATGGCTTCATCGAGCGCGCGGTTGTCGACCAGCTGCGCGTTCGAGCGCGCGGTCAGCAGGGCGGCCTCGTTGAGCACGTTCGCGAGGTCGGCACCCGTGAATCCGGGGGTCTTGCGGGCGACGACCTCGAGGTCGACGCTCTTCGCCAGCGGCTTGCCCTTGCTGTGCACCTCGAGGATCTTCTGGCGGCCCTTGAGATCGGGGGCGTCGACACCGATCTGGCGGTCGAACCGGCCGGGGCGCAGAAGGGCGGGGTCGAGGATGTCGGGGCGGTTCGTCGCAGCGATGACGATGACGTTCGCGTTCGGGTCGAAGCCGTCCATCTCGACGAGCATCTGGTTCAGCGTCTGCTCGCGCTCGTCGTTTCCGCCGCCCATGCCGGCGCCACGGTGCCGACCGACCGCGTCGATCTCATCGATGAAGATGATCGCCGGGGAGTTCTCTTTGGCCTGGTTGAACAGATCACGCACGCGGGAGGCACCGACACCGACGAACATCTCGACGAAGTCCGACCCCGAGATGGAGTAGAACGGGGCCCCGGCCTCGCCGGCGACGGCGCGGGCCAACAGGGTCTTACCGGTTCCGGGAGGGCCGTACAGCAGCACGCCCTTCGGGATGCGGGCGCCGATGGCCTGGAACTTGGCCGGGTCCTGCAGGAACTCCTTGATCTCGTGGAGCTCCTCGATCGCCTCGTCGGCGCCGGCGACGTCAGCGAAGGTGACCGTCGGGGTCTCCTTGTTGACGAGCTTGGCCTTGGACTTGCCGAACTGCATGACCTTGCCGCCGCCGCCCTGCATCGACGACAGCAGCCACCAGAACAGCAGGCCGAGCAGCACGAGGGGAAGAAGAAGGGAGAGGATGCCGTCGAACCAGGTCGCCCGAGGCACGGCGTCGTTGAAGCCCTCCTCCAGGTCAGCGGCGTTGATCGCCCGCACGACCTGGCCGGCGCGGGCCTCGACGTAGTAGAACTGCACGTTCTCGGAGCCCTCGAACGCCTTCGACAGCGTCATGTCGACACGCTGATCGCCGTCGGTCGTGACGACCTTGGTGACGGTGTCGCCCGCGAGGAGTTCGATTCCCTGCTCCGTCGTGATCTGCTTCGGCGCGCCGAGGTTGGAGATCAGCAGGAAGCCGCCGAACAGCAGCAGACCGATCAGAGCGACGTAGATCAGCGGGTTCCGCGTGAGCTTCTTGACATCCATGGTCGGATCAGCGTATCGCGCGGGCGCTAGGTGCCTGCTGTGCGTTCACCCACGGCGTACCCTTCGACAGGCTCAGGGACCCAGACACTGTCCCGGCCGGTCGAAGCGCTGGCACCCCTCGACAGGCTCAGGGACCCAGACACTGTCCCCCTGGGTCGCTGAGCCTGTCGAAGCGTCAGGAGTAGACGTGCGGAGCCAGCACCGCGACGTCGCGCAGGTTGCGGTAGCGCTCGTCGTAGTCGAGGCCGTACCCGACCACGAAGTCGGTGGGGATGTCGAAGCCCACGTACTTGCAGTCGATGACGACCTTGGCGGCCTCGGGCTTGCGCAGCAGCGCGAGCACCTCGATCGATTCGGCACCGCGCGACTCGAAGTTCTCGAGCAGCCAGCTGAGGGTGAGGCCCGAGTCGATGATGTCCTCGACGATCAGCACGTGCTTGCCGTTGAGGTCGGTGTCGAGGTCCTTGCGGATCTGCACCACACCGCTCGACTTGGTGCTCGCTCCGTAGCTCGACACCGCCATCCAGTCCATCGGCGCGTGGAAGGGCAGCGCGCGAGCGAAGTCGGCCATGACCATGACCGCGCCCTTCAGCACGCCGACGAGGATGAGCTCCTTGCCCTCGTAGTCGACGGCGACCTGCGCTGCCAGCTCGTCGAGCTTCGCGATGATCTCCTCCTCGGTGACGAGGATCTGGGCAAGGTCGTCCTGGATTTCCGCGGCGCGCATGGATCGATTTTAGGTGACGCGCCCCCATGCTCCCGCACAGGATCCGCAGATCGGCAACCAGAATTCCGGGTGCGTCTTCTGCATCCGCACTACTCTGAGCCGTGAGACGGGCGGATGCCCCTGACGGAAGGAATCTCCATGGCTCTTGACGACATCCTGAAGCAGGTGCCGATCGACGACATCGCCGCGAAGCTCGGCGTCTCCCCCGAGGTCGCGAAGGCCGGGGTCGAGCAGGGCGGTGCGGTGCTGCTCGGCGGCCTCGCGAAGAACGCCTCCACGTCGGAGGGCTCGTCCGCGATCGAGAACGCGCTGAAGCGTCACGAGGGCAAGGCCGGCGCCTCGAAGGTCGACGAGATCGATCAGGCCGACGGCGGCAAGATCGTCTCGCACATCCTCGGCGCTGACGAGAAGAAGGTGACCGAGAAGCTCACCGAATCGAAGGAGACCGCCGGCATCGACTTCGACAAGCTCCTGCCGATCCTCGCGCCGATCGTGATGGGCCTCATCGCGAACGCGACCAAGGACAAGAGCACGAAGAGCGGGACCGCAGAGACGCAGTCCGGCGGCGGAGGGATCGGCGACGTGATCGGCGGGCTGCTCGGCGGCGACTCGTCGGGCGGCGGAGGGATCGGCGACCTGCTCGGCGGACTGCTCGGCGGCGGCAAGTCCTCGGGTGGCGGCGGAATCGGCGACCTGCTCGGCGGGCTCCTCGGCGGCAGGAAATAGCCGACAGCGCGGCTGACCTCGAGAAGACCTCCGTCGCCTCATCCCTCGGATGCGGTCGCGAAGGTCTTCTCCGTTCTCCGGCGAGGCCGCGATTCAGCGCGCGGTGAAGACGATGCGCCCGCCCTGTCGAGCGGCGGAGCACTCCGGCAGGTCGATGGGCCCCTGACCCGACCAGTCCGTCACGAGGCGAGCGACCTCGAGGGTCTGCAATCGAGTCAGACTCACTCCGAACTCGCTGTCGACGACGAGGCGGATGATGCGGTTGCGCAATGCGGCCGGATTGGCGGCGAGAGCCGCGACGCTGACCGAGATGCCCGCCTCTGCGTGCTCGACGATGTCTTCGATGGTCTCGTGGATCATCTCGTCGAACGCCTCGGCATCCTCCCGAAGCTGCTCCGCCGTGCGCGCGAGCGCCTCGGCGATGCCCGGTCCGAGTTCGGATTCGAGCACCGGCAGTACACGGTCGCGCACGCGGACCCGCGCGAAACGCTCCTCCGAGTTGTGGGGATCGTCCCAGACGTCGAGATCGGATGCCGTGCAGAACGCACGCGTCGTCTCGCGCCGCACTCCGAGCAGCGGCCGAATCCAGCGCACTCCGTCGTCGTCCTCGCGCACCGGGGCCATGCCCTGCAGGCTGGCGGCTCCGGACCCGCGGGCGAGGCCGAGAAGCACGGTCTCTGCCTGGTCGTCGAGCGTGTGGCCGAGAAGCACGGCCGCGGCGCCGGCATCCGTCGCGGCGTCTTTCAGGACTCGATAGCGCGCAGCCCGAGCGGCGGCCTCCGGTCCGCCGTCGACTCCGACGTCGACCCGGACGATCAGGGCATCGAGTCCGAGTCCTGCCGCCGTCTTCGCGGCGCGGGCGGCGACGGCATCCGAGTCGTCCTGAAGCCCGTGGTCGACAGTCAGCGAGCCTGCACGCAGACCGAGCTTCGGCGCCACGAACGCGGTCGCGGCGGCGAGCGCGAGCGAGTCGGCTCCCCCGGAGAGGGCGACGATCACGGTCGATCCCTCGGGAAGATCGGCGAGCGCGGTGCGCACGGCGAGGCGGATCTCGGCGATGACGGGTGAGAGCGAGGGCACAGCTCCACGGTAGCGCGGGCGATGACCCCGAGGGATCGCCGCCCGATGCTCGCGCTCGAGGTGCGCCTCGCCCTAATCTGGCGCCGTGACGGATCAGACAGACACCGGGGCAGACCGGCCCGTGCGATTCAGGACCGAGCGCTTCAAGGCCTTCGTCGATGCCGTCGTCGCCATCGCGATGACGCTGCTGATCCTGCCGCTCATGGAGTCGGTGTCAGAAGCGGCGACGGACAAGCTCAGCACCGGAGAGTTCTTCGTCGAGCACTCCGGACAGCTCCTGAGCTTCGGCCTCAGCTTCGTGCTCATCGCGACGTTCTGGATGGGCCACCATCGTCAGTACCGCGACGTGGAGTGGATCACGACGCCGCTGCTCTGGATCAACATCGCCTGGATGGCCACGATCGTCTGGTTGCCGGTGCCCACCGCGATGATCGGGCAGATGGAGACGGACTCCCTGCAGCCGGTGGTCTACATCGGGACTCTGATACTCACCCAGGTCACGACTCTCGCCGGCTGGCTGTATCTGCTCCGTCATCCCGGTTTCACAGGCACACCCGTCGACGTGCTGCGTGCGGGCGTGCTCGGCGATCTCGCCGCGATCATCCTGTTCCTGATCGCTCTCGCGCTCGCGGTGTTCGTGCCGTCGGTCGGGTACGCGGGACTCTTGGTGCTGCTGCTGAGCGGCGTCGTCTCGACGCTGCTCAGCCGCGCGTCGAGACGGAGTCCGAGTCCTCCGGCCGGTCGCCGGTAGGCTAGTGCGCGGCATCCAACCGTCATTCTGAGGAGCACACGCATGGGCGCACACGACGCCGTCATCGAGATCCCGCGCGGCAGCCGCGTGAAGTACGAGGTCGACCACGAGACCGGACGAGTGCACCTCGACCGCGTGCTCTACACGACCTTCGGGTACCCGGCCGACTACGGCTACTTCGACAACACCCTGGGCGAGGACGGCGACCCGCTCGACGTGCTCGTGCTGCTCGACCACGCCATCTACCCGGGCGTCGTCGTCGAGGTGCGCCCCGTCGCCGTGCTCAAGATGAGCGACGAGGCCGGCGGAGACGACAAGCTCGTCGCCGTGCTCTCGAAGGACCCGCGCTGGGCGCACATCCAGGACATCGGCGACATCGCCGAGTACACGAAGAAGGAGATCGCGCACTTCTTCGAGCACTACAAGGACCTCGAGCCCAACAAGTGGGTCAAGGTCGACGAGTGGGGCGACGCCGCTGAGGCGCAGCGCATCCTCGACGAGGCGATCGTCCGCTTCGGCGAGCAGGGCCACTGACACAGCATCCATCGGGCCACGGAGCCCGACGCACGAGACCCCCGGTTCCGCTCAGCGGCCGGGGGTCTCGTGCGTGCGGACGGGGTTCTCAGACCGAGATGCCACGGCCCGCGAGGAAGTCGATCGGGTTCGTGTAGGCACCGTTGATGTAGACCTCGAAGTGCAGGTGGCAGCCGACGGATGCGCCGGTGTTGCCGGCATACGCGATGACCTGACCCGCGCCGACCCACTGCCCGTTGCGCACATTGAACCCGCCGGGTTTGATGTGCGCGTATCCGGTCGCGACGCCACCGCCGTGCTGGATGCGGATGTAGTTGCCGTAGTTGCCGTTGGGGCCCGCGTAATCGACGGTTCCCGACTGCGCGGCGAAGATCGCGGCTCCGCAGCCGTTGGCGAGGTCGACTCCGTAGTGGAACGCCGAGCAGGCCGGGCACGGACGAGGGCGGGAGCCATAGCCGGCGCTGCGGTAGCCGCCCTGCGGTCGGACCCATCCCCCGGTGCCCGCCTGGCCGCCGGCGCCGCCTCCTCCGCCGCCTCCTCCGCCGCCTCCGCCACCACCGGCAGCTGCTGCGGCTGCGGCCGCCGCTGCGGCAGCAGCCGCAGCTTCGGCTTCACGGCGCTTGCGCTCCTCTTCGGCGACGCGCACGCCCTCCTGGTACCCGGCGACCGTGGTCGCGGTCTGGTCCTTGAGGGCTGCGAGCTGCGCCTGCATCGTGGCGAGGTTCGCGGACTGCTCGTCGAGCGCGGCCTGTGCGGCGTCGGCCGCGGCCTGCGCCTCGCGCATCTTCTGCTCGGCGACCTGCTGCAGACGGTCGCGCTCGGTGCGCGCGACGACGGCCTGGTCGGTGAGAGACTGCGAGGCGTCGCGCGCGGCCGTGGCCTTGTCGCGCACCGTCTGGTTGTACTGGTAGACCTTGTCCATCGTGCCGAGGCGCGAGAGGAGCTCGTCGGCGTTGTCGGCGGAGCCTGCGAAGAAGAGCTCGAGTGCCGTGTCGTCGCCGCCGTTGCGGTAGAGCTGCGCGGCGAGCTGGGCGGCCTTGCGCGAGGCGTCGTCGGCGATCACGGCCTGTGCGTCGGCCTGCGCCTGCAGCTCATCGGCGATCGAGATGGCTTCGAAGTACGCCTGCTGCGCGGCGTAGAACTCGTCGCCCGCGGCGACGGCTGCAGCCTGGGTCTCGGCGACCTTCTGCTGCAGGGACGCGATGAGGCCTTCGATGCGCGAGATCTCCGCGGCCTTCGACGATTCGTTGCGCATGGCGTTCTGCACGTCATCCCAGCTGGGATACGACGCGGCGTAGGCGGCGGTGACACCGTTGGTCACCCCGAAGGCGCTGAGCGCGACGACTCCGAGTGCACCGAGTCCGACGCCGAGAGCGCCGCGACGACTCAAGGAGCCCTTCTGCCAGAAGGCGCGGCTCTCGGCGGGAGTGGGCGCGCAGCCGCAATCCTCGGACGCCGCCAAGGCAGCAGCATCCACGGGCGATTGCTTGTCGTTCACACGGCCCCTTCCGCCGGATTCACAGATGCCACACTAACAACAACTTTCACATCCGCAACAGGTCGCGGCTGGGGTCGAGCGACACAGGCGTACAGCTCCAGCATCCTCCCGAACACGCGCGGGCGGAAGCCGACTCGCCCTCGATTCGCGTTTTGCTCGAATCTTCCCTTATGCTTGAGCGTCGGCAAGGAAGTCCCCCGGGGCTGACTCCGGCCCCATCGTTTAGCGGCCTAGGACGCCGCCCTTTCACGGCGGTAGCACGGGTTCGAATCCCGTTGGGGTCACTCTTTCCGATACAATAATTGAAAACAAGTATGGCCCTGTAGCGCAGTTGGTTAGCGTGCCGCCCTGTCACGGCGGAGGTCGCGGGTTCAAGTCCCGTCAGGGTCGCTCTAAGCGACGGGCCCTTCTTATTCGAGAAGGGCCTTTCGTCTAGATGCGACAGGTTCGCCGGTCGCACGGCTCTGTAGCTCAGTTGGTAGAGCGCACGACTGAAAATCGTGAGGTCACGGGATCGACGCCCGTCGGAGCCACAGGGTGATCATTACAGTCACCTTAGGAACCCTCGCCTAGCTTCTACATGGCGGGGGTTTCCGCTTTTCCTGGGCGGAGGGGACCTGCCCTGACGACGATCTAACAGTCGGGCACCCCGCAAAAACCCCGCACTTTCAAAACAGGCCCTTGAGCTGCTCCTGCAGCACCATCGCCGGCTTAGTCCCGCCTTTCAGAGTGTTCATGTAGGTCCCCATTGTGAGGCTCGGATCTTCGTGGCCGAGGTAGTCCGCAATTTCCGTGGCGGACAGCCCCGCCCTGTCGAGGATCGTCGCGACCGTCTTGCGGAACGAGTGAGTCGACAGCTCGGGGTACCCCAGATTGTCTCGGCTCTCCCGAATCTCCCGCTGCGTGTTCGACGGATCCCGCAACTTCATCTGGACAGTTGGGAAAAGAACCGTGGTGAACTCGGACAGCCGGTCGCGACGCCTCGCGAGCATCGCGATGGCGGATGCAGGGAGCGGGGTCACGCGCCACGACTTCTCAGTCTTCGGAAACTCTTGTCTGACGATCCCCCGTCCCTTTACCCGGATGTTGATCGCTTCCACCGCGACCGTCTGATCACGCCAGTTCACCGCATCCATGTCGAGCGCACACGCTTCGGCGATTCTCCAACCTGACACCAGCATGAACTCGACGAGCTCTACTGTGTCTGCGGCAACCAACTTCGGATCTGCGCGCAGCCGTTCCAGGAAGCGCGGGAGTTCCTCCAATGGAATGGCCTTGGAAGCCCGCGTCTTCCGCTGCGAGATCCTCTCAAGGTCACGGACAGGTCGCCGATCTTCGGAGAGATGTGCATCTTTATCGCGGAGCCGTAGGTTGCCAACGAGCCTTCGGCACGGCCCGCATCGCGCTTCGCAACGAGAAATCGCTGTGCCAGATCACTGAGGCGAGTCGACGGCTTGAGTTCGCCCCCGGCATCCGCTTCGATCCCGACTAAGGCCGTCTTAAGGGCGATCTCTGCTTTCTTAGAGGTGGCCCCGAAGCGTTCGATCTGTCGCGACTTTCCGTCCATGAATCGGTAGCGAGTCCGCGCTCGCCATTTTCCTGGTTGGAGCTCCGACAGGTTGATCGTTCCGTAGCTGCTCAGCGGCGTGCGCGGGCGCGGCATCAACTGCCTCCCATGGCTTTGCGGATCTCCTCGACCAAGATCCGGTTCACTCGCCCACGGGCCTGCGGGGAACTCGTGTCACCGGCTCGCTCGCGCGACTCACGTTCGTATGCCTTGGCCCAGAGCTTTCGAGCCCAGCGCTCCACCTCGATCGGCCCGATCCCGAGCTTCTTCGCCGCACGCGCGACGGGCAAACTCGGGCGAACCTGTCGATCGCTCGCCTCCGAAACTCGCTCTGGATCCCGATACTCATCAAGTAGCGCATCGAAATGTGCGTTCTTTTCGGCGTCGGAGCGCGGCCTCCCCATGTTCTCAAGAACCTGTCGATCCAGTTCCTCGTTGAGCAGTATCCGTTCCGATGCTTCCGACCAGGGGGTGTACTCGTGCCTCAGCTCGTCACGCCAATCGATATCGCGCGTTACTTGCACAGGGGACCCGGTACCTGCCGACCTGCCGGTGGAACCGCTTCCCGCTCCCGTCCCTCCCGCGCCCGCACCACGCCGTCCGGGAACTCGGGGCCGAGGGATTGGCGGTACGGTGTTGCGCCGGGATGCAGGGTCATCCCGCCACAGTGCATCCGCGAGCGCCTGCCCGACCCTATCCAAGTCCGAGGCTGGCCGGGCAGGATCGAACAGCGTATCTGCCGGAGCGATGATGTCGACGGTGCCGTCGCCATCGCTCGGGCCTCCGTCCGCACCACCGCTACTGAGCCCGCTCCATGCATCACGGAAGTCGTTCCACTCGGCCGAGTTGCTGCCGCCGTAGGCGCCACTAGTTCCCACTGAGCTGCTCCACTTCATCACTGGCCGCAGCCTGCACTGAAGGGTGCAGCGACGTGTCCGTCGCTGCACGACGTACCAGCCCGATCAGGGCAGGGCGCCCGCTGCCGGCGAGCTCAACGATCGCGCCAGGGGTCAGTCGGGCGCCCCAGCAGTGCGCCGCGATTCCAGTCGCGGCTGCATCTTCTAGCGTGTGGTTCTTGCTGACCCAGAGCACCGTGCCTCGCACGACCGCTTCGGCGTCATCGGTACGTTTGGTCGCGCCGATCAGAACGTCGAGAGCCGCCAGTTGCTCGTCCTGGCCCCGCTCGCTGAGGGTGTCGGCAGCAACGTTCCGCGCTGCCTCGCTCTCGCCCAGTAGGGCGTTGATGAGCCCTAGGACGTCATCCGAGACTTGGGCGCCCATGCTGACGTTGATTAGGCTCGCGGCAAGGCTGATGTACGGATCGAGGTCTTCGTCTCGCAGCGCCGGCAAAGACGCAGCCCAGTCCCGTGTAGCCTCATCGATCCCGTCCGGAAGGGCGGCCTCTTCGCCATCGCCGGGGGACTTGCCCAGCGGCAGCGAGAGACTGGGGCTTGGGGATCGGTCCCGGCGGTTATGTCGATGACATGCAGCTCCTCGCAGACCTGCAGCACTACGGGATCGCGACCAGACTGCTTGATTTCACGAGCAACCCGATGACGGCCCTCTGGTTCGCCTGCCAGTCACCTAAGGCACCCGGCGCCGCGAAGAGCGGGATTCTCGTCGCTCTCAACACGACAGGCATGCGCCAGATCTCGACCGTTCCCGCCGGACGCAGCTGGGGTTCCCTGCATAGTCCCACCGGATCAACTTTGCATGACGCTCTCCTGGACCCGACGCCATTCCTGGTGCGATCCGCTGTTCCCAACGAGCGACTCCGAGCCCAGGAAGGGTTCTTCGTCGCCGGCGCGATTCCCCCTCCTCGCGGGGAAGTGATCGCGTCACCCTCAGGCACGAAGGACTTCCGCATCCAGAGGATCGACCCATTCGAGGCGATAGACATACCGTGGGTGCGCGGAGACTCAGCGAAGCTTGCGGCTAGCCTCAGTGCTGACAGGCAGCGTGGGCATCCATCCGCGCTGCCGTTCGTCGCGGTGATCATCAAGGCCGGCTTGAAGAAGAAGCTGCTGCGCTACCTCGAGAACACATACAACCGGACCGCAAAGATCCTGTTTCCCGACTACGCAGGCTTTCTCGAGTTCCGATCCGAACCCGCCGCTCGTGACACCGTCGCAGATTGACTCAGCCCCTTAGTAGCTGGTCTCATCCCCGCGTCCCCCAATGGCGGCACGACGAACTCCACCGGGTTCGAGTACGTCGATGGCACTCCCTACGCGCGGCGCCGTGTGGTTCAGCGCCGGCGGCGGAACGACCTCACGTGCTCAGTCCCTTCTTACTTCCCCGTCTGGCCGTTTACCGACGATAAGACCACTTATCGCAGCTATCCGGCGCAGCACTGCGGGTGCCCTGGACCGCACACCTGCGCGCGCTACCCGGCCCGTCGCCGTCGCCGTCGCCGATGACGCGACTCACGACCCGACCGCCGCTCCGAAGTTGAAGACGTCCTCGAGCACGCCTTTCGCCGACCGATCGACAAGAGGACCGCCCAGCACATCCGAGCGCTCGTCATCGCGCAGGTCGACGCGCCGAAGGGTCCGCCCGGCGGTCGATGGCCGTTTACCGGCGAACCATGGCCGCACGGAATCGGGGCCACTTGCCCTCCGGTGGGTGACTCTGGTGGCCCATGGGCGCGAGGAGCATGTCATGGTCCGTGCATTCACCAACCCTGTACACGGCCGCAACGGAAGCGGGATCCAGACCACCCTGAAAACGGACGAGTCACCTCTCCTGTCCCCGTCAGGAGGGCAGACGAGGCGAGACCCCCCCACACAACGCAGCGGGTCGTCCCCTCCCCCAATGAATAACGTCGGGTCTCTCCTGGGTGCGGGGCTCAGGGGTTGCACGGAATCCACCACCGGGGAGACCCCCGCCACCCGGGGCGAGCGCAGGACCGGCGACTGCCAGGATGGCAGTGTGACTTCTCTTTGGCGTTCGTTTGTCGGTTTTTTCGTGGTTGCGGGGATCTTGGCATCTACGACGGCTTGCTCCTCGCAGGTCACGAGGCTTGAGCCCGCGCCCGTGCAGACAGCGGAGCTTTCGTCGGGGAATGTCGAAGCGTGGTTGGACGCGGTGCTGCCGGCCGCTTTGGAGCGCGAAGGCGTGGTCGGTGCCACCGTCTCGGTCGTCGCGAATGGGGAGATCATCGCCGCGCGAGGATATGGGAGCGTCGGCAATGCGGACGACGCTGCCCAGACCGTTGATGCCGAGTCATCGCTTTTCCGGATCGGTTCGATCTCGAAGGTGTTCACGGCGACCATCGTGATGCAGCTCGTCGAGGAAGGAGAACTGCACCTGGATGCTCCGGTGCAAGACGTCTTGGACTTCTCGCTGCCCACGAGTTTTGACGAGCCGATCACGATGCGTCATCTGTTGACGCACACGGCAGGCTTTGAGGACGAACTAGCCGGGCTCATCACCGCCCCCGGCGGTGAAACGGTATCCCTCCGTGATGCGGTGGCGATCGATCCACCCGCTCAGATCTTCGAACCTGGCTCGACTCCCGCGTACTCGAACTACTCCAACGGGCTTGCGGCGTATGTCGCTGAACGTGTGACGGGGGTCCCTTTCGAGGTCTTGGTGCAGGAGCGCATTTTCGACACGATCGGGATGACGACCGCGACCATGGCACAGCCCCTTCCCGCGGATCTTCAAAGGAACATGTCGGCCGGATATCGCTTCGCGGGTTCTCCCGAGGTTCCGTTCGAGGTCGTCTCGCCGGCTCCCGCGGGAGCGATCTCAGCGACCGCCATCGACATGGGCCGGTTCATGCTCGCCCAGCTTGGCGACCCAGACGCGGGTCTGATGCAGCCGCAGAGTCTGGCCCTGATGCATGAGCCCGCTCTGACGAGTGGAGACCTCGGAGGCCTCGCGAAGGGCCCGGTGATGACCCTCGGGTTCTTCGAGCGCGATCGAAACGGCCACCGTGTCCTCAGCCACGGCGGCGATCTCACCGCATTCCACGCACAACTGGAGATCTACCCCGACGATGGCGCCGGAATCTTCGTTTCGCTGAACAGCTCCGGTCTTCACCCGGATTCCTCCACAGTGATCCGAGACGAACTCACCAGAGACTTCGCCGATCGTTACTTCCCCGATGATCGACCGGATCAGAAACCGACCGGCACGACTGCTGCCCATGCGGAGGCGATTGCGGGAACCTATCAGCTCTCCCGTCGCGGGGAAACAACGTTCATCCGAGCGTTCTTCATCCTCTCGAGCATCGACATCACCGCGGACGGCTCCGGCGGCGTGACGATTTCTGCGATCGTCGACCGAACAGGGACACCAGTGCCTTTCGTCGAGACCGAGTCTTGGGTGTGGTCGGAAGTGGGGGGCCACCGGATCATTGCAGTGGACCAGCGAGATGGTGAAGTCATCGCGATCGGGTTCGATCCCGCGTTCACCTTGCAGCCCATGCCGGCAGAACGGAGGGCGTTGCCGATCGTCGCTGGGCTCTCACTCGGCATCCTTGTGACGTACCTCGTCGCGCACCCTGTCATCGCGCTCGTGCGCCGTCTCCGTCAGCGGCAGGACGACCAACCAACTGCGTGGAAACGTACGGGGTGGGCGGCGTGGACCGGCGCACTCAGTTTGCTGCTGTCAGCCCTGCCCTGGTCCGTAGTTGCCGGCGCACTGCTCACAGACGGTCCGGCTCCCGATGCTCTCATCATCCGAACCGGGCAGGCCCTCCTCGCAGTCGCGGCGCTGGGGATCGTTCCCGCGGCCTGGCGCACCGTGTACTCCTTCAAACGACGCCGACACCGCTGGCTACACGTGATGGGAGCGATCAGCCTCACAACTGCCTTCGCGGGTATGATCTTCACGCTGCTCGTCGGTGGGATCCTGCAATCCAGCCTCAGCTACTGAGCTTCCACGCCACAACAGGAGACTGCTTGCAGCAGAGTCGGGATGTGGCCGGGGAGCACTCGGACCGAAAGTGCGGTCACGTTGCTTCATCCCGCGTCGATCTCAACGATCCGAGGCAGGCGGCGTGCCATTCCGCCACCGCGTAGCGCCGCTGCTACTGGGCCGTCTCGAGCGCGCGTGATCGTTGAAAGTTCAGCCGAAATCCCTCGCCGAGACTCGGTTGCGACGAGGGCTTGCGGCGGGGTTCCGAGCTCCTCCTCCGCACCGCGCCAGAAACGTTCGTTTGAGCCCGGCGCTGGATGAGCGCCCCCCGGTTCCTCTCCGGTTTGACTCACCCGCTGCGTCTTTCCGAGCCAGACAGCTGGAATGCCGTCGCTAGTCCCCGGAGACTACTTCGTCGCCCGTCGCACGCCAGTCGACGAGACCGCGTGCCATGTTGCGACGTTATAGCCCCCTCCACAAGGTCCGTCGCTCGCAATATCGCCGGACCTCGTGTGTGCACGTAGAACCGCGAGACCACGGGAAGCGCTTCCGCCGTTATGATGGGCAACATCATTCGGAGACCGAAGCCCCGAACCACGGAGGGATGAAGATGGTGAGAGTGGTCCCGCGCACCCCCACCATGGATGACGTCGCCGAGCTTGCGGGGGTGTCGCGCACCACCGTCTCGCGGGTGTTCAGCAACACGGTGACCGTCGACCCCTTGCTGTCGAAGAAGGTTCACGATGCCGCGGCGAAGCTGCGCTACTCCCCCAGTCAGATCGCGCGCGGTCTCGCCAAAGGACGAACGCATTCGGTAGGAATCCTCGTGCCTGAACTCGACAACCCCATCTTCCAGCGCACCCTCACCGGACTCTCGCAGGCGGCGGGCGAGGACAGCTATCAGGTGCTGATCGCCGACTCGTCGGAACGACTCGCGAACGAGGCGGAGCTGATCACCGAGCTGCGGCGCCGATGCGACGCGATCGTGCTGTGCTCGCCGCGGATGGATGACGCCGAGCTTTCAGAGCTCGTCGCGCGTCTCGGTCCGGTCGTGATGATCTATCGCTCCGTGCCCGTTCGCGGAGTCCCGGTCATCGCTGTCGGCCTAGAGCACGGTGTGAGATTGCTCGCAGAGCATTTGCACGGGCTCGGACACCGTCACATCGCCTTCCTCGACGGCGGCGAGAAGTCCCGATCGGGCGCGCGGCGATTCGCCGCTCTCGAGGAGTTCTGCGCCGCTCACCCAGATGTGCGTGTGAGTCGCGTGACAGGCGGGGGAACGATCCAGGCGGGATACGCCGCAGCAGACGACGTGCTGGCCACCGAGGCGACAGCGGTGATGGCCTTCAACGACGTCGTCGCGATGGGCCTGCTCAGCGCGCTGCAGCGTCGCGGCGTCGCTGTTCCTGATCAGCTCTCGGTGACCGGCTTCGATGACATCACCTTCAGTGAGTTCACCAACCCGCCGCTCACGACGGCGGCAATCCCGGCCGAGGAGCTCGGTCGTCTCGCCTGGGAGCGGCTGCACGCGTTGCTCGTCGATGGCGAGACGGATGACGGAACGACGGTCGTCCCGACCGTGCACCTGCGGGCCTCGACATCCTCGGTGCTTCGGGGCTGACACAGGGCGCCGCTGTCCAGGCCCGGTCGACGCCCCCTCCTGTCGACTATCTGTCGTACTTCAGGACGGCGACGGCCGCGGCTTCGAGATTCAGAGTGTCCCCTGAAGCGCGGACCGCTCCCCCCGCGAGCAGATCCGTCGCGTTCCGAGGAAGATCGATCTCCACAACGCGCTGCCCATGATTGAGGAGGAAGAGATACGACCCCTCCGGTCCGTGCCTCTCGACCGCCTCGACGCCGGCCGGCGTCTCAATCACAGGGCGCACCTGCGCATCGTCGAGCACGGTGTCGAGCACGCGGTGCATGCCCGCTTCGCTCAACTGGGTGCCCAGGTACGTCACCACTCCGTCTCCGAGCTCGTGACGCAGCGCCGCCGCCTGTCCCTCGAGATATCCATCGGCGTACGTTGCGAGCACCGCCGCAGCAGCCGAGACGAGGTCGTCCTGCCACAGACCGGCATCCGCCTCTGATCCTCTCAGATTCACGCGAATCCGCTCCTCCGATGGCAGTGGCGAGAACTCGCGCACGCGTCCGCCGATGAGCGACAGCAGACCGCCGGGGTAGCCGCCGGGGATCACCCGATCGTGCTCGTCCACGATGCCCGAGAAGAAGGAGATCAGCACGTGTCCGCCCGACCTCACGTATGCGTCGAGCCGCTCGGCCTGCGCGTCGGTGAGCACGTAACTGTTCGGGATCACGATTAGGCGATAGCCCGACAGATCCGCATCGAGGGTAACCACGTCGGTGGCGATGTTGCGATTCCAGAGCGGAGTGAAGTGCCGGGTCACGATGTCCACGTAGCTGAGCTTCGCGGGGTGCGCGACTCCTTCCATCGCCCACCAGTTCTCCCAGTCCCAGACGACAGCGACCGCCGCGTCGGCGGTGGTTCCAGCGATTTCCTCGAGCTGGCCGAGTTCCTGACCGAGCGCGACGACCTCCTGCCAGGTCCGCGTGTCGGTTCCGCTGTGCGGCAGCATCGCTGAATGGAACTTCTCCTGCCCGTACCGCGAGGCACGCCACTGGAAGAACATCACCGCGTCCGCTCCGTGCGCGATGGCCTGGAAGGATCCCAGTCGCATGCGGCCCGGCTGCTTGACGAGGTTGAGCGGCCACTGGCTGACGGCACTGCTGGCCTGCTCCATCATCAGCCAAGGCTGGCCGCTTTTCAGCGAACGCATCAGGTCGTAGTTGAACGCGGCAGTGATGTGCGCTTCGGGGTCGGCGGGGTTGGGATAGATGTCAAGCGCGACAGCATCCTCTTCCGCTGCCCAGCGGGTGTAATCGGCGCCCGAGAAAAACCGCATGAAGTTCGTCAGAACCGGAATCTCGGGCGTGATCGCGCGCATGATGTCGCGCTCCTCGCGGAAGCAGTCGAGCAGCAGCTCGGAGGAGAAGCGTTTGAAGTCGAGCTCACGCGCCGGATTCACGTTTCCCATCACCGGTTTCGGGAGGTCGACCTGACTCCAGTCGCTGTAGCGCTGGCTCCAGAACGTCGTGCCCCAGTGCTCGTTGAGAGCGTCCAGCGACCCATGTCGCTCACGAAGCCAGTCCCGGAATCGCGCACCGCACTGATCGCAGAAGCACTGCGTGTGATACTCGTTGCCGATGTGCCACATCGCCAGAGCCGGGTGGTTGCCATAGCGTTCCGCGAGCGCTCGCGCGATCTTCTGGCTGCGCTCGCGATAGACCGCCGATGACGGGCAGAAGTGCGCCCGGCTTCCGATCGCGATCTTCCGCCCCTCCCTGTTGGTGGGAAGCACCTCTGGATGCTCGGTCGCGAGCCACGGCGGCGGCGCGGCGTTCGGCGTGCTGAGGTTCACGGAGATCCCGTGGTCGTGCAGGATGTCCATCACCTCGTCGAGCCACCCGAACTCCAGCTGGCCGTCAGCGGGCTCCAGTGACGACCAGGAGAAGACGCCGACGCTCACCAGCCGCACGCCCGCTTGCCTCATCAGCGCGGCGTCCTCGAGCCAAGTCTCCCTCGTCCACTGGTCGGGGTTGTAGTCGCCTCCGTAGACGATGCCGGGAAGCCGGGCGGTGAAGTTGTGGATGGGGTTCGTCACGTGACGCCTTCTGGTCGATCTGATCGGGGTCGGAGTGCGCGGGGCCCCTGACACGAGGCCCCGCGCGCAGCGATGCTACATAGCTGCTTCGAGCTCGGAGATGAACTGCTTCGCTGCTTCATCGGGGGTGATCTGATCGAAGATCACCTGCTGGTTCAGTCTGGCGAACAGCGGCACGAGCTCGGGCCCGGCGTCGAGGTTCGGCTTCGGGAAGCCGGCGACCGACAGCTCGGAAACCTCGGTCACGTAGTCCGCCAACTTCTGCTCCGACGGCGAGAAGTCGCCTTCGATGGACGCGAGTACCTCACTGTTCCCCGGTACGCCACGGTCGGAGCGCAGGATCGCACCCGCCTCCTCGCTGTTCACGATGAAGTCGATCAGCATCGCGGACTCGACCGGATGCTCCGACTTCGCCGAGACCGAGTAGTACACGCCGGGCTTGACGTAGGCACCAGGGCGGTCGCCATCGGACTCGCCAGGGAACAGGAGCAGCTCGAGCTCGCGTCCAGAGGCTGTCTGCAGCGCTTCGACCTGGTTGGCGGACAGGATGGACATCGCCGCGGTGTGGGTCGCGATCGGAGACTGCTCCAGTCCGAGCGATGCCTGCTCGACCGCAAGCGAGGCCGACGGCGTCGCGCCACTGTCGCGCAGCTCGAGGATGTACTCCCACCATGCGGCAGCGGTCTTCTCGGTGAATCCGACCGTGGCGTCATCGGGGCTCCAGAGATCCTCGCCACGCTGACGGATGAACATATTGAAGCCTTGTTCGTCGAGCGGGAGCGTGGCGCCGTAGACGTCGGGCCCTGCCTTCTCACTGATCTCCGCGGCGATGTCGAGGTAGTCGTCCCACGTCCAGGTCTCGTCGTCGGGCACCTCGATCCCCGCATCCGAGAAGATCTGCGGATCGATGACGACGCCGAACGTGCCCACTCCTCCCGGCACCCCGTATACCCCGTCGTCGATCGTCGACCCTTCGAGCGCGCCCTCATCGAACTGGTCGAGCGGGAGCACATCCGCGTGGTCCGACAGGTTCACGAGCAGACCGCTGTCGACGTACTCGTAGATGAAGGGGTCGACCTGCTGCATGACGTCAGGGGCGTCTCCTGCGGCCACGGTCGTGGAGAGTTTGTCCCAGTAGTCCGTGTACGGAGCGAACTCGGGCACCACCGTGATGTTCGGGTGCTCCTCCTCGAACAGGTCGATCACCTGCTGCGTCATGGTGTGCCTGGTGTCGGATCCCCACCAGTTGAAGCGGATGGTGACCGGCTCATCGGAGGCTGTCGCCGGTGCGGATTCCGATGGCGCCGTGCAGCCGGCGAGCACCATCGTCACGGCGGCACCGAGAGCTGCGAGGCGTACGAGTCGAGCCGTATGGCTCGTGCGGGGGTGTGTCATGTCATTGCTCCATTGCAGTTGTGATCGATCAGGGAAGAGGTCATTTGAGTCCGGTGGTCGCGATGCCTTTGATCAGGTAGCGCTGCCCCACGAGGAAGACGAGGAAGACAGGGATGAGGGTCACGACCGACATCGCGAACAGCGAACCCCAGGAGGATCCCCCTGTCGAGTCGACGAAGTTGCGGAGCGCGACGGGGACCGTGAGAACGTCCGGACGTGTGAGGTAGATGAGCTGACTGTAGAAGTCGTTCCAGGTCCAGATGAAGGTGAAGATGGCGGTGGTGGCGAGCGCCGGCACGGAGAGCGGCAGCAGCACCTGGAAGTAGGTGCGCCAGTACCCCGCGCCGTCGATGCGAGCAGCCTCGTCGAGTTCCTTGGGGAGTCCGCGGAAGAACTGCACCATGAGGAAGATGAAGAACGCGTCGGTGGCGAGGAACTTCGGGACGATCAGCGGCAGGAACGTGTTGACCCAGCCGAGGTTCGAGAAGAGGACGTACTGCGGAACGATGAGCACGTGGATCGGCAGCATCAGAGTCATCAGCATGAGTGCGAAGAAGATCTTCTTGCCCCGGAACTCCAGCTTGGCGAACGCGTAGGCGGCCATCGAGCAGGTGATGAGGTTGCCCAGCAGACTGCCGAGGACGATCGCACCCGAGTTGAGCAGATAGAGACCGAAGGGACTCGACAGCGCGTTCCAGCCATCGGTGTAATTGCTGAAGTCGATCGTCTCGGGAAGCAGCGACGGATCGCGGAAGATCAGCTCCTCCGGCTTGAGCGAGCTCGCGACCATCCACAGCAGCGGATAGATCAGCAGCACGCCCACAGCGATCAGGATGATGTGCCTCACGACCTTCGAGAGCGTGATGCGGTGGGCAGACGGCGCGCTCGAGCGGCGCTTCAGGAGATCAGTCGCGGTCACTGTAGAACACCCAATGCTTGGAGGCGATGAAATTCACCGCGGTGAAGACGGCGATGATGAGCAGCAGGAACCAGGCCATCGCGGAGGCATAGCCCATGTCGCGCTTGCCGAAGCCCTCCTGATAGAGGTAGAGCGTGTAGAAGAGAGTCGAGTCGGCCGGCCCCCCTGAACCACCGGAGACGATGAACGCCTGGGTGAAGGTCTGGAACGAGCCGATGATCTGCAGGATCAGATTGAAGAAGATGATCGGCGAGAGCAGCGGCAATGTGATGCTTCGGAACTGTCGCCACCGACCCGCGCCGTCGATGGACGCCGCCTCGTAGTACATCTCCGGGATCTGTCGCAGCCCTGCGAGGAAGACGACCATCGCGGACCCGAACGTCCACACGTGCAGCGCGACAAGGGTTCCGAGCGCCGTGTCGGGATCCGAGATCCATCCGGGGCCATCGATGCCGAACAGCGCGAGAAACTGGTTGACGAGCCCCTCCGTACCGAAGAGCTGACGCCACAGGATGCCCACCGCTACCGAACCGCCAAGAAGTGACGGCAGGTAGTAGACCGAGCGGTAGATCGCCAGACCGCGGATGCCGCGGTTCAGCATGATCGCCAGGCCGAGCGCGGCAGCCATGAGCAGCGGCACACCCAGGAACACATATGTGAACGTCACGCCCAGCGACTTCGCGAGTCGGGGATCGTTCAGCATGTCCGCATAGTTCTCGAGGCCGATGAACTCAGGCGGCTTGAGGAGGTTGTAGTCGGTGAAAGACAGATAGAGCGAGGCGACCATCGGGAAGGCGGTGATCGCCAGCATCCCGACGAACCACGGAGCAAGGAAGCTCCACGCTGCTCGTTCCTGATGGCGAGCAGCCAGGCTGAGTTTGCGCTTCTGCGCGGGTGGGGCGGCGGCGGCCATCAATGCCCTCTCCATCGTCGTCATTGAGCGGGGAAGCGCTTCCTTAGGAAGCGCTTCCCCGAGTATAGGACGAGTCCTGAGACATGTAAAGTCACGCTCTCGGGCGACGGGCTAACCGACGCCGGAGTACGAACCGCGGTCGCGTCTACAGGCTGAGGGTGTGAACGCTGCTGCCCGGGTCGAGCACTCGCTCAGCCCCACCCACGCGAAGAACCGCGGCAACCCCGTGGGGGATGTCAACCTCCACGACAACATCCCCCGCGTCGCGCTGCCACTCGACCCGTAGACGGCCGAACGGTGTGCCGACGTGCCCGCTCGCGCGGTCGAGTCCCATGTCCGTCCCTGGTTCGATCGCTGTAGTCTGGTACCCCGGAGACAAGGGGCGAATGCCGACGATACGCCGATAGAGCCAGTCATCGACGGCACCGGATGCGTAGTGGTTGAGCGACGTGGCGCGGACCTCGCCGTCGGGCGCGATCGCATCCCAAGACTCCCAGATCGTCGTCGCACCGTGATCGACTTCATACAGCCACGAGGGCATCTCGGACTGCCAGAGCAGACGACGCGCGACTTCGCGGTGCCCGTTATCGCACAGCACATCGAGCAGATACGGCGTAGAGAGGAACCCCGTGTCGAGCCGGTACCCACGCTCTGCGATGAGTTGGACCAGTCGCGCCGCGGTCAGCGGACGAGCCACCTCCGGAACCATTTCGAACGCGAGCGCCAAGACATAGAGCCCTTGAAGGCGGACCGGAAGGTCGCCGAGCGCATCGACGTACTCGGCGGCGAAGGCCGCTCTGACCGCGGATGCCCGCTCGGCGAAATCCTTTGCATCCGCATCCCTGCCCAGGACTCTCGCGGCTCGGGCTGCGATCGTGAGCGTGTTCGCCTGAAACATCGGAGCCACGAACTCGCTTGTCAGCGCTGGGGCTATGTCGACGGCCTCATGCATGGGGCGATTCTCCACCGTGCTGGGAGTGAGCCAGTCACCGAAATGAAGCCCCGCGTTGTAGAGCAGGGCCTGTACATCTCGGCGATCCTCCGGTACCGACTCTTTCTCAAGCGCATCAGGAAGCGAGCGCACCGCTTCCCGCCGCTGATACTCCACCCATCGCGTCATGCTCTCGTAGTTCACCTCGAGCACATGCGGGTCACCGTATCGCTCGTAGAGCGTCCATGGCACGATGGCGATCGCGTCGCTCCACCCTGCGGAGGCAACTATCGAGCCGACCCCTTGCGCGTTCGATGCAGCCTCGGCATCGAAGGGAGAACGCGGAGAGAAGATCGGGATGCGGCCGTCTGGGAGTTGGTCAGCGCGAAGATTCTCCAGCCACCGCGATAGAAAAGGCAGGACCAGTGCATTGTTCGATGCGGCGCCCACGAAGGCCTGGATGTCACCGGCCCACCCAGCCCTTTCCCGCTGCGGACAATCCATCGGCACCGACAGGAAATTACCGCGCTGGCTCCACGCCACATTCTCATGAAGCCGGTTCAGACGTGGGTCCGAAGTCTCGAAGAATCCGGTCTGTTCGAGATCGCTGGCGATGACGATTCCAGTGATGTCCCCAGGCACGAGGGGCAACGAGAGACCACGTACCCTCGCGAAGCGGAATCCGTGGAACGTGAACTCGGGCTCCCACTCGTCCACCCCGCCAGCGGCGACGAAGATGTCGGTCTGATCTTTATTGATCCCCACGATGTTGTCGAACCATGAGCCGTCAGCGGCGAGAGTCTCGGTGTGCTCGATCACCACGCGCTGCCCGGGGGTCGTGTCGCGGAGCAGCAGCCGCACCCGGCCTGCGATCACCTGCCCGAAGTCGACGATCGAGCCGGCTGGAGTCTCGACGATCGACTTCGCACGAACTTCGAGCACCCGCCTGATCGGCTCGCCGGAGAACGGACGGAGAGCGCCGTAGTCTCGTCCGACCTCGATGACGGGCTCCCACCCCGAGTCATCGAAACCGCCGCGATCCCAACCGTGGGGAACGGCCCGTCTGTCAAAACACTCCCCGACAAAGAGATCCGAGTACACCCATGGCCCCACCGTGCTGCACGCCTCACCACCGGAGGCCGCGATGTCGGTGGTGCCGTCCTTGTAGGTCAGATGCAGCTGCCAGATCGCCGATGTTCGGGTTCCGAACTGCGCACTGGATCCGGTCAGCCCCAGCCGGCCCGCCCACCAACCATCGGCAAGCGCCATCCCGAAGATGTTCTCCCCCTCCTCGATCGCATCCGTCACGTCATAGGTCTGCACGGAGATCCGCTGTTCGTACGCATCCGATCCCGGCGCGAGCGTCTGGTCTCCCGCCCGCACGCCGTTGATGAACGCCGAGTAGACGCCTCGCGCCGTCGCATGAAGACGAGCACGCTCAAGGCCTGCTCGTGCGACGAACGACTGTCGCAGAAGTTGAGGCGGCCGCAGTCGCTGCTCTGGTGGAGAATCCGGGCCTCCCCCGGATATCCAATCCCGAATGCTCCAGCGTTCGATCGAAGCATCCTGCTGCTGCGGCTCCACCCAGCTGGCGACCCAATCCCCCGAGTCGAGCAGCCCGGTTTCGAAACTCGCCTCCGCCCATGGGGTCCAGCCCCCCGCGTGCATCCGGCTTCGGACTCGCCAGCGGTAGATGGTGGATGAGGCGATCGTCTGCCCGGCGTACTCGACGAGCGTCGCGGATTCCTCTACAACGCCACTCGCCCACACGCGGCGATCACCCGCGTGAACCTCCACCTGATAGGCGCTCTGTCGATGAGCGACCTTCCACATGAAGCGAGGGCGACGCGCGCCGATCCCGACGGGCTGCCGCAGATACTCCACGCGCAGATCCTCGAGCACGCCTGGAGTCACCAACGATCTCGCCTCTTCAGCTGTTGTCGAAGTGCGTCGTCAGCGTTCCGATGCCTTCGATCCTGCTGACCAGCACGTCGTCCGCACGGATGAAGCGCTGCGGGCTGCGGCGGTTGCCGATCCCCGATGGCGTCCCGGAGAAGATCATGTCTCCCGGCAACAGGGGGCAGACAGCGGACAGCCTGACGAGAAGCTCAGGCACGTCGTAGAGCATCATCGAGGTGCGCGAGGACTGCATGCTCTCGCCCGACAGGCTGCACTCGATCGCGAGGTCATCGCGATCGGCGAACTCGTCGGGAGTCACGAGCCAGGGGCCCGTCGGCCCGAACCCGGGGAATGACTTGCCGAGGCTGAACTGCGGCAGCGTGCCCTGAAGCTGAGTCACCCGTTCCGAGAGGTCCTGCCCGATCGTGAGGCCGGCGACGTGTTCCCACGCATTCTCGCGATCGACTCGGAAGGTCTTCTTGGCGATGACGACGACAAGCTCCACTTCCCAATCGACGTGGCCTTCCGGCAGCTCGACAACCGCATTCGGCCCGACGATCGACGAAGGGAACTTCGTGAAGGTCACCGGCATCTCATCTGGCGGGTACCCGGCCTCGGCAGCATGCTCGGCATAATTCAGCCCGATCGCGAACACCTGACGCGGGCTCGGCACCGGAGCCCCGAGCCCGCCGGCATCGATCTCGATCGATTCAGCGCTCGGAATCGCGGCCCCCCAGGCGACGAAGTCCGACCACTCCTCGAACAGGCTCTGCGGATCGGGTCCGAATCGACCACCCGAAGCCCTCTCGACATCGATGGCACGTTCGGTGTTGCCGTCCTGTTCGATGATGACGGCTCGACCGTCGAGATTAGCGAGCTTCACGCCGCGCCCTCACCAGTCCACGCGCTGCGGAGCAGGCACACCGTAGCGGTCCTCCCACGAGACGACCGTGTTGCGAAGCGTGCCGATGCCCGTGATCTCGGCCTCGATCTTGTCTCCGGGCTTGAGGTAGAAGTCGAACGGGTTCGGCTGCACCGCTGCCACACCCGAGATCGTGCCCGTGGAGATGATGTCGCCGGCGCTGTAGATCTGCGGCGAGTGGTACGCGACCAGGTGCGGGAACTTGATTCGCGTCTGGTTCGTGTTGCCCTGCTGGCGAACCTCGCCGTTCACTCGCAGCTGCATCGGCAGCTCGTGCATGTCGGGGACCTCATCGCGCGTGACGATCCACGGCCCGATGGGGTTGAAGGTGTCGATGCCCTTCGAGAACGAGAAGACGCCCGACTCCATCTCCTTGCGCTGGATGTCGCGCGCCGAGATGTCGTTGAACACTGTGAAGCCGGCGATGTAGTCGTCCGCTTCGTCGGGGCCGAAGAACTTACCCGACTTCCCGATGATGATTCCCAGCTCGAGCTCGTAGTCGAGTTCCTTCGTCAGTCCCTCCGGGTACACGATGTCGTCGTCGGGCCCGATGATCGCGTCGACGTTCTGGAAGAACACGATGCCCTTGTGCACAGGGTGCGACCAGTCGACGGCGGTGAGCTCGTTGTGGTGGTCTGCGAAGTTGCCCGCCGTGTGGAAGAACTTCTTGGGGCGAATGGGCGCTTCGAGCTTCACATCCGCATATGCCAGCCTCTCGCCGGTCTCACGGACGTCGCCGCCGCGCTCGAAGTATTCGCGAGTCGACGGAACGTCGAGTTCGAGGACGACGCCCTCTTCCAGTTCCAGGCGACCGACGCGACCGCCGTCGAAGGTGATGAGCTTCATTGGTCTGTTTCTCCTCTATGGTGTCGAAGATCGGCGCTCAGGCGCCGACCATGTTGAATCCGCCGTCGGCGAGCATGTACCCGCCGGTGAGGTGTGCCGCTTCGTCAGTCGCAAGCCACAGGCAGGCACCGGCGACGAACTCAGGCGGCGGGATGACACCCATGGGTGTCTGCGAAAGCAGCACCTCGCGGCGCCCGTTCTTCCAGTCCTCCCGTTCGAGAAGACGCTCGGTCTCCATGAACCCGGGCGCAAAGGTGTTCACTCGCACTGAGGGAGCGAACGCCTTCGCGTAGGACTTGGTGATGCCGAGGATCGCGTACTTGGCCGCCGCGTACTGTGGGGCGCGCGCCGAACCACGGACGACGACTGTCGATCCGACCTGCACGATGTTCCCGTGCCCCTGAGCCAGCATGCGCTCGCCGAACTCGTGCGTCATGAGCAACGTGCCCTTGACGTCGATGTCGATGACAGCATCGAGTGCTTCCTGCGTGAGCTGGTCCCAGTTCATCTGATCGCTCGAGACGTCACCGACGTTGTTGACCAGCACGTCAAGAGTGCCGAAGGCGGCGAACACCTCGTCGGCCATGCGCCTGATCTGCTCCCAGGACCCGATGTCCGCCTGTACCAGGATGCCGTCGCTGCCGGCTTCGCGGATGCGGGCCAGAGTTGCTTCAGCTCCGGCTTTCGACGATCGATAGTGGACGGCGACCTTGGCGCCCTCCTGGGCGGCACGTACGGCGATCTCGGCGCCGAAACCGGTGCCGGCTCCCGTGACGAGCACGGTCTTGCCCGCGAAGCGGGGGAAGATCTGCGACATGTTGTTCTCCTTCGTGGATTCAGACAAGAGTGCGACCACCGTCGATGTACATCACGTGGCCGGTGATGAACCCGGCGTGGCGGGATGACAGGAACAGCGCGGGGCCGGTGAGCTCATCGGGTGTGCCGAGGCGGCCTGCGGGGACGAGGCTCTCGAGATCTTCACGCTTGCCCGGTTTGGCGAGCTCTCCTGCGGTCAGCGGCGTCTCGATGTAGCCGGGTGCGAGTGCATTGACGGTCACCCCGGAAACAGCCCACTCGCGCGCCATCACACGCAGCAGCTGATTGATGCCGCCTTTGGAGGCCGCGTAGGGCCCGTGTGAATGATGAGCGAGCAGCCCGGAGACGCTGGAGAGCGCGAGGATGCGCCCGAACTTCTGGGCGACCATGTGACGACCCGCCGCCTGCGCGAGCCCGAATACCGACGACAGGTTGACCTGCAGGATGCGGTCCCATTCATCCTCGGTGAACTCGAGAATGGGGCGACGATCGTTGATTCCCACCGCGTGCAGCAGCACGTCGAGGCCGCCGAGAACGGCGATCGCTTCCGTCACCACGCGCGCACCCTCGCCGTGCACGGTGAGGTCTGCCTGCAGCAGCTCGTACCTCACGCCCAGAGCGGCGAGTTCGACGCCGATCATGTCGAGCGCGCGCTGATCGCGGTCGACGATGGCGACGGACGCCCCGGCTTCGGCATATGCGACAGCGCAGGCGCCGCCGATTCCGCCCGCGCCGGCGATCAGCACTCGTGCTCCGTTCAGGCCCAGCCAATCCGTCTGCATGGATGCATCATTCGTCGTCTCGATCGGCATCAGAGCCTCCTTCAAGTTCGCGAGCAAAGTTCATTGAACGAAAGCTGCTTTCGTTCTGTGAACATAACGCACTGGAGCATGCGAGTCAATCGGCCATCGTCCGGACCATGAGCCCGATGGTGTGAGCCGCGGTGGGGTCCCCGATCTCATTCAGGTACCCGTGCTGTGCCGCGGGCTCCTTAAAGAGCGTCACATCCACGCCACCGAGAGCGAGGTCGGCAGCGAAGGCCTCACCCGACGGGCGCAGACTGTCATGCTCGGCGGTCACGATCAACGTTCGAGGCATCCCACGCATGTCGTGCCCACCAGGGTGTGCGTACACCTCCGTAGGCGACACAGCGCCGAAGTAGATCTCATTGATCGCCCGACCCGCCTCCGGCGGGAGCCCACCCCCGCCGGGAAGCGACTCCAAGAAGCCGGCAAGCTCGGCATCCATCGGCGGCACCGTCTCATGCAGCGCCGGGTAGATCAGCAGGAGCGAATCCGGCAGCTCATCACCGGCATCACGAAGTCGCACGGCAGCTCCGGCCGACAGGTTGGCGCCGGCGCTCGCCCCACCGAGCGAGACCCGCTTCGGGTCGCCTCCCCAGCGGGAGGCATTCTCGCGCGCCCAACGATGCGCCTCGACCGTCTGCAGCGATGCCGTCGGATAGGGCGAACGCGGCCCTGCCGCGGCGATCTCCGCGGCGACCCGCTCGGGGTCCGGCCCCGTCTCGCCGTCTTCTCGCGGGGGAAGCGGCGGCAGCCCCTCGACCGGGCCGAGGGTGTAGTCGACTGCGACCACAGTGGTCCCGGCTGCGCTCACCTGCTTCGCCACCTCATCGGACTCCGGCATGTCGATCGTCCCCCACAGGAAAGCACCACCGTGCAGCCAGACGAGAACCGAGCCATCGGGATCGTCGGCGGGGTACACCCGAACTCCGAAATCGAAGCCGTGGGCGTGGAGGGTGTGATTAGTTACTTCAGGCATGGGCTCTTCCTTGAGTTGACACTTTTACTTGTCGAAAGCATATTTCGCTGATTGAATACTGATGTCGAACTTGGCACTCCCCAACCCCTCGGAAGGGGCATCTCATGACGCATCGAATCCCTCCGCTTCTCCCCGAGCACCTCACTCAGGAGCAGCGCACGCTGTACGACGAGATCACGGGCGGCCCGCGTGCTCGAGGACCTCAGCACTTCCCGCTCACTTCCGGGGACGGATCCCTGCGCGGTCCCTTCGATCTGATGCTGCGTTCTCCCGCCATCGGAACCGCGCAGCAAGCACTCGGTGCCGCGATCCGCTATCGCTCGGCCTTCTCTGATCGCGCTCGCGAACTGGCGATCCTCCTCGTGGCTGCACGATGGGACAGCGCATTCGAGCGCGAATCCCACGAAGCCGTCGCGCGGGCGATCGGCTTCAGCGAGAGCGAGCTCGCCTCGCTCCGGGCGGAGGACATCTCTTCCTTCACGCAGGAGGAGGCAATCGTGGCTCGCGTCATCATCGCCCTCCTTGATGGAGACCTCTCCGACGCGCAGTGGACCGAAGCATCCCGCATGCTCGGCACTGACGGAATCTTCGAAGCGATCGCCCTTGTCGGCTATTACTCCACCCTGGCCCTTCAGCTGCGAGTGTTCCGCGTCGGATGAGTGGTACGGTTTCACACGATGAAAGCTGAAATCACTCCGGAGACGGACGTCGTGCCCAAGACTGGCAGTCGCTACCGCATCGAGGCCCTCGCGAAAGGCCTCGACGTCCTCCGCCTCTTCGATGAGTCGACGACCTCTCTGAAACTTCGCGAGATCTGCGACCGCACCGGGATCCCTATGCCGACGGCTTTTCGGGTCGTCGCGACCCTCGAGGAGGGCGGCTACCTCGAGCGCTCCTCGGACGGAAGCATCCGTCCCGGTATCGCAGTGCTCCAGCTCGGGTCCGCTGCGTTGCGCGGCTCGAGCATCGTGCAACTCAGCGAGCAGCCGCTGCGTCATCTGGCCGAAGAATCCGGCGAGACCGTGAATCTGGGCGTCCTCGTCGGGGATCGAGTGCTCTACCTTGCTCGGTTGAGGAACTCGGATCTCGTGACCGCGAACATCCAGGTGGGGTCTACGCTGCCAGCTGCGTATACCTCGATGGGCAAGCTCCTGCTCGCGTATCTGAGCGAAGCGGAGCTGATGTCGGCTCTCCAGGGTCACGACTTCGCTTCGCACGCCGGCCCCAACGCCGCCACGTCGCTCGATGACCTTCGCGAGAGACTCTCGACGATCCGCGACCAGGGGTACTCGCTGCAGGATCAAGAAGTCGCTGCCGGTTTGCGTTCGGTGTCGGTCCCCGTCTTCGGACCGGACGCGGCGCGACCGGCCGCCGCGATCAACATCGCCGTCGCGTCGACGCGTCATGACCTGGACTCGCTCCGGGGTCCGCTCCTCGAGAAGATTCGGAAGACTGCGGATCTCATCTCCCGCCTCCTTCGTTCGACCTGAGCACGTCGGCTCGCCGCGTGTGGGTGCCGGCGCCAACCGATTCATCCTCAAGCCCGGGAATCCGCAGAACAGCATCGGTTCCATCGGGCACTGAGATCTCGACCCGCAACTCGGAACCTTCGATGTCCCAGCGCACCGAGGCCCTGCCGTATCGAGTGTCGAGGCTCGCTTCGGCCCAGGTTA
Source organism: Microbacterium sp. UFMG61 (assembly GCF_015354505.1). Classification (GTDB taxonomy): domain Bacteria; phylum Actinomycetota; class Actinomycetes; order Actinomycetales; family Microbacteriaceae; genus Microbacterium. Next base: position 122,887 of record NZ_JACAFP010000002.1, on the reverse strand, counting down.
GTCCGCCACCGGGCTGCGGCGCGAACAGTATCCGCCGATAGCCCGGTTCGAGGGGTGCGATCCCGGCGACCGACCGATGCATCCAGTCGGCGACCGCTCCGAACGCGTAGTGATTGAAGCTCGTCATATCACCCGGATTGATCGAACCGTCGGGCAGCATCGAATCCCAGCGTTCCCAGATCGTGGTCGCGCCCATCGTGACCGCGTAGAGCCATGACGGCGCCTTGCGCTGCAGCAGAAGAGCGTACGCGTCCTCAAGGTGTCCCGTGGCTGCGAGCGCGTCACACACGAACGGCGTCCCCGCGAAGCCAGTGCTGATGCGATGGCCCGCGTCGCGCACGAGTTCCGCGAGCCGGTCTCCGGCGACCATCCGATCGGCGTCATGGAGGATGCCGAATCCCAGCGCGAGGGCGTAGGCGGTCACACTGTCGCTGCGCACCCGCCCATCCTCGACGTAGTGTGCACGGAACGCGTCGCCGATTCGATCGCGGAGAACGGCGAACTCCTCGGCATCCTGCTGCTCACCCAAGAGTGCGGACGCTTCGGCCATGAGCGTGGCCGTGCGATAGGCGCTCGCGGTCGCGACGACGCCGGACGGCGCCTTCGCGAGTCCGGGGTTGTCCGCCGGAGCGTCCGGATCCAGCCAGTCGCCGAACTGGAAGCCCGAGTCCCAGAGCCCTGTAGGCGAGAGCGATGCCGCAACAGAACGTGTGTGCGCGGACATGAGCGGGTAGGCGTCTCGAAGCGTCTGCTCATTGCCGTACGCGGTCCACAGCGCCCACGGCACCCAGACAGCAGCGTCTCCCCACACAGCCGTCGCTCCCGGAGGCGGGAATCCCGTATCGAGGTACTTCAGCGCGTCGGGGACAACGACCGGCACAGCACCCAAGGGGGCGGCGCGGCGCTCGAGTTCGGTGTCGACGAGCCAGTCGGCCAGAAACCGCTCGACGTCGCCGAGGAACGCTGCGGTGGGTGCGAAGACTGCAAGATCGCCGGTCCATCCGAGTCGCTCATCACGTTGCGGGCAGTCGGTGGGCACGCTGAGGAAGTTACCTCGCATGCCCCACCGCACGTTGCTGTGCAGCTGGCTTAGATCCGGATCAGAGCACGCGAACGTACCGATCTGGCGGATCTCGGTCGACACGACCACTGCAGTGAGTGCCGTGGGATCGAGTTCGCCCGGCCATCCCGTCACCTCGGCATAGCGGAACCCGTGAAAGGTGAGCGTCGGCTCGAAGACATCGTCGCCGCCGCTCAGGATGAAGCGATCCGTCGCCTCTGCTCGGCGCAGCGGACGCGTGCCGAGCTCGTCGTGCTCGATGACCTCGGCATGCCGGATCATCACAGCGGTTCCGGCGGGCCCAGATACTCGCACCCGGAGGAAGCCGACCAGGTTCTGACCGAAATCGACCAGCGTCTTACCTGTCGGCGACGTCCATACGCGCTCGACTGCGCGCTCGCCCTGGCGCACCACCGGTGGCGATGTGCGTTCGACGAGAAGGCCTTCGTCGACGTCGACGATCCGCACAGCGCCCCAATCGCTGTCGTCGAACCCGGGGTGCAACCACGCATCATTCGACAGCCGAGCATCGATCGTCTCTCCGTTGTACAGATCGTCCGCCAGGACCTCGCCCGTCGATGATCGCCAGGATTCGTCTGTGACCACGGCCTGCACGTGCCCGTCCTCGAACAGGATCGTCAGCTGTGCATACCCGGCACGCTCCTCTCCGTACAGCGCGCGATCACCGGTGAAGCCCAGATAGCCGCGGTACCAGCCGTTGCCGAGACGCAGGCCGAGTACGGTACGCGCTGACACGGCCGTCGTCACATCGTGCTCGACCACCCGCACACGCCATTCGTAGCTGGTCCACCCTGGCACCAGTAGTTCATCAGACGACGGCCTGCCACCCACCCACGCTTCGATCACGCCGAGCGCGCTCACGCGCAGGGTTGCGCGGACGACCGGCCCGTGACCCTCGTCGAGCGAAAACTCGTGACGCAAGAGCGGCGCTGCCTCGGCGGAGTGCAGCGGGGCGATCATCTGTGCTGAGATCATGAGAGATCCTTTCGGAGGCGTTAGTTCGTGACGCGGCGCACGAACTGCAGGGCCGCGGCGAAGAGGGGACGGGTGTCGGACACGTCACGCCAGAAATGCCCACCGCCCTCGACCGGCACGAGTTCGACGTCGACATCGGCGGCGCGGAGAGCCGCAGCGAACACCTCGCTCTGCGCGAAGGGCACGAGAGCGTCGGCGGTTCCGTGCGAGATGTGGAACGGAGGGGCTTGCCCGTGCACCTGCGACAGTGGGCTGGCCGCGCGAGCTGTCTCAGATCGCTCAGCGGCGCGGCCACCGATCCACCGTGCTTCGCGCGTATGGTCCGGAGCCTCACCCGTCTCGTGATCCGCCATGGCCACGATATCCGCCGGGCCGAACCAGTCGACGACACCCCGGACATCGGACCGTCGAAGACCGGTGAGGGAGGCGAGCGTCGCGCCGGCGGAGACGCCCCACAGGACGACTCTTGTCGGGTCAACGCCGTACTCTGCGCCATGGGCGTGGAGCCAGTCGATTGCCGCGTCTACGTCTTCGAGTTGGGCGGGAAAGCGCGCCTCACCGCTCAGCCGATACTCGCAGGACGCCACGGCGTAGCCCGCCGCCACGATGAGTTCGAACGACTCGGCATCCGACATGCCCGGTGTGAACACCTTGCGACTCCCGCGGCACCATCCGCCACCGTGAAGGAAAACGATGACGGGCGCACCACCGACGTCCGGCGTTCTCAGGTCGATCGACAGAGGACGAAACCCGTCCGGTTGCGCGACATCGACCTCGGCGAAGGAGAGCACCGCTCAGTCGCGGAACTCGAACTCGGGCATGAACTGCGTCGAGTACTTCTCGCCCGCCGCGCGCATCACCGAGAAGTCGGGCACGTAGACGCCGTTCGGGTCTGTGGCATCAGTCTGCTGCCCCATGGCGTGGAAGAAGCGCTCGAAACCGGCGGTTCCGACGCCGAACACCTTCGTGGTGTTGTGGATCTGAAAGGCATGCACGATCCCGGCGGGCACGTATGCGAAGTCACCCGTGACCAGCGTGGTCTTCGAGTGATAGTCAGCTTCGTCGTCCATCCACACGGTGATTTCGCCATCGACCACATAGAAGATCTCATGGGTCTTGAAGTGGCGGTGCGCCGGAATCCGCCGTCCTGCGTTGCCGACCATTGTGAACGCACCGTACTGGTCCTCTGTCTCATCAGCCGAGAGCAGGATCGTGAAGAGCTGGTCGAAGACGAGCGACTTCTCTCCCTCGCCGTTGCCGAGCACGAACGGCTTGGGTGCTGCCGGCAGAATTCCGGCGTAGGCGACCTTGTCGGGATCGTCGTTCGGGAAAGTGGTCATGCTTACCTCCTTGTGAGCAATTGGTCTCGCGGCGGTGCGTGCCGTTAGGCAGAGGGAACCCTCGAACAGTTTCGAGTCATGGTTCCAGACCACTCCAGTCTCAAGAGGTTGCCGAGAAGAAGGAAGTTCGAGCTTCCTACTCGACGTTAGCCTGTGGCTAAGATGGCGACATGGACGTATCCATCCAGGTGATCCGGTATTTCTGCACGCTCGCTGAAGAGCTGCACTTCGGTCGCGCGGCTGATCGACTCAACATCACGCCCCCATCCTTGAGCCAGCAGATCAGCCGACTCGAGCAGCAGTTGGGCACCAAGCTCTTCGATCGCACTCCACGCCGGGTCGAGCTCACGGTCCACGGGGATGCCCTGTTGCCCTTCGCTCGGAGGGTTCAGGACGATCATGATCAACTGCTCAGCTGGGGCCGCTCGGTCCAGCGTCAAGCGATGTCGCCCGTGCTCCGTGTGGGCGTCGTGGCCGCGGGCGCAGGCACGTTGACTGCTGCCGTGATCTCGGAGACACTGCAGCGCGTGCCGAGCGCCCGAATCGAGATGCGCCGGATGGGGTTCTTCGAGGTGTTCGATGAGCTGGACGCCGGCCGCGTCGACGTCGCCTTCGCGCCCCCGGTTCCCGCTCCGCCACGCGTGCGCTCCGAGCCGATGTGGGAAGAACCTCGAGTACTCGTGGTTCGGACCGATCATCCTCTTGCTCATCGCGAATCGATCTCGATCAACGAGACGAATCATGAGCTGTTCGTGACAGTGGGCTCGGGGCCGACAGACGTCGTGAATTGGTGGGTCGTCGATCCCCGAGCAGATGGATCACACCCGCGCCGAGGACCCACAGCAGACAGCATCGAGGGACTCCTCGAACTCGTGGCGGCGGGCGCTGGGGTCAACATCGCGGGCGAGTCAGCCTCGCATCACTACCGACGCGAGGAGTTGTCGTTCGTCCGCATCCACGACATCCCCTCAGCGCGCGTACACCTGCTGAGTCTCAAAGATTCAAGGGACCCCGCCGTCGAGACCTTCCGCGCCGTAGCGCGAGAGCTGTCACCGCTCGGTAGAGGCTAGGCCGCGCACTGCTGCGCGAGCTGAGCGAGCACGATCGCACGAGCATCCACCCCTCCCGGGAACTGCATCGGATGGGGAATGTAGGCGAAAGAGATCTGACTTCGGGGATCGGCGAAGACGAGCGCCCCACCGGCACCATCATGGCCGAACGCATAAGGGCTTCCGAACGCCATCTCCGGATGAGGAAGCATGTATACGAGTCCGTAGGCCCTCGTTGCGTGGAGGACGCGATCCGTTCCCCAAGAGTGCTGCTGCGCCATTCGAGCGAGAGTGTTCGCCGATGCCACCGGTGTAGGGCTCGACTCGAGCGCATCGGCGTACAGGGCTGCCAGACCGCGAGCCGAAGCGACACCACCGAAAGCCGCCGGCCCCACCCGTCGCGTGCGGACATTGTTCGTGAACGCACTATCCGTGGCATTCGTCATTCCGCAGTCGAGGTTGCCGAAGACCGACGTCGTGACCCCGTCCAACGGCGGTCGGCGGAGGGTGTCCCCAGGCTGAGTCGAGCTCAGGATGGCGTCGTCGGTGGGCACGTACCTCGCATCCAGTCCGGGCGGCAGCCCCAGGTAAGCGTCGACGCCCCGGGGGCTTCGAATGTCCCGCTCGTAGATTTCCTGAAGGTACTGACCGGTGATCCGCCGGACGAGCTCCTCCATCAGGACACCGATCGTCAGTCCGTGATAACCGAAGGCAGTCCCCGGCCGCCAGAGAGGGAACTGACGGGCGAGCGCGGCACCGCCGACGCTGCAGTCGAGGAAGAGATCGAGAGCAACGACTCCGTCGATGGCCACGAGTCCCGCTTGATGCGCGAGAAGCTGACGCACCGTGATGGCTTCCTTCTCTGACGCTGCAAACTCCGGCCAGTACATGGAGACCCGCGCATCAAGGGTCAGTTGCCCTGAATCGACGAGTCGTGCGATGACCAAGGCGCTCAACGCCTTCGACACGGAGAACACCCCGGTCAAGGAATCGAGGCTCAGCGCCCCCGCAGCGATGTCCACCACCACCTCACCTCGATACCAAAGGCACAACTGACCGCTGAAGTCGACGTCGTCGTTCACAAACGTCGCGAACTGGTCTCGAACCGGCGCGAAGAGAGCGTGTGAATCTCCCTCGATCTCTCGGCTCCCACCAGCAACAGCGACAGCGCGCGTCAATTTAGGCCATTCGCGACAGCGGTGGCTGGCGCCGCGGCTGCTGCGGCCTTCATCTCGGCGCGCAACCGTTGCCAGGCCTCTCGACGCCGCACCTGCTCATCCGGATCGGGGACAGGCGAGGCGGCGATGAGAACCCGCGTATAGCTGTCCTGCGGATTGCCCAGGACTTCGGCTGTCGTCCCCTGCTCCACCACGCGCCCTCTGTTGAGTACCAGGATGCGCTGGGCGAGGAACTCGACGACAGCCATATCGTGCGCGATGAACAGGTACCCGAGGTCTGCGCCCCTGCGCAGTTCAGCGAGCAGGTTGAGGATCTGCGCTTGCGTCGAGAGGTCCAGGGCGCTGACGGCTTCGTCGCAGACCACGAGCCGCGGATCGGTGACGAGCGCACGAGCGATGGCGACACGTTGCCGCTGCCCACCCGAGAACTGACGCGGGTAGCGTTCGGCCGAACCATCCGGCAGCCCGACGGAGGCGAGTGCCTCGTCGACACGCACACTTCGTTCCGGACCCGGCACGCCCGATACTTTCAGAGGCTCGGCCAGCGAGTCGCCGATATGGCGGCGCGGGTTGAGCGAGGAGAACGGGTCCTGGAACACCGCGCGCAGGTCACCTTGCAGAGCACGGCGCTCCGCGACACTCGCCCGCGTGATGTCCTTTCCGTCGAACCAGATCTCGCCGCTTGTCACAGGCTGAAGGCCGAGAATGGCCCTCCCGATCGTCGTCTTCCCCGAGCCTGACTCCCCAACGAGCCCGAGAGTCTCGCCGCGCGCGATAGTGAACGACACGTCGTCTACCGCCGCGGGTCCGGTCCTTCCGTACCTCACGACGAGATTGCGCACCTCCAGCAACGGGGGGACTCCCGTCGTGGCGCGATCGGAGGATGATTCTGAGATGGTCATCGCTGTTCTCCCATCATGATCGGCAGTCGCCACTCGTCTTGCCGACCGCGTACTTGGTCACGGCGCGCACAGCGCACTCCGCCGTCACCAGCCGCGCGAGGATCCAGTTGCACAGTCGTGAGACAGATGTCGGTCGCGAATCGGCAGCGCGGAGCGAAACGGCAGCCAGTCGTCCATGATCCGGGCAGGGGAACCTGTCCGGGAATCGAGGCCAGACTTGTCATAGTGCCGAGGTCGGCAGCCGTGTGCGGGTCAGCCGCGAGCAGAGCCATCGTGTACGGATGCTCGGGGCGCATGAGTACGTCGCGCACCGAACCGGTCTCGACGATCTCCCCCGCATACATCACCGAGACGTCATCGCAGATATCAGCGACCACCCCGAGGTCATGCGTCACGAGAATGATCGACATCCCCCGCTCTGCGACGAGTCCGCGCAACAGGTCTAAGATCTCTGCCTGGATCGTCACATCGAGGGCAGTGGTGGGCTCGTCCGCGATGAGAAGGCTCGGTGTTCCCGACAGCGCGAGCGCAATGGCTACGCGCTGCGCCATACCGCCTGAGAGCTGATGCGGATAGCTCTTGAGCACTCGCGGGACATCGACGATCCCCACATCCTCGAGGAGCCCAGCGGCAACGCGCTTCGCCTCGGCTCCCCCCACCCGGCGCAATCGTTTGATCGCGGTAGTCAGCTGCGACCGAACAGTGAACATCGGATCGAGTGCCCGAGTGGGCTCCTGCGAGATGAATGCGATCTCGTGACCGCGCACGCGCTGGAGCGTCTTCTCGGTGGCCTGTGTGAGATCAGCGCCATTCCAGCCGATGCTGCCCGAGCGAACGGAAAGACCGGGAGAAAGGAGGCCCAGAAGGGCATAGGAGGTGACGCTCTTGCCACAGCCCGACTCACCGACAAGCCCCATGACCGAACCCTTGCGAACATGCAAGGAGACACCTGTGACGAGCGCGGGTCCATCGTTGTCGACTCCGATGACGAGGTCCTGAACGATCAGGCCGCCCTGCTCCGCGTCAGCTGCATGACTTCTGGGAGCGTTCTCGACCGTCGCGCCAGTCTTCTTGCTCTTCTTGCGACGCAGGGCGACCAACGGCGGCGGCACGGCGGTGCCGCCGGCGAGCACGTCAGCAAGGGAGTTCGCGGCGATGATCGTCAGCGACAGCATCACCCCGGTGGGCACCATCATCCATGGCTGCTGAAAGATGAAGCGCGATGCGGTCTGGATCATCCCACCCCACGTCGGCTCGGGCGGCTGAGGGCCGAATCCGATGAACGCCAGGCCGGCCTGCACTCCGATGCCCGCACCGAACAGCAACACGAACTGCACGATGACCGTCGTGGACATATTGGGCAGGACATGTCGAAGGCTGGCGATCATCGGACGCACACCGTCGACGGCCGCAGCCTCGACGAAGAGTTGCCGGTGGAGCGACTTGGACTGTCCGAAGAGAACCTTGTAGATCGCACCGGTGATGAGGAGACCGAAGATCGCCATGAGAATCGGCATGTTCGCACCGAACGCCGCGATGAACGCGAGGATGATCACCGTCCCCGGCAGCGACAGCACGATCTCGGAGATCCTGTCCATCGCGTTCTCCGCCCACCGGCTCCGCGATGCCCACAGGGTGAGCGGAATTACCACGCCGATCGCCACTACGGGCACGATAAGCGCGATGAAGACCGTGGGGGCCGCAGCGCTAATCAGACGTGCCAGTAGATCGCGCCCGAGTTCATCGGTGCCAAGCAAGTGAGCAGCGGATGGGCCCTGCAGGACAACTGACAGATCCTGATCAAGCGGGCCGTACCGAAGCCACAAGGGTGAAGTCAGCGAGGCGAGCACGAGGCCGAGTAGCCAGACGATCGAGATCACCGCAGTAGGAGACACCAGAACTCGGCTCTTCAGTCGGCGCTCAGTGCGAACGGGCCGCACGATGGATGTGGTGGAAACGGTCATGATGCACGCAGCTTCGGATCGAGGGTCTTTGTCAGCAGCTCAAGACCCAGGTTGACGATGACGACCACGAGAGTCGCTACCAGAACGAGGGCCTGAACGAAAGGCAGGTCTGCGGTTCCGGTTGCCCCCTGCATGGCCTGGCCGATTCCCGGTAGTGCGAAAAGGACCTCGATGATGACTGAGCCGCCAAAGAGCAAGATGAACTGGATCGCCACGCTCGCGATGATCGGCAAGCTTGCTCCACGGAGCGCATGCACATAGATGATCCGCGGCGTCGGGGTACCGATCGCGCGAAGCATCCTGATGTGCTCCTGGGTGAGGGTCTCCGACATCGATGCGCGTGTCTGACGGGCGATTCCCGCTGCGGACGTGATGGCGATTGTCAGGACCGGAAGTGCGATCGATCTCGCCCAAGCACCCGGATCAACATCTAGGGGAACGTACCCGGTAGCGGGAAATACTCGGAGCTGAACAGCGAAAACGTAAACCAGGAGAACACCCACCCAGAAGGCGGGGACCGAGAGGAGTATGCCCGAGAGCGCAGTGATGAACCGGTCTAAAGCGCCACCGCGTACAGCCGCAACTACCCCAAGCACGATACCGACGCCAGAGCTGACCACAGTACCGAAGAACGCGAGGGCAGCGGTCACCGGCAATCTCTTCGCGATGTCGTCACCGATCGACCGCCCGTCTATGAGAGACGTTCCGAAGTCGCCCCGCAGAACCGGCGCTACCCATGAAAAGAACTGCGGAATCCATGGGTCATACCATCCGATGGCTTCGTTGTAAGCCCTGATCTCTTCAGGGGTGCCGCCCTGGCCGAGCGCCACGCCGCCGGGCGTGGAGCCCGAGAGATGGACCAGCATGAACGCGATCCATGAGGCGATCAGCAGCGTAAGGATCGCCCAGGCGACTCGCTTCAGTATGAAGATGAGCATCATCACTCCTTGCGATGTCGGTGCCGACAGTCGCCCATAGGCACCGACATCTGATTAGGTCAGGACGCGGGCTGCAGCGTCGCGAGGAGCGGGAACACCTCTGCCCCCACGAACGAGGGTTCGGCAACCTTCGTGTCGTTGTATCCCCATGGAGCGATCTGCTCGAACAGCGGGATGAGCCAACCGGAATCGACGATCGACCGGTTGAGATCTTGAAGCGCGGCCTCCTGCGCAGCTTCATCGTCACCGGCTGCACTGTACGCACCCGCTGCCGCCTGGATATCAGCGTTCTCGGCGCCGTGAAAATTGGCAAAACCGAAGAGTGCGCCGTACACCGGGCCGACGGGGTTGGTCCACTGGAAGGGGATCGGACCGCCAAGGCCCTCTGTGGAGACCGCGCCGAAGAGCTCCTCGGTCGTCGCCGCGTTCTTCAGATTGACAGTGACGCCGATCTCGCCCCAGTACTTCTGGATTGCTTCCATATCACGCTGGCTACCCGTGCCGATGGTGAAGTCGAACGTGAACCCATCGGGATAGCCGGCTTGCGCGAGAAGGTCCTTTGCCGCATCAGGGTTATACGCGTACTCCTCGTCGAGCTCAGCCAAGTATCCAGGGCTGTCCGCCGGCAAGGCGTTGGCTGTGGGGATCTCACCAGGATGTACTGCAGCAATGTACTCCTCCCGATCGATCGCCATCGACAGCGCCTGGACGACCCGAGGGTCACCCCATTGGGGGGCCGTCGCGCCGACCTTGTCCCATGGAATGAGGTTCTGGACCGTGCCACCGTTCGTGGCCACTTCGACTCCAGCGGATTCGACCTGAGGCACGGAATCCGCGGTGAGCAGTGCCAGGTCCACTTCGCCTGAGATCACGGCATTCGCGCGCGCTTGCGGCTCGGCGATAGGACGAAACTCGTACGAGTCGAAAGCATAGGCGTCCGCTCCGGGGTGCCCGTCCTTCTTCACGAGAAGGTAGGAGTTCCCCTTGATGGTGGCCTTGCCATCGATCGCAAGGGGCCCTGAGCCGTCAGGCGTGGACAGCAAACTCTCGCGATCGGCGGCACCTGCAGGCCCGACGATCATGCCTGCGGGCGCCGTGAGGTTAGCCTCGAAGCCAGGTTTCGCGGTGGCGAACACGAGCGTGACGGTATCCTCGTCCACGACGATCACGTCCGTGATCTCGTTTTCCCCGCCCGCAGCGAACGCGCTGTAGGCGCTCAGATCGGGATTGCCGCGCGCGGCGAGATTCTCCTTGACTAGTTCGGCGCTGAGTGTGGATCCGTCGGCGAACGTCGCCTCGGTATCGAGATCCATGGTCAGCTGTGTCTGATCGCCGTTGAACTCGAACTTCGTGACGAGCTGAGGAACGACCTTCCCATCGTCATCGAGCACGAAGAGGGAGTCATAGATCCCCTCGAAGAACATCCTCTGACCCGAGCCATAGCTAGCGGGGTCGTAGCCGAGCGCCGCCTGATCGGAATCGGACGCGATAACGAGCTTCGCCGTGTCCGGGGCTGCGCCGGACTCCCCGCCGCCTGACCCGCCTGTGCAGGCGGTAAGCGCGAGCGCCGACACGGCAACTGCCGCAACGGCGCCGCTCATGCGGGCGGTACTGAATCGAGACATCTGGATCTCCTGTGATCGATGTGAGTATGGACAACGGTGTCGACGGATGGCTGTCAAGAACGATCCGTTTCGACCTAGCGTGGGTGCAGAGCGACTCTTTGGCAATTCGGATTCGCTCGGGTTAGCGTTAGCAAATGCCTAACATGCCCTTCTGCTCTAGTCTTCACCAGTGAAACCGGGTTTCATAGAATGAACCCCAACGTAGCTGCTGCAGAGATCCGATCACAGAGGAGCGACGACGAATGAACCTTGATAACGCTCGTGGTGAAACGGTAGATGATCAGCCAGCGCGCGTCATCGGCCCTCCCACCTTTCATCCCCCAGGGACTGCTGAACGGCAGCAGCCGAGAGATGCCCACATCTTTCCCTCGCTGACATACTCGATCCCCGACGGTTACCGGCCGCTCCACCTCGACGTCTATACCCCGAAGGCGGCGTCAGGACCGAGTCCGTGCGTTATCTGGGTCCACGGAGGGGCCTGGCTGTTCGGTAGCCGACAGATGCCGCCGGAATATTGGCCCGAAGGCATGCTGTTCCAAAAAGCGATAGACGCAGGGCTAGCCATAGTGGCGATCGACTATCGGCACTCCAGGGAAGCACCGTTCCCGGCACAGATTCATGATGCGAAAGCTGCGGTGAGATACATCCGTCACTTCGCTGTTGAGCTAGGTATCGATCCCGATCGAATAGGCGCATGGGGCGAGTCGGCCGGAGGCCATCTCGTCGCCCTTCTGGGGCTAGCTAAGGATCCCGCACTCGAAGGTTCAGAAGGCATCACCGGACCGAGCAGCGCTGTGTCACCTGTCGTCGACTTCTACGGAGTGTCCGACGTCGACACGATGCCCTCGCTCTTCGATTCGCTCCCCGCTGAAGTCGTCGAGATCTTGCTCAGCGCTGGGGGCCGCGAGCACGCAGATCCCACGACCGTAGTCCTGTCGAACTCGCCCTTGCCTGCAGCCGATGCAAGACGCCTGCTTTCGCCCATCAACAACGTGGGCTCCACTCCGCCGCCGTTTCTCCTGGTGCACGGCGAGGATGACTCACTCGTGCCGATCTCGCAGAGTGAGCAACTATTGGCAGGGCTCAAGGCCGCCGGCGGCGACGCTGAACTCGTTCGAGTGCCGGGAGCTAAGCATGTTTTCGAAGGCTCAGACCCGGAACCGCCGATCGAACGCGCGGTAGCTTACCTCCGCGCTCGGCTCGGCGAAGGAGCTTAGCCAACGCAGCGAGTCGACCGGCTCGACAGTCTCGAGCCGGTCGACTCGCTCTCATTCCGCGCGATACGACTCGATGATCGCGTCGAGCACCTCTGGCCGCAGGGCACCGCCGGCGATCCGTGCGAATCGCACCAGCGGGAAGTCACCCATGATCGCCACGATCCTGTCTGCGTCCCCCATCGCGAGGAATCCAGATGGGGCTTCCTCGTCCAAAATCGCACGAAGCGCCGGCCCGACTGTGGGGTGCACGATCGCCTCGGCGAGTGTCGACTGGTGCGAGACCGTCGGCACGTAGGCGTCACCCTCGACGTGCAGTGACGCAGTCGAGCGGATGTCGCGGCTGGATGCCGCCACATCGAAGACGTACTCGCCGGCCTCGACGACCCATCGCTGCGCAACCGAGTTCCAGTAGGCGAGGTCATCGCGGCGGACGTTAGCACCACCTCTCGGCTCGCACCCGCAGGAATCTCCGCGATCGCGAATGCCTTCAGTTCGCGCGGCGGTCGCTGCACCGACGAGCCCGGAAGGGATGTGTACACCTGAACGATCTCCCTCCCATCGCGGTCTCCGACATTGGTGATCGTCACGCGGACCTCGATGTCGCGCGATGCGCTCGCGGACGCCACCGTCGCCTGGCCGTAGTCGAACGAGGTGTAGGAGAGGCCGTGCCCAAACGGGTACGCGACCTCCAGCCCGCGCGCGTCGTACCACCGATACCAACGAAGAGCCCCTCGCTGTATCGGACGGCTCCGTCGTCGACGTCGACGTCGACATCAAGAGAGGCGGGAGAATCCTGCAAGCGGATCGGAATCGTCTCCGGGAGCTTGTCCGAAGGATTCACCTCGCCGTAGAGGACGTCAGCGATCGCAGTGCCGCCAGCCTGACCCAGCCGCCACGCCTCGACGGAGTTCGGCATCTTTCCCTGGATCGTTGTCTTCGACCAGGAAGCCTGCAGAGAAAGACACCCTCGCCCCGCGTGCGTGGCCCTGAATGCCGAGGTAGCGCCGGTCGAATCGTGCGTCATTGCGGCTTCCGATCTCTTGAACCAAGACCAAACACCCGACTATGGTTGACTCACTGAGTGAAAAATACTTTCATTCAATGAATTCAGAAGGCAAGACAAACGGTTGGAAGGATCAACGATGACCACCACAGATTTCCCGAAGGACTTCCTCTGGGGCGTCGCGACCGCCGGCCACCAGAACGAGGGCGACAACGTCCATAGTGACACCTGGTTCCTCGAGAACGTGACGCCGACGATCTTCCAGGACCGCTCTGGCAAGGCCGCCAACGGCTGGGAACGCTGGGAGTCGGATCTCGACATCGTCGCGGCGATGAACCTGAACGCCTACCGCTTCTCCGTGGAGTGGGCCCGCATCGAACCCACGGAGGGCGAGTTCTCCGAAGATGCGCTCGCGCATTACGAGGCGGTCGTCGACGGATGCATCGCGCGCGGCCTGGCGCCGATCGTGACGTTCAACCACTTCACCTCACCGCACTGGTTCGCCGCCCGCGGCGCCTGGCTCGACGAAGGCGCCTCCGAGCTCTTCGCTCGGTACTGCGGCGTCGTGATGGAGCGTTTCGGCGACAGGATCGCCCTGGCCGTCACCTTCAACGAGCCCGACCTGCCGGAGATGCTCACGTGGGCGGGACTTCCGGACTTCATCGTGGATCTTGAACGAAAGACCCTGGAAGCCGCGGCAATCTCAGCTGGTGTCGAGCGTTATCGCGCAGGCAACGTCATGCTGCACGAGGACTTCCCCGGGATGCGCGCAGGAATGACCGCAGCTCATGCCGCGGGAAAGGCAGCTATCAAGGCACACCGCCCCGATCTCCGCGTCGGACTCTCGCTGGCGATGTGTGATGACGTGGCGGCACCGGGCGGGGAAGCGATGCGCGACCGCAAGCGTGCCGAAGTCTACGACTATTGGCTCGAGCTGGCCCGAGGTGATGACTTCATCGGCGTGCAGAACTACGAGCGCCTTCACTACGGTCCCGACGGAGTGCTTCCTCCCGTCGAGGGTGCGGTGGTGAACGGGATGGGCACCGCCGTCGACGCGGATTCTCTGCGAGGCGCTGTCGAGTACGCCTACGAGGTGAGCCGCGTGCCTGTGCTCGTGAGCGAGCACGGCGTCAGCACGCCCGATGACAGCATCCGTGCCGACTTCATCGCGCCGTCGCTCGCGGGGCTTGCGAAGGCGATCTCGAACGGCGTGCCGGTACTCGGGTATTGCCACTGGACCCTCATGGACAACTTCGAGTGGATCTTCGGATACAGCCCGAAGCTCGGACTGCATGAAGTCGATCCCGACACCTTCGAGCGCACGGCCAAGCCCAGTGCAGACGTGTACGCCGGACTCGTGGCCGCGGCGCGCGGCGTGTGAGACGACGCGCGATCGAGTGATCTCAGCATGACGAAGGATGCCGCGACGCTGCAGCGCCGCGGCATCCCTCGTCTTTTCAGGCCTCAGCTCTGGGAGCGTTTGCCGTCGCGATGAGCCGATCGATCGTCTCCGTGGAGAAGTCATCACCCGGGAACATCGCCATGCGTCCGAGCGGCATCGACTCGATCATCTTCATCATGTCGACGTCTTCCGGCATGATCGACGCCGCATCGCCGGGTCCGTTCGCCGCCATGATCTTCTGCACGATCGGTCCCGCGATGGGGTGTGCGAATGCCTCACCCAGTGAGGACTGACGCGTCAGAGGCAGCGAGAGGACATCACCCTCCATCGGCGCCGTAGCCCGCGCGCGCAGATCCCGACTCGACGCAGCAATATCGAACGTGTAATCGCCACCCTCCACCACCCACCGCTGCGCGGTGACATGCCAATACGCCAGATCGTCGCGGCGCACGACCTGCATCACATCGCGGGTCTCCCCCGGGTCGAGTGCCACTGATGCGAACGCCTTGAGCTCGCGAACGGGCCTCTGAATGGTTGACTCTGCCAGCGAGGTGTAGATCTGCACGACCTCGCGCCCTGCGCGGTCCCCAGTGTTCGTGATGCGGACCCGCACTTCGACGTCTCCGTTTGGCCCGACGGACGCCACGGCGTCGGAATACTCGAACGTGGTGTATGAGAGTCCGTGCCCGAACGGGAACGCCACATCCAGATCTCTCGCGTCATACCAGCGGTAGCCCACGAACAAGCCTTCGCCGTAGCGCACGTGCCCGTCGGTGCCGCCGAAGTTCAAGTACGACGGGTTGTCCTGCAACCGCAGCGGGATCGTCTCCGTGAGCTTCGCCGAAGGATTAACCGCCCCATAGAGCACGTCGGCGATCGCGCCACCGCCCGCTTGACCGAGCAGCCACGCTTCGATGATCGCGGGCACACGGTCGGCGAACGGCAGTGCGACCACACTGCCGTTGGAGAGCACTACGACGACGTTCGGGGTCACCCCGAGAACAGCATCGAGCAGCGCCAACTGGTCGTCCGGAAGGTCGATGTGCTCACGGTCGTAACCTTCGGCTTCGGCCGCTTCGGGAAGTCCGAGGAAGAGCACCGCAACATCCTTCGCCGCCGCGAGCTCTACGGCCGCTCGACGCAGCTCTTCGGAGTCTGCGTCGTCTCGCGAGCTGACCTTGTAGCCCTGCGCATAGAACGAGTTGCCTTGACCGGCGTATTCAGCGATCTCATCCCGGGCGTTGTCAAGCCGCGTGGGAGTGACCTTCGAGGAGCCTGCACCCTGGTAACGCGGCTTCTCTGCGAAGAGCCCGATCACCGCTACCGATGCCGTCGAGCTGATCGGCAGAGTCTCCCTTTCGTTCTTCAGCAGCACGATCCCTCGACCCGCCGCCTCGCGAGCGAGCGCATGGTGAGCGTCGACGTCGAGCGGACCCGCGACGTCACCAGCGCCGGCCTGCGACTTCTGCACAAGATTCACGATGCGGGTCGTCGCGACATCCACAACCGATTCGGCCAACGTTCCATTGCGCACGGCAGCGATGATCTGCGCGTCCGTCTCCCCGCCGTTGGACGGCATCTCCAAGTCCATCCCGGCGGCGATCGACGCAACGCGCTCGTTCACGGCCCCCCAGTCAGAAACTACAAGACCGTCGAAACCCCACTCGTCGCGGAGCACGTGGGTCAAAAGCCACGGGTCTTCCGATGCGTAGACTCCGTTGATGCGGTTGTACGAGCACATGACCGTCCACGGCTGCGCATCCTCGACGACGCGCTGGAATCCCCGTAGGTAGACCTCTCGCAGCGGCCGCTCGTCGACATCGCTCGACGCGCGCATGCGATCGTTCTCCTGATTGTTCGCGGCGAAGTGCTTCACCGAGGCACCGACGCCCTTCGACTGTATGCCGCGCACCAGGGCGGCACCGACCTCTCCGGACACAATCGGGTCTTCCGACACGTACTCGAAGTTCCGTCCGCAGAGAGGCGAACGTTTGATGTTCAGGCCAGGGCCGAGCAAAACCGCGACGTTCTCGATCGCTGCCTCGGTGCCGAGTGCCTCTCCGACGCGCTCCACCAAACCCACGTCCCACGAGGAGCCGAGCCCGACCGCAGGCGGAAAACAGGTGGCTGGAACGCTGTCACCGATCCCGAGGTGGTCACCGGTCTCGCGTTGCTTGCGCAGACCGTGCGGTCCATCCGTGAGCATGATCTTGGGAATACCGGCGCTCTCTACTCCCTTCGTCGTCCAGAAGGTTCCACCGCTCGTGAGCGCGGCCTTCTCTTCGAGAGTGAGCCCGGCGACGATCTCGGCGGGCAGAGGAGTGGATTCAGTCATGGTCTCTCCAGACGTTAGGGTCGGCCCCACCGTGCGTGGACCTGTCTTTCTTGTTTCTTACGGGCATGGTCAGTTGGTCATCTCTCCAAGACGAGCGCGAGCCCCTGTCCTACTCCGATGCAGAGCGCGACGACAGCCACCCCTCCACCTCTCCGGCGCAGTTCGTGAGCGGCTCGGGCGATGACCCGTCCACCTGATGCGCCGAGCGGATGCCCGATGGCGATCGCCCCGCCGTGCACGTTCAGGCGTTCAGGATCGAGGTCGGGCCACCCAGCGAGACACGCCAGAGACTGAGATGCGAACGCTTCGTTCAGCTCGACGAAGTCGACGTCAGCCCAGGAACGACCGGCGCGGGCAAGAGCGCGGTTCGCTGCCTGCACGGGAGCGACGCCGAACACCTCCGGATCATTGCCGAAGACCCCTCGTCCGGCGATGCGCGCGAGTGGCTCAGCGTCGATCGCACCCTCCGCTCCGAGCAACACGGCTGATGCGCCGTCACTGATCGGCGACGAGTTGCCCGCCGTGACAGTCCCGTGCTCGGCGAACAATGTACGCAGTCCGCCCAGCTTCTCGAGAGTCGTGTCGTCGCGGATCCCCTCATCCCGGGCGAGATCGACGCCAGCAACGGAGACGATCTCTCCGCCGAACACACCCTCGGCCCATGCCTGCGATGCCAGCCGATGGCTGCGCAGGGCGAAGGCATCCTGTTGCTCCCTCGTGATCCCGTAGATCGTCGCCAGCTTCTCGGCCGACTCGCCGTTCGAGATCGTCCACTTCTTCGACAGCGCGGGATTCGTCATCCGCCACCCGATCGCGGTGTTCCACATCGTCTGGTTGCCGACGGCGGGCCACGGCTTGGCAGACTTCTCGACCACGAAGGGCGCTCTGCTCATCGACTCGACACCGCCCGCGAGGATGATCTCGGCATCACCCACCTCGATCGCCCGAGAACCCTGGATCACGGCCTCGAGACTCGACCCGCAGAGGCGGTTCACCGTGGCGCCGGGCACGGAGGTCGGGAATCCGGCGAGCAGGGCCGCGAACCGGGCGACGTCACGGTTATCCTCCCCCGCCTGGTTCGCATCGCCCAACAGCACATCATCGATGTGCCCGGGGTCGACTCCCGTGCGCTCGACGATCGCACGGAGCGTCACGGCAGCCAGATCATCGGGACGGATGCCCGACAGCGCACCGCCTGCGCGACCGAAGGGCGTCCGAACGGCATCGTAGATGAACGCTGCGGTCATGAGAGCTCCAGTCCGGTCAGAGTGCGCAGCGTCTCGACGGTGTTGTCGCCGAAGGCCTGCCGCACGACGAAGCGAGCGTCGACGACGTCGAAGACAGCGTGGTCGGTGTAGACCCGGGTCACGCATCCGACACCGGTGAGCGGATAGCTGCACTCGGCGACGAGCTTCGATGAGCCGTCCTTCGCGAGCAGGTCCGTCATGACGAACACCTGCTTCGCACCTATCGCCAGGTCCATCGCGCCACCCACCGCCGGGATCGCGCCGGGCGCCCCCGTCGACCAGTTGGCGAGGTCGCCGTTCTGCGCGACCTGGAAGGCGCCGAGCACACAGACGTCGAGGTGGCCGCCGCGCATCATCGCGAACGAGTCGGCGTGATGGAAGTACGCGGCCCCGGGCAGCGCGGTGACAGGCTGCTTGCCCGCGTTTATCAGGTCGGGGTCGATCCGGTCCGGCTCGGGCGCGGGCCCCATCCCGAGCAGACCGTTCTCGGTGTGCAGGATGATCTCGAGGTCGGCGGGCAGGAAGTTCGCGACGAGGGTCGGTGCGCCGATGCCGAGGTTGACCACGGCGCCCTCGGGAATGTCGGACGCGATGCGTGCGGCGAGCGCGGCGCGGGTGATACGAGTGGTCATCGCGCGACCTCCTCGACAGCATCCAGCGGCCGTCCCTCGATGTCGACTCCGCCGATGAACCCGTCTTCGTCGAGCCAGGCGCGCCGGCCGACCGCGACCACGCGGTCGACGAACAGCCCAGGAGTGACGACGGTCTCCGGATCGATCGACCCGAGCGGCACGATCTCGTCGACCTGCACGATGGTGGTCGCCGCAGCAGACGCCATGACGGGACCGAAGTTCCTGGCGGTCTCGCGATAGACGAGGTTGCCCCATCGATCGGCCGTGCGAGCGCTGATCAGCGCCACATCCGCCGCGATCGGGTACTCGAGCACGTATCTCCGCCCGTCGATCGTGCGCTCCTCCTTGCCCGCGGCGAGTTCGGTGCCGACCCCCGTAGGTGAGAAGAAGGCACCGATGCCGGCACCCGCAGCCCTGATCCGCTCGGCGAGATTGCCCTGGGGCACGATCTCGAGCTCGATCTCGCCCGCTCGGTACAGGCCGTCAAACACCCACGAGTCGTGCTGCCGCGGAAACGAGCACATGATCTTGCGCACGCGGCGCTCCGCGAGCAGGGCGGCGAGCCCCGTGTCCCCGTTCCCGGCGTTGTTGGCGACAATCGTCAGGTCGCCGGCGCCCTGGGCGATCAGAGCATCGATGAGCTCGACCGGCTGCCCCGCGCGCCCGAATCCGCCGATCATCACTGTCGCACCGTCGCGGATCCCCGCGACGGCTGTGGCGGCATCCGGCACGGTCTTGTCGATCACGATGCGCCATCCGCGAAGAAGACCTCGCCGGCGATGCGGAACGCGGTGTTCGCCGCGGGCACCCCCGAGTAGACCGCGGACTGCAGGATGACCTCGCGGATCTCGTCGACGGTCAGCCCGTTGCGCAGAGCCGCGCGCAGATGCATCGCGAGCTCCTCGTGGTGACCATGTGCGATGAGCGATGAGAGCACGGCGATCGACCGCGAGCGTCGATCCAAGCCGGGGCGCGACCAGACCTCTCCCCACGCGACGCGGGTGATGAAGTCCTGAAAGTCGGCGTTCAGGTCGGTGGTCGCGGCGATCGCGCGGTCGACGTGCGCATCCGAGAGCACCTCGCGGCGCACCGCGAACCCCTGTGCGCGACGTTCGTCATCGGTGAGACCGGCCATCACCGGCTCCTCTCATTCAAGAAGTGATCGAGCAGGGCCGAGACCTCGGCGGGGGCGTCGACCGGCGCGAGGTGGGATGCCTCGGGTATCCGCGCCGAGCGTCCGTCGCGCACGCCGTCGGCGATCTCCGCCGCGGAGCTCTCCGGTGTCACCTGATCGTGCTCACCCCAGACCGCGAGCACCGGAGCACCGATCTCTCGCAGGCGCGCGCGCACGTCGTACTCGGCGAGCGCCTCGCAGCATCGTGCGTAGCTCTCGTCATCCGCATCCTGCAGCGCATGCAGAAGTCGCCCCGTCAGATCCGGATGCCGCGCGATCGAGCCCGGTGCGAACCATCGCTGCGCGGATCCGATGATCAGCGCCGAGGTGGACTCCGCCCGCACCGTCGCGGCGCGCTCGTGCCAGCCCGAGGGCTCACCGATCGATGCACCGGAACAGAGGATCGCCGATCGCTCCACGAGAGCAGGATGCCGCAGCAGCAGTTCGAGGCCGACCGCTCCTCCGAGAGAGACGCCGGCGTAGCAGATGCTGCCGGAACCGGCGTCCCTGGCCGCAACGGCTACAGCGTCAGCGAGGTCGCCCACCGAGAACGACTCGACCGCCGGGGACGAGGACCCGTGCCCGGGCAGATCCCACGCGATGACGCGGTGCGTCGCGGTGAGCGCGGGTGCGACCGACTCCCAGAGGATCGTCGACGTGCCGAGCGACGGGCCGAGAACGAGCAGCGGTGCGTCTGGGGGACCCACGGGGTCGGTGAACGAGAGATCCATCAACGCTCCCCGGGGAATTCCGAGGCAGGGTCCCTGCCGACATATCGTGCCGGATCGAGCAGGGCGTCGACATCGAGGTCGTTCGCCTCCGGAAGCGCGCGGATCAGGCTGCGCAGGTCCTGCCCACTGCGGGCTGCGGACTGGACGTCGTCGAACCGTGCTCGACCGATCAGTGGCTCGAGGACGATCGCCAGACGCTCCGTGATGACGAGCCCTCCGGTGAGATCCAGATTGCGGGTACCGGCCGCGACATCGATGCGCAGTCCCTCCACCAGCGAGCCCGCATGGGCAGACGCGCCCAGGGCGAGCCGGAGCATCTCCCGGAGGGTCGGCCACTCGGCGTGCCAGGCCCCATCGGGGCGCTCGTCTGCGGCCTGGGCCGCAGCGAGGTGCAGGGTCGCGGCGAGCTGCGGGGCGCGCAGCGATGCCGAGCGGATGAGCGTCGATTCGACCGGATTGCTCTTGTGTGGCATCGCCGACGACCCACCGCCAGCCCCCTCGGCCATCTCGCCGATCTCCGTGCGGGACAAGGTCGCGACGTCCGTCGCGACCTTCCCCAGCGCGTCGAGGGTCTGCACGAGCGCGTCACCCATCTCGGTGATCGGCCACCGGCTGACCTGCCACGAGCCCTCCGGCTCCTCGAGACCGGCATGCCTGGCGAACGATGCGGCGAGCGCCTGCGCTCCGGCGACCGAACCGGTGATCTGCACGAACGATGCCCGCGTACCCGCGGCCCCGGCGAGCTGCGCCGGGAACTCGAGCAGCGCGAGCCGGGAGACGGCCCGCTCGACGCCTCGGGTCCAGGTGTGCACACGCGTCCCGACGGTGGTCGGCACCGCGTGCTGAGTCAGGGTGCGGGCAACGACCACGTCTGCACCGTGTGTCTCCTCGAGCCTCGCGAGCCCGGCGAGGACTCGGTCGAGCAACGCCCTCAGGCGCCCGACCGCTGACACCGCCACGATCATCAGAGCGGTGTCGACAATGTCCTGGCTGGTCGCGCCCCGATGGATCCAGAGACGAAGGTGCTCGGGTACCCGATCTCGCAGCACGGCGACGAGCGGAATCACGGGATTCCCGCTGGATACCGACGCCGCTGCCAGTGATGCCCCGTCAATCGGACCACCGACCGGCTCCTTTCCGAGCGCGACGGCAAGTACCGCGTGGTCGCCATCCGTCAGCATCCCCGTCTCGCGATACGCCGTGACGAGCGCCAGCTCAGCGCGCACCAGAGCGTCGACCACTGCGTCATCGCGGACCGCGTCATCGAACCCGGTCGCGACCGGCGACAGCAGACCGTCGTCGAATGCGGTCATGGTCTCCCCCACGTGGTCACGCAGCACGCGTCAGTAGACAAGGAACACCGTCTCCCTCTCGCCCTGCAGCCGGATGTCGTGCTGAAGCCATCCGTCAGCGGTGCGCGTCGCGACGAGTGTCGCGCGCTCCTCGGATGAGAGCGAGGCGAGCAGAGGATCCGCATCGAGCTCGGCAGTGTTCTCCGGAAGGTAGATCCGCGTGTGCAGCTTGTCGGGCAGCCCTCGGGCGTAGACGATCGCGGCGAAGAACGGCGCTCGCGTGCCGGAGGTTCCGGGGTTGCGGGTCCAGAACTCGTAGCGCCCTTCGTCGTTCGTGAACGCGCGGCCGAACCCGGTGAAGGTGTGGTCGTCGCGCCGGAACGCCCCGCGATCGCGGGGCACGGATCCGTCGGCATCCGCACCGAAGATCTCGATGAACGCATCGGGGATCGGATCACCCGCACCGTCGCGCACGGTGCCGGCGAGCAGGATCGCGCCGGGCGAGTGCGGGAAGGCGACCTCGTGCATCTTCGGGTACTCCACGCCGTAGGCGAAGAACGGCCCGACCGTCTGGCCGGGGGTGGCACGGTGGGTCTTGGCGGGTGCCGCCATGTCAGTCCTCCTCCTGCTCGAACCAGGTGGCATCGGGTCCGTCGACGACGATGTCGAAGCGGTAGCCCGTCGACCACTCGGGCGAGGTCAGATCGTGGTCGTAGACGCCGATGAGGGCATCCCGGTCCTTCTGCCGCCAGATGGTGTTGTAGATCGGGTCGAGGGCGAAGAGCGGATCGCCGGGGAAGTACATCTGCGTGACCAGCCGCTGCGTGAACGACGAGCCGAACACCGAGAAGTGGATGTGCGCGGGGCGCCAGGCGTTCACATGGTTCTTCCACGGGTACGGCCCCGGCTTGACGGTGGTGAAGAGGTACTCGCCGGCATCGTTCGTGATCGCGCGTCCCGCCCCGGTGAAGTTCGGGTCGAGCGGCGCCGGGTGCTGGTCGCGCTGGTGGATGTAGCGTCCCGACGAGTTCGCCTGCCACAGTTCGATGAGCTGGTTCGCGATCGGCCTCCCCCACGAGTCGAGCAGTCGTCCGCGCACTGTCATGCGCTCGCCCAGCGGCTCACCCGCGTGCTGGATCGTCAGGTCGGACTCGATCGCGGCGACGTCGCGCTGACCGAACGCCGGAGAAAGGAGCTCGATCGTCTCGGGGTCGACCAGCCGGGGATTCTTCGTCGGATGCCGCAGGATGCTCGATCGGTACGGAGCGAAGTCGTGCATGGTCGCGGGCAGCGCTTCACCTGCGGCCTCGCGACGCCCGAGAGAGGCATGCAGGTCGACGATCTCGGTCGTGATCTCGGCCTGCGCCACCTGATCGGGCGATGCGAGCAGCGACTCGGGAGCGGCGGCCATCGTTCCGGATGAGACGGGCATGGGGTGTCTCCTTCGACACGGACGGACGGCGTTCACAGCATCCTCATCTCCTTCCATACCAAAAGGGGACAGAATCCCAATCAATGAGATACGAAGCAGCGACCGTGCCATGATCGATGCATGGCCAACTCCCCCTCGGGCGACTCCGTCACCGAACGCCTCATCCGAGTACTCGAGACGTTCACTCCGTCGCGCACCGTGCAGAGCGCCGCAGAGATCGGCCGCCGAGCTGGACTGCCCGCGTCTTCGGCCCATCGAATCGTGGGCGAGCTCGTCGACGCAGGCATGCTGGAACGCGATGATGACCGACGTATCCGCATCGGGATGCGCCTGTGGGAGCTCGCAACCCGGTCGTCGCATGCGCTACGGCTCCGCGAGGCGGCGCTTCCCTTCATGGAGCGCGTGCAGGCGCGCGTGCGTGAACACACACAGCTCGCGATCCTCGAGCAGGACGAGGCCCTGTTCCTCGAGCGCCTCAGCAGTCCGGATTCCGGATCGAACGTCACCAGAGTGGCTGGGCGGCTCCCACTGCACGCGTCGTCATCGGGGCTGATCCTGCTCGCCTATGCCGACCACGCATTGCAGGAACGCATCCTCGCCGGCCCCCTCACCGCCGTGTCGCGCGAGACCATCACGGACCCCGGAGAGCTGCGACGAAAACTCGCCGAGGTGAGAGCCGCCGGCCACGCGTCAGCCCCCGGCTATATCGAGGCGGTATCGACGGGCGTCGCCGTGCCCGTGCACGACGAGACCGGCGCGGTCGCGGCCGCACTGTCGGTCGTCCTTCGCCGAGAGGATCCGATCGATCCTGCGTTGCACGAGCTGCTCGCCGCAGCGCGCAGTATTGAGCGCGCGCTCGGCGGGCGCCACTGACACCGACTCTCATTGAACGGTAATGCTTCCTCGACAGGGACATACCGACCTGCACAATGGCTGGCGACACACACGTCGAAGGAGACGCCATGATCACCACCGTCCGCACTCGCGTCGCCATCGTCGGCGCCGGCCCCGCCGGCCTCCTTCTCTCGCACCTGCTGGCGGATGCCGGCATCGAGTCCGTCGTGGTCGACAGACGCAGCCGCGACGAGATCGAGTCGACGATCCGTGCCGGGATCCTCGAACAGGAGACCGTCCGTACACTCAGCGAGACCGGGGCGAGCGACCGGGTGCTCACGGTGGGCAATCGGCACGACGGCATCGAGCTGCACTTCGAGGGCGAGGGCCACCGCATCGACTTCTCCTCACTCACCGGCCGCAGCGTCTGGCTGTACCCGCAGCACGAGGCACTGAAAGACCTGATCGCCGCCCGACTCGCCGCAGGGCAGGATCTGCGATTCGAGACCGAGGTCACCGGTATCGGCGACGTCGAGACCGATCGTCCTTGGATTACGGCGACCGCAGGAGATGGCTCGGAGCTGCGGATCGAGGCGGAGTTCGTCGTGGGCGCCGACGGGTCGCGCAGTGGTGTGCGACCCGCAGTCACTGGATCATCCTCCGGTGGATATTTTCGCGAGTATCCGTTCGCATGGTTCGGCATCCTCTGCGAGGCATCGCCGAGCTCGCACGAGCTGATTTACAGCAACTCGCCCCATGGGTTCGCCCTGATCAGCCAGCGCAGCGCGACCGTGCAACGCATGTACTTCCAGTGCGACCCCGAGGCCGACCCGAGCGTTCTCTCCGAGGCCGAGATCTGGGACACCCTGCAGGCGCGCGTCCCTGGTACGACTCTGATCGAGGGCCCGATCTTCCAGCGTGATGTCCTGCGATTCCGCAGCTTCGTCGCGCACGAGCTGCGCCACGGCCGCGCGGTACTCGTCGGCGACGCCGCGCACACCGTGCCCCCGACCGGAGCCAAGGGCATGAATCTCGCAGTAGCCGATGTCGTGCTGCTCGATCGCGCCCTTCGGGCACTGCTACTCGAGAACGACACGCGTCTCATCGACACATTCGCCCAGACCGCCCTGAAGCGCATCTGGAAGGCTCAGCACTTCTCCTGGTGGATGACGAGCATGCTGCACACCGCAGCGGATGCATCCGCTTTCGATCGGCGTCGCCAGGTCGGTGAGCTGCGGTCAGTGGTCGAGTCCGAGGCCGGACAGACGTTCCTCGCCGAGGCGTATACGGGGTGGCCGCACACGGCTCAGTAATGAGCATCCTCGCTGCTGCGGCGGCGCACAGCACGGCGCGTGGGCGACATCGACTTGTCTTCTGAGTAATTTTGTTGCAAAGCTATGTGCGGGACGGGGATGAGCCGTCTACAGGGAGCGATCAATGAAGATCATCATCGTCGGCGCAGGCATCGGCGGACTCGCCGCAGCGATCAGCCTGCACGAGGCCGGACTGCACGACATCACCGTCTACGAGCGCAGCACCGCGATCCGCGGGCTCGGCGTGCGGCATCAACCTGCTGCCGCACGCACTGCGTGAGCTGACCGAGCTCGGCATCGCCGACACCATCGCCGAGCTGGGTGTCGAACCGCGCGCACTGGCGTACTACAACCGCTTCGGGCAGCCGATCTGGCATGAGCCGCGCGGCCTCGATGCCGGCTACCGCTGGCCGCAGCTCTCGGTGCACCGCGGTCGTCTGCAGCTCGCTCTGCGCGACCTCGCCGAGGCGCGTCTCGCCGAGCCCATCCGCCTCGATCACCGCCTGGTCGGCGTCACCACCCACGACGACGGCACCGAGACGGCGACCTTCGAGACATCCGCCGGCACGGTCGAGGCGACAACCGACGTGATCATCGGCGCCGATGGCATCCACTCCGCGCTGCGCGCGTTGCGGTACCCGACCGAGGGCGCACCGCCATGGGGAGGTCTCACGCTGTGGCGCGGAGTGACGCGCATCCCCGCGTTCCTCGACGGCCGCACCATGATCATGGCGGGTGACGCCGACCAGAAGTTCGTCGCCTACCCCCTCGCACCGGTCGACGCCGACGAGCGGATGGTGGTCAACTTCATCGCCGAACGCCGCGTGGAGGTCACAGGCGACGCCGACTGGAACCGGGCGATCGATCCCGCCCCGATCGCCGAGCTGTTCCGCGAGTGGAGCTTCGACTGGCTCGACGTGCCGACGGCGATCGCCACGGCCGACGAGATCCTCGAATACCCCATGGTCGACCGCGACGCCCTGCCGCAGTGGACGTTCGGGCGCACGACACTGCTCGGCGACGCCGCGCACGCGATGTACCCGAACGGATCGAACGGCGGATCCCAGGCGATCCTCGACGCCCGCACCCTCGCCTTCCACCTCGCGACCTCCGAGAGCATCGATGAGGCGCTCGCCGCCTATGAGCGGGCCCGCCGCCCGGCGATGACCGCGCTGCTCGCGGGCACGCGGGCCACGGGTCCCGAGCGCGTGATGCAGCTGGCTCGGGAGCGCGCGCCCCAGGGCTTCGCCGACATCGACGACGTGATCCCCCACGCGGAGCGCCAGCGGATCGCCGCTGACTACAAGACCGCGGCAGGCTTCCTCCCGGAGATCCTCAACGAGCGCGCCTCGCTCACGCCCCCGTCGGCGGTCGCCCGATGAACGAGTTCGATGCCACCAGGCTCGCCGCGGTCATCTCGCCCCTGCGACGCGCGCTGCTCGCAGCTACGCGTGCCCAAGCGCGGCTGCCCGAGCTGTCGGATGCGCAGATCGACGTGATCCGTGCGCTGCCGCGCGGCACCTCGCGGGGTCCGGCCGAGATCGCCGCCCGACTGCGGCTGAGCCGATCGACCGTGAGTAACCTGCTGGGCGCGATGGAGGGCGACGGGCTTGTCGAACGCTCCCCCGCCCCCTCCGATGGGCGCCGGGTCGTGGTGAGGGCGTCGGCGACGGCACTCGACCTGTTCGACCGGTTCGACTCCGCGAACTCCGCTCGCGTCGCTAAGGCGTCGGCGCAGCTCGACGATGACGAACGGGCAGTACTCACTGCGGCCATTCCTGTACTGGAACGTCTCAGCGACGTGCTCGGCGGCGGCACCGCCGAGTCGCTCTATGCCCTGGCCACACCGACCGACGACCCCGAGGAGACCCGATGACCTCGCACGATGCCCTGCCCCTGCCCACCCTCGAGTTCGCCTTCGACGTCACCGTCGATCTCGCGCCACTCGAGGACCACGGCGGCACGAGCGTCGGCCACCGTCGCGTCGTCCCCATCCTCGGCGGACGCGTCACCGGCGCCGTCGACGCCGAGGTCCTTGCCGGCGGCGCCGACTGGCAGATCGTGCGTCCAGACGGCACGATCGAGATCGACGGACGCTACTCGGTACGAACAAGTGACGGGGACCTACTGCTGCTGCACGCGAGGGGGCTCCGCACTGGCACTCCTGACGTGCTCGAGCAACTAGGCCGCGGTAACGACGTCGACCCCAGCTCGTACTACTTCCGCACCACCGTTCAGATCGAGACAGCGGCGCCGGTGCTCGCGCACCTGCAGCGCGCTCTCTTCGTCTCAGCCGCCCAGCGGCAGGCGGATTCGGTGCGCTATCGCGCCTACCGAGTTGGCTGAGGATGGCGGTCACCGTTCCACACGACGCAGGCGCTTCGCTTACGCAAGTCCGCTACTGAGCTGACCCCTAGTAGGCGTAGAACTCGTTACCGGTGCGTTACCGCTGGCATCGCCTCATACATGACGAAGGCCCCGCATCCCTGCGTTTCCGCGGGAATCGGGGCCTTCATGGTGGCGGTGACGGTGGTGTCTGGTTTCAGGACATCGTGAACGGCCGTCTCGGGACATCGTGAACGCCGCATCTGGTGGCGCGGGGATGTCTCGGGACATTGTGAACGGTGGCCAAGTACGAGATCCTGATCAAAGCCGTGACGGTGCAACACCTCTCCTACGGTGAGGTCGCGGCCCGTTTCGGCGTCTCGAAGACGCTGGTCCACAAACTCCATCACCGATGGCTCCTCGAGGGCGATGCCGCGTTCGAGCCCCGATCGCGATGCCCCCACTCCTCACCGACACGAACACCTACCCCGGTTCGTGAACGCGTCCTCGCGTTGCGGGACGAGCTCACCGCCCAGGGTCTCGACGCCGGCGCAGACACGATCAGCGAGCACCTCCACCGAGAACACCTCACCCTGTCCCGGGCGACGATATGGCGAATCCTCACCGCCGCCGGGAAAGTCACCCGTCAACCACAAAAGCGTCCTCGCTCGTCCTGGCACCGCTTCACCGCCGACCGCCCCAACGAGCTCTGGCAATCCGACTTCACCCACGTCACCCTCACCACCGGCACGGACATCGAAGTGATCGGCTGGATCGATGACCACTCCCGCTACCTGCTCCACCTCACCGCCCACCCCCGCGTCACCGGACGAGTCGTGACCGACACCTTCACCACCACCGCCCGCCAGCACGGCTACCCCGCCGCCACACTCACCGACAACGGCATGGTCTACACCACCCGCCTCGCCCGCGGCGGGCGCGGGCGAGGCGACGGAGCCGGGAACGCATTCGAGACCCTCCTCGCCACCCGGGGCATCACCCAGAAGAACGGCAAACCCTTCAAACCCACCACCCAAGGCAAGATCGAACGATTCTGGCAGACGCTGAAGACCCACCTCGCCGCACACCCCGCCGGCACCCTCCCGGAACTGCAACACACCCTCGACACGTTCCGCGACTACTACAACACCATCCGCCCTCACCGCGCTCTCGGGCGGAAAACCCCCGCATTCGCCTACACGCTCATCCCGAAAGCCACACCCACACAACCCGAGGACCCGAACATCTGGCGCGTCCGCTACGACACCATCGACAACGACGGCAAGATCACCCTCCGCCACCACGGCAGACTCCTCCACCTCGGCATCGGACGCGCCCACACCCGCACCGAGATCATCTGCCTCGTCCACAACGACGACGCCACCATCATCACCCTCGACACCGGCGAACTCCTCGCCGAATACACCCTCAACCCCACCAAGAACTACCAACGCAAAAACGGCTGAACCCCCGGATACCGGGGGTTCAGCCGTTCGTGATGTCCTGAGACATCACATCGATGATTTCCGCGCCAGGGTCGCTGCATCACGCTTCACCGGCAGCGCGCTGTACGCCGCCGGCTTGCCCGCAAAGGTGCAGCCGGAGGTGGTGCGCCCCATCTTCCAGTCGATGGTCGACCTCTCCGACAACGCGCCGCTGCTCGACCAGTTTCTCGCTCTGCCTTTCCCGAGGATGCTGATGTTCGGCCACCAGAATGCCGGACTCAGCTACCTGGACCGGCTCGCAGAAGGCGGCGTCGAACTGGCGGAGGTCCCGCACAGCGGACACTTTCCGATGTACTCCAACCCGCCGGCGATGTGGGAATTCATCAGTGACTTTGTGCGTCGTGTCGACCGCCGGATACCCTGAACGTATCGGAACGGCCACCAACGGGAGGGTTTTCGTCTCATCTTCGACCTTCGATCCGCCCGCTACTTCATCGCCGTGGCCGAAGAGCTCCACTTCGGACACGCTGCCGAACGGCTTCACATGTCGCAGCCTCCGCTGTCTCAAGCGATCAAGCAGTTGGAGCGTGACGTGGGAACGACGCTGCTCGAGCGCAGTAACCGAAGAGTCTCCCTCACGCCCGCCGGTGAGGCGTTCCTGACTGCCTGCCGTCGGCTTGTGGAGCACGCCCAAGAAGTGGCGGACATCCCGCGTGTGGTCGCACAGGGCTTCTCCTCGCAGCTCAGCATCGGGGCGGTGGCCTCCGCTCTGCGGTGGCCTCTGCCGCAGGCGATCGCCTTGCTCCGACAGAGTGCTCCGGGCCTGACGATCAGGATTCACGAGATCGACACCGACGAGGTGATCCGCGCACTCAACGACGGCAAGCTCGATGTCGCCGTCGCCCGCCTCGCTGCCTCCCGTGCAGGCATCCGCACCCGTGTCATACTCCGCGAGGAGTTCGTACTCATCACACCGTCCACGCACCCCTCGGTCGGCGAGAGCTCGCCCATCGACCTCGCCTCACTCTCCGACGAGCAGTGGGTAGGCATCTCTCGAGATGTCTCCCCCGACTATCACGATGAGATGGCTGCGGCTTTTCGCGCCGCGGGATTCAGCCCTCGAATGCACCACATCGCGAGATCGATCGCTTCGCAAGTCGCGATGGTCGCCGCCGGCGCCGGCATCTCCATCGTTCCTCGCAGCGCTTCGCGAGAGCTCCCGACGAGCGTGTCCACACGTGCAACGACGAGCGCGACCCAGACAGTGACTCTCGCCGTCTCGACGCGTGAGGACGCGAATCACTATGAGCGACTCCTCCAGGGGTGCATCGAGAGCGTCACCGGCGCCGTCTAGGTCACCTCGCTGACCGTCACACTTGTCTCAGAAGCCGAGCATCTCCGACTCCGCAGGCTCCTTCGCTATGAGAAGTTCGAAAGTGGTCGAGCGATGCGACCTGCTCTCGACCGGCGCCGTTGTTGGCGAGCGATCTGTCGATCTTGGCAAGCCCGAGGACAGACGTCACATCACGCTCTGCAGGAAGCTGCGCGTGCGTTGGCGTTGAGGGTTGTCGATCACGTCTGACGGCGGACCGGCCTCGACGACGACTCCGCCGTCCATGAAGACGACCTGATCGGCGACGCTCCGCGCGAATCCGATCTCATGCGTGACGACGATCATCGTCATGCCGTCGCGGGCGAGTTCCTTCATCACGTCGAGCACGTCTCCGACCAGTTCGGGGTCCAACGCGGAGGTCGGCTCATCGAACAGCATCACTCGCGGCTCCATGGCGAGAGCTCGAGCGATTGCGATGCGTTGTTGCTGCCCACCCGAGAGCTGGGCGGGGTAGTGATCGGCGAAATCGACGAGACCCACTCGATCGAGCAGGCCCCTGGCGCGATCTCGGGCCGCTGCCCGCGAGCGTCCGACCACCCCGACCGGTGCCTCGACGATGTTCTCGAGCGCGGTCATGTGCGGAAACAGATTGAACTGCTGGAAGACCATGCCGATCCCGCGCCTCTGCCTTGCGATCTGGCGCGCAGTCATCTCGTGGATCTTGTCACCCGCCTGTCGATAGCCGATCAGATCGCCGTCGACGACGATCCGACCCCCGTCGATGGTCTCGAGATGATTCACGCAGCGCAGCAGAGTCGACTTGCCCGACCCCGATGGCCCCAGGAGAACCGTGACGGTTCCCGCTTGCACTTCGAGCGACACATCGCGGAGCACCTGGTGCACGCCGAAGCTCTTGCGTACCCGACGAACCTGTACCAGCGCATCGGCCGGGACAGTCGGGTTCTCAACGGCGCTCATTCGGCGACCACCCTTGTGGCCTGCGTCGCCGGGGCCGGCTCGGCGATGTGACTGCGACGGTCCAGCCTCGACTGAAGCCACTGGAGAGGCGTAGGAGGTAGCACGTGGCTCGATCCTCGGCCGTATCGTCGCTCGAGGTAGTACTGCGGAATCGACAGCACAGTCGTGAGGAAGAGGTACCAGATGCTCGCGACGATGAGCATCTCCACCTGCTTGAGGTTCTGCGCCGAGATCATGGTCGCGGCCGTATAGACCTCGGGCACCGCGATCACCATCAGCAGTGAAGTGTTCTTCAACATGGAGATGGTCTCGTTACCCATGGGCGGGATGATCACGCGCATGGCCTGGGGCAACAACACACGTCTGAATGTGTATACGGGCGACATCCCGAGAGAATAGGCCGCTTCTCGCTGACCCCCGCTGACGGAGATCATCCCCGCGCGCACGATCTCCGAGGAGTAGGCCGCCTGGTTCAGCGTGAGTGCGAGAGTGCCCGCCACGAACGCGTTGATCAGGTCGTTCGTGTCCACCTGCCAGATGACGATGTCCGTCAAGGGGACTCCGAGCGTGAGCTTCTCATAGAGCAAGCCGAGGTAGCCCCAGAGCACGATCTGCACGATCTGCGGTGTGCCGCGGAAAATCCACACGTAGAACCACGCCACGCTCGAGAGAACCGGGTTCCTCGACAGTCGCATCGCCGCCACGAGCACCGCGAGGACGGTCGACACGACCATCGAGATGATCGTGATGAGCACTGTCAGGCCGACGCCCACCAGAATCCGCGGATCACCGACGAACCTGCCTACTGTGACGAGGTCGAGGTTCGGGTTGGTGACGACGGACCACAGGAGGCCCAGCAGAGTCAGCGCCACCACCAGAGCGCCGATCCAGCGAAGAGGATGCCGGAGCGGGACGGCGTCGACGTCGCCGGTGTCGGTGCGCAGCGAGTCCTCAGCCGACACGATGACGGTCATTGGCTCTTCCCACCCAGATTCGTCTCGGCCGAATCGACCGCGTATGCGCTCATACGGTTGCGATCGAGGACCTGCTGATACGTTCCCTCGTCCATGAGCGCCTGCAACGCCTTCTGCACCGCGTCGATCAGTTGCGTGTCCTCTTTCAGAACTCCTATCCCGCTGTAGACGGGGTTGAAGCCGGCAGGGTTCTTCGGGTCACGCACGATCTCGTACGTGTTGCCGTCGTCCGTCGTCGCAGCGACGTACTCGGCCACGAGGGCATCGGATGAGTAGGCATCGCTCTTCCCTGCCCTCAGCGCCGTCAGGGCGTCGGGGTCGGTAGGCAGCTCCATCACATCGATCGGATCACCGGGGCATTCAGTCGCTCGCAGCAGCTCTCCTTGGACGGTGGACTTCTGCACGGACACTGTCTTGCCACACAGATCGGTGAGGGTCTCGATGTTCGTCGGATTGCCGGATCGGACGAGAATCGCGAATCCGCCCAGGGAGTAGTCGACGAAGGTGATCGTCTTCTCTCTCTCCGGCGTATCGTTCATGCCGCTCATGATGATGTCGTGTTTGTTGGCTTGGAGCGAGGGGATCACGGAGTCGAACGGCTGCTTCGAGATCACGACGTCGATGCCGAGCTTCTGCGCGAGGAGCCGGCCGAGTTCCGGGTCGAACCCGACCTCCCGGCCGTTGTCGTCGTAGGAGGCGAACGGCGGATAGGGGATGTCGACGGCGATCCCGATGAAGCCCTTCTCCCGGATGTCTTCCGGCAGCAGCTTCGTGAGCGATGGATCGGGCGTTGTCTCGATCTCCTCACCCTGCGGGAGATTCGGTTCGCCCACGTCACCCCCGTCCGAGCCGCTCGTGCACCCCGAGAGGGCGATGCTGACGATCGCGAGGACACCGATCAACGCGCCATTGAGCGTCTTGTGCATGGATTCTTCCTTCTTCGTCGATGGGATCCAGACGTGCGGGTTCAGGTGAGTGGGACGGGTTCATGTCTTCGGCCGCGATCTCAACTGATTGTCAGAGCGTAGGCGCCGGGCACGGCCCCCGTTTCGTGCATTCGACACAAAGCACGAAGGCGGATTGGGAATCTTTCACCATCGGGAGCCAGTCGCCACTCGTCGTCGAATATTCCCAAACTCCATCCGACCGTTCGTGAGATCAGACATTCATAACCGGCACGCGGATCCTCACACTGAGAGTCACGTCCCCACCGACCCGAGGAGCACCCGTGCCCGCACCACTGACGTCCGCACAGCGTGGGCATCACCCGTTCGATGTCGATGTCATGGTCTCGGAGATACGGGAACTGGTGCGATGCGAATCACCGTCGGATGACCATGACGCCGTCGCCAGGAGCGCCCGACTCGTCGATGAGATCGGGGCTCGGTACCTGGGCAGACCCGCGGAGCGCATCGAGATCGACGGCGTCACCCATCTTCGTTGGCGCTTCGGCACTTCACCTCGTGTTCTCATCGTCGCGCACCACGACACGGTCTGGCCTATCGGCTCCATCCGTGATCATCCGGCGGAGGTGCGAGATGGCCTGCTCACCGGCCCGGGATGCTTCGACATGAAGGCGGGGATCGTCATGGCGATGCACGCGATCGCCGATCTGCCCTCTCCTGACGGGATCACCCTCTTCGTCTCCGGTGACGAGGAACCGGGATCCAAGACGTCCCGACCTCTCATCGAGTCGGAGGCGCGCACTCACGCCGCTGCCCTGATCCTCGAAGCATCCGCGCCGGGAGGCGCGTTGAAGACCGAGAGGAAAGGGGTCTCGCGATATCGGGTGAGGGTGCACGGGCGCGCCGCACACGCCGGACTCGATCCCGAGCGTGGCATCAACGCCACCGTGGAGGTCGCCAACCAAGTGCTCGCGGTCGATGGGCTCAACGCTCCTGCGCTCGGAACGACAGTGACCGTGACGCGAGCGGAGGCCGGCAGCGCGTCGAACACGGTGCCGGCGGTCGGCGAGTTCAGCGTCGATGTCCGAGCCCGCACACTCACCGAACAGCAGCGCGTTCACCGCGAGATCATGGCTCTGCTACCGCAGCTCCACGGTGCGACACTCGACATCAGCGGGGGCCCTACGCACCCGCCGTTGACCCGTTCGAGCTCGGCCGGGCTGTTCGCTCGATTCCGTCGAATCGCTGCCCGCTCCGGAGCCGAAGAGGTGATGGGAGCAAGCGTCGGCGGTGCGTCCGACGGCAACTTCACCGCAGGCGTCGGTACTCCCACCCTGGACGGCCTCGGTGCCGTCGGCGGGGGAGCTCACGCCGACGACGAGCACGTCGTCGTCGAAGAACTCGTCCCCCGCACTCGCCTGCTCGCCGAGTTGCTCCGCGAGCTGCAGCACGAGAAGGAGGCGACCAATGGTGCGCATTCCTGACGCCGTTCGGCAGATCGTCATCGACGCTGACCAGGACGCATCCCAGGCCGCACACCGTTCCGGTGTCGAAGTCCGCGAGATCGACGACATGCGGTCGCTCTCCGCTGTCCAACGCCTCTATGAAGCCGTGTGGAGGACAGGACCGACAGGCACCCCGGTGACCGCTGACCTGCTGCGGGCGCTCGTCATCTCCGGCAACCCTGTGTTCGGAGCGTATGAGGGAGGTGAGCTGCTGGGTGCGTGCTTCGGATTCTGCTCGCCACCCGCAACCCGTAACTTCCACAGTCACATAGCCGGGGTTCCGCGAAGCGCCCAGGGCCGCAGTATCGGACTAGCCCTCAAACTGCGCCAGCGCTCGTGGGCGCTCTCCGCTCATATGCAGACGATGACCTGGACGTTCGACCCGGCGATCCGGCGCAACGCCCACTTCAATCTGGCGAAGCTCGGCGCAGAGCCCGTCGAGTACTTCTCGGATCTCTACGGAGCGATGGACGACAGCGTCAACCGCGATGATGCGAGCGACCGACTGCTCGTGCGCTGGCGGCTCGATCGGCGTCTCCCGCACCACGGAGGACGACCTGCCGACCAGGCGTCACCGGCGGACCTCGTCCGCGTGCGAGTACCCGGCGACATCGAAGCGATGCGTCTCGAGGACCCCGTGCGCGCGGCTGCGTGGCGCCTCGAACTGCGCCGCGAACTGGGCGACCGTATGCGCGCCGGAGCTCGCATCGTCGGTTTCGAGCGCGACGGCCACTATCTGATCGACACCGCCACACCGAAGGAGCAGGAGATCGCATGAGACTCACTGGAGTTGAGACCCGAGTGGTGGAGATACCACTCGTTTCGCCATTCAGAACATCGTTCGGCACGGAGACGGTTCGGCAGGTGCTGGTCGTGCGTGCTGTCACCGAAGATGCCGAAGGATGGGGCGAGTGCGGCGCAAGCGAATCGCCGCTGTACTCGTCCGAGTACACGACCGGAGCGGCGGTCATGCTCGAGCGTTTCTTCCTGCCGGCGATTCGGACCGCACAGCAAGCACTCGGCGATGACTTCGCATCGCAGCACGTCTCGCCCGCGCTCGACGCGTTCAAGGGGCACCGACTCTCGAAATCCGCTCTGGAGACCGCGATCCTCGATGCCCAGTTGCGTGCTCAGGGCGTCTCGTTCGCGTCGGCGCTCGGCGCGGTGCGCGACTCCGTGCCGTGCGGAGTCTCCCTCGGCATCACCGACACGATCGATCAACTGCTGGACGACGTCGCCGCATCTCTGGACGCCGGCTACCTCCGGATCAAGCTCAAGATCGAACCGGGGTGGGACATCGGTGCGGTGCGCGCCGTTCGCGAACGCTTCGGCGACATCGATCTGCAGGTCGATGCGAACGCTGCATATCGACGCAGTGATATCCGCCTGCTCGCCGGCCTCGATGCCTTCGACTTGACCCTCCTCGAACAGCCCCTCCCCGCCGATGACCTTCTCGGACACGCCGCCCTCGCGAGAGCCATCTCTACCCCCATCTGCCTCGACGAATCGATAACCTCCGCGCGGGCAGCCGCGGCAGCGATCGAGCTGGGGGCCTGCAGCATCGTCAACATCAAGCCCGGACGAGTCGGCGGTTACCTCGAAGCGCGGCGAGTGCATGATCTGTGCGCGGCCCACGAGATCCCGGTGTGGTGCGGCGGCATGCTCGAGACGGGGATCGGGCGAGCGGCGAATGTGGCTCTCGCCGCGCTTCCCGGGTTCACCATGCCCGGCGACACCTCAGCTTCTGAGCGCTACTACGCGACGGATCTCACTGAGCCGTTCCGGTTGGTGAACGGAAGGATCTCGGTCCCTCAAGGTCACGGACTGGGCGTGACGCCGATCGCGGAGGTTCTCGAACGGTTCACCGTTCGTCGCGCTTGGCATCCCTTGTCCGCATGACGGTCGCTGCTAGCCTTCTAGCGGCGACCGCACGAGGCCGAGGAGTGGCTCATGTCATCGGAACATTCACACCTCCGACCCGAAACCACCGTGGGCCGCGTGCTGACGGAGTTCGGACCGACGATACTGCAGCCCGTGTGCGAGCCGCTGGACGTCCAGCGCCGCGTCAAGACGATCATCATCCAGGATCCCGAAGACGAGCTTGATGTCGGCGAAGGCGCTCTGGTGCTCGGGATCGGACTTCGTTCGAGCGACGCAGTCCGGAAGGCCATCGATGATCTGGGCGATCGATCCGCGGCGGGCCTCATCGTCCGCGCTCCGTTCGAGGCATCCGCTGCCCTCCGCGCCGCGGTGAAGAGTGCGGGGGTGCCCCTGCTTTCCCTTTCTCACGGGGCTTCTTGGGGTCACCTCGCCGCGATGCTGAGAACCCTCATGACACCGCGGAATCCTGACGGCGCTCGCGGGCGATCGTTCGGAGGAATCACCGCAGGCGACCTCTTCGCGGTCGCGAACTCGATCGCGGCTCTGTTGAAGGCTTCCGTGACGATCGAGGACAGACATTCGAGACTGCTCGCATTCTCCAGCGTGCGTGAGAGCGTCGACAGCTCCCGGACGCAGACGATTCTGGGTCGCCAGGTCCCCGCGCAGTACACCCGATTCCTCGAAGACGCGGGCGTCTTCCAGGCGATCTATCGCTCCGATGGCCCCGTGAATGTTGCTCCTCTCCCAGCGGCGGCGGGCGCGCCACCAGAGGAAACAGGGCGAGTGGCGATCGCCGTGCGCGCGGGCGATGAGATCCTCGGTACCATCTGGGTCGCCTCGGAGGGGCTGAGCTCAGAACAGGACCGAGTCTTGCGTGAATCCTCCGAGCTCGCCGCCATGCATCTCATCTGGCAGCGTGCCGATGCCGACATCGAACGCAGGATCAGCGACGAACTGCTGGCTTCGGTCCTCGGACGGGGCTCCGGGAGTGCAGAGGCAGCGCGCAAGCTCGGGCTCCGTGACGAGCCTTCGGTCGTCTTCGCACTGAGCGTCGGTGCCCCGGCGACCGCGGATCTTTCGTACGCCGACGTCGCCGCCGAACGCCGCAAAGTAGCCGATGCGTTCGCCACGCACTTCTCGTTCGCGCACCCCCGAGCGGCATCCTGCCGCGTCGAAGAAGTGACCTACGGGGTCCTGCCGATCGCAACGACGAACGCCGATGTCTCCGTCACGCGCCTCGCCGAGGAGTTCGTCGCCCGAGTGCGCACACCGCTCAGCCCACTTATCGGTATCGGTCGCGTCGTCCCGGTTCTCAGCGACCTTCCCCGCTCGCGCAGTCAAGCGGACAGAGCGTTGCATGTGCTCGAGTCTTCGTCACTGAGTGGCCAGGTGGCCCGCTTCGAGGATGTCTACGCCGAGGCGCTCCTGCTCGACATCCCCCGGGACGCCGTGGAACTCCCCTCCGGCCCCATCGCCCGACTGGTGGCATACGACGCGGAGCACCACAGCTCACTCGTCGACACCCTGAGCGCATGGCTGAACGCGTTCGGCGACGTCGCCGATGCGGCCAAAGCCACCTATGTGCACGGGAACACCTTCCGGTACCGCTTGCGACGGGTCATCGAAGTCAGCGGCATCGACCTCGAGGATCCTCGGGCACGCTTCGCCGCGATGCTTCAGATGAGACTCATCGATCTCGCGAGCGGACGGGAGGATTCCAATCCCTGATCCTCGAACAGCGCGAACGGAGATCCCGGTCATCGCGCGTCTGCGCAAGGACCTCCAGCGTTCCAAGCACGTCCGGGACGTACCGATGGGCATCCTTGCAATGGTCCGAGAAACCCTCGCCTAGCTTCTTCATGGCGGGAGGTTCTGCTTTGCCCTGGTGACGAACTCGACCACAGTGTGAGCACACCGCGCTGGCTGCCTCATCGAGACGACCATCCACGTGATCGAGATCGTTCTCGCGGCCGATGCGTGACCCAGTTCTGACTGCTCTGAGTTCCACGATGGGGTCATCCGGCCCTGCGCTTGTCTCGCTCACTGGACGGGTGGACTGCTGATCCTCGTCGCACTCGGCCGGATCATCCTCGAATCCCGCCTTGACGCCTGATATCCGCTCTTCCCCAGCAAGCGGCAGCTTCGCGAGCAACGGCGTGCGCTCTCGGCCCACCCACTTTCAGCGGACACTTTCGGCTATCGACGAACCGTGCCTACGGAGTTCAGGGCAACGCTGTACAAGGCGGCCGCACTGATCCCGGGGGTGACGATCACGGATCAGCAAGCGACTTTGAACGGAACCAACCCGAGCGCACCCTATCTCTCTGCACTACTCCGACGACTGGCGCACCCGCTGGTTGTGGAGGCCGATCGCGATCATCGCGGCGACCGGACCCGCGAGCAGGACCAGCACGGTCCAGTGCAGACCCTCGCCGCTCACCAGTCCCGCCCCGAGGATCATCAGGCCCGCGCCCGCTGCACGAAGCGCGACCGAACCGCGGGGAGACACCGTCGGGCGCCTCCCCGCCGGAATTCGATCCGCCGCATTCGCTCGCAGGGTCCTCCCGAGAGCGACGTGGAAGAGGACGATTCCGAGGACGGCGGCGACCACACCTGCGACGAACATACGATCGACGCTATCAAGCGCCCGCGGCGATCCCCCATGAAAGCCGAAGAGGACTCCGCCTCCCGGCGGATCGGCGATAACATTATCACCAGATCAGACGCCGATAATATGATCAGCATCGGATCCGACGCCCGTCAGCCGCCCCCATGCTCTCGGATGACCGCGACTCCTCCCGCAGCGATCGAGACGGTCCCCGAGTGCTCGGTACCGGTCAGAAGGTCGACTCCCGGAGATTCGGCCCATCCGTCCTCACCCGCGTGGTTGATGAGGAAGAGGTACGTGGCATCCTCCCCCACCCGTCGGACTGCTTCGATCCCGGGCGACACCGCAGCGGTCGACGCGATCCCCGTCTCATCGAGCAGCCGATCGATCAGCGCGCCCAGGCTCTCGGCGTCGAGGTCGACCGACAGGTAGTACGCCGTCCCGGCCCCGACTCGACGCCTCGTGAGCGCAGGCCCTCCGGCGAGCGCTCCCTCGGTGTGACGCGCCAGCACCTCGGTGCCGTCGTCGGGCTCGGGTTCGCGCAGCCGCTCGGCCCAGCGCCGCACCGTCCAGCCGTTGTCGAGTCGCAGGTTCTGATCGGCATCCAGCGGCGAGAACTCCTCGCTCGTGACCCCGAGCAGCTCTCGGAACGCTCCGGGGTATCCACCGAGACGCACCGTGTTGACCTCGTCGACGATGCCCGAGAACCAGGTGACGAGCACGGTGCCACCGGCCTCGACGAAGTCGTGCACGGCGCGCGCATCCTCGTCCGAGACGAGGAACAGTCCCGGCACGATCACCAGTCGGTAGGGGTCGAGAGCCGTCCACGGCGCGACGACGTCGGCCGTGACCGCCCGGGCGAACAGGGCGTTGTGCACGGACCGCGCGGTGTCGGCGTAGCGGAGGTCGTTGATCGGCTTGAGCCCCGACTTCAGCGCCCATCCGGCCTCGTTGTCGTGCAGGATCGCGACCTCGGCGGGCGCGACCGTGCTCCCCCTCACCTCGGCGAGCGCCTCGAGGTGCGCACCGAGGTCGACCACATCACGGAAGACGCGACTCTGCGGTCCCGAGTGCGGCAGCATCGCCGAGTGGAACTGTTCGGTGCCCGATCGCGAGGCGCGCCACTGGAAGTACATGACACTGTCTGACCCGCGGGCCACGTGCGCGAGGGCGTGCCGCGCGAGC
The DNA here is from genome assembly GCF_015354505.1 of Microbacterium sp. UFMG61. Lineage (GTDB taxonomy): Bacteria > Actinomycetota > Actinomycetes > Actinomycetales > Microbacteriaceae > Microbacterium. Next base: position 82,084 of record NZ_JACAFP010000002.1, on the reverse strand, counting down.
TCGCCCGGCGCCTTCGGCTGATTGATGCGATGCCAGCTGGATGCTCCGGTGGCGTGCTCCATGAGCATCCACGGCTCGCCGCCGCTGAGCCCGCGCATGCGATCGCCGCTGAAGGCCAGGTCCTGGTGCCGCAGGGGGTCGGGTCCGAACGTGTAGTGATCGTTGGCCACGATGTCCATCTCGTCGGCCCACCGGGTGTAGTCGACCACGTCGGGCCCGAGACCGACCATGAAGTTGGTCGTCACCGGCACGCCGGGGGCGAGCCGCCGCAGCACGTCTTTCTCGGCGCGGTAGTGGTCGAGCAGCTCGGCGGATGAGAACCGCTCGTAGTCGAGGAGCTGGCCCGGGTTGTGCGCCGTCTCACCCCACGGCGTGGTCACCTCTTCGAACGACGAGTAGGTGTTGCCCCAGAACGCCATGCCCCACGCCGCGTTGAGCGCATCGACGGTGCCGTACTTCGCCGCGACCCATTCACGGAATCGTGCGTTCGAGACCGGGCAGTGGCAGCGCGCGTTGCCGCCGCCGAGCTCGTTGCTGACGTGCCAGAGCCGCACGGCCGGATGCTCGGCGACATGCTCGGCCAGACGCTCGACGATCCGCAGGGCGTAGCTGCGGAAGACCGGCGACGACGGGCACCAGCCGAGGCGGCCACCGGGCGCGAGCGGATGCCGGTTCCTGTCCTGCGGAAGGATCTCAGGATGCAGGCGATGCAGCCACATCGGCACGGCGGCCGTGGGCGTGGCGAGGTCGACCGCGATGCCGTTCTCGTGCAGGAGGTCGAGCATGCGGTCGACCCACGAGAAGTCGAAGACGCCCTCGCGAGGCTCGTGCACCGCCCACGAGAACACACCGAGCGTGACGAGGTTCACCCCCGCCTCGCGCATCAGCGCCATGTCTTCGAGCACCACCTCCCACGGCCACTGCTCGGGACTGTAGTCGCCGCCGAAGGAGATCCCCTCGGTCGGCCAGGGTGCGGACCCGCGATGCGATACGACGCGCTCAGACACCTGCGGTCTCCCGCTCCGCCGACTCCCACGACTGCGTGTAATGGTTGAAGCACACGGTGTTGTCGAGGGTCGACCGATCGGTGACCACCTCTCCCGAGACCACCTTTCCGATCTTCTCGGGGTCGGGTGCCGCGACGGCGAGCAGCCGCGTGTACGCGTGCTGCGGATTGAGGATCACGTCATCCGCCGGCCCGCGTTCGACGATGCGTCCGCGGTACAGCACGAGGATCTCGTCCGAGAAGTGCCGGGCGGTCGCAAGGTCGTGGGTGATGTACAGCAGCGCCAGATCGTCCTCGCGCTGCAGCCGCCCCAGCAGGTTGAGCACTCCGAGCCTGATCGACACGTCGAGCATCGAGACCGGCTCGTCGGCGATCAGCACCTCGGCGCCTGGAGCCAGCGCCCGGGCGATCGCGACGCGCTGCCGCTGTCCGCCCGAGAGCTCGTGCGGCCGCCGCGCCGCCACCTCCGCCGCGGGGTGCAGGTTCACCCGCTCGAGCATCGAGACGACCTTGTCGTGCACGGCCCGGGTGTTGCGATCGGGGTGATGGATGCGGATGGGCCGGGCGACGTGGTGCTCGATCGTGTGGAACGGGTTGAGCGAGGCGAACGGGTCCTGGAAGACCATCTGCACGTGCCGACGGTAGAGCGCGCGCGGCACCGGGGTGCCGTCGTCCCTGGTCACCTCGATGCGTCCCCCCGTCGGCTTCTCGAGACGCGAGAGGATGCGCGCGATCGTCGACTTGCCAGACCCCGACTCGCCCACGAGGGCGACCGTGCGCCCGGGGACCAGCTCGAACGAGACCCCGTCGACCGCGCGGAACGCGCTGCGGCGCAGCCCCTTCTTGATCGTGTAGTCCTTCGTCAGCTCGGACACGCGGATCGTGGTCATCGGTGGTCCCCCTGCCCTTCGTCGTCTCCGGTTCGGATGAATGCTCCGCGTGCCCCGCTCAGACTCGGGAACGACGAGAGCAGCTGCCTCGTGTACTCGTGCTCGGGCTCGCGGTAGATGCGCTCCGCGGTGCCGAGCTCGACGATCTCGCCGCGCAGCATGATCGCGATCCGGTCGCTGATCTCGAGGAGCAGCGGCAGGTCGTGGGTGATGAAGATGACGGCGAAGTCGAGCTCGTCCCGCAGCCGCACGATCTCGCGCAGGATGTCGCGCTGCACCACGACGTCGAGTGCCGTGGTCGGCTCGTCCATGATCATCACCTGCGGTTCGAGCAGCATAGCCATCGCGATCATCACGCGCTGGCGCATTCCGCCCGACAGCTCGTGCGGATACGACTGCAGGCGCGCACGATCGACGCCGACGCGTTCGAGCACGTCGCCCGCCCGCTCGACGCGCTGCCGCTTCGACAGCTCGGGCCGGTGCGTCAGCAGCACGTCGCACAGCTGCGCCCTGATGGTCGTGACGGGATTGAGCGCGTTCATCGCACCCTGGAACACCATCGACAGCTTGGTCCAGCGGAAGGCGCGGAGCTCGTCGTCCTCCAGTGCCATCAGATCGAGGTCGGAGCCGTCCCGATCATGGAACGTGATGGTTCCCGACGCGATGCGGGCCGGCGGCTTGTGCAGCCGGTTGATCGCATAGGCGAGCGTCGTCTTGCCGCATCCGGATTCGCCCGCGAGCCCGAGGATCTCACCGGGGGCGAGCGTCAGACTCGCATTCTTGACGGCCGTGACCGGGGTCTCGACCTCGTAGACCACCGAGAGATCGTCGATGGTGATGACGGCCTCGCGCTGGGAGCGGCGAGGGGGCGCTTCGGTGAGGGTCATGCCAGGGCCTTTCTCTCGCGGTTCTCGCGGGCGGCGAGGGCGCGCTCTTCACGGGCCGCGATCTTCGCGCGGCGGCGATGCAGCCGCACGTTCTTGAGCTTGGGATTGATGATCTCGTCGATCGAGAAGTTGACGAGCGACAGCCCCATGCCGAACAGGGCGATGATGAGCCCCGGCGGCACGAACCACCACCAGGCACCGAGCGACAGGGCGAAGCCGTTCTGGGCGTAGAACAGCATGGTGCCCAGGGTCGACGAGTTCGAGGCGCCGAGACCGAGGAACGAGAGCCCCGCCTCTCCGAGGATCGCCGCGATCACCGCGAACACGAACTGCGAGGCGAGCACGGGGAGCAGATTCGGCAGGATCTCGACGGCGATCACACGGCCGGCCTTCTCGCCCGCGACCCGGGATGCCGCGACGTAGTCACGGTTGCGGATCGAGAGCGTCTGCGCCCGGAGCACCCGGCTGGATGCCGCCCACCCCGTGATCGCGAGAACGACCGCGATGGTCCACAGGCCACGCTGCTCCTGCGGGACGAAGCCCGAGATCACGATCACGAGGGGCAGACCCGGGATCACGAGGAACACGTTCGAGAACAGCGAGAACGCCTCGTCGGCGAAGCCGCCGATGTACGCGCCCAGGATGCCGAAGAACGCCGAGAGCAGCGTCGCCAGCACGCCGACGATCAGGCCGATCTGCAGAGATCCGGCCGTCGCGTAGGCGAGCTGCGCGAACACGTCCTGCCCGGTCTGGGTGGTTCCGAGGATGTGCTCCGCACTCGGCGGCTGCAGACCCGTGTCGCGGATGGTCGTCGGGTCCTGCACGAAGAACGGGCCGATGACGCCGAAGAGGGTGATGCCGCCGATCAGGATCAGGCCGAAGGCGAGCCACGGCGTCATCGTCGGGAGCATCATCCGCCAGGCGGAGCGCGGCGGCTTGCCCCGCTCGGCCCGCGCGGTCGCGAGGGTCATCGTCGAGTCGGCGACGGTGGGCTCGGTGCGAGGTGAGAGGTTCGTCATGCGCCGGATCCTTCCGAGAGGTGGAGCGCGGATGCGGGGTGCGCGATGATCGCCCGGCCCATCATGCGTTCACCCGGGTGCGCGGATCGATGAGGCCGTAGAACAGATCGACGATCAGGTTGGCGCCGAGCACGGCGAGGGTGATGAACAGGAACAGGCCCTGCATGAGCGCGTAGTCGTTGTTCGTGACGGCCGAGAGCAGCTTCGATCCGATGCCCGGGTACGAGAACACCTGCTCGGTGACGATCGACCCCGAGACGACGAAGCCCAGCGAGATGGCGAACCCGGCGATCGAGGGCAGCACCGCATTGCGTGCGGCATAGCTGCGCAGGATGCGTCCGGGCGTGAGTCCCTTCGCCTGGGCGGTGACGATGTAGTCCTCCGACAGCGTCGACACCATCATGTTGCGCATGCCGAGCAGCCAGCCGCCGACCGACGCGATGACGATCGTGAGCGCAGGAAGGAATCCGTACTGGATCGCGGAGGCGATGAACTCCCAGCTGAACCCGGGATCGAGCACGACGTCGTAGCCGCCCTGCGACGGGAACATCTTGAGGGTCGAGGCGAAGAAGTAGACCAGGATCAGCGCCAGCCAGAAGTACGGCACGGCGGCGAGCAGGGTCGTGGCCGGCACCAGCGAGTCCAGCCAGGTGCCCGGCTTCCACCCGACGATCGCGCCGAGGGTGACGCCGATCACGGCGGCCAGCACGGTCGCCACACCGACGAGCACGATCGTCCACGGCAGCGAGGTGCTGATGACCTCGGTCACCGGGGTGGGGAAGTAGCTCACCGAGACGCCGAGGTCGCCGCGGAAGACGTTGACCAGGTAGTTCCAGTACTGCAGGAGCAGCGGCTGGTCGGAGTCGCCGCCGAGAAGGAGCTCGTAGGCCTCGCGGGTCGCGGGGGTGACGATGCCACCCCGCTGCTGCAGCTTCGCGAGCAGGATGTCGACCGGGTTGCCGGGCAGCAGCCTGGGGATGAGGAAGTTCAGGGTCAGCGCGGCCCAGAGGGCGACGAGATAGAACCCGAGCTTTCGAACGACGTAGTTCACGGCGTGCGTCCTCCGTCCCGACCGACGGGCTCCTTCGCGGCGACGATCACGATCACTCCCCCGTCGGCGTCAGCGACTTGAAGATCTGCGCGTTGTCCGGCGACGCCCAGATCGCCGGGAAGGCGTAGAGGTCATCGAGCGTCGGCCAGCCCGTGAACTTGTCGGCGTGGAACTCGCTCGTCGTGCCGCCGGTCAGCACCGGGATGTACGGCATCGACGTGACGATCTCGGCCTGGATGATGTCGAACTGCGCCTGGCGTGCGGCGGTGTCGGCCGGGTCGGTCGCCTTGAGCACGGCGAGCGCGGCGTCGACCTCGGGGTCGCTGAAACGCGCGACGTTCTGCGGGGCGACCTCGCCGACCGGGGCCGTGAACTCGGTGTTGAAGTACTTGTCGTACAGGTAGTAGGGGTCGGATGCCGCGCCCTGTCCGAGCGAGTCGATCGCCAGTTGGTAGGTGCCCTTGCCCTTCTTGTCGGTCCACTCGTTCCACGACGACTGCGAGACCTTCAGCTCGATGCCCGCGGCCTTGAGCTGCTGGGCCATCGTGTCGATGGCCGTGATGTAGTCGGTCCACCCGGTCACGACCTCGACGGTCAGCGCGAGCGACTCGCCGTCGCGGGCGTAGATGCCGTCGGCGCCCTTGGCCCAGCCTGCAGCCTCGAGGATCTCGGCGGCGCCCTCGGGGTCGGGCGTGCTCGGAGCGACCGGCTCGGCGACGGATGCCGAGATCAGGTCCTTCTGCGTGGTGGTGAGCGCGAACGTCGGCGAGATCTCGCTGGCGGTGTTCTGGAAGGCCAGCGAGTTGATCTGGTCGCGGTTCAGCGCCGCGTAGACGGCCTGCCGCACGGCGGGGTCGGTCTGCGGGCCCGTGCAGCCGAGCTCGGCGCTCGAGCAGGTGAGCAGGGCCACCTGGTTCTGCGGGATGGTGATCGCGTCGTAGCCCGGGTAAGTCGTCGACACGTTCTGGATGTCGGGCACGGGGCCGGTCTGCCAGTCGATCGTGCCGGCCTTCAGCGCGTCGGCACCCGCGGTGTTGCCCGACAGCGACAGGTAGCGCACGGCCTTCACCGCGGGCTCGCCGTCCCAGTAGTCGGGGTTCGACTCGAGCGTGAATGCCTGAGGCTTGAAGTTGCCCAGCGTGTACGGTCCGGTGCCGACCGGCTCGGCCATGACGTCGGTGGTGGGGTCGATCCCCGACCAGATGTGCTCGGGCACGATCGGCGTGCGGCCGAGGATCGTCGGGCCGCTCACGAACGCCGGGTAGTCCCAGGTGAACACGACCTGGGTGTCGTCGACGGCCTCGACCGTGCCGTCGAATCCGCCGTTGTTCAGCGAGGGGGTGTCGAGCATCATCTGGAACGTGTAGGCCACGTCCTTCGCGGTGAAGGCCTCGCCGTCGGACCAGGTGACGCCGTCGCGGATCGCCACGGTCAGCTGCGTGCCGTCGTCGTTCCACGTGTACTCGGTGCCGAGCAGCGGCACGTAGGGGTCATTGTTCACGTTCGTGACGAAGAAGAGCGATTCGTAGATCGTGCCGATGCCGCCGATCTGCGAGGGCGAGTACGGGTTGAAGTTGATCTGGTAGTCGCCGGACTGGCCGGTGTAGGCGACCAGGGTGTCGGCGCTCGACGACGAGGACGATCCCCCTCCGGCGGGCGCGCATCCCGACAGCAGGACTGCGGCGGTGGCAGCGGCCGCGGCGCCCGCGATCCAGAGCCGCGCGGACGGTCGTACGTGGTGCTTTCTGCGGAACATCGTTGGTCCTTTCTCAGGCGCGTCCGCTGAGAGCTGTCGGCGCCGACTGTGTGGTGGTGATCGAGGAATCTCACCTTCCGGCCCCATTGTTACTTAGCTAAACTATGTCCGTCAAGCGTTTTCCGAGAAGCTCTCCGAACGCACTCAGCCGCGAAAGGGCACCATGACCGACCTCGCACTTCCTCCCGCGCACAGCGAAGACGCTGCGCGCCACGACCGCACCGACGCTCTGCGTCCCGACAGCACCGACGCCGCGCGATTCACCCATCTGCGTCGTGATGGGGTCTCGCTGCTCGTCGAGAACTCCGCCGGCGATGCCTCGGATGCCGCGACCGCAGCCCTGCCTCAGGTGCTGTTCTGGGGCGCAGACCTCGGATCCCCGACGGTCCACGAGCTCGTCGATCTGGCCGCGGCGGTCAGCCGTCAGCACTCCTCGGGCGACCTCGACGCCGCTTGGCAGGCCTCGATCCTTCCGGTCGACCGGGATGGCTGGGCGGGCCGCCCGGGGCTCGCGGTCTCGCGCGGCGGCCTCCCCGTGCATCCCCGATGGGATCGGGTCGAGTGCACCCGGGATGACGAGGGCCACGTGCTCTCGATCGTCGCCGACGACACCCGCAACGGCATGCGACTCGAATCGACCATCGCGATGCAGGTCGGCGGACTCGTCACGGTGGAGCACTCCCTGACCTCGACCGCGCCCGACGAGCACGGCGACGACGGCGGCTCCCCCGGCGCCCTCTCCGTCGGCTGGCTCGAGGCGACGCTTCCCACCCCCAAGGCCGTCGACCACCTGACCTCGTTCTCGGGCCGGTGGACCCGCGAGAAGGCGCCGCACACGACCGCTGTCCCCCGCGGATCGACCGTGCGGCAGACGCGGCGAGGCCGGGGCGGGCACGACTCCCCGATGCTCTATCTCGTGTCGATCGATGCTCCCCGCGACCGTGACGGCGAGCTCTGGGGCGTGCACCTGGGCTGGAGCGCCGACGTCACCTACCGCAACGATCGACTGCCCGACTCGGTCGACGTCCTGGGTGCGGGCGAGCTCCTGCGCACCGGCGAGGTCACCCTGCGACAGGGCGAGACCTACACGACCCCCACCGCCTACTTCGCCTGGTCGGGCGCCGGCCTCGACGGTGTGTCCGAGCGATTCCACCGGTTCCAGCGCGCCCGCCCGCAGCATCCGATCCGCCCGCGTCCGCTCGTGCTGAACACCTGGGAGGCCGTGTACTTCGATCACGATCCGGCGTTCCTGCAGACGCTCGCCGACCTCGCGGCACACGTCGGCGTCGAGCGCTTCGTGCTCGACGACGGCTGGTTCCTCGGTCGCCGCCATGACCGCAGCGGCCTCGGCGACTGGATCGTCGACCGCACGGTCTGGCCCGACGGGCTCGCCCCGCTCGCCGACCATGTTCACGAGCTCGGCATGGAGTTCGGCCTCTGGTTCGAGCCCGAGATGATCAACCTCGATTCCGACCTCGCCCGCGAGCATCCCGACTGGCTGCTGCATCCCGCCGATCACCTCCCGACTCCGGCGCGACTGTCGTGGCGGTCGCAGTACGTGCTCGACATCGCACGGCCCGAGGTCTACGACCACATCTTCGGGCGCATCGACGCGCTGGTGACGGAACTCGGCATCGACTTCATCAAGTGGGATCACAACCGCGATCTGGTCGAGGCGGAGCACGCGGGCGCACCGGGCACACATGCGCAGACCCTCGCGACGTACCGCATGATCGGCGAGCTCAAGTCCCGGCATCCGGGGCTCGAGATCGAGTCGTGCTCGTCGGGCGGCGCCCGCAGCGATCTCGGTGTGCTGAGCGTCGCCGACCGCGTGTGGGCGAGCGACTCGAACGATCCGATCGAGCGCCAGGACATCCAGCGCTGGACCCAGCTGCTGCTCGCCCCGGAGCTGGTCGGAGGACACGTCGGCCCCACGACCGCGCACTCCTCGGGCCGCACGACGTCGCTCGCGTTCCGCCTCGCGACGAGCCTGATGGGATCCGCAGGGTTCGAGTGGAACATCGCCGAGTGCACCCCCGACGAGGTCGAGGTCCTGCGCCGGTGGGCGGCGCTCTACAAGGAGCTCCGCCCGACGATCCACACCGGTACCGCCGTGCACGCCGACGTCCGCGACCCTGCGCTTCGGGTCGTCGGCGCCGTGAGCGTCGACCGCACCGAGGCCGTGTTCACGATCGCGAGCGTCGCCACTCTGGAGGATTCGCTGCCCGAGCGCATCCGCCTGCACGGACTCGACCCCGACGCTCGGTACCGCCTCAGGGTCCGCGATGAGATCGGCGCGGCACCGCACGGCTTCGCGACGCCCGAGTGGTTGAAGTCCGGGGGCGTGACCCTGTCGGGGACCGCGCTCGGCACGGTCGGGCTGCAGATCCCCCCGTTCTGGCCCGCTCAGGCTGTCGTCCTGCACCTCGTGCGCGTGTGACGACCACCCCGGACGCATGAGAATCGCCCGGCCGGTCGCTCGTCGCGATCGGCCGGGCGTTGCCCCCTCCGTGGGTTCGACTACACCGCGGCGGCGCGTCCGCGATGCAGCGCGTTGCCGTGCTGAAGCACGGCGGGATCCTGCAGCGTGGCCGGATCCGCATCACCCCCGCCGGCGACGCGGAACACCGCCGTCTCGCCGGCGAGAAGCGTGACGAGTCCCTGATCGACGGTCGCGTCGGGCGCGTACCGATCGACGAGCAGGGTGATGTCGCGCACATAGGCCCGAGCCGTGACCTGCACGAGCGTCACGCCCGGCTCGTCCGCCGCGGGGCGGACCTCGACGTCGAGCGCATCAGGGTCGAGTCTCTGAGCGACGAGCTCGACCGGGTTGTGCACGGCCGTGGCGAAGCCGTCGAGCCGCGCGACCACGATCTCGCCGGCGGCGTCGGCGTGGTCGGTGAACTCGGGGTCCAGGCCGATCGTCGCCTCTCCGCGCGCCGCGATCGACAGCGTCTGCACCGACTCGGCGAGCACTCGGCCGTCGAAGGTCGTCCGCTGCAGAGCGACCTCGCCCCGCCAGGGCTCGTCGGTGTCGTTGAGCACGATCAGTGCGAGCCCGGACTCGCGCGGCTGGAAGGTGGCCAGTCGCGGTTCGTACACGTCGCGCAGAGCGAACCAGAGCGGCTTGCGTCGCTCGGCGAAGTCGACCGCCGCCCATGACACCACGGGCCAGCTGTCGTTCAGCTGCCACACGATCGCGCCGGTGTTGCGCGGCGAGAGCGATCGGAAGTGCTCGATGCCGAAGCGCACGGCGGCGGCCTGGTTCAGCTGGGTGGCCCAGTGCCACTCCTCGATCGACCGGGGCTCGGGCAGGTGGCCCGCCATGCCGCGCTCGAGCTTGAGGTTGCCGTCGGCGGCCTTCTGGTGCACGAGCATCTGGTGCCCGTAGGGATCGAGCGGCTCATCGTGCACCGCGTCGACGAGCGTCGTCCACGCGGGCGGCCCCTGGAACCCGAACTCCGAGGCGAAGCGCGGGCGATGACGCCGGTACTCCGAGTAGTCGAGCGTGTTCCACACGTCCCAGATGTGCATGGTGCCGTGCGACTCGTCGTTGGGATGGATGCCCTCGGCGAACGAGTACGGGCTGGCCGGCGAGTAGAAGCGCGTCGGATCGAGTTCGGCGACGAGCGATGGCAGGAGGGAGAGGTAGTACCCGAGTCCCCAGGTGCGACCGTCCAAGGGCTCCTTCCAGCCCCAGTCCTCGTGCCCCCAGATGTTCTCGTTGTTGCCGTTCCAGATGACCAGCGAGGGATGCGGGCTGAGCCGCACGATCGCCTGCGTCGCCTCGGCCTCGACCTCGTCGGCGAGCCACGCCTCCTCCGCATACGCGGCGCACGCGAAGAGGAAGTCCTGCCAGACGAGGATGCCCGCCTCGTCGCAGGCGTCGTAGAAGTCGTCGGACTCGTAGATGCCTCCGCCCCACACGCGGAGGAGGTTCATGTTCGCCTCGACGGCATCGCGGACGCGACGCCGATAGCGGTCCACATCGATCTCGGTGACGAACGCGTGGTCGGGGATCCAGTTCGCCCCGCGCACCTGGATCACCTTGTCATTCACCCGCAGCACGAACGGTGTGCCCTCGGCATCCGGCGTCGTATCCACCGCCACCGTGCGGAATCCGACCCGCGACGACCAGTGATCGACGGCCTCGCCGGCCCGGTCGAGCGCGACCTCGACGGAGTAGAGCGGCTGCTCGCCGTGGCCTGCGGGCCACCAGGGCTGCACATCGGGCACTCGAATGCTCACGACCACCCCGGCGGCGCCCTGGGCCACCTGCTCGGAGATGCTCGTTCCGCCGACCGACACCGTCACCCGCACCGGCTCACCCGTGGAGACCTCCGACCAGTCCAGGTCGATGTGCGCATCGAGCACCCCGTCGACACCGTCGTCGCGGCGGGCGAGATCGACGAGCGGCCGGACGGCGGCGATCCGCACTCCGGTCCAGCTGTCCAGGCCGATCGGCCGCCAGATGCCACTGGTGGCGACGTCGATGCCCCAGTCCCAGCCGAAGTTGAAAGCGGCCTTGCGCAGCGCGTTGTACGGGTGGTGGTTCACGTGCGGGCGCGGCCCGTGCTCGGCGCTGCGCGCCTCGGCCTCGTCCACGGGCGCACGGAACGTGATCGCGAGCGTGTTCGTTCCGTCGCGCAGATGCGCGCCGAGGTCGAAGCGGTACCCCCGGTGCTGGTTCTGAGTCTCGGCGACCACGCGCCCGTTGACCTCGATCGCCGCGACCGTGTCGAGTCCGTCGGCGACCAGGTCGTGACGATCCGATCCGTCGTCGTGCCAGTCGAACTCGGTCTCGTAGCGCCACAGGGTGCTGCCGATCCACTGCTGCGCCGACTCGTTGTCGTCGTCGAACGGAGCGGCGATCAGGCCGACTGCGTGAAGATCGGTGTGCACGCATCCCGGCACGGTCGCAGCGACCGCCGCCTGCGCGACCTCCTGCGGGATCGGGCCGGAGACGGCGGTCAGGGTCCAGTTGTCGTGAAGAGGTCGAAGTGCCATGAGCGTCCTTGCGTTGAGCTACTTTATTACCTAAGTTTACAAAGTGAGGCCAGTATAGCCCGGAGGTATGATCCGGGTGTCGATGAACCGAAAGCAGGACAGGTGACCGAGCACGACGCGGGCGCGATGATGCGCACCTGGCCCCATCTGACGGGCGTCGAACGCGGTGCCCTCCGCGAGCTGCTGATCCACGGGCCCCTGCCACGGGCCGAGCTGGCGCGGCGCCTTCAGGTGTCGCGGGCGAGCATGACCCGCGCCACGCGCCTCCTCGTCGAGCACTCCCTGATCGCGGAAGACGAGATCACGCTGCGCGGGGCGATGGGTCGCCCCAGCGAGATGCTCGTCGTCAGCGACGACGCGCATCACCTTCTCGGCATCAAGCTCACCGGCGACGCGGTCTTCGCCGTCGTGACCACCCTCGGCGCCCGGCTCGTCGCCTCGATCGAGGAGCCCCTCGTGTCGAACTCCGTGGAGGACACGGTCGATCAGATCGTGCGGATCCACGCGCGCTTCTCCGAGACTTTCGATGACATCCATGCCGCCGGCGTCTGTCTGGCCGGTGACCTCGCGACCGTCGACGGCCAGCAGATCGTGGTGGCCTCGTTCTTCCTGCGCTGGCGCGATGTGCCCCTCGCCGCCCTGCTCAGCGAGCGCCTCGGCATCCCGGTGACCGCCGACAACGACGTGCGCGCACTGACCGCCGCCGAGCACTGGTTCGGCGCCGGAGCGGGATGCGATTCGCTGGCTCTCGTCACCGTGGGTGCCGGCATCGGCTTCGGACTCGTCGTCGACGGGCGCGTGGTGACCGGGCACAACGGCCGGGCCGGGCAGCTCGACCACCTGCTGGTGGACACGACCGGGCCGACATGCGGACTCGGGCATCACGGCTGTGCGAGCGCCTACCTGCCGAGCGCATGCATCGTGCAGGCCATCGCCACTGCGGGCGAGGGGGGCACCGACCTGGACTACGACGGCGCGGTCGCGCGGGCGCGCGCGGGCGACCCGATCGCCCTGCGCGCCTTCGGCGATGCGGCGCGCGCGCTCGGCATCATCATCGGCACCGTCCTGAACGGTCTCGACCCCGAGAAGATCGTGCTGACCGGCGACGGCCTCGCCCTGATGGAACTGCAGGGCGAGACCGTCATGGAGACGATCGAGTCCACCCGCGTGCCGAGCGCGCTGCCCGCACCGCTCGACGTGCAGCCGTTCGAGTTCACGGAGTGGGCACGCGCGGGCGCGGTTCTCGCGATCCGCAGCCTGCTGCGCTTCTGACATCGACCTTCGCGCTCATCCCCGCACTGCTCAGCCCTGTCGACCTTTGAACCTCGGGTTGAGCTTGTTGATCACGAACACCCGGCCGCGCCGCCTGACGACCTGCGCACCCGGCTGATTCTTCAGCGACTTGAGCGACGCTCGAACTTTCATTGCACCCTCCTTATTGAGAACCGTTATCATCTTCACGATAGGCCCCGAAGCGCCTGAACGGAAATGAGAAACGTGAGCACCACCCAGATCACCGTCGTCACCGGACTCCGACCGGAATCCCGGTCGGCGGTCGCACGACGTGTCGCGCGACGCCAGCGCTGCTCCCATGTGCCGGCCGACGCGCTGGCGGATTCCCGAGCGGATGCCGCACTCGCGACCGTCCACGCCACCGGATCCGCCGCATCACTCGACAGGATGGTGATCGAGCTGCCCGCGGACGCCTCGGTGGAGACGACCATCGGAGTCTTCGATGAGGCGGAGGACATCGCCCTCGCCGAACTCGTGTGCGTCGTCGAAGCGGCGTCCTTCTTCGACGATCTCCTGGTCGACGACTACGTGACGGTCGCGAACAGCCGGCCGCCGCTGTTCGTCGCACGCTCGCTCCGGATGGTGCAGCACATCGAGCACGCGAGCACGATCCTGATCACCGGGTGGGACGACGTCGCGACCAGAGACCTGTCGGTGCTGCTCGCGACACTCAGCCACCTCGCTCCGGCCGCCAGACTGCGCCTCGATCGAACATCGGATGCCGCGCCGCCGTCCGCGTTCTCGCAGTTCGAGAACCAGCCCGGCTGGGTGCATCTGCTCAACGACGAACACCGACCGCACATGAGCGACCTCCGGGTCAGCGCCTTCCGCTACGAGCAGCTGCGGCCCTTCCACCCCGGCCGTCTGCACCAGCTGCTGCAGGACCAGTTCCCCGGCGGTGACTTCGGAGCCATCCTGCGCTCCGCAGGCTTCTGTCGGCTCGCCACCCGCCCCGGCATCGTCGGAAGCTGGGACCACGTGGGGCAGATGATCTCGCTCGAACCTCTGGCGCGCGACGAGGGCCTCGAGGGCGAGGTGCTCGCTCTCGGACAGGACATCGGATTCATCGGCGTCGATCTCGATGCCGCCGCGCTCGCCGCCGCGCTCGACCGGGCCGTGGTCTCGGACTCCGAGTTCCTGGCGGCAGGGGCCGACTGGTCCGGGCTCGACGACCCCTTTCCGCGCTGGCCGGCGTCCGGGCACACGGCGGAGTGAGCGCGGAGCACCGATCGCGGCAGCCGGGGTCGCGGCGCGCCCGGGCGTCGTCACGCGGGCCGCAGCCGGACGCTCACGCGCCGTAGAGCTCTCCGACCGGCACCGCCACGTCGAGCACGTTTCCCGACTGCGCGAGCGGGCATGCCCAGGCCGGGTCGTAGGCGCACGAGGGGTTGTAGGCGAAGTTGAAGTCGAGCACGATCGTGCCGCGACGCGCGTCGGATCCGAGGTCCGCCCCCTTGATCGTGTCGATCAGGTAGCGCCCTCCGCCGTAGGTGCCGCCGGGCTTCCCCGCCAGCGAATCGCGCAGCGGGATGAACAGACCTCCGCCATAGGTCGTGAGCCGCCACACGTCGAGCATGCCCGTGTCGGGGATCTCGACCCTGCCGATCCGCTCGAAGGGCACCACCCCGTCTGTACCGGTCGCGAAGTCGAATCCCCCGGGCTCCGCGTCGAGGATCGGCAGCTCGAAGCGCCAGGCCGGATCGTACGAGGCGATCGGCAGCCCCTCGAACATCACCCGATCGTCGGCCAGCAGCGGCGTCGCCGGGTGGTGCAGCAGAAGCTCATCGCGCTCGATGCGCCAGAGCTCGTGCGCCTCTTCAGGAGAATCGGCGTGCCGCACCGCGGAGTACAGGGCGAAGACGCGACGGCGCCAGTCGGCGACCTCGAGAGTCGTGCGGGCGGAGGTGGTCATGCCCTCAGGCTACGCCCGCCCGCCACACGTCCGCGGCGGTCAGCGGCACGAGCGGCGGCCTCGAGACCGTCGTCGAGAGCGATTCGCGCCGACCTGAGCGCGCGGACGTCGCGAGCGCCGTCATCACCTCGAGCACGTGCAAGGCCATCGCACCGTCGGCGCGGGCCTCGCCCCTCGCGAAGTCGATCAGACCGACTCCCCGCCCGGAGTCCTTGAATCCCGCCGAGGGCTCGAGCGCGCTCCACTCGCCACCGCGCGGATGCACGCGCACCTCGCCGGCGAAGCCGTTGGGGTCGGGCACCACGAGAGACCCCTCGGTGCCGTGCACCTCGATCGGCGATGCCACGGAGCGCACTCCGTCGAAGCTCATGGTGACTGTCGAGATCGCGCCCGAGCGATGGTGCAGGATGCCGGTGAGATGCGTGTCGACCTCGACCGGGATGGACTCTCCCGCTCGCGGCCCCGACCCGATGACGCGCTCGTCTCGCGACCGCGATGCGGCGCCCGACACCGCCTCGACGGGGCCGAGCAGCTGTACCAGCGCCGTCACGTAGTACGGCCCCATGTCGAGCAGCGGGCCGCCGCCCACGCGGTAATAGAAATCCGGATGCGGATGCCACGCCTCATGCCCCGCGGATACCCACATCGCCGCGGCGGATGTCGGGCTGCCGATCGCCCCGCCGTCGATCGCGGCGCGCGCCGTCTGCAGACCTGTGCCGAGCACCGTGTCCGGTGCCGCTCCGATGCGCACGCCGGCGGCGTCCGCGGCATCCATGACCGCCCTCGCTTCGTCGAAGGTCGCGGCGAGTGGCTTCTCGCCGTAGACGGCCTTGCCCCGGGCGATCGCGGCGAGCGCGACCTCGGCGTGCGCGCCGGGAACGGTGAGGTTCAGCACGACGTCGACGTCGGGGTCCTCGAACAGCTGTGCGGACGAGAGAGCACGGCATCCCGGGATGCGGTCGGCCACCGCCCTGGCGCGGTCGGCATCGAGGTCGGCGACCGCGACGATTCGTACGGCGGGTGCCGCCAGCAGAGTCGAGAGGTACTGCTCGGAGATGACGCCGAGGCCGACGATGCCGACGCCGGTCACCGCGCCGCCCACAGCATCCCCCGCTCGATGATCGTGCGCACGTCGGCGTGCTGCAGGACGTCGATACTGTGCCCCGGCGTCGAGACGAACACCCGCCCCTGGCCCCAGTCCCTCGTCCAGATCGCGGGCGACACGATGGGCCGATGCCACGGGTGGTAGGGCTGCACGGGATGCGTGGTGGTCGCGAGCACGTCGATCAGATCGTCGTGCAGTACCCAGTACTGCTCCGTGGTGAGAGTGAAGTCCTCGATGCCTCGCGTGATCTCGTGGGTGCGCCCGAGCTCGGAGATCTCGACGGTGTGCTCCAGGTAGTTGTCGGTCTGATCGCCGACGACCAGGTCGGGGTGCTTCGACGGGTGGGTCGCGAACTGTCCGCCCACGAGCTGCAGGTAGTCGGAACTCGCGCGGAACGAGTCGGCGATTCCGCCGTGCCAGCCCGCGAGTCCCGTGCCGGCGGCCACCGCGTCGCGCAGCCCGCGCACGGCCTCGTTCGAGCACTGCGACATCGTGACCGACTGCACCACGAGGTCGACCTCCGCCATACGGGCCGTGTCGGCGTACACCTCGGGGTCGTCTTCCACAGAGACGTCGAAGCCGTTCTCACGGAGGAAGGGCAGGAACAGTTCTGTCGCTTCGACGGGGTGATGCCCGTCCCAGCCGCCTCGGACGACGAGAGCAGTGCGTGTCATCGGAGATCTCCTTCGATCGGATCAGGTTTCACAGCGGTGCGGATGCTGTCATGCTCGGCGCTGCTCTCGACGGCCGCGAGCACCCGCTGCACCTGGGCGGCTTCGGCGAATCCCGGAGTTCCCGTGGGCTCGCCGGCCACGGCCCGCACGACGTCGACGGCCTGGTGCGTGAAGAGGTGCTCATAGCCGAGCCCGTGCCCCGCGGGCCACCACGCACCGGCGTACGGATGCTGCGCTTCGGTGACCTGCACGCGTCGGAAGCCCTGGGCTGCGTCGGCAGCCGCGTCGTACACCTCGAGCTCGTTCATGCGCTCGAAGTCGAACGCGATCGACCCGCGGTCGCCGTTGATCTCGATACGGTTGGCGTTGCGGCGTCCGGTGGCCATGCGCGTGGCCTCGAACACTCCCAAGGCTCCGCCGTCGAATCGAGCGGTGAATGCCGCGGCGTCGTCGACCGTGACGGGCAGCCGGTCCGACGCATCGTCGGCGCTGCCCCCGAGTCCCTCGACGCTCGAGCGCCGGGGACGCGAATCGACGAAGGTCCGCAGCGCGGCCGAGACCGCCGTGATCCGCTGGCCCGCAAGCCACTGCGCCGTGTCGATGCTGTGCGCACCGATGTCGCCGAGAGCCCCTGTTCCTGCCCGATCGCGGTCGAGGCGCCAGGTGTGCGGAGAGTCAGGATCACTCAGCCAGTCCTGCAGGTACTGCGCGCGCACGTGACGGATCTCACCGATCCGGCCCTCCTCGATCAGCTGCCGGGCGAGGGCGAGCGCGGGCGTGCGCCGATAGCTGAAGCCGCACATCGCGACGGCGCCGGTCCGCTCGGATGCCGTGCGGGCGGCCGCCGTCATTCGCTGGGCCTCGGCCACCGTGTTGGCGAGGGGCTTCTCACACAGCACGTGCTTGCCTGCGGCGAGCGCCGCGAGGGCGATCTCCTCGTGGGTGTCTCCCGGGGTGCAGATGTCGATCACATCGATGTCGTCGCGGCCGACGGCCTCGCGCCAGTCGAGCGAGTGATCCGCCCACCCCCAGCGCGCTGCGGCCTCCGCAGTCGCGTCGGGGCGGCGCCCGACCAGCAGCGTGAGCTGCGGCGCAAGCGGCAGCCCGAAGAATCGCGGGGCGGTGTTCCAGGCCTGCGAGTGCATCCGCCCCATGAAGCCGGTGCCGATCATCGCGATCCGCAGTGGTGGTGTCGTCGTCGTCATCTCACTCTCCTGACCTCGACGATGCCATTCGAGGACTTCGACGTCGAGAAGTTTGCGCAAAACCGCGCACTGAGCGAGAGTGGTGCGATGCCCCCTGTCGACGGATCCACGACGCCGCGGCGTGCGACTCTCGCCACCGTGGCCGACGCCGCCGGGGTGAGCATCGCGACGGCATCCCGTGCCCTGACGGGCCGGGGAGATCTCGCCTCGGCCACCCGGCGCCGCGTGCACGTCGCCGCGCGCGAGGTCGGTTACGTCCGTGAGCCGTCGGCCGGCGGCCGCCCTCTCGGATCGGCGCGACTGCTCGACCTCGTGCTGGGCTCGTACGGCGACGACTACTCCGACGAGGTCACGGCGGGCGCACGCACCGCGGCCGCCGACGCGGGATACGATCTCGTCCTCACCGAGGAGCGCGACACCCCCGACGACGACTGGCCGCTGCGCATCCGCCGTCGGGGGTCCGCGGGCGTCGTGCTCGGCTTGATCTCCCCCACCGCGGCGCAGCTGAGCTCCCTGGCCGACGCGTCGATCCCGGTCGTGCTCATGGACCCGCGATCCGACTCCCCGCGGGGACTCACGAGCGTGCAGACGACCGATCACGAGGGCGGACGCTCCGCCGCTGTGCACCTCGTCGAGTGCGGTGCGACGAGCTTCGCCGTGCTGCTCGGCCGGCCCCGCTATCGGTACGGACGCACCAGACACGCGGGATTCCGCGAGGGTCTGCGCGCCGCCCTCCCCGCCGCCGCCATCACCGTCGTGCAGGCCGGGTGGCGCAGGGCTCAGGCACGGGACGCCATGATCCCGCTGCTGCGCGATCTGGCCCCCGGCGAACGCCTGGGCGTGTTCGCGTGCTCCGACGAGCTGGCCGCCGGCGTCTATGCGGCGGCTGCCGCGACCGGACGGCGGATCCCCGACGACGTGCTCGTCGTCGGGTTCGACGACCTCCGCGGTGCGCGATGGCTCACCCCCGCATTGACGACCGTGCGCCAGCCCATCCGCGAGATGGCCGCAGCGGCCGTCGACGCCCTCGCCGGCGCCGCGGCGGGAAGCGAGCTGTCGGGCGCGCCGATCGTGCTCCCGACTCGCCTGGTGATCCGCGCGTCGACCTGACGGCTGCTGTCAGGCGCGGACGCACAGCACAGACGCAGAAGGATGTGGTTCCGGTCCCCCATGCCCGAACAGGGGGACCGGAGCAGTCGTGTTGAGAAGGCACGCAGGCGCGCCCACCCCCATCTGCGTGCCCGAGACCGAGAGAACCCGAGGACGACGTCTGGTTCGACCGACGGAGAGCGGCGCAAGGCGGCTCGACGTGCTCTCAGCGTACGGCGGATGACTCGCGGGCGTCGATGAGGGCTCGACCGTTGACTCGCGGCCCTCAGGTTGCTAGGGGGATAACCTCGAAGGGTGCTCGAAACTCTCACCGGATTCGCCGTCGTCGGAGTCGCGATCATCCTGGGCTACGTCATCGGGCGCATCGACCTGCTGGGCCCGCATGCCCGCCATGTGCTCGGCCGTCTGATCTTCTTCGTCCTGTCGCCGTTCCTGCTGTTCACGGTGCTCGCGCACGCCGACGCGAAGATGCTGTTCTCCGCCCTGCTCCCGGTTTCGGCGATCGCGGCGGTCGCGGTGATCCTGATCCATTCCCTGATCGCCCGACTGTGGTGGAAGCGTTCGACCGGCGAGACCCTGATCGGTGCACTGTCGGCCGGCCAGGTCAACTCGAACAACATCGGCATCCCGCTGTCGCTCTACCTGCTCGGCAGCGCTGCCTACCCCGCGCCCGTCGTACTGATGCAGCTGCTGGTGTTCACGCCCATCTCGCTCACGATCCTCGATGCCGTCACGAGCGACCGGGGATCCCTGCGCAAGACGCTCGTGCGCACCGCGACGAATCCGATCATCATCGGGTCCGTGCTCGGCACGCTCGTGTCGGTGTTCGACATCTCCGTGCCCGAGATCGTGATGCAGCCGGCGCAGCTCATCGCCGATGCCGCGGTGCCCGTGCTGCTGATCAGCTACGGCATCTCGCTGCACGGCCAGCGCGTGCTGGGAGCCGCCGGGCGACGCCGCGATGTGATCGTCGCGAGCATGCTGAAGCTCATCGCGATGCCGCTGATCGCCTGGGTCGTCGCCGAGTTCGTGTTCGGCCTCTCCCCCGCCGAGGTGCTGATCGTGGTGGTGCTCGCCGCCCTTCCGACCGCACAGAACGTCTTCAACTACTCTCAGCGCTACGACATCGGCGAGACCATCTCGCGCGACACGGTGTTCCTCACCACGGTCGGGTGCCTGCCGGTGCTCGTGCTCATCATGGTGCTGCTGGGCTGAGCGCGAGCCCGAGCCCGACGGCCTAGGTTGTAACGGTGGACAACCCGCTCATCTTCATCGTGCTGATCGTCGCGGTGATCGTGCTCGCGATCTTCCTGCCGCGATGGGTACGGCGCTCGACGACGTCGGCGGGCGAGAGAGAAGAGCACCGCATCGCTGAGTCGCGCCGGGCCGAGTCACTTCGCGACCTCGAGACGACGATCGTCCTCCGGGCACCCGAGCCCGTCGTCCGCGAGCTGGTCGATGCGATCGTGCTGCAGCGCCCGCGTGAGTTCACGATCCTCGGCGACGGCGGCTACGGCATCCGCTTCGTCGAACCCGACGATGCGACCGTCGTTCTCGTCTCCGACGGCTCGGTCACACGGTTGCAGGTCGCGCACTCCCGCGAGTATCTCGGCATGCCACAGGGCGCGGCGTTCTGGAACGAGCTGCGAAAGCTCGTCACCGCGCGCGCGACGGCCGAGGGCATCGTCGTCACGAGCGAATCCGGGCGAGCGAACTCCGCCTGACGCAACTAGGCTGTCGTGTGCCGACGACCACCGATCCGTGCCCGCGATCGGATCCTGACGGCATCACTTCTCCTCACAGTTTCCGTGTCTGTGACCTGCGCCGGAAAGGCTGACCCATGAGCGAATCTCCCTCGAACGATCGCACGCCCGACTTCTTCGACAAGCTGATCGAAGAGACCCCGCGCGAGCAGGCGGGCTTCACCGCCTCGTTCCGCGGCTACGACAAGGCCGAGGTCGACTCCGCCCTGAGCGCGCTGCGCAACCAGCTGCAGCAGGCGAAGGCCGATCTCGCCGCGGCCGAGGCCGCGCACGAAGACACGCTCGAGTCGATCCGCGACGAGGAGCGCGCGGCCCGCGAAGAGCTCGAGGCCGAGCTGACCACGATCAAGGCGAAGGCCGCCGAGACCGAGCAGCAGGTGCTGACGCTCACCAACGAGCTCGTCGACACCCCGCGTGCCGACGGCCAGGACGCCCCCTCGCGCGAGCAGTTCGAGACGATCCTCCGCGTCGCCGAGGATCAGGCCAACGTCCTGATCCAGAACGCCGCCGTGCAGGCCGACCGCCTGATGGCAGCCGCCCGCGAAGAGGTCACCACGCAGCGCGCCGAGGCCGACGCCGATGTCACGCGCATCATCGCCCAGGCCCAGCACGATGCCGACCAGATCCGCCTGAAGATCGACACCGAATACACCGCGCATGAGGCGACGATCGAGCGCGAGGCCGCGCACGCCGCCGAGAAGGTGCACCAGGCCACGCAGGAGGCCACCGCCATCCGCACCGAGGCCGAGAAGGGCGCCGCCGCGCTCCGCTCGCTCGTCACGCGCGAGACGACCCAGCTGCGGACCGATGCCGAGCGCGAGGTGCGCGAGATGAACGCCCGCGTGCTCGAGTTCGAAGAGACCCTCACCCGCCGGCAGGACGACGCGCAGCAGGAGTTCCTGGTGCTGCACAACCAGGCCGTCGCACACGCCGAGCGCATCACCGCCGACGCCAACGAACAGGTCACCGCATCGCTCGAGCACGCGCAGCGCATCTCGGGCAAGGCCGATGACTACGAGCGCCTGATGCGTTCGCAGGCGCAGACCATCGAGGCGGATGCCCAGGTGCGTGCCCGCGACACGCTCGACCGCGCGCGCGTGAAGTCGCAGAAGATCGTCGACTCCGTCACCTCGCACACCTCGCAGGTGCTTCGCGACGCCGAGGACCAGGCCCGCCAGCTGCGCTGGCAGCAGCAGCAGCTCGCCAGCTTCATGGCCGAGGTGCGCGAGCTGATCCGCCCGGACGGCATCTTCAGCGACACGGCGCCCTCCGCGGCCTCCGGCTCGGCCGCCGCCGCCGGATCCTCGGTCGCGGCACTCGACGACGCCGACGAGGTCATCGCCGACGGAACCTTCGCCGACGACGCCGACGACATCGAGACCGTGCACGCCGAGGTCGTCGACGAGTCGGATGACGAGTACGACACCGACGCGCGAGTCGAGGAGTTCCGCGGCGACGAGGCTCTCGATGACGAACTGCTCGACGACGACGCCGCCACGATCGACGGCAAGATCACGATCGAGGTCGTCGAGGCCGACGGCAAGAACTCGCGCTGACCCTCAACCGATCGGTGGATGCGGAGATCATCCGCTCCACGGCTACCGCCCGCGCGCCGCGGAGGGCACGCTGGAGACATGACAGACAGCGTGATCGAGGTCCGCGACCTCCGCAAGGACTACGGCGGGTTCACCGCGGTCGACGGCATCAGCTTCGACATCCGCAGGGGTGAGACGTTCGCCCTGCTCGGCCCCAACGGCGCGGGCAAGTCGACGACCATCGAGATCCTCGAGGGCTATCGGCACCGCACCTCCGGTGAGGTGCGGGTGCTCGGGATCGATCCGCAGCGCGGTGGACTGGACTGGAAGGCCCGGCTCGGCATCGTGCTGCAGTCGACCGGCGAGGCGGGCACCTTCACGGTGCGGGAGCTGCTGACCGAGTTCGCCGGCTACTACCCGAACCCCAGGGACATCGACGAGGTCATCGCGGCGGTGGGGCTCGAGCAGAAGCAGCGTTCCCGCGCCGGCAAGCTCTCGGGCGGGCAGCAGCGACGGCTCGACGTCGCGCTGGGCATCATCGGTCGTCCCGAGCTGCTGTTCCTCGACGAGCCGACGACGGGCTTCGATCCCGAGGCACGGCGCCAGTTCTGGGAGCTGATCCGGTCGCTCAAGGCCGAAGGCACCAGCATCCTGCTCACCACCCACTACCTCGACGAGGCAGCGCAGCTCGGCGACCGCGCGGCCGTCATCGTCGGCGGGCGCATCGCCGCGATCGGCGAGATCGACGAGATCGGCGGCCCCGAGGCCCGGACGCCCGTGGTCCGCTGGATCGATGCGGCCGGTGCGGTGCAGGAGCGGCGCACGAGCACCCCCGGGGCGGTCGTCGCCGAGCTCCACCGGGATGCGGGCGAACCACAGGGCCTGGAGATCGTGCGGCCCACCCTCGAGGACATCTATCTCGGACTCATCCGGGCGCATGGCGCCGCCGCACTCACCGACGTCACGGAGCCGGCATGACCACCACGACCGCACCCGCCCGCTTCGGCCTGTCGCGAACGATCCGTCTCGGCGTGCGCCGCATCGGCTTCGAGCTGCGGCAGTACTTCCGCGCCGGAGACCAGGTCTTCTTCACCTTCCTGTTCCCGACGGTCATGTACCTGATCTTCGCGACGATCTTCACCGGCGACATCGGCGGCGGACCGGACACGATCAGCATGGCGACGTACTACCTGCCCGGCCTGATCGCGGGAGGCATCTTCCTCTCGGGCGTCCAGGGCCTGTCGATCGAGATCGCCGTCGAGAAGAGCGACGGCACGCTCAAGCGCCTGGGCAGCACTCCGATCTCGCCCGTCACGTACTTCATCGGCAAGATCGGCGAGGTCTTCGTCACGGCGATCCTGCAGATCGCTCTGCTGCTCGTCGTCGCGGTGGTCCTGTACCGCGTCGAGCTGCCCACCGATGTCCACGCCTGGGGCCGCTTCGCCTGGGTGTTCGTGCTGGGCC
This sequence comes from Microbacterium sp. UFMG61, assembly GCF_015354505.1. Taxonomy (GTDB): domain Bacteria; phylum Actinomycetota; class Actinomycetes; order Actinomycetales; family Microbacteriaceae; genus Microbacterium. The sequence goes on along the minus strand of NZ_JACAFP010000002.1, from coordinate 58,407 downwards.
TGCTGACATGCACGCTGCTCGGCGTCGCCCTCTCGGCGGTGCCGCGATCGGGCAAGACGGCGTCAGCGGTCGTCATCCCGGTGGTCCTGCTGCTGCAGTTCATCTCGGGCGTCTACATCGCCTTCACGTCGCTGCCCGAGTGGCTGCAGAACGTGGCCTCGGTGTTCCCCCTCAAGTGGATCGCCCAGGGCATGCGCTCGGCGATCCTGCCCGACTCGTTCAAGGCGGTCGAACCCGGAGGGGAATGGGCGCTCGGTATGGTGGCGATCGTGCTGGGCATCTGGTTGATCGTCGGGATCATCCTGAGTCGCGCGACCTTCCGGTGGATCCGGCGCGACGGATGACGGGACGAGTGTCGGCATGACGCGTGGAATCCGCAAGGAGCGGTGGGGGTGGGACATCGCCGCGACCGTGCTGGTGCTCGCGGTGGGCGGCCTCTCGCTCTCACTCCCCGAGAGCTTCGCGGGATCCCGATGGGTTCTGATCGGGATCGCGGTCGGCGTCTTCCTCGTCTACGCCCTCGGCGCGCGTCCCTACGTCGGCATCAGTGACGGCATCGAAGACCCGTCGCCCGCCGGCTCCGCGACGATCCAGGTGCTGCTGATCACGCTGCTCGCGGCGGGAGTGGTGCTCGAGCCGAACATGCTGCTTCTGCAGACGCTCGTCCTGCCCCTCATCTGGATGACCTCCCGGTCGACCCTCCAGGCGATCCTGGTGACCATCGGCAACGGCATCGTCCTCGCGCTCGCCTATGCCGCGTGGGGCGGGTGGGTCGCCGAGGCCTTCGCGGGCGGCTTTCTCACCGCGGGCCTGTCGACGGCGTTCAGCCTGGCGCTCGGTCTGTGGATCACGCGCATCGCGGAATGGGGCACCGAGCGCCAGACCCTGCTCGCCGAGCTCACGGCTGCGCAGGCGGGCCTCGAGACCGCCAGCCGCGAGGCCGGGGCGATGGAGGAACGGGCTCGGCTGGCGCGCGACGTGCACGACACGATCGCGCAGAGTCTGACGAGCATCGTCATGCTCGCCGAGCGGGCGCGTCTCGACGGGTCGCCCGCTGCGGTCGGACTGATCGAGGATGCCGCGCGCGAGGCGCTGCTCGAGGCCCGGGCACTGGTCGCGGTGACCTCGCCGGCTCCGTCCGCCGATTCGCTCGGCGATGCCCTGCGCCGCCTCGGCGAGCGGTTCGCCCGCGAGACGGGGATGCGCGTCGAGGTCGCAGCCTCCGATGCCACGCTCGCCCGCGACGTGCAGGTCGTGCTGCTGCGGTGCGCCCAGGAGGGGCTCGCGAACGTCCGCAAGCACTCCGAAGCGGCTGCGGCCCGCATCACGCTCCTGACGGCGGATGCCGCAGAGCTCCGCATCCGCGACGACGGGCGAGGCCTCGGAGGCGTGTCGATCGACGACGACCGTGGCTTCGGCCTCGCCGGCATGCGGGAACGCGTCGCCCTCGTCGGCGGCACACTGACCGTCACGGACAGCGATTCCCGCGGGACCGACCTGACGGTGCGCATACCGCTCGTCCGAGAGAAGGAGAGCGCTCCATGATCCGCGTGATCGTCGCCGACGACCATCCCATCGTCCGCTCCGGCATCGTCGGTCTGCTGGCCCTGGATCCCGGACTCGACGTCGTCGGGGAGGCGTCCGACGGCGCGGAGGCCGTGGCACTCGCCGCGCGGGTGCAGCCCGATGTGGTGCTGATGGATCTCCGGATGCCCGGCTTCTCGGGCATCGAGGCGACCGCCCGCATCGTGGCGGAGCACCCCGCCGTGCGGGTGCTGGTGCTCACGACCTATGAGACGGACGACGACATCCTCGGCGCGATCGAGGCGGGAGCCAGCGGCTACCTGCTCAAGGCGGCGCCGCAGGAGGAGATCGTGGCCGGCATCCGCGCCGTCGCCGAAGGACACACCGTGCTCGCGCCCGCGATCGCGGCGACGCTCGTCACCCGCATGCGCGGCGACCGGCGGGAACGCCCTCAACTGAGTCCGCGCGAGCTCGAGGTGCTGCGGCTCGTGGCCGCGGGACGCAGCAACCCCGAGATCGCGCGTGACCTCTTCATCGGCGAGGCCACGGTGAAGACCCACCTGCTCCATGTCTTCGAGAAGCTCGGTGTCTCGGATCGCACACGCGCCGTCACTCTCGCCCTGGAGCTGGGGCTGCTCTCCTCTCGTGCAGATCGAGCCGCACGCGGGTAACGCGCGAAAGGCCCCCATCCCGAAGGATGAGGGCCTTTCGACTCAGGCGCGGCGTGTGACTATGCGCGACCGAACTGCGACACTGCGGGGCAGTCGAACGGGTCGGCACCGGCGGCGAGGCCGACACGATTGAGGTACTCGATGACGATGGCGTATGACCGGCCGAGGCTGGTCTCGGTGTAGGGCACGTCGTTGGACGCGCAGTAGTCGCGGACGATCCCACGAGCCTTCGACAGATGCGGGCGGGGCATGTTCGGGAACAGGTGGTGCTCGACCTGGTAGTTGAGACCGCCCATGAGCCAGGTGGCCCACCATCCGCCGCGGATGTTGCGCGAGGTGCGCACCTGCTTCGAGAAGAAGTCGAGGCGGGCGTTCGGGTCGATGATCGGCATGCCCTTGTGGTTCGGGGCGAAGGACGCTCCCATATAGACGCCGAAGACGGCGAGCTGCACGCCCATGAAGGCGAATGCCATGCCGAGCGGGAGCATCATGAACACCGGTACGAGGACGATCGCGAAGCGGAGGGCGATGAGGCCCAGCTCGATCCAGCGGCCCTTGGCCTTCTTGCTGGTCACGAGGTGCTTGACGCCGAGGTAGTGCAGGTTGAGACCCTCGAGCGTCAGCAGCGGGAAGAAGAACCATCCCTGCTTGCGCGTGATGAGGCGCACGAGGCCGCGCGACTGCGCGGCATCCGTCTCGAGGAACGAGATCGTGTCGACCTCGATGTCGGGGTCCTTGCCCACCTGGTTCGGGTTTCCGTGGTGCTTGGTGTGCTTCGAGTCCCACCAGGAGTAGCTGATGCCGACGACACCGGCGGCGAGGATGCGGGCGAGACGGAAGTTCGCGGGACCCGACGAGAGGATCTGGCGGTGCGCCGCCTCATGGGCGAGGAACGCGACCTGCGTGAGGATGATGCCGAGTGCTGCGGCCATGAGCAGCTGGAACCAGCTGTCGCCGAGCAGGATGAATCCGGTGATCACGCCACCGAGGGCGACCGCAAGAGCGGCGCCGACCATGACGTAGAACCATCCGGCGCGACGGAGGAGGCCGGTCTCCTTCACCACCTGCGACACCTGCTTGTAGGCCTGCGCCATGGGAGGGAATTCTGCGTTGCCGGAATACGTCTGGCGTACCGGTCCGAGCGTGGCGGTCGTTTCGACCTGTGCAATGGAGATGATGCTCTCCTGTCGATTGGAGCCCTTGAGCTGTGGAAGCCCAAGGCAGATCGCCCAACGCTTAACTCAGGCTAACCCTCCCCGCATGCAGTGCGCGGAATACGTCGCGATGCCCTGACAACTCTCAGGTCGCGGGCTCCGCGGGCGTCAGGCGCGGGCTCGCCGCGGACGCCTCCGGAGCATACGCGGCAGCGTGAAGGTGAAGCTCAGCGGCGGCTTCTCGGGGGCGTGCGCGCCCTCGAGAGCATCCTGCGCGTCGTCGAGCGACGCGAAGGTGCCGAGCTCGAGACCGCGCTGGTCGCGGACGAGGTGGGTGGTGCCGTCGAACTCGACGAACCCGGCGAATTCGCCGGCACGGGTCGCGACGTGCACATCGGTGTCGGCCTGTTTCCAGGTCAGCGGATCGGAAGCGGGAAAGGTGGTCGTACTCATGGTGATACTCATTGCTGTGCGGCGGGCACGCAGGATGCGGCTCGCGAAGATGTGAGATCGAGGGCGGATCGCGCGCGTCGATGCGCGTGGTCCGTGATGGCCCTGATCAGTGGCGACGCGGCGGCCTGGAGGGAGGCCATGTCACACGTAGCTCATACAGTCTAACAGATGTCGCCAGCAGACGGTGTGGAGCCATTCGGGTCACTCGGTGGGGACCCACACCCGACGCGGGTGACCTGAGGAGCCGACCGTCACCCACTCCCCTGCGATCTCGCGTTCGACGTCGGCGTCGGCGTCGGCGTCGGCGTCGGCGTCGACGGATGCGACGTCGTCATCCGGGATGGGCACGACAGCCCCCGCCGTGCTGCTCGCCGCCCACGCCTCGCGGATGATGCGTCGCGGGTCGTACTGCCGCGGGTCGAGCTCGGCCCAGTCGTCACGCAGGGCGGCTACCCCGGTCTCGCGCTCGACGCGGCGGGCCGCATCACTCGCCCGCGCCGTGAGATGCCGCACGAGCGTGGCGAGACGGCTCGCGTAGTCCGGCAGGCGCCGCGGCCCGATGATGACGGTGGCGAGCAGAGCGACGACGAAGAGCTTCTCGATCGTGAGTCCGAACATGTGGTCACTCCCGGTGTTCTGCGGCCGGTGAAGGGGCGTCCGACGACTCCGAGGCGCGGCGCGCGCGGCGGCGGTCGTGCACCCAGGCGAGAAGCAGCGCGGCGGCGAAGAGCACGGTCATGGGCTCCGCGATCAGGAACATCGACAGCACGTCGGCCGCCGGCGTGACGGTGGCGCTGAAGAGCACGATCGCGACGACCACGATCCGCCAGCTGCGGGCGAGGGAACGCGCAGACAGCACGCCCAGCAGATTGAGGACCACGAGGAACACGGGCAGCACGAAGGCGAGTCCGGTCGCGAGGACGATCTTGAGCACGAAGTCGACATAGTACGAGGCCTGCAGCAGGGTGCTGTCCTCGGTCGAGGCGAACCCCGCGAGCAGTTCGACCATCCGCGGGAACAGCAGCAGCCCCGCCACGCACCCGGCGACGAAGAGCGGGACGGATGCCGCGAGGAATCCGAAGGTGTACCTCTTCTCGCGCCGCTCGAGCCCCGGTGCGAGGAAGGCGAGGAGCTCGTACATCCAGACCGGGCTCGACAGCGCGACGCCCGTGAAGAGGGCGATCTTGATCCTGAGGTCGAACGCGCCCGTGATGCTGTCGAAGTTCAGGCTGGCATCGCGGGACTCGGCGAGCGCGACGATCGGCGCCCGCAGAACATCCATGACCTGATCGGAGACGAGGTAGCCGATGACCACCCCCACCAGAAGCGCCGCCGCCGCACGGGCGGCGCGGACGCGCGCCTCCCGCAGGTGCGACGACAGCGGCATCCCGGTCGAGATCCGGGCCGCTTCGGATGTCGGAGCGAGGGTGGTCATCATCTACTCCGGCTGGTGCGAGGCCGCGGTCGGAGCCGCGACGGGGTGGCCGACGGGTGCGGCGACAGACTCAGCGACGGGTTCGGCGACCTCGGTCTTGAGGATGCGCATGGACTGGCCGACGCTCTTGGCGAGCGCGGGGAGCTTCGCGGCGCCGAAGATCAGGACGACGATGGCGAGGATGATCAGGGCGTGCCAGCCCGTGAGGTTCTGCAGCATTTCTCTCTCCTTCTCTCTGTGGGATCTCTTGCGGGTGTTCGCTGCTGGTTCCGGCCGTCGCGACGCGTCAGTTCGCCGGCGGCTGACCACCGGGTCCGCCATCGCCGCCCGAGGGCGCGGAACCGGCCGTGGGGGTGGTCGTCGTGTCGACGCCGACCACGAGCGTGGCGGTGTACCCGGCCGTCACGTCGCCCGTGATGGTGGCAAGTTGCAGGGCCGCGGAGTCGTCGCCGAAGACGTTGTCGCTCGCGAGGCTGGTCTGTGCGAGGTTGCGGGCTGACCCGTCGTAGCGGGAGTCGGCGTACACCGCGGCGCATGCGTCTTCGGGCAGCGCCATCTGCGAGGTGGCGATCGTGTTCGCAGAATCGGTGATCGAGTCGACGTCGGGGTACACCTCGAAGTGGATGTGCGGCCAGCGCCCCGAGTAGCACCCGGGGAAGATCGACGAGAACGAGACCCTGCCGTCGGCATCCGCCACCTGCACCCCGCGCAGGTACGTGACGTCCTCGAGCCCCGAGGAGTACATGGAGTACTCCCCTCCGGCGGTGCAGTGCCACGCGTAGACAGCCACCCCGGCGAAGGGGATGCCGCCGTTCGCCATGTCGAGCACCTCGAACTCGAAGGTCAGCGGGATGCCGTCGGCCGTCGCCGACCCGTCGATCGAGGTCGTGATGTCCTGCCGCACGATGCCCGACTCCTCGAGCACGTCGGGCCCGTTCGACCCGTCACCGGGATAGGGACCCGCGGTCTCGTCCGGGATCTCGCCGTCGGCTGTCGCCGTGGACCCCGACGAGCTGTCCGTGCCGGAGTCGCCGGTCGACGCATCCGTATCGCCGCTGCTGTCGGTCGTCGCCGTCCCGGTCGCCGCCGGGGCGCAGGCGGCGAGCACGAAGGCCCCGACGCCGAGACCGGCGAGCCCCAGCACTCCTCGACGCGTCACGAGTGTGCGGATGTCGAAGGCGGCGCCCTGGTCGACGACCTCCTCGTCGACGCGATCGAGCAGGCGGCCCTCGTAGGTGGGACCCTCCGGCGTCTGGACGGGCTCGGGGATGCGGCTCATGATCGTGCTCCTCTCGGATGGCGGGTGTCGTTGCACCCATGGTCACCGAGGGGGCGATCAGCGAGCTATGCCTCGCCTATGCGAACTCTATGAGCGCTGGGGAACTGGCGGACGGAGCACCAGGATCACGACGATCACGACCAGCACACCGGCGGTGATGGCGACGGGAATCGGCAGGATCGGATCGAGGAGCACGAGCACAGCGCCCACCGGGATCACCGTGTTGACGATGCGGTCGGCGTTCTCGCGGATCGCGATCCACCAGATGCCGAGCAGGAAGACCGCGATCGGGATCGTCACGGTGAACGAGGCCGCGACGTTCGAGAGGTGACTCTCGCCGATCAGCACGTCGAGCTCGACCTCGATCCCCGCCGAGAACGCGGCGGCCGCCGCGAACACGAAGTAGTGCGTGTAGCCGTAGCGCAACGATCGGCCGAAGGTCGTGATCGCGCGATGGTGGGGCGGCCAGAAGTAGACCCACCACAGGGACGCCGTCACGACGAGGGTGAGCACCGAGATCGAGATCAGCGGCACCAGCGATTCCAGTTCGTGACTGGCGTCGATGATCGCGTTCGCCGACGCCAGCAGGCTCTCGCCCAGCACGATCAACGTGAAGAGACCGTAGCGCTCGGTGATGTGATGCGGATGCCACGGGGTCTGCCGTCGGTACTCCGCGAAGACCGGCACGCTCACCTCTATCACGGCGAACACCACGAACGCCGCGATCTGCACGGGACCCGAGGGGATGAGCAGGAACAGTACCCAGAGCACCTGCACGGCGGCGATGCCCAGCGCATAGCGGCGGGTCGCCGGACGCAGCTCGCCGGCGCCGCGCGACGCGCGCAGCCACTGCGCGACCATCGCGATGCGCATCACGATGTACCCGAGCACCGGGATCGTGAAGTCGCCCTCCTCGAACGCCGCGGGGATCCCGGCCGCGAAGACGAGCACGCCACCCATCTGCACGATCGTGGTGACGCGGTAGAGCCAGTCGTCGGTGTCGAAGGAGGTCGCGAACCAGGTGAAGTTCATCCAAGCCCACCACACGGCGAAGAACACCATCGCGTACGACGTGATGCCGTGCACGAAGTCGCCGTGACTCAGCGCATGATGCAGCTGCGCCGACGCGATGCTCACCGCGACGACGAACACGAGATCGAAGAAGAGCTCGAGCGTGCTCGCTGTGCGATGCGGCTGCGCGGGGTCGCGCGGCTGCATGCGGCTCAGGAGGAAGCGGGGCGGTGCGGGCGTGGTCACGCGGTCAGGATATCGAGGACGCTCGCGCTGTATTCACGAGTATTGGAATACCGGTTCGTCCACTCGCGTGAATTACCTTCCCCTGAACGCCCGGTTCCGCTAGAGTGAACGAAGTCTGCAGTACCTGCTGCCAGCAACACCGTGTGGGACGGTGATCGCAACCCGTGATGTGGGATCACGGACGCGGCAGGACCCGAGGGGTCGGGATGCAGACGATGCTGGGGACGTGGGGTCCCTGGTCTGGGGAAAACATGGGGAAAAAATGGCGCACTGGGGAATTCTGCGTACATACACGGCTCACGAGGCCTCGGCATGACTTCCGTCGAGGATGCTCTGAGCATCACTCGCGCGGGTTCGGTCTTCACGCCGGTCGCCACACCGCGAGCCGCCAAGCCGGTCACGCACTCGGCGGTCACGCCGCGCGTGTCCGCGACGCTGGAACGACGCCGTCAGTGGGAGCGGCGTTATCGGATGCGACTGCGGATCACGGATGCTGGGGTCATCCTGTCCGCCGTCGGGATCACAGCAGCGGTTCAGCTGATGACCGGTGTCGCAGGGGAAGAGGCCCTGCGCACCGCCATCCCGTTGGCCGCGCTCTGGTTCCTCATGCTCAGCGCTCTGCATACACGTGATGCAGCGCTGTTCCGTGCCAGCGCCACCGAGTACCGCGGAGTGGTGCATGCCAGCGGACTGGCGTTCGGGATCATCGCCATGTTCGGTGTCGTGCTCGGTTGGCAGACGATGCAGCTCGTGCTCATCGTCGGCCTGCCGCTCGGCGTACTCACCCTGCTCGTCACCCGCTGGGCGTGGCGGCACTGGCTGACGGCGCAGCGTGCGCGCGGGCGTTTCGCCTCGCGCACGCTCGTCGTCGGCAACAGAGACGACGTCGAGTACGTCGTCCGCACCCTGCACCCGATCGGAGCCTCGGGCTACCAGGTCGTGGGTGCCACGCTGCTCGACGGCAACGCCCGCGACGTCGAGATCGACGGGGCGTCGTTCCCCGTGCTCGGCAACGTCAACTCCGTCGCGCTCGTCGCGACCGAGCTCGGCGCCGACACGATCATCGTCGCGAGCCGACCCGACGGAAACCCGGACTTCGTGAAGCAGCTCAGCTGGCAGCTCGAGGGCACCGCCGCCGAGCTCGTGCTGTCGAGCCGGCTGACCGATGTCGCCGGCCCGCGCATCTCCTTCTCGTCGGTCGAGGGTCTTCCGCTCATCCAGGTGCAGATCCCGACCTACGAGGGCGGGCAGCACCTTCTCAAGCGAGCTCTCGACATCATCGTCGCCGCCGTGGCGCTCATCCCGATCGCTCTGATCACCCCGCTGCTGGCGCTTCTCGTGAAGCTCGACTCGCCGGGACCTCTCTTCTTCCTCCAGGAGCGCGTGGGTCGCGACGGCCGCACGTTCAAGATCGTCAAGTTCCGCTCCATGAAGACGGATGCCGAGCAGCAGCTCGCCGCCCTCAAGGAGCAGAACCAGGGCGCGGGACTTCTCTTCAAGATGAAGGACGACCCGCGCGTGACACGTATCGGCCGGGTGCTGCGCAAGCTCTCGCTCGACGAGCTGCCGCAGTTCTGGAACGTGCTCGTGGGCGACATGAGCGTCGTCGGGCCGCGTCCGCCGCTGCCCAGCGAGGTCACCGCCTATGACGGCACCGTGTACCGCCGCCTGTACATCAAGCCCGGCATCACGGGCCTGTGGCAGGTGTCCGGTCGCAGTGACCTGTCGTGGGACGAGAGCGTGCGACTCGACCTGCGCTACGTCGAGAACTGGTCCGTGATGAACGATCTGCAGATCATGTGGCGCACCGCCAAGGTCATGGTGCAGCCCGCTGGAGCATACTGATTTCATGAGCAAGGGGAATGCCCTCACCATCGCGATGGTGGGGACACGGGGGGTGCCTGCGGCCTACGGAGGCTTCGAGACCGCGGTGGAAGAGGTCGGACGACGACTGTCGGACCGTGGACACGACGTCGTCGTGTACACGCGCGGGTCGGAGAGTCGCGCGAAGAAGTATCTCGGCATGCGCGTGGTGCATCTGCCCGCGGTGCCGGTCAAGCAGATCGAGACGCTGAGCCACACCGGCTTCTCCGCACTCCATCTGATCTCCCGACGGCGTCCTGACGCCGCCTTCGTGTTCAACGCGGCGAACTCTCCGTTCCTGCCGTTGCTGCGGCTGCGCAGAGTGCCGACGGCTCTGCACATGGACGGGCTCGAGTGGCGTCGATCCAAGTGGGGCCCCCGCGGCAAGGCCTACTACCGGTGGGCCGAACAGTTCGGGGTGCGCACGGCCGATGCCCTCATCGCCGATGCACCCGGGATCGCCGACTACTACACGCACCAGTTCCAGGTGCCGACGGAGATGATCCGCTACGGCGCACCGATCCTCGACGCCGTCGCCGACGGCCGCATCGAGGAACTCGGACTCGCGCCGGGCGGCTACCATCTCGTCGTCGCGCGCTTCGAGCCCGAGAACCACGTGCGAGAGATCGTCGAGGGTTATCGCCGCAGCACGGCCGCGCTTCCGCTCGTCGTCGTGGGCTCAGCTCCCTACAGCAGCGACTACACGCAGAGCATCCATGATGCCGCTGCCGGCGATGACCGCATCCGGCTGGTCGGCGGGGTGTACGACCAGGAGCTCCTCGACGCTCTGTACTTCCACGCTCTCACGTACGACCATGGCCACTCGGTCGGCGGCACGAACCCGTCGCTGCTGCGCGCCATGGGCGCCGCGACCGCGGTGATCGCCTTCGATGTGCCCTTCAATCGCGAGGTGCTCGCCGACGACGGCTGGTTCTTCACGAGCGTCGACGATGTCGCCGCCTCCTTCGAGTCGGCCGAATCCGATGCCTCAGGAACCCGCGCGGCGGGCACGCGAGCGCAGGAGCGTGCGCGCGATGCGTTCCGCTGGGACGACGTCGCCGATGCCTACGAGAACCTCGCGCGATCTCTCGCGGCGAAGAAGTCCATCCATCGCCTGGCGCGGAAGGCCCGTCGTCGCGCGGAGGAGTGGTGAGCCCGGCCCCGTATTCTGCGGGTCAGGAGCGAGGGGCGAGCTCTTTCCGGAGTCGCGAGGCGAGCAGCCTCGTATCCACGGCGGCCGCCTCCAGCCCCTTCCGATGCGCCCTCATACCGAACTGGTGCACATCGACGATGTCGAGAGGGCTCGGCGATTCTCGACGCAGGAATCGACGTGACGGAGTCGGCAGGTCCAGTGTCCCGCGCCGAGAATCCAGAACCGTCGCGTACTCGGCCAGCGATGACGCGGACGTGCGTTCGTCGCCGAGCCGGAGCGCCTCGCGCAGAGTGAACGTACGCGTCCGAGCGCTCGGTCGGAGCCGCGCGATCAACGAGCGCTCTTCGAGAGACGCCGCGATGACGAGGTCCGCCGCATCGAGCGCATCCGCTTCGAGCCTGACCGAACGGTGCGATGCGGCTTCGGGCTCGACCTCGACCGCCACTCGGCACGCCCGCCTTCCCTCCGACGCCTGCGTGCCGACCGAGTCCACCTCCCAGGTGGGAGACTCCAGTCCGAGTTCGCCCTCGGCGCGCAGCGTGTGCCGGAACACAGCCGCCATCAGCGGCGAACGGCAGACGTTCTGCGCGCATACGAACAAGACGCTCTCAGCCATCTCGATCACCATCCCCAGTCTCCGTCGTCGGATCCCCAGAACCCGACGGCTACCTGTCGACCACGTCGACACGGTAAGAATGATCTCACACGACACCTGCGCCGTCCTCGGCGGGATGTCTGACGAAGGGAACGGGGGTCACCGTGCTCGTGCTCATCGTGCATCCCGGCGCTGAACTCTACGGCGCAGATCGCGTGACACTGGAATCGGCCACGGGTCTGGTGTCGGCGGGACACGACGTCATCGCCGCGCTGCCTGAGTCGGGCCCCCTCGTCAGCGCGCTCGAAGAGCGGGGAGTGCGGGTGATCGTCTCCCCCATGTTCGTGCTCCGTAAACAGCTGCTGCACCCTCGACGATGGCCACGGCTCATCGGATCCGCTGTCAGCGGCTTCATCGGCTCGTGGCGGCTGGTCACTCGCCTGCGCCCCGATGCGGCGTACGTGAGCACCGTGATCCTCCCTCAGTGGCCCGTGCTCCTGCGACTCAGACGCGTGGCGACGGTCACGCATGTGCACGAGGCGGAGTCCGCCTCTCCCTGGGCGCTGCGGGCCTTCCTCTACATCCCCCAGCTGTGGGCGCACGTCGTCGTCGCCAACAGCCGCTTCACCGCCGACCTCATGCGGCGATCGCTTCCGCTGCTCGGCCAGAAGATCAGAGTGATCCTGAATCCCATCCCGGGGCCTTCCGATGTGTCGGCTCCGCGGGCGAATATGAACGGCATCCGCCTCGGCTACGTGGGCCGCCTCTCGCCGCGCAAGGCACCCGACGCGGTGATCGCCGCTCTCGCCCTGCTCCGCGCGGGCGGCCGGGATGCTCGGCTCGAGATCATCGGTGACGTCTTCCGGGGCTACGAGTGGTACGCAGCCGAGCTCGAGCAGCAGATCATCGCCTCGGGGCTGACGGAATCCGTCACGATGCACGGATACGACGTCGACGTCTGGCCGCATCTTGCGGCGTGCGATGTGATGGTCGTCCCGTCGCGCACCGACGAGTCCTTCGGCAACACCGCCGTGGAGGCGGTGCTCGCCCAGCGGGCGATCATCGCGAGCGACATCAGCGGTCTTCGCGAGGCGGTCTCGGACTACCCGACCTCCCGAGTGGTGGCCCCGGGCGACCCCGCCGCGATCGCCGGAGCCGTCGAAGATCTCGAGCGGAGCTGGTCGGATGTGGTGCGCGATGCTCCGGTCGCCGCGGCCACCGCCTCGGCCCGGCATTCGGTGACCGGCTATCACCACAGGGTGGCCACCGCGGTCGACAGTGCGATGGCGCGCAGAATTCATGGGTTCAGGGCGGATTCACGGTCCTGAACAGGGGAGAATGGGCCTCGGTGAGCATTCCGTTCTCGGAAGACGAACGCTCGCACGGGGGAGAGGGAAGATCATGACACTGCAGGACTACATCGATGCCCTGCGTCGGCAGTGGATCGTCATCGTCGCGCTCACGGTGATCGGCGCCGGTGCGGCATTCGGCTACTCGCGCACCCTTCCGTCCGAATACAGCTCGACGGCCGCGGTGATGGTCATCCCGCAGCGCGGTGACAGCACCAACGAACTCGTACAGGGATCGAGCTACGTGCAGAGCCTGGTGCAGACCTACGCGGTCCTCGCCTCGTCGCCCCTCGTGCTCACCCCCGTCATCGAAGACCTCGGACTCGAGGAGACAGCTACTCAGCTCGCCAACCGCGTGGCCGTCGTGAACACCCTCAACACGGTCGTGATCGAGATCTCCGTCACGGACACCGACAAGGAACGCTCCCAGGAGACTGCGGCGGCCATCACCGACTCGCTCATCGACGCGGTGGCGGACGTCTCCCCCAGCGACGCGGAAGGCCAACCGGCCGTGCGCCTCGAGACGATCGCACCCGCCCGGATGCCGCAGGCTCCCATCGCCCCGAACACTCGGCTGTTCGCGATGATCGGCGCGGCGATCGGGTTCGGACTCAGCGTCGCGTATGCGCTGTTCCGTCGTGTACTCGGAACCCGGCTCACCGATAGCGCGGACATCACCGCCATCACGGATGCTCCCGTCATCGGTGAGATCGTCGCCTGGCGACGCAACTACACGATCCTCTCCACGATGCTGCGCAGCAAGGACAGCCGCTCGGCGGAGTCGTTCCGAGCGCTCGCGGCGAACCTCAAGTATGTCGCCGTCGACCGTGATCTCCGAGTGGTGATGATGACCTCGTCGGCGCCTCACGAGGGCAAGTCGTCTGTCAGCATCGGGCTCGCCGCCGCGCTCGCCGAGTCCGGGCACAAGGTGGTCGTGATCGACGCGGATCTGCGTCGATCCTCGGTCGCGAATGCCCTGCAGCTCGAGGGATCCGTGGGGGTCACCTCGATCCTCGTCGGTGATGTCACCTTCGAAGAGGCCGTGCAGCGCTCCGAGTCGATGAAGATCGACGTCGTGGCGGGTGGAGCGACAGCGCCCAACCCCGGCCAGCTGATCACCTCGCACCGCCTGCGCGACCTCGTCGACGAGGCCCGCGACAAGTACGAGTACGTCATCATCGACAGCGCGCCCGCGCTCGTCGTCTCCGACGCGCTGTGGCTCGCCGACCTCGCCGACGGCGTCCTCGTGGTCGCGCGATCGGGTCGGACTCGGCGCAAGCAGATCTCCGCCGTCCTCGCGACCCTCAAGTCGACGCGCAAGGACGTCGTCGGAATCGTGCTCAATGCCGTGAAGCGCAACGAAAGCAGCCCGTACTACGCTCCCGACGCACCCTCCAGGCGACGCTTGCGTGCACCCAAGCAGAAGAGCACGCGCGCCCAGGCGAAAGCCGGCAGCGCGTCGGACGAATGAGCGTTCTCCTCTCGCTGCTCGCCAGGGCCGCCTCGATGGCCATCTCCCTGGTGTGCGGCGTTATGACCGTCCGCCTGATCATGGGCGGCGCCGGGGTGGAGTATTACGCGCTGTACACGCTCGTGGCGTCGCTCCCCGGCCTGATCTCCTTCTCCGATCTGGGTTCGGGGGCGGTGCTGGTCAACAGCATCGCCATCAGCGACTCACCGCGTGAGGACCGCACGATCCGAGCGCAGCTCACCACCGTCGGACGCATCATGGTCGGATTCGCCGGCACGGGGATGGTCGTCAACGCGATCCTCTACCTCAGCGGGGCGTGGCGAGTCGTCCTCGGCGAGGCCGGGAGCATCCCGGGCGCAGACCTCGCGGCGTTCGTCTCTCTGACGATCTTCTGCGCCGGCATCCCGCTCGGCATCTGGCAGCGGGTTCTGCTCGGTCTCCACAAGAACCACTGGATCATCCTGATCCAGGCCGCACAGGGGCCCCTCAACCTCCTGCTCGTCTGGGTGCTGGTGTCTTTCGCGCCTCCCTCCGCCGCGACGTTCCTGGCTCTGTCGTCGATGCTCTCGGGGATCGTCGTCGCCGGCGTCGGCTTCGGCGTCGCGTTCGGCGCGCTCCGTCCTTTGGTCGGCGCCGCGCTTCGCGACATCCCCCGGCCTCGCCGCGCCCCCGGCGTGCGGGTCATGCACATCGGCTGGCCGATGCTGGTGCAGCTGATCTCCGCCCCACTCTCGGTCGCCCTGCTCCGCTACATCCTCGCTCAGTCCGGAACGACGCAGGAGGTCGCGGAGTACGGCGCCGTGGGACAGGTGTTCTTCGCGATCAACGGAGTGATCGCCGCCGGTGGTCTCGCGCTCTGGCCCCTGTTCACGCGGTCTCGCGCCCGGGGAACGCTCACGCGCGGCCCGTATCTGATCTCGGCCGTCTTCGCGGCGGGTGCCGCTGTGATGTGCGCTCTCGTCTGGGCCTTCTCCCCCTGGCTCTTCGACTTCATCACGGACGGATCGCTCGACGTCTCAAGCGCCACGGTGATCGCATTCGGCCTGATGGTCGTCTGCCAGGCGGCACTGTACCCGCTGGGGATGTTCCTCATGGATGAGGCCGGGATCCGCTTCCAGATGATCCCGGTCGCACTCATGACGATCTCCACGATCGTGCTCGCCCTCAGCATCACGCCCGCGCTCGGAGCGGGTGGTCCCGTGATCGCGAACGCCGCGTCGGTCCTCGTCTTCCAGGTCATCCCCTTCGCCGTCTACATCGCTCGACATCGCGATCGCCTGATGGGCGTGCCCACCCCGCCGGATGAACCCGCATCATGAAGATCATCGCCGCGCTCGTCTGCGTCATCCTCGCCGCTCGGATCACGCTCCTCCAGGGGGTGACCGCAGGGATCCTGCTGAGCATCCTCCTGCTCCCGGTGTGGGCCGTGGCGCTGTGGCGTCTCCGTGGCGGTTCGGCGATCATGACCCTCGGCGCGCTCTCGATCGTCAGCGGGATGGTACTCACCGACTTCTTCGCGGTCGACCACCCCACGAGCGACTCGCTCCTACAGCAGAACAGCCTGTCGCTCGTCAGCCTGATCGGCGGCATCGGTGTGCTCGTCTGGGTGCGCAGCCTCATCGGCTCAGCGGCCACCGCTCTCTGGTACGGCTTCGGCCTCCTGGCCGGAGTGGTCCTGCACGGACTCAACATGGACAACGTCTGGAAGTTCGATCTCTCGGTGCCCGCCACGGTGATCGTGCTCGCGCTGTGCATGCTGAGTCGCAAGCCCTGGCTCGAGGCGGGGGCGCTGCTCCTCCTCGCCGTGGTCTCCGCGCTGAATGACTCGCGGTCGGCCGGATCCATGCTCCTGGTCGCGGCCGCACTCGTCGCGTGGCAGGCGGTCAGCGCGCGGCTGACGAAGAGCTCGAACACAGTGCGCACTCTGGCCGTGTTCGGGTTCACAGCCGTCATCGGCTACGCCGCGCTCCAGGCCTTCATCCTCGAGGGCTGGTTCGGCAAGGCTGCCGCCGTCCGTTCCGAGGAGCAGATCGCCCAGTCAGGCTCATTGCTGCTCGGTGGTCGCCCGGAGCTGGGTGCCTCCACAGAGCTCATCGCAGCCAATCCCCTCGGACTCGGGTCGGGGACGCTCGCGAACGGGACTGATCTCGTGATCGCGAAGACGGGCATGGCTCGCCTCAATTACGATCCCAACAACGGTTACGTCGAGAAGTACATGTTCGGAAACGGGTTCGAGGTCCACTCGATGCTCGGCGACCTCTGGATCCGCTTCGGTATCTTCGGCGCCGCGACCCTGCTGGTGATGCTTCTGGTGATCGGACTCGGTACGGCGGGCCAGGTGGCCAAGCGCCGAGCGAGCGGACTCATGATCTTCCTCGCGATCCAGGTGTTCTGGGACTCTCTCTTCGCCCCCTACTTCTCGACGTCCATCTCGACGCTCGCGCTCGGAGTGGCGCTCGCCATGGTGCCGCGCACCCGGATCACGACGTCCCGGGCGGACCGCATCGAGTTCGTCAGCTTCGAGCGCTGACCGGTTCCTCGACAGGCCATCGGCGCTGAGGCACGACTCAGCGTCGGGCGGTATGGCTCGACCTTCGAGCACAGACGACAGTGCCGGGACCCGATGCTCCGGGTCCCGGCACGGTCGTCTGTGGTGCGCTGTCAGGTGGTGAGATCAGGGCTTGGTGATCGTGAGGTCGTCCCAGCGGAAGACCGTGGTGGGCACCGTGGATGCGGACGAGACCGTGTTCATCAGGCCGACTGTACCCGCCGCCTGCATGGCGGCGGTGGTGTCGTTCGCCGTGGTCTGCCAGGTGGCAGGCTCCGTCGTCCCCGCAACCCAGACCTTGGCGGCCAACGCCGTCGGCGCCGTGCCCGTCGCCGAGAACGCCACGTTGAGCGCCGTTCCCGGAGTGTAGGTGAATCCAGGCATCAGGTACGACCCGAGCGCGACCTCGTCGCGGAGCAGGTAGAGCCGAACGCCTCCGCCGACCTCGAACCGCACGCGGGCCGAGTAGTTGGATGCGCCGACCTGTCGGCCGATGACCGTCGCGGTCGCCGCGCCGCCCGTGGCGGCCGCGTCAGCCGAGATCGACACGCGGATCACGGCGTCCGTGCCGGAAAGCCCGAGTCGGGCCGTCCTCGTCGAAGCCGGAGCAAGGGATGCGATGCCCTTGCCGTCGGCGACGCTGTATGCGGCCGCCCCGCCGGAGAGCGTCCAGGCGCCGCCGAGATCAGCCGACCCCCACCCGCCTGCGGCGACCGTCCGTCCGAAGGCGTCCGTGGCCAGAGGCTGGTTGGCCGGAGGCGCGGTGACCGTGACCTGCTTGGTCACGGCCGTGGTCGTCCCCGAGTTGTCGGTGACCGTGAGCGTCACGTCGAACGTGCCCGCCGCCAGGTAGGTGTGCGATGCGGTCGCCCCCGTGGCGGTGCCGCCGTCACCGAACGTCCAGGCGTGAGACTGGATCGTTCCGTCCGGATCGGACGACGCGGCTCCGTCGACTGCGACGGAGAGGCCCGTCACCGTCGGGGTGAACGCTGCAACCGGTGCCTGGTTGGGCGCCGGAGCCACCGTGACGTCGATCTTCTTGGTGCTGACGCCTCCGCGGTCGTCGGTCACGGTCAGGGTGACGGGGTACGTTCCTGCAGCAGCATAGGTGTGGGTCGCCGTCACGCCCGTGGCGTTCGAGTTGTCTCCGAAGGTCCACGCGTAGGACTGGATCGTTCCGTCCGCGTCGGTGGATGCCGCCGCGTCGACAGACACCTTCAGCCCCGCCGTCGTGGGCGTGAACGCCGCAGACGGGAGCTGGTTGGGTGCTGTCGGAGCGCTGGGATCGACCACGGAGAACGAGCGCACCTCCATGGTCGCGTTCGGAGTGACCGAGCTGCCGCCCAGGTAGGTCAGCAGACCGACCGACCCCGGGTTCTGCAGAGCCGCGGTGGAGTCGGTGCCCGAGAGCTGCCATGCCGTCGGCTCCGCGCTCGCGGATGACCAGACCTTCGCGCGGACGGTCGTCGGCGAGGTGCCGGTGACCTGCAGGCGAACCGACAGCTCCGTGCCGGCGGTGTAGGTGCCGGGCAGGACCAGCGAGGATCCGATGGCGGTCTCACCACGCAGGATGTACAGACGCATGGTGTTGCCCGCCTCGAAGCGCACACGCGCCGAGTAGTTGTCCGATCCGACCTGTCGTCCGATCAGCGTCCACGAATAACCGGCACCCGTGCGGTCCACCGTGAACTTCACCGTGAGATCGGAGTTCTTCGACGAGACCGAGTTGAGCATGGCTCCTCGGGTGTCGTAGATGTTCGAGACGATCCGTCCCGCGGTCCCGGTGGAAGAGAAACTCGCGTTGCCACCGGACGTGGTCCAGGCTCCGCCGACCTCGGCCGTTCCCCATCCCGGAGACACCGTGCGTGCGAACTTGTCGTTCGCGATCACGGTGAACTTCGGCGGCTCGACCGCAGTCAGGGGCTTCGAGGCCGTCGCGGTTCCGCCGCGGTTGTCCGTGACGGTCACGGTGACGGTATACGCCCCGCCGGCGGCATAGTCATGCGTCGTCGTCGGCGTCGTGGTGGTCGTCTGAGGCGTCGAGTCACCGAAGTCCCAGGCATACGAGACGATCTGGCCGTCGGAATCGGCCGACGCCGAGGCGTCGAGCGAGGCTGCCAGGTTGTTGATCGTCGCTGCGAGCGATGCTGTCGGGAGCACGTTGGGTGCGAGATCCACGACGACCTGCTTGGTGGTCGTGGCGCTGCCGCTGCGGTCGTCCGTCACCGTCAGGGTGACGGTGTACTCGCCGGGCGTCGTGTAGGCGTGGGTCGTGGTCTTGCCGCTTCCCACCGCACCGTCACCGAACGCCCACGAGTACGTGGCCAGTGTTCCGTCGGAATCGGTGGAGGCCGAGGCGTCCACCGCGACGCTCATGTGAGTCGTCACGGCGTCGAATGCCGCCGTCGGCATCACGTTCGCCGCCTGCACGGTCACTGGCTGGGTGACCGTGGCGGTGGCGCCGCGGTCATCGGTCACGGTGAGCTTGACCTGGTAGGTTCCCCCCGCCGCATAGGTGTGTGCAGCCGCCGGCCCCTCGGTCGAGGTGGCGTCGTCGCCGAAGTCCCACCTGTACGAGGCGATCGCGCCGTCGGGATCGACCGAGGTCGACGCGTCGAAGGCGACATCGAGGTTCGTCGGGATCCCGCTGAACGCAGCCGTCGGCACCTGGTTCACGGAGCCGAACGCGCCGAGCTGATAGTGCTCGTTGACCTGGTCGGCCGTGAGCGCGGTGCTGTACACCGCGACCTCGTCGATGGTGCCGGTGAACGTCGTCGCACCGCCCCATCCCGTGTCGTTCCCGACTCTCCAGTAGCCGTTGTAGTTCTGAGCCGTCTTGTTCGGATTCGTTCCCACGAGGGCTCCGTCGACGTAGAACTTCATCCCGTCGCCCGAGAGCTGGCCGACCACATGGTGCCACTGGCCGTTGTTGTACGAGCCCGTGGTGGAGATGAGGTTCTGCGCCGTGGTGTAGACACCGAAGTTCAGCTTGCCGTCCGGCGTCATGTAGATGTGACGATCGTTGCTGCTGCTCAGGCCGCTGTTGCTGTCACCGAAGCCGACGATCTTGCCGCCCGCCGAGGTCGTGGTCTTGAACCAGGCCTCGACCGAGAAGATCTGCGGGTTCGGGTACTGCTTGGTCCCCGCGAGGCGAGCTGTGGTCGTGCCCGTGGTCGGGGCCCACCGCACCGCGGTGTTCGAAAGACCGGAGATCGCTCCCGTCTGCCCCTTGACCAGCACGCTCGAGCTGCCCGTGTACGTACCGGTCGACTTGTTCATGCCGGAGTCCGCGGCGGTCGTCGCGGTGCCGGTCTCGCTCAGACGCCAGAACAGCGTCGGGTCGAGGTCGAACACCGACTTGCCGTACGCATCGGCCGGAGCGGCAGGGATCGTCGTCGTGCGGCCGCTGGCCACCCAGTGCGCGTCGATCTCGCTGCGGGTGAGTGCCCGGTCGTAGACGGCGACGTTCGAGATCGCGCCGTTCAGGTACGAGCTCGCGCCGACGCTCGGCCAGGAGCCGAGGTTGTCGCCGCCGATCCGCCAGTACCCGGTGTAATCCTGCGCCGCGACCGTGTCGGTGCGATCGCCGATCTTCACGCCGTCGAGGTAGAGGACTTGGCCGGTCGCGCTGAGCGACGCCACGACGTGGTGCCACTTGTTGTCGTTGAAACCGGTTGCGCTCGTGATCGTCTGCGTGGAGCCCGTGTAGACGCCGAACGTCACACGCCCGGAGTTGTCGAGGTAGACGTGACGGTCATAGCTCGAGGAGTTGCCCGTCGCCGAGGATCCGAAGCCGACGATCTTGCCGCCACGAGTGCTGTTCGTCTTGAACCACGCCTCGACTGTGAAGGTCTTCGGGCCGACGACAGAGGTCGTCGTGCGCGCGGCAGAGCTGCTCGTTCCGCTGAACGTCGTGGCCGTCGACGGGGTCGCGAGGTTCGGACCGGCCGTCCCGCGAGTGCCGCCCGCGACCACGAGGTCGTTTCCGCCTGCCCAGTCGAACGAGGTGGTGCCGCTCGGTTCGGTGAGCGGCCAGTAGTCCACGGCCCCACTCGCGAGGATCGCCTCGTCGTAGGCGGTCGACACACCGGCAGCCGCCGTCGTCACCGGTGTCCAGTCACTCTGCGTGCTGTTGCCGAACGAGTCCACCGCACGGATGCGGTAGTTGTAGGTGGTGCCGGGCACCGCGGTCGAGTCCTTGTACGACATCGCGGGTCGCGTCCAGAAGTTCGATACCTGATCGGTCTCGAAGATCGGGGTCGTCATGCCCTTGTCCTGGCGGAAGACCAGGTAGTGCAGGCTCTGGTTGTCTCTGTCGTAGTTCGCGTTCCACGACAGACGGTTCACACCGGTCTGGAACGACGTGGCGCTGAGGGTCCATGCTCCGCCCTGCACCTGTGGCCCCTGCTTGTTGGGTGCCACAGTCTTCTTGGCGAAGCGGACGATGCCCTGCTGGGCTGCGCCGTTGACCTTGAGGAACTCTCCACCGATCAGCAGGTAGTCGCCCGCGGCCGTGACCTGCCAGGGCCCCTGGGACTGCCCGGTGTACGTCCCGGGCACGTACTCCGGATACCACTGGAGCAATGATCCCGACGGCTGACCGGCGAAGTTGCGGTAGCCCTGAGTGTCGTTGGTGATGAGCTGCCCGCTGGGGGCCTTCGCGAACGCGAGCGAGTGCTTGTAGGACCGCGGGTTCGTCTCGGGGAAGCCGGCGACGTTGCCGCAATAGTGCGGGTGTCCGACCACGTAGATGGTGTCTCCGGTGGGGGCGATGTCATAGCTGTCGCCGTGGCAGTCCTCCATCCAGACGAGGCTGCCGTCGCTCCAGTTGGCGCGGAATCCACCCTCGAATCCGTCCTGTGACGTTCCGCCGTAGTCGAAGCCCGTTCCGTAGACGCTGTCGCCGTCGGACGACAGGGAGTACATGGCGGCGACGGTGCCGGCATTTCGCAGCACGCTGTTCATGGCCCACGGCATGAGCGTGCCGGTGTTCGCGTCGAGTGCGGTGATGCCGCGTCCCGGGTTCGTCGATCCGTTCACCGATGTGAAGGATCCGGCGATGACGACCTTGCTGTTGTCGGGCGAGACGACGACGCCCTTCGCGCCGTATCCGCCCTGCACGTCGGCGGTGAAGCCGGTGATCGATCCGTTGGCCGGGGAGACCGACGCGACCTTCGTGCGCTGCGTGCCGTTGATGGTCGTGAACTCACCGGCCATGTAGATCGCGCCGTCGGTGACGGCGAGAGAGTCGATACGTCCGTTGGCCTCCGGAGCCCATGAGGTGATCAGTGCTCCGGTGGCGGTGTCGAAGGCCGCGACGCGGTAGCGCCACACCCCGGCCGCCTGTGAGAACATGCCCGCGACGTAGATGCGCGAGCCGTCGGCGGACTTCTTAATGTCGAGGACGGTGCCGTTGGTGCCGGGGTTCCACGAGGTGATCAGAGCACCGGTCGTGAGGTCGTAGGCCAGCAGGTTGGCTCGCGGGGTCTCGTTCGTGCCCGCCGCGGCCCCGGCGGGACGCGCCTTCGCGAAGCTGCCGCCGACGTACACGGTGTTTCCGACGACCTCTTGCGCATAGACGACGCCGTCGATCTGAACGGTCGGCAGCGCGTCGGCAGCGAAAGTCTCGGGCGTGCCCGCTGCGGGCGTCGTGTCTGCCACGGCGGCGACCGGAACGGTGAGCGCACCGACGGTCAGAGCCAGAGCTGTGGCGATCGCTCCCAACAGCGATACGCCGCGCGAACGACGGACGCCGCGCTTTTCGGCCGCAACGATACGGCCACCCCAATTGATGTGCACTTTTGTCTCCCCAGAGTTCTGCACAGCGCACGTCGAAACGCCGCTTGATGAAGACCGTCTCCCACAGACAGCCTTTTCCCCTGCGCTGAGCCTAGGGCATACCGCTCATCTCGGCAAGACGCAAGTCCAGCGGAGATGTAGACCTTCGTCCGAGCAGCTCATCCCACTCGGCCGCGGAAGACGAATGCGGGCTCGCCGGCGCGATAGTCGACGGTCAGAGTGACGTCGTCGCGCTGGTCCTCCGGGATCGTGTACACATACACACCCTCGGTGCTATCCCCCACGTCCAGCGTGCCCTCGAACGGGGCGGCGCCCGGCTTGACGAGGCCACCCGCCGGGGTGCGCTCTTCGCCGATGTAGGCGTTGACCGCGATGAGGCCGAGATCGACCGGGGCATCCGTGTCGTTCGTCAGCGTGAGGGTGAACTGCACGGCCGGTCCGCCGATCTCGCCGGCTTGGACCGCCTCCCCGTCGACGGCTTTCATCGCCGAGATCTCGGCGACCAGGCCCGCGCGGTTGTCGGCAGGCTCATCCGGGGCGACAGGTGGGAGCTCCGGCATCGTCTCTGATGTCGCCGACGGATCGGGCGTCGGCTGTGCGCCCGGGTCGGCACTGGGGTCGGCATCGCCCGGTTCCTCGGACGGAGTCGCTGACGGAGTCGCTGACGACGACGTCGACGAGGTCGGACTCGGCGACGGCTTCGCGTCGTCCCCCGACCCCGAGGTGACGGCGAAAGAGATGATCGCTGCGACCACGACGATCGCGGCCGCGATCCCGACCCACAGCCACTTCCTGCGAGACGATCCCTGTCCGGTTCCATCCGATGCGTCGACCATGATCATCCACTCCCCTGATGCCGGCCGTCGAAGCCTCGACGGACGGGGTGATTCTATCCGACGGGGGTTCCAGCGGAACCGGCGCGCCCGTGCCGCGCGATCCGCCGTCCGTCGCGCCATCCGCGCCAGACCGCCGAGACCGGGCGCCACGGGCGCAGCAGTTGGCGACGCCCACCACGCAGCAGGATCTCCCGAGCCGCCGCGGTGGCTCGGGCATCCCAGCGGCGGACAGTCTCCGCGTCGAAGAGTTTGTCCGCCAGAAGCATCCGGTTCCGGACGTTGTAGTAGTAGTACAGCGGCGACTTGGCATGCACATCGGGGTCGCCGATCCCCTGGGTGCCGCCCTCGTCGTGCAGCGCTTTCGCCGCCTCGACCAGCACGAGTCGGCCACCGGCATCCTCGATGCGGAGCGAGAAATCGACATCCTCCCAGTAGAGGAAGTAGTCCTCCTGGAACCCGCCGACGCTCACCCATGCCGCGTCGTTGATCATCAGCGCGGCGCCCGTGAGCCACCGTCGCACACGCGCACCGGGGTTGCGCTCGGCCCATACCCGTCCGTGAGTCGCTCCGTCCTCGAGGTCGAGCACGTGACCCGCCGACCAGACGCGCCCTGCGCCGTCCTCGACCACGGGAGCCGCCACGACCCGCTCATCGGAGTCGACCGCCGCAAGCAGCAGGTGCACGGCTGCCGCCCCGATCGATGCGTCCGGGTTGATGAGAAGGAATCGCGTTCGCCCCTCACGCCTCGCGGCTTCCACTCCTCGGTTCACGCCCGCTCCGAACCCGAGATTCTCGGGCTGCAGCAGCGCGACCCACCCCTCTCGTTCCACCAGATCCATGACCGCACGGGCTTCGGCGTCGGTCGAGCGGTTGTCGACGACGTACACCTGCGCGTGCGCCAGCTCGCGGGCTGCGGTGACCAGGTTGCGCTCGATCAGCGCTGACGAGCCGTAGTTGACCACGACGATCGCGAGCGTCGCATCGTCAGGCATTCGCACCGCCGGTTCCCAGGCTGCGCATCGCGCGGAACCAGCGAACGGCCGCGAGCAGACAGAAGGCTGCCGCGGCGGCAAAGAAGAACGCGTAGGCCAAGGCGAAGACCGTCGCCCAGCCCCACAGCACGTACACCAGGCACACGATCCCGTAATCGACCGGCAGCAGAATGATCGAGCGCAACGCCCCGCCGCCTCCGGTCTCCGCAGACGAGGCGATCCCCTTCGACGACTTCAGCAGATCGTTGAGGATCATGCCGAAGAACGTCGCGGTGGCGACGATCGCGAACGCCAGCGGGACGAGCACGTACGGCATCGGCAGGTCGGAGAAGCGGTACAGCCCGATCGCCGTCGCGATCGGCAGCGAGACGATCTTGATCGCGTCGATGAAGTGATCGAGCCATTCACCGGCCAACGACCCCCCGCCGCGAAGCCGGGCGACCTGACCGTCAGCGGAGTCCAGCGCGTAGCCGATCGCCAGCAGAAGCCAGACCACGATGCCCGTCCACCACGACGGGTCGACGAGCGCGAGCACCAGGATTCCCGAGAACGTGAACGCCGCACTGACTGCTGTGACACCGTTGGGCGAGAGCCCGATCGTGTGCGCAGCCGCCGCGAACACCCGTCCCACAGGGCGGTTCACATAGACGCTGTAGGCGGGAGCGCCCTTGGCGCGCCCCTTCTGTGCGGAGGCCAGACGCCTCATGGAATCGGTAAAGCTCGCAGTGGCCATTCGGCGCGTCCCCTCTGTCGAACCCCGGTGAGGGCCCGCATTCACCAGATAGAGTATGCCTTGCTGAGGGGGCCCGCATCTGGGGAGCGACGCCGACGCCTCAGCGAAGGGGAGGACTTTTCATGACCGTCGTCGACCCTCTGAACGGGGCGCGCAGGCCTCGGATCCTGATCAGCGCGTATGCCTGCGGCCCCGACCAAGGGCCCGAGGCGTCGGCCGGATGGGCGGTTGCGCGTGCGGCCGCGGAGACCGGCGACGTGTGGATCCTGACGCGCGAGCGCTTCCGGGACTCGATCGCCGCGGCACTGGCCGCCGCGCCCGAGCTCGCAGAGCGGGTGACGGTGGTCCACATCGATCTGCCCGCGAGGGTGATGCGCTGGAAGCGGCGCGGCTGGGACCTGTACTGGTACTACGCGCTGTGGCAGCGGCTGGCCGGCAGGACTGCGGCTCGGCTGCATGCCGACCTGGCGTTCGACCTCGCCCACCACGTGACTTTCGCGAACGACTGGATGCCGTGCGGCATCGCGGGACTCGAGGCTCCGGTCGTCTGGGGGCCCGTCGGCGGCGCGAGCAGGGTGCCGATCTCGAAGCTGCGCCGCTGGCTCGGAGTACGCGGCACGGTGACGGAGGTGGCACGCTCCGCGCTCACCGCGATTCCGAGAGCGGTATGGGGCGACACCACCGCACGCCGCGCAGCGCTGGTCGTCGCGCAGAACCCCGATGTCGCCCGACGCTTCCGCCGGGCGAGGAACATCGTCGTCGAGCCCAACGCGGCATTCGGCACGGAGATCCCCCCGCACCGGGGAAGCGGCTCTGGTCGAACGGCGGTGTTCGCAGGACGCCTTCTCGCATGGAAGGGCGCCGCACTCGCGATCGAGACGATCTCGCGCCCGGCCGCTGACGGTTGGCGCCTGCAGATCCTCGGAGAGGGCTACGAGAAGCGTCGCCTGCAACGGCTCGTGGGGGATCTGGGCATCGCTGACCGCGTCGACTTCCGCGGACATCTCTCACGGGACGAGACCCTCGACACCCTCGCCTCTGCCGATGCGCTCCTCTTCCCCTCGATGCACGATCAGGCAGGATGGATCGTCGGCGAGGCGAGCGCGATGGGGCTCCCTGTGGTGTGCCTCGACCTGGGCGGTCCGCCGACGCTGGCCGACATCAACGCTCGCGTCGTCAGCGCCGTCGCCCCGAACCTGCCCGATCGTCTGGCCGAAGCTCTCCGCGACACGAGCACGACGCCGGGCCACCCGCACTCCCGCTGGTCCGAGAGTCGGCTCCCACAGGTCGTCCGCGGGTGGTACTCGCTGGCACTCAGCACGCGACGGCGCCCGCTCGTGGTCATGGAGTCCCTCACCCGGCTCCGCCCGACGACCAATCCGTACCTCGTGCAGCTCTGCACCTCTCTGGACGAGACGCCCGGCATCGACCTGTCGTTCTTCAGCTGGCGGCGCGCCGTCCTCGGGCGCCTCGATGTCTTCCACGTGCACTGGCCCGAACTGCTCGTGGGCGGACACAAGCTCTCGGGACGGATCGCGCGACGACTGCTCACGGTCGCGTTTCTGATCCGGCTGCGCCTGACCCGCGTCGCCGTGGTGCGCACGCTGCACAACCTCGAGCGCCCGTCGGACATGTCGCGGCTCGACCTCGCACTGCTCGACCGGCTCGACCGTCTCACGACGTTGTCGATCGCCCTGAACGACGACACCCCCGTGCCGGTCGGACAGGCGAGGAAGACCATCCTCCATGGGCACTACCGCGACTGGTTCGCCCAGCATCCCGCGCCTCCGGCGACGCCGGGACGGATGGGGTATGTCGGTCTGATCCGGCGGTACAAGGGGGTGGAGCAGCTCATCGAGGCCTTCACAGCTCTGGATGCCGAGGGCTCGACTCTCGCAGTCGCCGGACGACCCTCCACCGACGATCTCGCGAGCGAGCTCACGGCCCTCGCCGGCGGCGACGAGCGCATCGAGTTCGACTTCCGGTTCCTCGACGAATCGGAGCTGGTGCGCCGCATCGCCGAAGCCGAGTTCATCGTTCTGCCCTACCGGCACATGCACAACTCGGGGACCGCGCTCGCGGCGCTCTCGGTGGCACGCCCCGTATTGGTCCCCGACAATGAGGTGAACAGGGCGCTCGCCGTCGAGGTGGGTGATGGGTGGGTCCATCTGTTCGACGGCGAACTGGCCGACGACGACCTCGCCCGCGTACGCGACTCGATCGGAAACCTCGGCGGCACACCCGATCTGTCCCAGCGCGACTGGTCGACCGTCGGCTCTGCACACGCGGAGGCGTTCCGATCCGCGCATTCCCTGCGTCGGGCATCACGATGACCGAGGGAATCCGCATCGCCGTCGCGATCCCGACCTATCGCAGACCCGAGCGACTCGCCGGTCTGCTGGCCGTTCTCCCGGAGAGGTTCGCCGAGCTGGACGATGGCATCCACGCCGAGGTGTTCGTGATCGACAACGATCCGGCTGGAAGCGCCGAGCAGGTCGCCACGGCGGACGGCCTTCCCGTGCTCGTGACGTATGCGCCCGAGCCGACTCCGGGGATCGCCGCAGCCAGACAGCACGCTCTCGACGTCACCGCGGGCTTCGATCTGCTGGCATTCATCGACGACGACGAAGTGCCTCACCCGCACTGGCTCAGCGCACTCGTCGAGACCTGGCGCAGCACCGGCGCCGCAGCCGTCGCGGGTCACGTGCATACCGAGTTCCCGCCCGGCACCGACCCGTGGGTTCTCGCCTCCGGGCTGTTCGCCCGCCCCCGACGCGCTGAGGGCGAGTCGCTCCCCGCCGCCGGCGCCGGGAACCTGCTGCTCGATCTGGCCCAGATCCGGTCGGCGGGTATCTCCTTCGACACGTCCCTCGGTCTCTCGGGCGGAGAGGACACCCTGTTCACTCGCGCTATCGTCCGCTCCGGCGGTCGTGTGGTCGCCTGCCCGGAATCCGTCGCCGAGGATTCGCTCGAAGACGGCAGAGCGACCCGGAGTTTCGCTCTGGCTCGCGCTCGCCACCATGGCCAGACGCAGTCGGTGGTCGAGCTCCGACTCGCCGACGGCTCACGTGCGCGGGCGACATCTCGCGCGCGGAACCTCGTCAAAGGCGCCGGTTGGGCCGCCCGGGGAGCCACCCGCCGAGTCGCGGGTACGCTGTCGGGGTCGCTCGGGCGACGCGCGACCGGCGCCCGCGAAGTGCAGCGGGGCATCGGCCTGGTGGAGGGCGCTCTCGGCGCTGCCGCGCCGGAGTACGCCCGCGAGACCAAGCGGACGTCTCAGAGCCGTCGGGCGCGCGCAGCGCTGCGCCGCGTCGCCCGCGGCGCATCCCCCGTGTTCCGATCAGCGGTGGGAGTGCGTACCGCAGAACCCGTCGTCGTACTCACCCTCGATGACGGTCCCGATCCCGAATGGACGCCCCTGATCCTCGATGAGCTCGCCGCCCGAGGCGCGACCGCGACGTTCTTCGTACTCCTGACCCGGATCCGCCAGCACCGAGAGCTGTTGGACCGCATCGTGTCCGAGGGTCATGAGATCGCCCTGCACGGAGCAGATCACCGCCGCCTCACGTCGTTCTCTCGCGCGGAGGCCCAGCGGATGCTGATCGATTCCCGTGCCGAGCTGGAGCGCAGCACCGGCGAGACGATCCGCTGGTACCGGCCCCCCTACGGTGCGCTCTCCGTGCCGACGTGGTGGGCGGTTCGTCGCGCCGGGATGACTCCGGTGCTCTGGACGACGAGCGTGCTCGACGGTCGCGATGCCGCGCACTCGGAGCGTCTCGCCCGCGCGATCTCCGGAGTCGGTCCGGGCACGGTGCTGCTCGCGCACGACGCCCGCGCCGGTCGAGCCGACGGCGTGGACGACCCCGCGATCACGCCGTTCGACCGCGTCGCCCTGATCGCGGATGTGCTCGACGAATACGAACGGCGCGGTCTCCGCGCCGTATCACTCGAGCAGGCGCTGCGGTCAGGACGACTGCGACGACGCATGGTGCTCGTCGGCTGAGCCCGCCCGAAGGCGAGCTCAGCCGACGACTATCGCTTTTGGTTCTCGATCAGCGCGCAGCCACGGGCGGCTGAAGGGCACCGACCTTGCGGGTGTCGGTCCCGACTCCCAGGGCGCTCGCGACGTTCGACGGCAGCGGGTATGCGCCGGTCACGGGGCTCGCAGCCGTCAGCTGCCACGTACCCGCGTCGACGACCGGCGAACCCTGGACGAGAACGGACTTCGTGTCGCCGCCCGTGTGCGAGCGGAACTCCTCGATCGTCGTGAACCCTCGCGTACCGCTGGACCCGGCAGCCCAGCAGGCGAAGTTCGCCGGGGCCGACGCCGAGGCCCGGTGGTACAGGTTCGCGTCCTGAGAGATCCCGAAGTCATTGCCGAACCAGCGGTTCGTCAGATCCTGCGAGAGCATCGGGCAGGCCTGCCCGCCGTAGGAGAGAACGTTGTTGCGGACCACGACATCGCGCGTGATCCACGGAATCGTCGACACGAGGCTCGAGACCTCCTGACGGCGCTCATCCTGCATGTAGGTGATCGTCCGCCCGTTGCCCACCAGAGTGTTGTTCCAGATGTCGACATCGGCGGTGTCGAACACGAAGATGCCGCTGTTGAGATTGTTGACGATGTAGTTGCCGGCGACCACAGCGGTCTGGCTCAGTTCGATCTCGAGTCCCTCACGACCGTTGCCCTCGAACACGTTGTCGATGACCTTCACGTTCGAGCTCGATACGTCGAACCACAGGCCGGTCGATCCCACGTTGTCGGAGATGATGCTGTCCTTCACCGTCACGTTCGTGCCGCGCGAGATCTTCACTCCACCGGCGACCGGCGCGTAGTTGAACTTCGACGTGTTGTTCCCGGTGACCACCGAGTTCTCGATGGTGAAGTTCTTCGCGGCGTTCACGCCGATCCCGAGCAGACCGTTGCCTGTGACCGTGAGGTTGCGGAACGTCTTGTCGTTGTTCCACGCGAAGAGCCCGACGGTGGCGTTGTCGCGGATCACCATGTTCTCGAGCGTGATCCCGTCGACCTCGGCGCTGACCGTGCCGAGAAGGGCCGTGGTGGTCGCGTACCGCTGGACGCCGATGCCGCGCACCGTCGTTCCCGCGCCCTGGATCTTGATGGCCTTCGACAGAGCGCTCGCCTCGACGCCATGTCCGTTCGGGTCCGATCCGATGACGAGCTGACGTGCCGACTGATCGACGAAGAAGGTACCCGAGGTGACGGCCGAGCGGCTGCCGACCTGCGTCAGCGGCTGCCCGTCGAACCACACCTGGTCGGGGAATCCGGCCATGGGGTTGGATTTGTTGACCCATGAACCGGTCTCGTCCTGGTTGACGCTGAAGGAGACACGGGAGTCGAAGAACGTGCTCCATGGGGCGGCCCAGGTACTACCCGACTGCGCCCATCCGGTCACCGGACGTGAGCCGTCGAACCACACCGCCTCACCGGGCGCGGACTGGATCGTGAGCTTCTTGTTGAACGGAACCGCGATGCTCTCTCGGTAGGTGCCGGCGCGGAGCACGATGGTCGAGCCGCTGGGAGCCGAGTCGATCGCCTTCTGCGCCCCGGCCACAGGGCTCGATGCAGAGCCGGTGCCCGAGGCCCGGGATCCCGCCGGCACGGCGTAGATGGCGCCAGCCGGTGCCGGATAGCTGGCCTGTCCGACCGGCACCGATCCCGCGGCCGTGCCGCTGGGAGCAGGAGCGGGCGCAGGAGCCGGAGCAGGGGCAGGAGCAGGCGCAGGAGCAGGGGCCGGAGCGGGCGCCGGAGCAGGAGCCGGAGCAGGCGCCGGAGCAGGAGCCGGAGCAGGCGCAGGGGCCGGAGCAGGAGCAGGTTCGGGCTCGGGCTCGGGCTCGGGCTCGGGAGCAGGCGTGACCTGCAGGTCCTCCGCGTCGACCGTGAGGTCGTCGACGCGGACGAAGAGCGCACGGTTGCCGCCCGACATGTACGTCTGGACGCCGGGAGTTCCGGAGGTCGTCACCGCGTCGGCCGACCTGTCGGTCGCGAAGACCTGCCAGTCGGGCTGAGGCTGACCGACGATCCAGGCTCGGGCGCGCACTCGCACGTCGTCGACGCCCTCGGTGTCGATCTCGACCCGGATCGATGCGTTCTGGGGGACATCGCCGATGAGGAGAAGGTCTTGCCGCAGGACGGTCTCGGAATCGTCCGCACCGTACCGCGCAAGCGACAGGACTCCGCGCGACTGGGTGTCGAGGCGGAAGCGTGCGCCGTAGTAACCGGAGTCGCTGTTGCGCGTCGTGACGATGGCGGTCGCGCCGTTCCCGTTCGTCGGGACAGCGGAGAAGCTGACGGTTGCGCCGACCGTTCCGTCCGTCGATCGGGCGTCGGTCGCCTCGTGGATGGAGCGCTTGCCACCGTCGACGCGAATGCGCCCGACATCATCAGACACCGACGCATCCGCGGCCGGGGTCGAGACGTATCCGTCTCCCCATCCGGCCTCGGTCGTTCGGCTGAACGTATCGGTCCATGTGGTCGGCTGCACGTCATCGGGCGTCGTCGACGCGCTCGCTGTGTACGGAGTCAGGATCAGCGCACCGATGAGGAGCGCTGAGGAGGGCAAGAGGGCATGACGATGTCGGGAGTTACGCATTCGGGCACCTATTCGGGAGGGGGCAGCCGCCTCGGGGGACGAATCGTAAAACATATAGATTCGGTAACGGCCGGACTCATCCAATACCGCTCTCGGCCGTTCCTCAAACCTCTGCCATGGTTCTTTCGGGAAGTTACCAGGTTGTATATCGGTTTGTGGAACCGGTTGTCTAGAGCTCGCCGGGTTTCATCGCCTCGGCGTCGATCGCCCTGATGACGCGCAACGTCGCGGTGTCGGGCTTCGGTTCGGCGTCCGTGGCACCCTTCCGGTCGCGCCTCGCCGGCGCGTAGACGACGAGCGAGTGGAACAGGAATCGCGCGAAGAAGGCGACGATGAGAGAAAGTCCGGTCGCGAGCACGCTGGATATATGCCAGGTCTCGACCATGAGCGCCATCACGGGGATGCGCAGCGCGGCCTCGACGTTGTTGAACGTGAACGAGGCGGCGAAGCGACGGCCGAGCCCTCGGGCGTCGGTGCGCATGTCGGCGAAGACGAACTTCTCCTGAAGGATGAAGTTGCCCACGATGGTGACCTCGGCGCCGATGATCGCCGCCCAGATATAGGGCACCCCGAGGGCCGTGAGCGCCCACATGATGCCGAGGTTCGCGGCGGCGCCGATCGCGCCGATCAGCGCGAAGAGCGACATCTTGCCGAATCGCAGTCGCGTCAGGTGCGCGACGAACGTCGCGCCCTGACGGAAACTGGCTTTTGAGGTGCCGTGCCGCCTCTCGGCGAACTCCATGGGCACCTCGGCGATGCGCAGATCGGTGCGGGCGAGGATCTCGAGGAGGATCTTGAAGCCCTGCGGCTTGAGCGCGTCGAGGTCGAGGCGACTCCGGTCCACGAGGAAGAACCCTGTCATCGGGTCGGTGCTGCGGGCGAGCCTGATGGGGAACATCGCCCGGGTCAGCCAGGTCGCGGCTCGGGAGACCCCGAAGCGCACAGCCGTGCCGAGACCGCTCGTGTCTCCCCCGCCGACGTACCGCGAGGCCGCGACCACATCGGCGTCGCCCTCCGCATGGCGCGCCAGGAGGGCTGCGAGGAGCTCGGGCGGATGCTGCAGATCGCCGTCCATCACGATGCAGAGGTCGGATGCCGCCGCCTGCAGTCCCACGACGACCGCGCCGCCCAGACCACCGGTGTTCTCGGTGCGGTGGATCCCCCGGACGGGGATCTCGGCGTCGGCGGCCACGCGCTCGACCTCGGCCGCGGTGTCGTCGCTGCTGTCGTCGACGAACAGGATCTCGGCGTCGAAGGCGGCGAGCGCCGTCGCCGTGCGCGCGACCAGCTCCGCGACGTTCTCGCGTTCGTTGAAGGTCGGCACGATGACGGTGACCGCTGTCGCCACGAGCATCCCCCTTCGCCTGTGCACGCAACCGCTGCGGCATCCATAGTTCCATGTGCACCTGTGGGCGACGAAACCGACACCTGCTAGACTGCCCGAGTGCGGCTGTGGGAGTCGCTGAGCGGATGGGGATCCGCTCCTGGGGAATCACTGATCTGGGGAGATCATGGGGACGCGCATCGGCTATGCCGTTGGTGCCTTCGACCTGTTTCACGTCGGGCATCTGAACCTTCTTCGTCACGCCAAGCAGCACTGCGACGTCCTCGTCGCGGGTGTCGTCAGCGATGAGATGCTGCGGCAGGTGAAGGGCATCGAGCCCGTCATCCCGACCGCGGAGCGGGCGGAGATCGTCCGCCACATCTCCTTCGTCGACGACGTGTACGTCGAGACCACGCCATCGAAGATGGACTCCTGGCGAGACGTGCAGTTCACGCACTTCTTCAAGGGCGACGACTGGCGCGGAACCGACAAGGGCCTGCGCCTCGAGCGCGAGTTCGCGGTGGTCGGGGTCGAGGTCGTGTACTTCCCGTACACGGCGCACACCTCGAGCTCATCGCTGCGGCGAGCGCTCGACGCGATCACGGCGGGCGCCACCCTGGGCGGCACGGCGATGGGTGGCGCGGCACTCGCCACGGTCTGACGGACCGCTGCGCACCGATGTCACGGTCTGACGCAACGCGCCTGCCGCGCCCCGTCAGTTCGCGACGCCGAGCAGGCTGCGCGCCATGCGCGCGACATGCGGCGGGGTGTGCGGACCGAGCCAGACGGTCCACTGAGCCGGCGGCTCGGAGCACGTCCACTCGATGAGCCAGGAGTGCACGGCGTTGGCGAGCCGCTCGCCTTTGGCGTGCTGACGCGCGCCGTCGCCCCGGAGCAGCCACCGCACCGACACGCCCTCGGGCACGTCGATGTGGCGGAACTGGATGCGCGCGGCCGCTTCGAGGAGGATGACTCCCTCGGCATCCCAGGGCATTCGAGCTGCGATACCGGCGATCACTCCGGCGTCGGCGGCATCGCCGGCGATCAGCACGGCGCCCTCGATGTTCTCCCAGTCCGGATCGTCGAGATGCTCGCACGCGTGATTCATGCAATCAGTATAGGTAAGGCTACCCTTACTCTTCAATGTCGCGTTTCCGGTCCACCGTCAGCTGCGCCGCTTTAGGCTTGAGGTATGACCACTGCCGCAGATTCCGCGATCACCATGTTCGGCGCCGACTGGTGCCGTGACTGCATCCGCACCAAGAAGCAGCTCGACGCCCTCGGTGTCGAGTACACCTACGTCGACCTCGTCGCAGAGCCCTCTGCCGCGGACGTCGCGAAGGAGATCTCGGGACGCACGAACATCCCGGTCGTGGTCTACCCCGACTCCTCTCACCACGTCGAGCCGTCGAACGCCGACGTCGAGGCGA
This sequence comes from Microbacterium sp. UFMG61, assembly GCF_015354505.1. Lineage (GTDB taxonomy): Bacteria > Actinomycetota > Actinomycetes > Actinomycetales > Microbacteriaceae > Microbacterium. The sequence goes on along the minus strand of NZ_JACAFP010000002.1, from coordinate 23,927 downwards.
AGCTGCGCGAGCTCTCGCTCATCTGATCCCGCTCGACTGATCCCGCTCGGCGGAGAGCCGATCGGACGCCGCGATCCGAGCCCGGGGTCTGCTCCACCGCACCGCTACACTGGCGCGATGAGCACCCCGGCTCGACCTGAGCGCGCGTCCGTCCGCCCGTCCGGCCGACTTCCGGGTCGCCTGTCCCGCCGAACAGTGGCGCTCTACGCCGTCGGCTCGCTCGGCTCGGGCGGCTATGCGACGCTGCCGGGTCTGGTCCTGACGTATTTCCTGACCGACAACCTCGGCGTCTCCGCGCTCGTGGCCGGTCTCATCGTGACCGCCGCGAAGATCTGGGACGTCGTGATCGATCCCGTGATCGGCGCGGCATCCGACCGACAGCTCGCCCGCACCGGATCCCGTCGCGGATTCATGGTCGCGGGAGCTCTCTCCCTTCCGTTCTTCTTCGCGGCCACGTTCGCCGTGCCGCCGTCGTGGGGCCCGGCCGCGGGAGCGGTGTGCGTCCTGCTCGCCTTCCTCGCGACCGCGACGGCGTTCAGCCTCTTCCAGGTCCCGTACATCGCCCTGCCCGCCGAGCTCACCTCCGACTACGACGAGCGCACGAGACTTCTCGGATGGCGCGTCGTGGTGCTCACCGCCGCGATCCTGCTGTTCGGTGCGGGTGGCCCCGAGCTGCGGAGCGCCGCATCGGATCCCGTGCTGGGCTACCTGCTGATGGGCGCCGTGGCCGGCATCGCGATCGGCCTGGGCATGTGGGTGGCATCGCGGACGGCGGATGCCCCCGCCGAGGCGCCCGCCGACCACACCGCTCCCCCGGCGGGCCTGCGCGCGCAGTACGCGGCCGGTCTGCGAGTCCTGCGTCGGAGCCAGCCCTTCCGAGCCCTGCTCGGCACCTACCTGCTGCAGGCATTGGCCACGGGCACGATGCTGGCAACCGCACAGTACGTGGCGACCTGGGTGCTGGGATCAGAGGACGCCGTGACGCTCGTGTTCATCGCTCTCGTCGGCCCCGCCCTCATCGCGACGCCTGCGTGGGCGGCCCTGGCCCGGCGCGTCGGCAAGGAGCGCGCATTCGCGATCGCCAGCGTTCTGTTCCTGATCGCCGCCGCATCCCTGACCCTCGCCGTGTGGTCGCCGGGCGCCTGGATCTACGCCTCGGTCGCGGTCGCCGGCGTGGCATACGCGGGGCTGCAGGCCCTGCCGATGGCGATGCTCCCCGACGTGATCTCACACGACGAGCGGGCGAGCGGTGGAGGTCGCGGGCAGGCGGGGACGTTCACGGGTGTGTGGACCGCCGGCGAGACGGTGGGATTCGCGCTCGGCGCCTCCGCCGTGGCGCTGATGCTCGCCGCGACCGGGTACGTCTCGACGGTCGCGGGAGCCTCGACCGCGCAACCGGATGCCGCCGTCGCGGGCATCGCGCTGAGCTTCAGCGTGCTTCCCGCCGCGCTCATGGCCGCGAGCCTCATCACACTGCGGCGATATCGTCTGCGTCGATCCGACATCGACGTCGCACCGCCCGCATAAGCTGGGACCCCGTCCGAAGGAGCCGCCGATGACCTCTGCGACCACGCCGTCCACCTCGACGAAAGCCGCCGCCTCGAAGCCCGCCGCGAAGAAGCCCGCGCCACGGAAGCCCGCGAGCGATCCCGCGGAACTCGGCGACGGGGAGCGCGCACGGCTCGACGCCGCGATCGGCGAGCTGCACATCGGCTCCCGCACCTGGGCCGCCCTGTCGCTCGCGCAACGCGTCACACTGCTTCGCGGTGTGCGCACCAGCACCGCCGCCGTCGCGGAGGACTGGGCGACGACCGCGGCATCCTCCAAGGGTCTCGATTCCCGTCATCCACTGCGCGGCGAGGAATGGCTGAGCGGTCCGTACAGCGTGCTCGGCGCGCTCGACGCCTACATCGAGACGCTCTCGCGCCTGTCGTCGGGCACCAACCCGCTCGACGGCATCCGACTCGACCGCGCTCCGGGTGGGCGCACGCGCGTGCAGGCCTTCCCTCTCACCGGGATCGACCGGTTCTTGCTCTCGGGCTTCACGGGAGAGGTCTGGCTCGAGCCCGGAGTCACGCCGAACGCCGCGCGATCCGCCGCGGGACTCGCGCAGCGCACCCCCGGCGACTCGGGAGGCGTCGGACTCGTGCTCGGCGCGGGCAACGTCACCTCCATCCCCGTGCTCGATGTGCTCTACGAGCTGCTGGCGCACAACCGCACCGCTCTGCTCAAGGTCAATCCGACCCAGGACTCGCTGGTTCCCGTGTACAAGCGCGCCTTCGCGCCGCTCATCGCCCTCGGACTGCTGCGCATCGTGCGCGGCGGCGCCGCCGTCGGCGCGTATCTGACCGCCCATCCCGACCTCGCGCACGTGCACATCACCGGCTCCGCCGCGACGTTCGATGCGATCGTCTGGGGCACGGGATCGGCCGGCACCCGGCGCCGCCGCGAGAACCGCCCGCAGCTGAAGAAGCCGATCACCGCCGAGCTCGGCGGGGTCTCGCCCATCATCGTGGTGCCGGGCGACTGGACCGACGCCGATCTCACCTATCAGGCAGAGCACATCGCGACCATGCGCCTGCAGAACAGCGGACACAACTGCATCGCCGGCCAGGTCGTCGTCCTGTCGTCGGACTGGGCGCAGGCCGACGCTTTCCGGGCCGCGCTGCGCCGAGCGTACGCGAACGCCCCCGAGCGACCCACCTGGTACCCGGGGTCGTCGTCCCGCATGGATCGCGCGGCGCACGACTACCCGGATGCGCTCGTGCTGGGCGATCGGATGCTGGTCGAGATCGGGGCGGACGACGACGCCACCGCGCTGCAGAACACCGAGTACTTCGCACCGGTGCTGGGAGTCGTCTCGCTGCCCGGTCACGGACAGGAGTTCCTCGACAGGGCCGTCTCGTATGCGAACGAGCGCCTGCAGGGCACGCTCGGCGCCAACCTGCTGATCGATCCGGCCACCGAGAGGTCGCTGGGCAACGGCTTCGAGAGGGCGATCGCGGCCCTGCGCTACGGTTCGATCGCCATCAACGGCTGGACCGCCTTCGCCTTCATCACGCCCACGCTGACCTGGGGCGCCTTCCCGGGCAACACGATCGACGAGGTCGGCAGCGGGATCGGTGTCGTCCACAACGCCCTGCTGCTCGACCGCGTGGAGCGCTCGGTGCTGCGCGCGCCGTTCCGCCCGTTCCCACGCTGGGTCGGCGGCGCAGTGCGCCCCGCGGGGCGGGGCAGCCGCCGGACGATCCTGCCGAAGCCCCCGTGGTTCGTGTCGGCTCGCACGGGTGCGGCCGTCAGCGAAGGTCTCACGCGGTTCCGGGCGCACGGCGGCGCCGTCGGATTGATCACGACGCTCGCCGCGGCGCTCCGCGCCTGAGCGACCGCGGAGCGGGTCAGCCGGCGAAGCGGTCGGTCGCCGCTCGCAGCGCGACCTGGATCCCGGGCTCCGCCGCGGAGTGGCCGGCGTCGTCGACCACGACGAAGTCGGCCTCGGGCCAGGCCCGATGCAGATCCCAGGCGGTCATCATCGGCGTGCACACGTCGTGACGCCCCTGCACGATGACGGCGGGGATGTGGCGGATGCCTTCGACGCCGGCGATCAGCTGCCCCTCGGTCCACCAGCCGCGGTGCACGAAGAAGTGGTTCTCGATACGGGCGAACGCGGTGGCTGTGCGCGGGTCGGACATCGACTCGATCTGCGCGGCATCCGGTCGCAGCGTCACGGTCGACGCCTCCCAGCGCGACCACGCGACGGCGGCCGGCGCGTGAACGGCAGGGTCCGGATCGAAGAGACGGCGGTGATACGCATCGATCATGTGAGAGCGCTCGAGGATCGGGATCGGAGCGAGGAACTCCTCCCACAGATCGGGGAAGAGCGCTGCCGCACCGCCCTCGTAGAACCATTCGAGCTCTTCGCGACGCAGCGTGAAGATACCCCGGAGCACGAGCTCGCTGACGGCATCCGGATGCGCCTGCGCGTAGGCGAGAGCGAGGGCGCTGCCCCACGACCCGCCGAAGACCTGCCACGCCTCGATGCCGAGATTCCGGCGCAGCAGCTCGATGTCGGCGATCAGGTGCGCCGTAGTGATGAAACGCAGGTCCGCGTCGGGAGCACTCGCGTGCGGGGTGCTGCGACCGCATCCGCGCTGATCGAAGAGCACGATCCGATACCGCTCCGGATCGAAGAAGCGGCGCTGCCAGGCCGAGGTGCCGCTCCCCGGGCCTCCGTGCAGGAACACCACGGGCTTGCCCTCGGGGTTGCCGCTCACCTCCCAGTAGACGCGGTGCCCGTCTCCGACGAGCAACTCCCCCGTCTCGTGGGGTTCGATCGGCGGATACAGCGCGTCGAGGTTCATGGGTCCAGCCTCACAGGTCACCGGCCGAGGCGGTGAGAGGCTCGGCGCACGTGTCGAGACCGTTCTGGTAGCCGTTCGCGAACCAGTACTTGCGCTGCTCGCTGGTGCCGTGCGTGAAGCTCTCGGGATTGACCGAACCGGACGACTGCTCCTGGATGTTGTCGTCGCCGACCGTGTTCGCGGCGTTCAGCGCGTCTGCGATCTCCGCCTCGGTCGGCTCCAGCAGGTAAGGGACGCCGTCCGAGTCCTTCTCCTGCGTCATCTGACCGATCCACGCTCCGGCGTAGCAGTCGGCCTGCAGCTCGATGCGCACACCGTTGCTGTCGGGACCGGTGCCGTTGTTCGGATACCGCTCCATGTCGCCGGTGATGTACTGGATGTGGTGGCCCCACTCATGGCCGACGATGTACAGCTGGGCGAGGTTGCCGGCGGATGCGCCGAACTGCTGCTGCATCAGCTGGAAGAACGACGGATCGATGTAGACGGTCTCATCCGGCGGGCAGTAGAACGGCCCGACCGCGTTCGAGGCGGTTCCGCACCCGGTCGCCGTCGCCCCGTCGACGATGATGAACCCCGGGGCCCGGTACCCGTCCACGTGATCTTCCCAGAAGCCGTCGAGCGCCAGTTGCGAGCTCGCCACCCGGCAGTCGACGTTCTCGTTCGCGTCCTCGCCGGTCAGACAGTTCTCGATCACGCTGCCCTCCGACGGCTCCGCGCCGCCGCCGGTGCCGCCTCCCCCGCCCAGCAGACCCGTCAGGTCGATGCCGAGCAGCGGGCCCGCGATCAGGGCGATGATGCCGAGCAGCCCGACGCCACCCGCCCCGGCGACCACGGCACCGCGCCCGCGGCGACGGGCGGTGCTTCCGGAGACATCGGCGTCGGGATTGAAGGTCATGCCATGAGGGTACTCTGCACACCGTCGCCCCGGAGCGCGCGGTTCTTCGCGGGTCGTGCTCATCTCCGGTCACACCGGCATCCTGGCGTCGTAGGCTCATGTCATGACGACCACGATCACCATCAGCGGCGCAGGCGGACAGATCGGGTACGCGCTGCTCTTCCGCATCGCCGCAGGAGACCTGCTCGGCCCGGACGAGAGGGTGCGGCTGCGGCTGCTGGAGATCCCCCAGGGGATCGGCGCCGCCGAGGGCGCGGCTCTCGAGCTGCAGGACGGCGCTTTCGGTCTGCTCGAGCACGTCGAGGTCACCGACGACGCCGCCGTCGGCTTCGACGGCTGTGATCTGGCTCTTCTGGTCGGCGCGCGTCCGCGAGGACCCGGAATGGAGCGCGGCGACCTGCTGGCCGCGAACGCCGGCATCTTCGGGCCGCAGGGCGCGGCGATCGCCGCCCACGCCTCGTCGGACGTGCGGGTGACCGTCGTCGGGAATCCCGCGAACACCAACGCTCTCATCGCCTCCGCGTCGGCCGACGGCGTGCCCGCCGAGCGTTTCACCGCGCTGACACGACTCGATGAGAACCGCGCCAGGGCCCAGCTCGCGCAGACGCTCGCGGCGCCCGTCGACACGATCAGGCGTGTGCCGATCTGGGGCAACCACTCCGCGACGCAGTTCCCCGACGTCTCGCACGCGACCGTGGCCGGACGCCCCGTGACCGAGGCGCTCGAGGCGATCGTCGGCGATGTGCCGGCGTGGCTCGCCGACACCTACATCCCGCGGGTCGCCAAGCGCGGGGCGGAGATCATCCAGGTGCGCGGCTCCTCGTCTGTCGCCTCCGCCGCGAACGCCGCCCTCGACCACGTGCGTGACTGGGTGCACGGCACCGAGGACTGGACCTCGGCGGGTGTCGTGTCGCACGGCGAGTACGGTGTGCCCGCCGGACTCATCTCGTCGTTCCCGGTGCGGGCCGTCGACGGCGAATGGCAGATCGTCGATGGCCTCGAGGTGAGCGAGTGGGCACAGGCGCGCATCGACGCGTCGGTCGCCGAGCTGATCGAGGAGCGCGACGCGGTCAGGGCTCTCGGGCTCTTGTGAGTGCTCCCCGTTCCGACCGCTGACAGGGCAGAATGGATGCCGGAGGTGCGCGATGAGCGAGACGATCGATCCACTGAAGGCCACGGCATCCGTCGATGAGGCGCTGACCAGCCCGCTGCATCTGCCGCATGCCGCAGCGGAATGCCCGAAGTGCTTCACCGAGCTGCAGCAGAACCGCGATTTCTGGTCTGCCCGCCCCGACGGCTCTCGACTCGTGGGACTCGTCGTCTCACGCGAGGGCATGCCGTCGGTCGTCGAGCAGCGCGACGACCTGACCCGGTTCGGAGTCCCCATCGAGGGCTTCCGTCACCCGGCTCCCGACATCCTCGAGAGCTGGAGCGACCGACTGTCGCGCCTCATCGCGACGCTGAACAAGGGCGACGTGCTCGTCGTGGCGAACATCAACGCCCTGGGACGCGACGCCGATGAGGGCGTGCGCGCCGCCGCCGAGCTGCGTCGCCACGGCATCATCGTCAAGGTGCTGAGCCACGACGCCCGGCACCTCGCCGACGCGGTGCGCTGAGCTGAGCTGCGGTTCGCTGAGCCGACACGCAGAAGGGCCCGCCGACGTCGGCGGGCCCTTCTTCGTGTTCATCGTGGGTCGATCACTGGTACTTCGGCGGCACCCACAGGAGCTGAGCGGATACGAGCCCACGATCGCGGCTGACGATCTGCGCACGACCGGGGATCGCGGGAATCGCCTTGACCTTGCCGATCAGCTGGCCCTCCTCCGGGCTGCCGGAGAGCAGGATGCCGGTCGCGCCGAGGTCGGTCATGCGCTGGATGATCGGGTCGTAGGCGGCGCGGCTCGCACCACCGGTGCGCCTCGTCAGGATGACGTGCAGGCCCAGGTCCGCCGCCTGCGCCAGCAGCGGAGCGAGCACAGCGATCGGGTTGCCCTGCGACGTCGACACGAGGTCATAGTCGTCGATGAGCACGAAGCCCTCGGCGCCCGTCCACCACGATCGTGTGCGCAGCTGCTCGGGAGTGACGTCGGCACCGGGGGTGCGACTCCGGAAGAACTGCGCGAGCTCGCTCATGCCCCCCTCGGTCATCTCGTGCGAGGTCAGGTACGCACCGAGGTACTCCTGAGGGATCTCGCCGAGCAGAGCACGTCGATAGTCGACCACGAAGATCTTCGCCTCGTTCGGACCGTACAGACGGGTGATCTCGTGCACGACTCCGCGCAGCATCGAGGACTTGCCGGAGTCGGCGTCGCCGTAGAGGTAGAGCAGCGGCTCGGCGATCGGGTCGATCGAGAACGGAGCGAGATTCGCCTCGTCGATGCCGAGCAGGATCTCGCGCGGCTCCGATCCGTCTGACGATGCGGCCGCGGCGACGGCACGCAGGTCGGCATGTCCGATCTGCGAGGGCAGCAGACGCAGCTTCGGTCCTGCGGGGCCGTGCCAGGCCGCCGCGACCCTGCCTGCGAGATCGTCGATGCCGTCGGAGAGCGACGACGCGTCGTCGACGCCGTCGATGCGGGGCAGCGCGGTCAGCATCTGCAGACCGTTGTCGTTGAGGCCGCGACCCGGGAGCGAGGTGACGTTCTCGGCCGCCTTGCGGTTGACCTCGGAGTCCGAGGGATCTCCGAGACGCAACTCGATGCGCGTGCCGATGAGGTCCTTGAGGTTCGCACGGACCTCCATCCAGCGCGCCGCCGTGATCACGACGTGCACTCCGTACGTGAGACCTCGCGCCGCGATCGCCTGGATCTGCGGCTCGAGCATGTCGAACTCGGCACGCAGGGTGCCCCAGCCGTCGACCACGAGGAAGATGTCGCCGTAGCCGTCGTCGGCCATGCCCTGGGCGCGCCGCTGCCGGTACGTGTCGATCGAGTCGATGCCGTTCTGACGGAAGTACACCTCACGCGCGTTGAGGAGGCTCGTGACCTCGGCCACCGTGCGGCGGACGATGTCGGGCTCCGACCGGGTCGCGACACCGCTCACATGAGTGAATCGCTGCAGGCCGGCGAAGCTGCCGCCGCCGAAGTCGATGACGAAGAACTGCACCTCCTGCGGAGTGTGCGTGAGCGCCAGGGCGACGAGCGCCGTGCGAGCGAGGGTGCTCTTTCCGCTGAGCGGTGCACCGACGATCGCCATGTGGCCCGCGGCGCCGCCCAGTGACACCGCGAGGGTCTCGCGGCGCTGCTCGAGCGGCACGTCGACGATGCCGAGAGGAACCGTGAGCGCCGCCGCGCCTCGCCACCGCGGCGAGATCAGCCCGAGCGCGGGGTCCTCGACGAGGTCGCCGAACAGCTGGTCGAGCGTCGCCGGAGTCTCGAGCGGGGGCAGCCAGACCTGATGCGCGGACGGCCCGCGACCGCTCATCATCTCGACCGCGATCTCGAAGGTGTTGCGCTTCTCTTCGGGCTCGGCGTCGACGACGGCCTCGGGCTCGTCGACCGGCGCCTCGGCGCGCCACACCGGGGCGGCAGTGAAGAGCTCGACCGCCGTCGAGCCGGAGCTCTGCGTCGAGCCGGACGATGCCCGGCGCCGGCGTCGGGGCGGCGGTCCCGACACGTACGAGGCCCGGAACTGGGTCATGGTCTCGGTGTCGGACTTCAGGATGCCGGCACCCGGCTGCGTGGGCAGGTGGTAGGCGTCGGGCACCCCGAGCACGGTGCGGGATTCGGCGGCCGAGAAGGTGCGCAGACCGATGCGGTACGACAGGTGCGTGTCGAGACCGCGCAGCTTGCCCTCTTCGAGTCGCTGCGAGGAGAGCAGCAGATGCACCTGCAGGGATCGTCCGAGACGACCGATGTTGACGAAGGTGTCCACGAACTCGGGCTTGGCCGAGAGCAGCTCGGAGAACTCGTCGGCCACGATCAGCAGCGCGGGCAGGGGTGCGAGGTCGGTGCGTCCGCCCCGACGGGCCTTCTCGTAGTCCGCGACGTTGGCGAACGGCCCCGTCGCACGCAGGAGCTCCTGGCGTCGGACCATCTCGCCCTGCAGTGCGTCCTGCATGCGGTCGACGAGCGAGATCTCCTCGCCGAGGTTCGTGATGATCGCCGACACGTGCGGCATATCCGCCATGCCGGCGAAGGTCGCACCACCCTTGAAGTCGACGAGCACGAAGTTGAGCTGCTCGGGCGAGTGGGTCATCGCGAGCGCCAGCACGAGCGTGCGGAGCACCTCGGACTTGCCCGAACCGGTCGCACCGATGATGAGACCGTGCGGACCCATACCCTGCTGAGCCGATTCCTTGATGTCGAGAATCAGCGGGCTGCCGTCTTCGGTCTGACCGATCGGTACCCGCAGGCGATCGCGCTCCAGGCGCGGCGACCAGGCCGCATCCAGGTCGATGTCGCGGACATCCGGGAGCCCGAGGAGCTCGACGAGCTCGGCCTGGTCGGTCGAGCTCTTCTTCTTCGCGATGGCGGTGCCGCCGGAGTACAGGGGCATGAGACGACGCGCGGTGGCCTCGGCTTCGACGATGCTGATCCCGTCGGCCTCGAAGGGGCGGGTCGACACCTGCAGGCTGACGAGCTCGGCATGCGAACCCTTCGTCGCGGGGTCGAAGGCGATGCGGAGCGCGTGCGGGTCGTCGAGGTCGGCCCATCGCGATGGCAGATCGATGACCGTGACGCCCTGGACTCCGTCGCCGCTCACGAGCACGTCGTTGAACGAGGTGCTCGCGCCGTCGGTCAGGATGACGATGTGCGGAGCCTGGGGAGTCGAGCCGTCTCTCGCGTATCGCGGGCGCTCGCGCACCTCTGCGGGCAGCATCTCCTCGAGCTCCGACAGCTGCGAACCGATCATGCGGGCAGCGCCGAGTCCATCGCGGACCGTGCGCGAGTGCGTGTGCGGGAGCCACTTCGCCCACTCCCACTGCGGCAGCACCGCGGCATCCGCGGCGACGACGATCTGCACCGTGTCGGGGTCGTGCATGGTCGCGGCGTGCAGCAGCATCGCGCGGGCGAGCGCCCGCGACTCGTTCTCGTCACCGGTGATCTCGATCCGCGCGTAGTCGCGGAGCGTGATGCCGACGGGAAGGTTCCTCTGCACCTCGTGCGTGAGCATGAAACGGTGTGCTGCCGACGCGGCCACCGGGTCGAGCTGCGCGAGCGGAGGGAGTTCGGGCGCCTCGAGCGTGATGCAGAGCGGCTGATCGCTCGTACCGACACGGACCGAGAGGAAGTCGGGGTCGTTGAGGCTGCGCTCCCACACGCGGGTGCGTTCCTCGGCGATGTAGGGAAGGGCCGAAGGTGCCGGCAGATGCCAGTTCGCGGCACGACGCTGCTGACGCGCCGCGACACGCACGGTCTGCCGCAGCTCGGTGAGGTACGCGAGATACTCGCGACGCGCACCGAGCGTCGCAGCCTGACGCTGCGAGCGCTGCCGCCATCCGTTGACCGCCACGAACCCGAGCGACGACAGCAGGAACATGCCGCCGGTGAGAAGACCGGTCGCCGACTGGTTCGACATCGTCACCATGACGATCGCGCCGACGCTGCCGAGCATCGGCAGCAGAGACCCCAGAACGCCCATGCCGCCGTCGTTCGGCTGCAGCTCGGGCGGAGCCTGGACGGGGACCTTGCCCGAGGGGACGCGGGGCGGTGCGAGACGGGGTCCTGTCATGCTCTCTCTCCGGCGCTGCTGTCGGTGCCCAGCAGGAGGCTGATCGTGAAGCTGCGGTTCCCGATGCGCACGCGGTCGGCGTCGTCGAGGAGCATCCGCTCACCCGCGACGAGTTCGGTCGTCTGCCCGTCGTCGGAGCGGACATCCGACCCGTTCGTCGAGCCGAAGTCGGTGACCCAGGTGCGGCCGCGGGAGTGCTCGATGCGCAGGTGCGTCTTCGACACCGAGGAATCGGGATCGGTCACGATCACGAGGCGGTCGTCGTGCGCGCTGGCGACAGGGCCGCGGCCGAGGTTGGCCGCGAGCGGGAGGGGCAGCTGCACACGCTGACCGGTGTCGAAGATGAGCAGCAGCGCTCCCGTGTCGGAGGCCGACCGGGATTCGGCGGTCGGCTGCTGCCCCGTCTGCGGCGCGACGCTGAACAGCGGCTTCTCGGCGCTGGGCCCGGCGTCGTTCTGAGGCTCGGCGCGGTGCGACGCGGCGCGCGCATCGGTCGGCTCGGAGTCCTCGTCGATCACCGCGGGGTGAGAGCCGAGAGCCACGACCTGCGGCGGAGCCAGGGACTCGGCGACGGCAGCCGGCGGGGGCGGTGACACGGCATCCGTCGGTGCCGCCTCGGCAGCACGCGGGGGCACGGACACGACGACGGTTCCGGCGATGCGGTCGGCCCAGGTGCGGCGCCGGCCGTCGCGATCCCAGGCGCTGGAGGCGACGACGACCCAGCTGCCCACTGCCACGAGGAACCCGGCGCCGGTGATCGCACCGCGCACGAACTGCCGACCGATGCCCGGAGAGTACGGGCGATCGCCCCGCGCGCTGCGCAGCCGCAGCACCAGGTTGCCGAGAGTGAGCCCGGTGCGCGCCTCGAGCACCCAGAAGAAGATGGCGAGCTCGGCGACCGTCACGCCGGCGAGCAGCACGCTGCGGGTGGTGATCAGCACCACGGCTGCGGCGAGGATCACGACCGCGGCATCGAGCGTGAAAGCGGCGATGCGCTGTCCGGTCGAGGCCGGCGCACCGACGAAAGCCGGGCCGAGGCCCTCGGCAGGACGCCGCTCACGCGCTCGGGAGGTCACCAGGGGGGTGGGCGCGGCGACCGCCGGGGACTGCCGGAGCGGAGCGCCGTCGACGCCCGGAGGCGCCGCGATCAGCGCAGGGGGCAGTGCGGGCACCGCACCGGGTTGACCTGCACCGGGGTTCACCGGAGGGATCGGGCCACCTGCCGACCGAGGCTGTGGTTCGCCGTTCCCGCTCATCACGCCATCATTCCACGGAGAAGCGACAGCGAATCCGCGAAGAGCAGCGCGGCGGGAAGAGAGAGCGCCACGGCCAGCCACTCGAACGCGTCGCCGAAGCGCGACCAGATGAGCGAGCTCGAGCCGCGCGAGATCGGAACGACGACCGCGACCGCGACGAGGGCGATCGCGAACAGCGCCGTCGCGCCGAGCACCTGGAATCCCGCGCCGAGCGCGAGGGCGGTCTGGATCGCGGCGACGACGAAGACCGCACCTGCGGCGGCCCGTGGCAGCCAGCGGAGAACCCGCGAGGTCGTGTGACGCGGGGTGAGCAGCAGAGCGAGGATGACGCACACGAGCAGCGCGATGCCGCCGGAGACGACGATCGGATCGGCGGACCAGGGACGCAGGAAGGCGACCGGAGCCATGACCGCCGCCACGACGCTCAGCACGGCGGTGCCCGCCACGAGCCGGGCCGACGAGTCATCGACCACCGCGGTGATGCGCTCGGTCCGCAGGATGCCGACGGAATCGGGAATCGCCCCGCGCACCGTCCACCGACTGGTCATGAAGTGCTTGTAGTCGATGAAGTAGCCCTCGGGCAGGTTGACGAGGCTGCTCGGCAAGGCGCGGAGGCCGAGTGGCACGAGCCCCAGCGAGATGGCGGCCGCATCGGCGGGTCCCCAGCGCAGCAGGAGCGCGAGCCCCCATACCGCGGCCAGGCTGACGAGCAGTACGGTCGCCGTTCCCGCGGCAGCGCGCATCGGACGTGCGCGCGCCGAGACGGCGACGATCGCGGTGGTGATGCCCGCGGCGAGGAAGCCGGATGCGGTCGAGAGGTGAGCACTCGACCCGAGGGACGAGGGGATCAGGAGAGCACCTGCAGCGAAGGACATGAGCACCGGCGCGAGAACGCCGAGGATGCCGCGCACGCCGGCCATCGAGTCACGACGTGCCCAGGCGATCGCTCCTCCGAGCGTCCCCGCGACCAGGATCAGCGCGACGACCAGACGCAGGAGCGGGTCACCGCCCCCCTGGGCGAACACGGCGACGAGCAGAAGTCCGCTGACCGCGAGCATCCACCATCGAGCACCGTGGTCGGCCCGGGTGGGCGCGTGCCTCGCGGCGTTCGCTGCGCGCGGCGCGAGTGCCGAGCGATCGATCAGCGCATAGAGGCCGCCGTCGATGAGATCCTCGCACTCCGTATCTCCGGGGATCTCGAATCCTCCGGGCCCGACGGTCACGAAGCGATCCTCCGTGGACAATCCGCTGAGCGCCAGCGCGTCGTCGAGAGTTTCGTCGAACGGCAGGGACAGGTCGATACGCCGATCTTCGCTCTGGAGCACGATGCGGCGCCGCTCTACGATCTCGACAGACACACCTGCACCCTATCGACCGCGTGCGACCTCGACCGCACGCCCCCTCTTCCGCTCACGCGGATCAGCCTGCGTGATCGTCGCGAGAGCCCGCCTGTGCACTCTTCGCGCGCGGTCCCCGCTCTTCCTCGTCCTCGAGCTTCGGGGCGACCGGGCCGCCGAGTCCGGAGCGCTTGCCCTTCTCCTCCTCGTCGGCACCGCCGGCGCCGCCCATCATGCCCATTCCCGGACGCATGCCGGAGCCGGCAGCGCCCGATGAACCGGACGCACCACCGGCACCACCGACACCCCCGACTCCACCGACACCGCCGACGCCTCCGGCACGGCCTGCTGCACCGCCCGCGCCGCCGGCACCGCCGGCCGCGGAATTGCCCAGCAGGCCGCCGCCGGCCTTGAGGCCGGCTCCTGAGGCACCGCCGAGACCGGAGCCTCCGAGGGCTCCCATGCTGCCGATGCCCGCGATCTTCGATCCCGCGGCGATCGCCGCGGCTCCGGCACCGCCACCGACGACTCCGCCGATACCGCCGCCGATTCCGCCGATACCGCCGCCTCCTCCGGGGAGGTTCCCGCCCGGAAAGGTGTTGCCAGGCGTGAGTGGGTTGCCGCCCCCGGTGCCTCCCGGACCGCCCGGCAGGACGCCTCCGCCCGGGAAGTCGACGGTCGGGTCGCCACCGTCCGACCCACCGGGGCCTCCGGGCCCGTCGGGGTCGTACTCCCAGTCCGGGCCGTCGGGGAACGTCGGAGAGGTCGGCGGTGTGAAGTCCGTCGGATACGTCGGATAGGTCGGATAGGTCGGCGTGGTCGGGTTCGTCGAGATCGGGGGCTCATATTCGCCGACACCGCCGGTCGGAGGCTGGTAGCCGCCTGCCCCGGGCGTGTACCCCGAGGGCCCGCCGGTGAACCCGGGTGTTCCGCCGATGTTCGGGGAGTCGACCTGGGTGCGCGGGAACGGGTCTTCGGCTCGCTTCGAAGGGTCCGATCCGGTGTATTTGTAATCGTCCAGTCGTCTGGTCGCTGACTCCAACCTGTCTGTGGGCTCGACGAGCGAGCTCTCCACGTCGTTCACGATCTGCCGAGCACGTTCTTCTCGCTGGTTTCCGAGGAAGTCACCGATCGCATCGAGGGCGGTGTCGGCCGCCAGCGGCCCCAGCACGGGGTGGACCACGAACGACGCGCCCTTCGCGGCGTTCGCCCAGAACGGATCGACCGACGCCGAGGGCAGCTCGGCCGCCGCGATCTCGCGTCGTGCCGAGTTGCCGTCGGCGATCGCGGTGTCCACCGCCTTCACGGTCTCGAGGATTCCGGAGACGTTCGCGCGGATCTCGTCGATGTCGGCCGTGGCACCGTCAGCCGAAGACCCCTCCCAGTGCTCTGACAGCCGCACCGCCGACAGAGCGCGATCGAGCGAGGTGAAGGCGTTGATCACCGCCGACATCCTCGGGATCATCGCGTCATCGAGCGTGCGGAGGCGCTCGAGCTCAGCCTCGAATCCGCCGCCGCCCATCTGCTTACCGGCCATGGTTCCCCCCTTGTTCGGTGGTCTTGCGTCGTGACGATCGTGTCAGCACGATCGCGAGGATGATGCCGCCGACGACCAGCAGCACCAGCAGGATTCCCCCGCCGATCAGCCAGGGGGCCAACGACGACTCCTGTGCCTGCGGCACGTCTGCCTCGGGCTGGGTCGTCGGAGCCACCGTCTGAGCACCGTCACCCATCGCCGCTTTCGCTTCGTTGACCTCTCGGAGCGACGGCTGGGCGTACGGGTCTTCGGTGTCGAAGAGCGGATTGACGTCCGGGTACTTCGTCGGGTCGACCGAGAGCATCCCGATGAGCGACGCGGCGCCGTAACCGGTGCTGTCGTTCCACTCGGGCTCGTGCTCGCCTTTGGTTCCCGTGTTGTGGATGAGGCTCTGGATCAGCTGCGCCCCGGTCGCCTCCGGATACTTCTGCTTCACGACCGCGAGGAACCCCGCCACGATCGGCGTCGCGAACGACGTTCCCGACCCGATCTCCTGCTCGTCCCACGAGGCGGGCGACCCGGGAAGCAGCAGACCGAGGCCGGGGGCTGCCACGACGACGTCATCCGTGAGATTGGGCTTGCCGTTGCTCCCGTTCTGGATCTTGCCGTCCTCGCCGAAGGCCTGCACCGCCACCACGCCGTTCAAGCCCGCGGGCCACAGCGTGACGCCGTCTTCGTTCGACATGCCGGCGACCACGACCGCACCGGCGGCGTAGGCGTCTGCCAGCCCCTTGCTGACGGTCGTGGTGCTCTCGGACGAGATCGAGATGATGTCGGCGCCGTCGGCCACCGCATCCGAGATCGCGCGATCGAGAGCGAATCGTCGGTCATCGCCCTGCGCCTCGCCGTTGGACTGCAGGCAATCGATCGACTCGCCGTCCGCGTCGTCGATGACGCCCCCGGAGGAGTAGTAGAGCACCTCGGCACCGGGCGCCACGCCCTTGATCGGCGTACCCCCCGCAGGAGCCTCGCCGGTTCCGGCGATCATCGACGCGACCCGCGTGCCGTGGGACGCGGCGGCGAAATCGGTGGAGACGGCGGGATACGGCGCTCCCGACGCATCGACGCAGTACGAAGGCTCGTCGATCGTGAGATTCGCGCCTCGGAGCCCGACGACGTCGGGGTTGATCTGGCTGTCGATCACCGCGATCTTGACGCCGTCGCCATCGAATCCCGCGTCGTGCGCCTCTTGGATCCTTCCTCGATCGAACCACCACAGCCCCGACTCCGAAGACGCCGCCGTCGCGCTCGATGGCACGAGGAACGCTGCGGACAGCGCCACAGCACCGACCGCCGCCATCAGTCCGCGGCGCGCTCGCCTCATCAGTAGTCGGCCTCGGCGGGCTCGTCCGCGTCGGAGATCGTCGGCGCAGACGCGTCGACTCCGGCCGAGGCGCCGCCCTGCGCGCCCGTGGATGCCCCCGTCTGCGCGGTCACCTCGTCTTCACCCTGCGCGACCGCGGAGTCGAGAAGGGAGGCGATCAGCTTCGCCTCGTCGGCGAGGGACGCATCCTGCTCGGCGATCTGCTCGACGGCCGCTCTGATCGCGTCGTGCGTGTCCTGGAGCTTGTTGAGCGTCCTGTCTGTCACCTCACTCATCGCGCCCGCGGCGCGCGCGACGGCGGTCCGGAACTCGAACGTGGCTTTCGACGATCCCCCTTCGGAGACTCCCACCTCGGCCGGGCTGGGGAACTCCTGCAGTTCGCGCAGAAGTCGCTTCAGCTCGGCGAACACTCCATCGAAGTCGATTGCGATGCTCATCGACGCCCCTCCTCTTCACAACGGCAATGATCCCGAATCATCTGCTCTGCTCTCCGGCGATTCGGACGAACAGCACAGCAGACGGCGCGGACCCGGGCATCTCTGCCGCGGGCCCGCGCCACGGGATCAGGCCCCGAACCGCCCGGCAGCCGACTTGTCGGTCTGCACGTACTGGCCCGAGATCTCCTCGGTCTTTCCTGCGATCTGCGTGAGCAGCTGCTGCATCTCACTCAGCGAGCGGTTCCACTTCGCCTGAGCCTGGTCGTAGGCCTGCTGGGCGGAACCGTCCCAGGCTGCGCGGAGCTTGCTCACCTCGGACTCGAGACGGTCGAGCTCGGAGCGAATGCCCTGCGAACCACTGCGGATCTGAGCTGCCAGAGCGTTGACCTGCTCCGGGCGAACTGACATCGACTGCATCATGTTCTCCTTATTGTCCTGTGAATGCGCGCGCTCAGGCGCCCGACATCATCGAGCCGAGGCCCGAAATGGTCTGCTGGTGCGCCTCTTCGGTCGCAGCCTGGTCACGCTCGGTGCCGGCGAGGGCATCTTCGAGCGTCACGAGGACCTCGTTGAGCTGACGAGCCTGCTCGTCCCAGCGGGACATCAGCGTGGTGAACGATGCGGCTGCCGCACCCGTCCAGAAGCCGCGCAGCTGCTCGATCTCGCTGCGGACCTTCTTGGTCTGCTGGTCGATCCCGGACTTGGTCTCCCGCACCGCCTGGGCTCCGCGGCGCAGAGCCCCCTCTTCTGCGGAGATGACATCAGCCATAACTCACTCCCTCCGGTCCTCACGGACACACGTGCGGGGAGCGCATCCCAGTGTTGGGACGACTTCGAAACAACCCCCCACGATTCGTTTCAGGTGCCAGGTTAGATCAGATCCGCACGGATCGCCAGAATTCCGTGAGCATCCGCAGGGAGATTGTGCACTCGATGGAGAAATCCCTCGCCCGCGCGACTACGCGTTGTCGCACGGCTCAACTAGGGTGAGAGGCGGAATGCGCGGCCACTTGTCCTCCTTCGTGGCTGCACACCATGGAGGGGGCTTCGTTCCATGACTCAGAGCAGCGCCACGGCAGGCACCGTGCTGCGACTTTCCGTCGTCAGCGACGATCGGCGACTCGATGTGGGCGTGCCCTCGCAGGTTCCGCTGATCGAGATCATCCCGGGCTTCGCGCGCAGCCTCGGCGTGCTCGACCCCACGCTCACCCACGGCGGCTACGCGCTGCAGCGCGCCGACGGCACCGCCCTCGACCCTGCACGCGGCGCTGCTGCGCAGGGCGTGCACGAGGGCGAGCTCCTCACTCTCGTGCGCGGCGGACTGACCAGCGAGCCGCGCGTCTACGACGATGTCGTCGAAGCCGTGATCGACGCGACCGCCGAGCAGCACGGGTCGTGGACCCCGGCCGACAGCTCGCGCACGGCGCTCTTCATCAGCATGACCTTCCTGGCGCTGTGCGCGCTGCTGCTGGTGGCCACACCGCCCACATCGCTGATCCCCGCCATCATCGCGGGATCCGGTGCGGTGGTGCTGAGCGTGGCCGCGGCCGTGCTCATGCGCCTGCGTCAGCCCGAGGCGGGGCACGCGCTCGGCCTCGC
This sequence comes from Microbacterium sp. UFMG61, assembly GCF_015354505.1. Classification (GTDB taxonomy): domain Bacteria; phylum Actinomycetota; class Actinomycetes; order Actinomycetales; family Microbacteriaceae; genus Microbacterium. The sequence continues at coordinate 5,511 of NZ_JACAFP010000002.1, read as the reverse complement.
CGCCGCCGCATACGGCGGCCTCGCCGGGTACCTCGCCGTCCCCGTGCAGAGCATCTGGGGCTGGCCCCTCGCCGCGATGGGTCTCGGCCTCGTGATCGTCGGCGGCCTCAGTCTCGCCGTCACGCAGGACAAGCCCGAGATCCATCTGGTCCCCATCGCTCTCGGCGCCTCCATCGGCATCACGGCGACGGCGGCGGCGCTGTTCGGCGACGCGCTCTCCCCGTACGCGATCATGCTGGCCACGACGGCACTGCTCGCGAACGGCATCCCCTGGCTCGCCCTCAGCTCGACGCGCATCCGGGTGATCTCGCCGCAGAGCGACGCCGACATGTTCTCGGCCCCCGAGCCCATCGACGCCGACGAAGTCAAGCGCCGTGCGGCGGCGGGCACCCGCACGCTCATCGCGCTGCGGGCTGCGCTCGGTCTCGCCGCATTGATCGCGACCCCTCTCGTGGCCGCGAGCGGAGCGTTCGGCGCTGTGCTGTGCGTGCTCGCGTTCGTGGGCATGATGTTCCAGTCACGGCAGATCCACGCGCGCCTCGGCGTGCTGGTGCTCATGGCGATCGGCGCGATCGGCCTCGCGGCGACCGGCACCACCGTCGCACTCGCACTGCCCGACGTGCGCACCTGGATGCTGCTGGTGCTCGTCGTCGCCACGGTGATCCTGGTCGGACTGACGCTGCTCACACCGCGCGCGCGGCTCCGACTCACGCGCCTGGGCGACACGGTCGAGGTCGTCGCTCTCGCGCTGCTGCTGCCTCTGGGCGTCATCACGGCAGGGCTCGTCTGACCGATGGCGACCAAGAAGGATCTGATCGAAGCCCAGGGCTTCAGCCGCCGCCGCCTGCTCTCCGCCTTCACCGGCGGCGCCCCCGGCGGCAAAGAGCTCGATCCGGCCAAGCCGCTGCGCGCGGTCGTGGCGGGAGTCGCACTGACGGTCGGCGTGATCCTCGTCGGCGTCTTCTGGGGCATCATGCAACCCGGCCTGCCCGGCGACTGGCAGAACAACCGGCTGATCGTGGCGACGGACACCGGTTCGCGCTATGTGTCGGTCGACGGCACGCTGTATCCGGTGATCAACACGGCCAGCGCGCGCCTGCTGATCCCGGCGGGCGAGTTCAAGGTCGTGCGCACCGACCAGGCGGCGCTCGACGGCATCCCGATCGGCCCTGCCATCGGCATCCTCGGCGCTCCCGATGATCTGCCGGCGCCGAAGGCGCTGATCAACTCGTCGTGGACCGCCTGCATCGATGACGGAACAGGAGCTGCCGTCACCGTCTCAGACGACCCGGTCGCCGCGATCGCGACGGATACGGGCGCCGTCGTGAAGCGCGGAGAGGATCTGTTCGTCGTCGCCGACGGCCTGCGGTACGCGGTCGCCCCGGGCGATGCGAACGCCGTCCTGCGCGCCGCCGGGCTCGGCGCGAGCGACATCCTCGAGGTCGACGGACGCTGGCTCAACCTGTTCGCGTCGGGCGACGAGCTCGGGCCCATCCGCATCAACGGCTTCGGCGCCGCGGTGCCGGGCACAGATCTGACGGCCGGCACGATCGTGCACACGCAGGGCAAGCCCGCCGAGGAGCGGTACGTCGCCCTCGCCTCGGGCGAACTCGCGCTCCTGAGCCCCCTGGCGTACCAGCTCTACCTGCTCGGCAGCGGCGAGCAGGCACGTGAGGTCGAGGTGTCTCCCGCCGAGGTGGCCGATGTCCCGACGCTTCAGAACCTCGGCGGCACCGACTGGCCCGCTCAGCCGCTCGCCACCCTCCCGGCGGATCAGACGCCCTGCGCGGTCCTGTCCGGCGACGCCCGCACCGTGCTCGGTGCGACCACGGCCGAACTGCCCGAAGACCGTTCCGGTGTCGACGTCACCGTCGGCGGCGGGGCGCTGATGCAGGTGACCGGCGGCTCGGAGGACGCGGTGGGCATGGCCGTGCTGATCGACGAGTCCGGCACCGCGTACGCGATTCCCGGTGCGACGCTCGATGAGAGCTCCGAAGACGCCGCGACCGGCGCGATCGCCCAGCTCGGATATTCGCTGTCCGACGTCGGCCGGGTGTCGGATGCCTGGATCGAGTTCTTCGCCGCGGGGCCCGCTCTGAGCGCAGAGGCAGCGCGCGAGACCCCGGGCTCCGGATCGAACTGATGCGGCGCCGCCTGACAGCCCTCGCCACGCTCGTGCTGGGCGCCGCCGTCTTCGGTGCCGCAGCCCCCGCCACCGCCGCAGCCCCGCCTCACGCGGTCGCGCATTCGAGCACGACGCTGCCCACCCTCGTGTCGACCGCGACCGCAGCGGAGGCCTGCACGCCCGGCAACGCCGTGTACTCGCCCGAGGCGCCCTCGGCACTCGCGCGACTCGACGCGGAGCAGGCGAACCGTCTCGCCACGGGAGAAGGGGTCGTGGTCGCGATCGTCGATTCCGGGGTGGATGCGAGCAACCCGCACCTCGCCGGCACCGTGATCGGCGGAATCGACCTCGTCGGCGATGGAGAACGCGCCGACGGACTCACCGACACGACCGGACACGGCACCGCCATCGCGGGTCAGATCGCCGCGCAGCCTGTGGCCGGCTCGGGGGTCGTGGGCCTCGCCCCGGGCGCGAAGCTGCTCTCGGTCAGGGTGTTCCGCAGCACCGACAAGCAGGACATCGACAAGGGCTTCGGGCCGAGCTCGCAGCGGCTGGCCGACGGCATCCACTGGGCTGCCGACAACGGTGCCGACATCATCAACGTGTCCATGTCGCAGACATCGGATTCCGCAGTGCTCCGGGCCGCGGTCGAGCACGCGGCCGCTGTCGGCGCTCTCGTCGTCGCGAGCGCGGGCAACCGGGAATCCGACGCGGATGCCGAGGATGCCGCGAGGTATCCGGCGGCCTACGAGCAGGCGCTCGGCGTCAGCGCCGCAGACCCGCGGGGACTCGCGACGGACTCATCGATCCACGGCCCGCAGGTCGACGTGACGGCACCCGGCAGTGACGTGCTGACGGCCTTCCCCGGCGGCGGTGACTGCGTGTTCGCTCCGGATGCCCCCGCGTCGAGCTTCGCCACGGGGTACGCGAGCGCGGCGGCGGCCCTCGTCGCCGAGGCCCACCCCGAGGATCCCCCTGCAGGCTGGGCCTACCGACTCGCCGCCACGGCTCTGCGCGCCGATGCGGACAATCGCGACGACGTGAACGGCTGGGGTTTCATCCAGCCCACCGCCGCGATCGAGCTGCTGCCCGACCAGACGACCAGGGGCCCCGCCAGCCCGTTCTTCGACACCGTCGAAAGCGCAGCCCGACCGCCCGCGGCGGCTGTGAGCCCCGACCACGGAGCCTCACCGTTCCTGCTGACCCGCGACGCCGCGCTGCTGACCGCGATCGGCGGCGCGAGCCTGCTCGGTGTGCTCGGCATCCTGATCGTCCTCCGACGCCGCACAGAGGATCCCGTCGTCGACCAGGCCGAGGTCGAGCGTGAGGGCGGCCTGCTGAACCGTGCGGATCCCCACGCGGAAGCCACCCGCATCAGCTGACGACCGACGCCAGCCGTCACCAGCCGCCGTAACCCGTCGTCACCCGAAGACGAGGAAGCCGACTCCGACGAGCCCGGCGGCCGACACCGCACATGCCACCGCGAACGCGGCGAGCGTGAGCGTGCTCCATCGTCGAGAATGCTTCGCGACGGAAGGGCGCTCGGCATCCTGAACCCGTGTGGGCGGTACGCCGCCGATGACGACGGGAGGGGCGCTGGGGCCCAGCGGCGCCGGACGAGGCTTGTAGATGGCAGGCTCGGGAACAGCGGGGGCGGCGAAGGCCTCCGCCACGACGTCTCGGGCCTCGGGCTCCGACGGGTCGGGATCTGAGGGTTCGGGCGCCGGAGGGTCGGCAGCCTCGGCGCGACGGCGCGAACGACCGGGCGTGCGGGCGACGACGACCGTCGCCTCCTCCAGCGGTTCGCTCGCAGGTCTCGGTGAGCGATCGACCACGACGGTGGCCTCGTCCACCTGCTCACCGGCGTGCTGCGCCTCGTCGTCGGACGGCTCCGGCGGAGCAGCAGGAACATCGGTCGTGGCCGGGGGTGCCGGTGAGCGGTCGACGACGACCGTCGCCTCGTCGTCGGACGCGAGACCCGTGCTCTGAGCATCCGTTCCGTCCGTCGCGGACGCTGCGTTCGCTGCAGCTCGACGTCGATCACGCCGCGTGAGCATGACCGTCTCTTCGACGCTCTCCTCGCCGGTCATCGCACCCGCACCGGAATCGTGGTTCCTTCGAGCATCGAGTCGGTCAGCGCGGATGCTGCGGCGAGCCCTGCCTCAAGGTCTTCGGCGGGCCGGGTGCGTGACCCACCCGACACGACGTCGATCACGACGACGGAGACGTTGTCACGGCCACCGGCCTGCAGGGCACGTCGGATGAGAGCCGCCGCCGCGGTCTCGGGGCGTCCGTTCATCGTGAGGATCGCGCGGATGCCCTCGTCGCTGACCTCCCCCGTGAGCCCGTCGGAGCACAGCAGCAGTCGCTCGCCGTCGATCACGGGAATGAGCCAGCTGTCGGCGGTGCTGTCGGGACCCCCGATCGCCCGGGTGATCACGTTGCGCTGAGCGAAGGTCGCGAGGTCCTCGGGGCGCAGCTCTCCGGCATCCACGAGCTCCTGGCCGAGCGAGTGATCGATCGTGAGCTGCGTGAGCTCGTTGCCGTGGTGCCGATACACCCGCGAGTCACCGACGTTGAAGAGCAGCCAGTGCGGAGTCCCCTCATGCTCGAGAAGGGCCACGCCCGAGACGGTGCTGCCCGCTCCGCGCTTGTGCTCGGCGGCGATGCCCTCGACGACATCCGCCGCGCGGCCCAGCGCCTCGCGAACGTCGTCGACCTCGATCGTCGCGCCGGTCAGCGGCTCGAACGCCGCGACGACCGCCGCGCTCGCACGGTCTCCGGCCTCATGCCCGCCCATCCCGTCGGCGACGAGGAAGACGGGGGCGGCAGCGAGCACGGAATCCTCGTTCGCGGTGCGCGTGAGCCCCGTGTCCGAGAGCGCTGCGACGTTGAGCACGACGGAGGCGACGGTCACGAATCGCGCTCCGCGACCACGTGCATCCCGACCTCGCCGAGGATGAAGCGGCCGTTGCCGGTGACGCTCTCGCCCGGGTCGAGAAGGGTCTCGGTGCCGTTCTCCTCGACCACCACGACGCCGTTCGTGGCGTGCAGGTCGGTCAGTCGCCATTCATCGTCGTGAACGACCAGCCGCGCGTGGGTCTTCGACAGGGTGCGCGTGGTGTCGGAGATCGCCAGACGCTGCTCGCCGGGGTCCCCCATCGGGTTGCGTCCGATCACGACGCTCGCACCGGAGAGGGCGAAGGTGCGTCCGTCGTCGAGCACGAGCGATCGCCGCACCCCGCGTTTGCGGGCGACGACGACGGTCGCGTCGAGGTCGTCGTCGGTCGGACGCGGGCTCACGACCGTCTTGTCGACGTCGCCGGCGAGTCCGTCCCCGGTGAGCACGTCCGTCGGCGGCAGGGGGGCGGGAACCGCAGCGGGGG
>NZ_JACAFP010000019.1 GCF_015354505.1 Microbacterium sp. UFMG61 | reverse complement strand
GGGCAGGGGCGGGCCGTAGGCTTGTGCGGTGAGCATTCAGCATGACCCCGCGATCCGGGGCTTCGCCAGTGACAACTATTCCGGCGTCCACCCCGAGGTCCTCGCGGCCATCGCGGCGGCGAACGGCGGCCATCAGGTCGCGTACGGCGAAGACGCCTACACGGCACGCCTGCAGGAGGTCTTCCGCTCGCGCTTCGGCGACGGCGTCGAGGCCTACCCGGTCTTCAACGGCACCGGCGCGAACGTCACCGGCCTGCAGTCGATGCTGCCTCGCTGGGGCGCCGTGATCGCGGCATCCACCGCGCACATCAACGTCGACGAGGGCGGAGCACCCGAGAAGATCGGGGGCTTCAAGATCCTCGCCGTGCCCACCGAGAACGGCAAGCTCACTCCCGAGCTCGTCGACCGCGAGGCCTGGGGCTGGGGCGATGAGCACCGCGCGCAGCCGCTCGTCGTCTCGATCACCCAGTCGACCGAGCTCGGCACCCTGTACTCGGTCGACGAGATCCGTGCCCTCGCAGACCACGCGCACGAGCGCGGCATGACCCTGCATCTCGACGGCGCTCGCATCTCGAACGCGGCCGCCGCCCTCGACGTGCCGCTGCGCGCGTTCACCCGCGATGCCGGAGTCGACGTGCTGAGCTTCGGAGGTACCAAGAACGGCGCCATGCTCGGCGAGGCGATCGTCGTGCTCAACCCCGAGGCGTCGAACGGCCTGCAGTACTCGCGCAAGTTCAACATGCAGCTGTCGTCGAAGATGCGCTTCGTGTCGGCTCAGCTGATCGCCCTGCTCGAGGGCGACCTGTGGCTGCGCAACGCCCAGCACGCGAACGCGATGGCTCAGCGGCTGCGCGGCTCGATCGAGGCCGGCATCGCGGCCGGCACGATCGACGGCGTCACGTTCACGCAGCCCACGCAGGCCAACGGCGTGTTCGCCCAGCTGCCCGACGGCATCGCCGATCAGCTGCGCGAGTCGTTCCGCTTCTACGACTGGGATGCCGCGCGCAACGAGGTGCGCTGGATGTGCGGCTTCGACACCGAGGAGTCCGACGTCGACGCCTTCGTCGCCGAGCTCGGTCGCCTCACCACGCGCTGAGCCTCGGGCCGCGACGCCCGAGCATACGCAGAGACCCACCGTCACGAGTCGTGACGGTGGGTCTTCGCGTCTGCGCCAGCCTGTGCGGCTGCGCCGGATCTGCCGCTACCGCAGCAGTCCGAGGTTCGCGAGCGCCTGACGGATGAGCGTGCCTCGGCCGCCCTCCATCTCGGCGGCGACCGCGTCGGAACCGGCGGCCTCGGGTGAGAACCAGGTGACCTCGAGCGCGTCCTGACGAGGCTCGCAGGTGCCCGTCACGGGCACCACGAAGGCCAGGGACACGGCGTGCTGCCGGTCGTCGTGGTAGGCGCTGACGCCAGGGATCGGGAAGTACTCGGCCACCGTGAACGGCAGCGGCTGCGGCGGCAGCAGCGGGAACGCCATGGGGCCGAGGTCGTTCTCGACGTGGCGGAAGAGCGCGTCGCGGATCGTCTCGCCGAAGCGCACCCGACCCGACACGATGGTGCGGGTCATCTCCCCGAGCGGGGTGGATCGCAGCAGGATGCCGATCTCGGTCACCTGGCCGGACCCGTCGGTGCGCACCGGAATCGCCTCGACGTAGAGCATCGGCAGCCGACGGCGTGCCTCTTCGAGCTCGAAGTCGCTGAGCCAGCCGGGGTTGCCGTCGCGAGACGGCGACTGCGCGTCGTCGAAGCCTCCGAGGCCGTCTTCGGGCTCGGGATCGGGATCAGGTGTGCGGACGGACATGTGTCCTTTCTACCAGCCGCACCCGCGAGCCGGTGTCCGAGGTGACTGGCATCATGAAGGGGTGAGTGACGAACTGACGATCGACGGCGCTCTCACGCGCTGGTCCACCGCCGAACGCGCGGGCCTCCCGCTGCTCGTGCTCCTGCACGGATACGGAGCCGACGAGAACGACCTCTTCGGACTCGTCCCCTACCTTCCCGAGGGCATCGCCGTGGCATCCGTCGCTGCCCCTCTCGCACCGCCCTGGCCCATGCCCGGACGCTCCTGGTACCCGATCGAGGGTCTCGACGGCCGCAGCTCCGCAGCGGTGACGACCGCGGCGGAGTCCTTCCTGCGCTGGCTCGACGACTCGGCGGCGGATGCTCCGTCCGTCGCGTTCCTCGGGTTCTCCCAGGGCGCCGCGGTCGCCCTGCAGGCACTGCGCCTCGCCCCCGATCGCGTCGATGCCGTGGTCGCCCTGAGCGGCTACGTCGCCGACGGTGAGCTGCCGAACGACGAGCTGCTCACCGAGAAGCGTCCGCAGGTGTTCTGGGGCCGAGGGTCGAACGACGAGGTGATCCCGCCCGCGCGCATCGCCCACACGGCCGAGTGGCTTCCGTCGCACTCCGAGCTCTCAGGGCGCGTGTACACCGGCCTCACCCACAGCATCTCCGAGGACGAGCTGCGCGACGTGCACGTCTTCCTCACGAAGTGGATGGAGCGCGTCGCGAAGGCCTGAGCACTCAGGCTCGTCGGGGGGGGTATCAGACCGTTCGGGTGCGTCAGACCGATCGGGGGCCGTCCGACGTGGGTTCGTCACGGCCGGAAGCATCCGGACCGCCGATGCCGCCGGCATCCGCCCCGTCGTCGCCGGCATCCGCCCCGTCGTCGCCGGCATCCGCCCCGTCGTCGCCGGCATCCGCCCCGTCGTCGTCGGCATCCGCCCTGTCGTCGCCAGCATCCCCTCGGGCGCCGGCAGCAGCCGCCCCGTCGCCGGCAACGCCCGCCCCGTCATTCTCCGCAGACTCCTCCGGCGCGGCCGGCCGCGGCGCACGGCTGAAGGCGACCGACAGCGCGATGCCGATCGCGAGACCGATCCCGATGCCCACCGCCCAGTTGTCGAGCGAGACTCCGAACGCGACCCCCGCTCCCATGCCGACGGCCAGGCCCGCGCCGAGGCCCATCCGGGTGCGCATCTCGTGCGAGCTCGGTTCGTGATCTGCCATGACTCCACCGTACGGATGCGACGGCAGCCCGGCATCCCCCGCCGGGAGGATGTACGAACTCACCACGCCGAACATCGCGACGCGCCCGGGGTTGCGAAAACGCGACACGCCCGGGTATCGTCGTGGAGTCCTGTCCGCCGTGTCTGGAAGTCCTTTGATCTGATCCGTCGCCTCCGCGCTCATCCCTCCGCGCGCTGACCCGACGATCGCCGACTCCACGGCAGACCATCGCCCACCGTCCTCCCGACGGCGCACCCCGCTCAGACGGGGTCTTCGCGGCGACCGGTGTCAGTGCACCCCGCACTCGACAGGACACACCATGCCCGTACCCACTCTTCACGCCGCGGTCACTCTGGACCGCCTCACCTTCGCCTGGCCGGACGGCTCACTCGCCCTCGATTCGGTCTCGGGCTCGTTCGGCTCCGGCCGCACCGGCCTCGTCGGACGCAACGGCGCCGGCAAGTCGACGCTGCTGCGACTGATCGCCGGCGAGCTGGCCGCGACGTCGGGCGTCGTCTCCGCGAGCGGCGAGGTCGCGTACCTGCCGCAGCAGCTGACGCTCGACGTCGATCGTCGCGTCGCCGATCTGCTCGGAGTCGCCGCGGCTCTCGACGCCGTGCGCGCGATCGGAGCCGGCGACGTCGATCCCGCCCATTTCGATGCGGTCGGCGACGACTGGGACATCGAGGCGCGCGCCGAGATGTCGCTGGCCGAGGCCGGTCTCGCGCCCGACTTCCTCGACCGTCGCATCGGCGAGCTGTCGGGAGGGGAGGCGGTGCTCGTCGCGATCGCCGGCATCCGCCTGCGGCGTGCGCCGATCACGCTGCTCGACGAGCCCACCAACAACCTCGATCGCGACGCGCGCGCGACACTGGCGGCGATGGTCCGGGCCTGGAAGGGCACGCTGATCGTGGTCAGCCACGACCTGTCGCTGCTCGAGCTGATGGACGACACCGCTGAGCTCTACGCCCAGACTCTGAGCGTCTTCGGCGGTCCGTACTCCGAGTGGCGGGCCTGGCTCGACACCGAGCAGGAGGCGGCACGACAGGCCGAGGTCACCGCGAAGCAGGAATTCCGCAAGGAGAAGCGCCAGCGCATAGAGGCCGAGGTGAAGCTCGCCCATCGCGCCCGCACCGCCAAGAAGGCCGAGATCGAGAAGCGGGTTCCGAAGATCATCGCGCACGGCCGCAAGATGGCCGCCGAGGTCTCGGCCGGACGACTGCGCACCGAGGTCGGGGCGAAGGAGGATGCCGCCCGCGCATCGCTCGACGAGGCGGGGCGCCGGATCCGCGCGGATGCCTCGATGAAGATCGAGCTGCCAGACCCCCAGATCTCGCGCAGTCGACGTGTGGCCGAGCTCGCAGACGAGGAGCGCTCGTGGATCGTGCAGGGCGGCGAGCGCGTCGCGCTGATCGGACGCAACGGTGCCGGCAAGACGACGCTGCTCGAGCGGCTGGTGCGCGACGCCGACGTTCACGACTCAGCATCGATGCCGGGCCCCGGGGCGGAAATCGGGGCGGACGAGGCGTGTCAGGGTGACGCAGAGAGATCGGTGCTGAGTTCTGAACGGCCCACCCTCGAGGCCACGGCCCTCACCGACCGCATCGGCTACCTGCCGCAGCGGGTCGACGGGCTCGATGAGCACAGTTCGGTGTTCGAGAACATCGCGGATGCGGCGCCGCAGGTACCCGAGAAGGAACTGCGCAACCGGCTCGCGCGGTTCCTGATCCGCGGGGCCACCGCCGATCGACCGGTCTCCGCGCTGTCCGGCGGCGAGCGGTTCCGGGTGGCACTGGCGACGCTGCTGCTCGCGGACCCGGCGCCCCACCTGGTGGTGCTCGATGAGCCGACCAACAACCTCGACATCGACACCGTCGACCAGCTGGTCGAGGCGCTGCGCGCCTACCGCGGGGCCGTGCTCGTCGTGAGTCACGACGACGCGTTCCTCTCGAGGCTCGACCTCGATCTGACACTCGAGATCGAGGCGGACGGATCTCTCGCCGAGATCTGACAGGCTCAGGCCCGCCGGCTCCGCATCGCCTTCGTATGGGTGATCGCGGGGTCGGCGGCCAGGAGCGCGTACTCCTCGGAGCCGCGGGGCACGAGCGCGACCCGCCCCTCGGCGTCGTGAGCGATGCCCCAGCCGTAGCGCTTGCCCAGCGGCGAGGAGCGCAGGCAGGGCTGGCCCTTCGAGAAGAACGCCTCTCGCGCTGTGGTGTCGTGGGGGTCGAGTCCGGTGCGCAGCGCGTGGGTCTCGAAGATCACGTCGTCAGACGTGCGCGTGTAGGGCTCTTCCGCGATCAGTCGGTGGTGCAGCGCGGCGATCGTCGGCTTCTCGCCCGCCGGCGGCTCTTCGGCGTGGTCGACCGGGCAGTCCTCGGACACCTCGATGAAAGTGCTCACGTAGTTCGTGCTGTGCGACGCCATGCCTACAGCATGCCCGCGGCCTCGGACAATGGCGACCCCGATGTCGGTGGCACGGGTGATGATGGAGGGATGAGCGACGTGCTCGACCGCTTCACCCCCGCCACGCAAGACTGGTTCCGGGGTGCTTTTCCCGCGCCCACCCCCGCGCAGGCGGGCGCCTGGAATGCGATCTCCGCGGGCAAGCACGCTCTCGTCGTCGCGCCGACCGGATCAGGCAAGACCCTGTCGGCCTTCCTCTGGGCGATCGACAGCGTGTTCCGCGAACGCAGCGAGAACACGGCGAACGAGACAGCGAGCGCGAAGGCGAACGGGAAGGCGAACGCCGCGAAGGCGAAAGACACCTCGCGCACCCGCATCCTCTACATCTCGCCGCTGAAGGCCCTGGGCGTCGACGTCGAGCGCAACCTGCGCTCCCCGCTGATCGGCATCGGCCAGTCCGCCCGCCGGCTCGGCCTCGAAGCCCCGGCCGTGACGGTCGGAGTGCGGTCGGGCGACACGACCTCGAGCGACCGCCGCAAGCTCGTCTCCGATCCGCCCGACATCCTCATCACGACGCCCGAGTCGCTGTACCTGATGCTCACCAGCCGGGCCGGCGAGACGCTGCGCGACGTGTACACGGTCATCATCGACGAGGTGCACGCGGTCGCCGCGACCAAACGCGGCGCCCATCTCGCGGTGAGCCTCGAACGGCTCGACGCTCTGCGCCGCACCCATGGCCACGACGAGCCGGCGCAGCGCATCGGGCTGTCCGCCACGGTGCGGCCGATCGACGAGGTCGCACGATTCCTCGGCGGGGCGGCCCCGGTCGAGATCGTCGCTCCCCCCGCGTCGAAGACGTTCGAACTCGGCGTCGTCGTCCCGATGGACGACATGACGAACCCGCCTCCACCGCCCGGAGCTCCGAAGGATGCCGGCGACGCAGCCGAGGCCGAGTACACCGAGGTCACCGGTTCCGTGTGGCCGCATGTCGAGGAGGCGATCGTCGACCGCATCCTGCAGAACAAGTCGACCATCGTGTTCTCGAACTCCCGACGACTCGCCGAGCGCCTCACCGGGCGGCTCAACGAGATCTACTCCGAGCGCATGGGGCTCCTTCGACAGGCTCAGGAACCCAGCACGCGGATGCCGGCGGCGATGATGGCACAGGCGGGTGCCACGGCCGGAGCCGACCCCGTGCTCGCCAAGGCCCACCACGGTTCGGTCTCGAAGGAGCAGCGCGCCCAGGTCGAGGAGGAGCTCAAGTCCGGTGTGCTGCGCTGCGTCGTCGCGACGAGCAGCCTCGAGCTCGGCATCGACATGGGTGCCGTCGACCTGGTGATCCAGGTCGAGGCGCCCCCCTCCGCGGCATCCGGTCTGCAGCGCGTGGGGCGCGCCGGCCACCAGGTCGGCGAGATCAGCCGCGCAGCCCTCTTCCCGAAGCATCGGGGCGACGTGCTGCACACCGCGATCGTCACCGAGCGGATGCTGGCGGGCAAGATCGAGGCCATCCAGGTGCCGCGCAACCCGCTCGACATCCTCGCGCAGCAGACCGTCGCCGCGAGCGCGCTGGGGGCTATCGGCGTCGAGGAGTGGTTCGAGACGGTCCGCCGGTCGGCACCGTTCCAGTCGCTCCCCCGCTCGGCCTATGAGGCGACGCTCGATCTGCTCGCCGGCCGCTTCCCCTCCGACGAGTTCGCCGAGCTGCGCCCCCGTCTGGTGTGGGACAGGGACGCCGGCACGCTGACCGGGCGTCCTGGTGCACAGCGCATCGCCGTCACGAGCGGGGGCACGATCCCCGATCGCGGCCTGTTCGGCGTGTTCGTCGCCGGAGAGTCGACGGGCGCACGCGTGGGCGAACTCGACGAGGAGATGGTCTACGAGTCCCGCGTCGGCGATGTCTTCACACTCGGCACGACGAGCTGGCGGATCGCCGAGATCACCCACGACCGGGTCAACGTGATCCCCGCGTACGGGCAGCCCGGCAAGGTGCCGTTCTGGCACGGCGACGGCATCGGCCGCCCGTTCGAACTCGGCGAGGCGCTCGGCAGGTTCTCGCGAGAGGTGGCGGCGGCGACGCCCGAGAAGGCCGCTCAGCGACTCATCGACGCGGGTCTCGACGATCAGGCCCGCCTGAACCTGATGGCGCACCTGACCGAGCAGCGCGAGGCGACCGGAACCCTGCCCACCGACCGCACGCTCACGGTCGAGCGCGGCCACGACGAGGTCGGCGACTGGCGCGTCATCCTGCACTCGCCGTACGGCATGAAGGTGCACGCGCCGTGGGCGCTGGCGATCAACGCGCGCATCCGCGAGCGCCTCGGCGTCGAGGGATCGGCGGTCGCGAGCGATGACGGCATCATCGTGCGCATCCCGGATGCCGAGGCCGAGCCGCCCGGCGCCGAGCTGTTCGTGTTCGATCCCGACGAGCTCGAGCAGCTCGTGACGCAGGAGGTCGGCGGGTCGGCGCTCTTCGCCTCGCGCTTCCGCGAGTGCGCCGCCCGAGCGCTGCTGATGCCGCGCATGAACCCCAACAAACGCACGCCGCTGTGGCAGCAGCGCCAGCGGTCGGCGCAGCTGCTCGAGGTGGCTCGACGGCATCCGACCTTCCCGGTGATCCTCGAGACCCTGCGCGAGGTGCTGCAGGACGTCTACGATCTGCCGTCGCTGCGCAGGCTCGCGACGTCGATCGCCGACCGACGCATCCGTCTCGTCGAGACCCAGCCGTCACAGCCCTCGCCGTACGCGCGTGACCTGCTGTTCGGCTATGTGGGTGCGTTCATGTACGAGGGCGACTCGCCCCTCGCCGAGCGTCGCGCCGCCGCTCTCTCAGTCGACCCCGCACTGCTCGGAGAGCTGCTTGGCACGGTCGAGTTGCGCGAGCTGCTCGACCCCGCCGTCATCGCCCAGTTCGAACGCGAGGCGCAGCGGCTCGATCCGGAACGGCGCGCACGCGGGCTCGAGGGCGTCGCCGACCTGCTACGGATGCTCGGACCGATGGATGCGGCCGAGATCGACCAACGGCTCGACCCCGAGACCGGAACAGCCGCCGCGCACCTCGATGCGCTCGTCACCGCGCGCCGCGCGATCCCCGTGACGATCGCGGGTGCCACCCGAATCGCCGCGATCGAAGACGCCGGCCGGTTGCGCGACGCGCTGGGCGCGGCGCTGCCCACCGGCATCCCGGTCGCCTTCCTCGAGCCTCTCGCCGACCCGCTCGGCGATCTCATCGCGCGATACGCCCGCACTCACGGTCCCTTCACGACGGATGCCGTCGCCGAGCGCTTCGGCCTCGGTGCCGCTGTCGCCCGCCACACGCTGCAGCGGCTGGAGCATTCCGGGCGTCTGACGAGCGGATACTTCCTGCCCGAGGCCTCGGGTGCGGCGAACGAGACCGAGTGGTGCGACACTGAGGTGCTGCGGCGGCTGCGCATGCGGTCGCTCGCCGCGATCCGCGGCAGTGTCGAACCGGTGTCGCCGGAGGCCTATGCCCGCTTCCTGCCGGAGTGGCAGCATCTCAGTCGTCCGCTGGAGGGACTCGACGGCGTGCTCACGGTGATCGAGCAGTTCGCGGGCGTCCCGATCCCCGCGAGCGCGTGGGAATCGCTCGTGCTGCCCTCGCGGGTGCGCGACTACTCCCCCGCCCTTCTCGACGAGCTGACGGCAGCCGGAGAGGTCATCTGGTCGGGCCACGGCACTCTGCCGGGTCGTGACGGGTGGGTGTCGCTGCATCCCGCCGACCTCGCACCGTTCACGATGCCCGAACCCGACGACGAGATCGCCCCCGACTCGCTCGAGGCGCGGGTGCTCGGCGCGCTCGACGCGGGTGGTGCGTACTTCGCTTCGCAACTCAAGGAGATGGCGGGAGCCGAGAACGAGCAGTCCGTGCTCGAAGCGCTCTGGGCGCTCACCTGGGCGGGCAGGGTGACGAACGACACCTTCGCGCCGATCCGGTCGCTGCTCGCCGGCGGGTCCCAGGCTCACCGCGTGACCCGGCGGGCCCCGCGCGCGCGCACCTATCGCGGCATGTCGTTGACCCGCACCGCACCGCGGCCGACGTCGGTCGGCGGCCGATGGTCGCTGCTGCCGTCGGTAGAGACGGATGCCGCGCGCCGCGCGACCGTGACCGCCGGGCTGCTGCTCGACCGCTACGGCGTGGTCACCCGTGGTGCGGTGCAGGCCGAGGGTGTGCCGGGCGGCTTCGCGCAGGCCTATCGCGTGCTCGCCGGCTTCGAAGAGGCCGGGCACTGCCGTCGCGGGTACGTGATCGAGAAGCTCGGCGCCGCGCAGTTCGCGGCATCCGCCACCGTCGACCGTCTGCGGACCTTCGCGGGCCTCGCCGACCCGCCGCCGCGCGACGCCGTGACGCTCGCCGCGACGGATCCGGCGAATCCCTACGGCGCCGCGCTCGGGTGGCCGCGCCGAGACGACGTGTCGCACCGTCCGGGACGCAAGGCGGGTGGTCTGGTCGTGCTCGTCGACGGGTCGCTCGTGCTGTATCTCGAACGAGGAGGGCGCACGGTGCTGTGCTTCACAGACGACACCGACATCCTGAAAGCCGCCGCCACCGACCTCGCCGCGACCGCACGAGCCCGCCGGCTCGACACACTGACGGTCGAGAAGGTGAACGGCGACGGCGTCTACGGCACCGATCTCGCGCTCGCCCTGCAGGAGGCCGGCTTCGTCGCGACGCCCCGCGGATACACCCTGCGCAAGGCGATCTGAGTCGCGAGGAGTGGGGTGGTGCGGCCCCACGCAGTGAAGGAGATCTCACGCACCGAAGGAGGGAATCCGGGATACGGTCCTTCGCTGCGCGAGATCTCTTCCTCAGCGGATGCGGTCAGGACCTCCGCGCGCGGATCCGACGCAGCGCGACCAAGCCGCCGCCGAGCGCGATCATGCCCAGCGCCACGATCCAGCCGACGCCCGGGTCTGCACCGGTCGCCGCGAGATCGGTGCGCTCAGGATCCACCGCCGGGTCGTCAGAGGCACCGCCCTGACCGACGCCGGCTCCCTCGCCATCCGCCCCGCCTTCCGCACCAGCCCCGGCACCGCCGTCAGCACCAGCACCAGCATCAGCTCCGCCGTCAGCACCAGCACCCGCGCCACCATCCGCACCGGCACCGCCATCCGCACCAGCACCAGCACCGCCGTCAGCACCAGTACCCGCGCCACCATCCGCACCGGTACCCGCGCCACCATCCGCACCAGCACCGCCATCAGCACCGCCATCCGCACCGGCACCCGGCGTCTCATCCACGAGCACGAGCCCGTCGATGGCCGACCGCAGCGCGGCGGCCATCGCGTCGACCTCGGCCTGGTCCGCGGCGGTCAGGTCTCGCTCGACGGCAGCGATCGCAGCGTTCAGCGTCTCGACGGTCTCGGGCGTGAAGCGGTCGAGGTCAGCCGGCACGCGCCGCAGCTCGGCGTCGACGGCGCTGTAGTCAGCGGGCCGGTCTTCGGCAGGAATGACATCGGCCGCGTACGGCGCGAGCGGATTGCGGATCGTCACCTCACGGATCTGCCGGTCGGTGAAGAAGTCGTACGCCTTCACCACGAGACGGTCGCCGTACGACTCGACGACGAGTCCGTTGTTCACGTCGCCGATGGTCACCTCGCTGATGCCGTCGGTGTTCTCGCCGCGGGCATCCCAGCCGACGTGCATGGCCACGGTGTTGACGGCCCAGAAGCCGTCGGGGTGGCCGTCTGCCGTGCGCCGCTGCACCGCCCAGTCGCCGAGCGACGCCGGGTAGTGCGTGTGACCGCTGAAGACGACCGCGTTCGGGTAGTTGCCGAGGATGCTCGTCAGGCGATCGTTCATCAGGTGGTGGTCGTGGTACCAGGGGATCCACGAGGCCGAGACGGTGTCGCCGAGCGGGAAGTGCGTGTTGACGATCACCTGCGAACCCTGGGCCGTCCAGTAGGCGAGGCGCTCCTCGAGGAACTCGATCTGCTCGTCGGTCATCGCGACGTCGGAGGGACCGCTGATCTCCTGGCCGATGGTGATCACGGGCACGTCCCCGCCGTCACCGCTCAGCACGTACTCGCCGTAGGCCGTGTCGCGGTCGGCGAAGGCGAGGAAGCGCTCGAAGTTGGCCGCGAAGCCGCCGCTCGCGTATCGCTCGTGGTTGCCGATCGACGCGACCGTGGTGTCGGGGCGGATGCCGACGGTGTTGTCCATGACCTCGTAGATCTCGTTCCACTCGGTGTCGGTGCCCGAGTTGACCAGGTCTCCGACGATCAGCAGACCGGCAGGGTCGGGCGCGAGGGTGCTCAGGTCGTTCAGACCGTGTTCGAAGTCGTGGGGGTGTCCCTGGATGTCGGACACCGTCCACAGCCGGGTCGGCGTCTCATCGGCGATGAGCTCGCCCTGGTGCACCGCGACCGAGTCGATCGCCCAGTACCGCGACCCCTCGCCCGAGGCGTCGAGCTGCCACTGGAAGCGCACCTGCGTGGCATCGGCCGGCACGTCGACGGCGATGTCCTGCATGTAGTTGAGCTGCAGGGGGTCGTAGTCGTCCACGACGGACGCCGAGTCGAGGCGCAGCACCTCGGTCCACTCCCCTCCGTCGAAGCTCACCCGCACCGCGCCGGTCTGCTGGGCCGCGCCACGGTAGTGGCTGTCGAACGACAGCCGCAGCGAGCGCAGGAACTCGACGTCGACGGGGGCGCTGGTGAGCGTCGACGAGAACGGGGCGGCGGCGCCGTACTGCTGAGCGTCGGCCACGACGAAGCCGGCGAGCGGACGCGCGAACCGGGCGCGCATCTCGTCGATGTCCGCGGTCCACTCGGCCCGCGTCGTCGACACCCAGCCGCGATACTCGGCGCGTCCGGCATCCGCATCCGCATCCGCTGCGTCCTCCGCAGACCCCGCCTCCGCCCCGGCCGTTTCGACAGACCATCCCGCGGGCAGACCCTCATCGAAGCCCTCGCGCACGAGGACTCCGTCGGTGTCGATGCCCGTGCTGATCGGATCGATGTCGACGGATGCCTCCGGGTCACCGGGCGTCAGCTCCGCCGCACCCGCGGTCACCGTGACCGTCTGGCTGTCGGCGAGCGGCTCATAGCCGTCCTTCGCCAGGAACCACACCGTGTAGGTGCCCGGGGCGCTGGGCGCGGCGATCGAGACGGTGCCGGATGCCTCGGGCGCGTATGCCCACGACGCCGAGAGGTGACCCTCGCCTCCCGGGACCTCGCCGTCGCGGTAGAAGCCGATCCAGTTCTTCGGGTCGGCCGCGTCGGTCTCGTAGACGATGTCGACGGTGACTCCGGCGGCGAGCTCGGCGCCCGGGAGCGAGAACGACGACCCGGCGACGGCGCTCACGTCACCGGCGACCGGCGCCGCGTCGGCGACCTGAGCGCTCGCGGTGATCGGCGCGGCCAGCAGGGCCGCGGTCAGCGCGACGCCGGCGACGGCTGCGCCCCGCGAGCGGGTGAGGGGGCGAGAGGGATGCATGGGGTGTCGTCCTTCCGAGAGACGAGGGGGTGGATGCCTCGACGATCGACGCCGAGACCCAACCCCGAGTGCACGGAAGGTGAACGACAGGCCAAGGATGCCGCCGTCCGCCGCATCCGCATGGACGTGTGCGCACACGAGTCCAGCGACGGAGATCATCCCGCCTGTCGCGTCAGCTCTGACTGTCGCGTCAGCTCTGACTGTCGCATGAGCTCGGTGCCCTGCAGCGATGCCTGCACCTGGAACGACATGGTGTCGGCGAGATAGCGGTCGTCGCCGGCTTCGATCGCGCTGCCGTCCGCTGCGTAGCTCACCCTGTTCACCCGCAGCAGTGGACTCGACCTGCGCACCTCGAGCAGTCGGGCGTCGTCACTCGACGCGGCGATCGCGTCGATCGAGTGCTCGCCATGCACCATGCGCACGCCGTGACGCTGCTCGAGGGCACCGACCACCGAGGGCTCGTCGGAAGGAAGGTCTTCGATGAAGCCCGCGATCCACGGCGGGTAGACCGTGCGCTCGAGCATCACCGTGCGCCCGTTGAGCTGACGCAGCCGCACGACCTCGAGCACGTCTCCGGAGCGCGTTCCGCCCCGGAGCCTCCGCACCTCGACGGCCGTGGGCGGGCGGTGCCGCTGCGAGACGACGAGCCCGCCCGGCTCCATTCCGCGGCTCCACGCCCACTGCGCGAACGAGCGCAGCTCCGAGAACCGCTGGCTCTGCAGCGTCGTGCGCACGAGCCAGCCCGATCCGCGCCTGGGAGCGATGGCGCCCTGTCGGGCGAGCAGCACGAGCGCGTTCCGCACGGTGCCGCGCGAGACCTCGTAGGTGCGGGCGAGCTGATCCTCGGCAGGCAGCATGCCCGCGGCGTCGAATCGCCCCGCGGCGATCTGCGTCGACAGGTCGCTCGCGATCTCCCGATACCGGTGCACGACGGACTCCCCTCTCACGGCGCGCTCGATCGAGGCGGTCCCGGGGCGCGATCCGCCGTCAGCGTACCTGCGGCGATCACGCTCCGCGCACCCCGATCACGCCGTCACTGCACACGTGCACGCACCTGTCCATCGGGTTTCCCCGGGCGTCTCCCTTCCGTTCAGCCGTTGTTCGCCCGTCGTCCGCCCGACGTCCTCGTGCGAGCGACGGGATGGACGGAGCGATCCACCCGGATCGTGGCGGCGAGAGGATCCCCATGCACGACGACGCTCCCGCCTGGGCGGTGCTGAGCGACATGGACGGCACGCTTCTCGACACCGAGCGCACGTGGCTCCTGGTGATCGAGCGCTTCGTGATCGAGCGCACTCGCCGCCCGGAGCCCGCGACTTGCGAGCCCTCTGACATCGTCGCCGCCGCCGAGGGGCTCGACCTCGGCGCCGCAGCACGCCTGCTGCACACCCGCCTCAGCCTGACGGAATCGATCGGCGACGTCGCCGCCGAACTCGACCGACGCTCGCTCGACGCGTACGCGCACGATGTGTCGTGGCGGCCCGGTGCCGAGCTGTTGCTGCGCACCCTGAGCGCGGCAGAGGTGCCTGTGGCCCTCGTCACGTCGTCACCCCGACACTGGGTCGATCGCTTCGCGCAGGTCGTCGATCTGTCGTCCCTCCGGGTGAGGGTGACGGCCGATGACGCGACCCGCCTCAAGCCCGCGCCCGACCCCTATCTGCAGGCGGCCGCCGCGCTCGGCCTGCCCGCCCGACGCTGCGTCGCACTCGAGGATTCGTTCGTGGGCGCCACCGCGGCAGTCGATGCCGGATGCGCCACGGTCGTCGTCGGGGGATCAGCTCTGGCGGTGCCACCGGGCGCGCACCCGGTGCGCTCGATGCTCGATCTCGACGTGCAGATGCTGCGCGATCTCGTTCTTCACGCGACGTCTCCCCCGGCGGCCTCCTAGGCTGAAGTCATGATCGGCGAGTTCTTCGAGGGAGTCCGCACCCTGCTGCGCGGGTTCGGGACCTGGCGCAGGCGTCCCGGACTCATGGCGCTCGGTCTGGTTCCCGCCCTGATCGCGGCGGCGCTCCTGATCGCGGTTCTCGTGCCCCTCGCGCTCTCGCTCGGCCTGATCTCCGACGCGATCACACCGTTCGCCGATCGCTGGCTCGAGCCGTGGCGGTCGCTGTTCCGCGGGGCGGTGAGCCTGGTCGTGCTCGTCGCGGCTCTCGCGCTCGCGAGTGCGGTGTTCAGCGCGCTCGCCCTCGCGATCGGCGACCCGTTCTACCAGCGCATCTGGCATGCGGTCGAGAAGGATCTCGGAGACGCGCCCGATTCCGAGGGCGGCGGGTTCTGGACCGCGCTCGGCGAAGGCATCCGTCTCGTGCTCCTCGGTCTGCTGGTCGCGATCGTCGTGCTGCTGGTCGGACTCATCCCCCTGGTGGGCGGTGTGCTCGGCGCGGTGCTCGGCGTCACGCTCTCGGGCCGACTGCTCGCTCGAGAGCTCACCGGACGCTCGTTCGATGCCCGCGATCTGTCGCCCGCCGACCGTGCCACGCTGTTCCGCGGCAGCCGCGCCCGGGTCCTCGGGTTCGGTGTCGCGACGCAGCTGTGCTTCCTCATCCCCGGCGGCGCGGTCGCGGTGATGCCCGCGGCCGTCGCGGGCTCGACCCTGCTCGCTCGCAGCATGCTGCAGCGCACACCGCTCCGCGCGATCGCCGCAGAGCATCCGGGACCCGTCTGATGCCCGAGGGCGACACCGTCTTCCGCACGGCGCGGCGCCTCGACGAGGCGGTCGTCGGGTCAGTGGTCACGCGCTTCGACCTGCGCGTGCCGCGCTTCGCGACGGTCGATCTGACCGGGCAGCCGATCATCGCATCGATCCCGCGCGGCAAGCACCTGCTGCTGCGCATCGGCGACAGCACACTGCATTCCCATCTGCGTATGGACGGGGCATGGCTGACGTATCGGTCGGGCGAGAAGTGGCGGCACCCTGCCTTCAAGGTCCGCGCGATCGTCGGCACGGCCGAACGCGATGCGGTCGGCATCGACCTCGCCGAGATCGAGATCGTGCCCACGCGCGACGAGGACGAGCTGGTGGGCCACCTGGGCCCCGACCCCCTCGGTCCCGAGTGGGACGCCGCCGAAGCCGCCCGTCGTCTGAGCGCCGACACCCGTGCGATCCACGTCGCACTCCTCGATCAGCGCAATGTGGCCGGCTTCGGCAACGAGTACGCCGCGGAGCTGCTGTTCCTCCGCGGCGTCCTGCCCACGACGCCGACGCCCGAGGTCGACGTCGTGGCGCTGCTCGCCCTGGGCGTGCGCACGATCCGTGCGAACCGCGACCGCCGCCATCGCACCTTCACCGGTGTCGACCGGCCGGGGCAGGGCACCTGGGTCTACGGCCGTTCGGGGCGGCCGTGCCGCCGCTGCGGCACCCTCATCCGTCGCGGCGAACTGGGCGCGGATCCCACGCGCGAGCGCATCACGTTCTGGTGTCCCGTCTGCCAGAAATGACCCGATTCCATGCTCGGGAATGAATCGAGCAGTCCCGTGGTTATTGATATATCCGAACAGGTTCGGAACAGGTTCGGAACACGGGGAGGAATCGTGGGTAAGAACTACATCGACATCGAGAACGACCAGGGCGCCACGCTGCGGTATCGCAAGCACGCCAACGGTCGCGGTCTCGTCGCGCACGGCGCGAAGGTCCATCCCAAGGCGCACGTCGAAGCAGGCGCGTACGTCGAACCCGGCGCACGAGTCGGCGCCGGCGCGACCGTGGCACGCGGTGCCTGGATCGAACCGGATGCCGTGATCGGCGAAGGTGCGCACATCGATGCGCACGCGCACATCGGTCAGGGAGCAGCTGTGGGCGACAACGCTCACGTCGGAGTCCGCACCGAGGTCGGAGCCGGCGCCCGCATCGTGCGCGGTGCACGCATCGGCGACGACGAGACGGTCGCGGCCGGACTCACCGTCGCCACCGATCGCCGCGGTCTCTGGCTCGCAGCCTGAGCCGACGGCCCCGGATCGGCCCGGCGGGCGCACCCCCGCCGGGTACTCTGGCCTGATGGCGAAGCAGCAGCGACGATCCTCGCGCCCGACCGGACCGGTGCGGCGCAGCAAGGCCGCGCCCGCTCAGCGCTTTCCGCCGCCCAAGCCGCCGAAGAAGACCGCCAAGGTCGCTTTCGACGCCCCCGCACCCGAATCCGAGGAGCCGCGTTCCTTCCGGCTCGGCGCAGTCCCCGGCGCGACCCCCGGCCGATGGATCGACGCCTGGAAGCAGCGCATGCCTCACGTGCCGCTCGAGCTCGTGCCGATCGCGGTGGCGACGCAGTATCAGTCGCTGACCACGGTCGACGCCGCCCTCGTGCGGCTGCCCCTCGATGACCGCGCACTGGCGGCCGCCGGCCTCAGCAGTGATGCGGTGCACGTCATCCCCCTGTACGACGAGCTTCCCGTCGTGGTCGCCTCGATCGAGTCGCATCTGCTCGCGGCCGACGAACTCACGCGGGCCGACCTCGCGGGCGAGGTCGTCGTGACGCTCTCCGACGACGCACTCGTACCCTTCGAGGTGCGCGGCTCCGTGGCCCCCGCCTTCGCCGCGCTGTCGACCGACGACGCGATCACGACCGCCGCGACCGGCGTGGGCATCGTGATCGTGCCGATGTCGCTCGCTCGTCTGCACCACCGCAAGGACGTCGACCACCGCGTGCTGGCCGACGGGCCGACCTCGACCGTCGCGCTCGCGTGGCCGCGAGAGCGCACCACGCCCGACGTCGAGACGTTCGTCGGCATCGTGCGCGGACGCACGGCGAACTCCTCGCGCTGACGCTCGTTAGACTCTCGTGGTGGTCTCGCTTCTCTACGTCTGCGTGCGTCCCGAACTCGGGGCGGCAGACGCCGAGCACGCCTCGTTCCGTCGGGCGCTCGGCGTCGACGTCGTCGACCGTCTCGACCTGCTGACCGAGCGCCTCGATCCTGCACGCCTCGCCCGCTACCGCGGTGTGGTGGTGGGCGGTTCTCCGTTCAACGTGACCGACGCCGCGAAGACCCCCGTGCAGCATCGCGTCGAGAGCGACCTCGAGCAGATCGCTCGGAGCGCGATCGCGGGCGAGATCGCCGCGTTCTTCACCTGCTTCAGCATCGGCGTGGTGACGCGGATGCTGGGGGGCGAGGTCAGCTCCGCCACCCCCGAGTCCGCGAGCGCCGCCGTGATCGAGACCACCGCCGCGGCCGTGGACGACCCGATCTTCGGTCCCAGCGCCCCCGCGCTCACCGTGTTCACGGCCCACAAGGAGAGCGCGGTCGCCGTGCCCGACGGCGCGGTGCTGCTCGCCACGAACGCGACCTGCCCGGTGCAGGCCTACCGCGTCGGCACCCACCTGTACACGGCGCAGTTCCACCCCGAGCCCACGCCCCGCGACTTCGCCGACCGCATGACCTACTACCGCACGACCGGGTACTTCGACCCCGAGGAGTTCGATCTCGTGCAGCGCCAGGTGCTCTCGGCATCCGTCACCGAGGGCGCGGCCCTGCTGCGCCGCTTCGCCCAGACGTTCGCGGCCTGAGCATCTGAGCGCCTGAGCGCGCCGGGAACCCGAGGGTCACCCGCCGCGATCAGCCGACCGCGTCGCGCAGGAGCTGCACCCGCTCGCGGAGATATGCCTCCAGCGGCATCCATCCTCCCGCGGTGCTCCACCGCACCGACGGCACGCCGTCGCGCACGGCCAGCGGGCCGGATGCTCCGCCGGCGTCGACCGCGTCGACGTCGATCACGCTCCAGCCGATGTGTGCGACCTCGCCCTCACCGAAGCCGCCGCGCAGCGCGAGTGCCCGGCGCGCGGCGCGCTCGCGGGCCGATTCCGCCGTGTATCCACGGCGCCCGGGGTCTGCCGCGCGCAGCACCTCGGCGGTCGCGAGTGTGTGATCGTCGGTCAGCAGCAGCACGCCGAGGTGCCAGGCCTCACCGACGCGCACGATCCGGTGCCCACGCCAGCGCGACTGCCGTTCTTCGCCCAGGCCCTCGCGAGGCGCACCCGCGAGCCCGGCCCGCGCGCTCGCGAGCAGCGCCGATGCGGTCGCCCCCTGCATGTCCATCCCTCCAGGGTAGGTGCGCGATTCGCTCGGCGGGCGCCCGGCACGGCAGAATCGATGCACACCCTCGAGGAGCCCCCATGTCTCAGCCCGACACCGCCCGTCTGCTCATCGCCTGCGACGACCAGCCCGGCATCGTCTCCGCCGTCGCCGGCGTGCTCGCCCAGCACGGTGCGAACATCATCTCGCTCGACCAGCACTCGACCGACTCCGAGGGCGGTCGGTTCTTCCAGCGCACCGTCATCCACCTGCCGGGGCTCTCCGCCGCACGTCCGGCACTCGAGGCCGACATCGCCGCGGTCGCCGAGCGATTCGGCATGGAGTGGTCGCTGCACGACACCGCCCGCCGCAAGCGCGTCGCGATCTTCGTCTCGAAGTACGACCACTGCCTGATGGAGCTGCTGTGGCGCACCCAGCGCGGCCAGCTCGACATCGACGTCACGATGGTCGTCTCGAACCACCCCGACCTCGCGGAGTCGGTGCGCTCGTTCGGGGTGCCGTTCGTGCATATCCCGTCCGGCGACAAGGAGGCGATGGAGCAGCGTCAGCTCGACCTGCTGCGGGGAAACGTCGACCTCGTGGTGCTCGCGCGGTACATGCAGATCCTCACCGACGACTTCATCGAGGGCGTCGGCGCCCCGATCATCAACATCCACCACTCGTTCCTCCCCGCCTTCATCGGCGCGAACCCGTACGCGCGTGCGAAGGACCGCGGGGTCAAGCTGATCGGCGCGACCGCGCACTATGCGACGGCCGACCTCGACGAGGGACCGATCATCGAGCAGGACGTCACCCGCGTCACCCACTCGGAGTCCGCCGCCGAGCTGCAGCGCCGCGGCGCCGACGTCGAGCGCCTCGTGCTGGCCCGCGCCGTGCAGTGGCACGCCGAGGACCGCGTGATCGTGCACGGTCGTTCGACCGTCATCCTCTAGACGCCGTCGGGCACTCCCGCCACCAACTCCGAGAACGCCTCTGCCGCGGTGGGGTAGGCGGCGAGCGGTGCGCCCTGCCCCATCCACAGCGACTGCAGCTCGCCGAGGTTCTGCGCGCCCGCCGCGGTGCGGAACTGCCCGGTGAGCCAGTTCTGCATCGGGAACGGCGCGATCGTGCCGCTCGCCTCGATCGCCCGCACGGCGCGGTTGCGGGCGCCCCGTGCGAGTCGACCGCTCATCGCGCGGGTCAGCACCGTGCCGTCGGCGGGCGTCGAGCGGATCGCGGCCCGGTGCGAGTCATTGGCCGCCGACTCGGCGGTGGCCAGGAAGGCCGTGCCGACCTGCACCGCCGAGGCGCCGAGCGCGAAGGCCGCGGCGACCCCGCGACGATCGGCGATGCCGCCCGCAGCGATCACCGGGACGTCGATCGCGTCGACCACCTGCGGCACGAGCGCGAACGTGCCGATGAGCGACTCCTCGGCGGGTCGCAGGAACGACACCCGGTGCCCTCCGGCTTCGAGCCCGGTCGCGACGACGGCATCGACCCCGGCGTCCGCGAGCGCCGCGGCCTCGGCCACGGTCGTGGCCGTGCCGATGACACGGATGCCACGGCGATGCGCCTCGTCGATGACGTCGTCAGAGGGGACTCCGAACACGACGCTGAGCACCGGCGGCGCGGACTCCCAGATCGCCTCGAGCTGTTCGTCGAGCGAGGGCATGTAACGCGCGGGCCGGGCGGGGACGTCGACTCCGACCGCGTCGTAGAAGGGCTCGAGCGCCTGCGCGAACACGGTGTGCTGGGCGTTCGGCTCGACCTCGTCGCCGGTGGGGATCCAGATGTTCACGGCGAACGGGCGCGCGGTCGCCTGTCGCAGCTCGGCGACGGTCGACCGGATGCGGTCACCGTCGTAGCCGTACAGACCGTATCCGCCGAGACCGCCGGCCTCGCTCACCGCGGCGGCCAGCGCCACGGACGAGAGCCCGCCGAACGGGCCGAGGACGATCGGATGCTCGATGCCGAGAAGCACACGCAGATCAGTCATGCTCCGAGATTACGCCCGCCCGACGGTGCTACCCTCGCGATGAGGGAGGCGCGCATGAGCGAGTGGTTCGGGCAGATGCTCGGCTTCGTCGCGTCCGCACTCGGCGTGATCGTCGTGCCCGATGCCGCCGCCCTCGGTGTCGCGATCGCGCTGATCGCCCTCACCACCCTGACGATCGCCGTGGCGCTGAGCCTCGTCCCTCCCCGAGGGGACACCGCCCCGCATCCGCTGCGGGCGATCGATGTCTCGACTCTGCTCGCACAGAGCGATCCGGATGCCGCAGGTCATCCGCGTCCTCGTGCGCCGGGAGTCGCCGTCGCCGCGTAGTCCGTCTCGTACGGGATCGCGCGGCTTCGCCGACCCTTCCCGACACACGAACGGACCTCCATGGACATCTTCGCCTTTCCCCCTCTCGCCGCCCTGCTCGATGCGGCCTACGGAGCCCTCGCCGGGCTCTCCTCGCTTCTCGAACCCCTCGCCGGGGCATCCGCTGCGGCCCTCGCCGTCATCCTCGTCACGCTCCTGGTGCGCGCGCTGCTGGTCCCCGTCGGCGTCTCCCAGGCGCGAGCGGAGCAGACCAGAGCGCGGCTCGCGCCGAAGCTGCGCGAGATCCAGCGCCGCCACAAGAAGAACCCCGAGCGCCTGCAGAAGGAGATGCTCGAGCTCTACCGCCGCGAGAACACCTCGCCGTTCGCCGGCATGCTGCCGGTGCTCGCGCAGGCGCCCATCGTCGGCCTGCTGTACACGCTGTTCCTGCGCCCCGAGATCGCCGGGCACCCGAACGACCTGCTCACGCACGACCTGTTCGGCGCCCCGCTCGGCACGAGCTTCGTGTCGGCGGTCTTCGGCGGCACGGCCTCGCCGGCGACGCTGCTGGTGTTCGGAGCGCTCGCGGTGATCATGCTCGTGGTCGCCGACATCAGCCGCCGGGTGTTCCGCCCGGCTCCGGTGCCGGAGGGCGCCGAGGACTCACCGCTCTCCTCCCCCGCGATGCTCCGGGTCGCGGGCGCGCTGCACTACCTGACCGTCGTGTTCGCCGCGTTCGTGCCGCTCGCGGCAGCGCTGTACCTGACCGTCACGGTCGTCTGGACGCTGGTGCAGCGGATGCTGCTGCGCCGACGCTATCCGCTGCCCGAGGTCACGCCGGCGAAGACCCTGGCGAAGACCCCGGCGAGGACGGAGCCGCTGCGCCGCGGGGGTCGTGGCTGAGCATGCCCATCAGGATGGCGTCGATCCAGGCGCCGTCCCAATGCAGCGCCTCGCGAGCGACCCCCTCGACCCGGAAGCCGATCTTCTCGTACGAGCGCTGTGCAGCGGGATTGAAACGGTAGACCTCCAGCGACACCCGGTGCAGCCCGACGACGTCGAACGCCCAGTCGATCACCGCCCGCCCGGCCTCCGTGCCGTATCCGCGACCACGGAGGGCCGGCGCCGCGAGCGCGATGCGGTAGTTCATCGACCGGTCGTCGTCGGCGAGGTCGTTGAGCACCACCTCGCCGACGTAGGTGCCGTCGTGCAGCAGGATCGCGTAGTCGGCCCGGTCGTCCGCTCCGGGCAGCCGGTCGAGATGCGTGCGCACCCGCTCGGTCGTGAAGTCGCCCCGAGTGCCGGTCAGGCGCATGGCATCGGCGTCGGCGAGCCCCGTCATGACCTCGGCGAGGTGCCCGGGACCGAGCTGCACAAGCCGCAGTCGAGGGGTCGCGAGATCGGGCTGTTCACGAAGGCGATCGGTGATCGATACGGGCGTGATCGACATGGGGTGTCCTTCGGTGGTCAGTCGGGCAGCGGAAGAGGGCCTGTGAACGGCCCGGGCTCGTCGTCGAAGCGGGGATGACGCCGGTCCGGATCAGCGCGATCCGATGCGGCGGAGTCGGCCTCCGCGCGCCGCTGCTGACGCCGCGCACCCAGGGTCGTTCCCACGCTGGCGGCGATCACGAGGGCGATCGCGAGCACTTTCAGCACCGTCGCGTCCTGCGCCAGGATGAGCCAGCCGGCGAGCGTCGCGAAGGCCGGCTCGAGGCTGAGCAGCACACCGAACACGCGCTGAGGCAGGCGTCGCAGCGCGGCCAGCTCGAAGCTGTACGGGATCACCGACGACAGCACCGCAGTGACCGCCGCCAGCCCGAGCAGCTGCATGTCGCCCGCCACGGTCGTCGCCGCGGGCACGCCGACCGGCAGCAGCACGATCGCCGCCACCACGAGCCCCACGGCCAGTCCGTCGGCACCCGGGATCAGCGCGCCGACGCGGGCGCTCATGCGGATGTACAGCGCCCAGAACCCTGCGGCGATGAGCGCGAACACGACACCGAGCGGGTCGAGTGCATCCGCTCCCGTGAGCCCGTCGACGCCGAGCAGCAGCATGCCGAGCAGCGCGACGCCGACCCACGCGGCGTCAGCGCGCCGCCGCGTGAGCGCCGCCGCCAGCACCAGCGGCCCGAGGAACTCGATCGCGACCGCGGGCCCCAGTGGGATGCGGTCGATCGCGGCGTAGAAGAACCCGTTCATCGCCGCGAGCGCGAGCCCGAAGAGCACGGCGGCGAGCCATTGCCCGCGGACCCACCGTCGAGGGTTCGGACGCACGATCACGAGCAGCAGCAGCGCTGCGATCGCGACCCGCAGCGACGTGACACCCCACGGCCCGAGAACAGGGAAGAGCTGAGCCGCGACCGCCGCTCCGAACGGCAGAGAGAGGCACGATCCGACGACCAGGGTCACGCCCACGAGAGCACGGGAGGACGCGGGCTTCTGCACCGCACCAGCCTACGCGGGCGGCCCCTGCCTGCGGAGGGCTCCGGTTCCCGCGCGCAGCATCCGCCCGACTGGAAGCGAGCCCGATGCGCGTCAGAGGTGCTTGCCCCCGGTGACGGCGATGACGGATCCGGAGGTGTACGACGATTCGGCCGACGCCAGGTAGACATAGGCCCCGGCGAGCTCGGCCGGTTGTCCGGCGCGACCGAGCGGAGTGTCCTGCCCGAACGTCTGCACCCGCTCGTCGCTCCAGCCGGTCGCGGGAATCAGCGGCGTCCAGATCGGACCGGGCGCCACAGCGTTGACCCGGACACCCCGTTCGCCTGCTTCTTCGGCGAGAGCCTTCACGAAAGCGACCTGCGCGGCCTTCGTCATCGCGTAGTCGATCAGTGCGGGTGAGGGCTGATATGCCTGCACGGAGGCCGTCACGATGATGCTCGCGCCCGAATCGAGCCGCGGATACGCGGCGCGTGCCGTGTACAGGAGTCCGAACAGGTTCGTTTCGAACACTCGGCGCAGGCGGTCCGTCTCGAGGTTCTCGAATCCGTCGATGTCGTGCTGATAGGCGGCGTTGAGCACGACGACGTCGAGTCCGCCGAGCGCATCCGCCGTCCGGGCGACGATGTCGGTGGCGAACGACTCGTCTCGCACGTCTCCGGCCAGGCCGAGCGCGGTGCGGCCCTCTGCCCGGATGAGAGCGAGTGTGTCGTCCGCATCCCCCTGCTCCTCAGGCATGTGCACGATCGCGACGTCGGCGCCTTCACGCGCGAAGGCGATGGCGACCGCCCTGCCGATGCCCGAATCGCCGCCGGTGATCAGTGCGCGGCGGCCCTGCAGACGCCCGCTGCCCACGTAGCTCTTCTCGCCGTGGTCCGGCTCGGGCCGCATGTCGTCCGTGAGTCCGGGTTGCGTCTGCTGCTGCCCGGGGAACTCCTGGTCGCGATGCTGCGTGCGGGGATCGGGAGTGATGTCGGTCATGATCTCAGGGTCGCTGAGACGACGCGTCGGTGACAGGGGGTTGACAGGGTCAGAGCGGCGGATTCGAGTCGAGAGACGCGTTCTCGGCCGCCGCTGCGGCCGCACCGTGCGTCTCACTCGGCTCGGGCACGACGTGCAGACCGCTCGGCGTGTTGGCTGTGAAGGCGAGCGCTTCGATCCACGCGCGGTTGATCGACGGCTGCCGGCTTCCGTAGTACTTGAAGACCAACGCGCTGCCGGGCTGGATCCACACGGTCGTGCGTCCTCCCCCGACGCTGGAGTCCTCGCGCCAGCTGAACGGGAACGGCTCGGCCCGCCGCAGCTTCGCGGTGATCACGAGCTGCAGGTGGGTGAGGGCGCGATCCTCGATCTCCGTCTTGACGTTGCCCTCGTAGATGAACTTTCCCATGCAGGCCTCCCTCTGCCTCCACACGATCGACCTGTGCTCCCCACCGGCACCTTCTGCCGGACCGACGGTCATCGGCGTAGCCCGATCATATGCGAGAGATACTCCGGAATGCTCGTCGGAAGTCAACCCCCTGACAGCGACCCCACCGACCCCCTAGCGTCGGTCATGACAGCGAGGAGGCCTGATCATGGCACGACACATCGACGATCGTCCCGACGAGGGATACACGCCCACCACGACCCACGCCGAGTTCGGCGCGGGCAACCCTCGGCTGCGTGTCACACGCGACGAGGAGCGGAGCGAATTCGCCCTCGAGGCGGAGGTCGTGCGCATCGGATCCGCTGCCGATCTCGAACTGCGCCTCGACGGCGCCGACCCCGTGCACGCGACGATTACGCACGACGAGCGCGACGAGTACGTGCTCGAGCTGCACGGCGAGGGCGAGATGAACACCAACCCGTCGGCTGACGCCACGCACCCCGGCGAGCGCACGCAGACTTTGCGCACCGGCGCCCGGTTCACGGTGGGCGCCTGGGAGCTGGTCTTCGCCCGCGACGAGTTCGCCGACCACGGCCGCCCCTTCGGCGGACGCCAGGGCGGGGAGTACTCCGACCAGCCGCTGCAGCCGGACCGCCCCGACTACTCGGACGAGGCCAGCGCGACGACCGACTCCCCGACACCCACCACGGATGAGGCGGGCTCGACGGACGAGAACGCCCGGTGACCGCTGACCGGCTGACGGAAGACCTGACGGAAGACGTCACCGAGGCCGAGGTGAACTCCGCGTCGTCGGTTCTCGAGAGGCTCGGCGAGGTGGCGCGTGAGCGCGGCCTGCGGGTCTGCGTCGTCGAGTCGCTCACCTCCGGTCGCTTCGCGAGCACCGTGGGAGCGGTCGAAGGTGCCGGCGACTGGTTCGCCGGCGGCGTCGTCGCCTACCGCCCCGACATCAAGGAACGGGTGCTGGGAGTGACCCCCGGCACCGATCCCGTGTCGGCGGTCTGCGCCGAACAGCTCGCCGACGGCGGCCGCCGTCTCTTCGACGCCGACCTGTGCGTCTCGACGACCGGCGTGGGCGGGCCCGATTCCGAAGGCGGTCACGAGGCCGGCACGGTCTACCTCGGCTGGGCCTCGAACGACGGCATCGGACATCGGATGCTCGCACTCACCGGTGACCCGCGGCAGGTGCTCGACGAGGCCGTCGAGATCGCCGCGAGGCTTCTCGCCTTCCACGCCGAGAGTCTGCACCCGGTGGGGCCACGCCGTGGAGACGCGCAGAAGGCCTGACTGAGGGGCCCGGGGCCCGCTCGGAGTCCTGACCGAGCGGGCTCCTCAGGGCTCCCCACCCGGCGCGCGCTGCGGTCACCGGCCGGGGACGAGTCCGATCCGCAACGGCGCGTCTGCGGCGGCTGCGGCGATCAGTGCCTCGTCGATCGCCGCGAGCTGGCGCACCTCGCCCACCGCATCCGCGAACGGATAGGCGCGTCCCCGACCGGCGAGGAAGGCCACGGCATCGGCGAGCTCGGTGCCGGTGTAGTTGTGCACCCCGCTCACCGTGACGAGCCGGCGCACGATGCTCTCGGCATCGAACGGCACAGGGTCAGCGGGGAAGACACTGCCGACGAGAACGACGGTCCCCCCGGTCGCGATGCCGGCGAGAGCGTCGGCGACCGCATGGCCCGAGGCCTCGATGACGATCTCGGGCTCGCGGTCGAGCGGTGCGGCGCCGAAGCGCGCCGCGAGTGCGACACGCTTCTGATTCGGGTCGAGCACCTCGACCGACGCTCCCCGTTCGACGGCGATCGCTGCCGCCGAGAGCCCCACGAGCCCCGCGCCGTGCACGCGCACCGAGGCACCGTCGAGGTCCTGATCACGCGCCGCTCGCGCGACCGCCGCCCAGGCCGTGGCCGTCGCACACGACGCCGGCGCGAGCACCGAGGCGGGCAGCGACTCGGGAACCCGCACGATCGCGGTGCCGGCGCGCACCTGCACATGGCTGCCGAACGCTCCCGTGAGGTCGCCGTTCGTGCCGACGCGGTCGTGGCCGTATTTGCCGAGGGAGCGGCACTTCTGCGTCAGACCCCGAGTGCACCGATCGCAGGTGCCGCACGAGACCGTCACCGACCAGACGACGCGGTCGCCGATGCGCAGCGGGCTGCCGTCGACGGCGTTCGCACCGCAGTCGCCGGTCGCGATCACCCGGCCGACGCTCTCGTGTCCGAGCACGAGCGGCACGGGTGCCGAACGACGACCCTGCACGGTGTGCACGTCGGATCCGCAGATGGTCGACATCTCCACAGCCACGAGCACATCGCCGTCGCCGAGGGCGACCCCGGGCACCGCGATCATCTCGTGCGGGTGCCCCTCGCCGATCCAGACCATGGCCGTGGCGGCGGGACGCAGTGCGACATCCCGGCGATGACCGGGTGGGCGCACGAGCATCGTTCCCATGATCTCCGCCGCTCAGCCGGCGACGGAGAGCGCGAGCAGGCCGCGCTCGGCGAGAGCGGAGCGCAGCCCGGTCACGTCGGCCAGCACGGCATCCGCTCCCGCGGCGGACAGAGCCTCGACGCCGTGGGCCCCCGTGAGGACCCCCGCGACGAAGCCGGCGCCCGCACGAAGGCCGGACTCGACGTCGCTGACGGTGTCTCCGGCGACCGCGACCGCCGCGACCGACGAGGTCTGGGTGCGCAGCAGCGCCGTGAGCACGAGGTCGGGAGCGGGGCGACCGCGTCCGGCGTCGACGGGCGAGAGCGCGAGATCGATGAGGCCGCGCCAGCCGAGTCCGTCGATCAGCGCATCGCGGGTCACCGGGGCGAACCCGGTCGTGAGCACGACGGTGAGGCCGGCATCCTTGAGTCCCTGGATCGCGTCTGCGGCGCCGGCGATCTCGGTGACGCCCTGCTCCTCGACGATCTCGGCGTAGGCGCCTTCGAATGCGGCGGTCGCACGCTCGGCTGCCACGCGGTCACCGCCGGCGAGGTGCGTGAAGACGTCGATCTTCGACTGCCCCATGGTCTCGCGCACGTAGGCGAGCGCCTGGTCCCAGGGCATCCGGTCGGCGACCCCGGTGCGTTCGGCGGCACGCTGGAACGCCTGCTCCACCACGCCGTCGTCGAGCACGGTGGTGCCCGCCATGTCGAGCACGACGAGTTCGGTGCGGATGATGTCGTCGGTGCGGATGGTGTCGTCGGTGCGGATGGTGTCGAAAACGGTCATGATGTTCCTTCCATTGCGGGTGCCCACCCGAAGGCGGCTGCGAGATTCTCTTCTGCGAGCCCCAGCCCCGTGGTCATTCCGATGCCCGTGGTCGCGGCGAGCACCAGCACCCCCTCATCGCCCCGTTCGACGAGGAAGTCCTGCGGCCCCTTGGCGTAGACGCCCTGCCAGCGCTCGAGCACGCGCGGCGCCGGCATCTCGAACAGCACCTGCGCCTCGGCGAGGAACGCCGCGAATGCGGCCTCGGGCTGGAAGGGCGCCGGAGCGATGGCCGTGGCGTGCGAGTCGCCGATGATGAGCGTGCCGTCGGGCAGCTGCGTGTACATCTGGTTGAGATCGAGCGCCGCGAGATCGGGGCGCTCGGTGTGCAGACGCTCACGCAGCACCGCCGCCGACGCGCTGTCGGCGAATCTGCCGTACCGCACCAGCGACCAGCCGGTCAGCAGCGGGGCAGGGAGCGGATGCTCGAGGGTCACCGCGGCGCGCATCATGTCGAGGGCGCAGCGCACGATGCCCACGCGTTCGGCGATCTCGGGCAGCAGCTGATCGATGTCGTGATTCACGGCGACGACGACGGCATCCGCGTCGATCGCGCCCCGCGTGGTCGACACACGACCCGCGGTCAGCGACGTCACGGCCGTGCGGAACCGGAACTCGACCCCGAGTGCGGCGAGGTGTCGCACGATCGCGGCCGGGGCGGTGCGCGGATCGGTCTGCAGGTCGGTCTCGATGTGCGCTCCGCCGAGCAGTCCCTCGGCGCGGAGCGGGGCGACACGCAGAAGTTCGTCGGCATCCAGCATCCGGATGCCACCGTCAGCCGCGGCTTCCTCGAGCACCGCGATCTCGTCGATCTGACGTGCGGCGACGAGCGTGCCCGATTCGCGCAGCCAGAATCCGGCATCGCGGGCGAGCCGCAGCCACAGCTCTCGCGAGACGTCGGCATAGCGGCGAGCCTCGCCCGCCTGGGCTCCGATGCAGAGGTGTCCGAAATTGCGGACGGTGGCACCGCTCGGTCCGTCGGTGCGGTCGACCACGATCACGCGCAGCCCACGGCGCACCGCTGCGTAGGCGGCGCCGAGGCCGACGATGCCCGAGCCGACGACGACGACGCCGGCGGTGTCCGCGATCCCGCTCATGCCTCCGGCCGCGCCCACGCCGCTCATCGGAACACCTTGCGCATCCACATCGCGAGCCCTTCGACGACCAGCACCGTGACGAGGATCATCAGCACGATCGCGGTGACCGTCTCGTAGCGCGAGCCCTGACTGGCGTTCAGCAGGTAGTAGCCGACGCCGCCGCCGCCGACGATGCCGAGGATCGTCGCCGCGCGGATGTTGGTGTCGAGCATGTAGAAGCTGTGGCCGATCAGCGCCTGCATCCCCTGCGGCACGGTGGCCGAGGTGTAGGTCTGCAGTCGCGTCGCGCCCACCGCGCGCAGCGCGCGCTCGGGGCCGCGGTCGACCTCTTCGAACGAATCGGCGATCAGCTTGCCCAGCAGGCCGATGCCGCCGATCGCGAGGGCGATGACACCCGCCTGCGCACCGAGCCCGGTGATCACGACGAGCACGATCGCGAGGATCAGCTCGGGGATGCCGCGGATGCCGACGAGCAGGAAACGCGCGGCGCCGCGGATGCCCGAGTTCGGGGACACGTTGCTCGCGGCAAGCGAGCCGAGCACCAGCGACGGCAGGAGCGTCAGCACGGTGGCCGCCAGCGCGATCGCGACCGTGTCGACCATCGCCGACACCATGGCCGAGGTGTCGTAGTTGCCGAACGACGGCGGCCAGAACCGGCCCGCGACCTCGGGCAGCTTGGCCCAGAAGGTGAAGAAGTCGCCCCAGTTGATCTGGCTCACCACGACGCTGCCGATCACGACCAGCACGGCGATCACGCCGCCGATCGTGTGGCGCACGCGTTCGGCGGTCCACGGGCGGTGCACGGCCGCCTGGGGGCTGGCGGCCCACGCGGGACGTTCGGCTGCCGAGGCCGCGGTCGCGTCGGCCTCGCGCAGACGCGGGTGGATGATGCGGTCGATCCACGAGCGGGTGTGCTTCTGGCGGCCGAGCATCGCGCCGCGCACCATGCTCGAGACGACCTCCATCGCGATGCACAGGAGGAAGATCACCAGCGCGATGCCGAGGCCCTTGCCGTAGTTGAGCGCCTTGAACGCATATGACATCTCGAGACCGAGACCCGCGACACCGACGTAGCCGAGCACGACGCTGCCGCGCAGATTGATGTCGTTGCGGTGCAGCACGGTGGCGACCCAGCTCGGCAGTACCTGGGGAAGGATGCCGGAGCTGAACTCCTGCATCTTCGAGCCGCCTGCGGCGCGGATCGCCAGACGCGGCCCTTCATCGATCTGCTCGATCGCGTCCGCGAACATCTTCGAGATCATGCCGATCGAGTGGATGCCAATGGCGAGGATGCCCGGGAGCGTGCCGAGCGAGAACATGAGCACGAACGCCATCGCGAGCACGACGTCGGGGAGTGCGCGGGTGAGGACGCCCACGAAGCGGGCCGCCGCGCGCCATCCGTTGCCCGGGGTGGTGTTCGACGCCGCCAGGTAGGCGATCGGCACGGACAGCACCGCGGCGAGAAGCGTGCCGACGAGCACGAGTCCGACGGTGAGGGCGATCAGCCAGGCGAGGTCGGCCGGCTCGGGAAAGGAGAGCCCTCCCACTCGTGCCACGAAGTTCTCGGCGTTGCCCCAGCTCTGCACCATCGCCGGGATCGAGATGCCCACCTCGTTCACGGCGAGCACGCCGAGCACGACGAGGGCGAGCACGGTCAGCGAGGCGGCGATCCGTTCCGGCGAGAGCGGACGCTTCGGCGCGCGATCGGCGACAGCGCCACCACGCGGATGGGTCGCGGCGCCTGCGGGAGAGTCGAGGAGTGTCACGAGACGCGAGCCCTGTCCTCGGCCAGCACGGCACCGTCGCCGTCGAGCGCGGCCGAGCCGTCGGTGAGCTCCATCGCGACCGCCTGGATCTCTGCCGTGGTCGTCGCGACGCGGCCGTAGATCTCCATGACCTCGGACTTGGTGAGGTCGGTGGTCGGGGTGTCGAGCACGACCTCGCCGTGGCGGAGCCCCACGATGCGGTCGGCCCACGAGATGGCGAGATCGACCTGGTGCAGGCTGCACACGACCGTGAGGCCCTCATCGGCGGCGATCTCGCGGATCAGCGCCATGACCTGGTCGCTGGATTCGGGGTCGAGCGAGGCGACGGGTTCGTCGGCGAGCAGGATGTCGGGCTTCTGCATGAGCGCGCGGGCGATCGCGACGCGCTGCTGCTGCCCGCCCGACAGGGTGTCGCTGCGCTGGTAGGCGCGGTCGAGCAGGCCGACGCGGTCGAGGTGCTCGAGGGCGCGGAGCTTGGCTGCCCGCGAGTAGCCCCAGAGCCCGAGGCGTGGGCCGGTGACCGACGACAGCGAGCCGGTGAGCACGTTCTCGAGCACGGTGAGCGAGGGCACGAGCTCGAACTGCTGGAAGATGAAGCCGACGCGGCTGCGCAGCGCACGAAGCGCCTTGCCGCGGAGGGCCGGGACCTGCTGGCCGAGCACCTCGACCGAGCCTGCGGTCGGGATCTCGAGGCCGTCGAGGTGGCGCAGCAGGGTGGACTTGCCGGAGCCCGAGAGGCCGAGGAGCACGACGATCTCGCCGCGTGCGACCTGCAGAGAGGCATCCTTCAGTGCGGTGGTCGACCCGAAGGTCTTGGTCACGCCGTCGAGGCGGATCAGGGCATCGGATGCCGCGGCGGTCGGGGTGCTCATGACGGACGTCTCCTGCGGTTGTCGGCGGGCCCTTCGACATGCTCAGGGACCCAGGGGCGGGGCGGCGGGCCCTTCGACAAGCTCAGGGACCCAGGGGCGG
>NZ_JACAFP010000018.1 GCF_015354505.1 Microbacterium sp. UFMG61 | reverse complement strand
GGGGTGGGCTGCGTGTCAGGCCGTGGTGGCACCGGCGGGATGGCGGGAGGCGGCGGAACGACGCGTGCCGCGGACGCCGCAGCGCGGGTCGTGGGTGCCGGCGAAGGAGATGCAGCAGATCGTGCCGGCGGCGGCGTGATCACCGAAGGACGCGCCGGCTCGTCGGCGGTCGGCAGTGTGGGGTCGACGGTCTCCGGAGCCTCGGGAGGCAGTGGGTTGCCTCGCCGGAGGGGGCCACCGCCTCGGGGTTCCGCATCGCGCACCATGGGGCATCTCCTCACCGATCGGACAGGTGTGTCTTCGAGGCTACCGCGTGGCGCTCGGTGTTCTCCGCGGTCATCATTTTGGAGCGGGCGGATGCGCGGGCTAATGTCGACTCTCGTGCCGACGAATCGGCCCACCCATCTCATCTGAGGACGTCATGAACGACTTCGCGCAGTCTCCTTCGCTCACTCTGCTCCCCGCCGTCGATGTCGCCGGCGGCAAGGCCGTCCGCCTCACGCAAGGCGAGGCCGGCACCGAGACGAGCTACGGCGACCCTTTGGATGCCGCGGGGGAGTGGGTCGCGCAGGGCGCGAAGTGGATCCACCTCGTCGACCTCGATGCCGCGTTCGGCCGGGGGAGCAACGCGCCGATCCTCCGCAAGGTCATCAAGCAGTTCAAGAACGTGAACATCGAGCTCTCCGGGGGCATCCGCGACGATGCGACGCTGGAGGCCGCGCTCGAGAGCGGCGCGACGCGTATCAATCTCGGCACCGCCGCGCTGGAGAACCCCGAGTGGGCGGCCGACGTCATCGGCCGCTACGGCGAGGCGATCGCCGTCGGGCTCGACGTCCGCGGAACGACTCTCGCGGCCCGTGGATGGACGAAGGACGGCGGAGACCTCTGGGAGGTCCTCGACCGTCTGGAGGATGCCGGGTGCAGCCGCTACGTCGTGACCGACGTCACGAAGGACGGCACGCTCAAGGGTCCGAACCTCGACCTGCTCCGCGAGATGACCTCGCGCACCC
Organism: Microbacterium sp. UFMG61; assembly: GCF_015354505.1. Lineage (GTDB taxonomy): Bacteria > Actinomycetota > Actinomycetes > Actinomycetales > Microbacteriaceae > Microbacterium. Next base: position 38,674 of record NZ_JACAFP010000018.1, on the reverse strand, counting down.
CGAAGCCCGTGGTCGCCTCCGGCGGCATCTCGAGCCTCGACGACATCGCCGCGCTGCGCGAGCTCGTGCCGCTCGGCGTCGAGGGAGCGATCGTCGGCAAGGCGCTCTACGCCGGTGCCTTCACGCTGGCTGAGGCGCTGGATGTCGCAGGGGACTGACGGCGCCTGCGGTCACGGCTCACAGGGCCCCGATTCGCACGATCAGGCCTCGGTGAACCGCGGCGATTCCGCCGGTGTTCCCTGGGAGGGGCGCAGCTTCGAGTCGAACCCGCATGCGGGCGACGACGGTTCTGCAGACCCCGCGCTCCTCGACGCGCTGTTGCGCTTCCGTGCGGGGGATGGCAGTCAGGCCGCCGTGGTCGACGCGTTCCGCTCGGCTCGGGTGCTGATACCGCTGATCGCCGAGAAGGGTGAAGAGGGCGTCGCGCCGAACGGGCTCACCGTCGACAAGACGCAGGAGCTCTCGATCGTGACGGTGGCGGCACCGGACGGACGCCGTGTGCAGCCGGTGTTCTCGTCGGTCGAGGCCATGCAGCGGTGGGATCCTTCCGCCCGCCCGATTCCGGTGGAAGCGCTCCGCGCCGCCCTCGCGGCGTCGGCGGAGGACACCGACCTGATCGTGCTCGACCCGACCTCGGACACCGAGTTCGTCTTCCGCCGCCCCGCCGTCTGGGCGATCGCGCAGGGGCTCGCCTGGGAGCCGAGCTTCCTGTCGCCCGAGGTCTTCGCCGCTCTGCAGGAAAGCGTCGCCCATGAGCTCGCGGTGATCGATGTCGCTGTGGCGGCCGGCGACCCGGACGCTCGTCTTCGCGGACCCGAGCTGATCGTGATCCTCGAACTCGTCGACGGTCTCGAGCGCGAGGTGCTCGACGCTGTACTCGCCCGTCTGGCGCAGCGCTGGGCGGCGGACGACCGCATCGCCGTGCTCGCCGACTCGCTGACCGTGAAGCTGCGCCGCTCGGCCTGAGTCCCCTACTTCGCAGAGGTCAAGACCGGCGGTTCCGACCGGACACGCAGCGAGGGCGCAGGGATCTTCCGTTGCGGAGAATCGGGAGGGGCCCACGAAGTGGGAGGGTCCCCGCTCTTCTCCGCAACGGAAGATCCCGGAGCCCGGACCACGAGATCAAGGCGAAGCTGTCTAGTTGACCGGCCCCGTCCACTTCTCGCCCGGACCCTTGCCGATCGGGTCGGGGATCGTGGAGGCCTCGCGGAACGCGAGCTGGAGAGAGCGAAGGCCGTCGCGCAGTGAACGCGCGTGCATGTCGCTGATCTCGGGGGCGCCGGCGGTGATGAGCCCGGCGAGCGAGTTGATGAGCTTGCGGGCCTCATCGAGATCGAGCTGCTCGGCGGCCTTCGGGTCGTCGGCGAGTCCGAGCTTCACGGCTGCGGCGCTCATCAGGTGCACGGCTGCTGTCGTGATCACCTCGACGGCGGGTACGTCCGCGATGTCCCGAGTGGCGGAGGACGCCGCCTCCTCCTGCCGCGCCCAGCGCTCTTCGCGCTCGCGTGCTGCCTCGTCCGATGCCTGGTTCGTCACTTCGCCTTGCCTTCTGTTAGACTGTGTCGGGCTCCGGAGCGTCATGCTCCGGCACGAAAGAGGATTCACTTCCCACCCGCGCTTGCCGTTCCAGGCTACCGGGTCTTGCACTCCACCGGATCGCGTCGTCAGATGCATCCGGCAGGCAGGGTGCAGAGCCGGCGTCTGAATGCCGGTGGGTGGGGGACGATTCTGATTTCGCCCGGGATGCTGACAGCATCCTGGTGGCCGAATCCCATCGTCTAAGGAGTTCCGCATCAGCGATCCCCGCACCAATGAGCGCATCCGCGTCCCCGAGGTCCGCCTCGTCGGGCCCGCGGGTGAGCAGATCGGCGTCGTCCGCATCGAGGCGGCGCTGCGCCTTGCGCAGGAAGCCGACCTCGACCTCGTCGAGGTCGCACCCAACTCGAAGCCGCCCGTGGTCAAGATCATGGACTACGGCAAGTTCAAGTACGAAGCCGCCCAGAAGGAGAAGGAAGCTCGCCGCAACCAGGCGAACACCATTCTCAAAGAGGTCCGCTTCCGTCTGAAGATCGAGGCGCACGACTACACGACGAAGCTCAAGCGCGCTGAGGGCTTCCTCAAGGCCGGCGACAAGGTGAAGGCCATGATCCTGTTCCGCGGTCGCGAGCAGTCGCGTCCCGAGCAGGGTGTGCGTCTGCTGCGCAAGTTCGCTGAGGACGTCGCGGAGCTGGGCACCGTCGAGTCGAACCCGACCATCGACGGTCGCAACATGGTCATGATCGTGGCTCCGCTGAAGAGCAAGTCCGAGGCCAAGCAGGAGCAGAACGCCGTTCGCGATGCGCAGCGCGCAGCGAACAAGCAGGCTGCCCGTGAAGCCAAGAGCGACACCGACGCCCCGGCCGAGGTCGCAGCGGAGTAACACCCGCCCCACAGACTCCCGCACCGCGGGTTGACACCGTCGCCTGAGAAGGCGCCATACGAAGGAAGAGAAGATGCCGAAGCAGAAGACCCACTCGGGTGCTAAGAAGCGCTTCAAGATCACCGGCAGCGGCAAGCTGAAGAAGCAGCAGGCCGGCATGCGCCACAACCTCGAGCACAAGTCGAGCCGTCGCACCCGTCGTCTGAACCAGGACCAGGTGCTGTCGAAGGCAGACTTCAAGGTCGCGAAGAAGCTTCTCGGTCGCTGAGCGCCCGAACGCAGAATAGGAATACAGGAAAATGGCAAGAGTCAAGCGGGCGGTAAACGCCCACAAGAAGCGTCGGGTCATCCTCGAGCGCGCCTCCGGCTACCGCGGTCAGCGTTCGCGCCTCTACCGCAAGGCCAAGGAACAGGTCATCCACTCCCTGGTCTACTCGTACCGGGACCGTCGCAAGCGCAAGGGCGACTTCCGTCGTCTCTGGATCCAGCGCATCAACGCCGCTGCACGCCAGAACGGCATCACGTACAACCGCTTCATCCAGGGCCTCGGCCTCGCGGGCGTGACCGTGGACCGTCGTATGCTCGCCGACCTCGCGGTCAACGACGCAGCGACGTTCACGACTCTGGTCGAGACGGCCAAGAAGGCTCTGCCCTCTGACGTCAACGCACCGAAGTCGGCCGCGTAAGCAGCTCTTCACACAGAGGACGCTCTCCTTCGGGAGGGCGTCCTCTGTCGTTCTCCCCGGGCGTCTGCGCGGGAGGGCCCGCTCGGGTGCCTAGACTGTGAACGTGCTGGAGAACCCCCGCTCCCCCCGAGTCCGTGCTGTCGCGAAGCTGACGAAGCGCAGCGCGCGAACAGAGACCGGTCTGTACCTTCTCGAAGGTCCGCAGGCCGTGCGCGAGGCGCTGACCTACAGTCCCGAGGCGATCGTGGAGCTCTTCGCGACGCCGACCGGATGGGAGAAGCATCCTGACATCCGGGCGAAGGCGACGGATGCCGATGTCGACGTCGAGTACGTCACGGAGTACGTGCTGAACGCGATGGCCGACACGGTGACTCCGCAGGGGCTCGTCGCCGTGGTCCGGCAGACCCCGACGTCGGTGCGCGACATCTTCGCGGCGTCGCCCCGGTTGGTCGCGATCTGCGAGGAGATCCGGGACCCCGGCAATCTCGGCACGATCATCCGGGCCGCGGATGCCGCAGGGGCGGACGCGGTGATCCTCACCGGAAAGACCGTCGACCCCTACAACCCGAAGGTCGTGCGGGCGACGACAGGCTCGCTGTTCCACCTGCCGGTGTCCGTCGGAGCGGAGCTGCCCGACGTGATCGAGAAGGCACATGCTGCGGGTCTCCGCATCCTCGCCGCAGATGTGAAGGGCGACGACCTGTTGCAGGCTCGCGCGGAGGGTGTTCTCGCAGAGCCCACGGGCTGGCTGTTCGGCAACGAGGCGCGTGGCCTCGAGGACGATGCTCTCGACCTGGCCGATCGGGTGCTCAGGCTTCCGATCTTCGGCAAGGCCGAATCGCTGAACCTCGCCACAGCCGCGAGCGTGTGCCTCTATGAGAGCGCGTTCGCGCAGCGGGCGGCCGGCTCCGAGTGAGCCGCGCGGTCTGAGGCGTCGGGAAGCCCGCTCGCACGCTGGTAGGTTTGTCCCCTGCACCAGCAGGAGAAGGGGACCGGAGTCGATGCGGATTCTGATCGTGGAGGACGACGAGCGTGTCGCCGCCGCACTCGACGCATTCCTGGTCCGCTCCGGGTACGCGACCGCACGTGCCGCCGACGGCGCATCCGCTCTGCAGATGATCGGCGCGGACACCGAGGTGGTGCTCCTCGACCTCGGACTCCCCGACGTCGACGGCATCGATCTCTGTCGGCGCATCCGCGGCCGCAGTGATGTGCCGATCGTGATCGTGACCGCGCGCAACCAGGTGACCGAGCGGATCAAGGGTCTCCGTGCGGGTGCCGACGACTTCGTCGTCAAACCGTACGACGTGCACGAGCTCCTCGCGCGCATCGAGGCGGTCACGCGTCGTTCGCGCCCGGTGCGTCCGGAATCCGAGGCCAACGTGCTGCTTCACGACGGTGCCGTCGAGATCGACCTCGTGGGTCGTCAGGTGCTGGTCGATCGGTCGCCGATCGATCTCACGCGCAAGGAGTTCGACATCATGGCCGTGCTCGCCCGGTATCCCGGCGTCGCGGTGCCGAAGGAGCGTCTCATCCGCGAGGTGTGGAACACCGACTGGCGTGGATTCGGGCACTCGCTCGAGGTGCATGTCGGCGCGATCCGCAAGAAGACGGGACAGCGCGGGGTGATCGAGACCGTGCGCGGTGTCGGCTATCGACTGGTCGGGTGATGGGGTCGTGCGCAGACGTCTGATCGTCGTGTTCCTCGTACCGCTCGTGGCGATCCTGGTGTCGCTCGGCGGTGCCGCGGCGTGGAGTGCCACGCGCAGCGTCCAACAGGCCTTCTACACCCAGCAGCTGGGCGATCTCGGCTACTTCGTCACGAGCGCGCGCCAGGCGCTGCGGTCGGGGAGCGCCACGGTCATCGACGCCGAGGTCCAGCGTTTCCGGGAGGTGTACGACATCGACGTGGTCGTGTTCGATCCGTCCGGTACCGTCTGGGCGGCAGGCGAGGGCAGCGCCGCAGAGCTCCCTGATGACCAGGCCGCACGTGTCGGTCTCGCGCTCTCCGGGCGACGATCCGAGCCCCCTGCACCCGTTCTGCCGTGGAGCGCCACGCGTTCCACCGTCATCGAGCCCGTCTTCGACGACGGCGATGTGATCGGCGCCGTGATGGTCTCCGCAGACGTCGGTGCGCCGAGGACGGAGATCATCCAGCAGATCGTGGTGCTCTCGGCGGTGGCCCTGTTCTCGATCGGCGTCGCGGTCCTGCTGGTCTTCCGTCTCGCCCGGTGGGTGCTCGCGCCGGTGCGGCGTCTCGACGAGGCGATGGTGGCCATCGAGCGCGGCGAGATGGACACGAGGGTGGCCGAGGACACCGGCCCGCCGGAACTGCGACGGATGACCAGGGTGTTCAACGGCATGGCCGATGAGATCGAGCGCGTCATGACCCGACAGCAGGAGTTCGCGGTGAACGCCTCGCATGAGCTTCGTAACCCGCTGAATGCGCTGCTGCTGAGGGTCGAGCATCTCGCGACCGGACTCGGCCGCGACTGGCAGGACGATATCGAGGAGACGCGCGAGGAGGGGCGGCGCATGACGCGCATCCTCGAGACCCTGCTCGGTCTCGCCCGCGGTGGACGTGCCGACACCACCGTCTCGACCGTCGACCTCATCGCGCTCGCCGGACGACGGGTGGAGGCCTGGAGAGATGTGGCGGCGCAGAAGGGGATCACGATCGCGATGAGGGGGAGCGCCGCAGTGGTGAGTGTGACCGACCGGACGATCGTCGAGAGCGCTCTGGACGCGGTGATCGACAATGCGGTCAAGTACTCTCCGTCGGGCTCGATGATCGAGGTCGAGGCGATCCGCGAGCGCGGAGTGTGTCTCCTCACGGTGCGAGACGATGGACCCGGACTGGCTCACGATGAGGTCGATGCTGCGACCGGCAGGTTCTGGCGCAGTGACGACGTCTCCGACAAGCCGGGAACCGGACTGGGACTGGCCATCGCGACGGACCTGCTCGAGGTGATCGGCGGCGGGGTGAGCGTCGAGTCCCCGGAGAGCGGGGGGCTGCTCGTCTCGCTGATACTCCCGGACGGGGCCGCAGTATGAACCGGAGGGGGCGGATGCCGAGCTTCCGACGACTGGTTGCCGCGGTGATGATCGCGGGGGTGGTCGCGTCGATGACCGCCTGCGCGGGTCGTTCGGCGGAGTGGACGGACGGCGACCACGCGGTCGCCGGCGGAGGCGCAGACGGGGTGTACTTCGCGTACGGCGAGAGTCTCGCCGATGAGCTGTCGACCTCGCTCGATGTGCCGTTCGTGGTCGAAGAGACCGCGGGCTCGGTCGACAACCTGCTGAGGGTGGAGTCGGGGGAGGCCCTCGTCGGTTTCGCCCAGGGGGATGCGGCGGCGGATGCCGTGGCCGGCGCGGGATCCTTCGACGAGCCTCTCGCCGTCCAGGCCGTCGCGCGCCTCTACGACGAGTATCTGCACGTGGTCGTGCGGGGAGAGTCGGACATCCACGGGATCGCCGATCTCCCGGGCCGCACCGTCTCGCTCGGCGCGGAGAACTCGGGGGTCAATGTGATCGCCGATCGTGTGCTCGACGCGGCCGGAGTCGATGTCGCCTCACTGCAGGATCGCCGACTCGACCTCGCCGAGTCGATCGAGGCTCTGGAACGATCGGAGATCGACGCGTTCTTCTGGGTCGGAGGAATCCCGACCCCCGGAATCGCAGATCTCTCGGAGGAGGTGCCGGTGCGGTTGCTGCCCATCGAGCAGAGCTGGGTCGACGAGGTGAACCGACGTCACTCCGATGCCTATCGCTCCTCCGACCTGCCGGTCGGCCTCTACCGACTGGACGAGTCGACGACCACGCTGGCGGTACCGAACTACCTCGTCACCTCCGCGAGCACCCCTCCGGGTGTGGTGCGCGACGTGGTGGCCGGACTGTTCGACGCGCGCATCCGCCTCGCCGAACGGGTCCCGATGGCGGCGCTGCTCGACAGGACCCAGGCGATCTTCACCGGCCCCGTACCGCTGCATCCCGGAGCCGTCGAGTACTACCGAGCGCAGCGCGACTGAGCCCTCAAGATATCCTCAAGAAGCTCTCGTCCCGGCGGCGGCCTCTGACAATGTGGGGATCGATCGCAGACGGTTCGACGGAGAATTCAGATGCCACAGAGCATTCGCCCTTCATGCAGGTGGATGCTCGGCTCTTCGCTCGAGTCGGACGGTGATCGCATCCGATCGGAGGCTTGCCGTTCCGTATCCCTCGGGGGAGGAGCGAGACGGCAGGAACGCCCCCACGGTTCGCGGGGGCGGACCGTGGGGCACTCCGTCTCTCGGACACCACCCACTTGTACCCGCCATTACGAACGTGTAAATCTCGAAGAGTCTGCCTGGAGGCGATCCGATCGCCTGGGTAGTTTGGAGCAATGATGACCTCTGGCAAGCCCCTCGTCGTGGTGGACAACGTGCAGAAGCACTATGGCGACTTCCAGGCGCTCACGGATATCGATCTCACCGTGAACGCCGGTGAGGTCGTCGTCGTGATCGGTCCGTCCGGTTCCGGGAAGTCGACCCTGTGTCGCACGATCAACCGACTCGAGACGATCACGAGCGGCACGATCAGCATCGACGGCAAGGCGCTCCCTGCCGAGGGCAAAGGCCTCGCGCATCTTCGCGCCGACGTCGGAATGGTCTTCCAGTCGTTCAACCTGTTCGCGCATCTGACGATCCTCGAGAATGTGACCCTCGGGCCCATCAAGGTCCGTGGCATGAAGAAGGCGGATGCCGAGAAGGAGGCGATGACCCTGCTCGAGCGCGTGGGCGTCGCCCAGCAGGCGTCGAAGCTGCCCGCACAGCTCTCCGGCGGACAGCAGCAGCGCGTGGCGATCGCCCGTGCCCTGGCCATGCAGCCCAAGGTCATGCTGTTCGACGAGCCGACGAGTGCGCTCGACCCCGAGATGATCAACGAGGTGCTCGACGTCATGGTCGAGCTCGCCCGCGACGGCATGACCATGATCGTCGTGACGCACGAGATGGGCTTCGCCCGGAAGGCGGCGAACCGGGTCGTCTTCATGGCCGACGGTCGCATCGTGGAGGAGGCGACTCCCGAGGAGTTCTTCACGGCGCCGAAGAGCGACCGCGCCAAGGACTTCCTCTCGAAGCTCCTCACGCACTGACAGAACCCGTCCGCACCAGGACTCACAGACCCTGCACACACAGCACACGAAGGAGACGCACATGCGACGCACACGGACACTGGCAGGAATCGGGATCGCGGCAGCAGCGCTGCTCGCCCTGACCGCCTGCAACAGCGGCAGCCCGTCCAACCCCGGCGGAGGCACCGGTGGCGACGAGGGCGGCGAGGACTCGACGTGGTTCGAGGTCGCCAGCGACGTGCAGCTCGAGGGCAGCCCGACGTTCGACACCATCCAAGAGCGCGACAAGGTCGTCATCGGGGTCAAGGAAGACCAGCCCGGTCTCGGCTACCTCGATGTCACGACCGACGAGCGCACCGGCTTCGACGTGGACATCGCGCGGTGGATCGCGGCCTCGCTCGGCTACGACGAGGACAAGATCGAGTTCAAGGCGATCGCCTCCGCGAACCGCGAGCAGGCGATCGTGAACGGCGACATCGACTACTACGTCGGCACGTACTCGATCACCGACAAGCGCAAGGAGCAGATCGCCTTCGCCGGTCCGTACTTCATCACGGGTCAGGGCCTGCTCGTCGGCACGGACAGCGACATCGAGAGCGAAGCCGACCTGGGACCCGACACCACGGTGTGCTCGGCCACGGGTTCGACCCCGATCCAGAACATCCGGACCAACTACCCGGAGGTCCCCACCAAGGAGTTCGACCTCTACTCGGCATGCGTCGAGGCGCTTCTCTCGGGCGAGGTCCAGGCGGTCACCACCGACCAGGCCATCCTGATCGGATACGCGGCCCAGGACCCCGACAACCTCAAGGTCGTCGGCGAGCCGTTCACCGAGGAGCGCTACGGCGTCGGCCTCGCGAAGGATGACGCTGCTCTGCAGGAGCACATCAACACGCTGTTCACCGACGGCGGCGACATCTGGCAGGCGATCTTCGACGCGAACCTCGGATCGTCGGGCATCGAAGTCAGCCAGCCCGCAGTCGACTGATCTACCCGAGGGGGCGGCCCATCCGAGCCGCCCCCTCCTCACACTCATGAAGGGGAGGGCGGCGTGGACGTCATCTTCGGCAACACCGATCTCTGGGGACGAGCGCTCGGCAACACCCTGATGATCTTCGCCGGCGGCGCAGTGCTCGCGCTCGTCATCGGGATCATCGTCGGGGCCATGCGCGTCTCGCCCATCCCGATCGCCCGCGGCGTCGGGACGGTCTACGTCAACCTGATCCGCAACACCCCGCTGACCCTCGTCTTCTTCTTCTTCATCTTCGGCTACCCCCAGTTGGGCCTGCCGAAGCTGAGCACCACGGTTCTGGGCATCCTCGCGATCGGCATCTACACGGCCACGTACGTCGCCGAGGTGCTTCGCGCCGGAATCAACACCGTCCCCGTCGGACAGGCCGAAGCGGCCCGCGCGATCGGTCTCCCGTTCGGCCAGGTGATGACTCTCGTCGTGCTGCCGCAGGCCTTCCGCTCGGTCGTGCCGCCGATGATGAGCGTCTTCATCGCGCTGCTCAAGAACACGACCGTGGCCGCGGGCTTCTCCGTGCTCGAGCTCGGGGCCATCCGCTCCTATCTCAGCGAGCGCGGAGAGAACGCCCTCGTCGTCCTGCTCTGGGTCGCCGCCATCTTCGTCGCCCTCGTGCTGCTGCTCAGCTGGCTCCAGCGCTATCTCGAGAACAAGTGGAGGATCGCGCGATGACTTCCGTCCTGTACGACGTCCCCGGTCCCAAGGCGATCCTTCGCAACCGGCTCCTCGGTGTCGCGACGGTCATCGTCGTGCTCCTCCTGCTCGGTTTCATCGGCTACCGGTTCTACGAGAGCGGCCAGTTCGACGCCTCTCGTTGGTACGTCTTCACTTTCAGCGCCGTGTGGGAGCAGATCTTCGAGGCTCTCGGGCGCACGCTCGCCGCGTTCGCCGCGGCCGCCGGATTCAGCCTGATCGTCGGTTTCGTGCTCGCGATCGGGCGGCTGTCGGACCACGCATGGGTGCGGGTGCCGGTGACCGTCTTCACGGAGGTCTTCCGGGCCGTTCCGGTGCTCGTTCTGATGATGCTGCTGTACTACGGCCTGCCGGTCATCGGCGTCAAGATGGACCCGTACTGGGCCGTCGTCCTCGCTCTCATGGCCTACAACGGCTCTGTGCTCGCCGAGGTGCTGCGCGCCGGCGTCGAGTCGCTGCCGCGCGGCCAGAAGGAAGCCGGTTTCGCGATCGGTCTGCGCAAGAGCGGTGTGATGGGGCTGATCCTGCTGCCGCAGGCGATCAGGGCGATGCTCCCCGTGATCGTCGCTCAGCTCGTCGTCACTCTGAAGGACACGGCACTCGGCTTCATCATCACCTACCCGGAACTTCTGTACTTCGCGAAGCAGCTCACCTCGCAGCAGGGACGCCCTGTGCTGCAGTCCGCGTTCGTGATCGGCGGCATCTACATCATCATGTGCCTGATCCTGTCGGGGATCGCACGGTGGGTGGAGATCAAGACGCGACGTTCGCCCAAGGTCCAGGCCATCCGCGCCGCCGACGACCCTCGTCAGCATGAGGACGGCACCGACACGGAGCTCATCACTCTGCAGCGAGGGGGCAGCGGTCTCGGCGGCGGCATCGGAGGGCTCGGCGGAGGAGCTGACCACACAGCCGGCGACGGCGGCGGCTCCGGCGGCGGTGACGGCTCAGGCCCGAAGTGACGTCTGACCGGCGCGGGGCGTCCGCCTCGCGCCGGTAGACTCCTATCTCGTGTCTGAGTCACTCGAAATCACCCCGGAAGCGGTCGAAGCCGCTGTCGCGGCGGCGCTCGACGCCATCGCCGCGGCACGCGACACCGCCGAGCTGAAAGCGGCCCGCGCAGCGCATGTCGCCGACGGATCGCCACTGGCCGTCCTCAACGCGTCGATGCGTCGGGTCGCCCCCGAGAACAAGGCGGCGTTCGGCAAGCTCGTCGGTCAGGGCCGCGGCCAGGTCACGAAGGCACTGGCGGCCAAGGAGGCCGAGCTCGCCGCAGCGGAGGTCGCCGCGCGTCTCGACGCCGAGCGGGTCGACATCACCGCCGTGTCCTCTCGCACGCGCGTCGGCGCCCGGCATCCGCTCACCCTGCTCAGCGAGCAGATCTCCGACATCTTCGTCGGCATGGGGTGGGAGATCGCCGAGGGGCCCGAACTCGAGCACGAGTGGTTCAACTTCGATGCGCTGAACTTCGACGTCGATCACCCCGCTCGCCAGGAGCAGGACACCTTCTACGTCGACCCCGCCTCGCGTCACCTCGTGATGCGCACGCACACGAGTCCCGTGCAGGTGCGCTCGATGCTCGACCGCGACGTGCCGATCTACGTGCTCTGCCCGGGCCGGGTGTACCGCACCGACGAGTTCGACGCGACGCACCTGCCGGTGTTCACGCAGTTCGAGGGACTCGTGATCGACAAGGGCATCTCGATGGCGCACCTCAAGGGCACCCTCGACCACGTCGCCCGACAGCTCTTCGGGCCCGAGGCGAAGACGCGCTTCCGCACGAACTTCTTCCCCTTCACCGAGCCGTCCGCCGAGCTCGACCTGTGGCACCCGACCTTCAAGGGCGGCGCGCGCTGGATCGAGTGGGGCGGCTGCGGAATGGTCAATCCCAATGTGCTGCGCGCCGCGGGCATCGACCCCGATGTCTACAGCGGCTTCGCCTTCGGCATGGGCGTCGAGCGGGCACTCATGTTCCGCAGCGATGTCCAGGACATGAGGGACATGGCCGAGGGCGATGTCCGGTTCAGCGAGCAGTACGGGATGGTGGTGTGATGCGCGTCCCTCTTTCGTGGCTGCGTGAGTACGTCGATCTGGCGGAGGATGCCTCGCCCGACGATGTCTTCGAAGCGATGGTGTCCGTCGGCTTCGAAGAAGAGGACATCCACGGTTTCGAGATCTCGGGACCCGTGGTCGTCGGTCAGGTCGTCTCGCTCGAGCCGGAGCCCCAGTCGAACGGCAAGACGATCAACTGGTGCCAGGTCGATGTCGGCGAGGAACACGGTGGCGTTCGCGGCATCGTCTGCGGTGCGCACAACTTCGTCGCGGGAGACAAGGTCGTCGTGACCCTGCCCGGCGCCGTGCTGCCCGGTCCCTTCCCGATCGCCGCGCGCAAGACCTACGGGCACGTGTCCGACGGCATGATCGCCTCGGCTCGCGAGCTGGGGCTCGGCGACGAGCACAACGGCATCCTGGTGTTGGCCGACCTCGGTATCGACGCGCCGGTCGGCACCGACGCGATCTCCCTGCTCGGGCTCGACGACGTCGCTGTCGAGATCAACGTCACGCCCGACCGCGGATACGCGTTCTCGCTGCGCGGCGTGGCTCGCGAGTACTCGCACGCCACGGGTGCGGCCTTCCGCGACCCGGCCGAGCGGGATTTCGCCGAGCTGCAGCCCGGATCGGGCCACACCGCGATCATCGACGACACCGCGCCGGTGCGCGGCCGGGTGGGGGCCAGCGAGTTCGTGACCCGCGTCGTGCGCGGGGTCGACCCCGCGCGCCCGACACCGCCGTGGATGATCGCGCGCCTGTCGCTCGCCGGCATGCGCTCGCTCGGCATCCTGATCGACATCACCAACTACGTGATGCTCGAACTCGGACAGCCCCTGCACGGCTACGACCTCGACCGGCTCGCCGGTGGCATCACGGTGCGACGCGCGACCCCGGGCGAGAAGATGACCACACTCGACGGGCAGGAGCGTAAGCTCCACGTCGAGGACCTGCTGATCACCGACGACTCGGGGCCTATCGGTCTCGCCGGCGTCATGGGTGGCGGCACCACCGAGATGAGCGACACGACGCAGAACGTGCTCATCGAGGCGGCGACCTTCGATCCCGTGACGATCGCCCGCACCGCTCGCCGTCACAAGCTTCCCAGCGAGGCCTCCAAGCGCTTCGAGCGCGGCGTCGATCCGCTGATCCCGTTCGTCGCGGCTCGTCGCGCCGCCGATCTGATGGTCGAACTCGCGGGGGGAACGCTGACCGACGAGGGAGGCGCGCTGTTCGCCGAGGTCTTCGTCGCCGACATCGAACTGCCCACGGGCTTCGTGCAGGGGCTCATCGGTGTCGACTACTCGGATGCCGAGATCGAGAGCGCACTGACGATGATCGGTGCCGAGGTCAGCCCCTCGGCCGGCTCCGGTACACAGGACGGTTGGACCGTCATCCCGCCGACGTGGCGTCCCGACCTCACCGACAAGTGGTCTCTCGCCGAGGAGGTCGCGCGCATCCACGGCCTCGACCGCATTCCCTCGGTGCTGCCGACCCCGCCGTCGGGCCGCGGCCTCACGATGCACCAGCAGGGGCGCCGCCGCGTCGCGAACGCACTCGCGGCCGCCGGCTTCGTAGAGACGCCCTCGTTCCCGTTCACGACCGAGGCCGAGAACGATCGCCACGGCTCGGCATCGGGCGAGCATCTGCCGAGCATCCGCCTGGCCAACCCCCTCGACGGATCGGCGCCGTTCCTGCGCCGCTCGTTGATCCCGGGTCTCCTGCAGATCGCGCACCGCAACATCTCGCGGGGCCTCACGGATCTGGCGCTGTTCGAAACCGGTGTGGTCTTCTTGCCCGAGCCCGGCGTCGAGTACGGCACCGCCGAGGTTCCGCCGCTGGGCGCTCGTCCGAGCGACGAGACCCTCGCCGAGCTCAACGCGTCGATCCCGCCGCAGCACCGCCACGTCGCCGTGCTGCTGACGGGCAACGTCGTGGCCCGTCAGCCCGGCCGGGCCGCAGAGCCGGCCGGACTGTCGGATGCGATCGACGCCGTGCGGGTGATCGGAGAAGCCGCCGGAGTCGACATCGACATCGTCCAGTCCTCGCGTGCCGCGCTGCACCCGGGCCGCACCGGCGTGCTGAGCGTCGGTCACGTCGAGGTCGGATACATCGGAGAGCTCCACCCCGATGTCTCGGCCGGTGCTGATCTTCCCGGACGCGCCACGGTGCTCGAGCTCGACCTCGACGGCATCCTCGCCCTCGCCGGTCAGCGGGCCGTCGCGGCATCGCTGTCGACCTTCCCCGCCGCCACGCAGGACGTCTCGCTCGTCGTGGGTGCCGACGTGCCGGCAGGAGAGATCCGCGCGGCGCTGAGCGAGGGTGCTGGCGACCTGCTCGAGTCGGTGCGCCTCGTCGACGACTACCGGGGTGACGGCCTGCCCGAGGGATCGAAGAGCCTGACCTTCGCGCTGCGTTTCCGCGCCGACGATCGCACGCTCACCGCGGCCGAGGCCACGGAGGCGAAGCTCGCCGGCGTCGCCGTCGCCGCCGAGCGCTTCGGCGCGACGATCCGCGACTGATGGCTCGATACGCGAACTGCATACCGATATGGGATGCAGTTCGCGTATCGTTCTGGCATGAGCACCCAGATCGCCGTCCGATTGCCCGATGACACCGTGTCGCAACTCGACGCCATCGTGGCAACAGGTGGAGCGCCGAGCCGCACCGCGCTCGTGACGATCGCGATTCAGCGTGAGCTGCGTCGTCGTGCGGCCGAGCACGATGCGGGGATACTCGAGCGGCGGGGGGCCGGCGATGATCTGGACCCGCTGGTCGACTGGACTGTCTCCCGCCTCGAGGTCGAGATCTGACGTGCGGGAGATTTGCCTCGCGCGCCTCGACAAGACCCGGCCGGTCGTCGTTCTCACACGCGAGGCGGCACGCGGAGCCATGACCAAGGTCACGGTCGCGCCGATCACCACCACCGTCAAAGGACTGAGCAGCGAGGTGCCTGTGGGGCCGGCGGAGGGACTGGGCCGTCCCTGCGCGATCTCGCTGGACAATACGGTCACCGTTCCGGTCTCCGCGCTCGGCCGCACGCTCGGATTCCTGTCAGAAGCGCAGGAGGCGGCGGTTGCCATGGCAGTGATCCGCGCGTTCGATCTCGATGCGGTCGCCATCCTCGAGTCGCACTGAGGGTCGTCCGCGCGCCGGGGGTACCGTGTCGGGATGAGCATCCTTCCTCACAGCACCCCTGCCGCGGTGCCCGACGGTGTCCGTGCGATGGGTGAGGGGCCGTTCCTGCAGCCGGGTGAGCAGATCGACTGGCACTATCGCAAGCCGGGCTGGCAGCCCGGCGACGCATCGACCATCACGCCCATGCGTGTGGTCCGCGACGATGCGCGTGGGCTCGTGGCCTGGCTCGCACCCGGCACCCTCCAGGAGGGTCAGGGCACGCCCGCGGGTGAGAGGGTGCGCACGGTGCCGCTCGAGCGTCGGTGGCTCGAACCGCGCACGCGGATCGTCGAGGAATGGTGGGGCAACGGCATCCTGCGCATCGCGCCGGCGGGCGCGCCCTGGTCGGTCTGGCTGTTCTGGAGCGACGCGACCGGCGTCGACTGGACGTTCGCCGGATGGTACGTGAACCTCGAGAACGCACACCTGCGCACCGACCGCGACACCTACTCGTCGGATCACATCCTCGACGTCGAGATCGAGGCCGAGGGTTCCGTGTCTCTCAAAGACGAGGACGAGGTGATCGCGGCGATCGAGCAGGGGCGTCTCACGAGCGCGCAGGCGGCGCAGATCGAGCGGCACGCGGGCGCTGCGATCGAGTCGTTCCGCGCCGGGGAGTGGCCCTTCGACCCGGAATGGGTGCGGTGGCGTCCTGACCCGTCGTGGACAGTTCCGTCGCTCGCAGGTCTGGATGATCTGCGCACGCGGTGAGAGACGGATCCGCCGAGAGCGGAACCCCCTTCCCCTTCCCAGCCGTACCTGGTGACATGGGCGCATGACTGACGTGTTGATCCTCGGCGGAACGGGCTGGCTGTCGGGGCGCATCGCCCGCACGATGCTGCTGAACGGCGCCACGGTGATGTGCCTGGCCCGCGGAGGACGTCCGTCGCCTGACGGCGCGAGCCTCGTGATCGCCGACCGCGATGATGCGGAGGCCTACGCCGCGGTGTCCGGACGCGACTGGGACCACGTCATCGACATCTCATCGCGTGCCGCGCACGTCACCGCCGCCGTCGGCGCCCTGGGCGACAGAGCCGGGCGGTGGACCTACGTGTCATCGATGTCGGTGTACTCCGACGACGTGACGACAGGCGGGGACGAGACCTCGCCGGTGCATGCGCCCGCGGAACCCGGAGACGAGTACGACTACGGCGCCGAGAAGGTGGCCGCCGAGAACGTCGTGCGCACCCTCGGCGAGCGCGCCCTGATCGTGCGTCCGGGGCTGATCGTCGGTGAGGGCGATCCCAGCGACCGCTTCGGCTACTGGGCGGCGGCATTCCTCAGGGCGGTGGACGGGCCGGTGCTGATCCCGAACACCGACGGGCGCGACGTGCAGGTCATCGACGTCGATGACCTGACGGATTTCATCGCCACGACATCGACCACCGGGGTGGTCGACGCGATCGGTGATCAGCATCCGCTCTCCGAGGTCATCGCGAAGATGCGACGCAGTACGGGGCACGGAGGTGAGACGGTCGTCGCCGACGATGACTGGCTCGTCGCGAACGGCGTCGCG
Source organism: Microbacterium sp. UFMG61 (assembly GCF_015354505.1). GTDB lineage: Bacteria > Actinomycetota > Actinomycetes > Actinomycetales > Microbacteriaceae > Microbacterium. The sequence goes on along the minus strand of NZ_JACAFP010000018.1, from coordinate 21,997 downwards.
CACTGGGCGGGGGAGCGATCGCTGCCCCTCTGGCTGCCCGCCGACCTGACCGGATTCATGAGCCGGGTCAACGCGCGGTATCGCGCTGCGGGGGAGAACTGCGACCGCTCGACGAGACGATCACGACGGTCATCGCGGATGAGCGCGAGCGTGGCGTCGACCGCGAACGCCGCGCGGGGCTGAGCCGCGACGACGAGCTCGCGCTGCTGCACAGCCTCGACTGACCGCTTCGCATCGCTAGACTTCGAGCGAGTGACACGGGGTGCCGCATCCGCGGCTGAGAACAGACCCGTCGAACCTGATCTAGTTCGTACTAGCGAAGGGATGTCGCAATGAGCGATCGTCTGCGTCCGGAATCCGAATCGACCATCGCGGCCTCGGCTGCGGAGCTCCTGTCCGCACTGCGCGAGGCACCACCGCTGACCCACTGCATCACCAACACGGTGGTGACGGGGTTCACGGCCAACGTGCTGCTCGCCCTCGGCGCGGCTCCGGCGATGGTCGACATCGTCTCGGAGTCGGGCCTGTTCGCGGGCGTGGCCGGTGGGATGCTCATCAACCTCGGCACGCCGACCCCGGAACAGCGGGCGGCGAGCCTCGAAGCGGTGGAGGGCGCGAACAGTGCCGGCACGCCGTGGGTGCTCGATCCCGTGGCGATCGGCTCGCTCCCCGTGCGCACGGGGCTGGCGCAGCGGCTGGTCGCGCACCGCCCGACGGCTATCCGCGGAAACGCCTCGGAGATCCTCGCACTCGCAGGGCTCAGCGCCGGGGGCCGAGGGGTCGATGCGACCGACACCACAGATGACGCGGCCGAGGCCGCCGCGACGCTGGCGTCGAGGTATGGCTCGGTCGTCGCGGTCTCGGGCGCCGTCGACCTCATCACCGACGGCCGTCGGGTGGTGCGCATCGCGAACGGTGACGAGCTGCTCACCCGTGTCACCGGGGGAGGCTGTGCGCTGGGCGCGGTGATGGCCGCCTTCCTGGCCGCCGCGCGATCCTCGGGCACGGACTCGCTCACGGCGATCGCCTCGGCGAGCCTGGTGTACACGATCGCCGCCGAGCACGCGGCCGCACAGGCATCCGGACCCGGCAGCTTCGCGGTGGCGCTGCTCGATGCGCTCGCCGCCGTGCGCCCCCGCGACATCGCCGCGGCGGCGCGCATCGAGGAGCGTGCGCTGTGATCGCCGACCTCTCGCTGTACCTCGTCACGGATCCCGATCTCTGCGGCGAGCGTGGCGTCGTCGAGACCGTGCGACAGGCTGTCGACGGTGGAGTGCGCATCGTGCAGCTGCGCGACAAGACGGCGACGGATGCCGAGATCGCCGCGCAGCTGGTCGCGCTCTCCCGCGTCATAGACGGACGTGCCCTGCTCGTCGTGAACGATCGGCTCGACGCCGCGCTCGCCGCGCGCGAGCAGGGCGCGAAGATCGACGGCGTGCATCTCGGCCAGGGGGACGCATCGGTGCTGCATGCGCGTGATGCCCTGGGCCCCGACGCGGTCATCGGACTCACGGCTCACAGTGCCGAGCACTTCGAAGCGGTGCAGGCGCTGCCGGCGGGAACCATCGACTACCTCGGTGTCGGCGTCATCCGCCCCACCAGCACGAAACCCGACCACCCGCCGGCTCTCGGTGTCGAGGGATTCCGGGTACTCGTCGCGACGACGGATCTGCCCTGCGTGGCGATCGGCGGAGTGGGCATCGATGACACCGAGGCGCTTCGAGATGCCGGTGCTGCAGGCCTCGCGGTGGTCTCGGCGCTGTGCGCGGCGCCCGACCCTGTGCAGACCGCAGCGTCGTTCGTGAGCCGGTGGCGGGGCGCAGGAACGCCGAGGGTGCTCAGCATCGCCGGGAGCGACCCGTCCGGTGGCGCGGGAATCCAGGCCGATCTCAAGTCCATCGCGGCGAACGGCGGATACGGAATGGCGGTGGTGACGGCCCTCACCGCGCAGAACACCACGGGGGTGCGCGGAGTGCATGTTCCGCCGGCATCGTTCGTGCGGGACCAGCTCGACGCGCTCTCCGACGACATCATCGTCGACGCCGTGAAGATCGGGATGCTCGCGAACGTCGAGGTGATCGGCGCCGTCACCGAGTGGCTCGACGAGGTGCGACCGCCGATCGTCGTGGTCGACCCGGTCATGATCGCCACCAGCGGTGACAGGCTGCTCGACGAGGATGCCGAGGCGGCGCTGCGCGACCTGCTCGGCCGCGCTGACGTCGTGACTCCGAACCTCGGAGAGCTCGCGGCACTCGCCGGGCGTCCGATCGCGGGATGGAACGACGCGCTCGCCGCAGCGGAGGAGCTGTCGGGTGAGATCGGTGCGGCGGTGCTCGTGAAGGGCGGGCACCTCGACGGTGACCACGTCCCCGACGCGCTCGTCGACATCCCGAGGGGAGTGCTGACGGAGTATCCGGGCACCCGCATCCCCACGACGAACACCCACGGCACCGGATGCTCGCTGTCTTCGGCACTGGCGACGCGTCTCGCCCGCGGAGAGACGCCCGTGGATGCCGTCGCCTCCACCCGGTCGTGGCTTCGCGAGTCGCTGCGCGCCGGCGAGGGACTCCAGGTCGGCCGTGGTCACGGCCCGATCGGTCACTTCGCGGGGTTGTGGCAGCGCGGGGGGATCGACACGGCCCCGACACCGGTGCAGGTCCGCTCCGACTGGTGGGACCGCACGGCCGAAGTGCGGAGGGGGATCGACGAGCTCCCGTTCATCCGGGGGCTCGCCGACGGCACTCTCGCCAGGGAGCCGTTCCTGTTCTATCTCGCGCAGGATGCGCTCTATCTCCGGGAGTACTCACGTGTGCTCGCCGCAGCCTCGCGTCTCGCTCCGACTCCGCACGAGCAGGCGTTCTGGGCGCGATCGGCCGAGGGCGCGATCGTCGGCGAGCTCGAGCTGCACGCCTCCTGGCTGACCCCGGGAGAGGGTGTGGATGACGCGACCTTCGCGGCCACCCCCGCGCCGGCCACGGTCGCGTACCTCGACCACCTGCGTTCGGTGGCGTTCGGCGGTGACTACGCCGAACTCATCGCCGCCGTGCTCCCGTGCTTCTGGCTCTACACCGATCTCGGACAGCGTCTGCACGCAGGGGCATTCGGAGAGTATGCGAGAGATGCTCGGCATCCGTATGCCTCCTGGCTCGCCACCTACGCGGACCCTGCGTTCGACGCGGCGACCGAGCAGGCGATCGCGTACGTCGCAGAAGCGGCTGCCGCATCGTCCTCCGATCGCAGGGCACGGATGCTCCGCGCGTTCGAGGTCTCGAGCGCCCATGAGCTCGCGTTCTTCGCCGCGCCTTTCGCCGCAGCCGTCTCTACGTGACGCACCGGATTTGCGCATGCCGCGACGAGCGCGCTATCGTCGCGGCATGCCTTCGGCCGCCACCGCCTCTCTGACGCTCGTTCCGAGCGTCATCGCAGTGCGCCGACGCCGCGGCGGCCGCCGACTCTAGGCGACCCTGCGCTGCTGCCTGCGTACGCACGGTGGTCGAGTGCCGGTGTCGCCGCCCCGGTTCCCGACACTGCACCCCGAGTTCGCCGAGGGGTCCGACCGTTAAGGTAGAAGCATGACGTACTCCGTCGCCGTCTCCGGCGCATCCGGCTACGCGGGCGGCGAGATCCTGCGCCTCCTCGCGTCGCACCCCGACATCGAGATCCGCACCGTCACGGCGCACTCGAACGCGGGCCAGCCTCTCGTGCAGCACCAGCCGCACCTGCGCTCTCTCGCCCATCTGACGCTGCAGGACACCACACCCGAGATCCTCGCCGGGCACGACATCGTCTTCCTCGCGCTGCCGCACGGTCAGTCGGGGCAGTACACGGATGCGCTCGGCGACACCCCGCTCGTGATCGACGCCGGTGCCGACCATCGGCTCACCTCCCGGGATTCGTGGGACGCCTTCTATGGGGGCGAGTTCCATGAGCCCTGGGCCTACGGCGTTCCCGAACTGCTCGTGGGTGGCATCAAGCAGCGGGAGACTCTGCGCGGTTCCACGCGGATCGCCGCCCCGGGGTGCAACGCCTCGACCGTGAGCCTGAGTCTCGCCCCCGGCGTGGCCGCAGGGGTGATCGATCCGGGCGACATCGTGTCGGTGCTCGCCGTCGGCCCCTCGGGCGCAGGCAAGAGCCTCAAGACGAACCTGCTCGGCAGCGAGATCCTCGGCACCGCCAACCCCTACGCGGTGGGCGGCACCCACCGGCACATCCCCGAGATCCGTCAGGCGCTCGCCGCCGCCTCGGGCGCCGCTCCCGAAGGCATCCGCATCTCCTTCACCCCTGTGCTCGTGCCGATGTCGCGGGGGATCCTCGCCACCTCGACCGCACCGATCGTCGGCGACGTCAGCGACACCGAGATCAGAGCGGCGTGGGAAGACGCGTACGGCGATGAGACCTTCGTGCAGCTGCTGCCGGAGGGACATTTCCCGCGCACGGCCGACGTCCTCGGCGCGAACACCGCGCTGATCGGCCTCGCGATCGACCGTGCCGCCAACCGGGTGACGGTGGTCACCGCGGTCGACAACCTCGTCAAGGGCACCGCAGGCGCTGCCGTCCAGTCCATGAACCTCGCGCTGGGGCTGCCCGAGTCCCGCGCCCTCTCAGTGAACGGAGTCGCGCCGTGAGCGTCACCGCCCCCGCAGGATTCGAGGCGGCCGGAGTCGCCGCCGGCCTCAAGTCGACCGGCAAGCCCGATGTCGCCGTGGTCGTGAACCGCGGCCCGCGCAAGGTCGGCGCGGCCGTCTTCACGAGCAACCGCGCCAAGGCCAACCCGATCATCTGGTCGCAGCAGGTCGTCGCCGATCGCGTGGTCGAAGCGGTCGTGCTGAACTCCGGGGGAGCGAACTGCTTCACCGGGAGCTTCGGGTTCCAGACCACGCACCAGACCGCCGAGAAGGCGGCAGAGCTGCTCGGCGTCAGCGCCGGCGACGTGCTCGTCTGCTCGACCGGTCTCATCGGCGTCGGCGACGAGGTCTTCCGCGGCAAGGTGCTCGCGGGCACGGAGCAGGCCATCGCCGAGCTCTCGACCGACGGCGGTGATGTGGCGGCCGAGGCCATCATGACCACCGACAGCGTGTCGAAGACAGCGATCGTGGCCCGCGACGGCTGGACCATCGGCGGCATGGCGAAGGGCGCCGGCATGCTCGCCCCGGGGCTCGCGACCATGCTGGTCGTCATCACGACGGATGCCGTGCTCGAGCCGCTCGAAGCGGATGCCGCCCTGCGCGCAGCGACCGGCACGACGTTCGACCGTCTCGACTCCGACGGGTGCATGTCGACGAACGACCAGGTCACGCTGCTCGCCAACGGTGCATCCGGCGTCGTGCCCGCCCTCGACGACTTCACCGCCGCCCTGCGCGAGCTCTGCCTGGAACTCGCGGTCAAGCTGCAGGGGGATGCCGAGGGAGCGAGCCACGACATCACGATCGAGGTGCAGCATGCCGTGACCGAGGGAGAGGCGGTCGAGGTCGGCCGCTCGGTCGCTCGAAACAACCTCTTCAAAGCTGCGATCTTCGGCAACGACCCGAACTGGGGTCGGGTGCTCGCCGCGATCGGCACGACGAACGCGCAGTTCGACCCGTATGACGTCGATGTCTGGATGAACGGCGTCCGCGTGTGCAGTGAAGGTGGCCCCGACCGGCCGCGCGAGGAGGTCGACCTGACTCCACGGGCGACTCATCTGGTGATCGACCTCAAGATCGGTGATGCGACGGCGACGATCCTCACGAACGACCTCACTCACGATTACGTGCACGAGAACAGCGCGTACGCCTCATGACCACCGACATCCAGGACACCACCCCCGACGTCGCCGCCGTCAAGGCAGCGACGCTCATCGAATCGCTTCCGTGGCTGAAGAAGTTCCGCGATCAGATCGTCGTCGTCAAGTACGGCGGGAACGCGATGGTCTCCGACGAACTGCAGGAGGCCTTCGCCCAGGACATCGCGTATCTGCGCTATGTCGGAGTGCAGCCCGTCGTCGTGCACGGCGGCGGCCCCCAGATCTCCGACATGCTGCAGCGGCTCGAGATCCCGAGCGAGTTCAAGGGCGGCTACCGCGTCACCAACACCGAGGCGATCAGCGTCGTGCGTATGGTGCTCACCGGTCAGGTCAACCCGCAGCTGGTCTCCAAGATCAACTCGCACGGTCCGATCGCGACCGGGCTCAGCGGCGAGGACGCCGGACTCTTCGGTGGGCGCCGCCGCGGCGTCGTGATCGACGGGGAGGAGATCGACCTCGGTCGCGTCGGCGACGTCGTCGAGGTCGATCCGACACCGGTGCTCGACCACCTCGCGGCGGGTCGTGTGCCCGTGGTCTCAAGCATCGCCCCGGACCTCGATCACCCCGGTCAGTCGCTCAACGTGAACGCGGATGCCGCGGCCGCAGCCCTCGCCGTGGCGCTGAAGGCGCGCAAGCTCGTCATCCTCACGGATGTCCCCGGCCTCTACGCCGATTGGCCCAACCGCGACTCGCTCGTCTCGCACCTCACGTCGGAGGCTCTCATCGAGATGCTCCCGACCCTCGAATCCGGCATGATCCCGAAGATGAAGGCATGCCTGGATGCGATCGAGGGCGGCGTCGACGCCGCAGCGATCATCGACGGACGTGTGCCGCACTCGGTGCTCGTCGAACTCTTCACCAGCAAGGGAATCGGAACAGAAGTGGTCTTGGGAAGCGCAGGGACGAACGCATGAGCAATTGGCAGGATGACGCAGCGAGCGATCTGGTCCTCAACGCAGGACCCCGTCTGGCGATGCTCACTCGCGGTGAGGGCTCGTACCTCTGGGACTCCGAGGGCAACCGCCACCTCGACTTCCTCGCCGGCATCGCGGTGACCTCGCTCGGTCACGCGCACCCGGTGTTCGTCGCGGCCGTGTCGCGGCAGGCGGCGACCCTCGCGCACGTCTCCAACTACTTCGCGACGCCGTCGCAGCTCGCGCTCGCCGCACGGCTCAAGCGCCTCGCGGGCGCCGGCATCGACGGCCGCGTGTTCTTCTCGAACTCCGGCGCCGAGGCCAACGAGGCGGCGTTCAAGCTCGCCCGTCTGCACGGCGGCACCGAGAAGCCGCGCATCCTCGCCCTCGAGAACGGCTTCCACGGACGCACCATGGGCTCGCTCGCTTTGACGGCGAAGGCCGCCATGCGGGCGCCTTTCGAGCCGATGCCCGGCGGAGTCGAGCACATCCCGGCGACCATCGAGGCGCTCGAAGCCGCGATCGACGACCGTGTCGCCGCCGTGATCGTCGAGCCCATCCAGGGCGAGGCCGGCGTCGTCGAGCTGCCGGAGGGGTACCTCCAGGCGGCGCGTTCGCTGACACTGAAGCACGGTGCGCTGCTCATCGTCGATGAGATCCAGACGGGTGCCGGGCGTACGGGTGCCTGGTTCGGATTCAGCCACGAGGGAATCACGCCCGACGCCATCACCCTCGCGAAGGGCATCGGCGGTGGCTTCCCGATCGGCGCGCTCGTCACCTACGGTGCGGCGAGTTCGCTCTTCACGCCCGGCTCGCACGGCTCGACGTTCGGCGGCAACCCGCTGGCCACCGCTGTCGCGGATGCGGTGCTCACCGAGATCGAAGACGCCGGACTCGTCGAGAACGCGGCCCGCCGCGGCGAGCAGCTGCGCGAGATTATCGCAGGGCTCGAGTCCCCCCTCGTCACCGGAGTGCGCGGCCGCGGACTCCTGATCGGCGTGGCACTGAGTACTCCGGTCGCGAACGAGGTCGTCGCCGCGGCCCAGGAGCGTGGACTCATCGTGAACGCGGCGAACCCCGAGACCGTGCGCATCGCGCCGGCGCTCACAATCGGAGACGCGGAGCTCGCCGAGTTCCGCGACCTCTTCGCGGCATCGCTCGCCGCCGTCCAGGCATCCCTCACCGAATCCGGAAAGGCCCTCGCATGACCCGCCACCTTCTGCGTGACGACGATCTGACCCCCGCAGAGCAGGCGGAGATCCTCGATCTCGCCATCGAGCTGAAGAAGGATCGCTGGGCGAACAAGGCGCTCGCCGGTCCGCAGACGGTCGCGGTGATCTTCGACAAGTCGTCGACCCGCACCCGCGTCTCATTCGCGGTGGGCATCGCCGACCTCGGCGGCTCCCCGCTGATCATCTCGACGGCCAACAGCCAGCTCGGCGGCAAGGAGACCCCGTCGGACACGGCCCGGGTGCTCGAGCGCCAGGTGGCGGCCATCGTCTGGCGCACCTATGCGCAGTCGGGGCTTGAGGAGATGGCAGCCGGCACCACGGTTCCGGTCGTCAATGCCCTCTCGGATGACTTCCACCCGTGCCAGCTGCTCGCCGACCTGCTCACGATCCGCGAGCACAAGGGCGACCTCAAGGGCTTGACTCTGACGTTCTTCGGTGATGGGCAGAGCAACATGGCGCACTCGTATGCGCTGGCGGGCGTGACTGCCGGCATGCATGTGCGCATCGCGTCGCCCGCTGACTACGCGCCCCGCCCCGACGTCGTCGAGGCAGCCGATCGCCGTGCCGCGGAGACCGGAGGATCGATCACGCTCTTCACCGACGCCGTCGAGGCGGCGGCCGGAGCCGACGTCGTCGTCACCGACACCTGGGTGTCGATGGGGAAGGAAGAGGAGAAACTCGCCCGTATCCGCGATCTCGGCGGCTACAAGGTGACGCCCGAGACGATGCAGATCGCCGACCCCGAAGCGGTCTTCATTCACTGCCTCCCCGCGGATCGCGGGTACGAGGTCGACTCCGAGGTCATCGACGGGCCGCAGAGCGTCGTCTGGGACGAGGCTGAGAACCGCCTGCACGCGCAGAAGGCACTTCTGGTCTGGCTGCTCGGCAAGAAGGACGCGTGATGAGCGACTCGAAGAACGAAGGCACCAACGAGGGCGCCCTCTGGGGTGCGCGGTTCGCGAGCGGACCTTCCCCGGAGCTCGTCGAGCTGAGCCGGTCGACCCACTTCGACTGGGTGCTCGCACCCTACGACATCGCAGGGTCCCACGCGCATGCGACCGCGCTCGAGGCAGCCGGGTATCTCGAGTCCGACGAGGCCGCGCGGATGCACGCGGGACTGGATGCCGTGGCGCGCAAGGTCGCCGACGGCACTCTGCAGCCGGTGCCGTCCGACGAGGACGTGCACGGAGCTCTCGAGCAGGCGCTCATCGCCGAGCTGGGGCCGGAGCTGGGTGGCCGCCTCCGAGCGGGCCGCAGTCGGAACGATCAGATCGCGACCCTCGTGCGGATGTACCTGATCGATCACGCCCGGGTCATCGCCCGGGACCTGCTCCGTGTCATCGACGCTCTCGTGGCTCAGGCCGAGGCGCACCCCGACGCGATCCTCCCCGGACGCACGCATCTGCAGCACGCGCAGCCGGTCCTGCTCGCTCACCACCTGCAGGCGCACGGCTGGCCTCTCGTGCGCGAGCTCGAGCGCCTCGTCGACTGGCGCCGTCGCGCCGGTGCCTCGCCGTACGGCGGGGGAGCGCTCGCGGGATCGACGCTCGGTCTCGATCCCGCACTCGTGGCCTCCGAGCTCGGTCTCGACCGACCCGCCGAGAACTCGCTCGACGGCACCGCCGCGCGCGACGTCGTGGCGGAGTTCGCCTTCATCGCTGCCATGACCGGAGTCGACCTGTCACGTCTGAGCGAGGAGATCATCCTCTGGAACACGCGCGAGTTCGGCTTCGTCACGCTGCACGACAGCTACTCGACCGGGTCGAGCATCATGCCGCAGAAGAAGAACCCCGACATCGCGGAGCTCGCTCGTGGCAAGTCGGGGCGTCTGATCGGCAACCTGTCGGGGCTCATGGCGACGCTCAAGGGTCTCCCGCTCGCGTACAACCGGGACCTGCAGGAAGACAAGGAGCCGGTCTTCGACTCCGTGCAGACTCTCGAGGTCGTGCTTCCCGCATTCGCGGGCATGATCGCGACGCTGCGCTTCGACACCGAGCGCATGGCCTCGCTCGCGCCGGAGGGTTTCTCGCTCGCGACCGACGTCGCCGAGTGGCTGGTGAAGCGGCGGGTGCCCTTCCGCGACGCGCACGAGATCTCCGGCGCGCTCGTCCGTGCCTGCGAGGAGCAGGGGATCGGGCTCGAGGACGCCTCCGACGAGCTGCTGCTCTCGGTCTCGCCGCACCTGGTTCCGGAGGTCCGCGAGGTCCTCACGATCGAGGGCTCGGTGGCGTCTCGCACCGGAGCCGGAGGCACAGCACCGGTGCGAGTGACCGAGCAGCGCGCCGAGCTCGTGGCGCGGGCGCAGGCGGCCGCGCACGCACTCGGCCTGTAGCAGCGCACTCGCGTCCCCGTGACGGCGAACGGCCCGTGGAGGTTCTCGACGAGAATCTCCACGGGCCGTTCGGGTCATGCCGATGGTTCGGCGGGTTCGGGTCAGTGCAGCGCGATGTCGGCGGCCGAGCGCGTCCAGCGGGTGAAGCGTACGACGAGACCCGCGCGGGTGGGGCCCGCGAGGAACGGGCCTGCGGATGCCGCGGCATCGCCGTCGAACGGGGCGACCCGCACCAGACGCCAGTCTCCGTCATCCGCGCGTGCCCGCACGATCACGGCATCCGGCCAGCGGCTCACGCGGACGGTGATCTCGCTGCCGTGCCAGTCGTCGACGTACCCGACCGACCAGTCGGAGCGGATGTCGGTGACGACTGCGCCGAGCCCGAGGTGATCGTCGGCGTACTCGATGCCCGCCTTTATCCAGTGCTCGTCGTCGATGCGCACGAAGATGCCGGCTTGGTCGAACTGTCCGTCCCAGGGGGCGCGGAACGACACGTCCATCGCCTCGCCGACCGCCAGCGGCGCGAGCAGCGCGTGCTCGGTATCGTGCACGAAGCCGTAGGCGGTGTGGCGCCAGGCGTCGCTGCCTTCGACGGCGGTCACGTCGAGGTGCTCGGCGGCGGAGGCGAGGTCGGCGGGGGCGTGTGTCCAGGAGCCTTCCGCCCAGGAGATGATGTCTGATTCAGGCATATCCCGAGCGTATAGCCAAATAGGGCATAAAGCCAAGTTATTCGTGATACGGTTATGACATGGTCATCGCCGTACTCGCCGACATCGTGGGCTCTCGCAAGCTCGACGATCGCACGGCGGCGCAGCGGATCCTCGATGACACCATCGCCCGCGTCGAGGAGGATCTTCCGCTCGCACAGCAGCCGCTGACCCCCACGGTCGGAGACGAGCAGCAGGGCGTCTATCGCGCGCTCGAAGATGCCATGGTCTCGCTGCTGATGATCCAGCTCAGCCTGCCGGACGGCATCGCGTTCCGCTTCGGCATCGGCGTCGGAGCGGTGAGGGCGGTCGACTCGGTGCACGGTGAGCTCGCTGACGGACCCGGTTGGTACGCCGCGCGTGCCGCGATCGAGATGGTGCACGGGCGGGAGGGTCGCGCGGTGCCGCGCACGCGCACCTGGATTGTCGGAGCTCCCGGGCAGGATGAGGTCATGGACAGCACGATCGCCGCCTCGAACGCCTATCTCCTCGTCAGGGACGAGCTGGTGGGGGCCATGAACGAGCGCGAGCGCCGGCTGACCTACGGACGCCTGGTCGGCAGATCGCAGCATGAGCTCGCGGCAGAAGAGGGCATCTCGCAGCCGAGCGTCTCGAAGTCGCTGCGCAACGCCGGCAGCGCGGCACTCCTCGAGGGGCTCGTCGCGCTGAGAGGATCGACCGCATGATCGTCGCCGGATTCCTCCTCCTCGCGGTCGGCGCCGCCGATCTCGTCCGCCAGTTCGCGCCCCGTCGATGGGTCGGGTACCTCACGACGGCCGTGATCCTGCTGCTCCTCGGAAGTGTGAGCGACGCCCTCCTGCCGATGCTCTCGGGGCTCGTGGTCGGAGCTCTCTGGGTGTGGTGCATGCCGTCCGAGCGTCCGGCGCCGCTCGGCTTCTGGCCCGCTGCGCTGCTCGGGGTGCTCAGCATCGGCGCCGTGGTCGCCCTCGGCGCCCGCACGGACACCGGTCTGATCGGCGCGGTCTGGAGCATCCGGTCGCCGTTCGGCGAGGTGCCGTTCGATCTCGCGATGCTGACGGTCGGTGCCGGTGTGTTCCTGATGGAATCGGCGAACCTCGTGGTGCGCGCGGCGCTCGACGGCGAGCACACGTGGCGTCCGGCCGAACTCACGCGCATCCCTGCGCCCGCGACCACCGAGTCCGAGGCGGGACCGGCCCCCATCGCCACGAACAAGACCTCCGACGAGGCCGAGCCCGCCCGGGATCCGCGGGCCGGGTTCAAGGGCGGCCGTCTGATCGGCCCGCTGGAACGCATCCTCGTGATGATCCTCACTCTGGCCGCCGCCTACCCGATCCTCGCAGCGATGCTGGCGGCCAAGGGCATCGTCCGGTTCCCCGAGATCTCTCGCGACGGCGAGACCGGTGCCAGGGCGGAGTACTTCCTCGTCGGGAGCCTGGTGAGCTGGGTGATCGGACTGGGCGCGGCGTTCCTCGTGTGGTGGGCTGCCCACAGCTGACCCGACCGATCCGCCTGTGCAGGGGGAATGGCGAGTGCTCACCGCTGATAGCCTGGAGCGCGTGTCGAATACCGCTCTGACGACCGCCCCGCCGGCGATCGACCCCACGTTCGAGAACGTGTGGGACGAACTGCTGTGGCGCGGACTCGTCCACGTGTCCACTGACCAGGAGGCGCTGCGCGCCCTTCTCGCCGGGGACCCGATCACGTATTACTGCGGTTTCGACCCGACTGCCCCCAGCCTGCACCTCGGTCACCTCGTGCAGCTGCTGACTCTGCGTCGGCTCCAGCTCGCCGGCCACAAGCCCCTCGGACTCGTCGGAGGGTCGACCGGTCTGATCGGAGACCCCCGTCCGACGGCCGAGCGCACGCTCAACACCCGTGAGACGGTCGCCGAGTGGGTGGATCGTCTGCGGGGCCAGGTCGAGCAGTACCTGAGTTTCGAGGGTGAGAACGCGGCCCGCATGGTGAACAACCTCGACTGGACCGCCCCGTTGAGCGCGATCGACTTCCTCCGCGAGATCGGCAAGCACTACCGGGTCGGCACGATGCTCAAGAAGGATGCGGTCGCAGCGCGACTGAACTCCGATGCGGGCATCAGCTACACCGAGTTCAGCTACCAGATCCTGCAGGGCATCGACTTCCTCGAGCTGTACCGTCAGTACGACTGCGTGTTGCAGACGGGTGGGTCGGATCAGTGGGGCAACCTCACCAGCGGCACCGACCTCATCCACCGTGTGGAGGGCGTATCCGTGCACGCCATCGGCACGCCGCTGATCACGAACAGCGACGGAACGAAGTTCGGCAAGAGTGAGGGCAACGCGATCTGGATCGATGCCGATCTCACGAGCCCGTACGCGTTCTACCAGTTCTGGCTCAGCACGGCGGATGCCGACGTGATCGAGCGGCTCAAGGTGTTCACGTTCCTGACGCGCGCCGAGATCGAGGAGTACGAGGCGCTCGTCGAGACTGAGCCGTTCCGACGTGCGGCTCAGAAGCGTCTGGCTCTCGAGGTCGTCGCCACCGTGCACGGCATCGATGCCACGGCTGCCGTGATCGCGGCCTCCGACGCGCTGTTCGGTCAGGGCGACCTGACCGCCCTCGACGCGTCGACGCTGCGCACCGCACTCGAGGAGCTGCCGAACGCGAAGGTCGACGCAGGGTCGTCGGTCGTCGATGCGCTGGTCGCCACCGGGCTCGTGTCGAGTCTGTCGGAGGCTCGTCGCGCGATCGCCCAGGGCGGCGTCTCGCTCGACGGCGAACGCGTGGAAGATGACGCGGCGACCGTCGCAGGAAAGCTTCCCGGGGAAGTCTCCGTGCTCCGCCGCGGAAAGAAGACCCTCGCGGGACTCTTCCTGGACTGATCCGCCCAGCCGATCATCCCTGGCAGCGATCCGGACCCGGGTCCGGATCGCTACCAGGATCCCTCGCGACGGGAGCCTCGATGCCGTTCACACCGAGCCACGCGGTCATCGCGTTGCCGTTCGTCCGCACGCCTCTCGTGCCCGCCGCGATCGCGATCGGAGCGATGACGCCGGATCTTCCGCTCTTCCTGCGAGGAATCGGGATCGACTACTCCTTCACGCACACGTTCACCAACGTCGTGTGGACGAGCGCCGTCGCGTTCGTGCTCTTCCTGGTGTGGCGCGTCGTGCTTCGCCCCGCCGTCGGTGAACTGGCGCCGGAGGCGCTGGCACGGAGATTACCGACGGACTGGTCACAGACAGGGCGCGCGGCGGCGAGGACCGCGATCGGCGTGGGCGTCGGCAACCGGTTCGCACCTCTGCTGCTCGGCGTCTCACTGCTGCTCGGAGTCGTGTCGCACATCCTCTGGGATCACTTCACGCACGAAGGGCGGTGGGGCGTCGAGGCGCTGCCGGCGCTCGACGAGATGTGGGGACCTCTGACCGGTTACAAATGGCTGCAGCACGGATCCAGCGTGATCGGCCTGTCGATCCTCGGCATCTGGGCGCTCCTCCGGCTTCGTCGGGCGGATGCGCACGATGTCGTGCAGGTGGTTCCCGCGGGAGTCCGTATCGCCTGGTGGATCTCGCTGCCGGCGGTGCTGATCACCGCGTGGATCGTCGGGGCGGTCGCCTATGGGCCGTTCACCGACGAGTTCACGATCCAGCATCTTGCATATCGGGTCCTGCCGCCCGCCTGTGCGATCTGGGGAGCGCTGACACTGGTGCTGTGCCTGTCGGTGCCGCTGTTCCGGCGCGTCACCAGGTCGGCTGATCCGATCCCCACGGCCGAGGCGCACTGAACTCGAGTCCGGGAATCACGGGCGCCACGGTGGTGATCCGGTGCCCTGCGACGGCGAACGATCTGGTGTGCGGCGAGGTGTCGAGCTCGGAGGTCGGAGCGGGGATCGACTGACGGGGCATACCCAGCAACTCTGCGGCGATCCGGCGCAGAGACGTTCGGATGCGCCACCCTCTGTTCTCGGCGGCGCGTCGTCTGAGCAACGCGGTGATCCCCGCGGCGAGCAGATAACCTGCGCTGTGGTCGAGAGCCTGTGCAGGAAGGGCGCCCGGCGTCGCGCCGTCCGGCGACTCGATCATCGCGATGCCGGACTCCGCCTGGACGAGGCTGTCGAAGCCGGCTCGGTCGGGATGTTCCGAACCCCAGGCGCTGAGTTCGGCGATGAGAAGACGTGGATGCCGCTCGCGGAGCGCCTCCGCTGAGAGTCCGAGTCGCGCGAGGGAGGCGGGTCGGTACCCCAGGACGACGACGTCGGCCGAATCGAGCAGGTCGCGGAAACCGGAGCTGCGCGCATCGATCACGGTGGATCGCTTGCCATGCCCCGTATCCAGGTGCTGCCACTCCGGCTCAGGCAGAGTCGGAGGATCGACGCGCAGCACGTCGGCGCCGAGCAGAGCCAGTGTTCGAGTGCAGACAGGGCCGGCGATCACACGGGTGAGGTCGAGCACGCGGATACCGGCAAGCGGGAGAGGGTCCGGCGCCGCGGGGGAGAGGTGCACATCCAGGGGAGCGGGGCCGTCGACGTCCAGCAGTGGGCGAGCCTGCAAGGTTCTGTCGAGGGCCGGATTCTCCGTGCCGACCACGACGGCGAGGCCACGCGCGCGGGAGATCGCGTCGACGAGCTCGTCGCTGCGCCGTTCTCCGATCACAGCTCGCATGTCGTCGGGACCGGCTCTGTCGGGGAGGCGGAGTCCATCCCGAAGGCGTCGCGTGTGGTGCGGATAGTTGGCATGAGTGCGGATCCACCCGTCGCTCGATCGCCAGAATCCGGAGAGGGGTGACCATACGTCGGGTCTCATGCCGTCGACGGTGAGCACGGCATCGCTGCGGTAGGCGAGGGAGATCCTGTCGGGATCGGGCAGGGTGCGGTAGCCGCTGGCCGCGATCACCGCGCTCACGCTCGCCCATGCCAGATCTCCGGTCGCCAGGCGTGAGGGCAGCGGTACGGCGCGGGCAGGAGCGGCAACGGCCATCGGCTCTGCGATCGGGAGGCCCACCTCCGACAACACGCGTCGCAGAAGGGCCGCGGACGGTGGCGGATTCGATGACTCGAGCACCGTCCGATGGTACTCGGCGCCGTGATCCCGGGCGTTTCCCGCCCCTGGACAGCCAAAAGCTGCGGCGGAGTGCTCGCCGACACGCCCGGGGAGAGCGGCTCGATTTGCCAGAACCCCGGAACCCACGTAACTTATTACTTGTTCGCCCCACAGGGAAGCGGAGAGGCCGAGAGCTTCACCCCCCTCAAGCGGAGAACGACCTCCCACACCCTCACTTGTGAGTAACGACGCGTGCGTCTAGGATGGGAGATCCACCCCAACTGCGGCTGTCACAGGCTGCGCAGCGGATCCAAGATCTGCACGGCGCGCCGATTTGACAAGCGGAACAGGGTGGCTAAGATAGATAAGTTGCCCTTCGGGCCTGGTTGTGATGACTGGGTCGTGGGAGCATCCGATCCTTGAGAACTCAACAGCGTGCACTTGTCAAATGCCAAATAACCTCGATTCAGCTTCGGCTGGATGAGATTCCTTTGGATCAAAGACCAACTCCTTCCGGGGGGTTGGCAATGGATGAAGTCAGCAATGAATTTGTCTCTTTGGTCAGCATCAAACTCGCTGCGTCATCGTTTTCCCGGTGTCGTATGCATTTCTTTTTTACGGAGAGTTTGATCCTGGCTCAGGATGAACGCTGGCGGCGTGCTTAACACATGCAAGTCGAACGGTGAACACGGAGCTTGCTCTGTGGGATCAGTGGCGAACGGGTGAGTAACACGTGAGCAACCTGCCCCTGACTCTGGGATAAGCGCTGGAAACGGCGTCTAATACTGGATACGAACCACGAAGGCATCTTCCCGGGGGGTTGGCAATGGATGAAGTCAGCAATGAATTTGTCTCTTTGGTCAGCATCAAACTCGCTGCGTCATCGTTTTCCCGGTGTCGTATGCATTTCTTTTTTACGGAGAGTTTGATCCTGGCTCAGGATGAACGCTGGCGGCGTGCTTAACACATGCAAGTCGAACGGTGAACACGGAGCTTGCTCTGTGGGATCAGTGGCGAACGGGTGAGTAACACGTGAGCAACCTGCCCCTGACTCTGGGATAAGCGCTGGAAACGGCGTCTAATACTGGATACGAACCACGAAGGCATCTTCAGTGGTTGGAAAGAATTTCGGTTGGGGATGGGCTCGCGGCCTATCAGCTTGTTGGTGAGGTAATGGCTCACCAAGGCGTCGACGGGTAGCCGGCCTGAGAGGGTGACCGGCCACACTGGGACTGAGACACGGCCCAGACTCCTACGGGAGGCAGCAGTGGGGAATATTGCACAATGGGCGCAAGCCTGATGCAGCAACGCCGCGTGAGGGATGACGGCCTTCGGGTTGTAAACCTCTTTTAGCAGGGAAGAAGCGAAAGTGACGGTACCTGCAGAAAAAGCGCCGGCTAACTACGTGCCAGCAGCCGCGGTAATACGTAGGGCGCAAGCGTTATCCGGAATTATTGGGCGTAAAGAGCTCGTAGGCGGTTTGTCGCGTCTGCTGTGAAATCCGGAGGCTCAACCTCCGGCCTGCAGTGGGTACGGGCAGACTAGAGTGCGGTAGGGGAGATTGGAATTCCTGGTGTAGCGGTGGAATGCGCAGATATCAGGAGGAACACCGATGGCGAAGGCAGATCTCTGGGCCGTAACTGACGCTGAGGAGCGAAAGGGTGGGGAGCAAACAGGCTTAGATACCCTGGTAGTCCACCCCGTAAACGTTGGGAACTAGTTGTGGGGTCCATTCCACGGATTCCGTGACGCAGCTAACGCATTAAGTTCCCCGCCTGGGGAGTACGGCCGCAAGGCTAAAACTCAAAGGAATTGACGGGGACCCGCACAAGCGGCGGAGCATGCGGATTAATTCGATGCAACGCGAAGAACCTTACCAAGGCTTGACATATACGAGAACGGGCCAGAAATGGTCAACTCTTTGGACACTCGTAAACAGGTGGTGCATGGTTGTCGTCAGCTCGTGTCGTGAGATGTTGGGTTAAGTCCCGCAACGAGCGCAACCCTCGTTCTATGTTGCCAGCACGTAATGGTGGGAACTCATGGGATACTGCCGGGGTCAACTCGGAGGAAGGTGGGGATGACGTCAAATCATCATGCCCCTTATGTCTTGGGCTTCACGCATGCTACAATGGCCGGTACAAAGGGCTGCAATACCGCGAGGTGGAGCGAATCCCAAAAAGCCGGTCCCAGTTCGGATTGAGGTCTGCAACTCGACCTCATGAAGTCGGAGTCGCTAGTAATCGCAGATCAGCAACGCTGCGGTGAATACGTTCCCGGGTCTTGTACACACCGCCCGTCAAGTCATGAAAGTCGGTAACACCTGAAGCCGGTGGCCTAACCCTTGTGGAGGGAGCCGTCGAAGGTGGGATCGGTAATTAGGACTAAGTCGTAACAAGGTAGCCGTACCGGAAGGTGCGGCTGGATCACCTCCTTTCTAAGGAGCATCTGACTCTTCGGAGTCCAGAACCCAGTTCGAAGGCNTACGTTCTTCGCTGGGAGCTCATGGGTGGAACATTTGACATGACATCGAGATCTGATCTCGGAGCTAGTACGCAACTTCGGTTGNTGGAAGGTTCTGGGTGAGGGGGCCGGTGTCTGCACGCTGTTGGGTCCTGAGGGACCGGATGCGATCTTCGGATCGTTTCTGTACCTCTGGGCCTCTTGTTGTGTCTCCGGTTGGGGATGCGGGAAGGGGTACCGCCCGTACTTTGAGAACTACACAGTGGACGCGAGCATCTTGCAGCCGGCTTCGGTCGGTTGCACAAGATGATCTTAAAGATCATTAGTCAATTTCATGCCAGGCCTTNGGGTCTGGTGTCGATTCTGATTCAAACTCATGTGATTTCAAGTCTTTAAGAGCAAACGGTGGATGCCTTGGCATCTGGAGCCGAAGAAGGACGTAGCAATCTGCGATAAGCCTCGGGGAACTGATAAGCAAGTTTTGATCCGAGGGTGTCCGAATGGGGAAACCCCGCTGGGCGGCGTGCCGACCTAGTGACTCCCGCCTGAATATATAGGGCGGGTAGAGGGAACGTGGGGAAGTGAAACATCTCAGTACCCACAGGAAGAGAAAGCAACCGCGATTCCGTTAGTAGTGGCGAGCGAAACCGGAACAGGCTAAACCTAGCGTGTGTGATAGCCGGCAGGCGTTGCACGTTGGGGGTTGTGGGACTTTTCAGTCATCTCTGCCGAGGTGGCGGCGTTACACGATGGTATAGACGAACGGTCTTGAAAGGCCGGTCATAGAGGGTGCCAACCCCGTAGTCGAAATGCCAACCGTGGCGCGAAGAGTATCCCAAGTAGCACGGGGCCCGTGAAATCCCGTGTGAATCTGTCAGGACCACCTGATAAGCCTAAATACTCCCAGATGACCGATAGCGGACAAGTACCGTGAGGGAAAGGTGAAAAGTACCCCGGGAGGGGAGTGAAATAGTACCTGAAACCGTTTGCTTACAAACCGTTGGAGCAGCCTTAGTAGCTGTGACAGCGTGCCTTTTGAAGAATGAGCCTGCGAGTTAGCGATATGTGGCGAGGTTAACCCGTGTGGGGTAGCCGTAGCGAAAGCGAGTCTGAATAGGGCGATTCAGTCGCATGTCCTAGACCCGAAGCGAAGTGATCTATCCATGGCCAGGTTGAAGCGACGGTAAGACGTCGTGGAGGACCGAACCCACTTAGGTTGAAAACTGAGGGGATGAGCTGTGGATAGGGGTGAAAGGCCAATCAAACTTCGTGATAGCTGGTTCTCTCCGAAATGCATTTAGGTGCAGCGTTGCGTGTTTCTTGCCGGAGGTAGAGCTACTGGATGGCCGATGGGCCCTACAAGGTTACTGACGTCAGCCAAACTCCGAATGCCGGTAAGTGAGAGCGCAGCAGTGAGACTGTGGGGGATAAGCTTCATAGTCGAGAGGGAAACAACCCAGACCACCAACTAAGGTCCCAAAGCGCGTGCTAAGTGGGAAAGGATGTGGAGTTGCCTTGACAACCAGGAGGTTGGCTTAGAAGCAGCCACCCTTGAAAGAGTGCGTAATAGCTCACTGGTCAAGTGATTCCGCGCCGACAATGTAACGGGGCTCAAGCACGCCACCGAAGTTGTGGCATTGACATTATTGGTAGGCCTTCGTGGTCCAGCCGTGTTGATGGGTAGGAGAGCGTCGTGTGGCCAGCGAAGCGGCGGTGTAAACCAGCCGTGGAGGCTACACGAGTGAGAATGCAGGCATGAGTAGCGAAAGACGTGTGAGAAACACGTCCTCCGAAAGACCAAGGGTTCCAGGGTCAAGCTAATCTTCCCTGGGTAAGTCGGGACCTAAGGCGAGGCCGACAGGCGTAGTCGATGGACAACGGGTTGATATTCCCGTACCGGCGAAGAACCGCCCAAGCTAATCCAGTAGTGCTAAGTGTCTGAATCCCACTGACTGATCCCTTCGGGGTGACGCTGTGGGCCTAGCGCACGACCCCATTCTGGTGCGGTTAGCGTATTAACAGGTGTGACGCAGGAAGGTAGCCCAAGCCAGGCGATGGTTGTCCTGGTGCAAGTGCGTAGGCCGAACGGTAGGCAAATCCGCCGTTCACANAGGCTGAGACACGATGCGGATAAAAAGTGGGTGATCCTATGCTGCCAAGAAAAGCATCGACGCGAGGTTCTAGCCGCCCGTACCCCAAACCGACTCAGGTGGTCAGGTAGAGAATACCAAGGAGATCGAGAGAATCGTGGTTAAGGAACTCGGCAAAATGCCCCCGTAACTTCGGGAGAAGGGGGGCCATCCACTTATACGGACTTGCTCCGAAAAGGGTGTGGTGGCCGCAGAGACTAGTGGGTAGCGACTGTTTACTAAAAACACAGGTCCGTGCCAAGTCGCAAGACGATGTATACGGACTGACGCCTGCCCGGTGCTGGAAGGTTAAGAGGACCGGTTAGCCGCAAGGCGAAGCTGAGAATTTAAGCCCCAGTAAACGGCGGTGGTAACTATAACCATCCTAAGGTAGCGAAATTCCTTGTCGGGTAAGTTCCGACCTGCACGAATGGCGTAACGACTTCCCAACTGTCTCAACCGCGAACTCGGCGAAATTGCATTACGAGTAAAGATGCTCGTTACGCGCAGCAGGACGGAAAGACCCCGTGACCTTTACTACAGCTTGGTATTGGTGTTCGGTGTGGCTTGTGTAGGATAGGTGGGAGACTGTGAAGCATGGACGCCAGTTCATGTGGAGTCATTGTTGAAATACCACTCTGGTCACTCTGGATATCTAACTTCGAACCGTAATCCGGTTCAGGGACAGTGCCTGGTGGGTAGTTTAACTGGGGCGGTTGCCTCCCAAAAAGTAACGGAGGCGCCCAAAGGTTCCCTCAACCTGGTTGGCAATCAGGTGTCGAGTGTAAGTGCACAAGGGAGCTTGACTGTGAGACTGACAGGTCGAGCAGGGACGAAAGTCGGGACTAGTGATCCGGCAGTGGCTTGTGGAAGCGCTGTCGCTCAACGGATAAAAGGTACCTCGGGGATAACAGGCTGATCTTGCCCAAGAGTCCATATCGACGGCATGGTTTGGCACCTCGATGTCGGCTCGTCGCATCCTGGGGCTGGAGTAGGTCCCAAGGGTTGGGCTGTTCGCCCATTAAAGCGGTACGCGAGCTGGGTTTAGAACGTCGTGAGACAGTTCGGTCCCTATCCGCTGCGCGCGTAGGAAATTTGAGAGGATCTGACCCTAGTACGAGAGGACCGGGTTGGACGAACCTCTGGTGTGTCAGTTGTTCCGCCAGGAGCACCGCTGATTAGCTACGTTCGGGATGGATAACCGCTGAAAGCATC
Organism: Microbacterium sp. UFMG61; assembly: GCF_015354505.1. Taxonomy (GTDB): domain Bacteria; phylum Actinomycetota; class Actinomycetes; order Actinomycetales; family Microbacteriaceae; genus Microbacterium. The sequence goes on along the minus strand of NZ_JACAFP010000018.1, from coordinate 226 downwards.
TAAGCGGGAAGCCGGCCTCAAGATGAGATTTCCATACCTTCGGGTGAGAGGCTCCCAGCCAGACTACTGGGTTGATAGGCCAGATGTGGAAGTGCAGCAATGCATGCAGCTGACTGGTACTAATAAGCCGATGACTTGATAACACACCGTTTGTTGGTGCTACGCGTCCACTGAGTGGTTCTCGATGTACGGTCGAGAACCGCATGACAATGACTTTGTTATGTGT